>NZ_JAFBFA010000001.1 GCF_016909015.1 Gracilibacillus alcaliphilus
TCCTTTAGCTTTATATTTTTATTCTACCAAATAAAAAACTGTGTGAGTAAGAAACCGTACGCATTTCTTACTTACACAGTTAATATTACACTCCCCATTAAAGCAGAAGTGTGTACAGATCATATTGATAAACTTGTACATAAATGTGTCTTCCTTAACAAACCACTCACGGGTGGTTTTGATTTTGTGGTTTAGCGTATTTTCATTTTAAGAACAAATCTACTTTTTCTTATTTGGAGCAATCCCTTTAATGAGCATCTCCGTCCATTCTTCTGTATAAGGAGCAATTTTTTCGTAAATATTCGGGTTGGAAATGCCTTCTACAATCGCTTGGAAATATAGCAGCAGAAATTCATCCGAATATTTTAAGTCTACCTTTCCTTCTTTACGCCCTCGATGGAATAAATCCAGCATCATGTCGTAATTTACTTCGTTAAATTTCTCCATCATCAAAGATAAACCATGTTCATCCTTTTTCGTGAAAAAATCCATCATTTTCATGTAAAATGGATGACTAATTTTATCTAACATGCTGACTTTATTTTGGCTTAATGCAATCAGCGTTTCTTCAAAAGATTTATTTTCAGCCATTATTTTTTTTGCTGTTCCTATCAATTGATTGAACATGTGTTGAAAAACTTCGTGAATAAGATTGTCCTTGCTGCCAAAATATTTGAAGAGGGTAGCTTTTCCGACATTAGCCTGTTTGGCAATCTGCTCCATCGTTACATTTCCTTCACCAGTATTTGAATTCAATAATTCAAAAGCTGCCTCCAAAATTTGAATTTTCTTTTCTTCTGTCCGTTTTTGGAAACCATTCATAATTAAGCCTACTTTCTATATATCATTTAAAAAATTTCTTCTCATAATCATATTTCTTCCTATTTATTATATATAACAATTTATGAACTAGCAAATAAAAAATAGTTTTATTGCATTGACTATATTAAAAAAAAGGACTATTATTGAACTTATAAATGAACTTTAGTTTAAAAGGATGTTTATTATAAATTAATGTGAACCATAAATCCATTAATGGTTTATTCTAAACTTCTTTTTAAACCGGAAAGCACGTTATGACATGATAGCCATTTTTTAAAGAAGGAGTGTCAGTGTTATGACTGAAATTGTGAAATTAAAAGGTCTACAGAAAAAATTTGGTAATTTTCAAGCACTAAGAGGTGTGACGTTCACAGTAGAGGCGGGAGAAGTTGTTGGCTTTATCGGGCCGAATGGGGCTGGGAAATCTACAACGATTCGTACTTTATTGGGCATTATTAAGCGTGATGCCGGGCAGGCAGAAATTTTTGGGAAGGACGTTTGGAAAGAAAGTCTGGAAATTCATAAACGCATTTCGTATGTGCCTGGTGATGTTGCACTTTGGGGGAGCTTGACAGGCGGGGAAATCATTGACTTGTTTATGAAGTTGCACGGTGGAGGCGATAAGCAAAAACGTGATTATTTAATTAAACGTTTTGAATTGGACCCGAAGAAAAAAGCCAAAGGTTACTCCAAAGGGAATCGGCAAAAAGTTGGTTTGATTGCGGCATTGTCTGTTGATTCTGATTTATATATTTTTGATGAACCGACTTCCGGTCTTGACCCATTGATGGAAGCAGTTTTTCAGGAAGAGGTAGAAAAAATTAAAGAAGCAGGGAAGTCTATTTTGCTTTCTTCTCATATTTTGAGTGAGGTGGAACGTTTAGCCGACAGGGTTGTCATTATCCGTCAAGGAGAAATTATAGAAACAGGCACACTCGATGAATTACGTCATTTGACCCGTTCTACGATAACATTGTCAACAGAAGGTGACGTATCAAGCATGGAATTTGTTGAAGGTGTACATGATTTTACGCAGAAGGATAATCAAGCGACATTCTCTGCGGATAATCAACTCATCCACGATATTTTAGAAGAAGCTATCAAATTAGGCATCACAAAGTTTGAAGCTGTTCCGCCGACACTAGAAGATTTATTCATGCGCCACTATGAAGGATAATCGTTGACAGGGAGGTGAAAGGATAATGAAAGAAAAATTTGCACGCTGGGATATACTATTTTGGCAATATTTAAAGCGTGATTGGAAGAAAATGATTTTTTGGATTCTAGGAGTTGGTTTATTTTCAGGTGGCTTTGTGCCTGCTTTTGAAGAAATAGCAAAAGGACAAGGTTTGATAGGGATGTTTGAAACATTGCAAAATCCGGCAATGATTTCTATGGTTGGCCCAACCCCGGTTGAAACAGCAGCAGATTATACAATAGGTGCGATGTATGCGCATGAAATGTTATTATTCTGCGGATTGTTTGCAATGATTATGGCTGTTTTACATGTGATAGGACATACACGTAAGGAAGAAGATCTTGGATTGACAGAGCTTGTGCGCTCATTTCAAATTGGACGGCAGGCAAATTCACTCGCGGCAATGGCAGAGGTTGTAGTCATTAATGTTCTGTTGGCGCTTTTTATTAGCGGTCTGCTCATCGTTTTTAATGTAGATACATTTTCTGTCCAAGGTTCCTTGTTATTTGGAGCATCTGTTGGAATGGCTGGTGTGATTGGAGCAGTAATCGGACTGGTGATGGCACAGATTATGCCGGCCGCTTCCAGTGCAACTGGTTCAGCGCTGGGAATCGTTGGACTGCTTTATATTATTCGGGCAGGAACAGATGTCTCCAATGTAGATTTATCTATGTTCAATCCGCTTAGTTGGACATATCTGACATATCCTTTTACAGAAAACAACTGGCTGCCGATTGTTTTTGTTTTGATTTTCAGTATAGCTATGGTAGTCCTTGCCTTTACGCTGGAAGGCGGGCGTGATATGGGAGCAGGGTATCTTCCTGAAAGAGAAGGCCGGGAAAGCGCGAAAAAATCTCTATTATCTGTACGGGGACTGTTTATCAAGATTAATAAAGGAGTCATCATTGGCTGGCTGATTGGTTTTGTCGTGATGGGAGCAGCTTACGGTTCCATTTATGGGGATATGCAAACCTTTTTGGAAAGTAATGAGATGATGAAGCAGATGTTTGCTCAATCCGGATTTTCTATTGAAGAATCCTTTACTGGTACGATTATGATGGTAATGACTGGTCTAGTATCTATTCTGCCGATTGCTGTCGTTAATAAGCTTTTCGCTGAAGAGAGTCGTTTACATTTAAGTCAGCTTCACGCAACGAAAGTAACTCGTGGGCAACTTTACTGGACAACAATTGGTTTAGCTGTTTTTGCCGGGTTAATCGGAATTTTATTAGCTGCCGGTGGTCTTGGCGGAACAGCTATCTCGGTCTTGGGGGACAGTGCAACCATTGATATGGGTGATTTTTTCGCAGCGGGCTATAACTTTCTGCCATCTGTGCTGTTCTTTACAGGACTTGCAACGCTAGCCCTTGGCTGGGCACCGAAGTTAGGAAAAATAGTCTATGCATATCTTGGCTATTCCTTCATCTTAAATTACTTTGGCGGTATTTTGGATTTACCGGATTGGTTCTCGAAAACAGCTGTACAAAGCTGGATTCCACAAATGCCGATGGACAGTTTTGATGCACCCATTTTTATAACTTTAACTGGAATCAGCATTGTTCTACTGATTATCGGTTATTTTGGTTATAAAAGACGAGATATGGTAGAAGGGGCTTAACTTCAGATAGGATATGCAACTAAGTGTAAAAGTCAATTTACATCATTTATCTCAATGGTGTAGGTTGACTTTTTTTTCTATTTATGATGATTATAGATGGAAAAGACGACGTATCAGTGATTGTATAATATATCTTTACGCAAAAACATATGATAATATATTAATATATTTCCATAAAAAACTTTTCAAATAATGAACAAAGGAGTATTCCACCATGATCAGGCAGACTTCTATGAGCATTTCTTCTTTCTTTACTGCTTACCGGGTATCAGTAAAGCAGTCGATTAACCTTTATTGAGAAATAGAACGCTGATCCATTACTTTAGCTGAAATAAGCAATAATTGCTTTAGAATCCACTAAATCAATCTAAGTGAACCTTGTCCATAATAATCCATAAATGCATGCTCGCCATTCATAACGATGATTGGAAATTGTACGGTTAAATTGGTCAATCTAGAATAAACGCTGCTTATAAATTGTGATCTAGGAATCGGGTTTCATTTGTAGTAGATGTTTTCTTTCAAACGAAATGCCTTGATTTTTAATAATTGTTTTAATTCTGCATATCGTGACAAGCAATGCGTGCGCTTCCTGCAACACCTAGTATCTCCCGTGCTCACTCCAGGTCTGTGGCTAGATTCTTATCAGAATGCTTTCGTTTTCGTGATCTGAGATTGCTCCAAGTGGCCAACTGTCGGCTGCATCGATATCCACATCAGAGAGTAGACCACGATGTATTCCCTCCAATCTGATTCTATATTTTTAGCATTCATTATTTTATAACGGTTATTAAGTAGTAGTTAATGGACACAGTGAATTGATAACATGGAAGAAGAATGACTATGAAAGTATGTAATACGTGAAGGAAATGGGACGAGCATTTGAAAAATGCAAATTGGAAATTGAACTGATTAATGAATGATGAAAGAACCTTTCAACTAATAGATGCAGATTGAAAGGTTCTTTTGTATTCTATTTCAAACAATTTGTGATATCATAAATACGGATAAACTATATTTGAATGTTAATGAAAGGATGATATATATTGATGAACGGAAATACACCCAAAACTGTAAGTTTTTACACGCTTGGATGACCCCTAGTAAACTCACTTATGATTGCTACAGGATTTAGTAGTGGCAAAGTATAGAAGGGTTGGGGAAATTACCTCAAAAGTCCTTTTTATTGATTTTCTCCTTTGAATAATACCGAATAGCTACCACATTATTTTTCAAAAACATACCTAAAAGCACTTAAGAATAAATGTCTGTTTCCTAAACTATCCAGAGAAACGCCTCAAAGGAAACTATTTGCGAAATCAATCGTATTTCATATTGTGCACGAATCGTACATTACTTATTCTAAGAGGAGGATTTGTATGTTTCAATTATATAATAGAATGAAAACCATTGTCAGTTCGGAATTGAATGCAATGATTGATAAGGAAGAAGTTCCGGTCAAAATGTTAGAACAATACCCGAGAGATATGGGAAAGGACATTGAAGATAATGAAGAATTAGCAAGAAAAGCACTGGAAGATAAAAGACACCAGGAAAAATCGTATGAATCTTTACAGGCTTCATGGGAGCGTGCAGATGATGTTGCCTGATATTGGACCGGACCCACTGTCTCCTCCCATGTGGGCGCGGAAGGTGTCTCGATATGAGCCGCACGGCCTCGATGTGTTGGAAGCCCACGTGGTCGCACAGCGAACGAATGCGTCCGAGTGGACGAAGAGCTCGGCTCTACAGAAGATCTGGGCGTTTCTCGTCGGATTTGTTCCTTGGATGGCGTCGATCGGCGGGTTTGCGGCGCTGCTGGGCGATGACCGTGCAATCCGTCTTGGGCGTATGACCCCTCGGGACGCGGGAGACATTCCTTTCGCTGCCATCTGCTACGCAATCGCAGCACTCGGTGTGGTGGTGCTGCTCGTGGACTGGGTGCGGGAAGGGCGCAAGCGGACGCCCGGCATACGCCTGACCATGACAATCATCTTCGTGTTCGGCGCACTCGGGATTCCCGTGGCGTACATGCTGGCGGCTCGCGAGGGTGTGGACATGGGTCTCATGATGGTGCCGACCTACGTGATGATGGGTCTTGCCGTCACACTGTTCATCCTCGTGCAGATGTCGCCTCGCCCGGAGGCGAAGGTGCAGGAGATCGCTCTTGAGGATCTTGACGAGAAGACTGTGAAGCGCCTCCTGATGCTACGCGGCCGGGCTATCGACACCCTCGTGCAACGAGGCCTGATCGATGGCGACGTCGCTGACATCAACGCACTAAAGGCGCGCCCGCTCGGCCGTTTGCACATCGAGGAGGATACATGAGTACCAGAAGATTAGCCTTGACCCATTGACAGGGCCTTCTCATAGAAACAGAGGCGTATGGGCAACCTGCCCTCGCCTTTGAGGATAGAAGGGTGGAGGGAAATTACCCCCAAATCCCCTTTTTATGGTCGCTATTCCAGATGAAGTCTTTCATGCTTTATCAGTAATGAGAAATGATTTAAAAGATGAAGCTATTCACCCTTCAAACAGGCGTTTCAAACAGTCACTTCCTACAGGCGAAAGCCTTGACTGAACAGAGGCAAGAGGTCAAATTAAAGGATCTCCTTGTCCTGGAACACACGCTTTGGGAGAATGTTGATCAAAAGATGAAAGTATCTGAAATAGTTCAAAATCACGCTTTAGACATCGTTTCTAAAACAAAAATGGAGATACCCAGAATAATCAGGAAACAGAAAGTGAATCAGAGAACGAAGGTAACGACGAGAATAACAATGAAGCTGGAACAGAGGAGTCTAACAACACAAGTCTTTTTCATAGTATGTTAGAAGATGATCCTGCCTTTAAAGAATTCATTGATCGCTTTAATGAGCTAGCCAGTAAATCGGATTCTGTTGAAGTAATAGATGATAGTACAGTAGATGTTGTTGGAGGGAATTTGCGATTATTTGAATCACCCGAACTTAGAATTGGAGCTCAGGAAGATACAATGAGTTATTCAACGATGTATTTCGTGGTAATCAATTCAAATCAACCATATAATAATTTTGAGGGAGAAGGTTATGAAACCACGATGTTAATTGGAGAAGCATTAGGTATGGACACCGATGAACTAAGCGAAAACTTTGAAGATAGTCTAACAAAATTTCGACATAATCACACGCAGCATGTTGATAATGACAAAAGACGGGTTGTAAATTTTTTGAACTATAAAGATGAAGATTCTGATTTTGAAATGGATGCAAGAGGACTAGAGATACAATTCTCAAAAGCATATGCTTTATTGAGAGAAGCATTAAAGGATACTGGTAAGATAGGGATAACCAAGATGATGATAAAGTCTAAAGAGCAATTGGCAGTAATTCGAGTACATGAAGACGCAATCGTGGTTGAAACAATTCATTACCCCGATGAAGTTTGAGCTGTTAGTGATGTTCCCAACGTCCCCAGTCAGGAGCTGTTGGCAAAAAAGAATTGATACAGCTAAACTCTTAATTGATCAGCTTACAACCGAATTTAAACCGGAAAAATATAAAGATAACTACCGTACTTCTTTATTGGAGTTGATTGAAGCTAAAAAGAATAACGAGGAAATCGAGATCGGCGGAGTATCTAAAGTGAAACCAGACAACGTGGTTAATTTAATGGACGCACTCCAAGAATCATTAAATCGTGCAAAAAAAGACCAATCAAAAACGAAGAAGAAAACAACTACCAAAAAGAAAGCAACTACTGCCAAGACAGTCTCAAAGAAGAAAAAAGCTACTTCTTAAAATAAAGTGAGATACAGCCTCTAGCAATTAAGCAAGAGGCTTATTTTTCTTGCAAGTTTAAAACATCTTTCATTACTAAAAACAAAGTACCTAGATAAGGGAAGATAGAAAAGTTCTTTTGTATTCTATTTCTGATTTTTTATGATATTATAGGATACAGTAAAAAACCTATTAGAATAACGAAAGGATGAAATATATATGGCTGAAAAGCTACTGAAAACCGTAGGTCTATTTACACTTGGTTGCAAAGTCAATCATTACGAAACAGAGGGGATATGGCAGAAATTCAAGACTGCCGGCTATGAACGTGTCGATTTTGATCATCATGCCGATGTTTATGTGATTAATACATGTACCGTAACCAATACTGGGGATAAGAAAAGCCGGCAAATTATCCGCCGGGCTATTCGTCATAACCCAGAGGCTATTGTTTGTGTAACTGGCTGCTACGCACAGACATCACCAGGAGAGATAATGGAGATCCCAGGTGTAGATATCGTTGTGGGTACACAAGACCGCGGTAAAATGATTCAATACATTGAAGAACACCAGGAACACCGCCAACCGATTAATGGTGTAGCTAATATAATGAAAAATCGAATATTTGAAGAAATGGATGTACCGCAATTTTCAGATCGTACACGTGCTTCACTGAAAATCCAAGAGGGATGTAACAATTTCTGTACCTTCTGTATTATCCCCTGGTCCAGAGGGTTATTACGTTCCCGTGATCCGGAGAACGTTATCAAACAAGCACGTCAATTAGTTGAGTCAGGCTATAAAGAAATTGTGCTGACAGGTATTCATACTGCCGGCTATGGGGAAGATATGAAAGATTATAATTTTGCCCAATTATTGCGTGAGTTAGAGACAAAAGTGCCTGGCTTAAGAAGGATCCGTATTTCCTCTATTGAAGCCAGTCAAATTACAGATGAAGTGATCGAGGTGTTGGACGCTTCAGAGAAAATCGTTCCGCATTTGCACATCCCGCTGCAATCAGGTTCTGACACAGTACTTGCCCGGATGCGACGTAAATATACAACAGAATTTTATAAGCAGCGAGTAGCAAAAATTCAAAGGGCTCTGCCGCATTTAGCGATCACATCCGATGTTATTGTTGGTTTCCCAGGTGAAACAGAGCAAGAATTCCAGGAAACAGTTGATTTCATTAAAGAGATTGGTTATTCTGAGTTGCATGTATTTCCTTTTTCACGCAGGACAGGAACACCAGCGGCAAGAATGGATAATCAAGTAGATGAAGAAGTTAAAAACCAACGTGTACAAGCATTAGTAGAGCAATCCAACCAGCAAGCACTTGCTTATGCTAAACAATATGAACAGGAAGTAGTGGAAGTTATTCCAGAGGAAACATTTGATGACGATAACCCAGATATCTTAGTAGGGTACTCTGATAATTATTTGAAAGTGAAATTTGAGGGAAGCCGTGATCTAATAGGTGAGATTGTGCGTGTAAAGATTGACAAGGCCGGCTATCCATACAGTGAAGGTACTTTTGTTCGCATCATGGATGATTCAACAGTTTCTTCTATATAATCTGAGACAAAGTAAATGATCTTCCTTTCATCAAAAAGGAAACCATAGTCCCTTACCTAAGTGGATGGCACTCTCTTTCTAAACAAAACATATAAAGGGAGTGCCATCTCTGTGCGTATTCAAGACAACTTACTTCTTTTTGAAAAACCATTTCGATTTCGACCTGATAATGGTGATAATTTCTATTTATAGTATGAACAACAGCCTTTCTGAACGGAATTCAAAAAAATTTTTACTTTTTTTAATAATGATAGATAAATATAGTTTAATCGCTATTTTCTTGTGTATACCTGTTGACCAACTAAAGGGGTTATATTATAATTGCAAGGAGACATATGTATTTTAATGTATGTTGTATTAATTTGTTGTTTGCTTCGGAGGGAGGGAAATTTGCATGTCTAACACAACTCGCGTTCGTAAAAACGAGTCACTAGAAGATGCTCTTCGTCGCTTTAAACGTAGTGTATCAAAGTCTGGTACATTATCAGAATACCGTAAGCGTGAATTTTATGAAAAACCTAGTGTACGCCGTAAGAAAAAATCAGAGGCCGCTAGAAAGCGTAAATTTTAAAGAAGGTGTAAGCAGTGGCGATCGTTGAACTATTAAACGAAGATATGAAACAGGCGATGAAGAAGAAAGAAAAGTTAAGATTAGGTGTTATTCGTATGGTGAAAGCTGCGATGCAGAATGAGGCCATCAAGTTACAAACAGATTCATTGTCTGAGGAAGAAGAATTAACCGTTTTGGCAAGAGAGCTAAAGCAACGAAAAGATTCCCTCCACGAATTTAAACAAGCTGGGCGCGACGATCTGGTAAGTCAGTTGGAAGAAGAAATTGTCGTTATTCAAGCTTATATGCCAGAACAACTTTCAGAAGAAGAACTAGAAGAAATTGTTGTTCAAACGATCAATGAAGTGCAAGCCCAATCTAAAAAAGATATGGGGAAAGTAATGAGCAGCTTGATGCCAAAAGTAAAAGGTAAGGCAGATGGCGCAAGAGTGAATCAATTGGTTCAAAAGAACTTATCATAAAATGAACAGAACGTATTCATTCACCCAAGAACCCTTGGCTAATTACAGCTGAGGGTTTTTTATTATGGCACCAATGAGCAGCTCACCTCATCACTCGTTTTGATATCCCTTTCTTGTCGATGATGTTTGTGTTAAAATCAGTTTATCGGAATATCTTTTTTTTGAAACCAATGATACATAGGATACGTATAAGGGGTAGGTGGCGGAAAGATTAGATAGAAGGGAGGAACATGCTTGAAGAAGCTCCTTTTTGTATGGTGCACCGTTTTGCTGTCAGTAAGTTTTTTCATGTTTGCTCCATCTAACCACGCTTCAGCAGAGGAGGATGGCCAAGGTAAGCTGGTGTATGTCATCCCGATTGTTGATGAAGTAGAGCGCGGATTGGAAGCATTTGTGAAACGAACCACCTCAGAAGCAGTCGAGGCAAATGCGGATCATGTCATATTTGAAATCAATACACCGGGCGGCCGTGTCGATGCAGCAGAGAATATTGGTGAAATATTGCAGGATTTGGAGATAGAAACATCTTCTTTTATCACGGTAAGGGCTTTGTCAGCTGGTTCTTATATCGCCTTAAATACGGACAATATTTTTATGAAGCCGCAAACTAGTATGGGGGCAAGCGGTGTTATTACTGGTGATGGCAATGCAGCTGATAAGAAGGCTCAATCGGCTTGGCTGGCTAGTATGAGAGGTGCAGCGGCCTCTAAAGACAGGGACCCTTTATATGCGGAAGCAATGGCCAATGAGCAGATCGATTTACCGGAGTATGGCGCTCCAGTGGGTGAGTTTTTGACCTTAGATGCCAATAATGCAGTTGAAGTTGGATACGCAGAGGCGATTGTCAGTCACCGCACGGAATTATTACATGAATTATCTCTATCAGGTGCAGAAGTTGTCGAAACAAGCCCGACTGTTGCGGAAGGGATAGCACGATTTCTAACGCATCCAGTCGTTGTTCCAATCTTATTATCCCTCGCTAGTATTGGCATAATCGTTGAACTTTACTCACCTGGGTTCGGTATACCTGGCTCCATTGGAATAGCTTCACTTATCTTTTACTTTTATGGTCATATGGTAGCTGGTTTGGCAGGCTACGAAACATTGTTATTACTTCTGCTCGGAATTGTCTTGATTATTCTTGAGATCTTTACACCGGGAGGCATCTTAGGCTTCCTTGGTTTAGGTGCAATAGTTGGTGCGTTGTTTATGTCATCTGATGATGTAGGTCATATGGCGATGAGTATTGCTATTGCACTAGTTGCGAGTATTATTGTAGCCGTTGTGTTATTCAAAACGATTGGTTTAGAGAAAGGTATTTTCCGAAAAGTTATTTTATCCGATCCTACAGCCGCAGAGTTAGGTTATGTATCGACCGTAAACCGTAATGAATTAATCGGTAGAGAAGGAGTTACAGCTACACCGCTTCGTACGGCAGGAACAGCAGTCTTTGATAACGAGAGGCTTGATGTCGTTTCTGATGGAGGCTTTATTAATGCCGATGTACCTGTTAAAATCATAAAAGTGGAAGGTTCGCGTATAGTAGTAAGTGAAATAAAACGCTAGATAGTAGGTGAAAATACTATATGGATGGAAGTTTAATTTTGTCCATTATTATTGTTATTGCGGTTATCATTCTTTTTAGTTTTATACCAGTAACGCTATGGATCAGTGCGCTGGCTGCAGGGGTGAAGGTAAGTATCTTTACACTAGTAGGGATGCGTTTAAGAAGGATTGCACCATCACATGTAATTTATCCATTAATTATGGCACATAAAGCAGGAATTGAGGTAACCGTCAAGCAGCTGGAAAGCCACTTCTTAGCAGGCGGTAACGTCGACCAAGTGGTTAATGCATTGATTGCAGCCAAACGAGCAAAGATTGAATTAAGCTTTGAGCGTTGTGCATCGATGGACTTAGATGGCCAAAATGTATTAGAAGCAGTGAAAATGAGAGCGTCCCAGTAGGCAACCGTTGGACTGGTTACTAATAGTGCAGTAAACAGAGGTTATTCAGAAGCGACTGGCCATCATTGCATGGAACGCTTGAAAATAAAACAATAGATATAAGGAGGAAATATCGTATGAACAATGATTTAGATATTATTATTCCCATAATTATTATTGGTCTAATTGTAATTGCAGTAGCCATTCTCTTTACTTTTATTCCAGTAATGCTGTGGATCAGTGCGCTGGCTGCAGGGGTGAAGGTAAGTATCTTTACACTAGTAGGGATGCGTTTAAGAAGGGTTGTACCATCACGTGTAATCAATCCTTTAATCAAGGCACATAAAGCGGGAATTGGGGTTACCACCAATCAGCTGGAGAGTCACTTTTTAGCAGGCGGTAACGTAGACCGAGTGGTAAATGCATTGATTGCTGCCCAACGTGCAAATATTGAATTAAGCTTTGAACGTTGTGCGGCGATTGACTTAGCAGGCCGGGATGTATTAGAAGCCGTACAAATGAGTGTAAATCCAAAAGTAATTGAGACACCTTTTATTGCTGGTATTGCAATGGATGGTATTGAAGTGAAGGCATTAGCGCGTATTACCGTTCGAGCTAACATTGACCGCTTAGTCGGTGGTGCTGGTGAAGAAACCATTATTGCCCGTGTAGGTGAGGGTGTGGTAAGTACGATTGGTAGCTCGGATGCTCATACACAAGTTTTAGAAAATCCAGATATGATCTCTCAAACCGTATTAAGTAAAGGTCTTGATTCTGGTACAGCTTTTGAAATTCTCTCGATTGATATTGCCGATGTGGATATCGGTAAGAACATTGGTGCGATCCTGCAAACAGATCAAGCCGAGGCAGACAAGAATATTGCCCAAGCAAAAGCCGAAGAACGCCGTGCCATGGCCGTTGCACAAGAGCAAGAAATGGTTGCAAAGGTTCAGGAAATGCGCGCGAAAGTTGTGGAGGCAGAGGCAGAAGTGCCGCAAGCCTTGGCAGAAGCATTACGTTCTGGCAAAATGGGTGTTATGGATTATATGAATTATCAGAATATCGATGCCGATACAGATATGCGTGAGTCTATCGGTAAGCTGACTGAAAACGATAATGATGAAAATGACAAGTAAGTATGAATTCTCCTATCCATTATCTGATAGGCAGTCTTTGAAAGGAAGATGCTGATGGAAGGAATATTTAGTTTTATCATTCCGATCCTTGTATTCATATTCTGGATTATGAATATGAGTAAGCAGCGTGAGGAACAACAGAAGCAGCAACAAGCCCGTCGGCCTAAAACGGTGCAGCAGCAACAAAACCATCAATCTCAGACGGCCCAACGATCAACCTATCAGACACAGACTCAAGACCAGGAGCGTTGGAAACAGGAAGCTGAAGAAATGATGGCGCGATCCGGACAGGAAATAGGTCGTATAGGCGAGGATCCTTATACCAAACAAAAACGGGATCAAATGGAAGACTTAAAAGACAAACTGAAACAAGCAAGGAAAATGCGTGAACAGACGCAAAATGATAAGGTAATTAAGTATCAGGAGCTGGAAGGCAAGCTTGATCAGAAAGTGAACAAGTCCAATCCGAAGGTATATGAAGGTACCTTCTCGATTAAAAACAATTTGACAAGTAAAGGTATTGCCCAAGGCATTATCATGTCAGAAGTCTTAGGCCCGCCAAGAGCCTATCAAAAAAGACGCTATGGACGTTTTAACCGCTAGTCAAAAAAGATTGGATGGATTACTTCTTAATCAAACTGTAACATGATTTTCGGAAAATCGGAGGCAGATCTACAGCAGATCAGCTTCCGATTTTTTTGTTGTACTATAGGAAAGCATAAAAGTTTATGGATTATAGTATAAAAAACTAAGGCTGAATCATTACGAGCCATTCCTCTATATAACGACCTCTTCTATATTTACCTCCTAAATGAGTTATCCGGATCGTGATAAATGACTCTCCTTCTATATGTTTGCAAAGCATGTATAGCTGTCGTTTTACCTCGTATATTGTTAGCGCATTCCCCTTTAATTTAGATAACAAACTTTTAAATGCACGTATAATTCAATGTTCTTATTCCTTATTCCATTCATAGAATAAAATGGAGGGGAGGCTCAGATTTAGTGAAGAAAAATAAACTCAAAGAGAGCATCATGCGTTCGATTACACAGATATTTGATCTGCCTTCTGAGGTCACCTTAAAGCTACCGCGTATAACAACGATAGGAACAATTCATGCCTATATTGAAAATCATCAAGGCCTTATTATTTTTTCTTCTGAAGAATTATTACTAAAAGTTCATCAAGGGCATGTCCGCATCAAAGGCAAAGGCTTTGTGTTAAAAATGATGATTGCCCAAGATATTTTATTAGAGGGCGAAATTAGTGGAATTTATTACGAGAAATAAAGCAAGGAGCCGGAGGGACGTACATGTTTTTTATCAAAAAAAATTGGTTGACTGGGTATATTACGATTGTGGTGAAAGGAGCACATCCAGAACTTTTTTTTCAAATATTAGCAAAGCACCAAATTATGTCATGGAATATTATCAAACATGATAAAGAGACTGCGTGTGGTAGAATAAAGTTAGCAGATGTAATGAAAGTACGGCAGATCAGGCGAAAGACGAGATATAAATTATCCTTTGGGAGCCGGAAAGGCCTGCCATTTACAATGAAACAGCTGAATCAGAAGCGACCGTTAATTATTGGCTTTCTTGTCGTGATTATATTTATTTTCATGCTTTCTAATCTAATCTGGAGAGTGGATATTACCGGGCTTGATGCAGAGATCGAGGAAAAGGTAAGTCAGCAACTAGAGGAATATGGTGTCAAAACGGGTAATTTTCAATGGAATGTAACCTCACCAGGGAATATTCAAAAGCAATTACTGGCTGATATCCCTGAATTATTGTGGGTCGGTGTAAAAAGAACAGGGTCAGCTTATCATCTAGAGGGCGTAGAGAAGACAATCGTAGAAAAAGAAGAGCCCACTCCTCCGGGGCATTTGGTGGCAACCAAAGAGGGGGTAGTGGCAAACTTATTTATTTCAAAGGGACAACCTATGGTCCAAACCAATGATGTCGTATATCCAGGTGATATCTTGGTTTCCGGTTTTCTTCATTCATCAGATGAAGAGGATACGAATTCAGGCACGATTGTCGGTGCAGAAGGGGAAGTGTTTGCTGAGGTTTGGTACAAATCAGAAGTAACGGTTCCAATGGAACAAGAACTACAGTTAATGAAAGGGATAAACGAAAAAAAACATTATTTACAATTCAAAGATATTGTTTTACCCATTTGGAATTTTAAACAGCCTTCTTTTTCCGAATATCAAATTGAATCAGAAGAAAAAGATTTTTACTTCCTTAAGTGGAAATTACCGGTCACCTATACGAAGAAGACGATCTATCAGACAGAAATCACCAAACAGCAAATGGAAGCGGAACAAGCAAGAAAGATAGCCTTGGCACAGGCTCGCAGAGAATTAAGCAGGACAACTCCTCCAAAAACAAAAATAATAGATGAAAAAGTTTTGCACGAATCGGCAGAGAATGGTAAAGTTAAATTAACTTTGTATTACTCAGTACTGGAAAACATTGCAACGAAACAACCTATTAGTCAAGGAGATTGAATATGACAGAAGATTTAAAAATAATTGATTTACACCTAGAAAATCCAAATGAGGCATTAGCTTTATTTGGTACAGAAGACCGCCATTTGAAACAACTGGAAGAACAATTACAAGTATCAATCACATCCAGGGGAGAGCAAATCAGTGTTTCAGGCGATACTCATGATATAGCAGTGATTCAAGATGTCCTAAATGGTTTGTTGGCTATTATTAGAAAAGGCATTACCATTTCTGAGCGGGATGTTGTTTATGCAGTAGATCTTGCAAAGAAAGATAAAATTGATCAATTGGCAACGTTATTTGAAGATGAAATTACCAAAAATGCTAAAGGAAAGTCGATTCGCGTAAAAACCCTAGGGCAGCGCCATTATCTGCAATCGATTAAGCAAAATGATATGGTGTTTGGAATAGGGCCTGCAGGTACTGGGAAAACCTATTTAGCTGTCGTTATGGCCGTACATGCATTGAAGAACGGCAAGGTAAAGAAGATCATTCTTACACGTCCGGCAGTGGAGGCAGGGGAAAGCCTTGGCTTCCTGCCAGGAGACCTGAAGGAGAAGGTTGACCCTTATTTAAGGCCGTTATATGACGCCTTGCATGATGTGTTGGGAGCCGAACATACTACACGGCTTATTGAACGCGGAACGATCGAAATAGCGCCTCTTGCCTATATGAGAGGACGTACATTAGACGATGCCTTTGTTATTTTAGATGAGGCACAAAACACAACAAATGCCCAAATGAAAATGTTCCTGACCAGACTTGGATTTGGTTCTAAAATGGTGATTACCGGAGACGTCACGCAAATAGATCTGCCCAAAGGAGTTAAGTCAGGTTTGATAGAGGCTAAGCAGAAGCTGGTGGATGTGAAGGGGATTGGTTTAGTTTATTTATCCCAATCTGACGTGGTACGCCATCCAATTGTACAAAAAATTATTGAAGCATATGAAGACTAATCACGGGGTAAAGATAGAGTACAGAAATGAGGGGAGAATCGATGCGATTTGTGACATTTATCAAACATAGAGGGCTGTCTTTGTTTCGGAATCAAGCCTTACAGATCCCTGCGTGTATTTTGATCATGATGGCTGTGCTGTTTGGCGTTTCTTATGACAATGTCCATTTGGAAACATATGAAATCGAGAAGTTCTCTTCGGCGCAAGAAACGATTCGTTCCCCTATTACGATTGAGAATGCGAAAGAAACCGAGAGGCGTATCCGGGAGGCTGTTCAGTCTGTAGAAGATCACTATGAAGTGATGCCTGAGGTCGCTGAAGAACAGGTTACATATATCAATGAATTATTTGAAGCAATTCAGGAAATTAATTCCGGTAATATAGAAGTAGGGGATGAGAAAGTTGAATTTGATTCAACGGCGGAGAAGGTTGACTACTTGGAAGCCTTTATCAATGAGGATCTATATGCTCAGATGAATCGTGATAACTTCGCTACCCTATTTGAAACACCAGAGGAGACAAGGGTACTGACGAAAGAATTATTGACCTCAGCCCTATATGATGTTTACCATGATGGTATTAAAACGGAAGATGTGGAACAAGCGATAGAAACTGTTCAGCAGAAACTTCGCTATTCTACGTTAGATGAGTCTTTAGTGACGGCTCTTGAACCGTTAATGACTTTTGGTGTTCAGCCTAATTCCTTTTTTTCATTGGAAGAGACGAATCAGGCACAACAGCAAGCAAGAAACACGGTAGAACCAGTCATGATTCGGGCTGGAGAAGTTATTGCCGAAGAAGGTCAGTTGATTACAAATGAGATTTATGAGGAATTAGAGCTTACAGGTTTGCTGAATGAGAAGGAAAGCTTTTACCCTGTAATCGGTTTGGTTGTGCTGGTGTTGTTAATTGGTATCTTCCTATTTGCTCTTATCCAAAACAGCAGGCAGCAGCAGGAATTTCAGGTACGCAAATTGCTTGCTTTAACGATATTAACGATTATTCTCGCCCTATTGATGAAAGTATTCAGCATTTATACAACAACAACCAATCCTTTATATTGGTTAACACCGATCGCGGCGTTTTCCATGTTAATCAAGATTTTGATTAATGAGAAATACGCCCTTACGATGTCTATTTTATATGCAATTATCGGCAGTGTCATTTTTAACGGAAATATTCCGGGTCACCTTAATATAGAAGCGGGTATCTATTTGGTACTATCGCAATTGGCCAGTATTTTCTTCTTGAATTTGATTAGAGACCGGAGTGCCATTATTAAAAGCGGTGTTGCGGTAGCTGGCATTAATCTCATGGTGATCTGTCTATTTATATTCCTTTCGTTTGAGAAATATTCATGGCTTGATTATTTAATCTTTGGCGGATACGGTATCTTTTCAGCCTTTGTGGCAACCGTTTTGACGATTGGTATGTTACCTTTCTTTGAGACTGGTTTGGGCTTGTTGTCTGATACAAAATTGCTCAGCCTTTCCAGTCCTAATCATCCATTACTGCGTAAATTGCTGATGGAGGCACCAGGTACTTACCATCATAGTATTATGGTAGCCAACTTAAGTGAAGCTTCTTGTGAAGCGATTGGAGCAAATGGATTACTGGCCAGGGTTGCTGCTTATTATCATGATTTAGGTAAAACGATCCGGCCTCACTATTTTATTGAAAATCAAATGGGGGCGAAAAACCCCCATGATTACTTAGATCCTTACCAAAGTGCAGAAATTATCTTACAGCATCCAAAAGACAGTGCCAACATACTAAAAGAAGCTAAAATACCAAAAGAAATCATCGATGTTGCCTATCAGCATCATGGAACAACCTTGTTAAAGTATTTCTACTACAAGGCGAAAGAACATCAAGACAACGTGGATGAGACCGCCTTTCGCTATGAAGGGCCGAAACCGCAAACCAAAGAAGCAGCAGTGGTGTCTATTTGTGATTCTGTTGAAGCCGCAGTACGTTCATTGACAAACCCAGATCAAGAATCGATTGAAAAGATTGTCAATTCTATTTTGGAAGATCGGTTACTGGATGGTCAATTAAATGAGAGTTCATTAACTTTTAAAGACTTAGAGAAAATAAAATCTGTGATTGAAGAAACACTAAAAGGGATGTACCATTCACGAATACAATATCCGAGTGATGAGGAGGAGCGGCATGGAAATTGATTTCAATGATGAGACTGGGATGATCTCAAACGAACACATGGAATTGGTCAAACAATTACTCCTATATGCAGCAGAACAGGAAGATATTAGCCCAGAGGCTGAAGTATCTATTTCGTTTGTCAATGATGATGAAATTCATCGATTAAATAAACAATTTCGTCAGATCGACCGTCCGACTGATGTGTTATCTTTTGCATTAGAAGAACAAGTGGAGGGGGAACTTGCGATTACTGGCGCGGCATTACCCGTCGTGCTGGGAGATATCATTATTTCGGTCGATAAGATTACGGAACAAGCAGAACAATACAACCATTCATTCACTAGAGAGTTAGGATTTTTAACTGTACATGGTCTGTTACATTTAATTGGCTATGATCATATGAATAAAGAAGATGAACAGAAAATGTTCACAAGACAAGAGGAGATTCTGAATGATTTCGGGCTCTCGCGGAAAGGGTAAATTACACTTTGGTTTGCGTTATGCGCTGAATGGGCTGAGAATGGCTGTATTAACAGAGCGAAATATAAAAATTCATCTGATTGCTGCTATTCTTGTCGTGATAGCAGGTGTTGTTCTATCTATCACGATAATAGAATGGGCGATTATCTGCTTGGCAATGAGTGCTGTTATTAGTATGGAGATGATGAATACAGCATTAGAAAGAGCGTTAGACCATTTAGAACCGGAACAAAGAGAATTAATTGGAATTGCCAAGGATATGTCGGCAGCCGCTGTATTAGTTACGGCTGTATTTGCTGTTGTCATCGCTTGTTTGATTTTCCTGCCAAAAGGAATCAGCATTTTTTTTAGTTAGCCGTGATTGGTCATATGTCAACGTTCTGTAAAAGGTTGTTCAAAAAATCTAACAAAATGCAAATGGCGAAGTTGGCGATAGTGTAATTTCTATTTATATTCCCCATATCGTGAGGGTATCGTAGAAATCAACACATCTTGTTCAAATTCGTTACTCAAAACTGTGCTGTCTTGTCCCTTTACTTTGACATAAAGAATGTACTATTGGAAGCGTTGGGGCAGGATGTTACAGTTTTAGCTTGCCGACGTTCATGATGTGCTAGTATCGTGTGACCACATGATGTTGCGAGCGTAACCGATGATGGTTCTTTTTATCGAACTTTTTAAACATCCCTTTTAAATAACACCACTATTTTTGTCGAAGATATGAATTACTATCAAAAATATAGTATGATAATAATAAGCAATGCAACATGAAATTAAGCGGAGGAACAAAGAGATGCAAAATCAATTTAAATCAGGCTTTGTCGCCATTATTGGCCGACCAAATGTAGGGAAATCGACCTTTATGAATCGGGTAATCGGTCAAAAGATTGCTATTATGAGTGATAAGGCGCAAACAACAAGAAATAAAATTCAAGGTGTTTATACCGATCAGCAGAAACAGATTATCTTTATTGATACACCTGGAATTCATAAACCAAAGCACAAGTTGGGCGATTTCATGGTTAAAATTGCTGAAAACGCTTTAGATGAAGTCGATGCGATCATGTTTATGATCAATGCCGAAGAAGGCTATGGAAGAGGAGATCAGTTTATAATTGATCGACTACAGTCCGTAAGAAAACCTGTTTTCTTAATCATTAATAAGATTGATTTGGTTCACCCTGACCAGCTATTGCCAATGATTGAGCAATATCGAAATGCCTATTCTTTTGAAGAGATCATACCAATCTCGGCTTTGGAAGGGAATAATGTAGGGCACTTAATGGACGTTCTGACAGAACATCTGCCTGAAGGTCCGCAGTATTATCCGGAGGACCAAGTAACAGATCATCCAGAACGTTTCATTATTAGTGAATTAATTCGCGAGAAGGTATTGCAGTTAACCCGTGAAGAAATTCCGCACTCGATTGCAGTAGTAATAGAACAAATCCAGCAGCGTGAAGATGATGAAAAAATATTGGTACAAGCTGCGATTATCGTGGAAAGAAAGTCTCAAAAAGGTATTGTGATTGGGAAGCAAGGAAGAATGCTTAAAGAAGTTGGTCAGAGGGCACGAGCAGACATCGAAAAACTTCTAGGTTCTAAGGTATACTTGGAGTTATGGGTCAAAGTACAAGAGAACTGGCGCAACCGGCCGCATCAATTACGTGAGTTCGGCTTTAATCAAGACGAATATTGATTAAGGCTGCAGATCATATGCCAATTTAGAAGCAACAACACTTGCTTGTAGGTATTAGAAGTACTTCCCGTGGCTCATAGTCTGACTGTATTTCTTATCAATAGCTATTTGATACATGGTAAATATTAATACTCATTTAATCAATTCTTGTGGAAAAACTATAGAGGAACATTAGATGAGCATCATGATTAAGAACAAAATTATGTTTCCGACTGATATAGATTACTGGTCGTGATCTGTCAGAGCTGCGAAACATAAACATGCTTTCTTCTAAAAAAAATCACAGATTATGGAAGGAAAGGTGAGGTTTAATATGATTGATGTACCATGGAAAGTCTTTAGTCAAACAGGGAATATTGAAGCTTATTTATGGATGAAAGAAATAGAAGCTGATGAAATGCAAGACGAAAATATAGAAGATGATGTGATTGTGGAAGAGTAACATTTAACGGTATAGAAAGTAAGGTGAAGCTTGTGTTTGAAAAAGTGGAAGGCTTCATTCTCAAAACACAGGATTATGGAGAAACACACAAGATTGTGACATTATTAGCACCTACTTTGGGGAAGATAGGCGCTATTGCTAGAGGTGCTAAAAAAACAAAAAGTCGTATGGCTGCAATTACGCAGCCTTTTATTCATGGTTCTTATTTGATTCAGCCAGGATCTAATTTGGCAGCCATCCAGCAAGGGGAAGTCATTTCTTCTTTTCGCAAAATTCGTGAAGATATCTTTAAGACGGCTTATATGAGTTATATTGCAGAATTAACAGATAAATTGATCGATCCAAAGAAATATAGCGCCTTTATTTTTCAACAATTGTTACAGACCGCAGAACGTATTAATGATGGGCAAGATCCTGAAGTATTAGCGATGATGTATGAATGGAAAATGTATCGAGAGGCTGGAATCGCGCCAATAGTGACACAATGTGTGTCCTGTGGCAATCCAGAGGAATTGAAGGCTTTTTCCATTGATAATGGCGGTTTATTATGCAGGAGATGTTTAGCAGTAGATCCAAACAGTATCTCTGTTCCAGATCAGGTAATTAAATTAATGAAATTGTTTCTTTGGGTTGAAATGAAACGCATCGGTGATATTTCAGTAAAAGCTGAAAATAAGAGAATCCTTCACCTTATCATGGATCAATACTATGAAACACATGGCGGTTACTATATTAAATCGAAACGTTTTTTGAAACAGATGAGTGATTGGCAGGGGAAGATCTAAGGGTTCAAAACCAATATGTTCTGATAGACATCGTTCCTTGTGAAAACTTCTAGTCGCTCCACTGATTGGATTGCACTATTTTGAAAAGAGGCTGTTGCACAATTAAATAATTGATTGTGAAGCAGTGATATTAGCACATCCTATACGTTATTTTTAATTGACATTTTGTCTGTTTTTGCGTATCATATTAAAATGAATTAAATATCAATTTGTGTGGATAGAGAGTAGTACTGAGGAGATTGCCAGACAGCGAGTTCAGGAGGGTGTGAGCTGAACAGGTTAAACTTAGGAAGGCACTCTGGAGCAATGTAACACGTAAAAGTGGTCACGCATGTTGTGACAAATAGGGTGGAACCGCGGAAAATCCGTCCCTATGCCTTATCGCGATAGATAAAGCATAGGGACGGATTTTTTTATTTATATAAAATAACGAGTAGCGGCTTCTCGGTACAGACATTTCCCTAACTAATTAAGCAAGAACCGAGCTATGTTTCACGTTTTATTTACAAAGAAGAAAAAGATGGAGGATGAGTCAATAATGAATATTCAAGAAATGATTTTAACCTTACAAAAACATTGGTCAGATCAAAATTGTATCCTGATGCAGGCATACGATACCGAAAAAGGCGCCGGTACGATGTCACCTATGACCTTGTTACGCAGCCTAGGGCCAGAACCATGGAATGTGGCTTATGTCGAACCATCTAGACGCCCAGCAGATGGACGCTATGGCCAAAATCCAAACAGACTATATCAACACCATCAATTTCAAGTGATTATGAAGCCATCTCCTGATGATATTCAGGATTTGTATCTAGCTTCACTGAGAAAATTAGGCATCGATCCTGCTTATCATGACATTCGGTTTGTAGAGGATAACTGGGAGAATCCGACTCTGGGTGCAGCAGGTTTAGGCTGGGAAGTTTGGCTGGATGGGATGGAGATTACCCAATTTACTTATTTCCAACAAATTGGCGGGTTAGAAGCTAAACCGGTGGCAGTAGAAATTACTTATGGTATTGAACGTCTGGCCTCTTATATTCAAGACAAAGAAAATGTCTTCGATTTAGAATGGACAGATGGTGTAACTGTAGGGGATATCTTTTATCAGCCGGAGTATGAACATTCTAAGTATACATTTGAAGAATCTGATACAGATATGTTGTTTGGTTTATTTTCAACCTATGAGAAAGAAGCACAGCGTGCAATGGAGAAAAATCTCGTATTTCCTGCTTATGATTATGTGCTTAAATGTTCACACACGTTTAACCTTCTGGATGCCAAAGGCGTTATTTCGGTAACAGAACGTACAGGATATATTGGACGCGTACGGAACTTGGCCAGAGAAATAGCTAAATTATATGTCGCAGAAAGAGAACGTTTGGGATTCCCGATGTTGAAAGGAGAAGAAGCTAACGATGAAAACAACTAATGTCTTATTTGAAGTTGGTTTAGAAGAGATGCCAGCACGGTTTATGGATGATACAGAGCAGCAATTGAAGCAAAAAACGATCGAATGGCTCCAACAGATTCGTCTTCCTTATCAGGAAATAACTACCTTTATTACACCGAGGAGATTTGCGGTGCTGATTACAGGGCTTGCTGATAAACAGCCTGATCAAACAGAAGAAGCAAAGGGCCCAGCATTGAAGATTGCCAAGGATGACCAAGGAAATTGGAGCAAGGCCGCAATTGGTTTCTCCAAAGGCCAAGGAAAATCAGTGGACGACTTATTTGTAAAAGAAGTGAAAGGGACAGAATATATTTTTGTTGAAAAGTTCATTGAAGGCAGAACACAGGAACAATTACTGCCTGCTTTTAAAGATATTATTTTAAGTTTAAATTTTCCGAAAAATATGCGTTGGTCAAACGAAAATATGCGTTATATCCGTCCGATTAAGTGGTTAGTTGCCTTGAAAGATCAAGCAATCATTCCGTTTGAGATTGCTGGTGTAAAGACAGGAAGAACAAGTAAGGGCCATCGTTTTCTGGGGGGATCATTTGAAATTACGGATCCATCAGCCTATGAAGAACAACTAGCAGAACAATATGTAATTGCCAAGGCAGAAGACCGCAAGCAGCGTATTTTGTCAGGTATTGCGCAGTTAGAGAAAGAACAGCAATGGGTAATTCCAGTTGATCTGGATTTATTAACAGAGGTAACCAACTTGGTAGAGTATCCAACTGTATTTTATGGGCAATTCAGCCAGGACTATTTACAGCTTCCTAAAGAGGTACTGACCACTTCCATGAAGGAACATCAGCGATATTTCCCCGTACAAAACAACCAGTCGGAGTTGCTGTCATATTTTATTGGGGTGCGTAATGGTACAGAAGAACATATCGATACAGTTGCACGTGGTAATGAAAAAGTATTAAGAGCTCGCTTGCAGGATGCTCAATTCTTCTTTGAGGAAGATCAAAAACAATCGATCGCCACTAATTTAAAACGCTTGGAACGTATGGTATTCCAAGAAAAGCTGGGAACGATTGCTGATAAAGTAAAACGTGTAATAAATATTAGTAGATTGTTAGCAGATATGTTACAATTAAGTGATAAACAAAAGTTTCAAATTAAGAGAACGGCTCAAATAAGCAAATTTGATTTAGTAACCAATATGGTGACAGAATTCACAGAACTGCAAGGGATCATGGGCAGAAAGTATGCTGAAATGTTTGGAGAAGATCCGGTGGTAGCCCAAGCGATTGAAGAGCATTACATGCCGAGGAACACACATGACCGTTTACCGGAAACAGCAGTAGGAGCTGTAGTAAGTATTGCAGATAAGCTCGATACCGTGGTTGGCTGTTTTGGGGTAGGTCTGATACCTAGCGGTTCACAAGATCCTTATGCATTAAGAAGACAAGCATTAGGTATTCTGCAAATTATTCAGGATAAAGAATGGGATCTGAATCTGGACCATATAATTGCGGAAGTCTTATCATTATTTAAGCAAGCAGGTATTCAGACGGAAAGCTATGAACAATCAATTGATCAAATTGAAGCATTTTTTAAACAGCGCAGTGCATATATTATGAAGGAGGCAGCATTAGATTCAGACATTATTGAGGCGGTATTAGCCAGCCAGCTATCCAATTTCTCCTTCCTCATTGAAAAAGGTAAACTGCTTCAAGAGAAGAAAGCTGATCCAGACTTTAAATCCAGTCAAGAAGCATTTGTTCGTGTTCTTAATCTTGCGGTGAAGGCAGAGGAAACAACGGCAATTAAGCCAGAGCTGTTTGAGAATGAGCAAGAAGCGGCATTATATCAAAGTTATTTAGCTGTAAAAGAGCCTTTTGATAAAGGACTGACACAGAAAAATGCCAAACAGGCATTGACAGCCTTGATTCCGCTCGTTGAACCCATTCATTTATTTTTTGATCATACAATGGTTATGGCAGAGGATCCAGCTATTCGTCAAAATCGCTTGGCGTTATTACTTCATATTGCCGAGTTATTGCTACAGTTTGCTGATCTAACCAAGGTACAATGGAAGCAGCATAGTTAGTACATTTTGAAAGACTGGGGAGGAATCAAGCTAATGAAGAAAGCAATTATTTATGTCGTGTCTGACTCTGTTGGTGAAACAGCAGAGCTTGTGACCAAAGCAGCTCTCAGTCAGTTTATGAATGAAAATGATTATGATGTATATCGGATTCCTTATGTGACCAGTGTAGAAGTTTTGCGTGGTGCTGTTTACCACGCAAAACAATTAAATGCAATTATTGGCTTTACTTTAGTAAATTCAAAATTAAGGGAATTTTTACTTCAAGAAGCAAAAGAGAAAGAAGTAGAATGTATCGATATAATTGGACCAATGCTTCAAGTAATGGAACGTACATTTCAAAAAAAACCAAGAGAAGAACCAGGGCTTATCCATAAATTAGATGAAGATTACTTTCGGAAAATTGAAGCTATCGAGTTTGCTGTCCGGTACGATGACGGAAAAGACCCGCGAGGTGTTACTCAGGCAGATATCGTCTTGATTGGTGTCTCACGCACGTCCAAAACCCCATTATCACAGTATTTGGCACATAAACAGATAAAGGTGGCAAATATTCCGATTGTACCTGAAGTCGAACCGCCGGAGACTTTATTTCAAATCCCCGCCCATAAATGTATCGGGTTACGGATCAGTTCAGAGAAATTAAACAGTATTCGTAAGGAAAGGTTAAAAAGCCTCGGATTAAATGATCAGTCTATTTATGCAGCAATGGATAGAATTGAAGATGAACTGGCATATTTCAATGATTTGGTTCATAAATTAGGCTGTCCAGTCATTGATGTATCCAACAAGGCTGTTGAAGAAACGGCAAATACGATCTTAAATATGATTAATCAGCCATATTGGGAGATTCAGAGCAGATCGGCTGATGAGCTTTAATAGTTGATTTTATTGCTGGTTGTATTATAATAATATTTTGCATAAATGTTTATATTGAACGAAATATGTACAACATATATGTCAAATAAGCATTTTTTTCGCTTGTTTTTATAAAAAAGAAGGATTTTGCAGATTAATGTAGAATAATAATTTATGGAGTGAGGAATACGTTACTCATTTAGAGTGAGTGTTCAGAAAGTCCGGTGAATTTGATGATTTATGTTTATTGGACTTTTTGAACAACCTCTTTAGAATAAGAAGTTTATGTATTCTTTTATAGAGGTATTATATAAGCAAGAGCTGTTGCCACTAACAGAATTGCTTTTACTATTTTTATAATGAGAAAATTGTCGAACAATTTGAAATGGTAACAAGAAATGGTGATAAGCAATGGTTAATAAGATATCAGATGAAGTAATTGAATCACTTCGACAAGCGAATGATGTAGTAGACATTGTTGGTGAGTATGTACAGCTAAAGAAACAAGGTCGGAACTACTTTGGTTTATGTCCATTTCATTCCGAAAACACTCCCTCTTTTTCAGTAAATCAAGAAAAGCAGATTTATCATTGCTTTGGTTGCGGGAAAGGCGGGAATGTCATCAGTTTTATTATGGAAATGGAGGGATACACCTTTCAACAGGCCATTCAATTTTTAGCAGATAAGTCTGGTCAAGTACTCCCTGAATGGAACCAAACGGAGAAAACAGAGTCTCAATCGGAAGAACAAAAGGTATTAGAGGCTC
Organism: Gracilibacillus alcaliphilus; assembly: GCF_016909015.1. Taxonomy (GTDB): domain Bacteria; phylum Bacillota; class Bacilli; order Bacillales; family Amphibacillaceae; genus Gracilibacillus; species Gracilibacillus alcaliphilus. The sequence goes on from NZ_JAFBFA010000001.1 coordinate 27,257, forward strand.
ATAATTGGCTGGTGAAATTATATCATCATCTGCTGCGCCACTCCAAAGATGGAAAGGAAGCGCTGGACTACTTATATGGCCGAGGTTTCACCGATGAAACGATTGATACCTTTCAACTTGGTTTCGCGCCTGTCTCAAGAGATTTTGTAGTTCAGTTTTTAGAAAAGAAAGGTTTCCATAAACAAGTGATGGCCAATGGCGGTGTACTAGCCATGACAGAGGATGGTCACTATTATGATCGTTTTCAAAGCAGAATTATTTTCCCCATTCGCAACCATCTAGGGAAAACAGTCGCATTCAACGGCCGGACGATGAGTGATCAAGGACCGAAGTACATGAACAGTCCTGAAACACCATTATTTACAAAGAGTAAACTGCTTTATAATTTTGATTTGGCTCGAGGTGAGATTAGAAAACGCGGTGAAGCTGTTCTATTCGAAGGAGCAGCAGATGTAATTGCTGCCTATCAGGCAGGTGTAAAAAATGGCGTTGCCTCACTCGGTACGTCTCTGACGGAAACACATGTGAATTTGCTAAGGCGGTATGTAGACACGGTTGTCATTTGTTATGATGGTGACAATGCGGGGCAAGAAGCTACAGACAAAGCGATCTCTTTACTCAAAAAAGCAGGATGTACGATCAAAGTAGGTATGATGCCGAATAAATACGATCCTGATCAATATATAAGAGAGTATGGAGCAGAACAATTTAGCTCTCAGGTTATTGCCTCAGCAGAACCCGAAATCGTGTTTTTATTAAACTTTTTAAGAAAGAACTTTAACTTAAATTTAGAGGGTGACCGTTTAAAATATGTCGAAGTAGCTGTTGCAGAAATAGCCAAGCTCTCTAGTTCTATTGAACAAGATCATTATATTCGTGAGTTGGCCGGAGAATTTAAACTTTCTATAGAGACATTAAAGCAAGAAATACTAGCAAGAAAACAACAAGTACAAAAAAATATTGATAACAATAGAGTGATTGGTCATACTAATGTTGGAAAACAAAAGCAAATATCATTTAAACAGCCATATACACTGCAACCTGCTTATTATAATGCAGAACGAAGACTCATTGCAGTTATGCTACAAAATGCATTTATTACAGAGAAAGTGAAAGAAAGCATAGGATCTAAGTTTAATTTGGAACAACACCAAGTGCTTGTAACTCACTTATATGGTTATTATGAGGAAGGTAATGAGCCTGATCCAGCCAAATTCCTTACGCATCTTAATGATAGAGACCTCCAACAGCTTGTAGTAGAATTATCTATGTTTGAATTCACTTGGGAAATGTCAGATAAAGAGTTATCTGATTGTATTCGAATCATAGAAGCGGAACAAACCGATAATGTGAAATTAAAGCAGCTCCAAGATAAAATGAGACAATTAGAAAGAAATAATCCGAAAGAAGCTGCAAAGATTGCAATGGAAATCATACAAATTAAACAACAATCGAAGAATTGGGGTTAGTTTTTTAAAGGAGGGCAATTCATGGCAGAGAACAAGTCATCACATTCTAAAGATGTAGAAGTGACAGTGGAACAAGCCAAAGAGCAATTACTTGAGGCGGGAAAAAAGCGCGGTGTATTAGCATATGAGGAAGTAGCAGAGAAATTAGGTAATTTTGAATTAGAATCAGATCAGATTGATGAATTCTATGAATTTCTGAATGAGCAGGGAGTGGAAGTTATCGGTGAAACAGATGAAGATCCCTCCATGCAGCAATTATCTAAAGAAGAAGAATTTGATCTTAATGACCTCAGTGTGCCGCTTGGAATCAAGATTAATGATCCGGTTAGAATGTACTTGAAAGAAATCGGGCGGGTAGACCTTTTATCCGCTACTGAAGAAATAGAACTTGCAAAACGTATTGAACAAGGTGATGAGTATGCCAAGAAACGTTTGGCGGAAGCAAACCTTCGTTTAGTAGTAAGTATTGCCAAACGTTATGTCGGCCGGGGGATGCTGTTCCTTGATTTGATTCAAGAGGGGAATATGGGTCTGATCAAAGCCGTTGAGAAATTTGACTTTAGAAAAGGATTCAAATTCAGTACGTATGCAACTTGGTGGATTCGTCAGGCTATTACAAGAGCAATTGCGGATCAAGCGAGAACTATTCGTATTCCTGTTCATATGGTGGAAACGATCAATAAATTAATTCGTGTGCAGCGCCAATTATTACAAGATTTGGGACGTGAACCAACGCCGGAAGAAATCGCTAAAGATATGGATTTAACGCCTGATAAGGTGCGGGAAATATTGAAAATCGCTCAAGAGCCGGTATCTTTGGAAACACCAATTGGAGAAGAAGATGACTCTCATCTAGGTGACTTTATCGAAGACCAAGAAGCTACTTCACCATCTGATCATGCGGCATATGAGCTATTGAAAGAACAATTAGAGGATGTGCTTGACACACTCACTGATCGGGAAGAGAATGTGCTGAGACTTCGTTTTGGATTAGACGACGGAAGAACCAGAACATTAGAAGAAGTGGGCAAAGTATTCGGTGTTACCCGTGAACGAATTCGTCAGATAGAAGCTAAAGCCTTGCGTAAATTACGTCATCCGAGCAGAAGCAAGCGTTTGAAGGATTTCTTGGAATAAGCAAATAGCGGATGATGTTTTGAGAAGAAAAGAACCGGATCTTCTCCGTCCATTTCGGTTCTTATTCCGAAATGGATGTTATCACCATCAGAAAAAATGCTCCAATTCCAATGTTGTGCTGCTTATCCAGGCGGATCATTTTTATCCGCCCATCTTTCATGAAAATACTTGATTATTTCTGAAAAAATGCCGATATAGTAGATAACGTGCAGCACTTTTGGGAGATGGTGATGTGAAGCAAGATCGAAAGCAAATTATCATAAGTGAAATTCAACATTGGAAGGAAAATCAGGTGCTGCCAGAGCAGTATTGTGATTTTTTGTTAGCGTTATATTCACAAGGGGAAGAACCAACAGAAAAAGAATCACCTTACTATTTATTCTTTTATTTTTTTAATGCGATTTTATTATTTATCCCTATTATACTTTTTGCAACTGTACAATCGATCATGGTGTTAGCAGCAGGTTGTGCAGCTGCATTAGCTGTTTCTTTTCTGTTTATTCGATTTTTCCGCAGATATGAAGTACTTCGGGAAACCTATGCGGTCATGATTTTCTTCCTTATTCTAGCGCTTACTTGTGTGCTAGTGATGCATTATTATTCCGTTTCATGGCAGGTTGTTTATGGATTTGTGTTTGTTAACAGTTTGGCATGGATTCTATTCGGAAAATGGAAACAGCAATATTTTTTGAAATGGGCAGGATTTTTAGTACTGGCTGCCTTAATTATAAGGCTGGGATTTGTCTATTTTTAAACACTTTGCAAATTTTGATGATTAACGCTTCCCTATTTAGTAATTTTAAAGTAAAATAAAGATGGTTTTTATTGTACATAAACAGTTTAGCTAAAGATTTAAGTGTAATTGAAGGAGGAAAAAAAGAAATGAAGAAGAATCCAATTATACCATTTGCACTTATTGCCGTATTAGGAATTCTAACAATGATTATTGTTTCAGCTGTTGGTGTTAATCAACAAGAGAAAATTGCTAACGGCGGTGAGAATGGCGAAACAGCAGAAGCTCAAGATCCAGAAACACTAATTCAAAGCTGTATTGGCTGTCATGGCGGTGATTTAGAAGGTGGATCTGGTCCTGCCTTACAAGACGTAAGTAGCCGTCTTGACCAAGATCAGATTACTGACATTATTATTAATGGTACAGATGGCGGAATGCCTGGCGGTCTAGTAACGAATGAAGAAGCAGAAGTATTAGCCGAATGGTTAGTCGAAAACCATTAACAATAAGAAAAAAGCTTTCTGTGATAAACAGGAGGCTTTTTCTGCTTTTTAGCTGCTTAACCTTATTATGGAAAGGAAACTTGAAATGATTTCAAAACGTTTACGTCTAATAGCAAGCTTTTTAAAGGAACCGATTGTTTTTGCTGATATTGGTTCTGACCATGCCTATCTGCCGTGCCTGGTCTGTTCTGCCGATCCCACAGCCACTGCTATAGCTGGGGAAGTCAATCATGGACCTTTTCTTCGTGCCCAGCAAACGGTCCATGAGCAAGGACTTAGCCGGCAAATAGAGGTACGCAAGGGCAACGGCCTGGCGGTTATTGAGGCTGGGGAAGTAAACCAAATCACCATTGCAGGTATGGGCGGGAAATTAATTACTGCCATCCTAGAGGAAGGTCAAGATAAATTAATAGGGGTAGACCGGTTGATTCTGCAGCCAAATCTCGATGCCCACATTGTTAGAGAATGGCTTATGAGTGATCAGTATCAAGTGACAAGTGAGGCAATTATTGAAGAAGATGGTTATATTTATGAAATAATTGCAGCAGATAAGGTAGCTGAATCTGTCGCTTTATCAGAGAAGGAATTATTATTTGGTCCACAGCTAGTAAGAGATAAGACTACTACTTTCATAAAAAAATGGCGCGGTGAACATACCAAACGAACCAGATTAATAAATCAGATGAAACAGGCTGTCCATCCGCCTCAGGACAAGATAGAGCAGGTAGAACATGAACGAACACTGATTGAGGAGGTATTAGCGGAATGACTACAGTAAAAGATGTTATTCAATTGTTTGAAACTTGGGTACCGGTCAGTTATGCAGAAAGCTGGGATAATGTAGGACTTCAACTTGGACGTATGGATCAGCCAGTTCAAAAAGTTATGATTACACTGGATGTAGTAGAGAAAGTAGTTCAAGAGGCAATTGAGCAAGAGGTCGATTTTATCATTGCTCATCATCCGCTATTCTTTCAAGAAATAAAATCATTAAATTTGGCTGAACCAAAGGGAAGAGTAGTACAGCAATTAATTCAGCAGCAGATCGCAGTGTACGCCGCCCATACGAATTTGGATATTGTGAAAGGCGGTGTGAATGACCTGTTGGCTGACCAGTTATTATTACAACAAACGAGACCACTGGTTGCTACGAAAGAACAGCAGCTGTACAAACTGGTGATTTATACACCTACAACACATTTGGAACAGGTACGGGAAGCTGTTGGGAACGCAGGAGCAGGACATATCGGTAATTATAGTCATTGCAGCTTTCGATCAGAAGGAACGGGAGCCTTTAAACCTTTAGAAGGTACAAATCCCTATTTAGGAAAACAAGGAGTAATAGAGGAAGTTGCGGAATATAGGTTAGAGACAATCATTACTGATACGCAGAAAAAGGCAATATTACAGGCAGCAAAAGAAGCCCATCCTTATGAAGAAATGGCCTATGATGTAATCCCGTTGGCCAATAAAGGAAAAATAGAAGGCCTTGGCAGGATTGGAACGTTAGCAAAGCCGATTCGTTTATATGACTATATTGTGCAAGTAAAAGAACGTTTAGCAGTTCCGGCATTAAGATATGTTGGTGACCCAGATACGATGATTCAACGTGTGGCCGTTTTAGGGGGAAGTGGTAAAGGCTTTATTGATACAGCTAGACAAGCTGGAGCGGATCTGTATATTACGGGAGATTTAAGCTTTCATGAGGCACAGGATGCAGAAGAAGCCGGGATTTGTCTCATTGATCCAGGACATCACGTAGAGGCAGTGATGAAACAGGGAGTGGTCGCATTTTTTGATCGCCATAAAGATTATTTATCAACTGACATTGAAGTGTTTGCATCTGCTGTTTCCACGGAGCCGTTTCGATTTGCATAAAAAATAAAGACGAATTATTAAAAAAGAAGAGGAGCAGCACCGCAAAGGGTGGTATGCTCCTCTTTTTTCGGTACTGTAAGATTCCGCATAAGAAATAAGGAAACAGACTATTTCTAGACGGGAGATCCAACAGTCAGTAACTATCATTAATGTTCTGTCGCAGCGTCTACACTAGCATGTCGAGTACGTTGGAAAACTTCCACGAAATGAAGTTTTCCTTTATCTATTTGCTTTAACTTTTGGCAAGATGCGATCCCGTTTTACTTTTGATGTGGTATCCCAAGTACTTGCATCATTCGGATCATACTGCTCAACAAATTTAATCACTTCTTTGGCGATTGGTGTAGGTGTAGAAGCCCCTGCAGTAACAGCAACCTTCTTGACACCTTCTAACCATTCTAATTGAATCTCAGAGACATCGGCAATCCGATAAGCCTGCGTACCAGCCTTTTCAATCGATACTTGAGCAAGACGGTTAGAGTTGTTACTGCGCGGGTCACCGACTACCAAGGTGAGATCTGCTTCTGTCGCTTGTTCTGCAACGGCTTCTTGACGAACCTGAGTTGCCATACAGATCTCTTGTTCCATCTCTGTTTGTGGAAATTTTTCTTTTACTTTTAGCATCACGTCATGCACATCCCACTGACTCATTGTGGTTTGGTTGGTGACCAAGATTTTCTCGGCATCAATGTCTAACTCTTCTACTTCTTGTTCATTTTGAATCAAGTGCACATGATCTGGTGCCACCCCAACAGCACCTTCAGGTTCTGGATGTCCTTTTTTCCCGATATAGACGATCTCATAGTTTTCGCGGACCTTTTCACGGATTAAATCGTGGGTTCTAGTAACATCGGGACAGGTTGCATCAAGTACGGTTAACTGTTTCTCCTCCGCCCGTTTCTTTACAGCAGGTGAGACACCATGTGCCGTAAAAATAACCGTACCCGTCTCAATATCCTCTAATAAATCTGATCTATTCTTACCATCTAATGTATAAACACCTAATTCTTCAAAGGCATTTGTAACATGTGAATTATGGACAATCATACCAAGTATATAAATAGGTCGAGGTAGATTGGGATCCCTCACTGCATTCTGCGCAATTACCATTGCGTCGACAACTCCATAGCAATATCCTCTAGGAGCAATCTTAATTACTTCCATTCTGGTTCCCCCTCTGTACTTTCTCTTAGAGATAAAGTAAAATGTCTAATAGCGGTTGTTCAAAAAATCCAATAAAAATGACACGGCGAATTTCTGCGTTGGCTTGCTTTTCCGTTACTCACGTATTAAAAGCATACGTTCCGTTACTCAAAGACTGCGCCGCCTTGAACTTCTTGGTCCTTTTTATCGAACTTTTTGAACACGCATTAATAGTGGTTGTTCAAAAAATCCGCTTCCCCCAATTTTTTGAACAGATTATAATAGCGGACATAATGTCCAATACTTTTATTATAAAGGTATTTAGTATAATTGACAAAGATAATTAGTCAAAAGGAGATCGTTATGAAAAAACATTTATTTAGACAATATGCCTTGGAAGACTGGATGAATGATGTCATCGATGGCTTGGGTTTTTATGAACCCACTGCCATTCAAGCAAAGGTTATTCCAGAAGCATTAAAGGGTAAAGATGTTATCGGTCAGTCGGAAACGGGATCAGGCAAGACCCATGCCTTCTTACTGCCTTTGTTGAATCAGATAGATACAACAAGTCAGACAACACAGGTGATCTTGACCGCGCCTACTCGAGAGTTGGCTATTCAAATTTATGATGAAGTTAGGAAAATAATCGAGCTCTCGCCAAATGAAGAGGAGTGGAATGCCAAACTAATCATTGGCGGTACAGATAAGAAGCGTATGATTGACAAGCTTAAACAAAATCCTCATATTATTGTAGGAACCCCAGGTCGTATTCTTGATTTAGTGGAGCAGGGAGTAATTAGTATTTATTCAACTAAATCATTTGTGATGGACGAGACCGACCTGATGTTAGAGTTAGGTTTAATTCAAGAGATCGATAAAATATTAACAAACGCCCATCCATCCATTCAGTTAATGGTCTTCTCTGCTACGATTCCTGAGAAACTCCAGCCATTTCTTAAAAAATATTTACATTCACCACTGTATGTTAAGATCGATGACCGGCTTGCACCTGAGAAATTAGAGCATCGCCTGATAGATCGGAGACACCGTCAGCCAGCAGATCTGATTAAGCAAATATCCGAAGTAATCCAGCCATATTTAGCGATTATTTTTACCAATGGCAAAGAACATGCTAATGAATTAGCTCAGCAGCTTCAGGAGCAAGGGTTAGAAGTTGGCCTTATTCATGGCGGGTTAAATCAGCGAGAACGAAAAAGGGTATTAAAAGACATCCAGCAGTTAAAATATCAATACATTGTAGCAACTGATCTTGCTGCACGCGGGATCGACATAAAGGGTGTCAGTCATGTTATCAATGCCGCATTGCCGAAGGAAGAGTCCTTTTATTTGCATCGAGTCGGGCGTACGGCTCGTGCTGGAATGGAAGGAACTGCCATTAGTCTGTATCAAGAAGAAGATATTACACTTATTCAAAAGCTTGAAAAGAAAGGATTAACTTTTAGTTTTTACGATATTGTCCAGGGAGAATGGCGTGAAGCTAAACCTTGGAATGTCAGACAAAAACGAATACGTACTGAAAACGAAGTTGAAAAACAAGCATGGCAGCAGGTGAGGAAGCCTAAAAAAGTAAAACCAGGATATAAAAAGAAAATGAAAAATCAGCAGCAAAAAGTGAAAAGAAAAATACAACGCAGCCAATTCAAAAAATAAACATAAGGTGAGGGAGAACAATGTTAAAAATAGGATCACACGTATCAATGAGCGGAAAGAAAATGCTGTTAGGGTCTAGTGAGGAGGCTGCTTCTTATGGTTCAACAGCAATGATGATTTATACAGGGGCACCGCAAAATACACGCAGAAAACCAATTGAAGAACTAAATATTGAGGCCGCAAAAGAACATATGAAAGCACATGGAATTGAAGATATAGTTGTCCATGCTCCTTATATTATTAATATTGGTAATGCCGTTAAGCCAGAAACATTTGACTTAGGTGTTCGGTTTTTAAAAAATGAGATCGAACGTACAGAGGCAATCGGTGCCAAACAAATTGTTCTCCATCCAGGGGCACATGTAGGAGAAGGAGTCGATATTGGAATTACAAAGATAATTGAGGGTCTAAATGAAGTGTTAGATCCGAAACAGGAAGTACAGATCGCGTTAGAGACAATGGCAGGTAAAGGATCTGAAATCGGCCGCAGCTTTGAAGAATTGGCACGAATAATCGATGGGGTAACTCATAATGAAAAATTGTCGGTTTGTTTAGATACTTGCCATATTCATGATGCTGGCTACTCTGTGGTGGAAGATTTTGATGGTGTACTTGATGAATTCGATAAAATTATTGGGTTAGATCGAATAAAAGTTGTTCATGTCAATGACAGTAAAAATGTACAAGGAGCAGGTAAAGACCGTCATGAGAATATCGGCTTTGGTCATATCGGTTATGCAGCGTTAAATCATGTTGTTCATCATGAACAGCTGAAGCACTTGCCAAAAATTCTCGAAACACCTTATGTAGGAGAGGACAAGAAAAATAAAAAACCTCCTTATAAGTTCGAAATCACCATGCTGCGAGAAGGGACATTTGTTTCTGATTTGAAAGAGCAAATTTTGAATCAATAAGTACGAGGAAAAGTAAGCGAACAAAACACCAGTATTTAAATGGAGCAAACCATTAGTTGTAATAGGAGCAGAGCTATTTATGGCTTTGCTCCTTATTCGTTTAGGAAATAATAAGCTGAAATTATTTAATAAAAAAGATGTTCAACATTATATTCTTTAATCAGTTTCTTGAATAATGCTTGGCATGCTTGTGCAGTCTTGACATCCGTTATTTCTGCAAGTTTCCGCAGCATAATGGCCCTGTCTTGGGCATTCGTGGGATCATAATTGTTTTGTTTGAGGTGTTTGGCGATAGCTGCAGCTTGATTATTGGAAATGGCAATTTTATATTCATTCGCTTTTTCTTTGATTTCCTTAGCTGTTAGGTTTCGGAGCTTATAAGCAATCATTTTTTTGGTAAACATATTCATGTGAGTGACTCCTTTTTTAGATGATAGGCTATTGTATGCAGCAAGGATGAGCAAATATGCCTCTTGGACAGGTATTACTCTGTAAGCAGACCAAAAGTTTAGCGCGTTGAAACCGCCAGCAGAGTGCTTAGACTGGGCAGTATAAATTTCCACGAAAGAAAAAGTTGAAATAAGCCATACTACTGATGTATCTCGAATTTGTAAGAGGAGGTGTAGTAGTATGTCTAATCGCGAACAGGATCATCAAGTACAAGACGCACCAAAACTCGATAATGGCCGAATTGAATCAGATCGAAGCTCAACTCAATTTACCGACACAGAAGAATTGTACGCAATACATCGAGCCAATAACCGAGATGAAGAAACAGCCGCAGAATTGTCAACTGCAGATTTTAACCGAGATGTGGAAGAAGCGGAGCAAGGAACACAAATGCAGCGACAAGTAAATATGACTTATGGTTGGATTGGTCTTGTTTTAGCTGTTGTATCTTTCTTTATATGGCCGTTGGTTATGGGGATTGCAGGTATTGTTTTCGGGATCATCTCCAAGAAGAAAGGGGCAGATACATTAGGGAATGCCGCCATTACTGTATCGATTCTTTCTTTATTAATAACCTTAATTTTTAATACCTTCTAGGGAAAGTTACCTGTTTTATAATATAGTTTTCAGAAAAAAACCGGGCATTTGCCCGGTTTAAACTTCTTGTTCTTCTTTTTGTTTTTGATAATATTCCTCAGCAATTTTATCTACTTCGATTTTTAATTCCTCAACCATTGTTTCTTCTGGTACTTTTCGAAGGATTTCTCCATGACGGAAAAGTAACCCTTCTCCGCGTGCACCAGCAATACCAATATCTGCTTCACGGGCTTCACCCGGACCGTTCACCGCACAGCCTAATACCGCTACTTTAATCGGTGCCTTAATCGTGGAAATGTACTCTTCTACTTCATTGGCAATTTTGATTAAATCAATTTCAATTCGGCCGCAGGTAGGACAGGAAATAAGAGTGGCTGCATTAGAAGCTAATCCGAATGTTTTTAACAGTTCTCTTGCTACTTTCACTTCCTGCACTGGATCAGCACTTAATGAAATTCTCATGGTGCTTCCAATACCTTTGCTGAGAATTGCTCCCATACCGGCCGCACTTTTAATACTTCCGGCAAAAAGAGTACCTGATTCCGTGATACCTAAATGAAGCGGGTAAGGAATAATTTCTGCCGCTTTCTCGTACGCTTCGATTGCCAAGGTTACATCAGAAGCCTTAAGTGACACGATAATATCATGAAAGTCTAGGTCTTCTAATATTTTAATATGATGAAGGGCACTCTCTACCATGCCATCTGCCGTAGGGTAACCGTATTTCTCCAATATGTGGCGTTCCAGTGATCCTGCATTTACGCCGATCCGGATAGGGATACCTTTGGCTTTTGCTGCATTGACAACGGCTTCCACTTTATCACGTTTCCCGATGTTGCCTGGATTAATTCGAATTTTATCTGCGCCGCCCTCGATCGCTTTAAGCGCTAGTTTATAATTGAAATGGATATCAACAACAAGCGGTATGTTAATTTGTTTTTTGATTTCAGGTATGGCATTTGCTGCTCGCTCATCTGGACAGGCCACACGTACAATTTGGCAGCCGGCTTCTTCCAATCGGTGAATCTCTTTAACCGTTGCCTCCACATCATGTGTCTTCGTAGTGGTCATAGATTGAATAACAACTTGATTCTTTCCTCCAACCATTACATTCCCTACCTTAACAGGGCGGGTATCTTTTCGATGTATTAAAGTCATACAAATGATCGCTCCTTTAGTTCAATCTGCTCTATAAAAAGTATGTTCATTATTTTACGATCTTTCCACTGTCCATTATAATGGTTAATAGATTAAATGAGAAGTAACAAACCCTAATTATTAAAAAAACTTGACATTTCAGTGTTTTTATTTGGAATGGTTGAGATCCAGGTAAGGAGTTGTATCCGTATACAAAAAAATTTTAATATTTTGAAACAAAGAGAGGCAGTTATTCGTATGTTATGATAAGATAAAAAGCAGGTAGGGGTGATCATATGTTTTTTTCTATTACGGCAGATTGGGTAAGTTTGCTTGTTGTAGGATTTGCAACACTTTTCTTAATTGGAGAATTATTGGTAAATGCAAGAGGCGTATTTGCCATTTTGGGTCTGGGATTTATTACCATTTATTTTTCATCTTTTTTAGATTTAAACATGTTTTTCATCATGATCTTGATTTATCTATTTGGCTTGATGCTAATTATGATTGATGGCAAAATTTTAAATGATGGAACACTTGCTGTGATCGGTTTGGTATGTATGCTTGTGTCAGTAGGCTTTGCTGCACCTAATTGGGTAGCCGGTCTATATGCCGTGATCGGGTTATTTATCGGGGCCTTTGCATCATTAGGCTTTTTGAAAGTGTTTAAAAAGCGCCAGATGTGGACCAAAATTACTTTATTTGATCAATTAAGTGAAGAGGCTGGCTATTCTAGCCTTAATCAATCATATCGTGAGCTTGTAGGTAAAACCGGCAAGACAATAACTGATATGCGGCCGAGTGGGACAGTGCTGATTGAAGATATAGAATACAGCGCTGTAACACAAGGGAAATGGATTACAAAAGATACTGATATTACAGTTGTCCAAGTAGATGGTACAAGGATCCTGGTGAAAGAGGTTAATTAATACTTGTTCATCGTGAGAAATAACAAACATTTCAACCGGTTAGGGTGAAGGAAATATTCGTCTCAATTTTATCAATATAGGGAATTAATAGAACTACTCACTATATAAGAATCGAAAGATCCATTTGGGTCAAATTCGATTCTTTTTTTTGGTGAAAATGGTACAGGGAGAGCCTTTAGCCATTAAGGTAAATGGATTTACTATTTACCTCTTTTAGAAAAAAATTATCCGGTTTTACTTGTTTTACAAAGGGAATAGAACCTATGTAAAACTATACGGGACGTGCAGTAAACAGGTTGGCACAAGTTATACACTGATCAAAAAATTCCAACGGAGATATTTTTTAAGGTTTTTTGTAATAAAGACTATCTTTATGGAGAATAGTTGTTATAATAGGGTTGTTTGTAAAGGTTTTGTAAATTTTAAATGAATCTCTTTACAAACATCGAACAAATAATTAATAATTAGGTGGTGTGTGTAAGGAAATATGTTTAATTTTGTGGAATATGGGGCAATCATGATATAACCTGACTTATGAATATACATAATGTGAGACTTCCATCAATGGGCATTGCGGACGATTAGTACGGTGATAAATATTAGAGATTATGCTGTACAGTACTTTTTACACAAAGGTTAAACAAAACAGATTAGTTTTTTCGAGAAGGGATGAATACTCTTGGAACTAGATTTTCAATCGATGTTATTTGAATTTATCGGTGGTTTAGGGATCTTTCTATTAGGGATCAAATATATGGGAGACGGGTTGCAGAAGATTGCCGGCGAACGCTTGCAATATTTCTTAGATAAAATGACCAGTAATCCATTTATGGGAGTACTTGCAGGTATTATCGTTACGATCTTATTACAGACTAGTTCAGGTACTACGGTTTTAACAGTTGGTTTAGTAAATGCTGGGTTTATGACACTGAGACAAGCAATCGGTGTTATTATGGGAGCGAATATCGGAACAACAATGACGGCATTTATTATTGGTTTCGATATTCAGGAATATGGACTACCAATTCTTGCAATTGGGGCACTGATGCTCTTTTTCTTTAAGAAAGAAAAATTGATGAATGTAGGTATCACTATTTTTGGTTTTGGTTCCTTGTTCTTTGGTCTTAAATTAATGGGAACAGGTCTAAAACCACTTAGTACACTCGACGCATTTCATGATCTAACTATAAGTATGTCCAATCATCCCATCCTTGGAGTGTTAGTAGGGACTGTACTGACTATGATTGTCCAAAGTTCAAGTGCTACGATAGGTATACTGCAAGGGCTTATGATGGAAGGCGCAATCCAATTACAAGCAGCCTTACCTGTTTTATTTGGTGATAATATTGGAACAACCATTACAGCGGTAATTGCTTCAATTGGTACTTCGATTGCTGCGCGTCGAGCAGCTCTGACACACGTTGTGTTTAATTTGATTGGCGCTGTTATTATACTAACATTCTTGGGTGCATACACCAATTTAATTGAGTATATACAAGGATTATTAGGCTTAAATCCAGCCATGACAATTGCTTTTTCGCATGGTATTTATAATCTGCTTAATACGATTATCCAATTTCCGTTTATTGGATTCTTGGCCTTTTTAGTTACGAAATTAATTCCAGGGGAAGATGTGGTAGTAAAATATAAACCACAGCATTTAGACCCTATTTTCTTGAAGCAGTCACCTTCGATTGCATTAGATCAAGCGAAATTAGAAGTGATTCGTATGGGTGAATATGCGATTAAGGGTATGACAGAAACAAGTATGTATATGAATACTAATAACCAGAAACACTCAGAAATGGCGATGCAGATTGAAGGGGCTTTAAATAATCTAGATCATGAAATTACGGATTATTTAGTGGAGTTATCCGGAAGTAACTTTACTGAAGTAGAACGCCACAGCCATTCGGCTTTAATCAATGCCGTTCGAGATATTGAGCGGATTGGGGATCACTATGAGAATATTATTGAATTAGTCAATTATAAACAATCCAATAAAGTAGATATTACCGAACAAGGAATGATCGACCTTAACGAAATGTTTGATTTAACCATTAGTACGGTAAAAGAAGCTATCCGAGCAATCGAGAATAACGATCGTGAAGCTGCCTTAAGTGTCATTCAGAAAGAGAATGCGATTGATAAAATGGAACGTAACTTACGCAAGAAGCATATCATTCGTTTAAATGAAGGAGCATGTACGGGGACGGCAGGTATTGTATTTGCGGATATTATCAGCAACCTAGAACGTATGGGAGATCATGCAGTTAACCTCGCAGATGAGGTATTAGAGAAGAAATAATCGCTTACTTCATAGTGGGATAAAAGTGATAAGTTATCAGTGGGGATGGATCACATCCTCACTGATAATAAACACTGGCTTTACCAGTTTATAGCTGTCACCGGCGCTATTTTAAGATCTTTTTACAAAAATATTTCAAAAACTATTGACTATAGTCATTAGCTATGATAAATTATTAAATGTCGCTTCGGTGATTACATACAAGCATTCCACAGTAGCTCAGTGGTAGAGCAATCGGCTGTTAACCGATCGGTCGTAGGTTCGAATCCTACCTGTGGAGCCATTATAAAGGCGGTGTAGCTCAGCTGGCTAGAGCGTACGGTTCATACCCGTGAGGTCGGGGGTTCGATCCCCTCCGCCGCTATCCAATAAACAATATGGCGATTGTGGTGAAGTGGTTAACACATCGGATTGTGGTTCCGACATGCGTGGGTTCGATCCCCATCAATCGCCCCATAAGAACATAGACTTTTGAAAGAAAAGGACCCTTAGCTCAGCTGGTTAGAGCTATCGGCTCATAACCGATCGGTCGCAGGTTCGAGTCCTGCAGGGTCCACCATCATTCAATCGCGGAGGAGTACCCAAGTCCGGCTGAAGGGATCGGTCTTGAAAACCGACAGGGGCTTCACGGCTCGCGGGGGTTCGAATCCCTCCTCCTCCGCCAATTCTATCTTAATACATATGTTAGGCTCGGTAGCTCAGTCGGTAGAGCAACGGACTGAAAATCCGTGTGTCGGCGGTTCGATTCCGTCCCGAGCCACCATTTTTAACAAGCTGACAAGAAAAGGAGCTTGTTTTTTTGTGCAATCGAAAGAATGCGCTTACCTGTAAGTCGTGTCGAAATTTGATTGTTGTTGGTTCAACTTGGAGTGAGTTCCAGTTTTCTTGTAAGATCAGCATTCCAATACAGCTATGATTAGCTATTTCAGAAATAAGCTCCATAAAAAATATCGAGAGCAAGGCAACCGCTGCAGCTGACCATTTCGCTTTCCGACGTACAGGACGTACTAGTGCAGACCGTGGCGGTTGTCGTCGCGATGTTAGTCGGCAGAGGGGCATAGAAAACAAAATGAAAGTGTCTTGTGCTTGAACAGATGTTGCACTTGTATTCTTGAGTGAAAGCGACTTCTCGGAGCGAACATCCCGCTTGGCTAAAAAGTAAAGGACCAAATGCTCTTCTTAGGTTTTCTAAAAAAGTAGGGAACCATAATATTTGCATTTTATTTCGATTGTTTGATACTATTTGTCATAGAGAGGTTCTCAAAATAAAAAAAGATTATAGGAGGATATAAGATGGCAAACTTTACTTTACCAGAACTGCCTTATGCGTATGATGCACTAGAGCCTCATATCGATAAGGAAACAATGAACATTCATCACACTAAACACCACAACACGTATGTAACGAAGCTAAACGACGCACTAGAGGGTCATGATGATTTGGCTAGTAAATCAATCGAAGACATTCTTGCAAATCTTGATGCCGTACCAGAGAGCATTCGTACAGCTGTTCGAAACAATGGCGGCGGTCATGCGAACCATAGCTTATTCTGGACGCTGCTTTCTCCAAATGGTGGCGGTGCGCCGTCAGGCGAATTGGCAGAGGCAATTGATTCAATATTTGGCAGCTTGGACTCATTCAAAGAGCAATTTGCAGCAGCAGCAGTTGGCCGTTTTGGGTCAGGTTGGGCTTGGTTAGTTGTTAACAATGGCAGCCTTGAAATTGTGAGCACACCAAATCAAGATACTCCTATTTCGGATGGTAAGTCTCCTATCTTAGGCTTGGATGTATGGGAACATGCGTATTACTTAAAATATCAAAACAAACGTCCAGATTATATCGCTGCATTCTGGAATGTAGTGGACTGGGATAAAGTAGCTTCTTTATATAATGAAGCGAAATAATCTGACTCCTAACCCAAAAAGGTTGTAGCCCTTGTGCTATGACCTTTTTTTATGTTAGCAAAATACAATGGATCCTGGCAGAGTGGATGTGTCTAGGATCCATTTCATTAGACAGGACAGCAGCTGATTGTGTTCGTTTATGAAAAAAGAGATCTGATATTCGCCTGTTTCGTTATGTATATCTCCGACCTTCTCGTCCACAATAAAGGGTAGATGTTGTGAGGTGTTAACATGGTGAGATTGATGAAAGCATGGCATAAAGATATGCCAAATCGACGGGATTTATTGTTGTTATTGTCCATTGGCGGATTGTACGCCTTGGCAACATTTCTATCCAATACCTTTGTGAATATTTATCTTTGGAAGCAATCCAACGATTTTGTAAGTATTGCGCTATACAACTTGTCCATTTGTGTCTTACAGCCTGTAGCATTTTTTGTTGCAGGCAAATGGGCGAAACGAATAGACCGCACCTTTGTACTTAGAATCGGTGTAGTATTTATGTCCATTTTTTACGTGACGGTATTAATCGCTGGAGAACATGCGTCTCAATATGCAATGCTCTTAGGTGCCTTGTTGGGAATTGGAGCAGGTTTTTACTGGCTGTCATTTAATGTGCTAACTTTCGAAATAACAGAACCAGAATCAAGGGATTTTTTCAATGGCACATTGGGTACCTTGCAATCTTTAGGTGGGATGATCGGTCCGTTTTTTGCCGGCTATATCATTACCAGGTTAGATAATTTTCAAGGATATAGTCTTATTTTTGTCTTATCCTTTATATTATTTGCGGTTGCGATGGTTTGTTCCTTCTTTTTAGCGAAACGAAAAGTCAAGGGAACTTTTTCTTTTAAACAGGTTCTTCAAGAACAGAAACAGAATAAAGATTGGCATTTGATGTTAGGTGCCCATGTGTTTCAGGGCTTGCGGGAAGGCTTTTTTGTATTTGTGATTGCAATTTGGGT
The DNA here is from genome assembly GCF_016909015.1 of Gracilibacillus alcaliphilus. Classification (GTDB taxonomy): domain Bacteria; phylum Bacillota; class Bacilli; order Bacillales; family Amphibacillaceae; genus Gracilibacillus; species Gracilibacillus alcaliphilus. The sequence continues at coordinate 44,999 of NZ_JAFBFA010000001.1, forward strand.
GTTTTTGGCTACAGACAGTGAGCTGGCACTTGGTTCATTTAACCTTATTTTGTCTCTCTGCTCCTTGATCGGTTATTATTGGATAACAAATAAGAGCCAACCCAAGCACCGTAAAAAGCTTACCTTCTTTGGCGGTCTGATATTAGCGGTTAGTGTGACCTTGTTGGTTATTCAGACGAATTACTGGACCTTATTGATTTATGGTATGCTTGTCGGGTTTGCTTACCCGATGTTTAATATACCTTTTGTTTCTTTAACATATGATATTATTGGGAAGGCTAGGGGTGCGAAAAACTTGCGTATCGAATATATCATTGTCAGGGAAGTGTATATGAACATTGGCAGAATCTCGTCGATTGTCCTCTTTATTATTGCCGTCTCTTGGAAAGATCCAATGAAGATTATTCCGATCTTAATGTGTATCATTGGACTGGGAAACTTAGTGGCGTCTTTTTTTGTAAAACGTACCCATTTAGACACTTCCAGCCATGCAATATGGAATAAACAGTGATATAATAGAAGGGATGTCTGAGTAAGGGGGAAGAAAATGGATTTTAACCAAGATTTCAAGAAGGGGAAAAAGAAATTAAAGAAAAAGAAATCACAGCTTCCTTTTCGTTTAAACATACTATTTATTTCGGTATTTGCTATTTTTTCCTTATTGATTATCCAATTAGGTGTCGTGCAAATCCTGAATGGTGAAGAAGCACAGCGGCAAATTAATCAAACCGAGAATACTCCGTCCGAAAAACCGGTCCCACGAGGGAAGTTCTACGACAGTCAGTACAACTTAGTCTTAGATAATCAGGCTGTAAAGTCGATTACGTATACACCGCCCAAAAATGGTGATACAGCAGAAAATAAGCTAAAGTTAGCAGAAGATTTGGCTAATTATATAACCATATACAAAGATGAAGAAGAATTGGAGGACGTTATAACAGACCGGGACAGACGAGAATATTACTACTTATTGCATGCAGAAGAGATTCAAGAACGACTAACCGAAGAAGAGGAGGACTTAGATCCGGGTGAAAAGTATCAAGAGGAATTAAAGTCGATAACCGATGAAGAGTTAGCCTCCATTGACTGGAATCATGATCTGTTAAATGTGATTGCAATAAAAAAAGAGCTGGATGCAGCCTATGAATTGTCCCCTCATGTCATAGTAAACGAAGGATTGACAGATGAAGAATATGCCAAGGTATCTGAACATTTGCCGGAAATGGTCGGAATCGATGCAGTGATTGACTGGGACCGCAAACCATTGTACGATGATACTTTTAGTTCTTTCCTAGGGAATTTGACCAGTTCGGATAATGGTATTCCTGATGAGAACAGTGAGTATTATTTAGCTAATGGCTATACATGGAATGACCGTGTCGGGACAAGCGGTCTTGAACAGCAGTATGAACATGTCCTGCGCGGCCGCAAAGAAAAAGTGAAATACACAACCGATACCAATGGTACAGTTATTAATTCAGAGGTGGTAGTGGAAGGACAGCGCGGTAAAGATATTGTACTGACTGTTGATATGGATTTACAGGAAGAATTAGATAATATTGTCGAAGATGAGCTGCGCACCGCAATCAACCATCCGGTAAATAATTCGGGCTACCTTGAGGATGCAATGGCTGTCTTAATGGATCCCCGAACCGGCGAAATTCTGGCCATGTCAGCAATTAGGTATGATCGGGAAGAGAAAGAATATTTAAATAATGCCTACCGCAATGTTTATGATTCCCATGCACCTGGTTCCTCCATTAAAGGGGCAACAGTATTAGCTGGATATCAAGAAGGAGTTATTGATATTGGTACAGTATTAGATGAATCACCGATTAAGATCCGGGGTTCTGCAGAGAAGTCTTCTTATGCTTACCTTGGTTCCAGCCTAAATGATGTGCAGGCCTTGGAGAAATCATCCAATGCTTATATGATGCGGATTGCCTTACGAATCAGCGGGGCAACTTATCAACGCAATGAACCGCTCTACAACTTTAATTTTGATGCCTTTAATACCTTCCGAAATTACTACAGCCAGTTTGGTTTAGGTGTTAGTACAGGTGTAGATTTGCCGTTTGAGGCAAATGGTGTAATTGGTACAAATCCATTAGCAGGTAACTTGCTCGACTTGTCGTTTGGTAACTATGATGCCTATACAACATTACAACTGGCACAATATGTGGCTACAATAGCCAATGATGGCTATCGAATGCGTCCGCATTTAGTAAAAGAAATCCGTGAACCGGGTACTGGTGATGGTATGCCGGGAAAATTAATCGAATCAATTGATCCAGAAGTATTGAATCGCATTGATATGGAGGAAAAATATATTGAGCGGGTTCAAGAAGGATTCCGCCGGGTATTTACAAGTGGTACGGCTCAAAGCCATTGGAGCAGTATTCCATATGAAGTTGCTGGAAAAACCGGTACCGCACAAAATCCGCAATATGTTAATGGTGAGATCAGGGATACCGAAAATTTAACTCTTGTTGGCTACAGTCCAGCAGAAGATCCGGAAGTTGCTTTTGCGGTAGTTGTACCGAAGAATGGGACGGGATCTAATCAGTATCCAATCAATCATGAAATCGGCAAAAGGGCGATCGAAGCCTATTATGAATTGAAAGACAAAACAGATGATGAAAAAGTAGATGAAGTAAATGACCATGAAGAAGAATAACCACTTGTGCTGCTTTGAAAACAATGAGATGGAATACAACTGCTTGACATGGCGGAAATTAACCCTTGCCAAAAGTTTATATGGTACGAAGTAATAAAGAAGGACTAGAGAGATCTAGTTCTTCTTTTATTTTTTTATCACAAAGCTAACTGTCCATAACATAAGTGTTCGAGCAGAGTAACAAACAGGGGTATAGGAAGAACTGAAAAATGTAAAGTTATATCTTGGATAAAAGATAATTATCATTACTGCCTGCTGCTTTATTGCGTAATCTAATAGTATTGCCACCTTTACCTTTTTTAATCTACATTTACGATTTCTTTACAATCGGTTAATAGTACATTAATAATTGTTGGGTATTATAGGTGTAGAAGCTCAGATAAGACAGCTTCACCAATATTTATAGATACTGGGGGCAATAAAGAGATGAAAAACAAAATGAAATGGTTAGCAATTGGTTTATTTACAATTTTAACAGCAGGTTTGTTAGCAGCTTGTGGCAGTGGTAATGAAGAAAGTGGCAGTTCTGCTGAAGGTGGAGAATCTGCTGAAAGTGGAGAATCTGCTTCAGGGGAAGAATTGGAAGGTAAAGTGGCTATCGATGGTTCAGGTACTGTTTATCCGTTAATGGCAAAATTAGCAGAAGAATATATGATAAATGAACAGCCAAACGTATCGGTCGAAGTAAGCAGGGCAGGAACAAGTGCAGGATTTGAGAAATTCCTAGCAGAAGGCGGTACAGACTTCAATGATGCCTCACGACCTATTAAGGATGAAGAGACAGCGAAAGCAGATGAACTTGGAATAGATGTTATGGAAATTAAGGTAGCCTTAGATGGTTTAACCATAGTAACTAGTCCTGACAATGATTGGGTAACGGAATTAACGGCAGAACAAATAAATGATATTTTCTTAGGAAATGTCACACAATGGTCTGATATTAATCCAGACTGGCCAGCAGAAGATATTCAAACGTATGGTCCTAATGAGAACCATGGAACATATGAATTTTTCTATGAAGGAATTTTAGAAGAACAAGACATGGTTAGTGGTATCAACCTTCAACAAGATTATTCTACACTTGTAACATTGATTTCAGAAGATCCGAATGCAATTGGTTTCTTCGGATTTGGGTACTATGACAGTAATCAAGACAAATTAAATGCCGTTGGAATTGATTTTGGTGAAGGTGCTGTTGTTCCATCACTTGATACCATCGGTGAAGAAGGACCATATGCCGATTATACTCGTCCCGTATTTACTTACTTAAATGTAGGTAATGCACAAGAAAAACCAGAAGTTTTGGACTTTACTAAGTTTATCGCTGAAAAAATCAATGATTTTGCGGGTGAAACAGGATTTGCTCCAATTCCAGATGAGGAACTACAAACTCAATTAGAAGAAATTGAAAGTATTCAATAATCAATACATGCAGGAAATTTACCGTAACAACAGTAAAATGAGGGACAAGATCTCATTTTACTGTTTGTTTACCAAAGGAGTTGCCAAAGTAAATGACTAGTCACAGCAAAAAAGAGAATAATGCTGTTTCAGTCAGTGAAATGATTGCGCAAAATAAGCAGAAGAAAAGTTTTCATAACTTTAATGAAAAAAGCATACCAGTGTTTCTTTTCTTGCTTGCGTCCATCACGATACTGACAACTATAGGGATATTGTACACATTAATTTCGGAAGCAATCCATTTCTTCATGGAAGTGCCGATACTTGATTTTTTTACAGGTACAGAGCTAAAACCGCTTAGTCAAGATCCGCAGTTTGGAATACTGCCTTTGTTAAATGGAACGCTTATCTCATCGATCATTGCAATTTTAGTTGCAGGTCCAATTGGTTTAATGTCAGCTATTTACTTGAGTGAATATGCATCTGATAAGGTAAGGAGGGTGCTGAAACCTTTATTAGAGGTTTTGGCGGGTATTCCAACCATTGTTTATGGTTTCTTTGCCTTCACATTTGTTACACCAATCATTCGCGCCATTTGGCCGCAAGTAGAGGCTACAAATATTTTAAGCCCAGGGCTGGTAATGGGTGTCATGATCATTCCGATGATTGCTTCTTTATCAGAGGATGCAATGTCATCTGTTCCTAACCGTATTCGGGAAGGCTCACTTGCTATGGGTACAACCAGATTAGAAACAACGTTTAAAGTGGTAATTCCAGCAGCACTGTCTGGTATCATTGCTTCCTTTGTATTAGCGATTTCTAGGGCAATTGGTGAAACAATGATTGTGACTATTGCCAGTGGGAGCTCAAAGAATTTCACATTTGACTTGACACAATCGATGCAGACAATGACAGCCTACATTGTTGAAGTATCTGGCGGGGAAGCACCTGCTGGTTCAACCTTGCATTATAGTTTATATGCTGTTGCATTAACCTTGTTTGCATTTACTTTAATCATGAATTTACTGGCAAAGTATGTCTCTCGTAAATTTAGGGAGGAATATTAATGGCAAAGTCACAAGCAGTAATGCGTCAACCTAATAAAATCAATGCAAGAGTCCGTATAAATACATTTTGGAAGTCAATATTTTTCCTTTCTACTTTATTTGGCCTTTTTGTGCTGGCAATTTTGATTTACCGAGTGGTAGCGGATGGGATGGCCTGGTTAGATCTCTCATTCCTCACTTCACGTTTATCAACCGATCCTAATACGGCAGGTATTTCTGGAGCCATTCTCGGCACTTTATGGGTCATGTTAGTAGTGATACCTGTTACCTTGATAGTAGGTGTGGGAACAGCGATATATTTAGAAATGTATGCCAAAAAGGGTTTTATGAAATCGATCATCGAAACTAATATTGCTAACTTAGCTGGTGTTCCATCCATTGTCTATGGATTATTAGGCTTAACCGTATTTGTTCGGCTAATGGCTTTTGGAAATGTTGTCTTGGCTGGTGGTTTGACCTTATCTTTATTAGTTTTGCCAATCTTAGTTGTATCTGCTCAAGAGGCATTAAGAGCTGTCCCAGGTTATTTAGAGGAAGCTTCTTATGGAATGGGGGCCACAAAATGGCAGACAATTCGTCGGATCATTTTACCAGCAGCTATTCCAAGTATCTTAACCGGTGCTATCTTGGCTATGTCACGAGCTATTGGTGAGACAGCACCATTGACGGTTCTTGGAATCCCGGCGTTGTTAATACCACTTCCAGGTGGTTTGTTTGATACGTTTACAGCATTACCAATGCAAATTTACTATTGGACACTTGATTCTTCTTTAGTAGCGGAATATGCGAATTTAGCAGCGGCAACTATCATTGTATTGTTGGTTATTTTATTCATTTTAAACTCTATCGCGATTTTTATCCGCAATAAATATCAACAATCATACTAATCATTCAGTTATGCGAGAGAAAACAACAGATAAGCAAGGAGTGGAAACATGAGTACACTGACAGAGAAAGGCATTAAAATCGATCTGCAGACTAGTCAGGACGATAAGGAAGCACTATCACAGATAAAAGAAAAATCAGTGATTTATGATACGAAGAATTTAGATTTATGGTATGGAAACAGCCATGCGCTCAAGAATATTAATTTAGAAATATTGGAAAATGAAGTAACAGCTATTATTGGGCCGTCGGGTTGTGGAAAATCAACGTATATTAAGACTTTAAATCGAATGGTTGAATTAGTGCCTGGTGTGAGCACATCTGGCAGTATTTCTTACAAGAATAAAAATATTTTAGATAAATCGATCAAGGTGGAAGATCTAAGAACACAAGTTGGTATGGTATTCCAAAAGCCAAACCCTTTTCCTAAATCTATTTATGAGAATATAGTTTATGGTCCAAGAATTCATGGAATCAAGAAGAAAGCTATTCTCGATGAAATTGTCGAGAAAAGCTTACGCGGAGCAGCTATTTGGGATGAGGTCAAGGATCGTCTTCACCAAAATGCTTATGGTTTATCAGGCGGACAGCAGCAGCGTATCTGTATAGCACGTTGTTTAGCAGTAGAGCCTGATGTTATCTTAATGGATGAACCAACCTCTGCGTTAGATCCTATATCTACGTTGAAAATTGAAGAGCTGATGAAAGAGTTAAAAAAGCAATATACGATTATTATCGTGACACACAACATGCAACAGGCAGCACGAATTTCGGATAAAACCGTCTTTATGTTAAATGGAGAAGTAGTTGAATTCTCAGAAACAGATCAACTATTTTCTAATCCATCAGACAAGCGGACAGAGGATTATATTACAGGACGTTTTGGCTAAGAAGGGAGCTGTCTATTGGTATGGTAGCAAGATCAATGTTCCATGCGGAACAACAACATATCGAAAAATTAATTATTGAATTTGCAAATAAAACGAAAGAGCAGTTATCCAAGGCGGTTGACTGTCTTTATAAGGCAGATGTGGCAAAAGCAAAGCAAGTTATTGATCAAGATAAACAATTGGACGCATTAGATCATCAGATTAATGATGAAGCGATTGTGCTGATTGCGAGACAGCAGCCGGTAGCCAGAGATCTACGCAGACTGGTGGTAGCCCTACGCATATCAACTGATTTGGAACGAATGGCTGATAATGCAAAGAATATCGCAAAGGCAACGGTTCATCTTGGCAGTAATCCAAGGGTGAAGCCTCACTCGGCTATACGGGAAATGAAGGAAATAGCGATAGAAATGATTGATTTGGCGATGAAGGCTTATGAGTATGAGGATATTACCTTAGCAAGAAGACTGGCCTCATTAGACGATATGATTGATCAATTTTACGGCACAATTATGAAAGAATTATTGGAAGAAAAGGCAACCGATCCAGAGGAAATACAACATGTGATGCAAATGGCATTTAGCGGCCGTTATGTAGAGCGGATTGGTGATCATGCCACCAATATCGGGGAAGATGTTATGTACCTGGTTAAAGGCGAATCATTAGATTTAAATGAATAATCGAGAGAGCTTTGAGTAAGTTGGTTTTATGCAAAATGGAAATCATCTGTTAAACGGGCGGTTATATCTTACCAGTCAGTGTCCGAAGACATTGGCTTTTTTTGTTGTAAAAAGAAATACGGAGTGCTCTGAGAGGCTACTCCGTATTTTGTCTAGTTAATGTATTAGCTAATTCTTCTGGTGACACATCGGTTTCTACAGTAAATTCACCAGCTTGGATAAATCTGCTTAAGTCATTTTCTGTCAAATATGTAGTAAATGCTTGAGGATCATCTAAAACATTGTTTTCTTCTAATAAAGCTATAATATCGCTGATTCCCATGCCAGACTCAATCATAATCGTAATCATGTGGCCATCTGCCTCTTCATTATCAGCATCTTCTGTTTCTGCATCGATTCCCTCTTCCTGATCCGGCGAGTTTATATTAGTTGTTTCCTCATCTTCTTGATCTTCTACACTTACTGCCATTTCTTCGTCATATACATAATAGCCATTGCTTTCTACTAGTTCGATAGCTTCTTCGACTGTTACGGGAGAAGAAGCTTGATTAGAGCTGTCCTCATCAATAAAGTAAATGATCATAAAAATAATACCAGCCGTAATTAAGCCTAAAGAAAAAGCTCTCACGATTTGTTTCAACATTCATCCCTCATTTGTAGTGAATTCCAGTGGTTATTTAACAATAGCAATTACATCATACTCATCTAAATTCAGTTGTTCTGCAATAGAATCTGTATCATGTCCTTGCTGGTATAATTCTTTTACTTCGCTTATAACAGAAGCAGACATCTGGGTTTTAAACTGTAATGAGCGCTGCATAGAGAAGTCATCCATTAATAGTTCCTCTTCTAAGACATTGATTTTTTTCTTTAATTGATAGGTTTCTTGTAGTGATGAGATAGATAATTGTTCCATTTGTTCTTCAAGATGTTTAAATTTATCTTGTAAGAAAAAGGATGTTATCCACAAAACTACACCTATAACGATAACAGTACCAATTGCGAAAATCATGACTTTCCTCCTAAAGTATATTTCATAATTTAGTTATACCATATTTGCTGCATGGATTAAACAATTACTTGAAATAATCGACGGTTTTTGCTATGATATTTGAGGAAGTGTTTCGATTATGAATCGGAAACTATGTTCGATTTAGTTTGGAGGGAAAATGATGCGCGTTAATATTACATTAGCTTGTACGGAAACAGGTGATCGTAATTACATTACGACTAAAAATAAACGTAAACACCCAGAACGTATTGAGCTTAAAAAATATAGCCCACGTTTGAAACGTCATACGTTACACCGTGAAACAAAATAAGTATGTAAAAGAACCTTTACTCTGTCCAAAGTAAGGGTTTTTTTCATATGATGGGTTTTGTCTCACTTGACAGAACAGAGAGAACTAAATCATTATGTTAGACGCTAGTATAGTAGGTGACAAGGTAATGGATGATATAAAACAACAACTGCGCCGGCAAACAATGACTTTATGGAGGTTACATCATAACCGGAAGGTCACAGAACAACAATTGTATCAGCATTTGTTTCGTTTACCCGAATGGAGCACAGCTTCTGTCCTGGCAATCACCCTTTCCAAAGGGTTAGAATGGCAGACTGGACCAATTATGCAGAAAGCCCAAGCCTTAGGAAAACAGGTGGTGATTCCGCGCACGGATCCGGCAACATATGAGATGTCTTTTCATGTATATAAAGAAGGAGATCCTTTAGAAGTAACATGGAAAACACTGCAAGAACCGTTAGGCACTGCCACAGCTATAAGCAAACAGGAGATTGATTTAGTAATTGTACCTGGGATTCTATTTGATAAACAAGGTTATCGGATTGGATACGGCGGTGGTTTCTATGACAGATTTTTAGCCGATTATCAAGGTGCTACTGTTGCCTTAGCCGCTGATTTTCAAATTGTCGAAGCACTAATTACAGAAGAGCATGATATTCCTGTTGATGTGCTTATCACCAATTTTGGCAAGATATTTTGCTCTGCCAAACAACGCTAGATCAGAAAGATATAGTTGCGGCCAGTTTCTTTACATAAAAAAATAGCTTTACGGACAAACTTTTGATAGAACATCTAAGGAGTGAAAAAGATGAAACTATTAAAGGTTTTTTTGGTAATTGGCAGTATTGGGATGGTGTGGTTTGGCCGAAAACAAATAGTCAATACGGCCGTAAGCATACCAATATTAAGAAAAAGCGGCGTGCGAATCATGATGAGCATTCCTTACTTTCGTAAAAAAATGGTCCATTCAATTTTTTCTCAGCATTAATGACTTATTATTGTTCCAGCTTACCGATAACATGGTATGATGAGAACAATAGTAAGGTGGGTGTTGTCCATGCTAGTAGATAATCAATTTGTGCAATGTAAACTAGTCCTTCATTTAATGGAAGAAGAACATTATGAGTTACTTACAGCTTCTCCAGATTTTCAAAATTATTTGTTATGGAAACGTGAGAAACGTCATAGTCATATCGTTCATGTTTCCACTAAACAAGCAGAATGGCGGGAGGATTTGCTGCGTTCGGTTCAATCAGTGGAAGAGAATGTGTTAAAGAATTTGCAGCAAGCCTTATTATTTCAAAAGGTCTCCTTCTATCACTTGTTTATCAATGAATACCAGCCTCTGGAAGGTGGGAGGCAAGCACAGGAACCTGTGAAAAAGTATAAGAAAATCGAGTCCTCCAAAGTATATATATGGGAGAGAGAGGATCAGGAAGATCTTGTTCGCTTTTTTAGAGAGGCCAAGCTGCAGAAACCTTTAAGTTTTACTGTATCTGGACAGGGGCTGTATCTTACCTATGAAGTGCAAGCCTTACAGCAACGGATTAGTCAGCTTCATAAACAGGAAGCCAAAAAAGTACAACATGTTTTTCGGCGTGCCAAACCGTACATCACTTATTTTCTGCTTGTTATCAATGTAGTGTTGTTTCTCCTGGTGGAATCGCAGGGCGGATCGATGAATCCTGAGGTATTGATTGAGTTTGGCGCCAAATATAATATAGCCGTCTTAGATGGAGAATGGTGGCGGATTATTACCTCGATGTTCCTTCATATTGGAATCCTGCATCTGCTTCTCAATATGATGGCCTTATTTTTTATCGGCACTTTAGTAGAACGGATGTATGGAAATCTGCGGTTTTTCTTGATTTATTTTCTTTCGGGAATTGCTGGCGGTCTTTGCAGTTTCGCTTTTAATCCAAGTGTTGGGGCAGGTGCCTCTGGTGCCATTTTTGGCTTGTTTGGCGCCTTGTTATATTTCGGCTTGAAGAAGCCAAATCTATTTTTTAAAACGATAGGTGCCAATGTGATTTTTATTGTAATCCTAAATATAATCTTCGGCTTTACCATACCGCAGATCGATAACGGTGCTCATTTGGGCGGCCTAGTGGGTGGCTTTATTGTGGCCGCAATGGTTATGCTGCCGGAAATGAAAGCAAGGTTGCAGCAGCTGCTTGCCTTGGTCGTTTATTTGATGTATGTAGCCGGTGTCATTTGGTATGGTGTATCTAATGACGAGGTGCAAAATCATGAAACACTGAGAGGGCAACATGCCCAGCAATTATTAGCAGAAGAAAGGTACCCGGAGATGGTAGAAACGATTGATCAAGCGCTGCCATATGCAAATGAGTTAAAGCCGGAGCTGTTATTCCTCCGCTCTGTCGCCTATATCCGCTTATCGGATTATGTTCAAGCGGAGACAGATTTAAAGGAAGTAGTGGAGGAACGGCCTGAATTTGAAGAGGCATGGTTTAACTTAGCCTTGTTATATCATCAGGAGGATAGACAAGAAGAAGCTCTAGCGGCAATGGAACAATTGTTAGAGATAAATGACAGAGAAGAAAATTATCAAGAGTTGTATGAAGAAATACTAAGCGATGTTCCGGCATCAGATACAGGAAAGCAATCTTAAGGTTGCTTTCCTGTTTGCTGACGTAAGCTCTGTACTTGCTGATCAGGTGTGTTATATAGGACAAGTAAATGGTCATGTTTCACACTAAGCAGAATCAGGGGCATATTCACCTTGGTCAAGTTGTTGTCATCAATAAGCGGGATTAAATAATTGCGATATAGTCCCTCCCATAACTGGCCCATGATCTGATCTGTTTCTGCTTGAGTAAACCCTTGCATAGGATGCCGTTGAAATTGGATAAGATCTATCAGCGGTACTTGATCGTACTGATCTACATCAATTTGTTGATCTGCCATCCACTGTTTCCAAGTGGTTTGTAGCCTTTGTCTTGTGGCTTGATCCAACTGGTCCTGCCATGGCTGCTGGTCAGGTGTTGCCTTTTTGAAAGAAACAAGTTCTTCAGTGAGGTACAGATGGTCTGCAGACATCTGTTGGATACTGCGTATTTCTTCTTTTGGATAATGAATTTCACCATGATGATAGGAAATGGATTGAAGCAGGGTATTTTTATCAGCAGGAAAATCGGAATCAAGTGTAATCTTTGCTTCATTTTGTTTCCATATGCTTTGTATCCCAAACAGGTAACCATTTTTGAATACGAGCGAAATATCTTGCCGAAGATACATCTTTTGATTGGAAGCACTATGTGAATGCCATTTTATCTGTTCGCTGTCTTGTTCGGTGTCTTCTGATAAGCTGAGTTCAGTAGCTGCTTCAACAAAATGAGCAGCTTCATCGGGAGGGAAGTATTGAATTGTTTCTTCCGCCAAGTCTTTTTGCAGCAATAGGGCTAATACAATAATCATAAATAGAATGCAGAGAATGGTGTGCCAACGTCTAGTTAAAAAGGTTCGATATTTTTTCATAAACTGCCGCCTTTCCTTATCCAGCTTTTCCATGTTTGTTTACCAGTATAAAGTGACAATCCGTGCAATTTATCCTGGCTTGTCCCATTTCCTGTTGTATGAAATTGGCCTATTTGGCAAATGCTATCTGAAAACAGGGATAGAAAGAGGGCGCTGAATGGATCAACTAGATTCTTTATATTATGACTATGAGGCAAAGGTACAATATATACATGATTACCTAGCTGTTGATAAGAGTTTTGATTTGATACATCTTGATGTAAAATATGCTGGAAAACGAATGAGTTTATTTCTAGTAGACGGTTTAGTGAAAGATGATATCCTGCTTTATCTCATGCAGTTCCTAGCTCAACTGGATGAGGAGGCTTTAAGCAGTGATCCGCTAGAACGGTTAATCAAGTCCAATATACCTTATGTAGAAGTAGATGTAGAAAAAGATATACAGACAGCCGCAGATCTGGTTCTGTCCGGTCCTACTGCCCTTGTGGTGGAAGGTATTGCCGAAATTATTATGATTGATGCTAGAACGTACCCAGTTCGAGGACCGGAAGAACCAGATTTGGAACGGGTAGTTCGCGGGGCAAGAGATGGCTATGTGGAAACGATTGTTTTTAATACGGCTTTAACAAGACGGAAAGTACGCGATCGCTCATTACGAATGGAGTATATGACAATTGGCAGACGCTCAAAGACAGATATTTGTATCTGCTACTTAGACGATATTGCCGACCCCAAGAAGGTAACAATGCTCCAAGATCACCTGGAGCGAATTGATACCGATGGATTACCGATGGCAGAGAAGACAATTGAAGAATATTTAAGTGAGAACACGTGGAACCCGTATCCGACAATCAGGTATACGGAACGGCCGGATACGGCGGCTGAACATTTGTATGAAGGGCATATTCTTGTGATGGTGGATGGTTCACCAAGTGTGATGATTACCCCATCCACTTTTTGGCATCATTTGCAACATGCGGAAGAGTATCGGCAAAAACCATTTATCGGGGTCTATTTGCGATTGGTTCGGTTCATTGCTGTTTGGTCGTCGATTTTTATTTTGCCGCTTTACTATCTTTTATCGATAGAAGCAGATCTGCTTCCAGAGAAGTTAATCTTTATTGGCCCTAATGAGATTGGCATGATACCTTTAATATTACAATTTCTCATAGCGGAGGTTGGAATTGATGTATTGCGAATGGCCGCTATTCATACACCGTCTGCCCTGGCTACAGCACTGGGTTTAGTTTCTGCGATTATTATCGGACAAATTGCCGTTGAGGTAGGATTGTTTTCTAATGAAGTAGTCCTTTATCTGGCTGCAGTGGTGATGGGGACCTTTGCAACACCTAGTTATGAATTAAGTCTAGCTAACCGTATCATTCGCTTGTTATTGCTAGTGGTGACGGCTCTGTTTGGCTTGAAAGGATTTGTTCTTGGCACAACACTTTATATTTTGTACTTAACACAATTGAAGACTTTTTATATTGGGTATTTTTGGCCGTTTATCCCGTTTGATGGTAAGGCCTTTTTACAGGTACTGCTGCGTCTGCCAGTTACTCAGAATTCCCAACGACCGGCCTTTTTAAATCCTAAAGATCCGGATCGATAAATAACAATTATGGATGGTTATTTCCTACGTTCAATTAAAATATGCTAATGGTGTTTTGCCGTGTTAAAGCGTGCAAACGCCATTTTTTTATGTAAAAGCATAAACAGTGATATGAGTCTAGAGGATTTTTGAGGTTAGGATCTTGTAGGTATTTTTATTTCTTTTTACCTTTGATTTTGTTATAATATCTTAGGTGATAAGAAATGAAGGATATGTATGATGTACGAAAAATGCTTTTGCGGTTTGGCAGTGTCATTTACTCTGGTGACCGTACGGCAGATTTAGACTTAATGGAAGATGAATTACTTGAACTTTATCAAGTGAATATGATCACAAAAGAGGAATGGTTAACAGCCAAAATAGTTATTAACAAAGAAAGAGAAAAAATAGTTAAAGGGTGAGCCTGATGGAGAAGGATTTATTAATTGGAATTGACATTGGAGGCACGACAGTAAAAAATGCCATTATTACAAAACAAGGGGAATTAATTGCGAAGTGGGAGGTTAATACAGATTTATCGGACCAGGGTGTACGGGTGCCGGATGATGTATGGGCCTCTATAGAAAACAAATTAACAGAATTAGATATAAGTAAAGACCGCTTTTTTGGCATGGGAGTAGGTGCTCCAGGTTTCATCGAGCCAGAAACGGGTAAAGTAGCTATAGCAGTAAATATTGGATGGCAAGACTTTGCTCTGAAAGATATCTTGGAAAAGGTTTCTGGTCTGCCTGTTTATGTTGAAAATGATGCGAATATCGCAGCTTTAGGTGAGAATTGGATGGGATCAGGTAATCAAGTGGAGAATATGATTGCCGTTACATTGGGTACTGGCGTTGGAGGCGGTATTATTGCAAACGGTCAAGTAATAAGTGGTGCCAATGGTACTGGTGCAGAAATCGGTCATATCACAGTAGAGAAAGATGGAGCATATTGTAACTGTGGCAGATATGGCTGTCTGGAGACAGTAACTTCTGCCACAGGAATCGTCCGCCAAGCGCAAGAGTTAATGGAAGTGGGGAAAGCAGAACCATTGCAACAGCGTAAAGAACAAAATGGTGCTATAACCGCAAAAGATGTGTTTGAAGTAGCGGAAGCAGGCGATGCTGATTGCAAGGAGTTGTTATTACATGTTTGTGATGTGCTGGGGGCCACATTGGCGATGCTGGCAATTACTACCAACCCTGCTAAAATTGTTATCGGAGGTGGCGTTTCCAAGGCTGGAGATATTATCTTAGAACCTTTGAAAGAAGCCTTTGAGAAATACACATTACCACGAACAAATGAAGCATGTGATTTTGAAATAGCACAATTAGGAAATGATGCTGGAGTTTATGGCGGAGCATATTTAGTGTTGCAAAATAGTTAAAATATGTTAGAATCTTTAAGGTGTCGATTTATTTTTAAATTATTTAAAAATAAATGAAACATAAGTCTATTTTGATTCGTCTATATATAATATAAAGATAAACTAGATGAATAGCAGTTTTTCTTAATAGATTACTGACGGGAAAGCTGCCGTACTCTGATGTAGGGGTTAGGGACGAAATGTTTTGAGGAGGAAAAATATGTTTAAGAAGAAGCTGCAAATGCCTTTGTTTTTAATCGCAGCATTGTTGTTCGGAGCTAAGACATATATTGTATACCGATTTGTATTTAATATTTCACTGGAAAACAATATGCAAGAGTTTATACTTCTGATCAACCCATTTGTGACAGCATTGTTCTTTTTCTCATTAAGTTTGTTCTTTAATGAGCGAAGACAATTAAAATTTATTAAATATGGTATATTGATAGGTAGTTTAATCTTGTATTTCAACATTGTTTTCTACCGAAATTTTAGTGACTTTATTACCATTCCTGTGTTATTCCAAGGTAGTAATGTTGCTGACTTAGGAAGCAGTGTCCTTGATTTAATTAAATTCTGGGATATTACATTATTTGCTGACGTGATCATCATTTGGTTTATCGCAAAAAAATACGGCGACCAATTGGCAGTTAGCTTTTCTAAACGCTATAGAGGCTTGGTTATTACCATTTCTATTGCATGTCTAGTGGGGAACTATGTACTTGCAGAAATTGAACGACCTCAATTGTTACAAAGAACATTTGACCGAGAATATTTAGTAAAAAATATTGGCGTATTCAATTATCATATCTATGATGCGGTATTGCATTCGAAATCAAAGGCTCAGCGTGTATTTGCTGATGGTAATGAGCTGAATGATATTGCAGACTATATTAAGGAAGAGGCAACCATCCCAGGCAGCGAGGAAATGCATGGTATAGCAGAAGGGAAGAATGTTATTTTTATCTCTTTAGAATCTTTGCAAACCTTTGTTATTAACAATACAGTAAATGGGGAAGAGGTAACGCCTTTCTTAAATGATTTAATTGATGACAGTTATTATTTCGAGAATTTCTATCATCAAACAGAACAAGGTAAAACATCTGACTCCGAGTTTATTGTAGAGAATTCACTGTATCCTTCTCCAAGGGGAGCTGTTTACTTTACACATGGACAAAATGATTATCACGCCTTGCCAGAAATTTTGAATAATCAAGATTATTATACATCTGTATTCCATTCTAACAATAAAAGTTTTTGGAACCGAGATGTGATGTATGACAATATTGGCTATGATCATTTCTACGATGAGAATGCATTTGAGGTTACAGAAGAAAATTCTATTGGTTGGGGGTTAAAGGATAAAGATTTCTTTAAACAATCGATCAAATATTTAGAGCAAATAGACCAGCCGTTTTATGCGAAGTTTATCACGTTGACAAACCACTATCCATTTGATTTGGATGAAGAAGATGCAACGATTGATCAGTATGATTCTAATTCAAATACACTAAATAAATATTTCCAAACAGCACGTTATATGGATGAGGCTGTAGAAGAATTTTTTACGTATTTGAAGGAATCCGGCGTCTATGATGATTCTATTATTATTCTAATGGGAGACCACTATGGTATTAGTGATTTCCACAAGCGTGCTATGCTTCAATATTTAGATGAAGAAGAATATACTGATTATTTACATGTACAATTACAACGAGTTCCTTTTTACGTTCACATTCCTGGTCAAGAGGGTGGAGTTGTCTCTAAGGTTGCCGGACAAATTGATGTAAAACCAACTATCCTTAACTTAATTGGCCTGGATGCAGAAGAAGACTTATCATTTGGTACAGATCTGTTTAGCGATGAACGCAAAGACTTTATTGCCTTCCGTGACGGAAGCTTTATCACGGATGACTATGTCTACACGAAGTCACAATGTTTCAATCGAGAAACAGGTGAACTGATTGAACCTACACCAGAAGATGAGTTAGCGGATCCTGAAGATCCACAAACTGGTTGCGAACCAATGATTGAAAAAGTAGAACAGGAATTGAATTACTCGGATGAAATCATTTTTGGAGATCTATTCAGATTCTATGATTTCAAAGATGAACAAGCACAGAAAGAGGAAAAATAAATATAAAAAGGGATGAACAATCAAATCTGTTCATCCCTTTTATTATGTGGTTTCCGCTTCGAATTTAGTTTCTTACAGAGCTATCAATGGAAAACATGAGTCACATGAATAAGATTTTGTGCATAAAAAAAAGCCATACGGCTTTTTATTTAATGGGTAGGACACAAAAGCTACCCTTTTATCGATCAGTCTCCAAAGAAAGGGTGAATCAACTCCCAATACAAGGTTGCGATAGAGAAGAAACCAAATACAAGAGCTGAAATGGCAGCGAAGCCAGCTCCGAGCATATTTTGTGATTTGAACTCGCGAACAACAGCGATTACACACAAAACGGTTACAACCAGTATAATAAAACCTAATTCCATGATGTGCCCTCCTTACGTTACTAAAAGTAAATACTTTTTCATGATTACCTTTTACCATTATAATATGTATATAAAACTAATTCATAATTATTTTAAATGATAAGAGAGAATTTGTCTATCAAAACCTTACAAAGGAGTGTTAGTTTTTATGGAAATCAGACAATTATCATTAGGACCACTAGGCACTAATTGTTATATAGTGGCAAAAAAAAATAAAGCAGTTGTTATTGATCCTTCTGGAGAGCCAACAGCGATTATCAGAGCCTTACAAGAACTTCAGGTACAACCGCAAGCTATTCTGCTGACACATGCTCATTTTGATCATATAGTTGCTTTAGAGGAACTGAGAAGTCGATTTGAGATTCCGGTTTATCTGGATAAAGCAGAGAGAGGCTGGTTGGGTGACCCAGAACGAAATGGGTCTGCCTTATTCGGCATGGGAGAGGTAGCTGTTCGGGAAGCAGACCACTTTTTCTCTGAACCACAACTTAGCTTTGGTGATATCGTGATTTCTATTCGGAAGACACCAGGGCATTCACCAGGAGGAGTCTCGTTTATCTTTGAAGAAGGACGTTTTGTTGTGTCAGGCGACTGTTTATTTGCTGGAGGTATTGGGCGAACAGATTTATTTGGCGGAGACTTTGAACAGTTAGAAACAAGTATTAAGGAACAACTATACTCTCTGCCAGATGATTATATTGTTTACCCGGGACACGGACCAGAGACAACGATTAAGTCAGAACAAGACAGTAATCCATTTATATGATTCTAAAATAAGACTGCCAATAACAGAGCTTTTTACCTTTGTTAGTCCTGTGAAAAAAAAGAAACAAAAACGCTCTGGTCATAATTGACCAGAGCGTTTTTGTTTTTAGTGTCCGAATCCAGGAACAAGAATAAAGTTGGTGTAGAATGTAAATCCAATAAAGAAGATAGTACAGTAAGCTCCAAATAAATACATATACATTCTTTCCGATAACTTTAAGTATCCAACACCTAAGAAGAACACCGTTTGGGCTAGGAATAGATATGCCATTGTTTCCATATGTCCAACATAAAACATAACAGTAAAGATTGCTGTCCAAAAAGCAAGCATACGGAAGACCCGATCCATTGCTCCCCCTCCTTTTTAATCACTATGTATCCATTCTCACAACGCATTAAACCTTATAAAACTAAATGGCATAATGTGTCCTTGAAGAACAGATCATGCGATCATCTTATTCGTTAATGCATTGGAAAGTATCCATCAGTTTACACAAAGGCACTGACGGAAGTCTCTCCTTATTATAAACGACTCCACATCAAAAGTAAATTATTCTTCAGGAGGATGTTTAAAAAGTACAATAAAAATACATGGTGACTCTCTGCATTAGCTTACATATGCATGGAAGTCATTACAAATAGTTTGACCTTTATTCAATAAGATATACATAGGACAGGCGGGAAGCACCGGTATCTGTTTCTAATTCTAGTTGGTAAGTTGGATATGTTGAAATAGAGGACATTTGTGTAATAGTAATGGTTCCGTCAGGAAATAGGTAGTGATCGGAAGTGACAGGGGGATTGATTATCGTTAATTGATATCCCTTATGATAAAGCATCTCTAATTTATACTGTTCCTTATTCAATTGCTGCAGTTCTCTTTCTATCTGGTACTGGTTTATTTGATGAAACGTAATAAAGAGAAGCAAAAGAATAATTATGCTGGTTGTAGGAAATATATAACCGCCATTATTATTCCATTTTTTTCGCAAGTATTTTCTCAAAATATTCACCACTATTCGTATTTACCATTATGACAATATCTTTATCTCGTTCATCGACATGAAAGTCGCGAATATTTCTTAGTAATTCTTCATGCCCTGTATAATTGACTTGCCTGCGAATCTTCTGATTGACAAACGAGATACTAACGACATCGCCGGAGTGCTGTATAAAATGCAGCTGGTTATTATTTACTTGAACAGAGATTGATAACTGTAATTCAAATTCGATAAGGTGATGGAAGTGATATATTTGCAAACGCTGCTTGTTGTCTATTTGCTGCCATTGTCCTATTAATTGTGTCAGCCATGCTAATAAACCGATAAATAAAAGGAGGGATAACAGTACTTCTAACAAGATATACCCACGATTATTCCGGTAATAGTAAATATAGGCATTGTGTCGTTTGATCATCTTTTTCATTTAGCCAAGTCACACACCCTTTTAATAAATCTGAAGAATCAGTTATTTCAAGTGTCAATGGTTGGTTAGTGATCTCATGATAGGTCGTATATATGGGAAACTGCTTGGAGAGCCATGCCTCATGAAGCCTTTCAGACAGAAAATAGAGGGCATAATCTCTCTCAGTCAGGACTTTTTGTTCTAGAAGAACATGATACTGAAGGGGGAGCAGTGTGAAACAACTCCCTAAAAAAATTGAGATGGCAATTAAGGCTTCTAACATATAGAAGCCCGATTGCTTATCTTTTTTCACTATAACATCCTCCTTTTCCAAAAGGACACGTAATCGTCACAATGCTATGATTTGTTGTAATGCGCATAGCACCAGGTTTTCTAATGTTGCCAGTACGTGAGAATTCAATGATTCTGCCTAATGAGTTGGTTTGAATCTTCCATGTACTTGGCAGGTTTCGTTCGATCAAAATACGCCCCCATCCTTTTTGACGAATCGTATATTTGTTTTGCAGAGGGTTCATTTCTAGATAAACATTGTCTTTCTGTGTGAGTGATAATTGCTGCAGGTATAGAAGGTCTTGATGGAATTGTTGCTGAAAGCTTTGATATTGAATGGAGTCAAAACCTCTGAGGAGTAGAGAGCTGCTTATTATAAGCAGAAAGCTGATTATCGCTAAGGAAAAAAGAAGTTCCACTAATGTAAAGCCAGCTTGCTGATTTTTCATCGACTTAGAATTTTTAATTGATTATTATCAAAGCCAATATATTTACTGCCATTACTGCATTCAGTGGTTTCCAGATAGCCTTCTCTGACAAGTTCATCCAAGTTGGTTGGCTTTTTTCCTTGATCGATTTCATAAGCCAGCACTTGGTTCTCCGCCATCTGCAGTAAAGCTTCACAACCCTTGGTATTAATATTGTCACTTTTATTAGCTAGATTAGGAATGAATAAAATTAACAAAATACTGATTACGGCAAGGACGATTAACATTTCGATTAATGTGAACCCTTTTTCGTTACGCATAGAAAACCCTCCTTTAATTTATAGGCTGTTCATATAATCAAACATCGGAAGCATTAAAGCTAAATAAACAAATACAATAAATAATGCGAGCACGCTAAGTAAAAAAGGCTGTAAAAAGCCCATCCATTTCTTTACATAGTTCTCTAATGAGCGAATTAAATGTTCAGCATAAAGGTTTAAATCACTTTCTAACTGGGATTGATTACGATCTTTAGACATAATGTGACCTAATTGATCGGTTAATAATTGACATTGAGGTAAGATCGAGGTATAGCTGTATCCTTTGGCCAAGTGTTCACTGATCATAGCGGCATAGTAGGGGATGATATCTTCTTTATCTTCAGCTTTCATAATTTGCAGGCATTCATTAATAGTTAAACCGCTCGTAAGTAAGCTGGAGAGGTGGATGGCAAAAAGATAGGTCGTGTTCATTCGTTTATAATGTTTGTAAATAGGAAGATGGTTACATATATCAATTTTTCTTTCTAAAGGGAGAATCTGGCGAATGGAGTAACCACAAACCAACATTATACCGCTGAGAAGTATACATCCAATTATTCCGTAGAAAAGGAAATTGATGACTAATTCAGCACTGATAAACATAAATTGAACATTGGCGTTGTTGCCTATTAATTGGGCAAATGAGGGGAAAATCGAGGTTTTCATAAAAAACAAAATAACAATAAAGAAACTGAATAAAAGTAAAGGGTAACGCGATAATTTTTTTAGTTTGTCGATAAATTCTTTCCGTTGCTGAAGCAAGGTACAACAATGTTCCAATCCTTTAGCCAAATTATCATGCTGTAAGGCAAGTGTTAAAAATTGGATGACTTCTTTATTAAAGTGAACATTGGATAAACTTTCTACAAAGGTGTTCCCGTTCTGCAAGGACTGCTGTATCGAAGAGGCGACTGACTGATAGTTCTTATCCCACATGAGTATTTCTAAGACATCATTCAAACTGTAACCACTTTTAAATAGCTGTTGAAATCGATAAAGGATATAATGTTGATCATGCAGACTTAATGAGGTTCTGTTTCTATAGATGGCTCGTAAATCCATAAGCAAAGGCCTTTCTTTTTAGTTGTTGAAACGAAGTTTGACGAGACAATGGCTGTCGTGTTAAGACCTGTTGAATCTGTTCCTGATCAAGAAATTCCATGATTGCCCTTCGTTTATTGTGTTGATTAGAGGTGTCTAGCGATAGAAGTTGTATCGAAGCGACAGAAAGCAGGTTGTGTTCTAATTCAATTGAAGAAACCCCCATTTCTTCAAGCCTGTGAATCGTGCCGACAGCGTCCCTTGCATGTAAGGTAGATAGCACTAAATGTCCGGTGCTGGCAGCACGAAAAGCAAAATGAGCTGTTGGGGCATCCCTGATTTCCCCTACCATAATGATATCCGGATCATGACGCAAGGCGGCTTTGAGACCGGCATCATAAGTCATTCCCGCTTTGTCATTGATTTGAAGCTGCAAGATATTGGCGACCCTTTTTTCAATGGGGTCCTCTAATGTAATTGTTTGGTATTGCTTCTGTTCCATATAGGCTTTGATCAGGGCATACAGTAGTGTCGTTTTGCCAGTTCCAGTGGCTCCGGTTAGTAGAATTAACCCTGAGCGATAGGTTAGCCATTGATAAATTTGCTGTAATTGAAAAGGGAAAAGAAACAAATGGGGGAGGTCTTGCGTGTGCTGCTGCGGAAGAATTCGAATCGCCAAGCTCTCGTTGGTCGGAGTGGGTAGGATTGACAAACGCAAAGAGTAAGATTGGCCGTGATTTTCCAAGTAGATAGCACCTTGCTGAGGTTTCCTGCTTTCTCCAATGTCCATATTGCCGATGTATTTGTAATAAGAAAGTATCATCATATACTGTTGACAGGACAAGGAAGTATGGTATTGGCGATTTCCATTGCAACGAAAATAAATCGAGATTTTGTTGCGGTCAGGGACAAAGTGAATATCTGAAGCATGTGCATGAATCGCCGTATGAACAAGCTGATTAGAAAGGTCGGCAGCCTTTGACAAAATATATTTCACCTCCTATTTTTTCGTGGTACAATACATATATTCGACAGCCGATCCAATAATCCTGCAATCATTTTTAAATTTGCAAAAAAAATGGATTGGCCCGTTAACAAGATCATTATTAAAAGGAGGGCATTATGAAGAGTCTTTATTTAGTTGGGTTTATGGGAAGTGGAAAGACGAGCGTGGCCGCAGAACTCCATCATAAATTAGGCTGGCTGGTGGAAGATATGGATGCCTTAATCGAGCAAGCGTATCAAACAACGATCCCAGAAGTTTTTAAAGAGAAAGGGGAAGAAACCTTTCGGCAATATGAAACAGAAATATTGAAACAAACCACAAAAGAAAACACCATAGTCTCCACAGGTGGTGGTGTAATCCAGAAAGAGTACAACAGGAACTGGCTAAAAACGCACGGCAAGGTGATTTACCTATCCACATCTTGGGAAGAAATTAAGCGCAGGCTGGTTGACGATGAGAATCGTCCAATTTGGAATAACCAAGATCGTGATAAAGAGAGCTTGTTGGTGTCACGCCTTCCTTATTACATAGAGGTTGCCGATATTATTGTAGAAACAGATGGAAAAACAACAGAACAAATTGCAACTGAAATTATCTCACATCTCCATGAATAGCCGTTTGGATAATAGGTTAAGCTAATGGTAAAAAGGGTGAGAAGTTATGCCAAATAACGAGTATATTAAATATATGACACAGAGAGTGGTCAAGTATATTGATACACCTAAAGATCAGCGGAAGCAGTTAAAGCAAGAAAAAAAACAAGTGGAAGTTCCTTATTCTAATAAATGGTTTGGCATCCTGCCATTTGCTTTTCGATTAATGGTTATAGAACGGAAACGGAAAAGAAAAGACAGCACTTCATAAAAAAGATGAGACTTGCTTTTTTATGAAAAACATGGTTTATCACCACACCATTGAAGTCTGTATTAAAATCGTGCAAAAAATAATCGGAACTAATCCATAAACGGATCGGTTCCGATTATTTTATTAAAAATTGCTGCTTGTGCTATCAGTTAGATAAAACAATCCTGCATTGTGGACAGTGAGTTGAATCCGAGGGGAGAGACGTTCGCGAAGTTGTTGTTCTTCTTTGGCAAGTTGTTCTTCACGTTCTGCAAAAAAATACCTCAGAAGCTGCAATTCCTCTTCTAAAGAAGTATTAGCTTCTTGAATCCATTGATTATCTTGATCAAGCAGCTGATTTTCAACATATTGAAATACACGCTGGAAACCACTCTTTGGTTTAATTAAGGGGGAAATGGTATAACAATAATCCTCTATACGTCTGCCCCATGTGACAGTTGCTAAGCGATCCATCATTTGGGTAACGAGCTGTCCATTAATTAATTGAAGGCCGATAGAATGTAGCTGTTCTTTGGTTTGTTTGCCATAGTATTGAACCCGGACATTGACAAGGAGCCAAGGTAATAAGGCTTTTCTTTGTTCGCTAGTTGTTGTTTCGTATAAGACAGTAAATTTTGCGGTTTGGCCAAGATATTGAAAGATTTGCTGCAATCGCGGACTGCCATAGTGTATCCATTCTTTCTCTTTATTTTCCGGCTGTGTGCCTGTATCTAAATGCAAGGACATAGGTTCACCAGTTCTGCCGATCTTATCCATATAATGCCAATAAAAAGGGCGGTTCATTAATGCTTGATCTAGTTCGCGTGTCAGTTGAATAGATAACTCCGTTTGATTCACTTTGGTGACTTGACATTGCTTACTTGAGAAAAATTGATATAAAAATTCTTGCAGATTATCTATCATACTGACTGCTCCTCGTCTAGATCAACTTGCTGATAGGATTGAATCACTGCAGTCAAATTGTCCAGTTTGATTTTGGATTCACCGATAGACTGTGATTCATTAAAGATTTTCTCCATTTCTTTTTCAAAACTGTCTACCTTTAAATCACTTAATATTTTCTCCAAATCACCAATCACATATTCAAACAATTGAATTTTTTCATAGAGAAGATTCATAATATGTTCTTCTACTGTTTCTTTTAGGGCAAAATTGTAGATTTTTACATCGTTTTCTTGTCCAAACCGGTGTATTCTGCCAATGCGTTGTTCCAAACGCATCGGATTCCATGGTAGGTCATAATTAATCAGATGGTGACAAAACTGCAAATTAATCCCTTCTCCAGCGGCTTCTGTTGCAATCATTACTTGGGCATGTTGTTGGAAAAGCTGGCGCATCCAATCTTTTTTCCCTTTTTTAAATCCGCCGCGATAGATAACAGCTGGTATATTCTCTTGTTGCAGAAGCCATTGTAAATAAATTTGTGTTGCTCGATATTCGGTAAATACGATGACTTTGGAATCAATGGATTTGATTAGATCGACAAGCTTTAAGGCCTTGGAATGATGTGGCAGCTGTTCAATCAGTGTCAATAAATCGGTTGTTTCCATAAGATCTGGACGTTCTGACAGCCATTTTTTTAATGAGAGATAGCAAGCTTCGCGCGAACTGCAAAATTCTCTGATATAAGTCATAGCAGACACAGATTTACGTGATTTGAAAAAACGCTGTAAATTCTCGTAAACATGTTGTTCCTCTTCTTTTAATGAGACCCAGATGGTTTCGATTTGACGTTCTGTCCAGTGAACTCCTGTGTCAGCTCTTCTATTCCTTACCATAACTTTGCTAATTAATTGTTTGAGATAAGGATCATCTTCCAGCTGCTGATGTTTATATTGTTTGGTAAAATCCTCCAACGTTCCTAAGTAGCCCGGCTTTAACAAACTGACCAGATTAAAGATATCACTTAATTTATTTTGCACAGGGGTAGCGGTTAGCAATAAACAATACTTCTTCGCTAATTCCTGCACAAATTGAAAGTTTTTTGTTTTATGATTTTTAAGTTTGTGAGCCTCATCTACAATGACGAGGTCGTAGTTTTGTTCCAATATCGCCTGACGGTGTCGAGCCGATTTGGCGGTATCCAAAGTAGTAATAATAATATTGGTATGTTTCCAGTCTACTCTTTTACCGGAAGGATAAGCCGGAATAAGGAATTTTTGGTTTAATTCGATTGCCCACTGGTTAACAAGTGAAGCAGGTACTAAAATAAGGATTTTTTGCGCTAATCCTCGTAGCATGTATTCTTTAAGAATAAGTCCTGCCTCAATGGTTTTACCTAAACCAACTTCATCCGCCAATAAAGCCCGGCCATTCATTGTTTGAACGACTGTCTCAGCGCATTGCAGCTGGTGAGGCAGAAATGACATATGAGGTAGAAAGAACGGCGCCCTTAGTTCCGTGAAACTAGGGATTTTCATGGTCTCTGCCATTTGATAGGATTGTTGGAATAGCTGCCAATCCACCAAGTGAGAGGGCTCAGCTAATGAGTCTTCAAAATTAGTCATAAAATCATTATCACGTTCTATGGGGATTTTCATGTTTTTCCAATCCTGCCTTCCATCATAATAGTGCGTGTTCAAAAGTTCGATAAAAAGGACATCATTGGTTAAGTTCGCAACATCATAATGCAACACCGATACTAGCATGTCGTGTGCGTCGGCAGGCTAAAGTCATGAGCCATGCCATGACTTTAGCCTGCACTAGTACGTTCTGTACGTTGAAGTTCAAAGCGGCGCGCGCCTTGAGCCATGGAACGTATAATTTGCATACGTGAGTAGCAGATTTGCACAGGAAGTGTTGACTTCTACGTTACCCACACGATGTGGGTGATCGGAGAAGTTCCTCTATCACCAACGCCGAAATTCGCCTTATCATTTTTATTGGACTTTTTGAACAACCTCTAATACTATCTATTCTTTGCGGAAAGAAATTGTCTTATACATACTTCAAAGTAGAAATTGGAACATGTTGTTTTTGCTGAATGAAAAGAATGACTGATTGGAGAAAGTGACCGGGTTTCATATGTGTAGAAAAGGATTGTATTTGCAGAAAAGAATCGGGGGCCTATCCTTTTATGGATCTGCCCTCGATTCTCGGCTTACTCTATGCTTGTAAAGTGACTATTTTACTTAGGTAAATGGATGAAGAATTACCTTGGCACCTCAATCAGATTAAGGGTATTTTCTTTATCCGTTTATTTATGGCTTAATACTCTATTTTTTTGGTTTTTTTGATTTTACCTGTCCATTTTTTATAACCGCCTTGCAAGTGGTAAAGTTGTTTGTAGCCTTGCTTGTTCAACAAAAGGGCAGCCCGCATAGAACGTGAACCGCTTTGACAATATAAATAAACAGGCTGGTCTTTACGCAATTCGGTTAGGCGTTGTTTTAGCTGTGTGAGTGGAATATTCCTTGCCCCAAGGATATGACCCCCATCGAATTCTTTCGGTTCGCGGACATCAATCAATTGAGCTTTGCGATACCCTTCACGAAATTCATCTTGAGAAAGGGCCTTAAGAATTCGTTTTTGTTTGAAGTAACGATATACAGCAAACAAAAGAAAGACTACCAATATCCCAAGTAAAATGTATAATTCTACCATACTTAATCCCCCATTTTTCTATTAAAACCTCTAAAAAGGATTATACCATTTATTAGCCGTAAATACAGAGAAAAAAATCAAGAATTTCGAATAAGTTGTGTCTTTAATCAATGATCAGTGCAGTAATAAGGGTAGATGTCTTGTGTCCCTATTCAATATATTGTATGCTTTTATGTAAGTACGAATAAATGATTATGGGGGATTATTATGCCTACACCAACTATGGAAGACTATATCGAACAAATATATATATTGATGAAAACCAAGGGATATGCAAGGGTATCTGCCATTGCCGAAGCATTACAAGTTCAGCCCTCCTCCGTTACGAAAATGGTACAAAAACTTGATCGGGATGATTATTTAAATTATGAAAAATACCAAGGGTTGATCCTAACAGATAAAGGAAAAAAAATTGGTGAGCGATTAGTATACCGTCATGAACTTTTGGAGAAATTCTTGGAAATTGCTGGTATCTCCCAATCAGATATTTATAAAGAAGTCGAGGGGATTGAACATCACTTAAGCTGGGATTCGATCGATCGAATTGGTGAACTGGTAGAATTTTTGGAACAGCCAGAACAAAAAGAAAACCTCCAAAAATTCCAAGCAGCGAAACGTAATAGTAATAAGAAATAGTTCTATCCGCTGAAGCTGTTGTGTATACATAATACAGACAACTAGGCTGATAGGGTGATGACATGAAAATTGATGGCGTGTTTTCTGGCGGCGGTGTGAAAGCCTTTGTTTTTATCGGTGCATTAGAGGCATTAGAAGAGAAAAATATTCAATTCGAACGTGTAGCAGGCACATCGGCAGGGGCTCTATTTGCTACGTTTTTGGCTGCAGGCTATACAGCACGAGAATTGAAAGATATATTCATGAAAGTTTCCTTAGAGCAATTTCTTGATCAGTCCTATTTAGGAAAAGTATTTCCTTTTTTGAAGTGGCTCACACTGTATCGAACGATGGGTTTGTACCGCGGAAATTATTTTGAAGAATGGTTACGTGATAAGTTACGCGCAAAAGGAGTTATTACCTTCTCTGATTTACCTACAAATAAACTCAAGATTGTTGCTGCAGATTTAACCTTCAACCAAATTGTCATCTTTCCAGACGATTTAAAGAAACATTATCATATCGAAAAAAATTACTTCCCGATTGCCAAGGCGGTAAGAAGCAGTATTTCGATACCATATTTTTTTCGGCCGTCCAAACTGATTAATCCTTTGACAAGACAAAAGAGTTATCTCATTGATGGGATGATCTTAAGCAATTTCCCTTTATGGATTTATGACCAGCCAGGTCAACAACGGGTAAGGCCAATCTTGGGTATGCAGCTGACAGATCCCAATCAGCATAAACAGAAGCAGGCCATCGATAATGCAGTGGATATGCTGAAGGCAACTATTGAAACGATGCGGCATGCCTTCGACACCAAGTATATCTCGGAGAATATCGCCAAAGAAATATTGTTTTTTCCAGTTGATGATCTAAAAGCGATTGATTTTCAGTTATCTAATAAGAAGAAATTAGAATTGATTGATTTTGGTTATCAGCGCACCAAGTCTTTTATCAAGAATTGGCCATAAGAACAGAGCGTCCTTATAAGGAAGCCCTGTTCTTTTTCTTATCTTTATTACCTTCAATCACAGTTAGATGGGAAGCTTTCTTTCTGTTTAGCCGTTTTGCCCGACTAGGTTTCTTTTGGCTGCTGGAAGAGTATTTGATGGGAGAAGGATTAGCTTGTTTATAACGTTGTTTGGACTGTTTAGCTGCTTTGCGGTATTTTTTTAATTCGTCTGTAGGGGCGCCTCGTCTTCTGATTAAGAAGAAGTATAGTACCCCAAATATGACGGCTCCAATTACTAGAGTAATAAGTAAGCTTCGTATTAATCCAAAGGTATCTGTGAGAAGCAGATTAATAAGACCAATTCCAGCTAAGCCAATGAGGGAGTATATGATAATATTCTTCATATCACGCTTCATGTATATACGCCTCCTTTTCTATTAGTATACCCAAATCTTACTAGTTTTTATACTCTTATTTAGAAATAAATAAATTTAAAAGGTTATTCAAAAAATCCAATTAAAAATGGCACAGCGAATATCGGAATTGGCAGACAATGTCTACTGGTGCCATCTACACCGTGCGGGCAATCCTTATTCGATTTTCTCGCCACAGCTGTAGTTGCTCTCAATGATATAAGAATAGCATGAAAGATGGAGAATTGGATAGTCTAATGATGAGGTGATTTTTGATGAGAAGAGTGCAGCATAAAGGGCAAGGCAAAGATAAGGATAAATTAGCTTTGAAAACTTTAAGTACAGGTTTCTTTGGCGGGTTAATTTGGGGAAGTGTTGCGGCTATTGCCGGCTTTTTAAATTTTACTTCTGTGACTCCTAAGAGTTTCTTTTTACGTTCTTGGTTAGTGGTGGAATGGACGGATAAATGGATCGGAGAAGTCATTTCTATTTTATTACTCGGCATAGTGTCAATTATTTGGGCATTCATTTACTATGCTGTATTAAAGAAATTTGAAGGAGTGTTTCCGGGAGTAGTGACAGGCGTTGTGCTCTGGTTTATTGTCTTTGGTTTACTTCAGGCGTTATTCCATAATATCAAGCCATTCTACCAGCTGGATAGTGATACAATTTTGACGACAGTCTGTCTATTTGTACTTTATAGCGTGTTTGTAGGGTATTCTATTTCTTTCGCTTATCATCAGCATATCAATGAAAAAAACTAAATAAATATGTTAAGATGGTATGGAAAAGTAACGGGATGGAGTGAAGCAGATGGGCAAACTATTGTTGTTGAATGGACCTAATTTGAATCGATTAGGCAAAAGAGAACCAGAGATTTATGGACATGAGACATTAGCCGATATTGAACATAGCTTAAAACAGTTCCTGGAGCCATATGATGTTGAATTAGTAGCCAAGCAATCTAATTATGAGGGCGAATTGATTGACTGGCTTCAAGAAGCGGAAGGGGAATTTCAAGGAATCATTTTTAATCCAGGGGCGTATACCCATACAAGTATTGCAATCCGAGATGCCATTAGCTCGATTACGGTACCAGTTATCGAAGTACATATTTCTAATGTGCACAAACGGGAAAGTTTTCGTCATGTATCTATGCTGGCGCCTGTCTGTGAAGGGCAAATCGTCGGTTTAGGTATAAAAGGTTATCAGCTGGCTGCCACCTATTTTGTCTCTTAGTAGTGTGTAAGATTAAACATCACAGAATGTTTTCCATCATTCAGCTTTCACAAAACATGATAAGTGTTACGTATCATACAGAAATGATGTCGAGAAATAGATGAATAGAAGCTGGCATAAAATGTTATACTTATGTAGGGAAAAGAGGCAACATCTCGTTGGCAAAAATAATTGATGGAATAAGGAAGGGGAGAAAACATGAGTCGTTTAGTGAAGCTTAGAAAGCAATTGCAACTGAAAGAGTTAGAGGCCCTGTTGATCACAAGTCCGGTTAACCGCAGGTATATGACAGGTTTTACAGGCACAGCAGGTGTAGTGCTGGTATCACAGGATAAAGCGTATTTTATTACAGATTTTCGCTACATGGAACAGGCCGCTCAACAGGTTACAGATTATGAAATAGTGGAGCATAGGGGGCCGATCCATGAAAAAGTGGCAGAATTAGCGAAAGCCATGGCAGTTCGTTCGATTGGTTTTGAGAAATTTGATCTAACCTATGGTCAATATGAGACCTATCAACAGGCAATGGAAGTCTCACTTACTCCTTCAGATGGTCTTATCGAAAAAATTCGCTTGATTAAAGACGAGGATGAGCTTAATATATTAAAAGAAGCTTGTAAAATTGCCGATCAAGCCTTTGAACATATCTTGTCGTATATTAAACCTGGTGTGAAAGAAATCGATATTGCGAATGAGTTAGAATTTTTTATGAGAAAAAAAGGTGCCACCTCATCCAGCTTTGATACGATTGTTGCTTCTGGCTATCGGTCTGCCTTACCGCATGGAGTTGCCTCCGATAAGAAAATCCAGGTAGCTGAAT
The DNA here is from genome assembly GCF_016909015.1 of Gracilibacillus alcaliphilus. GTDB lineage: Bacteria > Bacillota > Bacilli > Bacillales > Amphibacillaceae > Gracilibacillus > Gracilibacillus alcaliphilus. The sequence goes on from NZ_JAFBFA010000001.1 coordinate 76,624, forward strand.
TAGTGACCTTGGATTTCGGCTGTTGGTATCAAGGATACAGCTCTGATATTACACGTACAGTAGCCGTTGGTGAAATTTCGGAACAATTAGAAACGATTTATCAGACTGTTTTGGAAGCTCAGTTATTAGGCTTGGAAGGAATCAAGCCAGGAATTACGGCTGCTCAAGCGGACGCATTAACAAGGGATCATATTAAAGATAAAGGATATGGCGACTATTTTGGTCATTCTACGGGACATGGACTAGGGATGGATGTGCATGAAGCACCTGCTCTTTCTTTTCGTTCCCAAGTACCTTTGACAGAAGGAATGGTCGTCACCGTTGAGCCTGGAATTTATCTGCCTGGAATTGGCGGCTGCCGAATTGAGGATGATATTGTCATTACTTCAAATGGAAATCAGCGTTTGACACACTCATCAAAAGAATTGATCTATTTACCAGTTTCTTAGTAGAAAATGTTCAAAAAGTCCAAAAAAAAATAACACATCGAATGTCGGAGTTGGCAGTAGAGGAACTTCTACTAAGATTACCCACATCGTGTGGACAACGTAGAAGTCAACACAACCTGTGCAAGTCCGCTGCTCACGGATGAAAAGCATACGTTCCGCGGTTCAAAACTGCGCCAACTTGAACTTCGACGTACAGGACGTACTAGCGCAGGCGTTATGAATGGACGTCATGGCTTTAGCCTGCCTACGCACACGATCTGCTAGTTTCAGTATTGCAACACGATGTTACGAACTTAACCGATGATGGTCCTTTTACCGAACTTTTTGAACACGCACTAGTACCAAATGAGACAACATTGAAGACGTTAGAGGAGGAGAAGAAATGATTTCAGTAAATGATTTCAAAACAGGATTAACAATTGAAGTAGACGGTGATATTTGGCAGGTGTTGGAGTTTCAACATGTAAAGCCAGGTAAAGGTGCTGCCTTTGTTCGTTCCAAATTGCGTAATTTGCGTAATGGAAATATTCAAGAAAAGACATTTCGCGGCGGTGAGAAGGTAAACAGAGCCCATATCGAAAACAACAAGATGCAATATTTATATGCTTCAGGCGACAGCCATACCTTTATGGATACCAATACTTATGAACAGACAGAATTACCAGGCAGTCAAATTGAACATGAATTACAATTTATTAAAGAAAATATGGAAGTTAGTATTATGAAATACAACGGAGAAACAATTGGTGTCTCCCTCCCTAATAATGTAGAGTTAAAAGTAATAGAGACAGAGCCAGGGATTAAAGGTGATACAGCAAGTGGAGGTACAAAACCGGCGACTTTGGAAACCGGCTTAACGGTGCAAGTACCGTTCTTTGTAAATGAAGGTGATGTGTTAGTCATCTCAACATCTGATGGAAAATATGTATCCAGAGCTTAAGGACGCACATAGCTGTTCCTACACAAAAACTACTGAGCTAGACCGGCTTGGTAGTTTTTTATGTTGTCCATTTTCATCATATAAAACGTGATGGATCAAAAGAAAGAATTTACGTTACAAAAATATGCAAGCAATAAAAATAAAAGTAATTCTGCCTCCAATGTTAAGAGGAACGTGCGTCTTGACTCCAATGGAAAATATACTGATCCTGTAGTAGAATCACAATATCAAACTTGATAAGATGAGAAGAGAATTAAAACCAGAAATTAAACAAACTTTACTTGATATGAATTTTATTGAAAGGTGAGTTAATTTCATAATCCCGAGCCCTTGGGGCTCAAGGCTTTCAAGACGTAAAAAAATAGGCACCTCCCCAAATCCTGTATAATGTAAGTTACCACACAAACATAACAGACTGGAGAGATGCCCTATGTCCATTATACGTCAACCAAGCCTATTTGACATGCATGAATTATATGAGTTGGAACCTACCCACCACTTTGAGGCTGTTTTTTCGACAATCGATCTGAATCCTTTTTGGAATCTTTTCGATAAACCAAAAAAAGTAGGTGCCCCAAGAGAACTGAATTATGGTGCCATGGTCTATTCACTTATCGCTCGTGTGGTGGAGCGTATCGTGACAATCAAGGACCTAATCAAACGGTTAAAACGTGACCCGGTTTTTCGATATGACTGTGGGTTTCTTCACTCGGACCAAATTCCATCTGAAGCCTCCTATTCAAGGATGATTACTGTCATCAGCGAATCAAATGTGATGACACATATCCATGATGAACTGATTCTACTTGCCATCAACGAGGGGCATATCAGCGATGAAAACATCGCCTTCGATGCCACGCATTTTGAGGCAAGAGATCGTGCGCAAGCCTCCAAAAAGAAAGAAAAGCAGACACCGAAAAAGCGCGGACGCAAGCCGAAGGTGGAACGAGAGCAATGGTTAAAGGAAAAACAGGCTGCCGAAAACGCACGCCCGATTTATGAGAAAGAGATTGTTCACCAGCTATCCGAATCAGTGGAAACGTTGTATAAAGAAGCTCCCATCGAACCAAAATGGGGAATCAAGAAAAACAGTGATGGGAAAAATACCTTCTGGTTTGGTTATAAAGGACATTTAGCCGTCAGCACAAAGAGTCAATACATTCTAACGGGTATAATGACGTCAGGAAATCTCAATGATGGGAAGGCAGCCATCCCATTATTGAAGAAAATTGATCGGGATCTTCCAGCTTTATTTACCGCCGGTCTTTTCGATGCAGGTTATGATTATGAGCCCATATATCAGCAATTAATCAATCAGAATCTACAGGCTGTCATCCCATATAACCAGCGCAATGAAAGGGAAGTAGTTGGATACGATGAACATTTCGCACCTACATGCGTCCGGGAACATTCTTATCGTTACGACAGCTTCGACCAGAAGTACAAGACACTGAAATACACACGTCCAAAAGAATGTACAGTTTGCCCATTGCGACTCGATTCCCTTTGTCAAATGACCTTTAAGATCAGGCAATCGACGGATATCCGCAAGTACACACATCCAGCTAGAGGTTCGAAAAAGTGGAATGAACTTTACAAGGAACGCACAGCTGTTGAACGGGTTAATGCGTACTTAAAGGAATTCTTTGGACTCAATAATGTCCGTCATCGGACCGGTAAGAAAGCCAGGCTTCACTTCCAATTGGTGACGCTTGTTTACAATGCCTCAAAATTAGCCGCAGACCGGATCAGACTAGAAATGGAGCAACATTCGTTAAAAACAGCGTGATTAAATCGCAATACCTTTTTAAAAAAACATTAAAAAACATCGTAGGGTAACTCAACCCATTTTCAAAAACGTCAATTATGAAATCGATTCAGGTATGAAAAAATATCAAATAAATATAGTGATGAAAATATGAAAGAAGAGGAGATATTAGATGATGTAGATATGGTTGTAGTTATAGACATGATTGAATCTTTAGGCTACTCCGTATCAATTAGTAAAAAAGAGAAGTTTTTAAAAATTCAAGAAGTGATTCAGGAAGGATTAATATTTGCCATTCATATTGCTTTTCATTCAGGAAGAGTAGAATTTATATGGGATGTGGAGCGCAATGGTGAGGTGAGATTAGGTAGCCCTTGGGCTGTTTATTCTAAACTATTGATCCAAAATATAAAATTAAAATGCCTGCTTTTAGAGATTATGATGAACTGGAAGGTGTATTAAAAGAATCATTTGAAATGTACGAGGAATTTAAAGTGATCTTGATAATAGAGTATCTAGGTTAAATTATTTTAGAATGAAAAATTCAGTAGGATGCTAATCCTTACTTTAAAAAGGAACATATCCTTTTTATTTATGTTGTAGTATTTTTTGTCTGCAACAAGTCAAGCGATTATCAGTGCCTATTTTGATTTGCCAAAATGTTTTTGTGTCAGGTAAGCCACTAATTCCCGCTCTTTCGCTTCTTGAGCGGGCTGAGCCATTAATTTAAAAACGATCTGGTGTGGTTCTGCAAAAGCAAAAGAGTGCTTCTTTGAAAATAATCTAAATCAAACTGCATTAGACCATTTAAGCAAGCGAATCAATCTCATATCACATAGCTGTTTTCCCACATATAATTTAGAATCCTTTCAATTCTTTTAAGTTAACAATCAAAGCGAAAAACCTCTTGTATACTTGCCTTGAGACAAGTATACAAGAGGTTTGTTTAAATAGATGACACATTACAAAAACAGACGCTACTTTGATCCTCTTCGCCTTTTCATCTCGTTTATTCCTTCTTGGTTATATCTGATTCTTCCATGCATAGAATGTTTATAGACAATGATTAGAAATGAGGAGAAGTGTATGGAAAGTGTGCTGAACATTCTTCCAAAACAAATAGGACAACAGGTAAGACAGTTTCTAGAACAGAATCCATTCGACCTGCAAGAGATTCGGCTACGTGTGAACCAACCTATCGAAATCAATAATGGCAAACAAGTGAAATGGTTAACTGCTACTTATTTCAGTCCGGAAGATGCCCAGCGGTTTTTAAACAAAATCAGTGATTTTTCTTTATATCGTCTCGAAGAAGAATTGCGAAATGGCTACATTACGATCCAGGGTGGTCACCGAATTGGAATAGCTGGTGCTGTCATTATCGAGAATAAAAGGGTCAAGGCTGTGCACCATGTTAGTTCCTTTAATATTAGGATTGCAAATCCCCAGTTTGGCGTGGCCAAGCCGTATCTTTCTTATTTGGTCGATCATACCATCTTCAATACATTAATCATTGGACCGCCACAAGCAGGTAAGACTACTTTCTTGCGTGATTTGGCTAACTATTGTGCCAGTAACACCAGTGATCGTTTGGCATTAAAGACGGCCATAGTAGATGAAAGGTCCGAGATTTGCGGATCGATCAATGGTATCCCACAACACTTATTATCTCCTCGAATCGATGTACTTGACCGTTGTCCGAAAGGAGAGGGCATGATGATGTTGATTCGCTCGATGTCCCCAGAGGTCATCATTGTTGATGAAATCGGCAGTGAACAAGACGCAGAAGCGATTGATGAAGTGATTCATGCCGGTGTGCAGTTAATCAGCACGGTTCACGGCAGATCATTGGCCGATATTAATAAACGGCCGGCTATTCAGACTATTCTAGAGAAAAAAATCTTTCAGCGCTTTGTGATTTTATCGAATAAGGAAGTAACAGGAGAAGTAGTGGAGATATGTGATGAGAATGGACAATCGTTGTATCGCAAGCGTGAGTTCATATGTTAAAGTTGATTTTCTCTATCATTATTGTGGCTAGTTTGACGTGGTTAGGACATGAATATGCTATGAAATTGGCTAATCGGCCAAGATATATTCGGATATGGAAACATGCCTTGCAAATATTAGAGGCAGAAATTGTATACAGTCATGAAACAATCAAAGAAGCAATGTATCGGGTTTATCATCAAATTGAGCCACCTGTTAATCAATTATTTCAATGTGTGGCTGATAATATACAGCCTGATAAAGAAGAGTTATATCCAATTTGGCAGGAGCAATTAGATCTTTTCGGCCGCTCATATGCGTTAAATAATCAAGATATTGACATTCTTCAGCAATTTGGGAGGACCTTAGGTCAACATGACGTGATACAGCAGCAAAAATATATTCGATTAGCTATTCAACATTTAGAACGAAGTTTGGAAGAAGCAGATCAGCAAAAGTTACGTTATGGCAATATGTCAAGGAGTATTGGGTTTTTAGTGGGGGTTTTTATTGTTCTACTCTTGTTATAGAGGTTGTTCCAAAAGCCCGATAAAAATGACACAGCGAATGTCTGCGTTGGCAATAGGGGAACTTCTGCTAAAACCATCCACATCATGTGGACAACACAGAAGTCAACACCTCCTGTGCAAGCCCGCTACTCACGTATTAAAAGCATATGCTCCGTGGCTCAAAACGGCGCCGCCTTGAACTTCGACGTACAGGACGTACTAGTGCAGGTGTTATGACAGGACGTCATGACTTTAGCCTGCCGACGCACACGATGTTGCGAACTTAACCGATAATGGTCCTTTTTATCGAACTTTTTGAACATGTATTTATAGAGAGGAGTTATTCCATGCTTGGAGATACTAGTATCCTCTTTCAAATCGCAGGAATTGGTATTATAGTCGCTATGATTCATACGATCTTAAAGCAAATGGGAAAAGAGGAATATGCGCAATTTGTCAGTTTAATTGGTTTTATTATTGTCTTGTTATTTGTGTTAAACAGTATATCTGATTTATTTCAACAGATTAGGGCCGTATTTTTTCTCAAAGGATAAATGCCTATGGAAATGTTAGAGATCATCAGTATAGGGATTATTGCAACGATCCTGTTTTTGTTGTTGAAGGACAAGCAGCCTGCGATCGCCTTTCTTATCATTATTATTACGGTTCTCTATTTGTTTATTGTAGCTATTCAATATGTCACAGAAATTATCAACTTGATTGTTTATTTAGGAGAACAGGCTAATATTCATCAAGTCTATATCAAAACGATCTTGCAGATTATTGGTATTGCTTATATTACTGAAATGGGGTCCAATCTTGTCAAAGATGCTGGATTAGAATCTGTTGCCGCAAAAATAGAAATGACTGGGAAATTAATTATTCTCTTTTTGGCTATTCCGATTTTTAAATCGTTAATTGAAACCATCATATCAATTTTTCCAGTAGTTTAGTGAGGGTGGATGATCATGCGTTATTGGTGGAGCATTTTTCTTATTGTACTAGTGTTTTTTCTGTTTCCCGTCCAAGTAGTATCTGCGGAACCAAACCTCACCATAGACCCTTATCAAGATTTACTACAAGACAGTGAAATCAATGACTATTGGGAGTATATAAGCAATGAGTACCAACAATCATTTCCGGAGTTAAGCAAAGAAGGTATATGGAGTTTTATTAAAGGGGACAGCAAGCTGACAATGCGGGATTGGGTCAAGGGCTTCTTGAATTACTTATTATTCGAAATCTTAGAAAATGCCAAATTACTAGCGACATTAATGCTGCTCACCTTATTTTGTTTAGTATTACAAACGATTCAAAATGCTTTTGAAAATCAACTGGTCAGTAAAGTAGCCTATGCCGTAGTGTACATCATGTTAATTCTTATTGCTTTGCAAAGCTTTCAGCTGGTATCAGGCTATGTGCTGGACACGGTCAATATGGCAGGTGACTTTGTAATAGCGTTACTGCCATTATTATTAGGGATCTTAGCGACATTAGGAAATCTAGTCACTATATCTTTCTTCCACCCGATCATTATCTTTCTCATTCATACCAGTATATTTGTGATATCAAAGGTTGTCATACCATTCTTTTTCTTCTCAGCTATGCTGCAAATTGTTAGTACCATCAGTTCGGAGTATAAAGCCACAAAGTTAGCCAATTTAATCAAAAACATCGCGATCAGTATCATGGGTGTCCTCTTAACTGTTTTTTTAGGGGTTATTTCTGTGCAAGGTGCAGCAAGTGCCCTCCAAGATGGAATTGCGATGAAGACTGCCAAGTTTGTTACCGGAAATTTTATCCCGGTCATAGGGAGAATTTTCACTGATGCAACAGATACAGTGCTAAGTGCAACAACATTAGTTAAGAATGGAATAGGGATTGTTGGCATTGTTTTATTAATAGCGATTGTGATGTTCCCGGCTATCAAGATATTTGTCATTGCACTGATGTATAAAATTGCAACCGCGGTTTTACAGCCAATTGGTGACAGTCCGGTGATTGAATGCCTCGATATTATTGGTAAACATATTTTATATTTATTTGCCGCTTTATTACTGGTAACATTTATGTTTTTCTTTGCGATTGTCATCCTGATTATTTCTAGTAATATCACCATGATGGTGAGATAAAGGGGGACAGGCCAATCGAGTTTCTAACCAGTTGGATTATCCAAATCATTATTTATATGCTGTTAGCGATGGTGGTGCACTTACTATTACCTCCGTCTCAGCTGAAGCAATATGCCAGACTTGTGATCGGGTTACTGCTCATTTTGGTTATCCTCCAGCCGATCCTGACACTGTTCAAGATAGATATACCATCCATGGCAGAGCAATTACTTACTATAGATGACCAGTTAAGCGAGGAGGATCAGATAGAAATGCAGTTAGATCATCAAAAAAATGAAATAGAACAGATACAAGCTGCATATATATTAGAGGAGATGGTTGTCCAAATGCAATATGTAGCAGAGGAGGAATTAAAAGACGTATATGCTTATCAAATTGAAGATTTGCAGGTAACTTGGAACAACCCCCAGCGTATGGAAGATTACAAACCAGAGAGTATCGCTGTGGTTTTAACTACTCATGAAGAATCGACCCCTATGGTAAATGAGGTGAAGATTGAGATTGGTGATACTCCCCAACAGGCAGAATCTGCTCCTGATGATCACGCAGAAGTACGTAAGTTTCTGGCAGAAAAATGGGGAGTAGAGGAGGCTGCGATAATATTAACATGGAAGGAGGAATAGTGTGACAAAATGGCTGGAAGGTATCTTTTCACGTTTAAAAGGAAATGGAAAAAAGCCGACCAGAGTACAGTATATTGCACTTATCGTACTAGCGGCAGTGCTCATCTTGATTGTCAGCAATATTTTTCAAAACAATCAGGACACTCAGCCTCCGATTGAGCCGCCTAATGTAATTGGCGCCTCTGAAGATGAAGAGACATGGAAGCAAACGGCTGAACCGAACGCAACTGCCGAGATTACCGAGCTGGAAAAGGCGTATGAGGAAGATCTAACACAACTATTAGAGAAAATAGCGGGTATCTCATCGGTGGAAGTGATGATTAATTTAGATGCAACAAATGAACAAGTTTATCAAAAGAATCTGGTAATAGGTACACAAGTAACTAATGAAACTGATCAAAATGGCGGCAATAGAAAAATTGATGATGAGACAAGAGAGCAGACTATCGTAATTGTCCGTCAAGGAGAGAAGGAAGTACCGCTTTTGGTACAGACAAAGAAACCAAATGTCAGGGGGGTGTTGGTCGTTGCTAATGGGGTGGATAACATAGAACGCAAGAAATCAGTAAATGAAGCTGTTTCCAAGGTGTTAGATGTGCCAGTACATCGTGTATCGGTGATGCCAAAAGAATAATGGGAGGTTATGTATAATGTGGAAAAAGCAAACTATTTGGTTATTGACAATGGTCAGTTTAATGATTGTATTAAGTGTGTATTATTTGAACGCCCCAAGAGAAGGAGATTTGGCTTTATTTGATGAACAAAATGTAGACGAAATGACAGACCAGACATTTAGCTCTGAAGAAATAGATGAGCTGCTTCAACAGGCAGATGAGGGGCTTAATGAAGAAGGTACAGAAGGCGAAAGCACAGTAGCTGATTTGGAAGAATACTTCGCTTCGGTTCGAATGGAGATCAGTAATCAGCGCAGTATGGAGAAAGAACGGCTCCAATCGATTGTTGCTTCCAGTGAAAGCACTTCAGATGAGAAGAATCAAGCTTATGAAGCCATGAAAGAAATTGAAACAATGGATAATAAAGAAGGATTATTAGAAGAGCAATTAAAGTCACTAAACGGTTATGAAGAGGTATTAGTGCGTAATGTGTCGGAAGATAATGTGGTGATTACTGTGCAGTCAGAAGAGATGACAGCAGAAGAAGCCAATGATATTATCCAGCAAGCAAAAGAAGAATTTGGTGAAGTGAAGATTGATGTGGTGTATCAATAAATAGTAATGAGCAAGGGAGTATTTCGCTGCTATCCAAATATCTGTCACCGTTATCTGCTGTCCTGAGAGGATACGAAACAGTATAGTTGAACCGAACCTGTTGCAATCATACGACAGGTTCTTTTTATTTTAGTGTGATTACCTTCATTTATACGGTGTAAACAGGTGGAATAAAAAATTGATTTATCTGGGGAAAGAGCGGCTGTCAGGGAGCAGGAAATAACTCGATTTTTGACTAACTTAAAAACAATAGTTGCAGTTTAGTTTAGGATTGCGTAAAATGTTAAAAGAAGATCTTAGCACCTGATATTAACTGTATTAAATAACGAAGGAGTGCAATTATGTTAACAATACAAGAAATTAAACAACTAATTGAACAATTAGATCAATCATCTATTGATGAATTTACTTATGAAGTTAATGGAGAGAAAATCAAAGTAAAAAAGAATAAACAAGTATCTGTGGTAAATGCCGCACCTCAAGCTCCTGCTGCTGTAAATGAGGCTCCACAACTAGCACCAGCAGAAGAGCTTTTAACACAAGAACGGCAAAATAGTCAGCCAGAGGCGAAAGAAGAGCCACAGTCAGCCGCAGCTGATTATGATCATGAAATAGTATCCCCAATGGTTGGAACATTCTATAGTTCCCCATCACCAGACCAGCCTGCTTATGTACAACAAGGTGATCATGTGAAAGAAGATACCATTGTTTGTATTGTAGAAGCGATGAAATTATTTAATGAGATCGAAGCAGATGTAAAGGGAACCATTACAGAAATATTAGTGGAAAACGGTGAGCTAGTAGAATACGGTCAGCCACTGTTCCGAATCAAGAATGCGTAAGGGGATGACATTGTGATAAAAAAACTGTTAATTGCGAACCGTGGTGAGATTGCCGTTCGAATTATTCGTTCAGCAAAAGAAATGGGAATCCGGACGGTAGCAGTTTATTCAGAAGCAGACAGCGAGGCACTCCATGTTCAATTAGCGGATGAGGCTTATTGTATAGGACCTAAATCAAGTTCAGACAGCTATTTGAATTTTACTAATATTATGAGTGTTGCCACATTAACAGATACAGATGCCATTCATCCAGGTTATGGCTTTTTATCAGAAAATGCCGACTTTGCTGAAATTTGTGCAGCCTGTAATGTAACATTTGTTGGTCCGAGTGCTTACGCTATTCAGAAGATGGGAACGAAAGATGTTGCCAGAGAAACAATGAAAGAAGCTGGTGTACCAGTAGTGCCGGGATCTAATGGGATTATTGAAAATCCGGAACAAGGTATGCGAGTGGCCCAAGAAATTGGCTACCCAGTTATTATTAAAGCAACCGCTGGTGGCGGCGGTAAAGGAATCCGGGTCGCGCGAACAGAAGAAGAGTTAATCAAAGGCATTCAAGTGACACAAAATGAAGCAGAAAAGGCATTTGGCAACCCGGGTGTATATCTGGAGAAATTCATTGAAGATTTCCGCCATGTGGAGATTCAAGTATTAGCAGATAATCATGGCAATGTAATCCATTTAGGAGAAAGAGACTGTACGGTACAACGCCGTTTGCAGAAGCTGATTGAAGAAACTCCTTCACCTGCCATTGATGAAGCTACTCGTGACGAGATGGGACAGGCTGCTGTTCAGGCTGCAAAAGCCGTTGAATATTCTGGTGCAGGCACGATTGAATTTATTTATGATCAGACAGATAACAAGTTCTATTTTATGGAGATGAATACACGTATTCAAGTAGAGCATCCTGTTACAGAGATGGTCACAGGGATCGATTTGATTAAAGAGCAGTTAAAAATCGCTAATAATGAGGCGCTAAGTATCAAGCAAGAAGATGTAAAATTTGATGGCTGGGCGATCGAGTGCCGAATTAATGCAGAGAACCCTGCCAAAGATTTTATGCCATCTCCAGGCAGAATTGAGATGTACTTACCGCCAGGCGGACTTGGTGTAAGAGTTGATTCTGCTGTTTATTCAGGATACCAAATTCCTCCATACTATGATTCGATGATTGCTAAACTGATTACATATGGCGCGACTAGAAAAGAAGCAGTTGATCGAATGAAACGAGCTCTCGATGAATTTATTGTGGAAGGTATACACACTACCATTCCCTTCCATCGGAGAATGATGGTACATCCAGTGTTTGTAGATGGTGACTTTAATACGAGATTTTTAGAGAAATATAGTATAATGGAAGAAGAATAAGCCACTCAAACAAGGAGGGATTCTCATGTCAGAAGGTGCATTATTACGTGTTGGTGATATATCAACGCTGGGAAAAGTAGAGATTGCTCCTGAGGTGTTAGAGGTTATTGCCAGCATTGCTGCTGAGAAGGTTCCGGGTGTAGCAAGTATGAGAGGGAACTTTGCGTCGGATGTAGCCGAACGGTTAGGCAAAAAGACACATGGTAAAGGAATTAAGCTGGAATTATCAGAAAAAGCAGTAGATATAGAGGTATATATTGTTATTACTTTTGGTTACACGATACCAACGATTGCGAAACAGCTGCAAGAACACGTGAAACAAGCCATCGAGACCATGACGGGAATTCGCATATCACAAGTCAATGTACATGTGGTAGGGGTGAACACTATCCCTGCTGCTGAAGGACAGAAGGCTGAAGATACAGAGTGAGCGAAAGTATTCCCTTTATGCTGAAGCACAGGACAAAAACGAATAGATACTACAAAAAGGGTGATCTATAAACATGGATCGCCCTTCTTTTGTTGTAAATTAGCTTCAATTCATACCACCATGAAAAATTAGACTTATCGTTTCATCTTGTCTCGATTTTCTATTTGCTTTGGGTGTATGTGAACAAGTGGTTAAGATAAGGATAAAGTGAGAAGACAAATCAAAACAATCATTACGGTTTTTTTCATTGGATTAACAGGATTCGGTAGCAATCTGCTGCGTAACATGATATTATTTGATGAGGAAGAATAGATCGTGATAAGGAGTAGGGAACGTTAATGAAGCGAAGAACAGCACGTGAGAAGGCATTACAAATTTTATTTTCATTAGACTCGGAAGGTTATGATGTACAAGCTACAACGGAACATATTTTAGACGGTGAAGAATCGGACGCATTTTTACTTGCGATTGTAAAAGGTGTTGTTGATCATAAAAGTGAAATCGATGAGAAGATTAAATCACATTTAGAGAAATGGTCATTAGGAAGGATTGCAGCAGTAGAACGCACCTTACTGCGAATGGCTACTTATGAATTATTTTACTATAAAGATGCACCAGAGAGTGTTATTATAAACGAAGCGATTGAATTAGCGCATGTATTTGGTGATGATAAATCTGGTAAATTTATTAATGGTGTTTTATCGAAAATGATGAAATAGGGGGAAGTCAAGTGACGGCAGAAGTTATTTATGGTAATGAACTTGCACAATCATTAAGAGATGAGATGAAAGAAGAAGTAAATGAATTAAGGTCAAAAGGCATCATACCTGGATTAACGGTTGTGTTAATTGGTGATGATCCAGCATCAAAATCTTATGTGAAAGGAAAACAGAAAGCTTCCGATTATGTAGGGGTAGCCTCGGAGTTAATTGAATTACCAGCTGAAACGACTCAGGAAGAATTACTAGGCTTAATCGATGAATTAAATACTAAAGATTCTGTCCATGGTATTTTAGTTCAGCTGCCTTTACCTGACCATATCGATGAACAACTCGTTATTGAGGCGATATCTCCTGATAAAGATGTCGATGGTTTTCATCCTATCAGCATTGGGCGAATGATGACTGGTAAAGATACTTTTTATCCGTGTACACCATACGGAATTATAAAAATGCTGCAATCGAAACAAATTGAGATCGAGGGTAAGCATGCAGTCATTATTGGGCGAAGCAATATTGTTGGGAAACCGGTAGGACAATTACTGCTTGCGGAGAATGCTACGGTTACTTATTGTCATTCTCGTACGAAAGATATGGAAAAATTTATAGCTATGGCAGATATTTTGATTGTTGCAGTAGGCAAAGCGCATTTTGTCAATGGAGATCACATCAAAGAAGGTGCTGTGGTGATTGATGTCGGTGTCAACCGTATTGAAGACGGGTCCTTGACAGGTGATGTAGACTTTGACTCCGCGGCGGAGAAAGCAAGCTTCATTACCCCAGTGCCGAGGGGTGTTGGACCAATGACAATTACCATGCTTATGCACAATACGATCAAGTCGGCGAAAAAAGCAAATGGTCTCCTCTAAAACAAGTACTGAATGAAATAATTTATATTAAATAGGTTGTTCAAAAAGTCTGATCCACTGGTTGCATTTGGTGATTCGTCTAAATCCAATGATTCACATGAATCGACCAAATTAGGAAGGCGGCTAAAGTTTTTCATGGGTAGCGACGTCTATTAGGACAGTTGGTATTGAACACACACTTAAAGCTGAAGGTCATTCTTTAAACAGAATGACCTTTTGTTCCACGATAAAAAATATAGAAAGACCGGACGGGTACCAACTTAGCTGAGTAGTATAATACCAAGTGTATTTCTTGGCCGAGCACCAGTTATCAGCTGTATGTGACGAATGAATAATTTATGGTGCTGTCTGATCCCAGTTGTACATGCGCAAATTACAGGCAAAGGAATGAGATGGTGGAAGATCAATATTTATCTGTTACGGCATTAACAAAATATATCAAGAAGAAGTTCGATGTAGATGAGCATTTAAATGAGCTTTGGTTAAGAGGAGAGATCTCCAATTTTAAACACCATTCCAGAGGTCATATGTATATGACGATCAAGGATGACCATGCCAATATCAGGGCGGTGATGTTTAACCGCCATAGCAGTGGGTTATCCTTTGTTCCAGAAAATGGTATGTCTGTCTTGATAAAGGGCTTTGTTAGTGTATTTGAATCACAAGGCCAGTATCAGCTATATATTCAAGAAATGCAGCCTGATGGGATTGGGGCATTTTATTTAGCGTTTGAACAATTAAAAGAAAAATTAGCAAAAGAAGGACTATTTGATCCCATACATAAACAAACATTGCCGAAATATCCTCAGCAAATCGCTGTGATAACTTCTCCTACTGGAGCTGCGATCAGGGACATTCTGACAACATTGGAAAGACGCTTTCCGATAGCAAGTGTATTAATTATTCCAGTGTTGGTACAAGGTAATCAAGCAGCTGCCTCCATTGTAGAAGGTATCCAAAAAGCAAATGACCTGCCAGAAGTGGATCTTATTATTACAGGTCGAGGAGGAGGCTCCTTAGAAGAGTTATGGAGTTTTAATGAAGAGGCGGTTGCACGAGCCATTTTTCAATCGAAGAAACCAGTTATATCTGCTGTTGGACATGAGACAGACACAACTATCAGTGATATGGTTGCTGATCTTAGAGCACCGACACCTACAGCAGCAGCTGAATTAGCTGTTCCTTCCCAGCTGGATTTAATGGAGAAGGTGAAACAGATGGAGCAAGCATTGCTGCAGCAAGTGCATACAAAATTACGATTGGCAGACGATAAATTGAAGTTAATGGACAATGCTTATGTATTTAAGTATCCAGAGCGGTTAATACTTGAGAAAGAACAGCAATTGGTCGATAATGTCGACAAACTGATAAAACAAATGCAAAGAACACTGCAAACAAAACGAGATTATTGGAAATTTATCGATACTCGTCTGAAACGCTTTGATCTCCTTAAACAAGTAAACCAGCAAAAAGAACGATTAGATCATCAATTAAAACAGCTGGATCGAGTACTAAAGCAGCAACTAGAATGGAAAACAAATAAATTCAATGATCAATTGACACAATTGGATCTGTTGAATCCAATTCATACCATGAGAAGAGGATATGCGATTGCTTATGATCAGCACAACCAGATTATTAAAAGCGTCTCCTCTGTCAAAGAAAAGGAAGCCATTACTGTTCAAATTTCAGATGGAGCGTTATCTGCCATAGTAAAAGAAGTCAGAAAGGGTGAAGAAAATGAAGGGAAATTATGACAAATTGTCCTTTGAAGAAGCATTGGAAAAGCTTGAAACAATTGTCAACAAAATGGAGGAAGGAGAGGTACCTTTAGAGCAAGCGATGGAATACTATACAGAGGGTGCTAAATTATCTAAAATTTGTCATGATAAACTTACTAATGCCGAAAAGCAAATGAAAGAAATCCTACATAAAGATGAAAGCCGCGAATTGTTTCAGATTGAGGGACAGGAGGAGGAGTAGGTGAAGATAGCAATTAATCAATTATTGGAGACAGAACAACAAAAATTTACAGATGCATTAATAAGCTGTATTGAAACCTTTTCTGCTCCAGACCGTTTAAAGGAATCTGTTCTATACTCTATTAGGGCAGGAGGGAAACGAATTCGCCCTATTTTAATGAAGTTGATGTGCAAGGGTTTAAATGGGGATGAGGAACGAATTTATCCTGCAGCGATAGCGTTAGAAATGGTTCATACGTATTCACTAATACACGACGATCTTCCCGCAATGGATGACGACGAATTCCGCAGGGGACAGTTGACTAATCATAAGAAATTCGATGAGGCAACAGCCATTCTTGCAGGAGATGGATTGTTAGCTAATAGCTTTCAGCTGATCACTCAAGCAGAGTGCTATTCTGATCGGGAAAAGAGTTATATCGTATCCATGTTAGCTCAAGCAAGCGGTTTGGAAGGAATGGTTGCAGGTCAATATTTAGATATGCAAGCTGAAAATCGTGAAATTTCTATCGCTGAATTGGAGCAAATTCATCGTTTGAAAACAGGGAGACTGATTTCATTTGCTATCGAGGTCGGCGGATTTTTGGCAAAAGCATCTGTTGTTCAAATGCAGAAGATTAAGGTGTTTGGAGATTATGTAGGACTTATCTTCCAAATCCAGGATGATATTTTGGATGTAGAAGGAGATCAAGCAATAACAGGTAAACAAATCGGAAGTGACGCCGTAAACGATAAAAGCACTTATACTAGCCTTCTTGGTCTGGAAGGGGCAAAACAGCATAAAGAACAATATGTATCCCAGGCTATGGAGGCATTAAGACAGCTAGAGTTGGAGCATAGTGATTTAGCTCGAGTTTGTCAATACATTAGTGAGCGTAATCAGTAATATTGAGCAAGTATACGGATCATGTTATAATAGTGCATGTTCTAAACTTGAACAGGATGTTTAAAAAGGATTATTATGTGGACGAAGTGGTAATCCGGTCCAGCTTATAGTGTGTTTAGAGGAAACAGCCAGACACTCGGTACCTGTCTGGAACCTACTGAACTTAGGTCACAGTTTTAACCTTTTAGGTGACCATTCCACTTATATAGGAACAGAAAACAACTAAAAAGATCAGTCAAATTTAGTTTCCGTATCGCCGTTATCACGTTTGTGTTAGCGGCTATTTTTTCAATTGTTTTTCCTAGCGGCTTAGTAAAGCAAGTCCATTGCAGGGTTATTGATTGTTCGACATGCAGATCGGTTTACGAGTTTTTGTAATGATGTAATTGGCGGTATTTCTGGTATAATAAGTGGGTACCGCCTCTGCTATTGATGTATTACAATTAGCAAACAGGGATCCTTTGCTTTTGTAGTTATTAATGTTACGGTTACTATTACAGTAGATGCTTTAACAACAGGGGGTAGAGCAATAGGTAAGTTCTTTGCCATTAAGAGGTTCTTCAAAAAATCCAATAAAAATACGGCGCCGCCTTGAACTTAGTGCAGGCGTTATGACAGGACGTCATGGCTTTAGCCTGCCGACGCACACGATGTTGCGAACTTAACCAATGATGGCCCGTTTTATCGAACTTTCTGAACACGCACATTAATTACTCAACAAAAATTATTTTTTGCTGATAAAATCTTTGCATTTCTTGAGGAAAAACTTAAAATGAAAGTATTATCGATGAAATAACAAATTATGAAAAAAGATAGGGAGGATTCCTTTATGGATCTAACCAAGATACAAAATCCAAGTTTCTTGAAAGAATTAACACCTGAACAATTAGAAGTATTAGCAGCAGAAATTCGTCAATTTTTGATTGAAAAGCTTTCGGTAACGGGTGGCCATCTAGGGGCTAACCTAGGTGTGGTGGAATTGACACTGGCCTTGCACAAACATTTCAACAGTCCAACGGATAAGCTTTTATTTGACGTCGGTCACCAATCTTATATTCATAAAATATTGACGGGAAGAACAGATCAGTTTGATACGTTAAGACAATACAAAGGGTTATGCGGTTTTCCGAAAATGATAGAAAGCGAACATGATGTCTGGGAAACAGGACATAGTTCTACCTCTTTGTCTGCTGCGATGGGGATGGCCATTGCCCGTGATATGAAAAAAGAAGATCATGCTGTGATTCCAATCATTGGCGACGGTGCATTAACAGGCGGAATGGCACTAGAGGCTTTAAATCATATTGGACATGAGAAAAGAGATATAACCGTTATTCTGAACGATAATGAGATGTCGATCGCTGGTAATGTAGGGGCACTGCACAATGCTCTAGGCAGAATGAGAAGTGCCGGTAAATATAAGCGTGTCAAAGATGAATTAGAACTCCTATTAAAAAAGATACCAGCTGTAGGTGGTAAGATCGCCCAGACGGCCGAGAGAATTAAGGATAGCATGAAATATTTTATGGTTCCAGGCATGTTGTTCGAAGAGTTCGGTTTTACCTATTTTGGTCCAGTTGATGGTCATGATTTTAAAAATTTAGAAGAAAATTTAAAATATGCCAGCAAAACGAAAGGTCCTGTTATTGTCCATGTGATTACCCAAAAAGGAAAAGGGTATAGTCCTGCTGAATTAGATGAGAAAGATAAATGGCACGGAGTAGGCCCATACAAAATTGATTCTGGTGAAAAAATCAAGCCTGTAGATGCAGCGCCAGCATGGAGCCAAGTGGTAAGTGATGCGTTAGAATTAGAAGCAGCTGATGATGACCGGATTGCTGTGATTACACCTGCAATGATTTTAGGTTCCAAATTAGAGAAATTCCAAGCAAGATTTCCTGACCGCTTACATGATGTGGGGATTGCCGAACAACATGCAGTTACATTGTCTGCAGGTATGGCTACTCAAGGTATGAAACCTTTCTTGGCGATTTATTCCACCTTTTTACAAAGAGCGTATGACCAATTAGTACATGATGTGTGTCGTCAGAATTTAAATGTTGCATTTGGAATTGACCGTGCTGGATTAGTAGGGGCGGATGGAGAAACACATCAAGGGGTATTTGATATTGCCTTTTTGCGTCATTTACCAAACATGGTTCTTATGATGCCGAAAGATGAGAACGAATGCCAGCACATGGTTCATACGGCGATGGCATATAATGATGGTCCAATTGCCTTGCGTTTTCCACGAGGAAACGGATTAGGAGTAAAAATGGATGAAAAACGCGAATGTTTACCAATTGGTTCTTGGGAAGTATTAAAGCAGGGAACAGATGCTGTTATCTTAACGTTTGGTACTACGATAGGCATGGCCATGGAGGCAAGTGATTTGTTGAAGAAACAAGGCATTCATGTAGAGGTCGTCAATGCCAGATTTATTAAACCATTGGATGAGAATTTGTTGCATGAGCGTATGGGTAGGCATTTACCAATTCTAACAGTGGAAGAAGCGGTACTTCAAGGCGGATTCGGAAGTGCTGTGTTAGAATTTGCTGAGGAACACGATTATAAGCCATCTATCCGTCGTATGGGGCTGCCTGATCGTTTTATTGAACATGGTAGTGTGAAAGAGTTACTAAATGAAGTTCACCTAACAAAAGAACAAATCATCTTAGAAATGAAAGAACTTATTTCTGAGAGTAACGATAAGCAAAAAAGGGCATGATGATAAATGACTAAAAAACGTTTAGATCAGTTAATTGTCGATCGAGGACTGATCGATTCCAGAGAGAAAGCAAAAAGAACAATAATGGCTGGCCTTGTGTTTTCAGAAGGTCAGCGTCTGGATAAACCAGGCACAAAGGTAGTAGAAGACATACCATTAGAGATTAAAGGCAAAGTTATACCGTATGTTGGGCGGGGTGGCTTGAAATTAGAACAAGCAATTAACTATTTTAAATTGGATTTACGAGGTCAAGTGATGGTAGATGTAGGTTCGTCTACTGGCGGTTTTACCGACTGTGCCCTGCAGCATGGTGTGAAACTAAGTTATGCTATAGATGTCGGTTACAATCAATTAGAATGGAAGTTGCGTAATGATCCAAGAGTTGTGGTCATGGAACGAACGAACTTTCGCCATGTTACTCCAGACATGTTAACAGAGGAAGAACCTACCTTTGCTTCTGTGGATGTTTCTTTTATTTCCTTGAAACTTATCTTGCCTCCGTTATATCAACTATTAACGGAGAATAGTATGGCTGTTATCCTGATTAAGCCTCAATTTGAGGCAGGCAGAGACCAAGTAGGCAAGAAAGGGATTGTAAGAGACCCAGACATCCATCAACAAGTTATTGAGAAGATACTAATATTTGCGCAGGAAACAGGATTTCAAGTGACTGATGTGACCTACTCTCCTATAACAGGAGGAGATGGCAATATCGAATTTCTGGCATTACTTAAAAAAGCCGATCCGGAAATGGAACCTGAAGACATATCATTATTGGCTGGACAAGTGGTTGCTCAGGCCCATAAGGAGCTTAAACAATAAATACGAAGTGCCATCAGTAATGTAATATTTAGTCTTCAGACAGGGTTGGGAGATCTTGTAAGTGGTTTGTACCGTCATAAAGTTGTCAATACGCAAAGCTGGAGGAGCATGTAGATGAACAAAGCACAACGACAAATTAAAATTCGTGAAATTATTACTGAGAATGAGATCGAAACCCAAGACGATCTAGTGGCAGAATTAAGAAACCGAGGGTATGGTATTACACAAGCTACTATTTCTCGTGATATTAAAGAATTACACTTAGTAAAGGTTCCTGGTAGTAATGGGAGATATAAGTATAGTTTGCCGGCAGATCAAAGATTTAATCCATTAAATAAATTAAGACGTTTTATTATGGATGCTTTTATCAGTATAGATACAGCCACCCATTTTATTGTAATGAAAACTTTGCCAGGTAATGCTCAGGCCATGGGGGCACTGATCGATAATCTTGGTTGGGAAGAAATTGTTGGCTCTATATGTGGAGATGATACGATCTTGATCATCTGCAAAACAACAGAAGAAGCAAATGAATTAAAAGAAAAATTTCTAGATATGTTGTAAGGGTGTGGAATAGATGTTAGCCGAATTATCCATCAAAAATTTTGCAATTATTGATCAATTGTCGATTTCCTTTCATAAGGGGTTGACTGTTTTAACAGGTGAAACAGGTGCTGGAAAGTCGATTATTATTGATGCATTAGGCTTATTAGTTGGAGGCAGAGGTTCGGTTGACTATGTGCGTCATGGTGAAAAAAAGGCAGAAATTGAAGGCTTATTTATATTAGAAGACACGAAGCATCCGGTTTACAATAAAACACAAGAGCTCGGTTTTGAGATCAAAGACGATCAGATGCTGGTGTTACAAAGAACGATTTCAGAAAGTGGAAAGAGTATTTGCCGTATTAATGGTAAACTAACGACCTTGGCTATTTTAAAAGAGATTGGACAATCGATATTGGATATCCATAGCCAGCATGAGACACAAGCCTTGTTGAACCAAGAAAAACATATTGAACTGCTTGATCAGTTTCTTCAATCTAATCACCCCGCCTTTAAACAAGAATATCAAGCTTACTATACACAATACAAAGAATTAACAAGCAAATTGGAAGCAACCAATAAAAATGAGCGAGAATTAGCACAGCGATTAGATTTACTGGAGTTCCAATTAAATGAAATCCAGCAGGCAGAGTTAGAGCCGGATGAAGATATTATGCTGACGGAAGAACGAAATCATTTGCATCATTTTGAACAAACTCATCAGGCATTAAATACGGCTTATAATTCTCTTCATGGTGAGCAAAAAGCATTGGATTGGCTGTCGATGGCAGCGAATAATTTGGAAACAGCAGGAGAATATAATAAGGATATTCAGCAAATGCATCAAAAGTATGTCGATCATTATTTTATGATCGAAGAAATTTCTTATTCGATCCGTCAATTTGTTGATTCGATGGATTATGATCCTGCACGGCTTGCAGAAATTGAAGCCAGGCTGCATGAAATTGATCAGTTGAAGCGTAAATACGGTCCAACGGTGGAAGAAATTATGACCTATAGTGCTACAGTGGAAGAAGAGTTGGAAGAAATAAGAAACCGTGATCAGCATTTGGCCAATCTTTCCGAAACATTACGCGAACTGACCAATGATATGCTTCTAGAGGCCAAAGAGTTACATGCTTTACGGAAAAAGACTGCAAGCGATTTAGAGCAAGCTGTACTGGCAGAATTACAGGATCTGTATTTGGAAAAGGCAGTATTCACAATAGATGTTTCTATCCCTGCTAAAGCTGGCGGCATCTTTTTTGAAGGAAAAGATGTACAGCCACACGGCCATGGCTTAGATCAAGTGAACTTCCTTATCTCAACAAATCCTGGGGAACCAGTCAAAGAATTGGCTAAAATTGCTTCTGGAGGGGAGATGTCACGAATAATGCTGGCCTTAAAAAATATTTTCTCTAAGCATCAAGGAATTACCAGTGTTATTTTTGATGAAGTAGATACCGGTGTAAGCGGCAGAGTGGCCCAAGCTATGGCTGAGAAAATATACAACATCTCCAAAGGATCCCAAGTGCTCTGCATCACACATTTACCACAGGTAGCTTCGATTGCAGACACCCATCTAAAAATTGAAAAAGTAGTGGACCATAACCGTACACATACGACAATTCAGGAATTATCATTCCAAGAGCGAGTCGATGAAATTGGAAAAATGATCACCGGAAATGAATTAACAGAAGCTTCAAAGACGCATGCCAAAGAATTAATTGAAATGAATCATCAAAGACACTAATAAAACAAAGAGGCGAAGACAGTTAACCTAAGGTATGGGAATCCGGCCTTAGGTTTTTACGTGTATCCGAGCATGTTTATATTTCATTTCAGGACAAACGAAAAAATCAGCAGTGTGGCGAAATATCCCAATTGCCATCAGTCTCCTTTGGTTTTAGCATTTATGCTAATTTTCTTAGTGGTAATCTTCCCTTGTTTTTGTTATGTTTTACGGGTTTAAAATCCACCCTTTAAGGTCAAATTAAAGATACAGATTAATTATCTGGACTACAAGGAGGGTGAAAATGTGAAGAGAAGTTTTTTTAGAAAAGCGATAGGGTTATTACTCCTTGTCACCTTATGTTTACTTCCATGGTACACACCATTTCAGATATATCTTTCGATTCCCACCCATGTCAAAACCTTAGCTCAACCACAATCAGAACTAATGCAAGCTTTAGATGAGCATATCACGGTTTCCACTTCTTCCGGCCAGCAGGCTCAGTATGCTACTGATTTAAACGGGTATGAAGTACACGAAAATGATCATCATGAATTGATTTACACGTTGAATGATGTTCCAGTTAAAAAGACAAATTTGGAAGTGTATGACGATTTTAAAATCATTCCTGGAGGACATTCCGTTGGTATTAATCTCCATACTCAAGGGGTCTTAGTTGTTGGCCACCACTTAGTATCCACTAAAGATGGGACAATCTCACCCGGAGAAGAAGCAGATATTCAAGTGGGCGACAACATTCTTTCGATTAATGATAAAGAAATAAAAAGCATGAAAGAAGTAGAACCATTAGTATTAGAAGCAGGCGAAGCGAATAAAAGCTTAGCCGTTACCATTAAACGTTCCAATCAAGTGATCGAAACCGAATTAAAACCGGCATATGATGAAAAAGAAAAGGATTATCGGATTGGAATTTATATTCGTGATTCAGCTGCCGGTATAGGGACGATGACATTTTTTGACCCTGCTTCTAATAAATACGGTGCATTAGGACATATTATTTCCGATATGGATACGAGAAAACCGGTTGAAATAGATAATGGCACAATTGTACGATCTGAAATAACCGATATTAAAAAAGGCCAGCATGGAGTCCCCGGCGAAAAGAAAGCCGATTTTGTTCTAAGGGATTCTCAGTTAGGGAACATTACCAAGAATTCCCCATTCGGTATCTTTGGAACCTTAAATGAAACTCCTTCAGAAAGTAAGTGGTCAAAACCAATGTCCATTGCATTACCAAATGAAGTGGAAGAAGGCCCAGCTCAAATACTAACAGTAATTGAAGGAGAAGAAGTGGAAGCTTTTGATGTAGAAATTGTGAATAGTTTAAATCAAACAGCCCCTGCAACAAAAGGTCTTATTATTGAGATTACCGACCAGCGCTTATTAGAGAAAACAGGTGGAATTGTACAAGGGATGAGTGGAAGTCCCATTATTCAAAATGATAAAATAGTTGGGGCCGTTACACATGTTTTTGTTAATGATCCGACAAGTGGGTATGGTGTACACATTGAGTGGATGTTAAATGAAGCAGGAATTGATATCTATAAACAAGAAAAGCAGCAAGCCAGTTAATAAAATGACGGATAAGCTCGTTTCGAATGAAGAAACGGGCTTTTTGTTGTGTTTGTAAAATTTTCACTTTAGATGAGAAAGATGTTGAAAAAATTAACAAAATTTGTTACCCTAAAGATATTAAAGAATTTTCGACAAACACATGTGTCGAAAAATGGAAGTAAGTTTTTTACAATAAAAGAAGGATTTTTCTAATGACTGTCGAAAGTATTATTTATGACAAAAATAATGTTTAGAACAGATTTTGAAGGAGGATTTTTTGTGGGAAATACAAAGGTTATGTTAGTGGATGATAATCGTGAACTTGTGGAGTTAATGGAGGAATACTTAGAGGATCAAGCTGACTTAGAAGTAGTTGCAACGGCTTATAATGGAAAGGAATGCCTGGATAAATTAGAAGACATTCAACCCGATGTGATTGTATTGGATATCATAATGCCGCATATAGATGGTTTAGCTGTGCTGTCTAAGATCAAGCAAAACAATAATACAAAGCATATTAATGTGATTATGTTGACTGCATTTGGTCAAGAAGAAGTAACAAAAAAGGCAGTAAATTTAGGTGCTTCGTATTTTATTTTAAAGCCATTTGATTTGGAGTATCTTGCCGAACAGATTAAACAGGTTCATGGCACGAAAGCATCCGTTCAAGCAGAAAGTTCTTCATCTTCTAGCACTCAAAGGAAAAAATTTGATTTAGAAGCAAATATTACACATATTATTCATGAGATTGGTGTACCAGCTCATATTAAGGGATATATGTATTTAAGAGAGGCCATTACGATGGTTTACAATGATATTGAGTTGCTTGGCTCCATAACGAAAGTACTTTATCCAGATATCGCTTCCAAGTATAAGACAACTGCTTCTCGAGTGGAACGAGCAATCAGGCATGCAATTGAAGTGGCGTGGAGCAGAGGGAATATGGATTCGATCTCTTCTTTATTTGGTTATACGGTAAGTGTATCGAAGGCAAAGCCAACCAATTCCGAATTTATTGCAATGGTTGCTGACCGTCTGCGCTTGGAGCATAGAGCTAGTTAATACTGATACGAAGCAGGTATATTTAGCGATAAGTTTATCGTAAAATGACAGCGATAACTCTATGGACTTAGAAATCAGGCTTATAAGCTTCTTTTCGTAAACCATAAACTTTTTTGTTGGTTGCTTAAGAAAAAAGGAGGAAGATTTTTGTTTGATTTTTAATTAAAGTTGACGATTATATGGCAGATAGTGCCAATCAAGGTAATTAAATTCGTGAATGGATTAAGACATCAATATTCGGGTCTGTAAAAGTAACAGAGAAAATCTTCTTAGATTTCCTAGATGGAGAGCTATTTAATCATTTTCGAAAACACGCTTCGTTAAATAACTTAACAATTTAAAAAAGGACGCCTCTTAGCTATCGCTAGGAGACGTCCTTTTTGTGGAACTCTTCCGCTAGTATGCATAGTACTGTGCGTATTCCTTTGTTTACTTTCTTTCTTATGCTTTTTCTGAGATTTTGGCGGTCTAGCTTCGGATAATCTCAAGATTGCGATCCACCTTTGCTGTATACCCCCGACAAGATTGGCGAAGTGATCGGCACATCCCGTCTAACCTCTCGTACTTCTTTGCGCAGATCGGCTTGTCCTTCTGTTAGGTTTCTAACTTCTTTGTATAATTCTTCTTGCCCATCCACTAATTTATCTTGTCTTTCCTCTAACTTGCGTTGCCCAACCGTTAACTCTTTTTGTCCTGTAAGTAGTAGATAAATACGTTCTTTTTTGTTCGACTTCCTTTTGGTAAAATATCCGTTGATATCTAGAGAGGACTAAATAGTTAGGTTTACTTTATATTAAAGGGGCTTGTCATGCTTAAGCTTGACAAGCCCCCCATGCTGCATTTTTATTCCAATTACTAAGTATACTGCCGTCCTTTAAGGGGTGTTGATGAATGGATTAATCCTGATCTCCAAAGGGTTCCTGCCCATATTTTGGCTCATTCATATATACGGAACGAGCAGGGTAGGCAATGGATACATTTGCTTGTTCTAAGATCTCCAAAATTTTGAAGTTTACTTCTTCTTTGACGTTTAAGTGTTCTTCCCAGACTGTAGTCTTCGTAAAGAAATAAAGCATGACATCGATACTGCTTTCTCCGTACTCATTAAACTTTACAAAAATGGTTTCAGGATGAATGGCTTCATTTTGCTCTAAATAACTTTCAATACTTTTTAAGACTCTATCTAATTCTTCTCGAGTTGTATCATATGTTAACCGTAAATCAAAGGAAATGCGGCGTTTGTTCATCTGGCTCCAGTTCGTAATCGGTTCATTCGATAAAGTGGAATTGGGTATGGTAACCAAGGAATCTTCAAATGTACGAATGATCGTACTGCGGAAATTAATATCTTCTACAGTTCCTTCAATACTAGGTGTCATAATCCAATCACCAATGGAGAATGGCTTTTCCGTAATAATAACAACCCCGCCAAATAAATTCTTGATTACTTCTTGAGCAGCTAAGGCAAATGCCAAGCCGCCCAGCCCTAAACCAGCAATAAAGCCGCTGACATCGTAGCCGAATTCTTGTGCAATAATAGTTAAACTAATGGCGATAATGACAAATCGAACCGCCTTAGATAAAAAGGGCAGCAGGATTTGATCTACTTCAAAATTAAGTGTATCGCCTAATTTTTTAAAAAAGTAAGAAGAACTTGACGATAAATTGCATAACCACCAAGTGATAGTAATAATAATCGATACACTTAGGAACTTAGAAACGAGTTCACCTTTTTGATTAATAAACGGAAAATACGCCATGGCAATGTAAATACCAAGAAAGACAAATAAAAAGCGTAAAGGTGTTTCAAAAGCCTTTAAGGCAGTGTTCAGAAATTCCGTTTTTTTATTATTCGTTAATCGTATAAATAAGTAAAAAACATATTTGATGAAAATTTTCCTAAACAGTACTGCTATTAATATGATAGCGATACTAATACCTAGGTTTATATAGTCATCGACGGTTATACTTTCCCAAAATTTCAAGTTCAAATAAATAACCTCCCACTCCACACATTGCTGTTAATTCTCTTGTTTTTGATACGAAGTGAACCGCCCGTAAATCGTCGTTAATGGCTGATTCACTTAGCGGGTTGCTGCTTTCCTCCTGCTTGGAATGATAAGCTAAGTGACGAAGATATGTTTCTTGTCCTTGTGCTATAAAATGATAGCATAGATAATATATATATTCCAACGATTTAAGGTAAATATCATAAGTGAGAAAATAGACTGGCCATTCTCTATACCATGTCTGGGCAGTCGGCGTTTAATTTAGTGAAGATTCCATTTATTGTTTAACAATTGCACAGAAATTGTGTTAATATTTTAATTGGAGTCAATTTCGTAATCTTCTGACAAAATTCGTCTTCTTTTTTATTTATTGAGGCATTTTGCAGGCTGCGGAATTGTCAGGTCGATATAATAATTTTAATTGGAGAGGTTAACGAGATGAAAGTAGCAAAATTTGGTGGAAGTTCAGTAGCGAATGCAGAACAATTACGAAAAGTAGCAAATATTATTCAGGCTGATAAAGAGAGAAAAGTAATTGTAGTTTCCGCCCCAGGCAAGCGATTTTCAGATGATGTGAAAGTCACTGATTTATTGATCGGATTAGGGGAAGTTTATTTAAAAAATGAGCCTTATCAAAAACAGTTAGAGGTAATTTTAGACCGTTTTAGAGAGATTACAACGGAATTAAATATCTCTGAGAAAATTATTGAGGAGATTAGATCAGGAATAGAAAATATCTTTGGCTCAGATAATAGTCCGGAATTAAAGATGGATGCCTTGAAGGCAACTGGAGAAGATTCATTAGCTAAAGTATTAAGTGCTTATTTACAATCGCTTGGTCTAAATGCGATCTATCTGAATCCTAAGGCTGCAGGTATTTTGGTCAGTGATACACCTGGCAATGCCCAAATTCTTGAAGAAAGCTATGATCACCTGTACAAATTGCATGATCGCGAAGAAATTGTAGTAATTCCTGGTTTCTTTGGTTATTCTAAAGATGGGAAACTGATCACTTTTTCAAGAGGCGGATCTGATATTACCGGTTCAATTGTAGCAGCGGGAGTGAAGGCAAGTCTTTATGAGAATTTTACGGATGTAGATTCGGTTTACTGTGTGAATCCGATGATAGTTAAGAATCCAAAGGAAATTACGTCATTAACCTATAAAGAAATGCGAGAACTTTCTTATGCAGGCTTTTCAGTATTTCATGATGAGGCATTAATCCCTGCTTTTAAAGCAGATATCCCTGTTTGTATCAAGAACACTAATAATCCGCAGGCAATGGGAACCATTATTGTCTCTAAGAAAGAACCACAGCCTAATCCAGTTGTTGGTATTGCTAGTGATACAGGTTTTATTAGTATTTATGTAAGTAAATACTTGATGAACCGTGAGCTGGGATTCGGCCGTAAGTTGTTAACCATCTTAGAAGATGAAGAGATCTCTTTTGAACATACACCAACAGGAATTGACGATATTTCGGTTATTATCCGTGAATCAAGATTGACCAAGGAAAAAGAAGAGCGAGTGATTGCTCGGATTAAGGAAGAACTAGATCCGGACACAGTCACAGTTGAACGAGACTTGGCGTTAATTATGGTAGTAGGAGAAGGGATGGACAGTGGAATCGGTCTCGCTGATAAAGCAACCCATGCCTTTGCCCATGCCAACGTGAGTATTAAAATGATGAATCAAGGTTCTTCCGAAGTATCGATGATGTTCGGAATCAAAGCAGATAAGGTAAAGGAATGTGTGCGAGAGCTTTATAAAATATTCTTCGAATCAGAATAATAAAAGGCGTGTTTGGACGATCATTTTGGCCGGACTTTTTTGAATAACTTCTTAACATAAAAAATAACAGGTATTCCGCTTATGAGGAGGAGTACCTGTTATTTTTTTCGCCTTTGGTAAGTTTTCGTTTGCGGTCTCGATGTAAGATAAAGCCGCCGATAAAATAAAGGCCGCCGCCAAACAGTCCTAACCCGACAATAAATTGGATGACAATGTGAAAGAAAATCGGCGTTAGTTCGCCGAAGAAGGCATCACGCATTAGCTTAATACCGTAAGTGGCTAATAATGCAGGTAACACTAGCATAATTAATGCAATTAATCTCAATGGTTTTCCTCCTAGATATCTTGGAAATACTTAAATTATAGCAAAAACCGTCGATAAAAGGAATGAACTATTCCTTGCAATTATTTGCAAGGTGATTTATTCTTTAAGTATGAAAAAAAATGCAAGGTGTGATGAATATAACTGCAAACATATTTTTTAAATACCAAGATGTACTAGAGAGACTAACGGTAGGTGTTATTATCACTAATAAGGATGGCCTTATACAATTTGCAAATGAGGAAGCCAAGTCTTTATTGAAGTTACATGAGCTAGAGAATATGTCAATTGCAGATGTAATAGAAGAACCTTGCATGGTAGAGGTTAAGCAATTACATAAACACATAGAGCGTGTTGATAAAATAAAACAAACACAGCAGTCGATCATTATCGAGTATGCCCCATACTTACATGAAAATGGTACCTTACAAGGGATGATGTTAACGTTTGAAACGACAGATCATGTGCAGGAACAAGAAAGAATGATTAACAATTCTGATTTGGAAAAGGAAGTATTTCAGCATTTACTCGTCAACTATCAACATGAATTTCGTGTGCTGCTTCCTGATCAGACGGAATGGTTAGTGAGTGAGCATTGGCAGGAAGTAAATCAGCAAACAAGTATATATTTTGCTGATTTGGCTGATCAACAGGCGAAAGATGTATTAAAGTCGAGAAGAGAGAAAAGTCAAGTCTTATTGCCAGCAAACTCGATGACAGCTGAACGTGTCCAACTAGTCAGCCGGCCTTTGCA
This sequence comes from Gracilibacillus alcaliphilus, assembly GCF_016909015.1. Lineage (GTDB taxonomy): Bacteria > Bacillota > Bacilli > Bacillales > Amphibacillaceae > Gracilibacillus > Gracilibacillus alcaliphilus. Next base: position 106,697 of record NZ_JAFBFA010000001.1, read on the forward strand.
AAACAATGGAAAGCTGCTGGGCTGCCTGCAATATTTGATCATTGATTCATCACATGATACTGTTACAGAATTGCAAATGATGAAGCGATTGGTACGAAAACTGGAAAAAACAGAAACTATAGAAGATATAGTAGGTTCAAGCCATATGATTAATATAGCAAGGGAACAGGCCAAGCTTTATGCCAAGATGAGCGATTCGATTATTATTCGCGGCGATAAAGGAACTGGTAAACAGATGTTGGCTCAAGCTATCCATCAACAAAGTGATCGTTTTGCTCATCCGTTTATCCCTTTTTTTGTTTCCAAATTAAATGAAGCAACATTTATCGAGTTAACACAAGAAGCAAAGGACGGTACGGTGTATTTACAGGTGGATGAAATTCCTGATATAGAACGACAAAAAGAGTTATATCGCTTTTTGAAGGAAACTACTCAAGTGCGGTTACTGTTTGGAACAGAGAGCATATGGTCACCGAGGGAATGGTATTTGCCACTGTATGAAAGTTTGCAGACTTTTCAGATTGTCTTACCACCGTTAAAAGAACGCCTCGAAGATCTCGATGACTTAGTGGCAGATATAGTGGCACAATATAATAGACAATTACAACGCGATATTCGATCCGTTGATCCACAAGTTATTGATTATTGGAAAAGCTTAGAATGGCCGGGGAATATTGCTCAGTTACAGCAAACACTGGAGCATATCATTTGGCAGATGAGTATCACAGAGAAGGTCGTCCGGATAGAACATATTCAGCAAGAACCTCTTGATCTTCCTGCCGTAACAGCAGATGAAACCTTATCTTTACAAGCTGCTATGGACCAATATGAGAAGAACTATATCTATGAAATGCTCAAAAAGCACCAATTTAACAAAACCAAAACAGCGAAAGCGCTCGGAGTATCGATTAGAAACCTTTATTATAAAATGGAGAAGTATCAGATGGATTGAGGTGTTATATGAAGAAAAAGGATGTGCAGCGGATTTTAGTGATTAATCCCATGGTAGAAACGACTCAAATCGCATTATTTGAACAGGAGGATTGTCTGTTCGAGAAGAATATTCCCTTACCAGAAGCATTGATTCAGAAAGAGTTAGATGATCAACTAGAGGAACGGAAACAACTGATTTTAGAGTCTGTTTACTCATTAGGAATAGATATCGCCAGTATTGCTGCGGTTTGTGGTATCGGGGGATTACTTCGGCCGATTGAGGGCGGGACCTACTTAGTGAATGATAAAATGTTAGATGATCTAAGGACAGCCATTTATGGTGCACATGTGTCTAATCTTGGTGCACTGTTGGCCTCTGCAATTGCTTCTGATTGGAATAAATCTGCCTATATTGTCGATCCAGTTGTAGTAGATGAAATGCTAGCTATCGCTAAGAAGACAGGAATACCCTCTATTGAACGTAAAAGTATCTTTCATGCCTTGAATCAGAAATCGGCCGCACGCTCATTAGCCGAATCCTTGGATCTTCGTTATGAGGAATGTAATTTTGTGGTAGCCCATCTGGGCGGCGGTGTTACAGTCGGGGCACATCGGCAAGGTAAAGTCATCGATGTCAATAATGGCTTTGATGGAGATGGGCCGTTCTCTTTTGAACGAGCAGGCAGTATACCAAACAAAGATTTAGTTCATCTATGCTTTGAACCGAGTGCAACGAAGGAAGGGGTTTTACAGCAGATTATTTATAAGAGTGGTATGAAAGAATACTTGGGTATTGAAAGAAAGAATGATTTATTTTTACTATGGCGTACAGATACCGCCAAGGTAAAAGAAGTATTTGATATATTAGCCTATCAAGTGGCAAAGGAAATTGGCAAGATGAGTACTGTTTTAGCAGGGGATGTCAGGGCAATTGTTTTAACAGGTTATTTGGCTGAGTATGATTATCTATATGAGCAAATTTTGAGACAAGTGAGCTGGATTGCTGATGTTTACTGCTATCCAGGTGAGAATATTATGCTGGCCTTGGCACAAGGAACACTTCGAGTATTAAATGGTATAGAAGATGTGAAGCAATATCAAGAATGAGAGGAATGTAGCGAATGGCAATCAATTATGATCTCGTAATACTAGGCGGCGGCACAGGCGGTTATGTAGCTGCAATTCAAGCAGCACAAGCAGGATTAAAGACGGCTATCGTCGAAAAGGATAAATTAGGCGGTACTTGCCTCCATAAAGGCTGTATACCAACTAAGGCATTATTGAAAAGTGCTGCCGTCTTCCAACAAGTTAAACAAGCAGCAGATTTTGGTGTAGAAACTACCGATCCGACCTTTCATTTAACGGCAGCAATGGAACGCAAAAATCAGATTATTCAATCTTTATATAGCGGGGTTAAACAATTAATTCCCTCCAATAAAATTGATTTATACACAGGCTATGGCAGGATTTTAGGACCATCGATTTTCTCACCGATTGCTGGCTCGATTTCTGTGGAATATGAAGGGGATAAGGAGAATGATATTCTCGTCCCTAAGAATGTGATGATTGCAACTGGTTCTGTACCGAGCTTGCTTCCAAACATGGAGGTAGACCATCAATTTATTACAACATCAGATGATTTAATACAGATGGAACAATTACCGGAGTCGATCATTATTGTCGGCGGCGGAGTAATTGGGTTAGAATGGGCTTCCTTTTTGCATGATGTAGGAGTTCAGGTATCGATTATCGAAGCACAAGAACAGATATTACCAGGATTTGATCAAGATGTTGTCAAACATATGAAACAAGTCCTAAAGAAAAAAGGGATTCAAGTGGTGGAACAAGCCCTCCTGCAAGAAGCGAAAATAACTGACCAAGTAACGGTTACCTACCAGCATCAAAATAGTCAAAAACAAATGACGGCAGATAAGGTGCTCATTGCTATTGGCAGAAAAGCGAACACGTATAAAATAGGTATTGAAAATTCAGATATTGAATTAGATGACAAAGGTTTTGTTCGAGTAAATCAACACTATCAGACCAAAGAAGCGCATATCTATGCAATCGGTGATGTGATCGGCGGAAAACAGCTGGCTCATGTTGCAACCTATGAGGCAAGGCAGGCTATTGCTCATATCACAGGAAGTGCGACAAGTAAGCTGACAGAAAATGAAATCCCTGCTTGTATCTACAGTAATCCAGAAATTGCTGTTATAGGCCTTACGGAAGCGGAGGCGAAGGCACAAAGGATAGACTATGCCGTGACAAAGGTTTCTGGCCTGGCAATCGGCAAGGCGCATGTGAATGGTGATGTCCACGGATTTACGAAATTAATCAAAGACCGTAAAACAAATGATCTTTTAGGTATTCATATGGTAGGCGATCAAGTGACCGAGCTAATTGGACAGGCCAGTTTAGCAAAATATTTTGACAGTTCTGTCCAAGAGTTATCTGAGGTAATCTATCCGCATCCATCTTTAAATGAAATTATTGGAGAAGCAGCTCTAGCAGCTGAGGGGAGGAAATTACATGGTTAATCAAACAAAACAAGCAGAATTAAGTAAGGATACACTGGTGGCGATGTATCAAGAGATGCTCTTGGCAAGAAGAATTGATGAACGTATGTGGCTGTTAAATCGTGCCGGCAGTATTCCGTTCGTTGTCTCTTGTCAAGGACAGGAAGTAGCACAAATTGCAGCCTCTTACGCCTTAAATAAAGATGAAGATTTTGTTTTACCTTATTATCGTGATTTAGGTGTTGTCCTTCATTTCGGAATGACAGTGAAAGAAGTCTTCTTACAGGCATATGGGAAAGCAGAAGACCCTAATTCTGGCGGACGGCAAATGCCTAGCCACTATGGACAGAAGAAGAATCGCATTGTAACCGGCTCTTCACCTGTTACAACCCAAGTACCACATGCAGCAGGGTTTGCCCTGGCGTCTAAAATGGAAAAGCGCAACGTTGTTTCCTTTGTGACGTTAGGTGAAGGCTCCTCCAATCAAGGAGATTTCCACGAAGGCTTGAACTTTGCAGCGGTGCATAAATTGCCGATGATTGTGATGGTAGAGAATAATAAATACGCGATTAGTGTGCCGCTGAGTCGACAAGTAGCTTGTGAGAACATCTCTGATCGGGCTATTGGCTATGGGATACCTGGTGTAACTGTGGATGGTAACGATGCATTAGAAATCTATCGTGTAGTGAAAGAAGCTCATGAGCGGGCACTAAATGGGGAAGGACCAACTTTAATTGAAACGATTTCCTACCGTCTTACACCACATTCCAGTGATGATGATGATATGACCTACCGTACAAAAGATGAGGTAGCCGATCATCGAACACTGGACGGTATTGCCCAATTCCGTGATATGTTAATCGAACAAGGTTATTTAACGGAAGCAGAAGATCAAGAAATAGAAGAGAAGATCAAACAAGAAATAAATGAAGCAACCGACTATGCAGAAAATGCACCATATGCCGGTGTGTCAACATTGACAGATCATGTCTATGGACAAGGAGGGGAATAATAGTGGCTGTCTTAACATATATACAGGCCGTCAATCAGGCTTTAAGAGAAGAATTAGAACGAGATGAGAAGGTATTTATCTTAGGTGAGGATGTCGGACAACGCGGTGGTGTATTCTTAGCTACGGATGGTCTTTATGAACAGTTTGGCGAAGAGCGAGTGTTGGATACACCATTAGCAGAATCAGCTATTGCCGGAGTAGGTATTGGTGCAGCCATGTATGGGATGAAGCCAGTAGCCGAAATGCAGTTTGCCGATTTTATTATGCCTGCCATTAACCAGATTATTTCAGAAGCAGCTCGCATTCGTTATCGTTCAAATAATGACTGGAACTGTCCGATTACAATTAGAGCTCCGTATGGTGCGGGAGTACATGGTGGACTTTATCATTCCCAATCGATTGAAGCAATCTTTGCTAATCAACCTGGATTAAAAATTGTGATGCCTTCTAGTCCATATGATGCAAAAGGCTTGCTCAAATCAGCTATTCGTGATGAGGACCCTGTTCTGTTTTTGGAACATAAGCGTGCGTATCGATTGTTGAAGGAAGAAGTGCCAGAAGAAGATTACACCCTGCCAATCGGCAAGGCGGAAACCAAGCGTAGCGGGGAAGATGTAACGGTTATTACGTATGGTTTGTGTGTTCATTTTGCTAAACAAGCGGCAGAGAAGCTAGAACAGGAAGGCATCAGTACCGAAATATTGGATTTGCGGACAGTTTACCCGCTGGATCAACAAGCCATTATCGAGGCGGCCTCTAAGACAGGCAAAGTGTTGTTAGTAACGGAAGATAATAAGGAAGGCAGTATACTTGGAGAAGTAGCCGCCATTATTAGTGAGCATTGTTTATATGATTTGGATGCACCAGTCAAGCGTTTAGCAGGTCCTGATACACCGGCAACTCCTTTTGCTGCACCTTTGGAAAAGGCCTTTCTGGTGAATGCCGATAAAATCGAACAAGCCATTAGAGAATTAGCAGAATTTTAAAGAAGAAGGAGTGAGAAACGTGGCAGTCCAACGAATAAAAATGCCTCAATTAGGTGAAAGTGTGACAGAGGGTACTATAAGCACATGGCTTGTAAAGGCTGGTGATAAGGTAGAGAAATATGATCCGATCGCAGAGGTGATGACAGATAAGGTCAATGCCGAAGTGCCTTCCTCTTTTTCTGGTACGATTACGGAATTAGTGGCAGTAGAGGGAGAAACGATTGAGGTCGGACAATTGATGTGTTACATAGAAGTGGAAGGATTGGCAGCGGAACCTGCTGTAGAACAACAAGCCGCTTCTGAGACTAATGTAACAGCTCCAGAGGGAGCGGCCGATATGAAGAAACGCTATTCCCCAGTCGTTATGCGCTTAGCTCAAGAACATCAGGTTGATTTAAACAAAGTAAACGGTACAGGAAAAGGCGGAAGAATTACACGGAAAGATATCGAGGCTTATATTGCCAAAGGCCAATCAGAAGCAAAGCCAGTTAGTGAGCCAGTGTCTGCAAGTGAAACTTCCCATTCAGAACCGGCTGAAGCGGAAGAGTTCACCCCGCCTATTATTAGAAGACGACAAGTGAAAGTCAATCCAGGTGATCGTGAAATTCCAGTTACAGGACTTCGGAAAACCATTGCCCAGAATATGGTTCGTTCTAAAACGGAAATCCCGCATGCATGGATGATGATCGAGGTCGATGTGACTAACCTTGTAGCTTATCGGAATGCAGAAAAAGACAGTTTCAGGGAGAACGAAGGTTATAATTTATCTTATTTTGCTTTCTTTTTGAATGCAGTAGCCAAAGCCTTGAAGAAATTTCCAGAACTGAACAGCTGTTGGGCTGGAGATAAGATTATTCAGCGCAATGATATTAACTTGTCGATTGCGGTAGCTCATGAACATGAGTTATATGTCCCAGTTATCAAGAATGTGGATGAAAAGAGTATCAAAGGAATTGCCAAAGAAATTGCTCAATTATCGAAAAAGGCAAGAACTAATTCCTTAACACAAGAGGATATGGAAGGTGGCACGTTTACGGTTAATAACACAGGTTCCTTTGGTTCGGTAGAATCCATGGGGGTTATTAACTATCCGCAAGCAGCTATCCTGCAAGTAGAATCTATTGTTAAGCGCCCGGTCATTATCGATGATATGTTTGCCGCACGTGATATGGTCAATCTCTGTCTTTCATTAGACCACCGCGTCTTGGATGGTGTGATCTGTGGTGCATTTATGTCTCATGTGAAGGCGATCCTGGAGAATATTTCTAGCGATACAACGCCGATTTATTAGAAGGAAAGGCAGATACAACCCCAAATTATTAGCAAAAATAAGACATATATAGATGGAGCGGGGCCAGTGCTTGCCCGCTCCATTAGTTTATGTATACATAAATGGATGAGAAGGAGACATTAAAATTGTCCCAACTTTTATTATAAGTATACTTTTATGCAGAAACGGCATTTGTATTTTCTTATATCTGTATAAGATGGGATTGTAAACCGATATGGGATTTATTAAAATCTTAACGAGAATTATATACATGTTAACATGACTTTTCATTGGAGTTTAGTTATAATTTTTAGATAGGTATTAACATTAGGGGATAAGTTGTTTAGCTTAAAAAGTATCGTCAACTAGCTAACTAAACAATATAAAGCATCAGTAAACATATCAGGGGGATCAGATGGCAAAACTATTGGAGCTTTATAATATTACTAAGAGATTTTCGAATAAAACAATTTATTCAAAATGTTTCATTAACAATACATTCTAAGGAAATAATGGCCATTTTAGGTGGAAATGGAACCGGGGTTGGAACGGCCGGACAGCGGTAAGGTTCGATATAGCTGTAAAAAGTTAAGAGTAGGTTATATACCGGATCGTTTTCCAAAAGATATTCGCTTTACACCTATGGAATACTTAAGCGTGGGGAAAATAAATGGAATGGCTTCCTCCTGCCTATATCGGCGACTTCCTGCACTTTTAGCCCGTTTTCAATTAGACAAATACAGTAATCAACGCATCCATAAACTATCTAAAGGAAATATTCAGAAAGTAGCTATTATTCAAGCTGTGCTACAGCAACCAGAGTTGTTAATCATGGATGAACCGGTATCTGGTTTAGATTTTTCCGCACAACAAGAATTGTTGCTTCTCATCAAGGAATTAAAGGAACAAGGGACAGCGTTTTTGCTTTTGTATATCCGATCGTTTTTGACATGTTTTCAGAGCCTGTTTCTTTTTCGATTGGCTTGATATCGTTTATCCATCATATATTGTTATTTACGCTAGGTGTATGTGTTGGTAGTCTATTCAAGAAGGTAATCTGGCTTAGCCCTGTAAATACTTATGGAGGGTTTGCTCTTACTATTGTCTTATCCATAGCAGCTATCGGTATACATGATATACTGCCTTGCAACCAGTTACATGGCTGATTTCACCTGCTGTTTATCCTCAAGAAGTATTAATGGTTTGGAATGGATCCACCTTGATCGATTTAGCTTGGTTTCCTTTTATCTGGGTGATGATATATAGTATAATGATATTAGCCCTGTTCCTGAAGTTGGCAAAAAAAATAAGGAGGAGAGGGACACAGATGAACAAGACAGAAACTAAATCAGAGGTTTATACTTGGATTAAATCGGTATTGTTAGCCTTGTTAATTGTTGTTCTCGTTCGGAGTTTCTTATTATCATCATCTGTTGTGATGGGGGAATCCATGTCACCAACGTTTGAACATAATGATCGATTGGTTATTAGTAAAATATCAGATATTGAACGTTTTGATATGGTAGTATTCCACGCACCTGATGCCGATGATTATTATGTCAAAAGAGTTATCGGTCTGCCAGGTGATACGATTGAAATAGATGAGGAAGTGCTCTATGTGAATGGAGAAGCAATCCAAGAACCGTATATAGCTGAATCGGAGGAAGAGGAAGATTCTCCTATCACAAGGAAGACAGATTTTACCTTAGAAGAGATGACTGGCCAATCCAGTGTTCCAGATCAAAATCTGTTTGTATTAGGGGATAATCGCATGAACAGTAAAGACAGCCGGTTCTTTGGCTTTATCCATGAGGATGATGTGATTGGGAAAGTGAAATTCCGATACTTTCCTTTTACAGGTATTGGCATACCTAGATAAAGAGAGATTTCCAGTAACAGGGAATGAACAACACTCCTGTTGCTGGCAATCTCATTTGTTTTATATGGGTTGTCGTGCTATCAAAAAACGAAATGGAAGAGACCGTGTTGCTACAATGTGCTTAAAAATCCCATATATGGAATTTATTTAATCGTGCATAACATCATTTGTCTTGCCGTAACCTTCATAAGCCAAATATCCGCCAAGAAAACCAATTCCTGCCCCTAAACTAATGGTTACTGCTAGAGAGAACGGAGAGAACATACCAAACACAGTACCCATTGCACAACCACACAGCATGCCAAGCGGAATTAAACTATCTAATAAAGCCTGAGTGTTTTTGGACTTTTTCTTACCAAGTGTGCCTTCCTTATATTTCTGTTCCATTCTTTTGATTACAAATACGACAATAGCCCCCACGATGAGAACAGGCAATATAATAGGTAGTATTTCCAATAATGTATCCACGTTAAAATCACCCTTCGTTTTTGTTATGACTTTACCGAATAGACAAGTTTACTAATTATCTATAGGGAACAACGACCAACTAATGTAGATCTTTCTTTAGTGTAACATAAGTATTTCACCTTTTTAACACTTCCTTTTTTAGAATACGTAGTTGGCATAATAGCAGTGGTTAATTTAAAAGGAGTGCTTTTAGATCGGCTCCTTTTTTTCTTATTCTTGTTCTAATGTAGACTCTATAGCTTCATTTTTTACTTCTATTATGTATTCTTTGAAGATATATTCTCTTCCACCATGTTGCGCATACCACTCTTTTATTCGTTTCATATGAGCTTTATCTTTTTGGATAGCGGTTTCAATGTTTAGGTAATCTTCATAACTGTCATATTCCCATATGGCAAATATTTCTGTCGTATTATCTTTGTTCACTTTCATCCAACGACCAACTAAACGTGAGCCGTGTTTTAGCTGATTAGGTAAATTGGTATGAAGAAAATGTGTATTAAGTGTTTCTGCAAACTCACTTTTCACTAGATAATATTTTCTCCGGTAGAACATTATCTCTCCTCCTTTTAGCCACAATTACCTTTGTTCCTTGTGCTGTGATCGTTTTGATTTGTTGCTTCGATGTCTCTTCATCGGTAATGATTAAGTCAAGCTCTTTATTGGGGTATTTTCCTGCAAACATATCCATCCCAATTTTCGTATGTTCTATTAAAGCTATTTTTTGGATTGAATTATTATAGATAGTTTTATGAAAAATCGAAACCTCTGGATTCGCTGTACTTAATCCTTTAGCTGACAAGCCGCCTGCAGTGGCAAAGCAGAGACCGAGTGTGAATGGTTGGGCGAATTCATTAGCTAAAGCATCTGTAATATTCCCAGAACGCTTAACCTCTCCTCCTATAAAATATGTCTTTATATGATCTAAATTTCTTAATTAGTACGCTATTTCTACAGAATTAGTAACTACAGTAAATGGAAGTTTTGTTGGTATATATTGGAGCAAAACATAAATAAAATGAAAAAGATGAGGTATATCATCAGTATGATTTTCCTTATCATGGTATTTAGCTAGGGTAAAATAAGTATCTTCACCATCTAATAATAGCATATAATGCTCTTCATACGTTATAATATAATTAAAATGCTATATGTCATAGGGGAGGAATTTACTCGTGATCCTGGCGATCATATTTTTATTATTTGTTTCTTTTTTCTTTTCAGGAAGTGAGACAGCATTAACAGCGGCAAATAAAATGAAATTACAAACAAAAGCAAAGGCTGGAGATAAGAAAGCAAATAAAATGTTGGAACTGCTTTCTAAACCTAGTGAGTTTATCACAGCAATCCTAATAGGAAATAATATATCAAACATACTGCTTCCTACATTAGTCACCATGATGGCTGTGGAATATGGTTTTAACGTAGGACTTGCTTCGGCTATATTGACTGTCACCATTATTATATGTTCGGAAGTGATTCCAAAGTCCATTGCTGCTAGTTTTCCAAACAGGATTGCGTCTCTTGTTTATCCTATCATTCGTCTGGTGGTTACCATTTTAAAGCCAATAACGTTTTTACTAAATGGGATGACAGAGTTTATCACCAAAAAACTTTCTAACGGAGAGGTGCAAACAGAGGCTGTGTCTAAAGAGGAATTGCGCGCAATTGTTGACATTGCTGACTCTGAAGGTGCATTTCACAAAGATGAAAGCTCTCGGATACGCGGTGCATTTGATTTTTATAACCTTGATGTAAAAGACGTATTAAAAACACCAAGAGTTGAAATGGTTGCGTTAGAGAATACTGCTACATATGAGGAAGTAAAAGAGGCTGTTTTAGCTAATTCTTATACGAGATATCCGATTTATGGGGAAGACATGGATGACATTATCGCGATCTTTCACTCTAAATATTTAATTGCGTGGAGTGATGACAAGAGCCGATCGTTATCTGACTTTAGTGACACAGAGCCATTGTATGTATATGAATTTAATCAAATCGAAGAAGTATTTCGTAAAATGATGCAAGAAAAGAAACATATGGCGGTAGTGCTGGATGAGTATGGCGGGACTGAAGGGATCGTGACGCATGAAGATATTATCGAGACGATGATTGGCCTCGAAATTGAAGATGAGACGGATGCAGAAGAAAATGCATTAGTCGAGAAACATACAGACACCGAGATTATTTGTGATGGAAAGATAACACTTCATCATTTAAATAATGTATTTGGCACAGAAATTCCCGAGGATGAAGATGTACTTGCAGCCTATTTACTAACTCAATTTTCAGGCTTTCCACAAGCAGGTGACAGTATAGAACGAGAGAACTTAACCTTTCATATTCTTGAAGTGAAAGAAAGGTATATTAGTCGTGTACATATCATCAAGTAAATCAAACAGTGGAAAAATTCCTTCCAAATCACGATGAATATGTGGTAAAATCAAAATAATCCGAACTATTATATCCAAACGGAAAGGATAGTTCGTTTTTTTGTTTTTCAAAGGGAATTAGAAATTATGGTGATGAGATGAAGGATAAGGTGAAATATACATATGATATAGTGATGATAAGTTTAGTCATCCTTACCATATTAACACTCTGGGTGGACCATGCAGTAAACACGACAGTGAATCTTGTCGTTTGGCTGATCTTCCTCGTCGATTATGTGGCAAGAATTATTGTGGCACCGAATAGGTGGCAGTTTATTCAGAAGAATCCTTTCTTACTGCTGGCGGTTATTCCGCTGGATCAATTTTTTCAGGTAGCAAGGATTGTACGCATCATCTACCTGTTTAGAATCAAGACAATTACAAAATACTATGTAACGCCTTATCTCAAGCGCTTATCTTATACAAAAATGATTTTACTAGCCTCTATTATACCTATCTTCGTCCTGATCAATAGCTGTGTCATTTGGCTAATGAATAACAGCTTGACTACTTGGTGGGAGGCATTGGTCGTCACCGTAAAGCACTTATTTGTATTTGCCAATAGTCTACAAACGGTCAATCATTTCCCAACGATTTTCTTATTAACTGTTACATCCATTCTAGGTGTTCTAATCCAAGGTCTTGTCCTGCAATGGCTCTTTGACCGGCTTGGTGCACTTTGGCAAAAAAGAAGCTCGGAAAATCCGTCTTCATAACATGGGGTTTCTACTAATAGGGAGTTTATGAACCGTTACACCTGGATTATCTTAACACGTGATAAAAAGTGAGGGGTCAGCATGTTTTTAATTGAAGCGTTTGTGTATATTGGTACGATTGCTTTTGCCATTTCAGGCTCATTGTTGGCTATCAAAAAAGACTTGGATATGTTTGGTGTTCTTTTATTAGGATTGACCACTGCTTTAGCAGGCGGTGTTATTCGTGATTTAATGATTGGAAATATTCCGCCTACTAATTTAGTGGATCCACAATACTTTTTGGTCAGTTTATTAGCCAGTTTAGCTACTATTCTTTTCCATGAGAAATTCGACCGTTTTGAACATGGCATTGCTTTTTTCGATGCCATTGGTTTAGGTGTATTTACGGCAGTAGGTGCTAATGCAGCCCTTAGTTTAGACTATTCGCAACCCTTCTTAATCGTTGCAATGGGTCTTGTGACAGGTATTGGCGGTGGTGTGCTGAGGGACGTGTTCGTTCGTGAAATTCCGTTAGTTTTTCGCAAAGAAATTTATGGGCTTGCCTCGATTGCCGGTTCGGTTGCATTGATTGTTACGTATAGCCTCCTGTCACCGGTCATTAGTCTCTACATTTGTTTAGTTGTTACCTTAACGATTCGTATCCTTGCACTAAAATGGAAATGGAATGTGCCTATTGTGCATAAAAAACCGAACGTGTAAACTATGTGTTGATCTCTTTATTAGTTGCATAGCCGGAAGCAACCACACCAATGGTTAAAATAAGACTTAACAGAATGGTTATAAACCCTGTCTGCAATTGGAGCAGGTCATGGACAAATGGTTCATGCATCATCATATCGACACCTGTATATACCAATATGGCGGCACCGATATAGATTAAAAGAGGAAAACGACGTAACAACAGCATAATAAACTTTGCACCAAAGATCATCAGTGGAATACTGACAAGAACACCAAAGGTTAATAATCCAATATGCCCTTTGGAGGCTCCGGCAATAGCCACCACGTTGTCTAGGCTCATGACAACATCTGCTAAGATAATGGTAGAGACGGCACCAATAACCGAAGAAGAAGAGGTAATCGTCTGCGTTTCTTCTTCTTTCTTGGTAAGCTTGTACCCAATCCAGATGAGCAGCAACCCACCTATTAGATAAATGAACGGATAAGTAAGTAAAAACACCACACCGCTGGCAAACAATATTCGTAAAATGATCGCACCAGCTACGCCAATTAGAATGGCTTTATTTTGGTGCTGTTTCGGTAAATTTTTGGTTGCCATGGCAATAATTAAGGCATTATCACCGGATAGCACAATATCAATCGCTATGACATGTAATAAACTAATCCAATCAAATGTCAGCCAATCCACAATATACCTCCTTATCAAATGAGACTTTCATCAGCAGGGACTGTTGCTATCCCTATTGAAGTATAGTCAGATATACCACAGTATGAATCACTCCTCTCAAGTTTCAAGCAGATCAAAGAAGTGAGCTGGGCGACCTTTAGTCCCCCGATTGTTCTATCTTATGCTTGTTTCATTGTAGTATATGCCTAACTTGTACATCATAGGACAGAAACCTGTCATGTTAATGTGAACTCTATATTTGGGAGCAGATAATTGAAAAATTCCGTAATCACTGTTACTATTTTTATATAATTATTGATGAGAGGAATGTGGAATCATGGATTTTAATTTATTTATGGGTGATATTTCAGAATCAGCGAGAAACGAAATTAGGGAGGCAGGGTTCACTGAACTGAAAACTCCTGACGAAGTGAAGGAATCATTAGAACAAGAGGGTACAACACTTGTTATGGTTAACTCAACATGTGGATGTGCCGGCGGGGTAGCAAGACCGGCAGCAGCGAGTGCGATTCATTATGATAAACGCCCGGATCAACTGGTAACAGTGTTTGCCGGTCAGGATCGTGAAGCAACGGAAACAGCTCGTCAATATTTTGAAGGTTTCGCTCCTTCCTCACCATCTTTTGCCTTGTTAAAGGACGGTAAAATAATCGATATGGTAGAGCGTCATGAAATTGAAGGCCACAGTCCTGTATCTGTAGTTCAGCGGCTTCAGCAATTATTTGAAGAGCATTGTGAGGAATTGTAAAAAGGATTACCAGTAGAAAGAATTGTATCTTTTGGATTCTTCTGCAATCATGAACAAAAGCGCAGAGCGACCTGAACGGAAGCAGGAGATAAAGGAAACACGGTGACGTTAGAATTGATGTTGCCTTTCACCTAAGGGCACGACGAACAAGAGGTTTCTAGTATCGGCGTTGGTCACAGGACGTGCCTGCTTTTAGCGGATGAAAGGGCGACTAAACCTCTGACTTCGTCAATCGCCAAGTCTTCTTTATCATACGGAGCTGAAGAAAATTCGCTAGTTGCATGGAGCTGGAGGTGGCTATCCTTCGACAAATAGGTATCCACCAGCAATAATTCTATAATTAGCCAATAAAAAAGGTTCCGACTACTCTAAGGATTGCTTTCTTCTTTTGTTAAGAGAAGCTTCTCCTCGTTGAGGTTACGGAACCTTTTTCTCATATTATGGCTGCTGTTAAATAAACAGAGCTAGTCCAGCTGTTAATGTGGATAAAACCATTGCTATAATCATAATATATATTACAACTTTTACTCGTTTTTCACGTCTAGATGCCATGACAAAATCCTCCTTTACCGTAGTGCTGGTTTGAAAGTGGCGTTATATACTGATAGTGTGATTAATCCGTGTCAGTGTATAATCTTAATCTACATATATTTTACATGGATTTAGCGGGGAGGACAAGTACAAAACAGAAGTATTTTGTGAAATGAAATCAAGGAGATGAAATAGATGATCAATCAAGAACGAGTGGTCAGTCAATTCTTGGAATTCGTACAAATCAATTCCGAAACAACACAAGAAAGAGAGATTGCTGATTATTTATTAGCTTTGTTAACAAAGCTTGGATTAGAAGTAGAAGAAGATGACACAGCAGATGCAACAGGCCATCAAGCAGGGAACATTATTGCGAAGTTACCAGCAACCATGTCAGACGCAAAAGCGATCTATTTTACCTCACATATGGATACCGTAGTGCCTGGTACAGATATTAAGCCAGTGATTCGTGACCAGGTAATCTATTCGGACGGCACTACAATCCTTGGAGCGGATGATAAGGCAGGCCTGACAGCAATAATAGAATTAATCCACCTACTACAGGAATATCCGATTCCGCATGGAGATATTTATTTTGCAATTATGAGTGGTGAAGAATCCGGTCTGGCAGGATCTAAGCTGTTTGATGCCAAGAAATTGCCTGCTGCATTTGGTTATGCCTTAGATAGTGATGGAGAGATTGGAACTATTGTCGTAGCTGCCCCTGCCCAAGCGAAGATTCAAGCATTGATAAAAGGAAAAGCTGCCCATGCTGGTGTACAGCCTGAGAAAGGAATCTCAGCTATCAGTATCACAGCAAAGGCTATTACACGTATGCCATTGGGACGGATTGATGAAGAAACAACCGCTAATATTGGCAGCTTTGTAGGAAAAGGACCGACGAATATTGTTTGTGATCAAGTACAGTTAGTTGCTGAAGCTCGTTCGTTAGATTCAGATAAATTAAACCAGCAAGTCTCCAAAATGGAAGAAGCTTTAAGAACAGCTGCCCGTCAAATGGGTGGTGAAGCAGAGGTGGATGTCGCATATCTCTATCCAAACTACCGATTTGAAGAAAGTGATGAAGTAGTGCAAGTAGCAGTAAATGCTATCAAGCAGATGAAGAAAACCCCTAAGTTAACAGTCAGCGGGGGTGGAAGTGATGCTAATAACATCGCAGGCAAAGGTATTCCAACCGTGAATTTGGCCGTTGGTTACCGGCATATCCACACGAAGAATGAGTCAATTGCTATCCAAGACTTAACAGAAATACCATTATTGATGTATCACATTGTTAAAGAAGCAGTAAAATGAAATCGAACAATCAATGGTACCCGAAGAACGGACGTGTGATTTTACATGTCGATATGAATAGCTTTTATGCTTCTGTAGAAATTGCTGATGATCCATCACTGAAAGGAAAGCCATTGGCCATTGCCGGTAACCCAGATGAACGGAAAGGAATTATAGTTACTAGTAGTTATGAGGCGAGGGAAAAAGGGGTTAAGACGACGATGACCTTATGGGAAGCAAAGAAACGGTGTCCAAACTTGGTCGTCAAGCGTCCTAATCATGAAAGGTATCGGGAAGTATCCTTTGAAATTTTTCGGATTTTGGAAGATTACACAGCATATGTTGAACCTGTTTCGATTGATGAGGCTTTTCTTGATATTACGGACAGCCATGATTTGGGACATCCGATTGAGATCGCTCAAACGATTCAACAACATATTGCTGATGATTTGTCTTTGCCGTGCAGTATTGGCATTGCTCCAAATAAATTTTTGGCAAAAATGGCTTCGGATATGAAAAAACCAAACGGTATCACGGTTCTGCGGAAGCGAGATATCGCTGCAAAACTTTGGCCATTGCCAATTGAAGAGATGTATGGAATCGGTAAGAAAACAGCCGCGAAATTAAAGAAATACGATATCCATACCATTGAAGATTTAGTCGAAGCCGATACGGTATTGTTAAAAGGATTGCTGGGCGTTAATGGTGTTCGTTTAAAAACGAGAGCGTTAGGCGAGGATCCCCGGGTAGTGGATCCAGAGAATGCTGCGAGTTTTAAAAGTATTGGCAGCTCACAGACGTTTCCTAGTGATATCAGTGATTTTGATGAGTTGGTCAGCCATATTCGATTTTTGGCAGATAAAGTGGAGAAACGGCTGCAGCGAAAAGGGGCAGTAGGCGATCGTGTCCAGTTAATGATTCGCTTTAGCGACCGCCAAACAATCACACGTCAGGCCAAAATAAATCGCTATATTGAAACGGCCAGGGATATTGCCTACCATGCTGAACAGTTATTAGAACAGCATTGGAATAGTGAACCCGTACGATTACTGGGAGTCACGATTCAAAACGCTGTTAAGAAAGAAGGCTTGACCTATCAACTGGATTTATTTCAATATTTACAGGAAAGAAAAAGTCAGGAAGAGTAAAGTACATACACTTTTCCTGACTTTTTTCGTTCTAGTGGAGTAACCAGTAAGTGTCGTCTAGTGGCTGGAAACCACATGTGAGTTACCGAAAAGCGACGTCGAGTGACACCTGTTAACATCATGAGCGGATGCGCCTCTTAAAATCTTGGTTGTAGTGATTAAATTTCATATGAGCTAAAATCATTTGCAATCTCTGTGTTGGCGAAATGCTTTCGTGCTTCGTCCAGCAGTTGTTGCTGTTGTTCAGCTTGAAAGCGAGAGGAAATGTGATTTAATAATAGTCGTTTAACCTGTGCCTGTTTGGCGATATTCGCTGCCTGTGCTGTTGTGGAATGGAAGTAACTATAGGCTAGCGCCTTTTGCTCTTCGGAAAAGGTTGCCTCGTGTACCAGCAGGTCAACGCCGGCGACAAAATCAATGGTTGTCTCCAGTGCCCGGGTATCCCCCAGAATAGCGATGTGTTTTCCTTTTTTTGCTTCACCGATATAGTCAGCTGCTTTCACTACTTCACCAGTTGGTAAGGTAACATGGGTTTCCGTTTTAAATTGCTGATAAATCGGTCCTGCTTTTATTCCTTTTTGCTGCAGTTTCTCTACTATCAAGTGACCTGGACTATCTTTTTGCGTAATGCGATAACCAAAGCTGTCGATCCCATGGTCTAATTTCTTTGCTGTAATAAGAAATTGTTCGTCTCCCCAGACAGGTCCTTCTTCTATTTCTTGAATTATCACAGGATAAGTCGGTTTGGATTGACTGACAGTTAGTGTCGTTTCAATAAACGTTCGGATACCTTTTGGTCCGTAAACAGTGATTGGGTCTTCACCGCCTTGAAAGGAGCGGCTGCTTAAGAAGCCGGGTAACCCGAAGATATGATCTCCATGTAAATGAGTGATAAACACCTTATCTACCTTTCTCGGCTTTAGAGAGGTATGGAGGATTTGATGTTGGGTTGCTTCCCCGCAATCGAACATCCATAAGCTGTTTCGTTCCTGTAATAGATCTAATATGAGGGAGCTGACATTACGTTGTTTGCTAGGCAACCCTGCCCCCGTTCCCAAAAAGTGTATGTTCATGTTACCTCTCCTTTCCAAGACAAATGAATCAATGTTGCGTAGCCTTCCTGATCCTGTTGGCCAGCCGCGGCACATCTGTGAAAATGGCATGACAGCCTAGTTTGAATGCCCGTCTAATCATAAATGGCTGATTAATGGTATATACGGCAACATATAAATTATTTCCCTGTGCTTGTTTAATTATTTGATTGTTTAACAACCGGTAGCGGATATGAATGCCTGCTGCTTTTAATTCTTTGCTATAGATAATTAATGCTTTTGCCTGTTTACTGGATAATAAACAGTAGTCAATCGGATATTGTAATTGGCTGATACGTGCGATACTCTGGTGATTAAAGCTGGAAATCACGCTAGCCTCTACCATTTGATAGTCAACCAGCTTCTGGTATACAATCTCTTCTATATTAGGATAGTCTATCATTTTGTTTTTTAGTTCGATATTTAGCTTTAATTGTTTGTCTTGATTCCAAGTCAAAAGGTCTTCTAAGGTCGGGATTTTCGTTCCTTGATAACGCGGATTTTTCCAACTGCCAGCGTCTAAATTCGTTAACTCTTCATAGGTAAAGTCTTTAATAAAACCTGTGCCATTAGTTGTGCGCTGCAGCTGCTCATCATGCATCAGAATCGGAATCTGATCTTTTGTTAAATGAACATCAGTCTCAATCCCATCTGCCCCTTGCTGGTAGGCCAAGTCAAAGGCAGGGATAGTATTCTCTGGTGCCTGTTTACTTGCCCCTCTATGGGCATAAATAATTGTTTTCAAGGTTTTTAACCTCCTAATAGATTGCATTCCTCTAAATTGTCCTTAAAATAAAGGGAAAAGTCAATCTAAAAAAATAAAGCCGCAATCATTATAGAAGGATCACTATCAAAGGGAAGTTGTTCTTTCCTGTAAACTAGCAGGATGAGACTATTACAGAAGTAAAGCTTTCCTATATGGAAGTCGCCCTTTAATATGGTATGATGGACGAAATAGGAGTGGATAGAATGAACCAATTACAGGGAAAGCACATACTGATTACGGGTGCTTCAAGCGGGATAGGGGAAGCTGTTGCTTATCAAGTCGCTGCACAGCAAGGCACCCCAATTTTAATAGCGAGAAGGATCGATAAATTAGAGCAGATTAGCAATCATATCGAACAAACATACCAAATCAAACCGATTATTCGTACCGCAGATATTACCGACCGAGAAACATGGGGGAATATATTAGCTGAAATGACAGAGGAGTATGCTATAGATGTGTTAATTAATAATGCCGGTATCGGTTATTTCAATACATTTGCAGATATGGACTGGAATCAAATAGAAAAAATGATCGCTCTGAACAACCAGGCTCTTTATTTTACGACCTATGCTGTTTTACCGACACTTTGTAAACAGCCGCAAGCTCATATTATCAACATTGCTTCACAGGCTGGAAAGATTGCAACACCGAAATCGGCGGTTTACAGCGCGACCAAGGCAAGTGTGATCAGTTTTTCTAATGCATTGAGAATGGAATTAGCTGGTCAAGTATATGTCACATCGGTCAATATTGGACCAGTGGCGACAGAGTTTTTTGATCAGGCAGATCCAACGGGTGATTATCAACGTAATATTGCCCGGTTTATGCTAAAACCTGACAGAGTGGCAAACAAAATCGTAGAATCGATTTTTACAGGTAAACGTGAAATTAATATGCCTGTCTTGATGAATACAGGCAGCAAATTGTATCAGAACTTTCCCCGTTTAGTTGAGTTATTCGGCAAACGATTATTTAATCAAAAATAGGAGGAGCGCTAAGATGAAGTTAACGATAACAGATCAGGCACTAAAAAAATTGATGGAAATAAATAATGAAGAGCAATTACTGCTCGCCTTAACCTATGATACAGAAGGCTGTGGCTGCGGTGTTAACGGGATGCCGACAATTACCCTTATTAAAGAACAGACAGCTAATCAACATCAAGTAGAGTGTGAACAGGCACAAACAGTGGTTCAGCATCAACAAGCGGTATTTTTTAATAAGGACATGAAATTGGATTACAATGGAGCCACTTTCCGTTTATCAAGTCCTGAAGAGATGCTCAATCCATTTATATCTGTCCAAGCCGTCCAGCAAACCATGGAATAAGACTATACAAAGGCAACAGCCAGCTGGCTGTTGCCTCATATTTACTCACGGTGCTGCTGATAAGTAGAGGCTTTCGTAATTTTTTTGACTTTCTCCATTTGTTCTGCTGTAAAAGATTGTTCTAAGGCAAGGACGTTTTCTTCTAATTGTATTGGAGAACTGGCACCTACTACAGCTGAGGTAACCGCCGGCTGCTGTAAGACATATTGCAGGGACAAGCCAGTTAATGTTTGTCCATCGGCTAAAAGATGGATTAAGGAACGAACAGTTTCGGCCAATTCGTTCTCCTCGTAATCTAAATACCCCTCAGCACCTTTTTTGCTAATGATGTCTAATCCCTTGGTGCTGATCATTCCTTTGGCCAGCGAGCCGCGTGTTACTACACTAACTTGATGTTCAGCAAGGACAGGCAGAAATTCTTCCGGACGCCGGTCTAAGAGACTGAATTGCATCATATTACTCACAATATTTGAATTTTGCAGGTAGGCTTGAATCACATTTGGCCGAATGGAGGAGAGCCCATAATAACGCACCACACCTTCTTGAACAAGTTCTTCAAATGCCTCAATCGTTTCTTCGATGGGATCCTCGATAGTACCGCCGTGCAGCTGGTATAAGTCAATATAATCGGTTTGCAGCCGTTTCAAACTAGTCTTTACTTGCTCTTTAATATAGCTTTTTCGTGGGTCCCAAAACCAGCTTCCATCCTGTTTTAAATGGTTGCCCACCTTGGTGGCCAGTACAAGCTGATTGCGTTTCTGTTTGATTGTTTCGCCTACTAATTCCTCGTTGCGGCCGGCGTCATAGAGATCAGCCGTATCTAAATAGTTAATACCTAGATCAATCGCAGCATCTAAAATGCTGGCTGCTTGTTTCTTCTCTGTTCCTAACGACATACATCCTAATGCGATAGGAGAGACAGATAAATCGGAGTTACCTAAGTTACTTTTTTTCATCATCAAACATCCTTTCGTGTGAGATCCAGCCTTGTTTATTCCCAGAACAATGTGAGCAGGACTGTAAATTAATTGTACAAATTGACGGAAAGAAATACAATGATAGTAAGCTAAGTTAAGAAAGGAAGTTATCGAATGAGTCAATTTGAAGAAAAAACCCTAGCAACGACACCGATTTTTAACGGGAGGATTATCGATGTACAGGTAGATGAAGTTCGTCTGCCAAATGGAGAAACATCCAACCGTGAAATTGTAAAACATCCTGGCGCAGTGGCGATTATTCCGGTGACAGGGGATGATAAGATTGTATTTGTGAAGCAATATCGCAAACCATTGGAAAAAACATTAGTAGAAATCCCTGCTGGTAAGCTGGAAGAGGGAGAAGCGCCGGAAATGACTGCTATACGAGAACTAGAAGAGGAAACAGGATATACAACCAACCAGTTGAAACTCATTCAGTCCTTTTACACATCACCGGGTTTTGCAGATGAACTGGTTCACTTGTATTTCACCAATGACCTCCAGCGATTAGATACTCCAAAATTATTAGATGAAGATGAATTTGTTGAAATTATGGAATTAACTTTAGAAGAAGCGGAAAAGCTAATGGAAAACCAAGAGATCCATGACGCCAAAACCGTATATGCGATTTTCTATTTAAAACTACAAGGATTGAGGTAATGATGTTACAACACTATTTTGCTGATCTTCATATCCATGTGGGAAGAAATATAGCAGGTAAGCCAGTAAAAATAACGGCTTCCAAAAATCTAACGATCACAAATATTTTAAATGAGGCAAGTAAACGAAAAGGGATTGATCTGATTGGTGTAATTGACTGTCAAGCCCCTTTAGTACTGAAAGAAATAGATGAACTGATTGCCAACGGACTGGCTTATGAGAAACGTCAGGGTGGGATTAAGTTTAAAGATACGACCTTGATCTTAGGCAGTGAGATAGAGATTTATGATGCTTCTTGCCAAGGGCCGATTCATGTACTTTGTTATTTTCCGTTTCTGGATACAATGAGGGAATTTTCACAATGGCTGAGACAGCACATGAAGAATATTGAGTTAAGTTCGCAGCGTTTTTACGGAACTGCTCGGTCTTTACAAGAGAAGGTCAAGCAATTGGACGGATTATTTATCCCAGCTCATATCTTCACACCATTTAAAAGTTTATATGGAAAAGGAGTTAAAGCCTCACTTACTGAGGTCTTAGATCCAGAACGAATAGATGCGATAGAAGTGGGGTTAAGTGCAGACACACATATGGCAAACCAAATTAGTGAGTTGCATCACTATACCTTTTTAACCAACTCTGATGCCCATTCAATTGCTAAAATTGCCCGGGAATATCAATTATTGCAGTTAGAAGAGCCTAGTTTTGCGGAATTAAAACAAGCCTTGTATCAACAAAATGGCCGCAAGGTGGTTACCAATTTTGGCATGAACCCTCGATTAGGAAAGTATTATCTGACGGTTTGTGCCAACTGTCTGACATCTTTACAAGGGGATGTATGCCAGAACTGCGGTTCAAGTAAATCAATAAGAGGTGTGCGCGATCGTATTAATGAATTAACAGATAATCATTCGGAGCGGCCGGATTGTCCATTGTATCGATACCAAGTCCCATTAGAATATTTGCCTTCTTTAGGCCCGAAGACAATGGAGAAATTATTACAGCACTTCGGTACGGAAATGAATATTATTCATCATGTACCAGAAGAACAGCTGCAAACTGTGGTTCCCCTTAAACTAGCAAAAATGATTGTCGCCTTGCGTCACGGAAAACTCTCCATTCAAGAAGGTGGAGGCGGGCGCTATGGTAGGATAATGATGGAATAGAAGGGGCAGTTCTTACTTTGGTTCTATTTTAATCGATATGATCATAGAGTAGAAATAGAACTAAAGCAGAGGATGTGAACCCATTGCAATTATCCAGAAAACAAAATACCATACTTCAGCATATTGTTAAATACCATACCATCTATTTATTTACGGTTATTCTGTTCATTACTGGCATCGTATTTGGTGCCATTATCGTCAACAGTATGACATTCATTCAAAAAGAAGATCTATTCTTTTATTTAGAACGATTCTTCTTAGGCTACTTACAGGAAGACAGCATTTCTCAACTAGAGTTATTTAAAAATGCTTTGTTTTATCATATTCAATTTTTAGCGCTTATTTTCTTTTTAGGGATCGCGGTTATTGGCGTGCCGATTATTTGGGTACTTCTGTTTGTTAAGGGCGTTGCAATTGGTTTTACCGTTGGTTTCTTTGTCAATCAATTGGGCTGGCAAGGTTTGCTGTTTTCCTTCGCCAGTATTGCGACACAGAACCTGATTATCATTCCGGTATATATTATTGCCTGCAGTTTGGCAATGATATTCTCAATTTCGATTCTGCAAAGCATCTTTTCGAGGCGGTATAAGCAGCCAATTGTTCAAAGTTTTTTCCGATATTCTACGGCCTTTATTTGCTTTATGGTCATCATAAGCTTAGCTGCTTTCATGGAGTCCTTCGTATCATTTGAATCCCTGAAGTGGGTATCCAATCGATTCATTAATTAATAAAAATTATAAAAAAATAATTATTCTTACCAACTTTTTATGATTAACTTAATTGACACTCTACATTAGAATATTTATAATTGTTTATGTAGGGAGGTCTTCATAATGGAATATCGTATAGACCGTATAAAAAAAGAATTGCATGCACAAAGTTATAAGTTAACACCTCAGCGTGAAGCGACAGTTCGTGTGCTGTTAGAACGTGAAGAGGATCATTTAAGTGCAGAAGATGTTTATTTATTAGTCAAGGAAAAGTCGCCGGAAATTGGTTTGGCAACTGTATATAGAACATTAGAGTTATTAACGGAATTGGAAATCGTCGATAAAATAAATTTCGGTGACGGTGTTTCACGCTATGACTTACGTAAAGAAGGTGCGAAACATTTTCATCATCATTTGGTTTGTACAGAATGTGGATCAGTGGAGGAAATAATGGATGATCTGCTTGGAGAAGTAGAAGGTATTGTCCAATCGGACTGGGGCTTTATCGTAAAAGACCATCGCTTAACCTTTCATGGCATTTGCCAGACGTGCCAGGAACGAATTTGCCAAAACTGTGAAGCGAAAAAATTAGCTGCAAACTAGGTATATTTTGTATATTTAATGGCATAAATTCTAATAGAATAAAGCTATCTATTAGGAGAGAATAATTATGCCAAGTTTTGTTAAACTGTGTTTAGATGTAATGAAGATTTTTGTAATCTTTGTAGTTTGTACGCTGTTATTTTATTACGTTATTAAGGGGCTTCACAGCGAGTATGAGAAATTAGATCGTTACGAATACCCGCAAGGTAACGCCATTAAGGTGATGGGGGAAAACAAAGAAACTGATTGGTGGGAGCGTCTTAGTATTTTTTTTCGATTGGGAGAATAAATTATGGATGAAATGCAGTACCCAGTAGAAGAATTTTTTCACTATTTACAAATTGAACGTGGATTATCGGATAATACGTTACAAGCGTATAAGAGGGATTTAAGCAATTATTACCAGTTTGTACGTGAGCAGCAGCAGAGAACGGACTGGCATCAAGTAACACGCCATGATATCATGCAATTCCTATATCAGCTGAATGATCAGGGCAAATCTTCTGCAACCATTGCACGGATGTTGTCCACCTTACGATTGTTTCACCAATTTCTGATTCGGGAATATCAGTTGAAAGATGATCCTAGTTTACACATTGAAACACCAAAGGCTAACCGCAAGCTACCTAAGGTATTGTCGCCTAATGATGTCGATAAACTATTGAATATTCCAGCAGCAGATAAGTTCTCGATTAGAAATAAGGCCATGCTGGAGACATTATATGCGACCGGGCTGCGAGTAACGGAGCTGATATCCCTTACCATGAATGACTTACATTTAACTATGGGATTTGTACGTTGTTTTGGAAAAGGATCTAAAGAACGGATTGTTCCATTAGGTGATGTGGCACGAGATGCTCTGGAGCTATATATCCAGTCAGCCCGTCCGGAATTAATGAAGCAAAAACAGACAGAAGCAGTATTTGTAAATCATCATGGCAATCCCATTTCCAGGCAGGGTTTTTGGAAAATAATCAAGGCTATTGCTGCAGAGCAAGGGATTGAAAAGGAATTATCACCACACACCTTACGCCATTCTTTTGCCACTCATTTATTAGAAAATGGTGCCGATTTGCGTTCGGTTCAAGAGATGCTTGGTCATGCTGATATCTCGACGACACAGATCTATACACATGTCTCTAAGTCAAGGTTAAAGGATATTTACAAGGCGCATCATCCCAGAGCATAAAACACCACGTACATACAAGCAGTCGTGGTGTTTTTGTATGCCGAGATTGCGATGAGTGGGGAAACATGGTAATATATAGTTAGTTATTCGACTAACTAATAAGAGGTGATAAAATGGCTAAACCAAATGTAATCAGTAAAGAAGATTTAATTCGCCATGCCAAACAATCCTTAACAGAAAAGGGGATTGAGAAATTCACATTAAGAGGTGTAGCAGAAGCAGCAGGGGTTACTCAAGGTACTGTCTACTATCATTTTCGGACGAAAGAACAACTATTACTAGAAATGGTACAGGATATTTCTGTTTCGAGCTTGCGAGATATATCGGAGCCTAATGAATTCATTCTGGAGCAAGCCATTGCCTCAGCCAAAAGCCGCTGTACCTATGATTCCCCTTTTCATAAATTGTTTTTTTCCTTAGTAGCCTCCAGTTTTACGAATCCGCATATAAGAGACCAGCTGGGAGAAATTATTGCTATAGAGAATCAGGCATTAACAGACAATCTTCCTTATCTATGGGCAAAATCACCTATAGAAGGTGTCTCATCAGAGGGATGGGGTATACTGCTAAATGCTGTCGTGGATGGCTTAGCCATACAGACACTGCTGCAAAAGGATTTTCCAGTCGACACTGTATATCAAGAGTTGGAACATTTGATCAAAGGACTTCACGCCTTGCCCAACAATCAGGGGGGATCCCGATGAGACGTTATGTTTTTACGGCTGTTTGGGGAGTGATAATCTGGTTTGCTGCTACGTTATTTTTTAGATTATTTGGCGATAGGGTGTTAGCTGTACCAGGTGAGGAGGGGTATCTATTGCGTCTGTTCTTATTATTAGCTGGCACCGCTGTTTTGTTATATGGGGTTACCAGTCTCTACCTGCGATTCGATGTAACGCAATATGCAGCAGCTAAGTTTGGCATTATTGGTACAATCACAGGCCTTATCCTGGATACCATTACGTTATCTTATCATCAGCAAGTATTTCCTTCATTAGAAGCGCCACAGCTGATTGCCTTTACCGCTTGGCTTACTTTTGCCTATGCCTTATTCTTGTGTATTCCGCTAATCATCCAACAAAATAAATGATCTAAAGCAGCATAATGAATAAGGTTAGAAAATAGCTCCATATGGTATACTAACGTAAATAACGGGTAAACAACAGTAGGAGGGAAAAAAATGACAAGGTTTAAACGAGTATTTTTAATTGTACTAGACTCTGTAGGAATAGGCGAAGCACCGGATGCTGCCCAGTTTAATGATGTGGGAGCAGATACGCTTGGTCATATTGCTGAACATCGCAATGGCTTAAAGATGCCTTATATGGGGCAATTAGGCTTAAGTAATATACGAGAAATTAAAGGTATAGATAAATCAGTCCAGCCCAAAGCACACTATACAAAGATGCAAGAGGCTTCTAATGGAAAAGATACCATGACTGGCCATTGGGAAATCATGGGGTTGCGGATTGAAACCCCTTTTCGTACATTTGAACAATTTCCCAAAGAGCTAATTGATGAAATTGAACAGCGTACCAATCGGAAAGTAATTGGCAATAAGCCTGCTTCTGGAACGGAAATTATTAAAGAACTCGGTCCAGAACATATGGAAACCGGGGCACTGATTGTTTATACTTCGGCCGATTCGGTATTACAAATTGCTGCTCATGAGGAAATCATCCCTATCGAAGAGCTGTATCGTATCTGCGAAATTTGCCGTGAATTAACACTGGATGAAAAATATATGATTGGCCGTGTAATTGCAAGGCCGTTTATCGGTGAACCTGGCCGTTTTGAAAGAACGGCTAACCGTCATGATTATGCCCTTAAGCCGTTTGACTATACGGTAATGAATGCACTGGAAGACGGTGGGTATGATGTGATCGCTTTAGGTAAAATTTCCGATATTTATGATGGAGAAGGTGTAACAGAGGCAATCCGAACAACAGATAATGATGATGGAATGGAGAAATTCATACAATCAATTGACAAGTCATTTACCGGCTTGAATTTTTTAAACTTGGTTGATTTTGATGCGAAATATGGGCATCGTCGTGATCCTGATGGCTATGCGATTGCCCTAGAAACTTTTGATAAACGTCTGCCTGAAGTCCTGGAGAAGCTAAAGGATGATGATCTGCTGATTATTACAGCTGATCATGGAAATGATCCAACCCATCACGGAACCGACCATACAAGGGAATATGTTCCTTTGCTTGTGTATCATAAACAAATCACAAAGGGCAAATCTCTGCCTATTCGTGAAACCTTTGCTGATATCGGGGCAACCATTGCTGCTAATTTCAATGTACAAATGCCGAAATATGGCACAAGCTTTTTAAAAGATATCGAA
Organism: Gracilibacillus alcaliphilus; assembly: GCF_016909015.1. GTDB lineage: Bacteria > Bacillota > Bacilli > Bacillales > Amphibacillaceae > Gracilibacillus > Gracilibacillus alcaliphilus. The sequence goes on from NZ_JAFBFA010000001.1 coordinate 134,851, forward strand.
TAGAAAGAGGTGCTTGTAACATGAGAATGGTTGATATTATTGAACAGAAACGAAATGGCGGAATACTGACCGATCAGGAAATTGCTTACTTTATTGGGGGCTATCTAGATGATCAAATCCCTGATTATCAGGTGTCAGCCTTACTGATGGCGATATATTACAAGGGCATGTCTCAGGAAGAAATTGCTAATCTAACGAAGCATATGGTGGCTTCAGGTGATACGATTGATTTAAGCTCGATTAAGGGTCATAAGGTGGACAAGCATTCTACTGGTGGAGTTGGTGATAAAACAACCTTTATTGTCGGACCACTGGTAGGGGCGGCGGGTGTACCTGTAGCCAAAATGTCAGGAAGAGGATTGGGGCATACTGGAGGAACAATTGATAAATTGGAATCCATTTCCGGCTTTCGAGTGGAATTGACCAATCAAGAATTCGTTGATACGGTGAACAAGCATAAGTTAGCTGTTGTTGGTCAGACAGGCAATCTTGCTCCAGCTGATAAGAAATTATATGCTTTACGTGATGTCACAGCAACTGTCGATTCTATTCCTTTGATTGCCAGTTCAATTATGAGTAAGAAGATTGCTTCCGGCGCAGATAGTATCGTTTTAGATGTCAAGACGGGTTCAGGAGCGTTTATGAAGTCACTAGAAGACTCCAAGCGTTTGGCTGAGGCAATGGTTACGATAGGTAATCAATTGAATAAACAAACGGTTGCTGTTATAAGTGATATGAACCAGCCGTTAGGGTTTGAAATAGGTAATGCAAATGAGGTAAAAGAAGCTGTTCAGGTACTCCAAGGTGAGAAGATTGATGACCTGCGCGAGTTAGCAATCGAATTGGCTGCACATATGACCGTGTTGGCTGGGATCTATGAAGATTATGAGACAGCGGTTCAAGCATTGGAAGAAAAACTAGATAATGGCGAAGCACTTGCATGTTTTAGAGACTTTATTGAGGCGCAAGGCGGTGAGGCGTCGTTTATCGATAATTTTGATTTATTGCCACAATCTGCTTATAAAATAGCAGTCAAGGCAACAGCAACAGGATATATCCATGAAATGGCCGCTGAAAAAATCGGTCTGGCTGCTATGCATTTAGGGGCTGGCCGGGCTACAAAAGATGATCAGATTAATCATGCTGTCGGTATCACCTTGAAGAAGAAGATCGGTGATCAAGTAGAAAAAGGTGATACCTTGGCTATCCTTCATAGTGAGAAAGATCAAGCAGATCAAGTCATTGATATCGTTCGAAGTGCGTATACAATTCAACCGGACAAGACAAAGCCGCGACAAATGATTTATGAAGTAGTGAAATAAGCAAGTGATGTTATCTCTAAGTTAATAACCGATAATAGAAAAATGAATGTCGCAAAATGTAAATATTGCATTTTGCGACATTTTTTGTTGTTTAGCAGAAGATGTTCTAAGATGTTAAGACTCCCAAGCGTTGTAGAATCAAACCATAGCGAAACGATCAGCAGCAGCGGTTGCCTTGCTCACGATACCTACCATACGTTAAAACATTTGTTGCCATTTTTGTGCTTTATGATTGCCATTTATCTTCATTAGTCTCTATCACCTATCTATTTTTAACTTACTTGTCACTTTCCTAAATAAAATACCTCTATTTGTTATATTTATAGGTTTATTTGGAGAAAATAGAACTGTTACTATTCTGGAGGTGAAGCGATTGAATAAATCAATCATTAGCTTAGTTTGTATACTATCTATTTTTATATCTTATCCATCTATCACTTGGGCACAGTCACAAGAAAAAGAGACGGCTGAGACGGCGGAGGACAATGGATTAGAACTAGCCAAACATTCCAAGTCGGCTATTTTGATGGAGCGAGATACCGGTACGATTCTCTATGATAAAAATGCAGAGGAAAAACTTCCCCCTGCCAGTATGACGAAGGTTATGACCATGCTATTAATTATGGAAGCTTTGGATGAAGGGAAACTTTCTTTAACGGAACAAGTTACAGTTAGTGAATATGCAGCTTCAATGGGCGGTTCACAAATTTTCTTAGAAGCTGGGGAAGAAATGACTGTTCAAGACTTGCTAAAAGGGATAGCGGTAGCCTCTGGAAATGATGCAAGTATGGCAATGGCGGAACGAATTGCTGGAAGTGAAGAATCATTTGTGAAGATGATGAATGATAAGGTGAAAGAGCTGGGACTGACGTCTACTCAATTTCAGAATCCAACTGGTCTGCCAGCAGAAAATCACTACAGCACAGCATATGATATGGCTGTTATGGCAAAAGAACTGCTGAAGCACGAGGAAATTACTGAGTATACTGGGATCTATGAAGATTATCTGCGCCAAGGAACAGAGGATGAATTTTGGTTAGTTAATACCAATAAATTAGTGAAATTCTATGATGGTGTAGATGGTTTAAAAACTGGCTATACAAGTGAAGCAAAATTTTGTTTAACTGCTACGGCAGAAAAGAATGGCATGCGTACCATTGCGGTAGTGATGGGGGCCGATAATACTAAAAATCGAAATAGTGATGTTTCTCAATTACTAGACTATGCCTATTCCCAGTTCGAGACAAAGAAATTGTACGAAAAGAATCAACCAGTCACATCCTTTGAATGGTTCAAAGCAAATAAGCAGCCAATAGATATCATTACGGATGACAATGTCTCGATTCTATATCCGAAAGGAATGGATCTGGATCAACTAGATACCAAAATTTCGATTGATCAAGATATAGAATTGCCGTTAACTAAGGGGACAAAAGTAGGTCAGGTCATTGTAACAGATGGGGAAGAGACCATTAGTGAAACGGATTTAGTCGTGGCTGAAGATCTTGATAAAGCAAACCTGTTTCAATTATTTAAACGAACCTTTGCTTCTTTCTTCTCATTGTAGATTGTTGATGGTCGAATAATTGCATGTTTGGACGATTTGCTTCTAGTTTTGTCAGGTGGGAGGATAATGAAGGACAAAGGTAGAAAATAAGAATTTAACCAAAGAATATTGGAGGGAACTATCATGCAATTGCAATCAGAATTTACAGTCGTTGAGAATGTCTTAATTGTTCGATTATCTGGTGAATTAGATCATCACTCAGCTGCACAGTTGAAATTAGAATGGCAGCAAAGGATGACAAGCGACAACATTAAACACGTCGTATTGAATCTAAGTGAGCTCCATTTTATGGATAGCTCGGGATTAGGAGTTGTATTGGGGCGATATAAGGAAATTAAACAATTAGGTGGAGAAATGATTGTTTGCTCCATCAATTCTGCGGTTAAGCGATTATTCAATATGTCAGGATTATTCAAAATTGTCCGGTTAGAATCCGACGAGCGCTTTGCGTTGTCTAGCCTGGGGGTGGCCTCATGAACAATATAATGGAACTGAAGTTTACCAGTATTAGTGCCAATGAGGCCTTTGCGCGAGTAACAGTGGCTGCCTTTGTTTCTCAAATTGATCCGACAATGGATGAATTAACAGAGATAAAGACGGTAGTATCAGAGGCTGTAACCAATGCAATTATTCATGGGTATGAAGAGGATCCTACACAGTATATTTATATTACCTGTTCACTAACCGATCATTTATTGTCCATCACAATTGAAGACGAGGGAATTGGCATTGACAATATTGATTTGGCCAAGGAGCCTTTATATACTTCGAAACCAGAATTAGAACGTTCCGGTATGGGTTTTACAATTATGGAGAATTTTATGGATAAAATTACGATCACATCTCATCCTGGTGAAGGAACAAAAATAAACATGACTAAGCAATTTCAGACAATCAAGACGATGTGTAATTAGGCAGGTGACCTCTATGAAAACAGGCATGTCTAATACATCACCACTTAGCGATCACGAGGTAAAGCAATATATTATCCTCAGCCAACAAGGGGACGAGGAAGCAAAGGCCATTCTCGTGGAAAAGAATATTCGCTTAGTTTGGTCGGTTGTTCAACGATTTTTAAATCGAGGTTATGACCAAGATGATTTATTTCAAATAGGTTGTATCGGCCTGTTGAAATCGATTGATAAATTCGATTTGGGATATGAGGTGAAATTCTCTACCTATGCCGTGCCAATGATTATTGGCGAAATTCAACGTTTTATCCGTGATGACGGCACCTTAAAGGTAAGCCGTTCATTGAAGGAAATCGGCAATAAGATCAGACGTGCACAAGATGATCTGACCAAGAAATTATCGAGGGCGCCAACCATTCAAGAGATTGCAGATGAATTAGAATTATCTCCTGAAGAGATCATCCATGCACAAGAGGCGGTAAAAAAACCTCAATCCATCCATGAAACTGTCTATGAAAATGATGGTGATCCCATTACTTTGTTAGATCAAATCGCTGATGTGAATGATAACTGGTTTGATAAACTGACAATGGAACAAATTATTAATGATCTAGACCAAAGAGAGCGCTTGATTGTTTATTTGCGCTATTACAAAGATCAGACGCAAACAGAGGTAGCTGATCGGTTAGGAATCTCCCAAGTGCAGGTATCCCGGATTGAGAAAAAGATTCTGGATAAGATAAAAACAGAGATGTTAACATAAGAAATAGCGAGCAAAACCTTGGTGTGGGGCAGGGTTTTGCTTTTTTATTTCGTTTGCTTTCTACAGCTAGAAACATAAAAGAAAGTTCTTTCAATTGATAATGCGACAAAGCGTATGGTATGACAAAAAGAGAGTGGAGGAAGAAGCGACAGCTTGTTAGCAGAAGAAACTGTAGAAAATGATAGATAATTATATCACAAATATACAATTTTGCTACGTGAATTTCTTGCATGCTGCAGTCATTTCTAAGAAACTAAAATAACGGCATAATTTCCTGAATGTTATGCCATTATTACATGTCTTGTTAACGGTTCTGTATTTTCCCATGTATGACCAACCTGTAACAATTGCTTTTCGGATAGGTGATTTCCAATGAATTGCATACCAACTGGGAGACCTCTTTGGTCTAATCCCATTGGTACGGATAGACTCGGTGTACCTGTTAAATTCACAGGAGAAGTAAACGGCAAACACCGTTTTATAACAGCCAAATTTTGATCTAACCACTGTTTTCTGTATGCTGGTGTTGTGATAGGGATTGTTGGACCAAGCAATATATCGACATATTTAAAAGCTTCATGGAAACCCTTCACCATTTTTCTTCGCGCTTGTTGGGCTTGAATATATTGTGGTGTATGTGTCAAAGCGCTAGCCAGAAAGAAAGTTCGAATATCTGCCGAATAATCTTCTGCGTGAGTTTGCAGCCAATTATGATGTAAAGCAGAAGCTTCTCCTGTCGCAGTTACATAACCAGAAAATGTGGACATAGACAGTTCAGCGATCACTACTTCTTTTATTTCCGCACCTAAATATTCCAGTGTTTCAACTGCGCGATTAAAAAGTCGTTCAACATCGGGGGCAAGCCCTTGGAGATAATAAGTAGGGATACCGATTTTTATTCCTTTAATTCCTTTTGTTAAATTTTCCATATAATTAGGAACAGGTAAGTTTAGGCTTATAGGGTCATTACTATCATAACCTGCCATATATTGAAGCATCAAAGCCAAGTCAGAAACCGATCGTGCCATTGGCCCAGCAGTGTCCAAAGACATAGCTGAAGGGAAAACCCCATATGTGCTGACTAAGCCATAGGTTGGTTTAAGTCCATAAACACCGCACATAGCAGCGGGTAGACGAATGGAGCCAAATGTATCTGTTCCGGTTGCAAGTGTTGCTAGTCCGGCTGCTAAGGAAGCAGTACCGCCACCACTTGAACCGCCTGGCATATACTGAATGTTCCATGGATTACGGGTATTACCAAAGAACGGATTGGTACCAGTTGATCCAGCGGCAAGTTCATGCATATTTTGTTTTCCTAACATAATTCCCCCTGCTCTTAGCAATTTTTCCACTGTTGTTGCATTTTTAGCAGGAACGAAATTGGCAAAAAGTTTGGAACCTACTGTAGTGCGTATACCTTTTGAGTAGTAATTATCTTTAATGCCGATTGGAATCCCGTGTAACGGTCCTTTATATTCACCTCGCATGATATCATCTTCCGCTTCTTTGGCTTGTTTTAAGGCTAAATCATGAAGAGGAGAGATATACGTTCTTAGCAGCGAGTCAAAATTATCCATTCGGTTTAATGTATGTGTTGTCAATTCAATGGGGGATAGTTGTCGTGATTTAATGAATGGCCCCAGTTCTGTAGCAGTTAAGAAGGAGATATCAGTCATAAAATCAAACCCTTATCAAGGACCGTTATAGGTGTTTCCATATTTAAATGCGGCAAGGCATGAATTGAGAGTTGTGCCTGGTTTATGGTGTAGCATATATTTTGTATGTATGGAATGTCTGTTTCAAATATCGGTAATCCTTGTACATGTAAACTCTGCTTTACAACGTTTGCATCATCCATTTAATTTCCCCTTCCTTTATAAGTTTTTATACTATATGAAAAGGCTGAAAGAATATGCTGAGAAATTGATATTATTGCATTAACTTTTTTCAATGATACAAGGGACTAAAGTATTTCAAGATAATAAATATTCCTATATAAACTATATTAAAAATGTTCTAATTTAAGAAAAAGGGCGTAAGTATAGAAATGGTATTTATATTTCAGGCGTTAAGCGGAGGGTGATTACATGAGTGAGAAGTCTTCAAGAAACCAAAAACCTACTGATACAAACAGCAAACAAGAACAACTAAATCAGTACCGGATAAAAGACTCGGGAAAACCAATGACGACACAGGAAGGGAAGAAAAGATCACAAGATCAAGATCAATTAAAAGCGGGAGTACGAGGTCCTTCATTACGTCAAGATTATGATTTTTTTGAAAAAATGTCGCATTTTGTCCATGAAGAAATACCGGAAAGAGTCGTCCATGCGAGAGGTTACAGTGCACATGGTGAATTTGAATGCTATCAGTCCATGAAACATGTGACAAAAGCTGGTTTTTTACAGGAAGCAGGTAAAAAAACGCCATTAACTGTTCGTTTCTCTACTGTACAGGGGGCTAAAGGATCTTACGATACAGCAAGAGATTTACGCTGCAAAGGTGTTAAGCTTTATACAGAAGAAGGGAATGTGGATTTAACAACGATTTCAATGCCTGTATTAATTAATCAAGATGCAATGAAGTTCCCTGATGCCATGCATGCGTACCAATCTAAGCAAGCTGATGATATACCAACAGCTTCCGGTGCTCACGACCGTTTCTGGGATTATGTGGCCAATAACGATGAAGCTCTTCATATGGTGCTGTGGATTATGTCTGATCGAGGCATTTTAAGAAGCTATCGAATGATGGAATCATGGTCTATTAATACGTACTTGTTTGTTAACGAACAAGATGAAGCAACCTTTGTAAGGTATGTTTGGAAACCTGTCCTTGGTGTCCACTCCTTGCTACAAGATGAAGCGTTAAAAATAGGTGGACTTGACCCTGACTTTCACAGAAAAGATCTCAGGGAGGCCATTGACAAAGGTGCTTATCCTGAATACGAATTAGGCGTCCAGTTGATTTCAATGGAGGATGAGTTTAAATTTGACTTTGATGTGCTTGACCCAGCAAAATTTTGGCCGGAAGAGCTTGTCCCTGTTCAAATTATTGGTAAGCTGACCTTAAATAGAAATATTGATAATTACTTTACAGAGTCGGAACAAGTCGCATTTAACCCTGCCAATGTCGTTCCGGGAATCGATTTTTCTAATGACCCTGTTTTACAGGGAAGGCTAGTAGCGTATAGAGATACACAACAACACAGACTTGGTAGCTCCAATTACACTGATTTGCCAATTAACAGACCGCTTTGTCCATTTCATAATAACCAGAGAAGAGGCTATATGAGGTATAGAATCGATGTCGATAAAGTAAATTATCATCAAAATTCACTCGCAAATAACACGCCGTATACAGTGCCCCCAGAAGAAGGCGGTTATAAGGATTATCCAGGGAAAGTAGATGGCTACAAAATTAGAGCCAGGAGCGAATCGTTCAAAGATTATTATTCACAGCCTAGGATTTTTTGGAATAGTTTGACATCTTTGGAAAAACAACACACGATCGAAGGGTTAAGTTATCAGATTGGAAAGGTAAAAAGCGAATCTGTTCGACAACAAGTTGTTGATAAGCAGCTTGTTCATGTGGATAAGAAAATGGCGTCTATTGTGGCTGATAACATCGGTGTGAACCGTCCAAGCGGATCTAATGTTCCTGTTTCTACAAGTTACCCTTCGCTCAGTCAAGCCAACACACCTCGTTATGCCTATACGCAAAAAGTAGGTGTACTCATTGGCGATGATTTTAACGGTAATGAAGTAACCAATGTACTTAATGATTTAAAACAAGCTGGCGTTTTTGTTGTCATTGTAAGTGAAAATCTCGGAACGGTCACTGGTGATGATGGCACAACACTCCAAGTTGATGAAACTTTTCTTACTACAAGTCCTTATCTTGTTGATTCCCTCTATGTCGTGGGTGGGAGCTCCAAGAATCAAGCAAAATTCAATGCTGACATTACAGAATACGTGCATGTAGCTTATAAACATTATAAACCAATCGGTATTGCCTATACAGGCGAGTCTTATATTCAGTCATCCCCCCAAAATAATTTAGCTGGTGTCATTTTTAGTGCGAATAATCCTAATTTCGGAGAAGAATTTATTTCGGCCATTGCAGAACAGCGTTTTTGGAATAGAACATAGCCTCAAAAAGAGTGATGGAAAGAGTGTCAAAAAAAGGCTCTTTCCCATCATTTTTTAATGCTAGCAAGTATATAATTTTTCATGACATTCTTATTCAAGAATAGACACAGCTTCAAACGCCACACTTTATAGATTGCACGTCATGTCCTACGATAAGTCAACATCAACTTCTTCCGTCGTCGCGTTTCCTTTATCTCCGTTGTGACGCTCCAATCTATACGTTTTTAAAAGGGCGCTTTGTGCTTTTCGTTCATGATAAAGTGGAAGAAGGAATTGGATGGGAACTTATGATATCGTTCGATCCCAAAATCGATGTGCAGCAAGTGCCTCTATGAGTTGCTTAGAAAAATGGTCTGGCTGATGCCGATTTATGATAACACCTGTTTGACTTGGCAATTGGATATCATTCAGCCATTGTTCTCCTTCGCCAGAAACCCCAATTGGTTTGTAATGATCAAATGCCTCCTGCATAAACATTTTTGCTTTCTTCTCAAACATTTTGTCCGCTTTTGCTCCGCCAGCAATATACAATCCATCAAAAATAACCGATGAATCTGTATCAAACGTATGTTTAGCCGAAAGTTTACTGTTGTCATCTGCTACTATCGGTCCTAATTTATCACTTAGTATAGCAACTTGAACTCCAGATGCTTGCAAGATTTCGATGGTTGTTTTTACGTCACTGCTATTAAATCCATTTGAAATAATAACAGCTACTTTACGGGTTTTAGCTAATTTTGGAGTGTTCTCTTGACTTAATGCAGGTGACGCTTTTGTTACCTTGCTTTGCACATGTGCAGGCGGGATACTTACATCCAGTTTTTGCGCAATTGCAGCAGCTAATTCGTGGTCAACATGACCAAACATATCGACCACTCTTTGTTGGATAGGCTTATATTGTACTTTTCCTACTTCAAAACAAAAGGCATCAATAATATGCTGTTTTTCAGCATGGCTCATGCTATTCCAAAATAGTTTCGCTTGGCTAAAGTGATCTTCAAAACTTTTACTTCGAGCTCGAATTTTACGTCCGTCAATTTTCTCTTGATAATGGGCAAATCCGCCGTTCTTCTCATCTACTGTATGTGGCGAATTGTTGGCTAGCGAATTATTTCGATAAGAGACTTGTCCCTTATTTATCGTTTGTCGATGAAACCCGTCACGTTGATTATTATGGAACGGACAAACTGGACGGTTGATTGGTATCTCATGAAAGTTCGGTCCCCCGAGCCGGAGTAATTGTGTGTCCGTATAGGAAAATAACCGTGTTTGAAGCAAGGGGTCATTTGTAAAATCGACTCCAGCTACTACATTTCCAACATGAAAAGCAACTTGTTCGGTTTCTGCAAAGACATTATCTACATTTCGATTTAAAGTCATTTTTCCAATAATACGTACAGGAACATCCTCTTCCGGCCAAATTTTGGTTGAATCGAGAATATCAAAATCAAATGCAAATTCATCTTTTTCTTCTAAAATTTGAACACCAAGCTCATATTCAGCATAGTTACCCATATTAATGGATTCCCAGAGGTCACGCCGATTATAATCAGGATCCTTTCCACCTAATTTTTGTGCCTCATCCCATACCAGAGAATGCGTGCCTAATACTGGTTTCCAATGAAACTTAACAAAGTGAACGTTACCTTCATCATTTATAAATCGAAAGGTATGAACACCAAATCCTTCCATCATTCGATAGCTGCGAGGAATCGCTCTATCGCTCATAAGCCACATAACCATATGAGCACTTTCTTGATTCTGTGAAACCCAATCCCAGAATGTATCGTGGGCACCGCTTGCTTGAGGCATTTCATTATGCGGCTCAGGTTTGATGGCATGGACAACATCTGGAAATTTCATACCATCTTGAATAAAAAAGACGGGAAAGTTATTTGCCACTAAATCGAAGTTACCCTCTTCTGTATAGAATTTCGTTGCAAACCCTCTAACATCTCTAGGTGTATCCATAGAACCGCGTGAACCGACAACGGTAGAAAAACGAACAAAGACAGGTGTCTTTACATGAGGATCTTGCAGGAATTTTGCTTTTGTATAGTTCTTCATCGATTCATATACCTGGAATTCACCATGAGCAGCAAAGCCACGTGCATGAACAACACGTTCTGGGATACGTTCGTGATCAAAGTGAGTCATTTTTTCACGGAAGTGGAAATCTTCTATTAAGGTGGGGCCTCTTTCCCCAGCTGTTAACGATAATTCATCCTCTGTTAATTTAAGGCCTTGGTTCGTGGTCAGCTCTTTATCCTCGCTGTCTGCACTCCGAAAATATTCTAATTGTTCATTTTTACTGTTGCCATTTATCTTCTTATCTTCATTCATCATATCGACGAACTTCCTTTCTAAAATGTAGTAACATTTTATTCTGGTACAACCGTTTGTAATACTCCGCTTTATGACGGTGAGATTTCAAAAGAGTCTAAGTGGAAAGTAACGGGCGTATTCCTTAATGTAATGGAGGATTTTGCGACTGAACGGGAGTAAGTGCATATCCATCCTGCATCTGTATCATATCTTGTGTCGTAAGTTGTGGTACTTGATAATATCCATGTTTGTTTTGGTACAGAGAAATTTCATATGCCATTTCAATACAATTTGGAAGTGAATCTGCAAGCACTCTGCGTACAACAGGATTTGTAACTTCTAGTGCTGCTCTAGCCTTAGCCGGTACACTTGATTTAACGGCACTTAACATCCCAAGAGCAATTGTCTCATCATTTATTTCTGCTGGTGCCTGCATGGGCTTTTTTGGTTGGGATGTTTTCAACCCGTAAGTAAACTGGTTATCTTGTTTCATTTGATAACTTTGAGTAGGCTTGGAAGGATCTTGACCAGATTTAAAACATTCTAACGTAATATTATATTCATCTTGCATAAATGCCTTCTGACGTTCTAAAATATCGCGAAGCTCCGGATCCCTTATATGTTCACTTAGGAGTGTATAGGTGTTTATCGTATTAATTGCTCCTGATAATACTTCATGGACATCAAACATTTCATGTCCACCATGATTCATTTGTGGGGGAACCGTGTTCTTTTTCATTGGTTCGCTTTGTCTTTGGTTATTTTCCATGAGAATCCTCCTAATTAAGTAGTATCTTTCCATATATGTTGACTAAAATAAAAGGTATTTATACATTATTTTTTATTTAAAGCTTGTGTTCAAAAGCAATATGAATAGACATTATCATGAAAACGTTGTGTACATGAAGCAAGTGCAAGTAAACAGAGAATTTCGCAGGGGTATTGTTGATGGGCTATGGTCATCATCAGGTATAAAAATGCAATGAAAAGGAAAGATATCAATATATCGATATAACATATAGGAGGTAAAGAATGGATCAGCATATTTCATATGGTGACGATTATAAATATATTCCTGCCGTATCCATAAATAGTGGTGTAGGTGTCGAGGTTTTACCAGATTTATACTGTCACACCATCCAAATTGTTAATATTTGCTTAGTTGGAAAGCCAGAAACGGATTTTGTTTTAGTTGATGCAGGTATGCCTAAATCAGCCGATAAAATTATTACGGTTACAGAAGACCGGTTCGGTGCCAATAGCCGTCCAAAAGCCATTATATTAACACATGGTCATTTCGATCATGTAGGAGCGATTGTTGAATTAATTGATTATTGGGAAGTACCTGTATATGCTCACCGCTTAGAATTACCTTTTCTGACGGGAAAGATGAGTTATCCAGAATCTGATCCAAGTGTAGAAGGAGGATTGATTGCCAAGATGTCCTCGATGTTTCCAAATGAACCGGTTGATTTAGGAAACAGGATAAAGGCGCTTCCCGATGATGGAAGTTTGCCAGGAATGTTTGGCTGGCGGTGGCTGCACACACCAGGGCATGCACCTGGACATGTATCTCTATTCAGAGAGGCGGATCGTTCACTGATTGCTGGTGATGCTTTTGTTACAGTAAAACAAGAATCCTTGTATAAAGTGATGGTACAGGACAAGGAAATACATGGCCCGCCACGATATTTCACTACAGATTGGGAGGCGGCCAAAGAGTCTGTTCAAAAACTGGCAGCTTTAAAACCTGCTGTTGCAGTGACTGGTCATGGAGAGCCAATCTATAATGAGGAGCTTTTCAATGGACTGGAAAAACTAGCGAGTGAGTTTGACCGTGTCGCTGTACCAGATTATGGCCGGTATGTAAATCGTAAACACTAATTTTATGTGAAAAGTAACATGAAATAAAGTTAAATAATAATTTGTAAAGGGTAGGGTTAAACATGCAGGATAGAAAAGTAAATTCAAAAAAAGATGAATATGAAGATTTTCAAACGGTGCAATCGCAGAAGGAAGAGCTGATTTCAGAGGAGCTGCCAGAAGGGGCTTACGGATCGGCTATAGAAGCTTCACTTGAAAAGAGTGATAAATGGGAAGAAGGACAGCACGTAATAAGCAATTTCACGTATGAAAATCGAAAATTACATGCAGGAAATGAACGAAAATACCCAGGAGCACACAAGACCCATTCTGAAGGTAAAGGGGAAGACGCAGATTAGTCTGCCTAATATCGGATGGACAAGCGACCTCCAGCTTGTCCATCTGTTTTACATGCGCATGATCTGAAATTGAATTAGTGCCCTATGTGACATGGTATTCCATTATACTGCTAATCAACATAGATAAAACAGGTGTTTTCCTTGTATAAGAATAATCACCTGTTTTATATCCTAGCGAAGCCATCTCCGTTATAATTTACGAACATCCTTTTTTAGGAAAATACGTTAAAATTATTGATTTAGCTGTTGTTGACATTGTTGAGCAAGTTGCTGAATTTGCTGTAATTGCTGTGCTGTGTTTTGGTCGCCTTGGGCAGGTTGTTGCTGCTGTGTATCCCCTTGCGTCCCGATTTGTTCCTGTGCTTGCTGTAATTGCTGAGTAGTTTGCTGCTCCAGCTGCTCCAATTGTTGGGCAATTTGTGCAATTTGATTCAGTGCTTGTTGTACCTGTTGTTGTGACATAAAAACTCTCCTTTTTATTAAGGTTCGATCATATTATGCCATTTCGCTTTCTTTTTATGCAGCTTTATGCAAAAACGTCGTATTAATCCAATATTTGATTTTGTGTTTGAGAATCTCGAAGCAGTTTCCTATTCACAGCTTGGTCAAAAATCAGCGAGAATTGCGGTAAAGCTTTCTTTTGGAATATATATGAGAAAATAAACGTTTTGCTTCTGGAACAAGCTGTTAAGGTGCCAAAATGTCATTTATGCCTGGTGGTGCCTTCATTTCATTTTTTTCATTATTTGCTACTGGTGATTGTATAACCATCATGACAACAAGAAAAACAATTAAAATGAAAGCACCCAAAATGATAATACATCGATTCTTTCTCAATAATCACACTTCCTTTACTTTGTTTGGTGTGATCATAATAAATAAAATCTATAACAGTAAAGTTCTCTATATAACAGTTCCATATGATTAATGATGTCATCAATGAATAGATTATCTATCACGGAAGTGTGATTATATGGAAAAAGTCCCCTATATACACATGGATTAAAAATTCGATTCATTTTATTGAGTTTCTGAGTAAATTAGCGAATCTTTCTGCCCCCTCATCCAGATCCTTATCACTTACAGATGAAAAGCTTAAACGTATAAAGTTCCTACGCGGATTCTTTGCAAAACAGGCCGATCCTGGCAGAAATAGAATATTATGTTCAACCGCTTGATAAAGTAATTGTTCAGCATTATATTTGCAAGGAAGTTCTATCCAAAAATTCAATCCTCCCATCGGTTGACGGTAAGTAATCAACTGTTCCAAATGTGTTGAAAAATAAGTATGCAGTCTGTCCCTTCTTACTTCTAAGGCGATACGAAGCTTTTCTAGATGGGGGGACATTTTATCGGATTGTAAAAATGAAAGTACTGCTTTTTGTGTCAGCAGCGGACTGCAAATATCAGTTGTAGCTTTTGCAGCAACTAATCGTTCAAATACAATACCCGAAGCTGCCAATGCTGCGATACGACAGCCGGGAGAAAGGGGCTTGCTGAATCCTTTCAAGTAAACAACATGTCCATTTCGATCCCAATATTTGATTGGCTTGGGCGGAGTTGTATTATTAAAATACAGATCTCCTACGGCGTCATCCTCAATAATAAGAATGTCATACTTCTCAGCAATTTCGATCAATATCTGTCTGTTTTGTTCACTCATCACTGTCCCTGTTGGGTTTTGAAATGTTGGGTTTGTATAGATGATTTTTGGTTTTATGCGATCACATAATTCTTCAATCGTCTGGAGGCATATCCCATCTTGTTTTACAGGGGCGGTAAGAATAGTGGCGCCTCTGCTACGCATGACATCGATTGCCCCAGTAAAACATGGCTGTTCCATGATAACAACATCTCCAGGACCGATAAAGCTGCGTGCCACAAGATCAATTCCTTGCTGTACGCCGCTGGTGATCATAATGTTTTCTATAGGGATCTGTAATTGATATACCTTATTTAAAAACTTTTTCATTTCATTTCTCAGTTCTGGGTCTCCTTGTGTTTCACAATATCTGACTAAGATCGAGGGGTCTTTGTCAACAAGCGATTTCATCGTTTCTGCCAATAAACTGGTAGGAAGTAATTTCGGATAAATGACAGAAGTGGCAAATTGAATAGGATTTGAAAATTGCAAATACTGTACGAGCTGTGCACGATGAATGTAATCATCGATGGTTTGCTGCCAATGGAAAGGTGATAATTCAGTTTTTTTCTCATACTTGGAGAGGGTGTTCTTATGCCGATCGCTGATAAATGCTCCTTTTCCTTTATAAATATGTATATATCCTTCTTTGGCCAGCCGTTTATAAGCTTTATGAACCGTTACGATACTTACCCCAAGATCTGCTGCTAACTTTCGTACAGAAGGTAGTATTGTTCCTCTTTGTAAAAGACTAGAATCAATCCTTTCCGAGATTCCAAAAAAAATTTGATCAACAAGGGACATATTGCTATTGTCACGTGACAATTCAATCTTCAAAGCACATTCCTCCAGTACATAGTATAGATGACAAATATTTCTGTTTTGACTGTTACATTCTACCGTTTTATTATAACAGTAAAGGAAGAAGGCTATCATATAACAATTAATACAGTTAATGAGATACTTTGTGAAAGAATAAGCAAAGTATTGAATCAAACATGGCCATTTCAAGGGTAGCGGAATAACAATTTAGAACGTCTAAATAGAATTAAGCGGAACTCTGGCTAATGATAACTCTAGGTTTTGTTGCTTTAAACCATTGAAAGCAAAGGATAATAATCAATACAAGATCAATCATGTCACCTCCATAGTACATTAACATCCCGCCATTTCGTGCTTGAGATTCGGGAACACCATTTGGCGGGTAAGCATAAATGTATTTGGAAAGGATGCCGTGGCCAGCCAAAGCTAATCCTAAAACAATGGCACGGAAAAAATAGCTAGTTCGATGGGGGACTGGATCAATATAAATCAACGATACCGTAAAAAAGTAACCAGCTAAGAAAACATGTAGGTGTACCACTACATGTAAAAAGATATTTTCATGCATCATAGCATATAAGTTAGTAGTATAAAGAATCCATAATCCTCCAACATTAAGAATAGAAGTAATAATAGGGTTACTTATAACACCTAAAGCTTTACTTCGCAAAATCCGTGTAAGTTTCCGAGCTTGTCGCACACTTAAAGTACGTAAAAGGAGCGTCATCGGTGCTCCAAGAACCATAAGAAGTGGACCTAACATACCAAGCAAAAGATGAGCAACCATATGTACTGTGAAGTCTGTGTGAGCAAGGTCTGCTAAAGGGCCAGCAACAGCAACAATACAACAGCAAACTCCAATCATCCAAAAAACAGACCTATATAATGACCATGATCTCCCACGGTAACTTGAAATAAGCACGGATACTAAATATATAATAAGAACCAGTATAAAAGGTATGGATAAGAGTAATTCAACTATGTGCTGAATAGAATGTTCAGTCTTATGGGACATATGATTATTCATGTGCATAACGCTCGCTCTTTAATTTATTTTGTGTCTGCATGAAGATGCTAAAATCTATGATTAGTATAATAGCAGCAGTTATGTTCCACACCAAATCGTAAGGCAAAATATCCACATTGTAGCGAATTTGATGTATTCTCATTAGTTTATGCTGAATAATACCATCGTATAAATTAAACCCTCCCGCCCCAATGAGTACACCTGCTTGCCATCTCATGTACCACCAAGCGTTTCTCCGCTTAAGGTCAGCAACCATAAATAAAGATCCAACCGTTGCCAGCCAACTAAAGGCGTGAAAAATTCCATCAGATATTAAACCGATGCTAGTCGTTGATCTATCGTAGAAATGATGCCAATGTAATAGTTGATGAAAAACAGTTTCATCGATAAAGGCTACCAAACCAAGTCCGAACAGAAAACCTGACCATAGATTACGATTTGAGTAGGCATAGCGGTTTGGGTACTTAAGTTTAATATCTGGATTTTTATTTTTAGTAAACATATCTTTCTCCTTCATTAGAATTGATTTCAAATTTTTCAATCGATAGTATTTTCAGTCATAAATAATACTTTACGCACACTATTATTATTTTAAATTAATGTTAAATTATTCTCGTAAAAAAATCATTGATGAATCCAATTTTTAATAAAGACAAGATAGATGCTTTATTCCAGAGAGAAGAAAAATAGTTCACCGCTCTCCATAATGAAATGGATTTCTTGATCGTATATTTAACAATCAGTAGAAAAATCACTAAAATTGAAATCACTCTATCTTTTAACAAGAGTAATCGTATTCCTTCCTTATGGGCTATGATTATTCTTTTTTATCAGTGTAACTGGCTGATTGGTTCAACTGGCGTTAAGTGGGGGGATGGAGAAAAAACACTGAACGAAGTTTCGCTTTATTGGAATTACTGCAAGAAATTAAATTTTTCTCATTTAACCATTGAACCACACGTAACGTGTTGTTTTATACTAAAGAAAATGAAGAAGGAGTGAAGAAATGTATACGATTGGGGAACTGTCAAAGAACACAGGGGTAACAGTGAGAACATTAGACTATTATGATGAAATTGGTTTGATTAAACCTTCATCAAAAACAAGTGGGGGACATCGTTTATATAGCGAAGATGATGTAATGCAGTTAGAACGCGTTTTGGCATTAAAATATATGGGCTTCTCACTGGAGCAAATTAAAGATATATTGGCAAATTCCAAGCCGAACTGGCAGGAGTCGATCAAGCAACAGCTAGAGTTGGTTAAACGGGAACAGGGACGTCTAAAAATGTTAGAACAAGCTCTTGTTGGCGTATCATACTCGATTGAATTTGAGGGGGAAATTAATTGGCCGATCATTTTCAGTATTATTCAGCTGTACCAGCAAGACCCCGAAGCAGCTTTAGAGCAATATAGAGAATACCTAAATGAAGAGGAAAGGAAGAAGATTCTAGATGTGAATTTTGAACAGACAAGCGAAGAAGACATTAAGGAATGGTTAAAGGCCATCAGTGATATAAGAAATAACCTTCATCTTGATCCACACTCAGAAAAAGCTGAGCGACTTGTGAAAATCTGGGTAAGCCAAGCAGAAAAAATGTTTGGCGGTGATGAAGAATTATTAGGGGATTTGTGGCAAGCTCTGCAAAACTTAAAGGAAGGTATTGCTTTTTATCCAATGGATAAAAATGTGATTAATTTTATCGAACGTGTTTTTATTGCAAAAGGGGTGACAAAACAATGATTCTTGAAGTAAATGGTGTAACTAAAGTGTTCACTGGTAAAGGAAAAAATAAGATGATTGCTAATGATCATCTCTCCCTCCGTATTAACGAAGGAGAGATATTTGGACTTCTCGGACAAAATGGCGCTGGAAAAACGACTTTGGTGAACCAAATATTGGGGTTAATTACTCCTGATCAGGGTGATATTCATCTGTTAGGAGAATCGGTTTGCCGATCGCCTGCTCGTGCTCGTTCTCTTTGTTCTGTACAGCCGCAGTCCCAAGTACCACTGGGATTTCTTACTCCTAAACAGGCAGTTTCACTCATTGGAAAAATGCGTGCGGGAAAAAAATTTGATCCAAAGCGAATGGAGATGCTGTTTGAAGCATTGGATATGGGAGAATGGGTAAATAAGGAAGGGGAAAAATTATCAGGTGGTGCCAGAAGATTAGCAGCTTTTTGCATGGCAGTGATTGCCCCTGGCAAACTAGTGATACTTGATGAACCAACAAATGATGTTGATCCTGTTCGCAGGCGATATCTTTGGCAAGTAATACGTAGTCTAACCAAGGATGGTACGTCGGTTATTTTAGTTACACATAATGTGCTGGAAGCAGAAAAAGCAGTTGACCGACTAGCGATCATTCACAAGGGGAAAATTCTCACACAGGGGACGCCCTCAGAAGTAAAAAGCTCTGTAAGTAACCAAATGCGTATGGAGCTTAGTTTAGCTAGTGAGTCAAATATGGAGATTCCCAACTGGGCACTTTCCTCCCATAAAAATGGATCTCGCTGCATTTTCGCAATGGATCCTCAAGAAGTATCAGCCGCAATTGATTGGGCAAAGCGGCAAGTGAATAATGGTCTTATTATGGACTATGCCCTATCTCCGGCTACCATTGAAGATGCTTATATTGAAATCACATCTAGAAAGGTGGGGCAGGAATGAATCCATTAAGCCATTACAAGTACGTTTTTCAGCTGCAATTTCTAAGAAACGCAGGTTTTTTAGTATTTATGACCCTTATTCAAATCTTGATATCGATCGGAATTGTTATTGGTTTTACCTATCTCATCCCATCTCCGGATACAGCGACTATTCTATTTCTAGCAACAGGGGCCCCGACCATTATTCTAATCTTCACTGGATTAGTTATTTTGCCGCAACAGGTTGGCACCGCAAAAACTGAAGGATATATGGAATTTATGCGTACTTGGCCTGTGAACCGTGCACTTATTCTTGGAGCAGATACCACTATCTGGTTAATCATCACGATCCCTGGGATTGTGGTTTCATCCTTTGTAGCGCATCTTATGTTTAGTCCTGGTTATGATATCTCTTGGACGGTAATTCCCGCTTTATTGATGATTGCATTAACTTCCATTGGTGTTGGATATGGCTTTTCCTATCTCTTGTCACCGACAACGTCTCTTGCCTTTTCTCAAGTAATTGTGTTTGGCGCACTAATGTTTTCACCGGTAAATTTTCCGATGGACCGTCTTCCAGAGTGGCTTCAAACATTGCATGAAATACTGCCCATTTATTCAATGGCAGAAGTGATGCGAGCATCACTTGCTGCCTCTACCTTTGAGGCAACTGCCGGAAACTATATTAACTTATTTATTTGGTGTATATTAGGATATGGAGGAGCTATCTTTATTTTAAATAAAAAGTGAGTATAGTAAACAGGTTCAGTCAACTTCAAGAAGAAGAAGCTGTTGTAAAATTCCAATGATACATTTTTCAACAGCTTCATTTTGTGCAACAGTCTTTTTATCAATAACAGAAATAATTGCTTACTAACAGGTTTTCGTGCGTTCAGAAGATGAACGTCATCATTTTACTTTTTCTTTTTTATAAAAAATCGCTTTGACTATAGACTAACACTATACTTCATGCTATTATAAGCTATCGTGATTTAAATTATGAGGACTCCATTGTGAAAGGTGGGGCGAGGTTAGGCAATCTGTAAGACAAAAACCCGTTGTTTTTTGTTTATTTTAAGAAAGTATATCCAATACCAGCTATTATTAGTTATTTCAGAAATAACCTTCGTAGAAGATATGGAGAGCAAGGCAATCGCTGCGGCTGACCGTTTCGCTTTCCGCAGCGGACATCTATCTTGGCTAAAAGGTAAAGGACCAAATGCTCTTCTTGGTTTTTCTAAAGTTCGTTGTGAAGAAACTAATGAAGTAAGACTTATCAGATGGCTGCACCGGAAGAAATGGAAGTTCAGAAAGCCCTTAGCAGGGGTTTTTTTGATAGAAAATAATAGTGCGTGTTCAAAAAATTCTGTGAAAAGGACCATCATCGGTTAAGTTCGCAACATCGTGTTGCAACACCGATACTAGTACATCCTATACGTCGAAAGTTCAAGCCAACGCAGAAATTCGCTGTGTTATTTTTCTTGGTTTTTTTGAACAACCTCTAATAGTTATCGATTATAAGGAGATAGAAAGATGAACGGACAGAAAAAAAGAATAATGTTATCCCTTGTATATGTCAATATATTCGTTGTTTTTTTAGGGATAAGCTTGGTCATTCCCGTGTTACCAACAATCATGAATGAGTTACATGTAAGTGGTACAGTAGTCGGTTATTTAACAGCAGCATTTGCGCTAACGCAGTTAATTGTTTCCCCATTTGCGGGAAAAGCAGCTGATAAATTTGGACGTAAAAAATTAATTGTTGTTGGGTTATTTATTTTTGGTTTCTCCGAGCTATTATTTGGATTAGGGAAAACGATTGAAGTATTATTTGCCTCACGTATTTTAGGCGGAATTAGTGGGGCGTTTATTATGCCTGCAGTAACGGCATTTATTGCAGATATTACAACTGTAGATACTCGTCCGAAGGCATTGGGCTATATGTCAGCAGCTATTAATACCGGTTTTATTATTGGACCGGGTATTGGCGGTTTCTTGGCTGAGATAGGGACACGTGTACCGTTCTTTACAGCGGCAGTTATCGGTATTTTGGTGGCTATTTCATCGCTTCTTTTATTGAAGGAGCCAAGTAATCAAGACCAGGATCAGGAAAATGAATCTGCTAATGAAGCGAAAACGAGTTCTAAAAGCATGTTGGCACCTGCGTTTCTCATTGCATTTGGCGTCATCTTTGTAGCCTCGTTTGGGTTAGCTGCGTTTGAGTCCTTCTTTAGTTTATACGTCGATCATAAATTTGCATTTAGTCCATCCGATATAGCGATTGCAATCACAGGTGGAGCGATTGTCGGTACCATATGCCAGATTCTATTGTTTGCTCCTTTAACGAAATCCATGGGTGAAATTAATATCGTCCGTATTTCGTTAGCGTTGTCCGCAATTTTGGTATACGCGATGACTTTAGTTAGTTCATATTGGGTTATTATGATTGTCACATTCACTGTTTTTGTAGGCTTTGACCTTATTCGGCCAGCAGTAACGACATTCTTATCGCGTCATGCTGGTGATAATCAAGGTTTTGTGGGAGGGATGAACTCCTTCTTTACTTCACTGGCTAATGTGTTTGGCCCAATTATAGGCGGCAGTTTGTTCGATATAGATATCAATTATCCATATTATTTTAGTGCGCTTGTTATTGTAATTGGCTTCATTATTGCTATGTTATTCTGGAAAGAGCCAAGGCTGAAACTGAGTGAGAATGAAGCAGCCTCTGGGAAATAATATTCTTAAAGGATGTTACATTGCATATCCTAGTGCTATTGTCCGTAAGTCCCCCATATTTTTAGACTTGGAGAATTTTTAAATAAGCCTAAGCGGGGATAACGGACAACTAGTCCCCGATAAACTTCATTTAATATAAGTTCTTTCGTCCGTTTTCTCTGTTCTATGTTGCAATAAAGAAAAATGTTCACTCCTTATTTTTTTTCGCTTGTCTTTTTTAAAAAAAAGTAAATACAGGGGAGGAAAATAAGATTAGTATAAGCAGGAACAGGATGACTAATTCGGGCAGTTCCATCACATATAAAGGGTTAAATGCTCTTTTGATAGATACATGTACTTCAAAATCTTGAGACAAATCTATTCCTAAAGAAACACTTGCTAAAAGAATGAACATTAATAGAGTAATACCAAGAATTTTCACTTTTTGTCACTCTCCCTGAGATTTGTAAATATCCGTCCTTCGATCCATTTTGTCCTCTTTATCTTGCCGTTTTTTTCTATGCTGGAACAAAGCTATGATCAACAAAAGGACAGGTATAATGACCTGAAACGGGAGCTGGGCATAGAGGGGGAACACATGTAATCCTTCGTAAAGATGTTCTGAGTAATTGCTTGCAATAATCATCGATAAAAGCAGAATAACGATTCCAAAAGGATAGGCTAATTTGGAAGGTTCTTTTATATCAAACAAGCTTGCAGCTCCGATTACAGCCCCGTATGTATACAGACTTACCTTAAAGAACCCGCCAATCACCAAGATAAGGATAAAGATAACATCCAGGCGTTCCAAGAAATCTCCTACTTCAATCGATTGTATCGTCGTTAACAAAGGAAAGTGAGAACGTTCCACAAGCCGTACGCCGAGAACACTGATATTTAGAATCATGGTCAGTGCAAGGATAACCCCCGTAGTTACGATGGCGAAAAGCCCTGTTTTTTACTTTTTGGCTTGATTCAAGTAAGGGAAAACCATCGTAAATATGACAATTTCACCAAAAGGAACATACAATGTTTCCGTAAAAACGGTTTTGATCACTTTAGATGGGGATTCAAGTATCGGTTTTAGATTGGAAAGATGAATTAAGCCTGAAATAGCAATGAGAAGAAATAAAGAGAGCGCCAGCAGACACATGATGACAAAAAGAAGTTCTCCTGTCCTGGTAATCACCTCAATGCTTTTATACACAGCATAAACAACCACAAGGATCAACAAAGTACTTGACACGATCAAAGGAGTTTCAGGAAAGGCAAAAGACAATAACATTTCTCCGGATTCTCGCAGTACTCTCGCAGCGGAAAACAGAAAGAAAAGAATATAGAGAAAAGCCAGTATTCGTCCAAAGATCTTACCGATGACTTTCTCTATATAGTCCGTTAACAATAAGTGAGGATAATAATGGTAAAGGCTATGATAGACGAAAAATAAGAAAATGCTTATGATCATCGCAAGGAGGATCACTAACCAGCTATCCTGTTCTGCTCCCATTGCGAGGGGAATCAGTAAAGAATTGCTCAGTTGGAATAAAACCATAATGATAAACAGTTGGGATGCATTAATTTTCGCCTTTTCCATGAATAAATCTTCTCTTCTCACTCTTCGTTCTTTTCCATGTCGAAAAGGTAGGGATTATTTCTCGTACCTGTGCGACGAATAAAAGCCTTTACGTCGATGTGTAATTCTGGAAAGGAAACATCGTGCCACTCTTGTTTAAGCCACTTCCACACATCGGGTTCGGATTGATGCAGCTTTTCTCCAAAACCAAATACATCGCATTTGTTTTTCTGGGCTTCTTGAACCGCCGCCTCGACCTCTCCTTTAATTTTTTGTTCCAGTGCCTTCTCAATATCTAGCAATATATGTGAATTGGTTACATCCAAAGCCACCCCTACGGTACGAAGATCTCCTTCTGCTCGGATGTTAATCGAAATCATCGGCTTGTCGTCTTTCATTTGTGTGGATACCTTTGTCTTTTGGCGGATCACTCGATAGGCGAGAGCTGCTTTTTTATTCTCCCAGTCAATACAGATAATTCGGAAGCAGGTTCTTCAACAGCACGTTTTTCTCCGCCTTTCGTACTGCAAACTAATGCTGTGTTTTTTCCTTCAGCAAGAATGATGGTGTCACCGGATAACAAGGATTGAAATAATGAATCCCAGCCTTTAACGGCTTTTACACTGCCGATCGTTACTACCTCTTCAGAAAAGAATGTAAAGGGGTCTTTGGCATGAAGTTTTTCTTGTGTGTCTATCTCCATTAATTCTGCTAAAAATTGATTAATAGTTAGATGATCCACCAGACCACTGACATAGATAATAAAAAGGTTCATTTTAGCATCATGACCGATCGATATGGTTCGGTTAATAATATCTGAGCTGTTACCGGTTTTTTTGTGTATAGTGTTTATATTTTCTTCGATAGAGGTGCCAATATTTTGTTGTGCACCGATTTTGGAATCTTTAATGGAATTCCTATGATTCTTGTTTTTACGAAGTTTACGATTGTACATCAAACAGAACACCTCATTGTAGGGAATATCCGTAATTTGTTCAAAAAGTTAGTATTTTATGCAAGGGAATAAACTAAATAAAGAGGGTGACTAAAGCATTTAGGTGATCAATAAGTGACGACCCTAATGATGGACTGCGCGCTTATCTTACATGCATGAATTCTCTTTTTTCTTACCATACTAAACTCAATCATGGAATGGTGAGGTGATATGAGATGTCTGAAGATAAGGTGTATATTCGCCTCAAAAAGAAAATAACTGCCAAACAAAATCAATATATTACATTAAAAGATATAGCCTTTATCACAGGGAATATTGAATATTTAGATGAGTTAGGAGCTGTCCCTATTTACCAAATTACGGAGGCTGATAAGAATATATCGGTAATTGACGGTTTTCAGCTATTAGAAGTTATGGTACAGGCATATCCATTGCTGTCGATTGAACTGTTAGGCACCAATCAGGTTATCGTTGAAATACCAAAGCAAGCAAAAAAGGTATCAGTTCCAATCATTTTCTTAATTTGGCTGTTGATGTGTGTCGGGTCAGCGATGGCAATTATGAACTTTCACTATGATGTCAGTATGCAGGAAGTGCAGCAAGGGATCTATTATTTATTAACTGGTGAACGCGTAAATAAACCTCTGTGGTTACAAATTCCATACTCGATAGGATTAGGACTAGGGATGATCTTATTTTTTAATCATTTGTTTAAGAAACGTTTTAATGAAGAGCCCAGCCCATTAGAAATTGAAGTATTTAACTATCAACAGGATCTTGATCAATATGTCATACAGCATGAGAATGCGTTAAATAAACATGATGACAGCTGAAGCGATCACAGTCTTTTTGCAAGTATTTATTGGGCTTGGATCAGGCTTAGTAGTTGGTTCCGGGTTTGTTGCCTTTTTGACCGTTTTAGGTATTATTCCCAGACTGATTCAGTTGAGTAAATCCTATCGAAGTTTGCCTTCTTATCAATTTAGCGTAATTGCCGGGGCGTTACTGGGAACGTATTTCACCTTTACCGATGTAACGATCCAGCTGCCGTTGATATTGGTTAGCTTTTGGGGACTGCTTCACGGTGTATTTATCGGTATGCTGGCTGCTGCGTTGACCGAAGTATTGAATGTATTTCCTATCTTGTTGAAGCGGCTCGGAATCGATAAGGAGCTGCTCTGGCTGTTAATGGCGATTGTAATTGGAAAAATCGTCGGATCTCTTTTTCAGTGGCTTATTTTTGTCGAAATTATTTAAAAAGGAAGTTGTATATGCAGAAAATTGATCATTCGATTATCAAAAACAAGGAATATTTAACCAATCGCTTGGGGATAGGCTTATCCTTTGATGTTGATTTCCGCGAATTAATTATTTTAAAAAAGAAAGTACAGCTCTATTTTGTAACAGGTTTAGTTGACGGTGATGCCCTTACTGAAATTATCAAAAAACTAGTCTCAATTAATGATGACGAGAATGCCAAAAGCGATATTTTTCAAGAATTGAACAATCGCATCGTTCATGAGCAAGTAAAGTCAGTGAAAACCATGGATGAAGCAGTCGATCAATTATTATCTGGTTTAGCAATTATATTTGCCGATGGGGAAGAGGAATGTTTTGTTGTTGATACTAGACATTACCCAGGGCGTACACCGGAAGAACCAGATACAGAGAAAGTGGTTCGTGGATCAAGAGATGGCTATACCGAAAATATTATTGAAAATACGGCTCTAACAAGAAGACGGATACGTGATGAGAGGCTCCGCAACCAGATGATACAAGTTGGTGAACGATCAAAGACAGATGTGTGTATCTGTTACCTGCAAGATGTTGCTGATGTGGGACTGGTAGACTTAATCAAAAATGAGCTTGGTCAGATAAAAATCGATGGCTTATCGATGGCCGATAAGACGATTGAAGAATACTTGGTTAGTCAAGGGATGAATCCTTACCCAATGGTGCGCTATACCGAACGACCAGATGTGGCCGCTGCCCATCTGTTTGAGGGGCATGTCCTGATTATGGTTGATACATCACCAAGTATGATTATCGTACCGACCACCTTTTTTCACCATGTACAGCATGCCGAAGAATATCGTGAATCTCCGTCTGTAGGGACTTTTGTACGCTGGATTCGCTTTATGGGAATCTTTGCTTCCTTGTTTTTGCTGCCGCTTTGGTTATTAGTTGTGCAGGAGCCGGAATTGCTCCCAGATACATTACAATTTATCGGGCCGAATGAGGTGGGAAATGTTCCGATTGTTGTACAAATACTACTAGCTGACATTGGTATTGAATTTCTGCGAATGGCTGCCATCCATACCCCAACGGCATTATCTACAGCAATGGGTTTGATCGCAGCAGTTCTGATTGGTGAAATTGCTATTGAAGTGGGATTGTTTAGTTCGGAAGTAATTTTATATGTTTCCATTAGCGCAATTGGCTCTTTTGCAACGCCAAGCTATGAACTGAGTGTTGCCAATAAAATCGCTCGAATTATATTGATATTACTTACATTCGCTTTCCATACAGCAGGATTTCTGATTGGAACCACCTTATTTATACTGTTTCTTGCCTCGACAAGATCATTACAAACACCTTATTTGTGGCCGTTTATACCTTTTAATGACAAGGCTCTGTGGCAGATTATGTTCCGTCTGGCCATGCCTTTATCTAAAACTAGACCAAGTATAGTTAAGCCGACGAATAACCAAAAACAATCATAACTTTAGTAAGAAGGTGTTCAAAAAACACGATAAAAATGACGCATCGAATGTCAGAGTTGGCGGTAGGGGTACTTCTACTAAGATCACCCACTTCGTGTGGGTAACGCAGAAGTCAACACATCCTGTGCAAGTCCGCTACTCACGTATTAAAAGCATACGATCCGTTCCTTGAAAAAGAAGATCGCTTTTTCTGTGTGCAAGATCGTCTCCTTGAAAAAGAAAATCACTTTTTCTACGTGTAAGCCCATTTGCTCAAAGGCTGCACCGCCTGAAACTTCTTGGTCCTTTTTATCGAACTTTTTGAACACGCGCTGTAAGTAAAACTTGAACTGAGTCGAAGCCTGTGATAAATTTATTCTATGCTTTGGGAGTTTGTGTAGAATCAGGATTAGATCATCCCTTGTCTTCCTTTCTTGGATAGAACCAAAGATAGAAGTAAGGGATTTTCAATATCAGTATAGAGTACGAGAAGGGGTATGAATATGCAGCAACATTATAAAGTAAACGATAAAGGGCATTTAATGATCGCTGGATTGGATAGTATGGAACTGGCCAATAAATATGGTACACCGTTATTTGTTTATGACGTCAACAAAATACGTAAAAATGCCCGGGCTTTTGTTGAAAGCTTTGAAAAGTCAGGTGTACGGGCACAAGTGGCGTATGCGAGCAAGGCATTTTCCTCCATTGCGATGGTGCAAGTGGCGAAACAAGAGAATTTAAGTCTTGATGTAGTCTCACAAGGGGAATTATATACCGCGTTACAGGCAGAATTTCCTGTAGAAAAAATACATATGCATGGCAATAATAAGAGCTATCAAGAAATTGAGATGGCAGTAACACATAATATCGGATGTATCGTGGTAGACAACTTCTATGAAATCGACTTATTAGAGCAAGTGTTAGCTGATCAGCAGAAGACAATGGATGTCTTGATTAGGGTGACACCAGGTATTGAGGCCCATACCCATGATTACATTCTTACAGGAAATGAAGATTCGAAGTTCGGTTTTGACCTGACCAATGGCCAAGCAGAGGAAGCCATGCGGAAGTTAATGGAAAGCAAAGCCATTCATCTAAAAGGATTGCACTGCCACATTGGTTCTCAAATTTTCGAAACAGATGGTTTTAGGATGGCAATTGAGCGATTATTCCAAACCTTGTCTGAGTGGAACCAGCGCTTTGATTTCACAGCAGAGGTGATTAATCTTGGAGGCGGATTTGGTATTTATTATACGAAAGAAGATGCCCCATTACCTTTAGAAGAGTATGTGCAGGCTTTAGTGACGAAGGTCAATGAGCAAGCAGATGTCTATCAGTTAGAACTTCCTGAAATTTGGATTGAGCCAGGCCGTTCGATTGTTGGTGATACGGCGGTAACTTTGTATTCAATAGGATCTGTCAAAGAAATTCCTAATGTACGAAAGTATGTCGCAGTTGACGGAGGAATGACAGATAATTTAAGGCCAGCGCTCTATCAGGCAAAATATGAGGCAGTGATTGCTAATAAAATGGATAATGCAGAGCAAGAATTAGTTTCTATTGCAGGAAAATGCTGTGAATCAGGAGACATGTTAATATGGGATATAGAATTGCCCAAAGTGCAAGCTGATGATGTATTGGTTGTATTTTCTACAGGTGCTTATGGCTATTCCATGTCCAATCACTACAATCGTTTTCCAAAAGCCGCCGTCGTTTTTGTTGAAGATGGTCAAGATAAACTGGTGATTAAACGAGAATCATACGAAGATATGATTGTTAATGATTTATCATATGAATAGGGGGAAATAGGTAATGAAACAAGCAGTAATTGAATTTGAAAATGGTGAAAAGATTGTTATTGAATTATATGAGGAAGCAGCTCCAAATACGGTAGCTAATTTTGAAAAATTAGCCAATGATCAATTTTATGATGGAGTTATATTCCATCGCGTTATCCCTGGTTTTGTAGCACAAGGAGGAGATCCAACTGGTACCGGAATGGGTGGCCCAGGCTATACTATTAAATGTGAAACAGAAGGAAATCCGCATAAACATGTTGCCGGTTCACTATCGATGGCACATGCCGGCAAAGATACTGGCGGAAGTCAATTCTTTATCGTTCATGAGCCACAACCACATTTAGACGGTGTTCATACTGTGTTTGGTCAAGTGTTAGAAGGAATGGATACAGTATTACGCATTCGTCAAGGGGATGCCATGAAATCCGTACGTGTATCAGAAGTATAAGATTGGTATTGACAACTATAAAACAATATACTATTGTTAGGTGATAGATACCATTATTGGTTATTAGCAAGAGAAGAACTATAATTCCATGAAATGTAAGGAAGCTATTTTACATGCGTAAAAAAAATATACTACTTTTTATTATTCTCTTATTAGTGGGTTTAGTGTGGGGAAGTTACTATTGGTTCGGTATAGTATTGTCACCCTAACAATTGGTTATAATAGTAACGACTTTTAAGATAATAACATAGCATAAAGGGAGACTTCTATCTGTTGGGTGTTTCCTGCTGTGTTTTAGTCAAACTTATCAGGGACTGCTGTCTGTTACACCTTAACAAGATGTATTAATCTTTTTGAAACATGTTATGGTGGAAACGGTCGATGGGTACTGATAAATATAAATGTAGTGTTATAAATAATGAGGGATTCAATATGTTAATTCGTTTCAAAAAGCGAACGGAAAAGATTGCAATGGGTTTACTTTCTTTTATGCCAGAGGAAAAAGAGGTTAAACGGCTGCAAGATACAATCCATGAATATGAAGTGAATGATAATTGGCAGTTGTTTCTTTGGAAAGAAGCTGATGATGTCCTAGGTGCTATCGGTGTTTGTCTGGATCAAGGCAATGGAAGAGCTATTATTCAGCATCTAACCGTTACACCGTCACATCGAAGCCAAGGTATCGGAAAAAAGATGGTACAAGAAGTGAAAAAACTTTATGCCGATCGTTATCAAGTGGTGGGGAACGACTTGACAGGTAAATTTTTTGAGAAATGTCAGGAAGAAGCTGAAGAATAAGTAACAAACAAGAACCTTTGCCTTGGCAAAGGTTCTTGTTTGTCAAAAGAACGGTGCAGTTGTGACAGCTTAACACCAAGCTGCTCCAACAATAATCAAAAGAATAAATAATACAACAATAAGAGCGAACCCGCCGCTATATGCGTGTGACATAAGGTAACCTCCTAAATAATCTGAATTTTGTTTGTTCATATGTAAGGTATGCAAAGACTTAAATCTTGTATGGGTGAATGCCCTGATTAAAAAAAGAAACGAAAAGTTTAGCAGCAGGTTATGCGCCGATCTTAAAAACATAGTTACTTTTCGGCGCCTGGTTTCAGCAGCATTTCTAGTAAGATAAACTTACACTTGGAGGTATGTCATGTCCATTCATTATCAAGTCAAATTAGACAGCTTTGAAGGGCCGTTAGATTTATTGCTGCATCTCATTAATAAATACGAAATTGATATTTATGATATTCCGGTATCAGAGATTACCGCTCAATACTTAACCTATATTCATACGATGCAGGAATTGGAACTGAATATTGCTAGTGAATATTTAGTCATGGCAGCAGCTTTATTAGAAATTAAAAGCAAATTATTATTACCAGCTCCGTCACTGGAATTAGAAGAAGAATATGAAGAAGATCCTCGAGAAGAGTTGATGAGACGATTAATTGAGTATCGTAAATATAAGGAAGCAGCCATTCATTTAAAAGAACGTGAGGCAGAGCAGAGTCAGGTCCATACAAGGCCTCCGCTTAGCTTCCAGTCTACTGACCAGCCAGCTTTACCTGAAGGTGGAGCAAATATGTATGATATGCTGGAAGCGATTGGAAAAATATTAGAAAGGCGCAAATGGCAGCAGCCAATGGAAACATCTGTACAAAGACAAGAGATACCAATTGAACAACGGATGGATGAAATCATGGAAACAGTCATCCGAGTGAAGCAGCCTCTTTTGTTTACTGAGTTGTTCCCTACAAAGACCCGAACCTATGTGGTGGTGACCTTTATAGCGATTCTAGAATTAATGAAACAGAAGAAAGTCAGCTGTAAACAGGAAAACAATTTAGATGATTTAATTATTTATCCTTATCAACAAGAGTAGAACCAGAAGACATGGAGGTAATCGAATTGGACATGAATGATATGAAGGCAGTGATAGAAGGCTTGATATTTGCTGCTGGTGATGAAGGAATTCGAAAGAGTGAATTGCGAAAAGTGCTTGATTTAGATAAAGATATAGTCGATCACCTCTTAACAGAAATGAAGTTTGAGTATGAACATGCTGTAAGAGGAATTATGTTAATGGAATCACAACATATGTTGTTCCTGACAACAAAGCCAGAACATAGTGAGTATTATGCTAAGTTTAAAGAGACAAAAGTGCATACCAAGCTATCGCAAGCAGCCTTAGAAACACTTGCTATTATTGCATACCTTCAGCCGATCACTCGGACAGAGATTGAAGAAATAAGAGGAGTGAAGAGTGAGCGCCCGCTTCAAACACTGATTTCGCGTGCGTTGATTGAAGAAGTGGGCAGAAAAGAAGGCATCGGCCGTCCGATTTTGTTTGGTACTACCTTAGAATTTTTAACCTATTTCGGCTTAAGTTCACTGGAAGACTTACCTCCTTTACCTGAGGATATTCATGAACTGGATGTAGAACAAGAAGCTGATCTATTTTTTGACCGATTAAAAGATATAGAATCGTAGGACCAATGAGGCTTGGACAAAACAAAAAGTGCTATCGTGAGAAACAAATTACCCTTATTATTTGCGTAATCAGTTCCCCCTTATTGCCTTTGCCTTGTCCTTATTTGACTGAATAAAGGTGTGAAGATTCGCTTCAGCCAAGTCCTTCGCTTGCCATGGAGACGGCCTCAGCTAACTAAAAAAGAAAACCACTTTAGTCAGGTGATCTTCTTGGCAAAAGTTAGCTGAAGAGCATGCCCTCGGCAGACTAACATCACGACGACAATCGCCACGTCTGCACTAGTACGTCCTGTAGTCGAAAAGCGAAACGGTCAGCCGCAGTGGTTACCACGCTCACGATACCTGCCATACGTGAAAACAATTTGCTGCTTTCTTTGTCAAAAAGTCGATTCAAGCAACTACAAATACTTATTTCTATAGATGATATGCAGTTTTTCAAGATATGAAATAGAGTTTATAGTGATAAGCCTCCATTTTTAAAAATAAAGAGAAGGCTATTGACAGCCACTCCAGAAATACACTCCTCTGTTTGAGAGCTTGTTCCCAACAAATCTGTGCAAATAAACCAAGAGCAACACTAAATCAACGTTTTCGTATAAAATTGATGTTTCTGCCCAACTCACTAAAGAGATGAAAAAGTCATTACAGCCAGAGTAGACATATCTTGTCCAGCTCTGCATACAATGGTACAAACCTCTTTGTGAAGTGAGTGGAGTGATATAATGAGACCTTGTCGGCTACAAATGATGGGCAAATGGGTAATTCAGCCCTTTAGAGCATTTTTACAAGTGAAAATTAAGTGTAAACTCGTCATGCTGTTAACGATTCTTTTTTTGTTGGATCCCCTATCGGTAAAGGCAACGGTTTCCGTATCTGCAGAACATGCCGTTTTGATGGATCAAACCTCAGGCAGGGTACTCTATCAAAAGGGAGCAGATGATCCGGCATTAATAGCCAGTATTACAAAGGTGATGACGGCAATTATTGCTATAGAACAAGGCAATCTTAACGATTCTGTAAACATTTCTGATCATGCTATCAAGGCAGAAGGGTCCTCTATTTACTTAGAGAAAAAGGACAAGTTTACCTTAGAAGAGCTCCTTTACGGCTTGATGTTAAGATCAGGAAATGACGCTGCGATCGCCATAAGTGAACATATAGCTGGCAGTGAGCAGGGGTTCACCTATTTAATGAATGAAAAGGCAGCATGGTTAGGCATGACCAATACCCATTTTGATAACCCGCACGGACTTGATTCAGATACCCATTATTCCACAGCTTATGATATGGCATTATTAATGAAATATGCAGTTGAAAATGAAACTTTTCAAACCATTTCTGCCACATCTTCTTATCAACCGAAAGCAAGAGACTATGCCTGGATTAATAAGAATAAGTTATTAACCAAGTTATATGGGCAAAGTACCGGCGGGAAGACAGGCTACACAAAGGCTGCCGGCCGAACCTTAATCTCAACGGCAGAAAAAGAGAATCAAACCTTAATTGCTGTTACATTAAATGCACCGAATGATTGGCAAGACCATATGCAATTATTTGAATGGGGATTTGATCATTATCCTCTTCAACTGCTGCAAGAAAAGGAAGAAATCACATTGAAACAATCAGATCAACTCCTATCAGCAACCATCACTACACCGCTTTATTATCCGCTGACAGAAACGGAAATGGATAAAATCTCTTATAAAAATCTTGTTAGTTCTAGTCCGCAATCCTTTCAGCGGCTTGGAATGAGGGTATTCTATCTAGATCAGCAGGCAATCGCCTCAACGGCTTTTTATCAAAAATCCGAGCAGGAAGAGCCCACCTTTTGGCAGAAGGTGTTTGGTGAGCGCCATGATTAATATAATTTGGGCACTGATGGCGATTATTGGTATTGTGTACGCCATGTTTAATGGCACGATGGATCAGGTTAATCAGGAATTGTTTGCTAGTGCGGGGGAGGCTGTGACTTTGATCATTGGACTTTCCAGTGTGCTCATCTTCTGGCTGGGAATATTACGTATTGCAGAAAAGGCAGGCTTGTTGTCAGGCTTCGCCAAATTGGCCAGGCCTGTTGTGAGACGATTGTTTCCTGAAATTCCGCCTGATCATCCGGCGATGGGATATATTCTGGCCAATATCTCTGCTAATTTATTCGGTTTAGGTAATGCAGCAACGCCGATGGGAATCAAGGCGATGGAAGAGATGAAGAAGTTGAGCAAATCAGATACAGCTAGCTCATCGATGATTACCTTTCTTGTGATTAATACTACTAGTATTACACTAGTACCTACTACGGTAATCGCTATCCGAATGGAATATGGATCGCAAGCTCCAACAGAAATTGTTTCCAGCACGATTATCGCTTCTGTGATTACAACTGTTGCTGCTATTATAATTGACAGGCTGTGGAGAAAGCGCCGAGAGTAGGAAGGGGTTGATATAAGTGGTTGAAAGTCTTACGATTATTAGCATTTGGCTGGTTCCGCTCCTAATTATGCTTATACTAATCACTGCACTAATTAAACGTGTACCAGCCTATGAAGTATTTGTAGAAGGGGGCAAAGAAGGATTGCAGATGGCTGTCTCTTTGCTCCCTTTTTTATTAGGCATGCTGGTTGCTATTGCAATATTGAGGAGTTCAGGGGCATTGGACGCATTAGTACAGCTTTTACAGCCATTATTGGACCTACTAGGGATACCCGCTGAGCTTGCACCATTAGCAATACTTCGGCCTATATCTGGTACGGCGGCCTTGGGAGTGACGGCTGATATCATTCAAGTATATGGACCAGATTCTTTTTTGGGCAGACTGGCGTCCACTATGCAGGGCAGTACAGATACAACCCTCTATATTTTAACGGTCTACTTTGGAGCAGTCGGTATTAAAAAAATGGGGAACGCATTAAAAATTGGACTGATTGCAGATTTTATTGGTATAATAGTGTCGGTAATCATTGTTACTTGGTTATTTTCGTAGTAGCGCCTTCAGACAGCGCTACTCTTTTCGTTTTGTGATCAGAATTTTATATAAAGGAAGCGTGGAATAATAATGGAACGACTGCAAAAAGTGATCGCCCATAGTGGAATAGCCTCTCGACGCAAGGCAGAGAAGCTGATTGAACAAGGACGAGTAGAAGTTAATGGAGAAGTAGTAACAGAGTTAGGAATAAAAGTTTCAGATAAGGATGAGGTCAAAGTAGAAGGAATCCCGATCGAAAAGGAAAAACTGCGTTATTTTCTCCTGTATAAACCTCGAGGTGTTATCACCAGTGCCTTTGATGATAAAAAACGTAAAACGGTTACTGATTTTTTTGAAGGGTATAGTGAGCGATTGTATCCAGTAGGCAGACTGGACTATGATACATCTGGTTTACTGATTATGACAAATGATGGCGAATTCACTAACTTGTTGTTACATCCGAGCCATCAAATCAATAAAGAATATGTGGTTAAGACGAAGGGAATTCCTCCAAAGGAGAAGCTTCAGCTGTTTAAGAAGGGGATTCGATCGGATGGAGATCTGCTAAAGGCAAAACACGTAAAGATAATGTCAATTGATCCAAAGAAACAGACGGCTTTGATTAAAATCGTACTTCATCAAGGAAAAAATCGCCAGATTCGCAGAATGTTTGAAGCTATTGGCACCCCTGTTCAAAAGTTAAGACGTGAACGGTTCGGTTTTTTAACGACAGAAGGACTGACACCTGGAGATTACCGAGAACTAACGCCTCAGGAAGTAGCGGAATTAAAAAAGTTAGCCAAATAATTGTTGAAGAACTGTCACAATTATCTCCATCATGAAATGATACAATGTGGTAAGGGAGTGACTTGTTATGAGTAAACTAGAGCAGGCAAAAGCTAACAAGAAGAATAAAAAACGCAACCGGATTATTTTTCGTTCGGCGATTTTAGTTGTATTATTTGGCGCACTAGCCTTTGCTGTCTTCTCTAACTTGACAGCAGATGACGGAGCCACAGTAGATGTAGGAGATAAAGCCCCGGATTTTGCCTTAAAGCAAGTTGCAACAGTAGAAGACTTGGGTGATTTACAGCTGTCTGATTATGAGGGAAAAGGGGTTATGCTTAATTTCTGGGCTACCTATTGTGAGCCTTGTGAGCGTGAAATGCCTTATATGGAACAATTATATCCTGTTTATCAAGAAAAAGGTGTGGAGATAATTGCTGTCAGTGTGGATGCAACCGAACTGGTTATTAATAATTTTGTAAATAAGCATGCATTAACCTTCCCGATTTTGCATGATAAAAACAGTCAAGTATTGGATGCATACGGAATTCGGCCATTACCTACTACTTATTTTATTGATGAGCATGGCAAGGTAGAAGAACGTGTTTTAGGTGAATTATCATTAGAGCGTTTGGAAGGCTACTTGGACCAAATAGTACCAGAGGGATCGTGAGGGGTATAGAATGAACACAATTATATGTGATACATGCGGCCATCACAATAAAGAAGGAACGACAATTTGCGAAAAATGCGGAAAGCCGTTGAATCAGGATACACAGAAGACATTATTAAACATGCGGTATGATGGAACAGCCATACGATCTAAGACGAGAAATCGTTCCATCATTGATAAGACATGGAACTTCTTTTCATCGATTAAAGTAGGGGTGACTTTAATTGCGCTTGCCTTAATTGCTTCAGCGATTGGGACCATTTACCCGCAAGAAACGTATATACCCCAAACTGTTGATCCAAGTGAGCACTATCGAGATCAATATGGGATACCTGGGCAAATTTATTATCAGCTGGGTTTTCATAATCTATATGGTTCCTTGTGGTATATGATCTTAATCGCTTTAATCGGTATTTCTATTTTTATCGTAAGTATTGATCGAGGCGTGCCTTTGTATCGAGCTTTAAAACATCAAGCGATTAAACGACATCCGAAGTTCCTTAAAGGGCAGAAGTTATACGGGGAATACAGTGATTACACGGAGGAGGACAAGCAGCAGTTGCTGCAACATCTGAAACAGCGCCGTTATAAAATAACAGAGAAAGATGGTCACTACTTGGCTGAGAAGAATAGGTTCTCCAGATGGGGGCCATATGTGAATCACTTAGGACTTATTATTTTCTTAGCTGCAACTTTGCTGCGTTTTATACCTTCCATGTATGTCGATGAATCAATGTGGGTGCGTGAAGGGGAAACAGAAGTTATTCCTGGTACAAATCAAGAATATTACATAGAGAATCAGCAATTTATTTTTGAAGTGTATGGGGACAGGGAGGAAGATGAGATTTTTGAAACGGCACTAGAGAATAATGGTGCCATTGTGCCAAGACACTATGAAACGAAGGCGGCTATCTATCAAGATACTTCTGATAAGGAAGTAATCTCTGAGCCGGAGTTAGAAGAAATAAAACGTGGTGAAATTATTGTCAACCAGCCGATTAAGTTTGATCATTTCCATATCTATCAGGATAGTTATCAGCTCAATGAGTTTCAGAGCATGTCCTTTAAGTTGCATGAAACAGAAGATGCCGATGAAGAAGCAATTTTGGAATTTACTGTTGATTTAGTTGATCCAGAACGTGTTTATGAATTTGATAATGGTTATCGCATTGAGTTGAATGATTATTTTCCAGATTATGAACTTAGTGATGGGAGACCGAGGACAACGACCAATTACCCAAGAAATCCAGGATTTGTGTTCTTTGTCTATGGCCCTGATACAGAAGAAGCTGAAGTAAGCTTTCTGGCAATCGGTCAAAATTTGGCAGCCGGTGAAAACCAATATAAACTCAGTTTAACTGATTTTGATGTTCGAAACGTAAGTGGTCTTACCGTTAGGAAGGATCTAACCTTGCCATTCCTGGGACTTGGTGCTTTTATCTTTATGATAGGACTTATTCAGGGAATGTATTGGCAGCATCGCCGGGTATGGATACACCCAACTGCAGATCGTATATATATTGCCTGTCACACCAACAAAAACTGGTTTGGAATGAAGTCTGAATATGAGAAAATAACGGAAGGTACACCATTTACAGAAATTGTAGATCAAGAGAATAAAAATGAATGATATTGATTCATTACCATGTATGGTAATGAAAGGGGTGGGAATATGGATTATTTAAGTCTTAGTGGTACGTTGCTGTATACTGCATTTATCCTTTATCTGGTTGCGGTGATCTTCTTTGCGGCAACCGTAAGAGATAAACGTCAGGAAAAACAGTTTACCTTTGTAAATAAATTTGCGATTACGGTGACATCAGTCGGTTTTCTATCCCAGCTTGGTTACTTTATTACCAGGTGGATAGCGGCTGGTCATGCACCTGTAAGTAATATGTTTGAGTTTGTTACGTTTTTTAGTATGATGTTAGTGTTGGCATTAATTATTTTGTATGCCATTTATAAAGTAGCTTTATTACCTTTGTTTACCTTACCATTAGTATTAATCATTATTGGGTATGCCAGTGTCTTTCCTAGAGAAATTACACCACTAGTTCCATCGTTACAAAGTCATTGGCTGTGGATACATGTGACAACAGTAGCCTTAGGTGAAGCCATTTTGGCCATTAGTTTTGTCGCTGGAGTCATTTATTTGATTCGGCAGATTGATCAGCAGAAATCAACCTACCGCACTAAATGGCTGGAAATTGTGATGTATTCGATTATTTCAACGATTGCTTTTATTGTGGTGACAACTACCTTTTCATTGACAGGCTATGAGGCAGAGTTTGTTTACACAGTAGAAGCAACAGAAGATAGAGAAGAAACCCAAGCGTCCTTAATCTATCATCTGCCAGCTATATTTGGGAAGAGTGATGCAGAATTAGTGACAGATGGTCGCATGGATGCCTTGCTTCCAGCACCAGATTGGCTGCATGGTGAAGATGCAGCGAAAAAGCTTAATACGTTAGTATGGTCTTTAGCTGTCGGTTTAATTCTTTATCTGCTAATAAGACTGTTCGCTAGAAAAAGAGTCGCCGCATTAATTCAACCAAGCTTGCGCCGAACAAACCCAGAATTATTGGATGAGATTTGTTATCGTTCGATCGCTATTGGTTTTCCGGTCTTTACGCTAGGCGGGCTGATCTTTGCCTCGATTTGGGCACAAGAGGCATGGCAGCGTTATTGGGGCTGGGACCCGAAAGAAGTATGGGCCTTAATCACCTGGTTCTTTTATGCGATCTTCCTGCATTTGCGTTTAACACGCGGCTGGCATGGAGAGCGTTCGGCATGGCTTGCTGTTATAGGTTTTGCAATTATTATGTTTAACCTTATTGTGGTCAATTTGGTATTTGCAGGATTGCATTCTTACGCACAATAAGCAGGCAGCCAAAAAAGATAAAGGTACAAGGGATATATTTTTTGTCTCTTGTGCTTTTTAATTATATACTAGGAGAGGGAAGGAGGGTAACTGAAACATGGAAACAAACGAACAACATAAGATTTTAGTGGTGGATGATGAGGAACGTATTCGTCGATTACTAAAGATGTATCTAGAGAGAGAAGGTTATACGATAGAGGAAGCCGGTGATGGGGAAGAAGGTTTGAAGATGGCATTGACAGGGGATTATGAGATCATTTTACTTGATGTTATGATGCCAGGTAGGGACGGTTTGGAAGTATGTAAGGAGCTACGCACGAAAAGAAGTACCCCTGTTATTATGCTGACTGCCAAGGGAGAAGAATTGAACCGAATTCACGGCTTTGAAGCAGGAGCTGATGATTATATCGTGAAGCCCTTCAGTCCTCGAGAAGTGGTGCTGAGAGTCAAGGCTTTGTTAAGAAGAGCTTCCACTTCTAAAAATGTTAATACATCCCATGAGTCTAAAGATATTATTGAATTTCCTCATCTTGTCATTGATAATGATGCCCACCGTGTACTGGCAGATAATAATGAGGTCAGTTTGACTCCAAAAGAATATGAGTTATTATTGTTCTTGGCAAAATCACCAGACAAGGTATTTGAGCGAGAAGCCTTATTAAAAGAAGTATGGAAATATGAATTCTTTGGTGATTTAAGAACGGTGGATACACATGTGAAGCGCTTAAGAGAGAAACTGAATAAGGTTTCGAGCGAAGCAGCCAAGATGATCGTGACGGTATGGGGTGTCGGCTACAAATTTGAAATTAATCATGATTAAATAAGTATATGTTTAATGGTGTGCGCAGCATTAATAGGGAATCTGGTGAGAATCCAGAACTGTCCTCGCAACTGTATATGTGTAGAAAGGCAAGAATGAGAGCCACTGTACTAGTAAAATGGTATGGGAAGGGATTCTTTGCAAGAGACACATCTAGTCAGGAGACCTGCCATTAAACATGGTATCATGCTTCGAGGGTTGAGCATGTAAAGAAGTATTTGCACTATGATACATACTTGTACATTGCTTGAATCCTCAACTATTTTTCAAAAAGAATTGAGGAGAAGTACATGGATTGGTTAAAACGATTATCGGTCATTACTGTTTTATTATTAGGTTTAGCGGCATGTGGTAACCCAGATACAACGAATCAATCGGAGAATTCAGACTCCGCAAATGAGGCTGTAGAGGAAGTGACGATCTCCTTGACCATTACCGATCAGACAACAGATACGGTTATTGGTGATGAGGAGTATACAGTAGAAGAAGGTACCGATCTCTTAACGGTAATTGAAGAGAATTATGATCAAGTGGAAGTTACCGATGATGGCTTTCTGACTAGTATTGAAGGGCACCAGCAGGATGTAGATAACAATATCTACTGGTTGTATCAAGTCAATGGAGAGGACGGGACAGTAGGTATGGCGGAATATGAAGCAAGGGAGCAGGATAAAATTTCCATCAACCTGCAGTCTCTTGAGTGATTCGCTTGAGTACGTACAAATTAACCCTGATTTCTTTGATTGCTGCCTTGTGTGTGGTGGGCAGGCTGGTGTTTCAGTTTTTTATACCTAATGTACAGCCTGTAACAGCGATCATTATCATCAGTGGTGCTTTGTTAGGGGTTGTGCCTGCGATTTGTATCGCATTGATTACTGCATATGTTACTAGTTTATTCCTTGGGATGGGCATTTGGACAATTTGGCAAATGATTGCTTGGGGATTGATTGGCTGCTTAGCAGGATTGCTGGGGAAATGGACTGCTAGACATCAACAGCTTTACCTAACTATCTTTTCATGCTTTGCCGCCTATTTGTTTGGATTTATTCTCTCAATTGGAACCTTTACAGTGGGAGGGAATTTTCTTAGCTATTATGTAGCAGGCCTCCCCTTTGATACGTGGCATGCAATTGGGAATGTTGTCTTTATGATAATCCTCTATCCGGTGATTACTCGTGTATTTCGTATCAAACAATGGTATAGCGATTAAAATAAAAGAAAACAGTTGGTTATATGGAAGCGATCGCTGGGAGGTTAGATGAGGCTGAAGTCTAATCTTGCACTTGCAAGAAACTCGCTAGTGTGACTTCAACTGTTTTTTCTATTTGAAGCTTACCATTACGGATTGTGTGGGGCAGGCTTCTTCTGCATCTAACAGGTCTTCTTCTAATGGCTCCGGCACTACCAATGTGCCGCTATTATTATCTCTTCTCCCGTAAGCAACACCCTCCTCATCATAATCAAACAGTTTCGGAGCTGTTGCACCGCACACTCCACAGGCAATACAAGTTTCTTTGCAGATTTTTGTATAATAAGGCACTGAAGCCACTTCCTTTGCTGATTTTCAAACCTAACTGGGACTAGCGTAACAAACTTTGATTCAAGTTACAATAAAATAGTATTCAAAACAATAAGTAGTTTGATAGAATAGAATGAACAGCTACCTGAGGTGTTTCTATGTTCACTTATATTGTGTTAGATTGTATACAAAAAATAAGCGGAGAGCGGACCGTATATAATATTTATCATTTATTGACAGCAAAAAAGGCTACCCAAACCATTCAAGACAGTAATTTATTTGAGTTAACTGGTTATTATGGGATTGATAAATCATTAAGAAGAGAAGATTATGACCTGGTGATTCAATCGCTGGCAGAACAAGGATACATCCAATTACACCAGGATCAGACAGCCATATTGCTGCAGAAAGGTGAGTCATATTTACAAAAATTAGAAGGTGAATTTCAAGCGATTATTTGTTTTGATGGTACAAGGTTTCATCAGAGCGGTCAACAGTTTGCAAACCATTTGTTGCTGTTTGTGCAGACGCTGACTTATATGCACCAAAAGCAAACACATTTTATTCCGATTATTGAAGATGCAGCAACACAGCAGTATGTTAAACAGGTATGGTATCACTACCGCCAGCAAGCTAGTACTATTTTGCTAAAAACTCTTTATCGTGAGTTGTATCAGCTGTTAAACAAATACCCTGCTGATATGGCAGGGTTGTTTGTTGATCATCTTACCACAAGGGAAAGGGTAGGGTTAAGCACGTATCAGATAGCAGAAAAGTACAAGTTGTCATTGCTTGATGTTTCAGTCAGTTATACTAATATAATTCATGATATCTGCCGGCATATTCTAGATACAGACAATATGTCGCTACTGTCCAGTCTATACCCACATCGGCAGCCATCTGTAATGATAAGTGAATCGGCTAAGCAGACACAAAGGCTGTTGTCCAAAAACTTATCAATGGCTGAAATTGCAGCAATGCGTAAATTAAAGATAAACACGGTTATGGATCATATTATAGAAATTGCCTACATAACAAATAATTTCCATTGGCAGCCCTATGTGTCTGATATCCAGTATCAGCAAATTAAGCAGGTATTACAGCAATTAACCTCGCGTAAGCTGAAAAATATTAAAGAACGATTGCCGGAAGAAATCAGCTACTTTCAAATTCAACTGGTAATGGCATTAGAAAAATAAGCGAATAATCTAGGATGGAATGTGAATAAAGGGGTAATGAGCAGTGTCAGAAATAAATTTGGAAGCCTATTTAAAGCAATATTTTGGCTTTAGCCGTTTCCGACAAGGTCAAAAAGAGATTATCGAATCCGTGCTGTCTAAGCAACATGTGTTTGCCGTATTGCCCACAGGTACAGGTAAATCTATTTGTTATCAGCTGCCGGCTATGATGCTGCCAGGGGCAGTTGTAGTGATTTCACCGCTGCTATCGCTGATGACTGATCAAGTGAAGCAACTGAAATCACAAGGTATTAAACGGGTAGTAGCCTTAAATAGTATGTTAACCCCAAGAGAACGAGACAGCCACCTGGCAAATTTACATCATTATAAGCTGATTTATATGTCACCGGAAATGCTGCAAAGCA
Organism: Gracilibacillus alcaliphilus; assembly: GCF_016909015.1. Taxonomy (GTDB): domain Bacteria; phylum Bacillota; class Bacilli; order Bacillales; family Amphibacillaceae; genus Gracilibacillus; species Gracilibacillus alcaliphilus. Next base: position 178,195 of record NZ_JAFBFA010000001.1, read on the forward strand.
AACGAATGATCAGACGCCTTCAGCAACTAACTATCAGCTTGTTTGTTATTGATGAAGCGCACTGTATTTCACAATGGGGGCATGAATTCCGGCCAGATTACTTAAGGCTGAAACAAATTCACCAACTGCTTGACTCTCCGCCATTACTAGCTTTGACTGCTACGGCAACACCGGAAGTTCAAGATGATATTATCGAGGCATTGGCTCTGGAAAAATTACGGAAATTTGTGTATCCTATGGATAAACCCAATATTGCGTTGGTAGTGGAGCAAGTAGACACGATCCGAGAAAAGGAAGAACGATTAATCCGTTTAATGGAACAATACCACATACCGACGTTAATCTATTTCTCCAGCCGCAAGGAAACATCAAGAATGGCTGCGCTCCTGCAGGAACAAATACCAAACCGGCGGATTGCCTTTTATCATGGAGGATTAGACCATCAAGACAGGTTATTGATACAGCAACAATTTATGCAGAACCAGCTAGAGGTAGTATGTTGCACCAATGCCTTTGGAATGGGAATTAACAAGAAGGACATTCAATTTGTCATTCATTACCATGCCCCGTCTCAGATTGAGGCCTTTATTCAAGAAATCGGCAGATCAGGACGTAACGGTCAAGAATCTGTCAGTCTGGTGTTTTTTCATGAAAGTGACCGTATCATACCACAGCGTTTGTTGGAATCTGAACTGCCAACTGGTGAATGGGTACAATTTGCCTTAAATTGCTTATATCAAGAAGATTATTCTTATGAGCAGCTAAAAGAAATATGCCTCCTGACAGCAGATGGCAATGAAGTCTATTGGCGGTTCCTGCAATTTCAGCTAGAAAGATTAGGAGTTTTACAAGAAAATACATTCTATGTACAGCAGATGCCGCAGAATAAAGTACAGCAGCAAATAGAACAGCTGATTGCGAAACGATTGCAATATAAAACAGCAAAATTAGAGGAAATGCTGGAATGGTTATATACAAACAGCTGCAGAAGACAGCAGTTATTTAAGCCGTTTCAAGAAACGCTGCAGCCATCTGCTTATATGTGTTGTGATCATTGTGATTTCAGCTGGACAGACTGGCAGCCTTCGCCGCATGAGCAAACCGCTCAAGAACAAGACTGGCTGCAAACGCTAATGCGTATTTTATATCAGGGGGACACCAATGAGAAATAAACAAGCGGAAATAGCCAAGTTGTTGACTAGTAAACAATTGAAACAACAAGCTTGGCTTTCTCAACTATTTATAGGTGTGATTGCACTTGCTCTTAGCTGGTTATTATTTGATCACATCGATGAGATGGGGGCATTATTTTATTGGTCCACTTTTCAACTGCTTGCATGGGGAATAGGATCGGCACTTGTGATTGTACTATTGGAAATTCTGGTTACATACACAATGCCTAAAAGCTGGGGGGATGATGGCGGGATAAATGAGAAACTTTTTCGCGAAGGTTCTTATTTTGAAATTGTTGTGTTATGTATGTTTGTTGCTGTGATAGAAGAATGGTTATTCAGAGGAGTACTGCAAACCCACTTTGGTCTTGCAGCAGCTAGCGTAATCTTTGCCTTGGTTCATATCCGTTACTTAAGCAAAATCGCTTTATTTATCAGGGTGCTTGGTTTAAGTTTGTGGATCGGTTTTATTTATTGGTGGACTGATAATTTACTTGTCGTTATTGTGCTGCATTTTATCGTGAATGTAATTCAAGCATGTATGATTAGATCAGGGAGGTTGGTTTCCTAGATGAAAGAACATAATAAAAATGATCAAGCAGCATCCTTAAGAAATAAAGTAGCTTCCAAAACAAAACAACAGCATTTGCCCCCAAGAAGTGAGAAACATAGTACGGTCAAAGGGAAAATGAGATGGAAAGTTTCGCCTGCTTTACTGCGGATTATATTTATCTTTGTCGTTGTACTGCTTTTGATTGGTTGGATTATATGGTAAGTAAAGGGGATAAGGCCTGTATCTAATCAAGTACGCAGTATAAAAGGGCAGCTGTTCCGGTTTAGAATAGTGTCTGGCTGCAGATAATGTTTTGCCTGTTTGCCAAGCATTGGATTATATTGCCTTATCTTGAACGGATATTGTAAATGCTTTTCCTAATACTATATGTACGGCATTCTTCGTAAATTTGTGTGATAGAAAGAAGATACAGCAGCTCGATAATTGCAGCATCTGTGAAATAGTCTAAGTTATATTTGCCAAAGCCATAATAGATCGTTCCAATCCTACGGGTAATAGAACATTTTTCATCTAGGTGCCAAGCCAGGTAGTGATAAGATTTTCAAAAGTTCGATTGCTATGTTTATCTAAAAAAACATGTTAGTATGATTAATGGCTATAAAACATATAGGGCAGAACGAACTTCCTGTGGGAAGTTTTTCGTTATTCGCTGATGGTTAGTGAAACTAATCAGGGTGTTTATGCCGATTGTCCCTACCTGATTCCTTTGGTTTTCTTGGATTTTTGGGATAGTGGATGGTTGTGAGCACCGTGATGAAGTTATCACAGCACGAAACATCATGGCAGGTTAGTTATGATGTTAATGATTGAAGGAGTGTATCATTTATGCAAGAAGAGAAAATAATTATTATTGGTGCGGGACCATGTGGGATGTCCGCAGCTATTGAATTACAGAATCAAGGGATAGATCCTTTGATTATCGAAAAGGGAAACATTGTGGACGCTATTTACCAATATCCAACACATCAGACCTTTTTTAGTTCGAGTGACAAATTGGAGATCGGTGATGTGGCATTTGTAACAGAGAAGAATAAACCAGTACGAAATCAGGCGCTTGCTTACTACCGTAATGTTGCGATCCGAAAAAAACTGCGTATCCATAGCTTTGAAGAGGTTGTGAGTTTAACAAAACATCTAGATGGTTTTCATTTTGAAACGAGGAATCAATTTCAAGAGAAGCACGAATATAAGGCAGACTATTGCGTGATTGCAACTGGTTATTATGGTCAGCCCAATTACATGGGAATTGAAGGAGAAGACCTTCCAAAGGTATCACACTATTTTAAAGAGGCTCACCCGTTCTATCAGCAAGATGTTGCTATTATTGGGGGCAAAAATTCAGCAGTAGATGCGGCAATTGAATTGCAAAAAGCTGGGGCGAATGTGACCGTACTATATCGCGGCAATGATTATTCCAGCAGTGTCAAACCATGGATATTACCTGAATTTGTTTCCTTAGTGAAACATGGGAAAATAACATTGGAGTTTCAGGCGACAGTTGAAAAGATAACCAACCACAACCTTACTTATTGTGTCCGTGGGGAATCCAAGACGATTGCCAATGACTTTGTTTTTGCGATGACAGGCTATCAGCCGAATCAACAATTTTTAACATCTGCAGGGGTTTCGATTGAGAGAGATACCGGCCGACCTAGTTTTGATCCGGAAACAATGGAAACCAATGTGGAGAATATTTTCATTGCAGGTGTAATCGCAGCTGGTTACGATAACAATGAAATCTTTATTGAAAATGGCCGTTTTCATGGTGGCTTGCTTGCCGATTGTATTGCTAAGAAGGAAACAGGTGCAAAAGTATAGCTGTAAAATCAAGCGAAGAGGGCCTTTCCCGAAGTAGGGTCGCCCTCTTTCTTTCTAGAATGTTGCTACTTTTTATACGAAAATTCTGAACCAGTGACTGCACTAGATGATCTGTGAATCAAATTAGTAGGATGACTAAAGTTTTCATGAATAGTGATGTCTACTAAGATTATGTTGATGTTTTTTTAAATACGAAACATGATAGCGCTTTTGCCAGTTAATCATGAAATGCTTCAACAATGGCCTCGTGATCATAGTTATTTTCCAACAACAATAATAATTTTAAGCGGGCTTTAGGTCCGTTTAAATAGTTGGCAAAGATAACACCATCTTTTACTAAAGCTCGTCCCCCACCAGCATAATCATAAACTGGCTGGACGACTCCCTTAAAGCAGCGTGATACAATGACAACAGTAATCCCTTCCGATATAAATCTCTGAAGAGCAGGAACAATGGCAGGCGGTACATTTCCTTGTCCTAAAGCTTCCACTATAATTCCATGGACATGTTGAGAAGAAATAGTTTGTAATAATTCATCTGACATACCTGCATAGGTCTTTAACAGCACGACATTTTTTGTCCATGTTGTTACAGGATAATGTGTAGTTTGGTCCATCTTTTGGTGAAAATGGATAGCTAATTTCGTTACAAAACCTACCGGTCCGAATACCGGACTTTGAAAGGTAGCTACATTGCTTGTCGACGTTTTGGTAACGTGCTGTGCCGTATGAATTTCATCATTCATTACAACAAGTACTCCACGATATGCAGATTTCGGATCAGAGGCAACTCGTAGGGCGCAAAATAGGTTATATAAGGCATCAGAACCAATTTTGTTACTAGGCCTCATGGCACCAGTAAAAATAATTGGAATAGAGGCATTTACGGTCAAATCAACAAAAAAAGCTGTTTCTTCTAATGTGTCGGTTCCATGAGTAATGACGATCCCGTTATACTTAGCTGTGGCCATTTGTTTTTCTATATATTGCGTTAAAACTAGCATATGATCCAGCGTCATATGAGGAGAGGGTAAATGAAATAATTGTTTTTCTTCAATGGAGAATTGTTTCAGCTGTTCTATCTCAGTTAATGGATGTTCATTCGTTTCTATTATCCGACCGTCAGCTGCTTCTTCCATAGAAATCGTCCCGCCTGTATGGATAATTAATATTTTTTGCATGGACTGTCAGCTCACTTTCTGATCATTTTGTTTTCGCAGATTAATAAGGTAATTGTTCATAATTAGCTTGCTCTAAGGGAAATTCGCTGTTCCAACTTCGGATAGTATACTACTGACCAAATCTGTTTCAAGTAATTAGTCTTTTGATAAAAATATTTCTTTTTTACTGCAACTACTTTCAGAATATGCCATAATAAGGTTTAGAAAGAAAGTAGGTGACTGGCTTGTTTGCACTGATATCTATTGCCATAGCCCCAGGATTTGCATTATTATCCTTTTTTTATTTAAAGGATGAATATGATCTGGAACCTATTATGGCGATTTTTCGTACTTTTATTTATGGTGCATTAATGGTGTTTCCCATTATGTTTATTCAATACGCTTTTTTGGAAGAAGGTTTGGCCCAAAGTCCTTTTGTCCAGTCATATATATTATACGGCTTATTTGAGGAATTTTTTAAATGGTTTATCTTTTTGTTTACGACTTATAAATATTCTCAGTTCAATAATGTTTACGATGGTATTGTTTATGGTGTATCAATCAGCTTAGGTTTCGCCACCGTAGAAAATGTCCTGTATTTATTAGCAAATGGAATTGAATTCGGTTTAAGCCGTGCTATTTTTCCAGTATCGTCCCATGCTTTATTTGGTGTGACGATGGGCTATTATATGGGAAAAGCCAAGTTTACGTCTAAACGTACATTCCCTTTTTTAATACTTGCTTTATTGCTGCCGACCTTTTTCCATGGTACATATGATTTTATTTTGGAAGTGATCCAGTCACAATGGCTTTATGGTATTATTCCGTTTATGGTGTTTTTGTGGTTTTTAAGTCTTCGTAAAGTGAAAGTAGCAAATGAAATAAGCAAAAAACAACATCATGCAGACAATGACAATGTGTATGAAATATAGCAGGCTGAATGAAGAGGCAACACGAAATAAAGGAACATAACAACAATGTATATACGAATCAAAGCAAATCTTTTACCTAATTAAAATAGGGTTGTGCAATGATAATTTGCCGGAAAAGAAGCGGGGGTAGATCCAACAATGGGTCGCCTCCGCTTTTTCTGCAAACGAAGTCCACCACTGTATACAATCGATAATCTTTGTTCACAAAGAATAGTACACCTCAAGCGAATTACTATGTATATTTTTTCAGTTTTTTTAAAACCTAAGCTTACTAATGTTTTATAAAGATTTGTATGTGGAGGTTACAGAATATGAAAAATAAAGTCATACTCGGCTCACTTCTATTCTTGTTTTTTGCCTATATAACCGCAGATCTTACCGAAAGGGAAGTCTCTGGTTTCTCCGATCAGGTCATTCAGCATGGGGCCACAGGTGATGATGTGATTGAACTTCAGGCAAGATTACAGCATTTAGGATTTTATAATGGCAAAATCGATGGTGTGTTTGGCTGGGGTACTTACTGGGCATTACGAAATTTTCAATATGAATTTGGAATGGAAATTGATGGTTTAGCTGGACAGACTACCAAACAAAAGTTAGAACAAGCAAGTGAGTTTGATAAGGCCTATGTTCATGAACAGATTCAAAAAGGGGCAAACTTTACCCATTACGGTGAAGGGGATAATTCTGGTCAATCCAATAATCAGGAAACAGAAGACTTAGAACCAACAGCGGTCAATGTCCCGCAAGGTTTTTCACAAAACGATATTCAAATTATGGCGAATGCCGTATATGGTGAGGCCCGCGGAGAGCCGTATGAAGGACAGGTTGCTGTGGCAGCCGTTATCCTTAATCGTGTAGAAAGTGCTTCTTTTCCTAATACTGTTTCAGGGGTTATCTTTGAACCGAGGGCTTTTACGGCTGTAGCTGATGGTCAAATCTGGCTGACACCTAACGAGTCTGCTAAACGGGCGGTGTTAGATGCTATTAATGGCTGGGATCCGACCGGAGACGCTTTATATTATTTTAATCCAGATACTGCAACATCAGGCTGGATTTGGACTCGACCGCAAATAAAGCGAATAGGTAAACATATATTCTGTATGTAATGGAGGTGATGATATGTTACGTTGGATAGTAATTACTATATTAAGTATAGGTATTATTGGTGTTAGTGTCTGGGGATATAAGGAACATCAAGAGAAGAATGCGATTTTGATTCAAGCAGAGAACAGTTATCAACGATCGTTTCATGATTTAACCTATAATCTTGACTTGCTCCATGACAAAATTGGTTCTACTTTGGCAATGAACACGAGAAAACAACTTTCGCCGCAGTTGGCGGAGATTTGGCGTTTGACCTCGATGGCACACAGTAATGTTGGTCAATTACCTCTCACGTTGTTACCATTTAATAAAACAGAGGAATTTCTGTCGCAAATGGGTGATTTCAGTTATCGTACTGCCGTCAGAGACTTAGATCAGGAACCTTTAACAGAGGATGAACTAAGTACATTGGAATCACTGTATGGCATGGCAGGTGATATCGAGCAAGAATTAAGAAAGGTTCAGAATATGGTGTTAAATGAGAATTTGCGATGGATGGATGTTCAATTGGCATTAGTCAACAATGATCAGCAAGCAGATAATACCATTATTGATGGTTTTCAAACCGTTGAAAAGTCAGTTGAAGAATATGCCGAGGGTGAATTGAATACGAATCTAGTCGGTACCTCTAACAAACAAGGCGCTTATGAGCTCTTAGGAGAAGAAACGATAACAGAACAGGAAGCGGAAGAAACCATGCGTTCCATCCTTGGAATAAATCAAGGTACAACTTTGGATGTTACTACCAGTGGGGATGGCGCAAAAGTGCCGTTGTTCAGCGGCTCATTTAAGGAACAAGACCGAACTGGTTATATCGACTTGACACAGCAGGGTGGTTACCCTATGTCCTTTATGATTCAACGAGATATTTCAGAAGCTAAGGTAAGTTTAAATGATGCGATGAAAACTGCAGAAGAATATTTAGAAAACAGTTTATTTTCATCCGATTTTGCCTTAGTGGAGAGCAACCAGTATGATCATGTCGGAGTCTTTCAATTTGTTCCAAAAGAGGACGATGTCTGGATCTATCCGGATGCGATTCAAATAAAAGTAGCATTAGATACGAATGAAGTAATTGGCTTGGTAGCAAAAGACTATCTAGAAAATTACCATGAACGAACAATCCCAGAGGTAACTATTTCTGAGGCTGAGGCGGAAGAAGCCGTTAATCCAAATCTTACCGTTGAAGATCACCATCTGGCGATAGTAGAAGATGATCTTGGTGGAGAAGTACTGGCCTATGTGTTTTTAGGAACCTTGAATGATGACACGTACAAAATTTTTATCGATGCCGACAATGGAGATGAAGTAAAAGTCGATAAATTAAAACAAGCGGAAATGAAATACTAATTATGCTTGGGTAAGGAAGAAGAGTAATATCTGAGAAATATACCGATGAATTTGTCCATGACCAATAATGGACAATGTGTCTCGAAATAGGTTAAGAAGGAACCTGTCAACAGGGAACAGCATGTCCCGATTGACAGGTTTTTTCTATGAAAGGTAAGAAAGTATATCCAATCCCAGCTATTATTAGTAAGATATGGAGAGCAAGGCAATCGCTGCGGCTGCCCGTTTCGCTTTTCGACGTACAGGAAGTACTAGTGCAAACGTGGCGATTGTCGTCGCGACGTTAGTCTGCCGAGAGGCATAGAAAAAAACACTGTGAAAGTGTCTTTTGCTTGAACAGATGTTGCACTTGTATTCTGGAGTGAAAGCGACTTCTCGCAGCGGACATCTATCTTGGCTAAAAGCTAAAGGAGCAAATGCTCTTCTTGGTTTTTCTAAGAGGTTATTTCTATCCTGCTTCTAAATATCTGTTATGATTCTGATTTTGTTGGCAACCTTTTCCCCTAATTATTTTATTTTATGATAAAATAGATAGAGTGAGACTTTCGTGAGGATTATCATGCTTGTTAAGTAGTGACTGCAACCTTTGTTGCTTTGAGTCAAGGGATCTTAGATTAGTTAACAGCGTGATAATGATTATTTCCGCATGGCTCAGGTAAGAATAAAGGGAAAGAGGCAGGCCATTGATAAAAGTAGGAACTGTTTTTCAGTTGGAAGTTGCGAATATAGAGAAAGAAACATATAGATGTAAAGTAATGGACAGCGGGGAAGATAAACTATTTATTGACTATCCTGCTAATGAGAAAACAAACCGTACCGAAATTTTCCCGATTGGAACCACTTTTCATGTTCATTTTCATCAGGACAGTGTGGTGTACAGCTTTGTTTCAAAACTTATCAGTAAACAGAAAATCAAAGATATTCCCGCTCTTGTCCTATCTTTTGACAAAACGAAATTGCGGAGAATTCAACGGCGTAATTTTTTACGGGTGGAAACGATGCTGGATATCTCTGTCAGAACGTCAGCAACTTCGTTCGCTACAGTTACTGCTGATTTAAGCGGTGGCGGAGCGGCAATAGTGCTGCAAAATGAACACCAGGTGACAGAAGGTGAATTATTAGATATGATGCTAGTATTACCGATCAATGATACAACGGAATATATTCCGGTAACCGGTAAGGCATTAAGGATATATGTAAGAGAGGAGATTCGAATATTATCTATTGAATTTGTCGATATTATCCCCAAACACCAACAATTAATTGTAAGATATTGTTATTTGCGTCAATTGGCAAAGCGTTAATAATGTGTATTTAAAAAGGTTGATAAAAGGCCATCATCGGTTAAGTTCGCAACATTGTGAAGCAATACCGATACTAACAGATTCTATACGTTGAAAGTTCAAGTCAACCTATAATTTACCGTGCCAATTTTGACGCACTGTTTGAAACAAATTCTAGCAGGGGATGTTTATGAAAGTGAGAGGATGTACAGAATGAATAAGAAGAATTTGGCGATCGCGATTGATGGTCCGGCTGCTGCCGGCAAGAGTACGGTGGCTAAGATAGTTGCTAAACAACTATCATACATATATATAGACACAGGAGCTATGTACCGATCACTCACCTATTCTGTGTTAATTAACGATATCAACATTAAAGATGCTGAAGCAGTGATAGAGCATTTACACGAAATAGAGATTTATATTGATACGAATCAGAATGTGTTTGTACAAAATCAAGATGTGACAGAAGCCATTAGAACAGATCAAGTGAGTCAGCATGTATCTGAGATAGCCTCTATTCCTGAGGTAAGGGTAGAAATGGTAAAGAGACAGCAGCAGCTCGCGAAGCAAAGAGCTGTCGTCATGGATGGCAGGGATATTGGCACCCATGTTATTCCAGACGCAGAGGTGAAGATTTTTCTTATCGCAAGCGTGGATGAACGTGCCCAAAGAAGACATGCCGAAAATAAACAAAAGGGCTTCGCTTCTGATTTGGAACAAATAAAGTCGGATATCGCCAGAAGAGACAAGTTAGATTCGGAACGAGAGGTATCGCCATTACGAAAAGCCAAGGATGCCATTGAAATTGATACAACGTCATTATCTATTGACGAAGTAGCAGCGAAGATATTAACTATTGTTAATCAAAAGATAGGGAGTAAGTGAGAGAGATGAGCTTTTATAACTTTGCCAGATTTATTGTTAAAATGGTGCTTCAGCCTAAATATAAAGTAAAGAAAGAAGGACTAGAACATATTCCTAGTGAAGGTCCTGTCATTATTTGTGCTAATCATATTTCTAATTATGATCCGCCAATTGTCGGAATTACTTGTCCGAGGCAGATTCATTTTATGGCAAAAGAAGAATTATACAAAAATAAGATCTTTGGTTTCATCTTACGTCATGTACATGCCTTTCCGGTCAAACGTGGTATGACAGACCGAAATGCATTAAGGAGAGGTTTGGATGTGTTGAAAGAAGGACATGTATTAGGACTATTCCCAGAAGGTACAAGAAGTAAGGATGGAGAAATTCAACGCGGATTGGCAGGAGCTGGTTTTTTTGCAATGAGATCAAAGGCTACAGTTATCCCTTGTGCCATTGTAGGCAGTTATGAAGGGAAGGAACCATTAATTGTTCGCTACGGTCCACCCGTGGATATACAAACATTGAAAGAACAAAAAGCATCGGCCCAAGAAGTCACCGATGCAATTATGGCAGATATCAAAAATTTAAAAGAAAATAGCTGATTTTTATAGATATAGCTTGACAAATCGCACTAAATGTTAGAAGTTAGAAAAAAGCACATTTTATGTTTTGTGTTGTAAATCGAAGGAGGTCTTTGTCATGGAAGAAATGAATAACGAAATTTCTGAAATTAAGGAACTTTCGGTAGGTGACATCGTAACAGGGAAGGTCGTAAAAGTAGAAGATAAACACGTGCTTGTAGATATAGGATATAAAGTAGAGGGTATCATTCCTATTAGTGAATTATCTGCACTGCGTATCGAAACGGCTGGTGACGCTGTCAAAGAAGGCGATGAATTAGAATTAAAAGTAAAGAAAGTAGAAGATGAAGAAATTGTGTTATCCAAAAAAGCAGTGACTGCGGATAAGGCTTGGGAAGATTTACAAAAAACGTTTGAAAATGATGAAATAATCACAGCAACAGTTCAAGATATTGTTAAAGGCGGGCTAGTTGTAGATGTCGGTGTTCGCGGATTTATTCCGGCTTCTCTTGTGGAAACTTATTATGTAGAGGATTTCGCCGAATATCAAGATAAAGAACTGACCCTAAAAATTGTAGAGCTTGATCCAGAACAAAATCGAATTATCCTTTCACACCGTGCTGTGGTGGAAGCAGAAGAAGATCAAAAGAAACATGATGTACTAGAGCACTTGGAAGAAGGCCAAGAAATCGATGGTACGGTTCAACGTATTACAGATTTTGGTGTATTTGTCGATATTGGTGGGATAGATGGTCTAGTACATATTTCACAACTGGCACACACACATGTGGATAAGGCAACAGATGTTGTTTCAGAAGGGGACACACTGCGAGTGAAGGTGCTTTCTGTCGATAAAGAAAAAGAACGAATTTCTTTATCCCATAAGGCAACTCAACCTGGTCCATGGGAAGGTGTCGAAAACAAGATCCATGTCAATGATGTGGTAGAGGGTACAGTTAAACGTCTTGTAAGCTTTGGGGCATTTGTCGAGGTTTTACCAGGAGTAGAAGGACTTGTCCATATTTCACAAATTTCCACCGAACATATTGGTACACCTGGAGAAGTATTAGAGGTAGACCAGCAAGTATCTGTGAAGGTATTAGAAGTAGATGAGGCGGCAAAACGGATTTCCTTAAGCATTAGAGAAATTGAAGAAGAACAAAGCCAGCAAGAGATTAAACAATACGAAAGTGATGACGATCAATCAGGCTTCCAGCTAGGGGATATGATCGGAGACAAACTAGATAAATATAAATAACCAAACACAAGACATGTTGTTCGATAAAAGAACAGCATGTCTTTTTTAGCATAACAACTCAACTTTAGCATGCATAACCAAACACGTCCATCTTGCTACCATTGCGTAAACTAGATTTCCATTATTAACCTTTTCTTATCATCCTTAAGCCTACAATCGGTGAAGAAACTTTATGTTCAACTATCCCCCTTTCCACCTTAATCCTTATTCTATTAATATCCAAATGTTGAAAACAAATCGTGGCGGTGTCTATACAGGGCTACCCCTCCCCGTAGTCTATTGGCAGCATAATAAGAATTTCTTGTAAAACATAGGAGTCTAGAATCCCTTTAATTTGGCGATACTGGTATTGGTGATGAAAATGCAGTTATATTATACGATTTACATAGCATGGGTATTATGGTGTCTGGTGACTTTTTTTATGAAGAGAAGTACTTTACAGTATCGTTATGCGGTTGGTTTATTGATGTTTATCATTTTACTTCCGTATGAAGTGATTATTTATCAATTTCCGATCCGGTTGGCTTTCTTATTTTTACTTTGTTTTAGTTGGGCATTGATTATTCGATTGAAACTGACATGGAAACAGTACGGCCTGATTATTATGATCGGGTATTTATATTCGATCTACTTTATTTGGCGTCTTACAAACCCTATTTTTACTGATCGATTTTTTATTGCGACTGCTGTTATCTTAGGTTTTTTAATCATATCTATTTGTGTTCGAACATTGGATCAACGTATATCGCTGGCAATCAGTGGCGTTTGTTTTGGTCAATTATTATACAGCCTGATTTGCCATAGCTACCATCTGCAATATACGATCGAACCATTATATAGTTTTCAAATTCTGTTAACTATATTGTTATTGTTGGCTGTACAGCAGGTCTGGAAATACTATGCAGAGAAGATGGAACAGCAGCTTCAAGTAATAAAAATGAAGAAGAGGTGGCATGTATGAATGAATATACCTATCCAATTTTATTCGGTATTTTAATTGGTGTTGTTGCAAGAATGGTGATGCTTCGATCTGATTACCGCCAGTACCCTACCTACTTACATGGTAAGATTATTCACTTGGCTCTGGGCTTTATTGCTGCCAGCCTTGGAGCGGTTGCTGTTCCTGCGATAATGGAGATGGAATATACCGCCGTTACATTCTTAACGATTGCTGCCTCTCAATTTCGTGAAGTTCGGAATATGGAAAGGAATACACTGACTGAATTAGACGGCTATGAACTAGTACCGAGGGGAAATACGTATATTGAAGGAATAGCCATTGCCTTTGAAAGCAGAAATTACTTGGTTATTTTTACTTCGCTAGCAACGACTTTAGCTTTTTTAATTTGGAATTTCTATCTTGCAGTATTGGTTGCGATTGTATGCTTTATTATCACGAAAAAGTATATGTCAGGATCGACGTTAGGTGAGATTGTCTCCGTAGAGCAAAGCACAATCTCTTTTGAAGGCGCGGGTTTATATGTAGATAATATATATATTATGAACATCGGTCTGCCTGAGAGACAGAAAGAAATTTTAAAATATGGAATGGGTTTTATTATTACACCTAAGAATTTCAATGCTCGCACAACCATTGCCAATTTGGGACAGCGGCAGGCCATTCTGCATGATGTATCCATATCTCTAGGTGTCTTTCGAGATTCAGGTACACCAGCATTAGTACCGTTAATTAAACGTGATTTGGATGATGGCAGGATTGGTGTGTTTATCTTACCGCAAGCACAAGACGTTGATAAGGCTATTCAAGTGATACGAGCCGTTCCTGTGCTGGAGAATGCTATCCGGATGCCGAACAAGAAATTCAGGAAAGAAGGGAAAAGATAATGGAGATTGAAAAATATATATTAGCTACAATTACAACGAATTCCACGAAGGTAACTGCGGGCGCCTCGATTTTTATTTGTGAGACGAAAGAAGAAATGGACAAGGTTGCTGCGAACTTGGAGGCTATATTAGATGGTATTAGTCATGCCTTAAGTGATGAAGTATATATTATTGTAAAACACGGTTAAGTTACTATAATATAATTATGTAAACTATTAGAAAAACTTGTTTGTCCCGTAGTATTATGGTAATTTAATTAAGTGAGATCCTTCAAGGGAGAGCAAGCAATCCTTGTGGGTCTTATGATGATATAATAGTAAAAAATAGGTTATTAAGGAAGGAAGTGCCTTCATGAGAAGTTCAATAGTCGCGATTGTTGGAAGGCCAAACGTAGGAAAATCAACTATTTTCAACCGATTAGTTGGAGAAAGAATTTCTATAGTTGAAGATGTTCCAGGTGTTACACGAGATCGTATTTATGCAGAGGCCGAATGGTTAAATACAACATTTCGTTTAATCGATACGGGTGGAATTGAATTAGGTGATGAGCCTTTATTAGTACAGATGCGCGAACAAGCAGAGGTTGCTATTAGAGAAGCAGATGTCATTATATTTATGGTAAATGGTCGTGAAGGAATTACTGCGGCAGATGAAGAGGTAACGAAGATCCTCTTTAAATCCAACAAGCCTGTGGTATTAGCAGTTAATAAAGTAGATAATCCAGAGATGAGGGAGCAGATCTACGAATTTTATGCACTTGGCTTTGGAGAACCGTATCCTATCTCTGGTACACATGGTTTAGGTTTAGGGGACTTGTTAGACCAGGTTGTTAGTTTATTTCCTGAACGGGAGAATGTACCAGTTGATGAAGATGTCATTCATTTTAGTCTGATTGGACGTCCAAATGTAGGGAAATCTTCTTTAGTGAATGCTATCTTAAATGAAGAACGTGTCATTGTAAGTGATATTGCAGGAACAACAAGGGATGCGATCGATACTAGCTTGACTAGAGAAGGACATGACTTTGTCATTATTGATACAGCAGGTATGCGAAAACGAGGGAAAATCTATGAATCTACAGAAAAATATAGTATCCTTCGCGCATTAAAGGCTATTGAAAGGTCAGATGTCGTTTTGACTTTAATCGATGCCGAAACTGGTATTATTGAACAAGATAAAAAAATTGCCGGGTATGCCCATGATGCAGGTAAGGCCGTCATTATTGTTGTAAATAAATGGGATACGATCCAGCAGCATGATCAAGCGATGAAAGAATTTGAGGAAGAAGTACGGGCCCATTTTCAATTCTTGGATTATGCCCCGATTGTATACTTATCGGCAAAAACAAAGAAACGGATCCATACACTGCTGCCAAAAGTCATTGAGGCAAGTGAGAATCATGCCAAACGTGTGGAAACCAATGTCTTAAATGATGTCATCATGGATGCTTTGGCTATCAATCCAGCACCGACAAAACACGGAAAGAAATTAAAGGTGTTATATGCCACACAAGTAGCAGTTAAACCGCCAACGTTTGTGGTGTTTGTAAATGATCCGGAGCTTATGCACTTCTCCTATCAACGGTTTCTCGAGAATCAAATCCGAGAAGCATTTGGTTTTGAAGGAACACCAATCAAAATTTATGCACGTAGAAGAAATTAGAGGTGAATGATGATGAAGAAGGTAGCTGTTCTGGGAGCGGGTAGCTGGGGGACATCATTAGCGATGGTACTGAGTGATAACCAGCATGATGTAAGATTATGGACACATAGTACCGAACAAAAACAAGCAATGGAACAATCAGGTGTCAATCAAAAATATTTACCTGATATACCTTTGCCTGCTACTTTGTCTATTTATGATGAGTTGAGACAAGCGGTGGATAATGTAGATGCGGTAGTATTTGTGGTACCAACAAAGGCTATTCGTGAAACTTGTCGAAAGCTAAATGAGGCATTAACAAAAAAAGTTGTCGTTATCCATGGCAGTAAAGGAATAGAACCTGATACTCACTTCCGTATCTCAGAAATGATTGCCGAAGAATTAAATCAGGAGTATTTCGATGCAGTTGTTGCTTTATCTGGTCCCAGTCATGCCGAAGAGGTTAGTGTAAAACATCCAACAACGGTTACAGCAGCATCTGGCAATCAAGAACTGGCAAGTTTTACACAAGATTTGTTTATGAATAATTATTTCCGTGTCTACACAAGTAATGACCTTGTAGGTGTAGAATATGGCGGGGCATTGAAGAATATTATCGCATTAGGTGCGGGTATTTCTGATGGCCTTGGTTATGGTGATAATGCAAAGGCAGCTCTTATTACAAGGGGGCTTGCTGAAATTACGCGGTTAGCGACAATGAAAGGAGCCAACCCGTTAACCTTTATTGGATTATCTGGTATGGGAGACTTAATTGTTACCTGTACAAGCCAACATAGCCGGAATTGGCGGGCAGGCCATTTATTAGGGCAAGGAAAACCTTTGGCAGAAGTATTGGATCGAATGGGAATGGTTGTTGAAGGGATCAGAACAACGGAGGCTGTCGAGCAGCTTGCGCGAGAAGAACATGTAGAAATGCCGATCACTAAAGCCATATATGAAGTGGTTTATCAGAATCGACCAGCGAAAGAGGTCGTAGACGGTTTGATGGCACGTGACCGCACAAATGAAATAGATAGTATCATGAAGCGCTTTTTCGATTAACTGTTTAACTCCTATCTGCATAGAATAGAGAAGACTATGAGGATTGGAGGAGTTAATTTGAGCGATTTAAAAAAGAACATGTTTGATCAAATTCAAAAGAAGTCCAATATACAGCCTGATCAGATCATGAAAGTGGCACAATCTGTACAAAATGCTGATTTTTCAGATGAACAGACGGTTCGCAGGCTGGTAAAACAATTAGCGCAAGTAGCCGGCAAAAACGTTTCTAAGCAAAAAGAAGATAAAATTGTCAAAGCGATAACCAATAATAACATGCCTGGAGATATTAAATCATTAAATAAATTGTTCAAAAACTAACAGGCTAGGCATTTGATGATGCAAGTGATTATTGCTTCGAATACGATAAATGGTATAACTATATACTTGTAGGGCGTTTTTGGGTATTATTTAGTCAAGGCCGAAGCAGCTGTTGCCCCTAACTGCTTCGGTTTTTTGCACTATATAAGTGTCGATTTTTTGACAAAATGATGAATAGACCCAGAATTCATAGAATAATAAATGGACAGGCTTCGTCATCAGGAAATATTCTATGTTATAATGACCATAACTGTGTATAGAAAGAAAGGGGGAGTCTTAATTGGGAGATCCGTTAATGAAAATGTGGATATCATTCGGAGGTATGGGTGCCCTAATCGTAGCCATGTTGTTAATCTTATGGAGTAGATATAAATTGAAAGGCTTCTTCAAGTTTATTGTTGCCTTGATTGCTTACATATGTTTAATTGTCGGTGGTTTAATTATTATATTGGTAGTTATGAGTGGACCTTCCGCATGACAGAGAAGGAGAGAAAAAGTATGCTGTATAAACTGATATTTAGTCTAAGTTTGTTATTCTTGGCAGGGTGTATGTACCCGTCAGAGAATTTGACTCAGAATCAAATATCGAATGATACCCAATTACAAATCGTCCAGCAGGCGGTTGATCAATACCAGACGGACAGTGGGGGGATGCTGCCGATTATTACGAAAGAAAGCGATACACCGCTGTATCAAAAATATCTCATTGATTTTCCTTTAATCAGACAGCAAGGGTTAATCGAAACAATCCCTGCAACAGCCTTTGAAAATGGTGGGAATTATCAATATATATTAGTGGATGTAGAGGAGAACCCGACTGTTAAAGTTATTGATTTACGCCTAGCTAGTGAAATGAGAGAATTTGAACAGCGCTTAAGAATTTATCGAGATGAACATACTTACCCACCTTTTGGAAGTCAAGTGGCACAAAATATTTATGAACTAAATACGGACGAATTGAATCTAGGTGCAGATCCACAGGTTACTAGTCCCTACTCAGGTAATATGCTGCCTGTTTATATTAGTTCAAATGGCCAATTATTGGTTGATTATCGCATGGAGCTGTATCAAGCATTGCAGGAGCATGATCATAACTATGAGCCTGGAGATGATATCCGGCCGATTCTAATGGAAGATCACCCCATAGCCCCAGCATACAGCATCCCTTTTACAGTAGATGAACAAGGAGAGCCTGTATTTGCCCCCGAGATAGAAGAAAGTTGGTAAGGATAAACAATAAAAGCACAAACTATAAGTGACAACCCAATATACTGGAGAAATAAGAAGCTGTTGTACAATCAGTTGACTGATGATTGTACAACAGTTTTTTTGCACTAGTATAAAAAATGGGCGTGTAATCACTCAGAAATAGGCTCCGCGTTCCATGGGCTGGCGCTCAGCCGGGGGCTTTCCATGTGCTTCGATGCTCAGGAAGTGCAGGGGCGTTGCGATTCTAGCCTGTGAACATTTAGAAGTCTCTGCCTATTTTTTCAGCTAGCCATAGGGAAGTGTTTCTTCTATTGCAAAAAATAGCAAAAAGATGGAAAAGGTTGCGGATGTCAGGGAATCAGTCTATCTGTCTTTTGGAAAGATATAAACATAATCGGGAACAGAGGATGGGAGTGGAGAGAAGTCGAATCCTGCAGGAAAGGCGGAAATCGCCAGGTAAAAACGAAGCGGACATCTATCTTGGCTAAAAGGTAAAGGACCAAATGCTCTTCTTGGTTTTTTTATAATATCAGGATGTATTTTTATCTTAACGCAATCCCCCGTAAGCCCCTATTGATGACAGTCTCGCTTTATTGCTCTTTTTGCTCAACCTTTTTAAGGTCTAATTTCCTCAAGGTATATATATGATGTTAGAAGTCGAGAAAAACAGTCTGAAAGAGAATACAAAAAAGACGATCAACATAGGTAGTGTCTGTCAAGGCATATTAGTTCGAACCTCGCTCTTAAAAGACAAATCTAAAGCGATCCTGCCATTAGCAAAGGTTCTTTATTTGAAATTTTTTCAGAACTTGATAGGAAGGGTCTTATGGACGGCTGTTTCGGATAAAATGATACAAATCTGGTATAAGGCTCATGTAGACCCTCTCACAATAAGGAGATAGGCTTTTCTAAGGTAAAATTCTTTTTCTAGTCATAATAGACGTTTCCTTCTCATAAGTTGTCTATAGCTAAGGCTAATTTAATTTGCGTTACAGATTAGCATAAATTAGTAGGACAACGTCATATACTGATATCGTCAAGGTATGATGAGGTTGAATTGATCGGGAGGGGATCATTTGGAAAGAGTAGATATCTTCAAAGATATTTCGAAAAGGACTAATGGTGACATCTATTTAGGAATTGTAGGCGCTGTTCGGACGGGAAAATCAACCTTCATAAAAAAATTCATGGAAAAAATGGTCTTGCCAAATATTCCAGATGAAAGTGATCGCCTGAGAGCGCAAGATGAATTACCGCAGAGTGCAGCTGGAAAAACAATTATGACAACAGAACCAAAATTTGTACCTAATCAAGCTGTAGCATTGAAAGTAGAAGAAGGTTTAGAGGTAAATGTAAGGCTGGTAGACTGTGTCGGTTATACAGTGAAAGGTGCCCAAGGCTTTGAAGACGAGAATGGCCCGAGAATGATTCATACACCATGGTATGAGGAGCCTATCCCGTTTCATGATGCAGCTGAAATTGGGACACGTAAAGTGATTCAGGAACATTCCACTATGGGAATAGTTGTAACTACAGATGGGACTATTGGAGAAATTCCAAGGTCGGATTATTTAGAGGCAGAAGATCGCATCGTAAGTGAATTAAAGGAAGTCGGTAAGCCTTTTGTAATGATTATTAATTCGGTACAGCCTCATAATCAGGAAACAGAATTATTAAGACAAGAATTAGTGGAGAAACATGATATTCCCGTGCTTGCTATGAGTGTTGAAAGTATGACCGAGCACGATGTCCATAATGTTTTACGAGAAGTTCTTTATGAATTCCCAGTACTTGAAGTCAATGTCAACATGCCAAGCTGGGTACTGGTACTGGACGAGTCACATTGGTTAAGACAAAATTATCAAACAGCGATTGAAGATACGATTAAGGATATTCGCCGATTGCGAGATGTTGATCAGGTTATCGGACATTTTGATCAGTATGAACATATCCAACAAGCTTCTCTTGTTGGAATTGAAATGGGAGAAGGGATTGCAGACATCGATTTACATGCGCCAAATGAATTATATGATCAAGTACTCAAAGAAATTGTTGGAGAAGAAATCAGAGGTAAGGATCATTTGCTTCAGCTCATGCAAGAGTTGACTAATGCTAAGCGGCAGTATGATCAAGTCTCGGATGCCCTGCATATGGTTAGACAGACAGGATATGGTGTGGCAGCCCCTGCTTTACATGATATGGCTCTGGAAGAACCAGAAATTATTCGACAAGGCTCCCGCTTTGGGGTTAGATTAAAAGCAGTTGCGCCTTCCATCCATATGATTAAAGTGGATGTTGAATCAGAATTTGCACCAATTATTGGAACTGAGAAACAAAGCGAGGAACTAGTCCGTTATTTAATGCAGGATTTTGAAGAGGATCCATTATCCATTTGGCAGTCAGATATCTTTGGCAGGTCATTAAGTTCTATTGTCCGCGAAGGTATTCAAGGAAAACTGTCACTTATGCCAGAACATGCTCGTTTTAAACTGAAAGAGACGTTGGAGCGGATTATTAACGAAGGGTCTGGCGGTTTGATTGCGATCATTTTATAAAAGAGTGTTCAAACATGATCCGGCGAATTGCAGTGATCACATTAGGAGAGCTTTTACTAAATCCATTCACCTTGTGTGGCGGTCCCAGAAGTCAACATGTGCCAGACCAAGTCAAAAAAAAATGGGATAAAAGTATGAGTGCCGAATAAAAATCCGAATGATAAACAGGATGACTTCTGTTAAATTCGGATTTTTAGGGCTGAAAAAGAATAGTAAGATCTTTACAGCAAAGGGGAAGAGAGCACAGTTAAAGGAAGTGTTTAAGAAATATGAACAGCGTAAATTGGACAAATCAGAGCTGTTTATCTCTATGCAGCAAGGTTATAGTATAGGAATAGAAACTGATCATACAAAAGAATCAGAGGCAGATCCATAACTAGGTCTGCCTCTGATTTTTGGTATGATAAAAGCTAACCAAGTGTTTAACTATTGTTCCACTGTCTGATTATTATTATCTTATACATGGTCTAAACCTGATGAGTCGAGGAAGTTGTTTATCAATCTGAAAAAATTAATTGTTCGTTTTTTATTACGGATAAACTGACTTATTTTGTAGTTGATTTATTCGAGTGAAGCTAATGCTTTTGTCATAGAAAGATCTGTATGTACTGGGTGAAAAATCTGCTAAAAGGAGAAACAAATGATTGTCTTTCTAAATTGAAAAAGAGCAGGCAGGAATTAGGTGTATGCTAGGAAATGAGTTTATTTATAGCTATTTTTTAAAAAAGTGTAACAGCCTGCTTAACTAATCTGTACCAAGCGAGCTTCTTGTTTTTATGATAGAGCAACTTGGATCATTCACAAACCATTGATCTAACAAATTGAATCTTTGTAAAGATACAGACTGGAATCAGAATCGCAGAATTTCATTTTTTCAGTTTGTGCTTGTATATTCTTTCCATAACCAGGTTATACTGGAGTTAAATCCAATTTGGAGAGACATCCAAGAAATTTTTTTAATGTTTCTCAGAAAAAGACCAACAATCCGACAAGTGTTTTTTAAAATTAAAAATATTGAATTATCAATGTTTGTAAACACTTGCATAGCTAGAAAACATGTGTTAATATTCAAGTTAGCTTATAGAGAAATGGAAGAAAATTTTAAATTTTAAACGGATATTTGTTGAATTATCTTTCATTCTCAGTTATTATAAGCCTTGTCATCAAATGATTGGTGACGATTAGCTATAGAAATACTTTCTTCAAAGAGGAGTTTATAGCTTTATTTCGGGAGGAGGTGAATATCATGAACAAAACAGATCTAATTAATGCAGTAGCTGAAAAAAGCGAACTTTCTAAAAAAGACGCTACAAAGGCCGTAGATGCGGTTTTTGAATCTATCATGGATTCACTTAAAGATGGCGAAAAAGTGCAATTAATCGGTTTTGGTAACTTTGAAGTACGTGAGCGTGCTGCTCGTAAAGGGCGTAACCCTCAAACAGGAGATGAAATCGAAATCCCTGCAAGCAAAGTACCAGCATTTAAACCAGGTAAAGCCCTTAAAGATATCGTTAAATAATATGGTATTACATATGGGCGACAAAGGGTGCTTCTGGCACCCTTTTTATATTCTCTCTCAATTTCCTGTCTATTCTTATTTCCTCCCATGATTTCCCCTTAACTTATCTCTCCTGTAATCTGTGAATTTATGTTATACTATGTTAATAAAGAAAAGGATTTTGAAGAATTGCGGTGAGCTTGATGACATGGATGAAAACAATCGATTTTTACACGAATTTAATAAAAGATTCTATTGATCAGAATTTTTTAAATGAGAGATTATCTGATCCAGAATTGGACATACATAAAATCCTGGTGCTGCATGAACTTCTCAAAGAAAGAGAAGATTATACAGCATTAGTTCATGCAACAATGTTAGTACAGATTGCTCTGAACACACATGATAACGTTACAAAGAATTTTGATGAGTCTACTTTGAAAGAACAGCAACTCACAGTGCTGGCTGGTGATTATTATTCGGGTATTTACTATCACTTACTCTCGAATCAGAGCGATATAACGGTTATTCGGCAGCTTGCGGTTGCCATCAGTGAGATGACCCAATTGAAAATGGACGTGTTTTATACAGAATATGGTACGGTGGCGGAGCTTTTGTCGGATTATCAGAAGATAGAAATGAAGCTAATCGATAAAATGGCTGAGTATGTAAAAAAGACAGCTGATTTAGAGTATTTAACGGATTGGGCGATGTTGAAGCGTTTAGAGTATGAACTGGTACGGTTAATGCAAGGTACAACTACTTTTTTACAGCAGTTAATTTTACAGCAGACACGTGATACCCTTTCCTTTGACGACTTGAAACATGGCTTGATCCATCAATACAATCTGCAGCAGCAGCAAATACAGGATAAGCTTCAAACTGGCAGTTACCATGCTCTGCTGCCGCAAAATATAGATTTATATGGATGGAAGCAGCTTAAAGACAATGAGTTAGTACATGGCGAAGTAAGTAAATTAATGAATCAATAGAGTAGAGGATTGCATATGATGACAAAACAATCGAAAGAAGAGAAAGTACATCAGGTATTTGAGAAGATATACGGTAATTACGACTCGATGAATACCATCATATCCCTGAGTCGGCACAAGAAATGGCGACAAGATGTGATGAAGCGTATGGAAGTTGAGAAGGGAACCAAGGCTTTAGATCTTTGTTGTGGTACAGGTGACTGGTCGTTTGCCTTAGCAGAGGCAGTGGGACCGACTGGAGAAGTGACCGGTCTGGATTTCAGCAAAAACATGTTATCTGTAGCGGAACAAAGGCTGAAAGAGAGTACAAAGAAAAACTTGACATTCATCCATGGGAATGCAATGGACTTACCCTTTGAAGATGATTCGTTTGATTATGTGACGATCGGCTTTGGGTTACGCAACCTGCCAGATTATTTGCTGGCATTAAAGGAAATGTATCGCGTTGTGAAACCAGGAGGGCATGTTGTTTGTTTAGAAACTTCACAGCCGAAAAACGGGCTCTTTCGTCGTGGCTATTACTTTTATTTTGAACATATTATGCCATTCTTTGGACGGATATTTGTCAAGAGTTATAAGGAATATGTATGGCTGCATGAGTCAGCCCGAGAATTTCCTGGCAGAGAAGAATTAAAGCAATTATTTGAACAGGCAGGCCTTTCGAATGTACATTACAAGGGGTATACAGGCGGAACGGTTGCTATGCATATGGGTGAAAAACAAGTAAAGAATTAGAGGTGGGGCAATAGATGAAGCTTGCAAGAACTTATGCTTTTATAAAAAAAGATCTATCCGTGATTGAGGAAACTTTAGAAAAAACGGTCTATGCCAATCAGCCGCTTTTACAAGAGGCGGCAACACAGTTGTTGAAAGCTGGCGGAAAAAGACTGCGTCCTATTTTTTTATTGCTTGCCTCACAATTCGGAAGTTATCGATTAGATCAAGTGAAAAAAGCGGCATGCTCATTAGAATTAATTCATATGGCCTCCTTAGTTCATGACGATGTGATTGATGATTCAGATGTTCGGCGCGGAAAGCCGACAGTGAAAGCGAAATGGGATAACCAAGTAGCTATGCTGACAGGTGATTTTATTTTTGCAACGGCATTACAGCAATTTACAGAGATCGATAACCCGAAGGCGCATCGTGTGTTATCAAAAACAATGATCGAATTAACCGTTGGTGAAATTGAGCAGATTAAGGATAAATATAATCTGCATCAGAACCTGCGCACCTATTTGCGAAGAATTAAGCGAAAAACAGCTTTGTTGATTTCTTCCAGCTGCCAAATAGGTGCCATTGTGGCAGGTGCAGATAAAGCAACGGAGCAGGCCTTACACAACTATGGATACTACATGGGCATGTCGTACCAAATTATTGATGATATTCTCGATTTTACCTCATCAGAAAAACAGCTGGGCAAACCGGCTGGCAGTGATTTGTTCCAGGGGAATATTACCTTGCCTGCTCTATATGCCATGGACGACCAGTGCATTCGACAGGACTTGCAGACTGCTTTTTTTGACAGTGAGAATTTGGATATGTCGCTGCTGGAGCCAATAACATCCCAAATTGCGAAATCAGATGCCATAGCAAGAGCGAGACAACTGAGTGATGCTTATTTACAGAAAGCGCATAATTCACTGAGCAGTTTACCAAATAACGAAGCCAAAGAAGCCTTAGAAAATATCGCTAATTACATAGGAAATAGAAAAATTTAATGAGGTGACCAATATGGAAAAAACATTCTTAATGATGAAACCAGATGCTGTACAGCGGGGCTTAATAGGAGAAGTAGTTTCTAGATTTGAACATAAGGGATACAAATTGGTGGCGGCTAAGTTTATGACGATTTCGGAAGACTTAGCGAAACAGCACTATGCTGAGCATGATGGTAAGCCATTCTTCCCAAGTTTAGTGGACTTCATCACGTCAGGTCCGGTTTTTGCAATGGTTTGGCAGGGTGACAATATTATTGCCACTGCAAGACAGATGATGGGAAAAACGAATCCTCAAGAAGCGCTGTCAGGAACTATCAGAGGGGATTATGGTGTTGTTACACATCGTAATATAATTCATGGTTCTGATTCACCTGCAAGTGCAGAGCGGGAAATCAATCTGTTTTTTTCAGCAGAAGAGATACAAGACTACACTAGAACAATTGATACATGGTTGTCCTAAGCGGTTGAGTGGGGAGAGTGACGATGTCAGATTATCAATTATTTATTGAAAGTATTTATAAAAAAACTGGATTAGATTTGTCTCTTTATAAGGAGGCACAAATGAAGCGCCGACTAACCTCTTTGTGTAACAAAAGGGGTTTCGCTTCTTTTGGGCCCTATTTTCAAGCAATTAATAAAGACCAACAGTTATTGCAAGAGTTTCTAGATAAAGTTACCATCAATGTATCGGAATTTTACCGGAATCCGTCTCGGTGGAATGTGCTGGAAAAGAAGATCTTGCCAGAATTAAAAAAGAAGCGTTCCAAGATTAGGATTTGGAGTGCTGCCTGTTCAACCGGGGAAGAACCGTATACATTGGCTATTATTGCTAATCAGCTCTGGCCGCTTGCTCAGATTGAAATCACTGCAACGGATATTGATCCGAATGTATTAGCCCGAGCTAAACAAGGAATCTATAAAGACAGAGCATTACAAGAGGTACCGGACAGTATCAAAAAGAAGTATTTTCATCAAGAAGGACAAACATTTAAGGTCGATGATAAGCTGAAACAAACTATTACGTTTCAAAAACATAATTTATTAGCAGACAAATATCCAAGCAATATGGACTTGATTGTTTGTCGAAATGTATTGATTTATTTCACGGAAGAAGCGAAACATACGATCTACCATAATTTTAGCAAGGCATTGGCGAAAGATGGAGTCTTTTTTGTTGGCAGTACAGAACAGATTTTCTCGCCGGAACAATATGATTTTTCGGTGTTAGATACCTTCTTTTATGGAAAAGCTTCGATAAAGTAACACACGAAACATAATTTTTGTGGTATAGTAATACAAAAAAACAACTCCAGGGGGGATAATTGTGCGTTATTTAACAGCAGGTGAATCACATGGTAAACAACAAACAACCATCATTGAGGGCATACCTGCAAGAATGCCAATAACTCAAGATGATATTAACGAATCTTTATTACGTCGCCAAAAGGGACATGGCAGAGGAAAGAGGATGCAGATCGAGAAGGATTTAGTAGATATAGTGGGCGGCGTCCGCCATGGCTATACACTAGGCTCGCCGATTGCACTGGTTGTACATAATGATGACTTTAAGCATTGGATCGATGTAATGGGGGAAGATCCTATTGCGGAGGATCAAGATATTCGACGTGTGGTTACTCGACCTCGTCCGGGACATGCCGATTTAAATGGTGCAATTAAGTATGGTCATCGTGATATGCGGAATATCTTAGAACGCTCATCAGCAAGAGAGACAACAGCAAGAGTAGCTGCTGGTGCTGTAGCAAAGACCTTATTAAAACAATTAGATATTGAAATTGTAGGATATGTAAAGGAAATAGCCGGAATAAAAGCGGAAGAAAAGGATTTGTCTATCGCAGAGAAGGCTCGTATTTCAGAAGAGTCACCTGTAAGGTGTTTAGATGAGGTTGCCGGACAACAAATGATGGATGCAATCGACAAAGCCAAAAAAGACGGAGACTCTATTGGCGGAGTTTGTGAAGTAGTGGTGGAAGGCATGCCGGCCGGTATTGGTTCTTATGTACACTATGACCGTAAATTAGATGGACGCATTGCTGGAGCTGTTCAAAGTATTAATGCATTTAAAGGGGTAGAATTTGGCATTGGGTTTGAAGCTGCCCGCAAGAATGGCAGTGAAGTACATGATGAGATTCTTTGGTCAGAGGAACGAGGGTATTATAGAAGAACCAATCGCCTAGGCGGTTTTGAAGGCGGGATGACTTCTGGTATGCCAATCGTTGTAAAAGGTGTAATGAAGCCTATTCCAACCTTGTATAAACCACTTCAAAGTGTTGATATCGAAACAAAAGAACCATTTAATGCAAGTATTGAACGATCAGATTCCTGTGCGGTGCCAGCAGCTGCCGTAGTGATGGAGCATGTCGTAGCTTTTGAAGTAGCAAAGGCGATTTTGGAACAATTCCCGCATGATCAATTTCCTAAATTAAAAGAGGCGGTTGATCAGTATCGTGAGGAGGTTCGCAACTTCTAATGCATAAACAAACCATTCGCACGAGCTCTAACCAATATGATGTGATCGTCGGTAAAGGTATTCTTCAAGATATTAATGAATATTTGCCAAATAGATACCGGCGGATACTGTTGATTACTGATTCTGTAGTGGCTGACCTATATGCTGATGAAATCAAAGAGAAGCTTGCCCAGCATGCGGAAGTGTTTGTAAGTGCAGTACCAGCTGGAGAGGCTTCTAAGTCGATTGAACAATACTATCAGCTGTTAACAGATGCGATTGAGCATCAGCTTGATCGCAAATCACTGATTGTGGCATTAGGAGGCGGTATGATCGGTGATTTAGCTGGATTTGTAGCGGCAACTTATATGAGGGGGATTGATTTTATCCAAGTCCCAACAACCATCCTTGCTCATGACAGCAGTGTAGGCGGCAAAGTGGCGATTAACCACCCGGAAGGTAAGAATTTAATTGGGAATTTCTATCCTCCACGAGCAGTACTCTATGATACAGATACATTGACTTCTTTATCAGCCAAAGAAATCCGTTCCGGTTATGCAGAAGTAATCAAGCATGGTTTTATTAGTGATGAAACATTTTTACAAGATGTACTGCAAACGGATTTGACGCAACGTTTATCTCCTGATCGTCTGGCCGATCATCTTCAAAAAGGGATTGCCGTTAAGGCACAAGTCGTAGAGGCAGATGAACGAGAATCAAATGTGCGTAAATATCTTAATTTCGGTCATACGCTGGGTCATGCTATCGAGGCCGAATTGGGATATGGGAAAATCACACATGGTGAAGCGGTAGCAATCGGCATGCAGTTTGCTCTGAATGTTAGCGAGAACCAATTAGGGGTGAAGCTACCTGACGAGGCATTTGATCAGTGGATGAAGAAAAATCACTATCCGCAGCAGCTGGCCTCTTTATCTGTTGACCGTTTGCTGCAAAGGATGAAAAAAGATAAAAAATCAGAAAACGCTACTGTGCAAATGGTTTTATTAGAAGCAATAGGGAAACCTATTGTAAAAAATATAGCAGATGAGCAATTAATACCTTTATTGGAAAAATTCATAAGAGAGTTGGATTCATGATGATACGAGGAATTAGAGGAGCCACAACAGTTAAGCATAATCAGGAAGAAGAAATGGTTCAAGAAACGAAGCAGATGCTGGAAGCAATGGCTAGTAAAAATAATGTGAAGCCAGAAGACATTGCCTCTGTTCTTATCTCTGTTACACCTGATTTGAATGCTGCCTTTCCTGCGAAAGCATTGAGGCTGATCGACGGGTGGAAATTTGTTCCGGTTATGTGTATGCCTGAAATCGATGTACCGGGCAGTCTGCCGAAATGTATCAGAGTGATGATGACAGTGAATACTTCCCAATCACAAGAACAGGTAGAGCACATATATTTACATGAGGCAGTCAAATTAAGACCGGACTTACAAGATAAGTGAGTTTAAATAGTGGAAAGGAGTGGCGGTGTGCAAGCAAAGAAAGTGTTTCAATCGATGGCACCATATACACCAGGTAAACAAATAGAAGAAGTGAAGAAAGCTTATGGGTTAACAAAAATCGTCAAGTTGGCTTCTAATGAAAATCCGTTTGGTTATTCAGATAAGGTGAAACAAGCCATTCCGACGATGTTAGATGATCTGGAAAAGTATCCAGATGGCAACGCCTCTGTTTTGCGTGAAAAGTTAGCTAGCCGATTAGATATAGCGCAAGAACAACTGATCTTTGGTTGCGGTTCAGACGAAATAATTGATATTATTTGTCGTACGTATTTAGAGCCAGGTACCAATACAGTAACGGCGACACCTACTTTTCCACAGTATCGGCACAATGCAGTCATCCAGGGTGCAGACGTCAAAGAAATACCTTTGATTGATGGTTATCATAATTTAGAAGCAATGCTGCAGCAAATAGATGAACAAACAAGAGTGGTGTGGCTTTGTTCACCTAACAACCCGACGGGATCATTAATTAGCCGTGACAAATTGATCGACTTTTTGGAAAGATGTCCATCAGAGGTAATGGTCGTGTTAGATGAAGCGTATTTTGAATACATTGAGAAGTCCAGTAATCCGAATAGTATTGGATTAATAGAGCAATACACCAATCTAGTTGTATTGCATACCTTCTCTAAAGCCTATGGCCTGGCAAATCTACGGGTAGGATATGGTGTCGCTTCACAAAAAGTTGCCACCTTATTGAATATTGCACGCGGACCATTTAATACAACGACTATTTCTCAGCGTTCTGCCGCCATTTCATTAGATGACGCAGATTTTTTGGAAAAGACTTATCAAGAAAACTTGACTAATAAAAAGGCATTTATGAAAGAGTGTGAAGAAATGGGCTTAAGCTACTATGATTCAGAAGCCAATTTCTTATTTGTAAAACTGCCAACTTCAGGTGATGCGCTAACTGAATATTTATTAAAACAAGGCTTTATTGTACGTTCTGGAGAGGCTTTAGGTCACCCGAACGGTGTGCGAATCACCATCGGATCCGAAGAACAGATGAATGAACTGGCTTCTCATATGAAGGCATTTCTCTCTTAAGCAACATTAGAATGAATAGCAGATACCTAATTCGAGGGGCGCCTCTCTGAGGAAGGGATCCTCAAAGGAAGTATCTGCAGGTGGAAATACATCGAATCAGGCAAACAGCTTGATAGTTAATTATTTAAGAGGCAAAAGGAGAATAAAGCGTGAAACAAACGGTTTTAATAGCGGGTCTCGGTCTTATTGGAGGCTCGCTTGCTTTAAGTATAAGGGAATCAGAAGGAGTTAGGCTGATTGGCTATGATTCCAATCGGACCACTTTACAATATGCCATCATGAATCACATGATTGACGAGAGCTACCATGATTTTAGCGAGGCAGTCAAACAGGCAGATATTTGTATTTTGGCAGCTCCTGTATCGATTACAGTCGAATGGATTACGCAATTAAATAATATCGAGTTACCTCATCGTGTGATTGTATCTGATGTAGGTTCTGTAAAAGGGCCAATTATGGAGGCGGCTAATCAACTAACCAACGAGAATGTAGCCTTTATTGGAGGCCATCCGATGGCAGGTTCCCATAAAAAAGGTGTACAGGCAGCCAAGAAATATTTATTCGAAAATGCTATTTATGTACTATCACCAACTAATACAAGTACTGAAGAGGATTTGTTAACCTTAAAGAAGGTGCTAAGTCCTGCAAAATCGAAATTTATTGTTCTAGAACCGGATGAGCATGATGAAATGACAAGTGTTATTTCTCATTTTCCTCATTTAATTGCTTCCTCCTTAGTGCATCAGGCACGAAGCTGGCAAAAAACACACCCATATATCCCAAAACTTGCGGCTGGCGGTTTTCGCGATATTACGAGAATTGCCTCCAGCAATCCATTAATGTGGCGGGATATTTTCTTTCAGAACCGCTCCAAAATGAGCCGCTTACTTGGAGATTGGATTAATGAAATGGAAGGATTAAAGACATTAATTGATTCTGGCGAGGAATCGCAGATACAAGAATATTTAGAACAAGCCAAGGAATACCGAGATGGCTTAGACAGCAAAACACGAGGTGCCATTCTCTCCTATTATGATGTCTATGTAGGTATCCTTGACCAGCCTGGTGCCATACTAAAAGTAATCGAACTGCTTGCAGATCATGATATTAGTATTAGCAATATTGAAATTTTAGAGATTAGAGAAGGTATCACAGGTATGTTACGCATCAGCTTCCAAAATAAGAACGACCAAGAGTTAGGTCATGCCATTTTAAAGAAACATAACTATGATACCGTGATCGAAGAATAGGAGGAATACACTTTGTCACATCAAATACTGTCTTTTGGCCAACCACAATTAAAGGGTACCATTTCTGTACCAGGAGATAAGTCGATCTCGCACCGTGCTGTGATGTTCGGTTCACTCGCCAAAGGAAAAACTACGATTACCAACTTTTTAGCGGGGGAAGATTGTTTATCGACGATTGCTGCCTTTCAAGCAATGGGAGTAGCTATTGAACGAGAAGAAGATCGTGTCGTGATTGAATCGAATGGTGTAGAAGAGCTGGTTGAACCAATAGAGCCTATTAATCTAGGGAATTCAGGGACAACTGCACGGCTGTTATTAGGAATTTTAGCAGGGCTGCCTTATCATTTCACCTTGTATGGAGACGGTTCTTTATCAAAACGTCCAATGGATCGTATTGCGAATCCGTTACGTGAGATGGGTGCGGTTATTGATGGCCGTGATAATGGCCGTCTTTTACCTATGTCTGTAAGAGGGGGCAAGCTAAAATCGATCGATTTCAAACCGCCTGTAAAAAGTGCACAAATCAAATCAGGTGTGCTGCTAGCTGGATTGCTTGCAGAAGGAGAAACTACCGTTCAAGAAAAAACAAAAACACGTGACCACACAGAAAATATGTTAAAGGCATTTGGTGCCGATATCAAAGTGGATGGGACAACGGTTCGAATCAAAGGAAAGACTCCATTGCATAGCTGTGATATAGAGGTACCTGGCGATATTTCATCGGCTGCCTTCTTTTTAGTTGCAGCAGCTATTATACCAGGAAGTGAGGTTATGATCGAAAATGTTGGGTTAAATCCGACACGAACTGGGATTATTGATGTACTCCAAATGATGGGAGCAGCTATTGAAGTGACCGAAACGAAGGTGATTGGCGGGGAGCTAATAGGCAATATTCGAGTAACAGCTTCTGAACTGCGGCCTGCTACCATTGAAGGAGAGATTATCCCGCGGATTATTGATGAAATCCCAATCATCGCTTTACTTGCCACCCAAGCAGAAGGTGAGACAGTCATTAAAGATGCGGAGGAGTTGCGATTCAAAGAAACGGATCGAATTGAATCGGTAGTAACGACTTTGACGAAACTTGGTGCAAGGATAACTGGAACAGAAGATGGAATGATCGTACATGGCAAAACAGCCCTTCATGGCGGAGTAACAGACTCGTTTGGTGATCACCGTATTGGCATGATGATCGCAATTGCTTCTTTATTAATAGATGAAAAAATAGAGTTGCATGATGCAGCGTGTATCGCTGTTTCTTACCCGAACTTTTTTGAACATCTTCATACTCTTATAACTCGGTAATAAAGTAGAAGCAAAAATATAATGTTGACATAAGGTTGCCAAAAACACAAAATGGGCTGTCTTAGCTGTTAAAGATGGACAAGGCTCAATTCAAAAAAGAATCAGGGGGCTGATCCATCATTGGATCAGCCCCCTGACCTTTTCCTACTATCAGTCATGTGATGGAATGACTGATCTATCACAAGTTCAACCTTGTGCCAAAGATTTTATAATGCCTTCGGGTTGCTCGTTTGCCTCTTATTCGATAAAATTATAAATAACGAAGAAAAGAAACGTTGAATAGAGAGGTTGAAGTAATTGGACACAATAGAGCAAGCCATCGAAATGATTCACAGCGGTGAAGTGGAGCAGGCACTATTATTACTTACTAATACAGCAAAGACGGCTGATATGGATAGTAAACTGGAAATTTCGCAAATTTTTATTGAATTAGGTAACCATGATCTGGCAGAGGACGTATTAGAGACGATTCTTGCGATTGAGCCTGGGAATGGGGACGCCAAAATCATGCTGGCTGATATTATGACAGACAAAGAAGCTGATGAAAAAGCAATCGAACTGTTAAATGAGATTGATGAGAATGATGCGAATTATCTCCAAGCCTTAGTGCAACTAGCCGATCTTTATCAAGCTCAGGGGCTGTTTGAAGTAGCAGAAAGAAAACTGCTTGTAGCCAAAAACATAGCACCTGATGAACCAATTATTGACTTTGCCCTAGGGGAGCTGTTGTTCTCGGCGGGAGAATATCACAAATCGATTGTTTACTATGAGAATATTCGAAAGTTTACAGAAGAGTTTGCGAATGTAAATATTACTAGTCGATTGGCAGAGGCCTATGCATTAAATGGTGAATTCGAGACTTCTCTGGAATTTTATCAGGAATTGGATACAGAAGACCCGGAAACGCTATTCCGATATGGTTTCTTGGCTTATAAGTCGGAACGATATGAGATAGCAATTAAGGCATGGGAAACACTGATAAATAATGAGTTGGAATATCCTTCGGTATATCTATACTTGGCCAAGGCTTATGAACAAGCAGGGTTAATGGAAGAAGCATACCAGACCATTCAGACAGGGACAGAAATGGACTCACTCCATAAGGAAATGTGGCTGACAGCAGGGCAGATCGCGTTAAAGCGCGGACATTATCAAGAGGCTGTTGCCTATGTCAAACAAGCGATTGCTTTAGATAGTGAGTATCAAGATGCCTTATTATTTTTGGTGGAAGCTTATAAAGAACAGGGTGAGAATGAGGAAATTATCAGTCTGTTAACGGAAGATGTAGATATGGAACCATTGGACGGTATTTTCGTTTGGGAACTTGCTCAAGCATATAATGAAGAAGAAGCATTTAAAGAGGCATTAAATGCCTACCAAAATGCATACAATAAATTAAGTAAAGACGCTGATTTCTTAAAAGACTACGGATATTTTTTGATGGAAGAAGGTAGGACACAGGACGCCATTCAAATCTTTGAAGAGTATTTACAGGTAGAACCTTCAGACTTCGATATTGCCCAAAATTTAGAACGACTTAAAGAACAACACGGTGATACTCTCTTTTAAAAATGGAGGGGATTAAAAAATTGGAAACTTCTGTTCAAATAGAAGATAAAAAGGTGTTTATTGAATGGTTTTTAAGCAATTATCAACTGAAGAAACGTGAGAGTGTCTGGATTTTGAACTACTTACTGAATCATGAAGAACTTTTAAAACAAGTCCATTTTGTTCTGGAAGCTCGTTTTTGTCCAAGAGCCATGATCATCTCGACACACTGTTCCAACGAGATAGCCTTTCGCTTTTACAAGAAGCATATCGTCACTACCGATGCGGATAAATCTTTTCACGATATTCGGTTACACTCAAAAGAACCAATGTATATTCAGTTGAATTTTAAGAATGTAAAGCAGTGTATTCCGTATATGAAGGTATTGGAAGATAACCCATTTATTCCAGATGATTATTTCTTAACTGGTAATGATAAGAAATTGGTAGAGCGCTGGCTGGATTATTCTATCTATGAATACAAAAAGTCTGATTTATTACAAAAGATTAATCATGCCTTGGATGTGAAGGATCAGCAATCCTTTCAGCATTGGACCGAACAGCTGAAAGAACTAGAAGCAATTTATCAAAAACATAAATAAATGAAAACGGCTTTTCGTCTTCATGCCTGGCGGAAGCCCTTGTTTTTTGTTTTTAAGTGCGTGTTCAAAAAGTTCGATAAAAAGGACCATCATCGGTTAAGTTCGCAACGTCCTGGGACTGCGGTTACTCGCCCCACCGAAACCATTTGTTGCAACACCAATACTAGCACATCTTGTGCGTCGAAAGTTCAAGGCGGCGCAGTCTTTGAGCAGATGGTCTTGCACGCCGGAAAAGCAAGCTAACGCAGAAATTCAACGTGTCATTTTTATTGGACTTTTTGAACAACCTCTTTAAGAAAAATACTTGGAGGGACTAGACATGCAATGGAAAAAGAAAGACTTGCAATTATTTTTTCAATCAAAATCATATATCGATACCTTAATTATTCCTGTCATACCAATAGAATTGGCGTCAGAAGCTAGTGCAGCCAAGCTTGCCGATCAAAAGAGAAGTATACAAATCATTTCAGATGAATTAGAACGGCAATTTATGGGAAGACTGTTCCTTAGTCCTAACTATTCGTATATTTATAACCAGGATTATCAGCAAGGGATAGAATTACTCAATCAATGGACAAGCACATTATCCAATGAACATTTCAACCATATATTTTTCTTGACACATGATGTCAATTGGAAAAAGCATGAAAGTCAATTAAATGGCCAGCTAATCTGGCTTCCGACTACAACGATAGATGATTTTCAATCAGATTATGCCAAACAGTGGGTAGGAGATCAAGTCAATCAAGTCAGCGAACTGATTAGCAGCTATTGGAAAGCGTAAGAAGCTAACTCCTTTCTATCGAAACTTCTTGACACAAAAACGTGCAACCTTTCAGCTCTGCTGAAAGGCGTGTGAATCTAAAGATTCACACGAATGAACCAACTAAGGAGAGCAACCACCGTTTTCATGGATAAGTGGGGTATGTCAGGACAGGATGGTTTTGAACACGCACTTATACAATAATTTCGTGTAAGCAGTTGAATAATTAAAGAATGAAGTGTCTTTTTTGTCGAACAAGTGAAAATTATCTTATTCTGCAACAAAAAGATAGATTTTATTGACCATAGCCTCAGTTTGCGCTATCATAGTAATGTCCTAGTAATATAAGAGATTATAATTTAAATCCGTGAAGTCGGAATAAGTAGTAGAGGGGGGTAAATAATGTCTGAGAAAAAGCAACAAGTTTCCCGCCGCCAATTTTTGAATTATACATTAACTGGTGTTGGAGGCTTTATGGCAGCAGGGATGCTGGCACCAATGGTAAGATTTGCAATTGACCCAGTCTTACAAGCTACAGGTGCAAGCGATATGCAGCCAGTAATTGATGTATCTGAAATAACAGACGAACCACAAAAAGTCGACTGGACATTTGAACAAGTAGATGCTTGGTATACATCAGATACTACTAGAAGTGCATGGGTTTATAAAAATGCGAATGATGAGATTGTTGCATTATCACCTACTTGTAAACACTTGGGATGTGCGGTTAACTGGGCAGGTAATTCCGATTACCCTGATCAGTTCTTCTGCCCTTGTCACGATGGCCGTTATTATAAGAACGGTTTAAACGTCCCGAATACACCGCCTGGTGCTGCACTGGACTTATTTGAAATGCAGGTAGAAGAGGGAACATTATACCTCGGAGATGTGAAAGAAAATCCGGTGACCAGTCCGGAGGAGGAAGGAGGAGCTTAATAGATGCTACAGAAGATTTATGACTGGATCGATGACCGAGTGGATATAACTCCTTTATGGCGTGACATTGCTGATCACGAGGTGCCTGAACATGTTAACCCAGCCTATCATTTCTCAGCATTTGTTTATTGCTTCGGTGGTTTAACTTTTTTTGTCACTGTGATTCAAATCTTATCAGGAATGTTCTTAACGATGTACTATGTTCCAGATATCGAAAATGCATGGCGTTCTGTTTATTACTTACAAACAGAAGTAGCACATGGACAAATTGTTCGAGGGATGCACCACTGGGGAGCTAGTGTAGTCATTGTAATGTTATTCTTACATACTCTGCGTGTATTTTTCCAAGGTGCGTATAAGAAACCGCGTGAGCTTAATTGGATGGTTGGCGTACTGATCTTCTTCGTTATGCTTGCATTGGGTTTAACAGGTTACTTATTACCATGGGATAATAAAGCATACTTTGCAACTGTAGTAACACTTGAAATTGCAGAAGGTGTGCCTTTTATTGGAGAAATGGCAAAGACACTATTGAATGGTGACCCTTCCATTGTAGGTGCCCAAACATTAGCGAGATTCTTTGCAATTCACGTATTTTTCTTGCCGGCAGCATTGTTTGTGTTAATGGCAATCCACTTTATTATGATTCGTAAACAAGGTATTTCAGGTCCACTATAGGATGTAACAGCTACAGATAAAGGAGGGATAGCTTTGAAACGAGGTAAAGGGATGAAGTTTGTCGGGGACTCTCGGATTACAGCTGACAAACAGAAGTTTATTCCAAAAGATTACTCAGAATACCCTGGTCGAACAGAGGCTTTCTGGCCAAACTTTCTTTTGAAAGAATGGTTAGTAGGTGCAGTGTTCTTAGTAGGTTTCTTATGTTTAACCATCGCCCACCCGGCACCCCTGGAAAAAATGGCTGATCCGACAGATACATCTTATCTGCCATTGCCAGACTGGTACTTCCTATTTTTATACCAATTACTAAAGTATAAATTTGCTAGTGCCGAATTCTTTGTGCTTGGTGCTATTGTCATACCTGGTTTAGCTTTTGGCGGACTATTTCTGGCGCCATTCCTTGATAGAGGAAAAGAACGCCGTCCACATAAACGGCCAATCACAACAGGCTTAATGTTACTGGCCTTTGCAGCAGTATTCTGGTTAACCTATGAGGCTTCTGCACATGTTGATTGGGAAGAGAAAGCAGAAGCAAATCAACCAGTATGGCCGGATGATCAGCCGTCCATTGAAATTGATGAGGCAGATCCGGGCTTTGCGGTCTATGAAGCTAACAGTTGTATTGACTGTCACGGCGGAGACTTAGCTGGCGGAGCAGCTGCACCGCCACTATTTGGAATGGATCATGATGTGGAAGAAATTAAGGATATTGCGGTAAATGGTATTGGTACAATGCCAGCCGGTCAATTCGAAGGTTCGGATGAAGAACTGCAACAATTAGCTGAATTTATTGCTTCGGTAAACGAGCAAGCAGCGGAAGAAGAATAAACATAACCCTCGCTCACCAAATACTGGGCGAGGGTTTTTATTGATAAAGTGAAATTTTCATCAGTAGTGCTTATAATTCCTGCTGATGTGCTGTGAAGCTTATTAGGGTTATATTCCATTAAAGATTATTTAAAGGCGTAGGATAGGGTTATATAGGCGTCTGACATTGCGTTATATGTAAAGTGAAATATTTGAAATATTGGAAGGAAGGGGTCAAGAAATGATTCAGCGTATTCTATTTCATCCTTATGCCATTGCTTTGTTATTTATCGTTAATTTAGCTGGTACAATTTATGGGTATTATTGGTACGGCTATCAATTAAAACAAACACCGCTCATCTTTTTGCCGTTTGTACCAGATAGTCCGACGGCAAGTTTATTCTTTACTTTGTTTTTGTTTTGTCTGCTGCTTAGAAAAACAGTACCAACGATTGAGGCACTAGCGTTTACAACATTGATTAAATATGGAGTTTGGGCGGTAGTGATGAACGTGTTGACTCTTATTGTCGAGGGAGAACTTAATTGGCAAGGGTATATGCTGATTGCTTCACACGGAGCTATGGCACTGCAAGCTGTTCTCTACCGCTCATTATACAGCTTTCGTTTGAAACACTTAACGATTGCAGGTATATGGCTGTTACATAATGAAATTATCGACTATGTTTATGGAATGATGCCTGTTTATCGCAGTTTGGCAGATTATCAAGAACATATTGGTTATTTCACCTTCTGGCTGTCCATAGCAGTCCTGTTACTAGCTTATCAAATGGTGGTGAAGAATCAGAAACAAAGCCAGCTGAATTAGGTATATCCTTTGCTGCTCTCTCATACACTCTATAAAAGAATATTAGTGCGTGTTCAAAAAAGTCGCACCATCATGTGGCAATGCCGGCACTGGCACATCGTATGCATCTAGAATTCAAACTAACACAGAAATTTGATGTGTTATTTTTATTGGTCATTTTGTGCACGTTCTATTAGAGAGAAGGATGAATGATGAAGTATACAGCAACAATGTTATTCATAATACTCTCCCTTTTATTATTTTCAAATGTAGTATGGGCCAGTACTTTAAATATACAGCAGGTCGAACGGTATGTGCAGGAAGGAAAATATCAACCAGCGATAAAATTATTGCAAAGTGGGGTAACAGATTATCAGCCTGATCTGATCTGGCAGGAATATGTCGATCATTGTCTTGCTGTGCTTGAAGATGAAGAGGCTAGTCATGAAGAGAAGGAGCTGGCAACACAGCAGTTAGTTATATTAGCTGACAGCTTGGTTCGCGAATATGCACCATTATGGACGACTTGGCAGCAAGAATTAGATAAGAAGGTATTGGAGATGTTAGATCAAGAACAGATAGCACCGGATGATATGACGCATATAGTCTATCAAATGGAAGTATTAGCACCTGTTGTAGAACTCCATTTAGAGGAGGAACAATTCCAAAGCTATCAAGAAGCGATTGCTTTGGTTCAGCAGAAGCGAGATACAATGGCTCATGATGAGCTGGAAACCACATATCAGCATATTTCAGATATACACACAGCGACATTACAGCAAGCCAATGCTTCTTATACGAAATGGCTGGTGATGGTGATTATTAGCTTTTTTATCGCAAGCTTTACTTATGTAGCCATCGCCAAGTACCGGGCAAAAACATAACGTTTTTTACTTGCCAAATGGGGCGTGTATTCCATATGATGAAAGACAGGTGTAATCCTACATCTGTTTTTTTTATTTTGTCATTGGAGGAGATAGAATGTATAATAAAGAAAGCATGGAGGCCATGCAGCAGCGAGTCGACGATTATATATCCCAATTCAAAGAAGGTTACTTCTCACCACTGAGTATGTTAGCGCGCTTCACCGAGGAAATTGGAGAATTAGCTCGTGAGGTTAACCATCACTACGGAGAGAAACCGAAGAAAAGCAATGAAGAAGAGAATTCGATAGAAGCTGAATTAGGAGATTTGTTGTTTGTCATGATCTGTTTTGCTAATTCACAGAACATTCGTTTAGACGAAGCCTTTCAAAAAACAATGGAAAAAATAGAAACACGAGATAAAGATCGTTGGACAAAGATTGACAAACAGGAGGATAACGATGGAGACAATTAAAGTAATTGTGGCAGGTCCACGCGGAAAAATGGGCAGCGAAGCCTTACGCATGATTGAGAAAACAGACAACCTGGAATTAGTGGCATGTCTTGACCATAAATATGAAGGAGTGTCTATTCGTGAATTAGACGAACTGCCTAATTTGGACGCACGGATATATACAGATATAGAAGTATGTTTTCAGGATGTTGATGCCGATGTACTCATTGATTTAACAACACCTGAATTTGGTTATTTACATACAAAAACAGCAATACAGTATGGTATTCGACCGGTAGTGGGAACAACAGGATTCACAGATGACCAACTACAGGAGTTAACCGATTTGGCAGAAGAAAAAGAAATTGGGGTTATTATCGCCCCTAACTTTGCGCTGGGCGCCGTTTTGATGATGCAATTTTCTAAATGGGCAGCAAAATATTTTGCGGATGTTGAAATTATCGAGAAACACCATGACAATAAACTGGATGCACCTTCTGGAACAGCAATCAAGACAGCCCAATTAATTCAGGA
The DNA here is from genome assembly GCF_016909015.1 of Gracilibacillus alcaliphilus. GTDB lineage: Bacteria > Bacillota > Bacilli > Bacillales > Amphibacillaceae > Gracilibacillus > Gracilibacillus alcaliphilus. Next base: position 218,727 of record NZ_JAFBFA010000001.1, read on the forward strand.
GGAACGTCAAGTGAAGCAGCAAGGGCATCCTAATGAAAAAGAAACGATTCCAGGTGCTCGAGGTGCCGATTTTGACGGTATGCGAATTCACAGTATGCGTTTGCCAGGATTAGTGGCACATCAAGAAGTAGTCTTCGGCTCAGTAGGAGAAAATCTTACCATTAAACATGACTCTTTCCACCGGCAATCTTTTATGACTGGTGTTAAATTAGCTGTAGAACAAGCTGTGAAATTAGATACATTAGTGTACGGATTAGAGAATATTCTGGAGTAGGAGTGGTGAGAATGAAGATCGCATTGATCGCACACGATAAGAAGAAAGCAGATATGGTTAATTTTACAATTGCTTATAGCCATATCCTAGAGAAACATGATTTGTTTGCGACAGGTACAACGGGAAAGAAGATCAGTGAAGCCACTGGACTGCCTGTACATCGTTTTCAATCCGGTCCATTAGGAGGAGATCAACAGATTGGCGCTAAAATAGCTGCCAATGAGATGGACTTGGTTATCTTTTTCCGAGATCCGTTGACAGCACAACCGCATGAGCCAGATATCAGTGCATTGATGCGTCTATGCGATGTCTATCAGATTCCACTAGTAACCAATACCGGCGGTGCAGAAGTCTTGATCAGAGCCCTTGATGCTGGTTTTTTTGACTGGCGTAATCTGTTGGAGGGAAAATAAGATCATAAGTGGGGGATAATATGTTGAAGATAGGGATAATATGCTACCCTTCTGTCGGCGGGTCTGGAATTATAGCCACAGAATTAGGCAAGATGCTAGCCAAAAAAGGGAATGAAATACATTTTATTACCTCAAGTGTTCCTTATCGTTTGGATTCTTTTTATCAAAATATATATTTTCATGAGGTAGAAATGAGTCATTACCCTGTATTTCAATATCCGCCATATGACTTGGCTTTAGCAACAAAAGTGGCAGAATTAATTGATGCCGAGAAACTGGATATTATTCATGCCCATTATGCGGTACCTCATGCCATTTGTGCGATTTTGGCTAAACAAATGGCAAAGCACCCTGTGAAGATTGTTACCACTTTACATGGAACAGATATTACGGTATTAGGTATTGATCTTAGTTTAAAGAAAATGATTCAATTTGGCATTGAGCAGTCGGATGCAGTAACTGCTGTTTCGAAAAGCTTGGTCGATCAAACAAAAGAAATGTTGTCCATCGAATGCCCTATTGACGTTGTATATAATTTTATCAATGAAGACGAGTATTATCCTCGTGATGGCCTGCTTAAAGACAAATATCAAATTCCAGCTGAAGAGAAAGTGATTGTCCATATTTCAAACTTTAGGAAAGTAAAGCGGTTGGAAGATGTGATCAAGTCATTTGCGCGTATTCAACAGCAAGTACCATCTCGATTATTATTAATTGGCGATGGCCCAGAATATGTCCGAATACATGAATTAGTTAATGAACTGGATCTGGATAAGACAGTGCATTTTCTAGGTAAACAAAAGAATATCCCTGAACTATTATCGATGGCTGATGTAATGTTATTACTTTCTGAAAAAGAAAGCTTTGGTTTAGTGCTGTTAGAAGCAATGGCTTGTGGTGTCCCTTGTATCGCAACAAATGTTGGCGGCATCCCAGAAGTAATTCAAGATGGTATTAATGGATATATCGAAGAATTAGGAGATATTGAAGCGATCGCTGCTAGCGCTGTAGAATTGTTAGAGGATGAGCAGAAGTGGCAAACCTTTTCAGAAAATGCGCTGGCAAGGGTGAGGAACTGTTTTTCATCTGCTAAAGTATGTCAGGAGTATGAAGCGATTTATCAGCGTGTATTAGGTGAAACAGATGAATGAGCCATTATTTCAAGGTGCGTTAGAAGTGATAAATAAGCTTGAACAAGCAGGCTTTGAAGCTTATATTGTCGGGGGAGCTGTACGGGATACATTATTGCACAGAACGATAGGGGATATGGATATTGCGACAAATGCTTACCCAGAAGAAGTTCAGTCCATTTTTCCAAAGGTGATCCCGACTGGCATTCAGCACGGAACAGTCACCGTCAGACATCAAGGAATATCTTTTGAGGTGACGACCTTTCGTGTGGAGTCGGATTATAGTGATTACCGCCGGCCGGATCAAGTTGAATTTGTATCTGATTTAAAGTTGGATTTAAGCAGACGTGATTTTACCATCAATGCGCTGGCAATGGATGCCCAATTGAATATTATTGACCCTTTTGCAGGACAGCAAGACATCGAGCAGGGAATCATTCGTACGGTTGGAAGAGCAGAAGATCGTTTCCATGAAGACCCGCTGCGGATGATGCGGGCGATTCGTTTTCAGAGTCAATTAGGTTTTTCTATTGATCCTTTAACAAAGACGGCCTTGCAAGTAAACAGCCGCTTAATTGTTAATATTGCCATAGAAAGAATAGCTGTAGAGTGGGAGAAAACTATCAGCAGTACTTATTTTCACCAAGCACAGGCCAGTCTGACCGAATCTGATTTGTTAGCTTATCTGCCGTTATTTTACCAGGAGCAACCATTACAGGACGCCTTTCGACAACTTCGTCAACCACTTCCAGGCTGGGCATGTTTTATCGGTTATATGTATATCGCCCATTCAGAAATAGCGATTACTGATTGGATACGAGATTGGAAGCTGTCCAATAAAATAAAAAAGGATAGTACATCCTTAGTCCAATTCGTGCAAATGTATGACAAGGAACCGATTGAATGGATTGTCTATCTGCTCCCTGATCATTTGCACACTGATTTTTTAATATTGTTAACAGAATTACACCCGCATAACCTTACTGCATCTGTAATTGCCGAGTATCAAGAACAGTTTCCGATTCAAAGCAAGCGCGATTTGGCAGTCAATGGCAAGGATATTCAAAACTTTTTCGCCGCACGAAAAGCTGGTGCTTGGATTCAGGAATTACTGCAGCAAGTAGAAAAAGCAGTTGTTTTAAAAGAAATAGAAAATGATTATGATCGAATAAGAGAGTGGTTATTCTATGACAAAAAATAAGCGACATCAGCTAATTGTTATCCTGGCTGATCAAGGAGATCAATATGTTTCCGGGCAAAGCCTGTCTGAGCAATTAAATATTTCAAGGACAGCTGTCTGGAAACATATGAATGAGCTGAAGAAAAATGGTTATCAATTCGAATCGGTTCCGCGGAAAGGCTATCGTCTCGTATCAAAACCTTTACAATTAGACGATAATACGATTAAATGGGGGTTAGATACAGAATGGCTAGGAAAAACGATTGAGTTTCGCGACAAATTGGATTCTACACAAGACTTGGCCCATCAATTTGCGCGAAAAAATTATCCGCACGGCACCGTTGTCATTACTAATCGGCAATTAGCAGGAAGAGGAAGGAGAGCACGAAGCTGGGAATCGAATCATGACGGCGGCATTTGGCTAAGTATGATACTGCGGCCTGATATTCCGCCGCATCAAGCCTCACAAATGACGTTATTTGTGGCCGTGACACTGGTTGAGACGATAGAGAGACTGACAGGTGTGCCATTAAAGATTAAATGGCCGAATGATTTGTTTATTGGCAATAAGAAACTTTGTGGAATCCTCACCGAAATGCAGGCAGAACTAGAAGTGATTCAATATTTAGTGATTGGCTTCGGTGTGAATGTTAATCAGAAGCAGACAGATTTTCCGCAAGGACTACAGAACAAATCTACATCTTTACAAATGGAAACGGGACAGCAATGGAATCGAACGGAATTAGTGCAGGCAATTTTGCAAGATTTTGAACAATCTTATGCATACTATTTGGAGCACGGTTTTGACTTTGTCAAACAGAAATGGCTTGACCATGCCTATCGGATACAGGAAAAATTGGAGATTCGTCAACATAACGATACATTCCGAGCGGTTATGGAAGGAATTAATGATGACGGTGCTCTGATTGTTAGAACCGAAGCAGGTGATCAGCGCGTAATTTACAGTGCAGAAATAAATTGGTAAGGGGTTTTTAAAAGTGAAAAACACAATTCAGCTACAACAGATGAAGACGAATGGTGAAAAGATTTCGATGGTAACTGCCTATGATTATCCAAGTGCTAAACTAGCCGAGCAAGCAGGGATCGATATGCTGCTTGTAGGTGATTCATTAGGGATGGTTATGCTCGGTTATTCCTCTACTGTAGAGGTAACGATGGAAGACATGATCCATCATGGCAAGGCTGTCGCGCGCGGAGCAAAGGATACATTTATTGCTATCGATATGCCTTTTATGTCTTATCATGTATCGATCGAAAAGGCAATGGAGAATGCACAGCGGCTTATACAGCAAACACATGCTCACGCAGTCAAAATGGAAGGCGCAACAGAAGAAACATTACGCTTGATTCGTAAATTGACGGAAGCTGGAATCCCGGTTGTCAGTCATTTAGGTTTAACGCCGCAATCCGTTAACACCCTGGGCGGGTACCGTGTACAAGGGAAGGACATCAAAACAGCCAAACAGCTTATGGAAGATACCCTAAAGGTGGAAGAATATGGAGCGTTTTCGGTTGTGCTGGAATGTGTGCCAGAACCATTAGCAAGCTATCTTTCCAAACAGCTGACAATTCCAACGATTGGGATCGGCGCTGGAAATAGTTGTGACGGTCAAGTATTAGTCTACCATGATATTCTGCAATACGGCACAACCTTTAAACCTTCATTTGTCAAAGTGTTTCACGAGACAGGCGAGGATATACTACAGGCATTACATGCTTATCACCAAGAGGTGAAGTCTGGGGCTTTTCCAGACCAATCACAGTCCTTCCAAATGGATCAACAAGTAATCGATGAATTAATGCTGGAGGATTAACCATTATGCAAGTAATCAAAAAAGTTTCAGAAATGAATCAAATAGCTTCACAATGTAAAGCAGCGGGCAAAAAGATTGGTTTTGTTCCAACAATGGGTTATTTGCATCAAGGTCATACGACATTAATCGACCGTGCTCGTCAAGAGGCAGATATTGTTATTACGAGTATCTTTGTCAATCCATTGCAGTTTGGTCCTAATGAAGATTTTGAACGCTATCCGAGAGATGAAGTACGTGATCAGGAATTAGCCAAACAACACCAGGTAGACTATTTATTTATGCCGACTGTGGAGGAAATGTATCCAACAGATCCGAATATCTCCCTTCATGTGGAGAAAAGAACAGACGCACTTTGTGGAAAATCAAGACCTGGACATTTTGATGGCGTAGTTACGGTATTAACCAAGCTTTTTCATATAACATGTGCTGATGTGACCTATTTTGGTTTAAAAGATGCCCAGCAAGTGGCTGTGGTTCATGCGTTAATTACTGATTTTAATTTTCCTACAGAGATTATAGCAGTGCCAACAGTTAGGGAAGCCGATGGTTTAGCTAAGAGCAGCCGGAATGTATATTTAAACGAACAGGAAAGAAAAGAAGCCAAATATATATATCAAGCACTGCAAACGGCAAGGCAATTAATAGTTGACGATCAAAAAAATCCTGATATGATAGTAGAGAACGTAAAAAGAGATATAGAACAACAGATACATGGTGGTAGGGTTGATTATGTGGAATTGCTGTCTTATCCGTATTTAACTCCTGTTTCATCAATAGAGGGAAATGTTATTATTGCAGTAGCGGTCCAATTTAGCAAGGCAAGGCTAATCGACAATATCATTATTGATGAGCATGGGCAGACACCAGAAGGTATTTACTAGGGGGAAATATATATGTTACGTACTATGATGAAATCAAAAATTCATCGTGCACGAGTGACAGAAGCCAACTTAGATTATGTTGGAAGTATTACCATTGATCAGGATATTATGGAAAAAGTCGATATTTTGCCACACGAAAAAGTGCAGATCGTTAATAATAATAATGGAAAACGCTTTGAAACATATGTCATTGCAGGTGAGAGAGGCAGTAAGGTATTCTGTCTCAATGGGGCAGCGGCTCGGCTTGTTCAGCCGAATGATGTCATTATTGTAGTTGCTTATGCAATGGTTTCAGAGGAAGAACTAATTGATTTTCAACCAAAAGTAGCCGTCATGGATGAAGCCAATAATATTAAACAAATGCTTCGACAAGAGCCGCCTTTAACAAACCTTTAGAAAGGGCAGGTATAAACGTATAATTAACGGCTAAAGATTCGAATGACAATTAGCATTATCTTCGTTTGATTTGGATTTTGGAAGGCAGGAGAAACAGAAAGTCTTTCATAAATGCATAAATGGAGCTTATTTGTAGTAAAGGAATCGGAGGCCGACCCATTTATGGATCTGCTTGCGATTCTTTTTACTGTGTACTTACTTATTTCACATATATAAATAGCAAAAGATTAAGTTAGCTGCTTCGACGTATAGCAGGTATCGAGAGCAAGGGATTGGCCGGAGCGAATTTTCGCACGCTTATTCAGTCAAAATAATGATAAAGAAAGAGTAATAAGAGAGATCAGGTTTACACAATGGTAGCAAGGTATACGTGTTCGTTTATGTGTGTGAGGCTTGAGTTACATAGAAAACGATCACGGGGAGTTTTGTTTCATACATAATGTTCGTTTACGTGTAGATAGGCACGTATGATTTATAAAGAAGAATCGGGGATGATCCTGTGCAGAAATATGTGGTGATAGATGTAGAAACGACAGGGCAATCTGTCCAAAAAGGAGATCGAATGATCGAAATAGCCCTAGTCGTCATAGAGGATAATCAGATCACGAATCAATATAACCAATTTATTAATCCAGAAAAATCGATACCAAGCTTTATTACCCAATTAACGTCTATTGATAATCAAGATGTAGCTGACCAGCCTGCCTTTCATGATATTGTTGAAGAAATCAAACCACTGTTGGAAAATGCTATTTTGGTTGCACATAACGCACCTTTTGACTTATCATTCTTAAATGGTGAATTAGTGCGTGCGGGTGAAAAAGAGCTAACGCCAAAGATCTTGGACACGGTAGAATTAGCAAGAATACTGCTTCCGCAAGCACCCGGCTATAAATTAACGGAATTAGCAGAGTATTTACATATTACCCACGATAATCCGCATCGTGCTATTTCTGACGCCTTGGTTACTGCGGACTTATTGTTTATCTTAAAAAATAAATTTCAACATTTACCACAGAATGTTATCGAACAATTACTCACATTAGCTCCTGTTTTTCGTTCGGATTGGCAGGTACTCTATCATGAGATAGAGCAGTTTGTAATTAGGACGGACATTGAGGAATATCGGGGTTTCTCTCTCAAGGAAAGACCTGTCATACACCAGTCTGAACGTCAAGTCGAGGAAGATTACGCCCAATTTATGGAATCCTGTTATGCTGATTTGGCTCGAAATATTGCGGGGTATGAGAAAAGAAACGGACAAGAGCAGATCAGTACGATTATTTATGATCATTTTCGTACGCAGCAACATGCGCTGATTGAAGCAGAGACAGGACTTGGTAAAACGATTGGCTATTTAATTCCTGTATTGTATGAGGCATTACATGAACGGCAGCCAGTGGTAATTAGTACGAATAATACTAATCTGCAGTCACAATTATTAGAGAAAGATCTGGCAAAGCTGAATATCACCGTGCGTACAGCTATGATAAAAGGAAAAAATCATTATATAAGTTTAGAAAATTTCGAGCAATTTTATCATGATACCAGTTATGCTTCCTATCAGGATCGGCTGTTTAAAGCAATGATCTTAGTTTGGCTAACCGAAACAACGACCGGTGATATTGATGAACTGCAAATATCTGTTCATAAACACCCAACTTTATATCAGATTGTTGTGCATCAAGGAAAATGCATGCCGGTATGGGAGGAGTATTGCTTTTATCAGCGGACTTTAACTCAAGCAAAACAAGCCTCCGTTATTATTACGAATCATGCCTTATTAGCTATTGATATGTTGTCTGAGCACAAAATGATACCAGCCTATCAAAAATTGATTGTTGATGAGGCCCATCAGTTAGCAGAAACCGCCTCGGACTTCCTAGGGGCTTCGTTAAATTATGTGGAGCTAACTGCCTTATTTCATCAATTGGAGAAACATATTATTGCTGATCAAGTAAAGACAGCAGACCAATTGGAATATATCAAATATGAAGCAGACAGCTTATTTCGGCAGCTTTTTCAATTTGTACGGGACACTAATAAGGTGTATCGTACCGTTTCAGATATTGGACGTTTACAAGCGATATGGAGCGAACAGGCTCAGAGAAAATTTGTGGATGCAGTAAGGCGAGTGTCACTGGCTTTTCGACAACTTTCCATTAGGTTGGATCAAGAAGAACGTCAACAACTAAATAGATATGATGATTTACTAGAACAATTGCTGGTACAACCAGATCCGGATGCGATTACTTGGCTGGAAATAGACCAACAAGGAGCAGAAAATGCTGTATACATCCATCAAGAACCCTTCTCTGTGCAGCAGGAACTTCAAGAATATTTATTTCAAGTCAAAGAAACTGTCATCTTGATTAGTGCAACCTTAACCATGAATAAATCGTTCCATTATATGAGGAATAAATTAGGTTTGACAGATGATCGAACAAGGGAGTATGTCATTGATCACTATTTTGATTATAAACGAAATGTACAATTATTTATCCCGAATGATTTACCACCTTTTCAATATCCGAACAGTGAGCCCTTTCTCTACGCGATTAATGAGGCGATCATCTCAATAGCTGAGAAAACAAAAGGGAAAATGCTGGTATTATTCACATCGTATGACATGCTGAAGAAAAGTTATGATATATTAAAAGAAGTGGATGAGCTTAGTCACTATATGATAATTGGACAGGGAATTTCGACTGGAAGCAGGAATCGGCTGATCAAGCAATTCCAAGGTTTTGACCAGTCTATTCTGCTGGGCACTAATGCTTACTGGCAGGGAATTGATATACCAGGAGATGATTTATCCTGTTTAGTAATTGTTAAACTGCCTTTCCAATCTCCTCAGGATCCTGTTTTTAAACGTAAGTCAGACTATGTGAAGTCACTAGGTTTAAACCCATTTATGGAATTATCTTTACCACAGGCTGTCTTACAATTTAAGCAAGGATTTGGCAGGCTGATTCGCAAAAACACAGACAAAGGAAGTGTGTTTGTCTTTGATGATCGATTGATAACGAAACGTTATGGGAAAACATTTATTGATTCTGTGCCAGAGATTCCTGTTTATTATGAGACGATAAACCAGCTGATTGAACGAATGGAATAACAGAAGGATAAATTGTCTTGATTTGTGAGAACCTACTCTTTAGACTGATTTAATTGAAGAGAGTAGGTTCTGTTATGAAACATCGGATTTTACCGTGTATGCTGATTACATTAATAATGGCAGTGACAAGTGCGGGTGCACATATAGAAATTCCTGAGTTGCAATCAGAACAGATAGACGTCGTTTTTTTAGAACTACCTCATGGAGAAGCGAGTTTACTGACTAATGCAGCGGGAGAACATATTCTGATTAATACCGCATCTTCACGGAGTCAAAAGCAGCTACATGAAATACTGACACAATTAAATGTTGACAAGATCGATATGGTGATGTTAACAGGCATTGCAGAGGAATATAGCGGGAACTTAGCCTATTTGACAGAACATTATCAAGTGAAAAAGGTTCTGATACCCGATGTTCCTTCTGTTCAACAAGATATAGAGGCTGATGTTGAATTCTGGCCCTTGAATAAAGATTATCTGATCTGGGACCATTTATCTGTCCATGCTCTTGATCAGTCTAGTGATGGTAATTTGAGTTTTCTGCTGACATACGGACAAGAGACCATTTTGTTTTTGAATCAACATGGTAATGCTATTGAAAATAAGTTATTTCAGCTGGATAAACATATCCCTATTATTAAAATTGCTTCCTTTGGCAGTGGTAATTCTCCTTCTGAAGAATTACTGACCCAACTGGATCCATATATTTGTATTGTCTTTCCCAGCCGTACACATGAAGTCAATGATTCCTTGATTGAACGTTTAAGTGCGACATGGATTGACGTTTATTTTTTAAAACAATCAGGTACTGTATTTTTGCGTCTTGATAAGAACGACTATGAAATTTTAACAGGTAACAGTGCGATGAACGCGTGAAGATAATGTTCAAAAAAGACCAACAAAATGCCACATCGAATTTCTTCGTTAGCAATATCCAAAACTGTGCTACCTTTCAGCAGAGCTGAAAGGCGTGTGAATATATAATACACGCGAATGAACCAAATAAGAGGAATGACTAGAGTTTTATGAATAGATGTAACGGTAACAGCATCCATTTTTGCTAAGCTAGTCCATACTAAAAAGGTGCTTGCTGCATAAGGAATAAACAAAAACGAGAATATTTTCAAATTAGCTGTTGTTATTAGTTGAAAAATTCATAAAAGTCTATCAAAATAAGAAAAGAGACATTTTTTGATTGGACTTCAGGAAATGTCATCAGCCAATCTGCCATCCCTTGAACGATATTATTTATTTGACAAGTAGTTTGGACATAAAGGGGATTGCCTGTTATGTTCCGTGATATATAGCGTTTTTACTGGAACATAGGTTGTGAGATGGGGTTGGAGGTGGAGGATTATTAACCGATCCAATATGACTGTATTATCTACTGTAGAAATAAGTTACGGTGATGACTTATATAAGATAGTAGATTCGTTAAATCGAACATTAAAACAAGAGAATCTGACATTTGGAATAACTTTAAGTGAGGAAAATCATGAAAAAGCAATTTTTACTATCTATCGAGTTAAATAAATTCTGGCTGAGTATGATTGCACTGCTCATTATCATGATTGGATTGTTTGTCTATTTTTATTTTCTATACCAAGATATCATGGAGAATAAGGCAGAGGGTGATCCGGCCAATGTAGAAGAATTAGCGCTGGACAATTCAGACTTGGAGACGATTGAGACAATTGAACGCTATCATGGGGATGTCGTCTACTATGTAGCAGATGGTGAAACAAGTGACGGTGTAAGTCAATATTTATTTATATATAAACCTGAAGCAGAAGACGAGGAAGAAACAGAGTGGCAGTATCAAGCCTTTGATAAGGAAGTTTTCTACTCAACAGAAGAAATTCTGACAGAATGGTCTGACCGGTGTGATGGCTGTGAATTTTTAGATGCCGCTATTGGTATGAATCAAGCTGTTCCGATATTAGAGATTAAGTTTTTTAATCCCAATCAGCAATTAGTTTATGAGAATGTTGTCTTAGAAGACAAGAGCTATTATCGTCTTACGTTGGATCCTACATTATAATATAAGAAAGGTGAATGAAGATTATGCATTTAGCAAGCAGAGTACAAACATTAACTCCGTCATCTACTTTGGCGATTTCCGCAAAGGCAAAGGAATTAAAAAAGGCGGGATATGATGTCATTGGCTTAGGGGCCGGTGAACCAGACTTTAATACACCAAGTCATATCCTAGAAGCAGCCAAACTGGCAATGGATGAAGGTTTTACTAAATATACACCAGCTGGAGGAACACTTGAATTAAAACAAGCGATCCAAAACAAGCTAAAACAAGATCAGCACTTGGATTATGGACTGGATCAAATCATTGTTACTATTGGTGCTAAACATGCCTTATACACACTGTTTCAAGTATTGTTGGATAAAGAGGATGAAGTGATTGTACCAGCACCGTACTGGGTCAGTTACCCGGAACAAATCAAGCTGGCAGAAGGAACACCTGTATTTGTTGAGACAGATGAGCGTAATGCATTTAAATTAACACCTGAACAACTGGAAGAGTCGATCTCAGAGAAAACCAAGGCAGTTATCATTAATTCACCAAGTAATCCAACTGGTGTGATGTACGAGAGAGAGGAGTTAGAGGCTTTAGGGAAAGTATGCTTAGAGCATGATATCCTCATTGTATCGGACGAGATTTATGAAAAGCTAACTTATACGGCAACAAAACATATTTCGATCGCAGAATTATCACCAGAACTAAAAGAACAAACGGTTATTATCAATGGTGTGTCTAAGTCACATTCGATGACGGGATGGCGTATTGGCTATGCCGTTGGGAATCAAAAGATTATCAAGGCGATGACCAACCTGGCTTCCCATTCTACATCGAATCCAACGTCGATTTCCCAAGTAGCGGCGGAAGCAGCTTATACAGGTCCACAAGAGCCTGTTGCAGAAATGAGAGAAGCATTTAATGAGCGTTTGGAGAAATTATATGATTGGATAGTAGCTATTCCAGGGATTGAGTGTGTAAAACCTCAAGGGGCCTTTTACTTATTCCCGAATGTAAAAAAGGCAGTGGAACTAAATGGTTTTGCTACAGTGGATGATTGGGTAACAGCATTGCTGGAAGAAGAGAAAGTAGCGTTAGTGCCTGGTTCAGGATTTGGTGCACCGGACAATGTACGCCTCTCTTATGCGATTTCATTAGATCAATTAGAAGAAGCAGCTGTACGTATCAAACGCTTTGTAGAGAACCATCAGTAGAAGGTAGTGAGAGATAAGATGAAAACAACGATTAATCGTGTATCGGAGTTTCTTGGTCAAGAAGTGACGATTGGCGCTTGGCTCGCTAACAAGCGCTCAAGCGGTAAGATTGCCTTCTTGCAGCTGCGAGATGGTACAGGTTTTATGCAGGGAGTGGTTGTAAAAGCGGCAGTGACAGAGGAAGTATTTCAACTGGCAAAAACCGTTACACAGGAGTCTTCTCTTTTTGTTACGGGAACAATTGTGGAAGACAGCAGATCACCTTTTGGTTATGAGATGCAGGTAACGAAGATCGAATTGATTGCTTCCGCAGTAGACTATCCAATTACGCCAAAAGAACATGGCACAGAATTTTTAATGGATCATCGTCATTTATGGCTGCGTTCCAAGAAGCAGCATGCCATTATGAAAATAAGGGATCAAATCATCCAAGCTACTTATCAGTTTTTTGATAAAGAGGGCTTTACCAAGATAGATCCCCCTATCTTAACTGGTGCTGCGGCAGAAGGAACGACAGAATTATTTCATACGCAATACTTTGATGAAGAAGCTTACTTATCACAGAGTGGTCAGCTTTATATGGAAGCAGCGGCAATGGCTTTCAATCGCGTGTTTTCGTTTGGACCGACATTTCGTGCCGAAAAGTCAAAAACACGCCGGCATCTGATTGAGTTCTGGATGATTGAACCAGAAATGGCTTTTGTGACCCATGAGGAAAGCTTGGCAGTGCAAGAACAGTATGTGCAGTACATTGTCGAGTCTGTCTTAACAAATTGTGCATTAGAACTTCATACCTTAGAAAGAAATATTGACGCTTTGAAAAAGGTGAAGGCACCTTTCCCGAGGATTACGTATGACCAAGCGATTGACATCCTAAAAGAAAAAGGCTTTGCTGATATTGAATGGGGAGAGGACTTTGGCGCCCCACATGAAACGGCTATTGCTGAAAGTTATGATCAGCCTGTATTTATTACCCATTATCCAAAGGATATTAAGGCCTTCTACATGAAACCTGATCCAGAGCGAGACGATGTTGTTCTCTGTGCTGATTTGATTGCACCTGAGGGATATGGAGAAATTATTGGCGGTTCAGCAAGAATTGATGATTTAGAGTTAATGGAACAGCGTTATCAAGAGCATGACTTATCCGGCGCTGCCTACCAATGGTATTTGGAGTTGCGGAAATTTGGCAGTGTACCACATGCCGGCTTCGGCTTAGGACTAGAACGTACTGTAGCCTGGATTAGTGGTGCAGAGCATGTCAGAGAAACAATTCCATTTCCTCGATTACTGAATAGATTATATCCTTAACTAAGTATAATCCTTTGCTTTTGTGCAAAGGATTATACTATTTTCACAAAACACAAGGGGGGAATGAATATGAAAGATAATCTGCAACGAATTTTACTGGATCAAATCAGCCTTCCTGCCGAACTTATTAGAAATTATACTTCGCTCTCTATAAATGAGACGCAATTGTCCATCATTCTACAAATATTTATTGCACAACGAAATGGAGACTTGCTTCCAACTCCTGAAGAAATAGCGAAGCAGTTAACTATATCTAGTCATGAATGTTCAGAATTACTCCGACAGCTGATTCAACGAAATTTACTGCGTATTGAGGAACAGCAGGATAATCATATGATTACGGAATCTTATTCACTAGATCCATTGTGGGAACAACTTTATCGAAAAAAAGAAGAAAAAACCGATGCTTCTGCTCAAAAAATTGGCGAGGTTTTTAAAAAATTCGAGCAAGAATTTGGAAGGATTCTGTCACCGTTTGAGATTGATATGATTAATAATTGGTTAGATGAAGACCGTTATGATTTAGAACTGATTTATGCCGCTTTACGTGAAGCCGTATTAATGGGGAAACTTAACTTTAAGTATATTGACCGCATTCTAATTGAGTGGAAGAAAAAGGGGATTAAATCGGTTCAACAGGCTCAAGAGTCCAGTAAAGCTTTTCGTCAGCACCAACCAGCTGGCAGAGTGAACAGACAAGAAGATAATCGCTATGATAAATCACTTTATTATAATTGGTTAGAAGAATAAGGAGGGGAGACTTATCCATGTTGACGAAAAAAGAAATAGAAATTGTCTTAGACCGAATGGAAGCAATGTATCCTGATGCAGAATGCGAACTGATTCATGAGAATCCCTTTGAATTATTAATTGCAGTTGTGTTATCGGCACAGTGTACCGATGCATTGGTTAATAAGGTAACCAGAGACTTGTTTAAGAAATATAAGACACCAGAAGATTATCTTGCTGTTTCATTGGAAGAGTTACAACAAGATATTCGTTCGATTGGTTTGTATCGAAATAAGTCTAAGAATATCCGTAAGTTATGTCAAACTTTAATTGATGAGCATGATGGGATAGTGCCAAATACGCAAGCAGAATTGGAGAAGTTGGCAGGAGTGGGGCGGAAGACAGCGAATGTGGTTGCTTCAGTAGCTTTTGGAGAACCTGCAATTGCTGTAGATACCCATGTAGAAAGAGTATCCAAACGCCTAGGTATTTGTCGCTGGAAAGACAGTGTGCTTGAGGTAGAGAAGACATTAATGAAGAAAGTTCCCAAAGAAGAGTGGAGTAATACACATCATCGAATGATCTTTTTCGGACGCTATCACTGCAAGGCCAAAAATCCCCAATGTGATGTATGTCCGCTTTTAGAACTCTGCCGTGAAGGGAAAAAGCGAATGAAACAATCCAGCTAGCTAATTATAGCAAAGAAAACAAGGAAACTGTTGCACTATTATTGTCCAACAGTTTCCTTGTTTTTATTATTCATTGCTTTATTCTGTTTCATCTGCTCCATCATTAGACGGTTGTTCTGTTTGACTAGGTTGATCCTCTGTCTGTTGTTCTTGATCTTCTGTTGTTTCCTGATCACTAGTGTCTTCATTGTCCTCTTCTTGCTGCGGTTCTTCTTGTTCTGTTTCATTTGCTGGCTGCTCTGGCTCTTCTTCTGTATTATCTTCTGGCTGTTCTTCTTCTGATTCATCAGGTGGAACAGGTTCTTCCGTTTCGTCTTCATCCGGCTCGTCTTCCTCCATACCTTCTGTAGAGACTTGAACACTGGCTGAAGGACCTCGTGTACCATCACTTGTTAATACAGGTGTCACATGAATTGTATAGGTAGTACCTAACTCTAATTGTGTGATATTCACCGATTGTTGACTTGTATTAAAATTATCGATCGTTTCTCCGCTTTGCTGTACACTTATGTCAAATTCAATCGGTCCATCATGACTATATTGCCAGCTGATTAGAGCCGAACGATTCTCTGCGTCAAATGATTGCTGGAGACCACTCACAGCTGGGAGATCTTCTGACTCTTCAGAGGCCGTATCCACTGTAACAGAGGCAGGATCACTCTCCATTTCATCATTAAAGGCAACCACTTCAATCGTGTAGGACTGACCTTTTTCCACATTAGAGATTTCGATTTGTTTTTTCTTAGTAGTAGTCAGTTCTTCTAATGAACCATCTGTTCCGGCAGAAATTCTAAATTCGACACCACTTTTATCGTGATCCCAACTAGCCACAATCTTATCTTCGTCTTCATTGTATTCTGCGGACAGGCCAGAAACGGCCTCTAATTCCTCAAACCTTTCGGAAACTGCACCAGAACCAGGCTCCGTACCTTTTACAAATAATTCAGTCACAATCTGTGAACTTGGCGTGAAACTGCTTGGGCGTTGAGCTGGATTGGATCCTCGTTCAATATCCATTTCCACGACAGAATCAGGCATGGTGAAATCTTGAGTTTCGATATTCTGAGACAGATAAGTCATTGTTTCCCTAAATAAATGTTTGGCAATATTAGTATCACTAATCGCTTTTCGTTTATCATATCCGGTCCAAACAGATACCGTATAATTGGTTGAGTAGCCGACAAACCATGAATCCGGACTGCCTGGTTCATCTTCAAGGTTTGTGGTACCCGTCTTACCAGCTATAGGTACCCCTGGAACAGCGGCATCTGTACCAGTTCCGCTTTGTACTACGGTTTTCAACATATCGGTGACCATGTAAGCTGTATAATCAGACATGGCAATCTCTGACTCTGGCTCTAATTCTTCTGTACGTTCATCCGGGTAGGTAATACTGATAACAGAATATGGTTCATGATAGATCCCCTCATTACCGAATGCACTGTAAGCACCGGCCATTTGCAGCGGAGTAACTCCATTATCAGTACCGCCAATCGCATCACGGACAGAGACGTTTTCAAAATCAAAGCCAAGGTTATCCGAGAATTCTTTCACATTATTTGTACCGACTTCTTCAAAGGCTTTAGCTGCTGGCACATTTAGGGACCATTGCAGAGCATAGCGTGCACTCATCCAACCTTGATACTGCCGATTCCAGTTCCTAATTGGTGCGGAAGAACCAGCAACTTCATACGGTTTATCATCATTAATTTGCTCATAGGTAGACCATTTCAAGTATTCGATAGCTGGACCATATGCAATAATTGGTTTCATCGCTGATCCGCCTTGACGGCCATCACCATCAATTGCATAGTTCCAGCCGTCGTTTTCACGATTCCGGCCGCCGCCGATTGCCCGAATCGCACCCATCTGTGTATCCATGACAACTAAACCAGCTTGCAGTTCATCATCACCGCCATAGGATACAGGGTTATTTTCACTGTCGCTTAGTAATAGTTCAACATGCTCTTGTGCATTTGGATCTAAGGTTGTATATACTTCTAAGCCGTCTTCATAAATATCGGCACCTGTCTTTTCCATTACTTCATCACGAACTTGTTGGATAAATGATTCATACTTAACAAAGTCAGGTCGTTTATCAGCAAGTAAGTCTTCAATATTTACATCCCGCGCTTCGTCGGCTTCTTCTTCCGAAATCTTGTTATGCTGTACCATATAGTTAAGCACGGTATTCATTCTTTGTTCCGTCAAATCCGGATTAACGAATGGATCATAAGCAGAAGGTCGTTGCGGTAAACCGGCCAAAATAGCGGCCTCTGTCAAGGTTAAATCGTTTAAATCTGTCTTGCCAAAATAAATTTCCGCTGCCATTGCAACACCATAAGCGCCGGCGCCGTAATAAATCTTGTTGACATACATCTCAAAAATTTCCTCTTTCGAATAGCGAGCATCCAGCCTTAAGGCTAGCCATTGCTCTTGTACTTTCCGCTTTAACTGCTTATCATTGGTTAGAAAGGAACTCTTTACTACTTGCTGGGTGATGGTACTGGCACCTTGCGCCCCGAAGCCATCCCGTATATTGGCAAGAATTGCCCCGCCAATTCTCCTAAAGTCTATCCCAATATGTTCATTAAAACGTACATCTTCCGTTGCCAAAATGGCATCGATCAAAACCGGAGGCAGGTCATCATAGGTTATTTTCGTTCGTTTCTCTGCACCGAGCTTTGCAAATACCTCTTCATTTATATCATACAAGTTAGTTGTTGTTGGGTCTGATAATAATGCAGCATCTAATTTAGGCGCTGTAATAACATAGTATGAGAATAGTACACCAACACCTAATCCAAATAACAATACGGCGATTAGTGCATATTTGAATAATCTTTTCCACAATGGCTTACTTTTTTGCTGTTTTTGTTGTTGTTTTCTTCTTTCTGTTCTACTTTGGCTGTTATCTGCCATTAGATCTTCCCCCGTTCTTCATATAATACTTGTCAATAACATCCAGGTAATCTACCTTTGCTTGATATTTGACGGGTATTATATAGCCTTCCTTTTTCACAGTTTCATAACGAATTGATTTTCTTCCATCTGAAAATTGATCTTTCCAGTAAATCAATAATTTCTCAGCCGGGAAAAAAAAAGTTTCTTGTCTTGCTTGGAAACGAATAATCAAAAAGCAAATTCCATCATGCTCTAATATTTGTGTCATATGATCAATTTGATGTTGATGGATATTGTTTAATGGAAAAGAATGTTTGTTTTTCGTTTCTTTTGCTTCAAAGTCGATATGTCTTCCCTTAAATATTCCATTGTAGTCCGTAGTGGAAGCTTGTTTAAAGTATGCTTCCTTGATGACGGCAGCACTCCTTTTTGGATAATCCACATGGACAATCTGTATCGGTATGGGTTTCTTATGAACAATTGCTTTATTATGTGCTAAATAATATTGATTCGTTTCATTGATATCTTCTTCTAGTGTCATACCTCGATTACTGTATGTGGTAAGCTTACTTGTAAACTTATTTGAGTTGGCTGATGATCTCCTTCCATTTGGATATTGCATTTTCTTCCCTCCTACATATCATCAACACAAGCCGTTTTTTGGTTAAGAGACAGCTAAATTTATCATACGCTAAGTAGCAAAATTCTTCAACGAAAATGTATTTAAACAGCCTGCAGTAAAGGGAGCCATATCACCTATAAATTCGAAAAAATGTAACATTTATTAGGGGTAAATCGGCTTGTTATAAAGGGGATAAAAGGAAAATAAAGGAGCCGACATACAATCAAATGCTGTCGGCTAGGGCATCGCTTAAGTGGAAGGTCGATTAGGACCATTCAACTTTTTGTCATTTTGAGTCGGGATTTCTTTGTCTTGTTTTTTGGCAGGCTGATTCTTTTTCTTTTTCATGTACTTACCCCCCTTTTTAAACAATCTCTTTATAGATTAGTTTGCCGAATTATAACCGAAACATACATGATTACATCTATTTCTGTCATCTAGCTTCTAGTTTTGTCAAAGCCAGAGGATTTATCCGCTGTTTGTTGAAGTATCTTAATATATGAGGTTGTTCAAAAAGTCACCACATGATAAGTGGCGAATCTCTTCGTTGGCATGTTTCTCCGTTTCTTGAAAAAGAAGAACTCTTTTTCTGCGTGCAGGAACATCTGCTCACGTATCTAAATGCATACGTTCCGCTACTCGCCACCTTGACCTTCTTGCTTCTTATGTGGCAACTTTTTGAACACGCACTATATATAAAGGAGGAATGGATATGAACCATCATTTTATGTATCATAAAGAGGTTTGTCAGCAGAAGCTGGATCAACTTATCCAAATGTTTGAACGGATTGAACATGAATGGGAGGCCAGAAAACAGGAGATGGAGTATGTAAAGGAAGACTTAACAAAAAAAGAAGGGGCGTAATAGCATTCTACCGTGTAACATGTTACTGTTATATTATCATCATGTTACTGCTTTTTTCAAAAATAAGAAATCCAATACCGGCTATTATTAAGCTATTTCAGAAATAAGCTCCGTAGAAAATATGGAGAGCAAGGCAATCGCTGCGGCCAACCGTTTCGCTTTCCGAGGGGCATGCTCTTCAGCTAACTTTTGCCAAGAAGAGCGCTTGGCAAAAGTTGATCTTCAGATCATGCAAATCTCTGTCTAGTTGTTGACGCTTGTAGCCAGAGAAGGGAATAGCTGAAGCCATGCCAGGCGGCATAGAAAACACTGTGAAAGTGTCTTTTGCTTGAACAGATGTTGCACTTGTACTCTTGAGTGAAAGTGACTTCTCGCAGCGGACATCCATCTTGGCTAAAAGGTAAAGGATCAAATGCTCTTCTTGGTTTTTCTTAATACCGTTTCAACAGCAAAAGGGTATTGGTATCTAACGAGAAACGCCAAGTACGTCTTACATGATGACTCAGCTTAGAAAGGCGGCAGATCATTGAAGCTTGTAACCTATACAAATACTATAGAAAAAGCATTGGCTCAATTAAAACAGCAATATTTGACACATAAACGCCCAGATAATCGGCGTGACCCACAATTTTTTGAATTGGTTAAAAAAGAGACAGATCCCCTATTTGAACTAGTGGATAAATGGTATATAGAGGCGACAAACTTTGTCAAGAATCGAGATGTCCGTATACACCCACAACAAATTGCTTCGACAGAGGAGAATATCAAATTATTGCTGCTTCATAGTTTTTACATTGATACACCGAAGTCAAGATATATGGAACTGTACCAATCAGTGCTTTACGTTTTTTCATTGATAAAGAAAGAAGTAGAATAAAATGTCAAAGAAATAGGTCACTGCCTCAGACATTCCTCCACTCATGACATATGCTAGAAGGGAAAGATGAATAAATGAGGTGATCGAATGAGACATTATCGGCCAAGGATGGGGTGCAGAATACCGGAACAAACAGTAGTACATCCCACTAAATGTAATGTTGTGCATACATGTAGTGAGAACGTAGTAAACCATATTCATCCGACACACACTACAGTGGTCAATCACCATTTGCCGAATCAGCATTATTTCCCACGTTCTACATCGGCTAATCAGGTAAATATGAACGGTGGTCCGATGGCGCCACACATGAATGGCTGCCGAAGATGCTAAAACAGTATGGAATGATTTTTCTGAGTTTTGAATGTTGTCAAGAAGCCAGCAACACATAATAGTGAAACAAAATGAAATGGGTTAGTCTCACAACAAATGGTCATTCTTCAACATCTGTCCCAAAGGAAGTATTTATCTAGCAAGATAAGAAAATGTTATGATGATGGAGCAGGCAAGCCTTAGCTTGCCTTTTTACGTGGAAACAGAACAATCTGATATATTTTCCAGTTCGCTGCACTAAAAGGATAAGTCTTTACAAAATCAGCACTGCACTCATTATACATATCCAACAAGTCCTGATACAGCACCATATCATACTTTCGCCCTATTATTTTTGTGGTAAAAAAGACAGTTTTGTTAGGGAAGGCTGTATTTATATAAGACAGAGGGCTTACTTTGCTAATCCTTACTAGCCAGTACTAGAATATATTTGCTATTTGTTTTATACTAAGAGAAAGTGGAATGAAGGCAGGGTTATACATTGAAGATAATAACCATTTCAGGTAACAAGCCATATGAGTTGAACATTAGAAATGAGAAAGACCCACGCATTCCATTTATCAAGGCAGCCATTAAGCAAAGGCTGGTAAGTTTAGCAGAAGAAGGACTGGAATGGGTGATTACCACAGGTCAAATGGGAGTAGAGCTTTGGGCGGCAGAGGTTATTGTTGATTTGAAGCAAGAGTATCCCATTAAATTAGGAATATTTCCGCCTTTTTTGGAATATGAATCTAGATGGCCGGAGATTTATCAGCAGAAATATTTGGAGATCACAGAGCAGGCAGATCATTTCCAGCCGTTATATAATGAAACATATCAGGCACCTTATCAATTAATGAACAAAGATTATTGGTTAATTGATAAATCAGAAGGCGGTGTATTGCTAGTGGATGAAGATTTTCCTGGAACCGTACAATATTTGCTGGAAAAAATGAAAGAAGCGGTGGAACAGGAGCAGTACCAGTTAATGTTTATTACTCCAGAAGACTTAGAAGACATCGTTCGAGAACAGCAACTTGATGCATAAGAGATTGTTTCCTTACGCTATCTAAATGAACCCAAAAGAAATAGATGGATAAAATGAGGTGGAATGAATGACAAATCAATTAAATGGTAAAGATATTTTAGAGAAAACATTTAAAACTTCTATGAGAGGTTATAATCAAGAAGAGGTGGACGAGTTTCTTGATCAGATTATACAAGATTACGAATATTTCCAAGATGAACTAACCAGGTTACAACAGGAAAATGACCGCTTAAAGAGAAGTACAGAAAATACAAGAGTGCGTCCAACTGCATCGAACCATCAAGTAAACTATGATGTATTAAAACGTCTATCTAATTTAGAGAAGGCCGTGTTTGGCAAGAAGTTTGAAGAAGAATAAATGATTAACTTTGTTTTCCATTGACTATTGGCGTATTCATGATAAAATGATAGAGGCTTTAAATCATGAATGAATGTCGATGTAATCGCTGTGCAGCCTTCATTGGATGTGCAGAGGAAAGTCCATGCTCACACAGGCTGAGATGTCTGTAGTGTTCGTGCTTGACGAAATCATAAGTCAAGGTAACTATCAAATGATGGTTAACGGCAGGGAAAACACCTACGTCTGTTTAGATATGGTGTGAATACCTTGAAAGTGCCACAGTGACGTAGCTAAATAGGAAACGATTTAGGTGGAACGAGGTAAACCCCTCGAGTGAGCAACCCAAATATTGGTAGGGGCATCCTTTAGTAGGGAATTCAACCGAACGAGGGACGAGCAGTTTCTGTTCGTAGACAGATGATTACACCTTTTGTACGAGGCTGACCACCGTTTGCAGTACATAAAAGGACAGAACATGGCTTACGAAACATTCATTCGGTCTTTGTATATCCATAAAAACCCCTTTTTCTATATGCGAAAAGGGGTTTTGTTATAGAGTGGCACCCTAAATTTTTACAAGTCATATAAGAGTTGGCATAAAGTAGACTAATCTAAGTGTTAGCGACCGTAATTCTCTTTTGGAACTGTAATCAAGTCTGAAAATAGAAGGCTTAAGGAAGCTTGCACCGAGGTACAAACTGACCAGCCAGGAAGGACAGGATAAGATGACAAATAAAGTAACATTAATTGCAACAGCTGCAATGGGATTAGAGGCGATCGTTGCCAAAGAAATTCGTGAGCTCGGCTATGGAGAAGTAACTGTAGAAAACGGAAAAGTGATATTTGAAGCAGATATTCGTGCTATTCCGCGTTGTAACCTGTGGTTACGCACGGCAGATCGTTTGAAATTGCAGGTAGGTGAATTTCATGCTTATAGTTATGACGAATTATTTGAGCAGACCAAGGCTTTACCATGGGAACAATTTATTCCGGAGGATGGCAGTTTTCCAGTAACGGGGAAGTCCCACAAGTCAAAATTATACAGTGTACCGGATTGTCAATCGATTGTAAAGAAGGCCATTGTTGAGAAATTAAAACAAAAACATGGCATTGCTAGCTGGCTACAAGAAACAGGGGCCACTTATAAGATTGAGGTGGCTTTACTGAAAGATAAAGTCTCCTTAACAATCGATACATCTGGTGCTGGTTTACATAAACGTGGTTATCGTGTGAATCAGGGGGAGGCACCACTGAAAGAAACACTTGCCGCAGCCTTGGTAAAGCTAACAAATTGGCGCTATGATGAGCCATTTTATGACCTATTCTGTGGATCAGGTACGATTCCAATTGAAGCAGCCCTTATTGGCCAAAATATTGCGCCTGGCTTTAATCGTTCCTTTGCTGCTGAAGAATGGGGATTTATTCCGTCTAGTCTTTGGGATCAGTCTCTAGAAGAGGCAGAGGATCTGGCTGAGTATGATAAGCAACTAACCATTTTTGGTTCGGATTTAAATCCGAAAATGACAGAGATATCACGAGAGAATGCCTTAGAAGCAGGCTTAGCCGATTTAATAGAGTGGAAGCAAATGCAGGCAACTGATTTTCATTCCAAGCTGGAAGGTGGTTATATTGTAAGTAACCCTCCATATGGTGAACGAATAGGGGATAAGCAGCAAGTAGAGGCAATGTATACTGAACTTGGCAAGGTATTAAAAGACTACCCAACTTGGAATATCTATATCTTAACGGCCAATGAACAATTTGAGCAATTATTTGGCAGAAAGGCCTCGAAAAAACGCAAGCTGTTCAATGCCTTTATCAGAACAGATTATTATCAATATTTTGGTCAAAGAAAATAGCTGTGTAGAAAAAATAAACCGATATTTTCAGCAATGGGGATTAATTTTTCGCTAGGAATGATATCTACCTTACTACAGATGAGGATTGTACCATGATAAATAATGAAACGTTATAAACAAAAGGCGTTCATTCATCTTTTATTTCTGTTGAGGAAGCAGCGCTAAGTAACATAATCAAGGCCTGCCACCGATTGAGGATGCTGATTCTCTATGGATGGCAGGTTTGTAATAAAACCAATCAAGAAAAAGAGGGATTATCTTGAAAGACAGTGAGAGGTTAGCCTATTTTTTAGAACATTTATGGTCCAAGGGTTTTAAGCTGACAGATGACGAGGTACAGTTCATTTATTTTGGTCATAAATATACGAATGCCACAGTAGACCATGTGAAGCTAGCAGTTATGTTTACGCTACAATTGCAATTATCTTTTAATAGAAGTTTTTATATCAGCTTATTAGAACTGTTTTATCAGCATGAAGTTGTTCATGAAGAGCAAGCTCTTTCATTACTCCGGCAAAAAGGCTTGATCGAATAACTCTAAGTTCGTTTGGCTAGTCCAGCACGAGCCAGCATGTCTGCATGCTTGTTTTGTTTGTCTGAAATCCATTTAAAAAATACATAAGGAAAAGAAGCACTTATTTCATTGATTTGTTCTAAATACGGTAAAAAGAACTTATTTTTGGTGTGGTTTTTCTCCATCGTTTCCACGACTACCTTAGAATCTGTTCGACAGGAGATAATTTCACCAGGAAATTGCTGCTGACATAGTTGTAATGCTTGCAGCACCGCAATAAATTCTGCTTCATGATTGGTGTATTCCCCAATATAATGCGATTCTTCTATCTGATGGCTGTCCTGCTTTAGATAAATCCCGATACCGCTTGGTCCGGGATTTCCTTTGGTAGCTGCATCTGTGTATACTTCAATCATTTGTTATACCTCACATCTTATCTGCTTTTGTCTGCATTCGTTTAGCTATATAAATAAATGGTGTATTCATAGCCGCCACAATAAATTTAATTACATAGGTTGAAATAAAGATACTGATCCAAATTTCGAAACTGTGTACGTTATAAAAAGCGATCGAACAGAAAATAAAGGTGTCGAGCAGCTGACTAATCATCGTACTGCCATTACTTCGCACCCAAATATATTTGGTATCAGGAAGGAGACCTTTGATCCGTCGATAAATCCACACATTTAGGTATTGACTGCATAAATAGGCAACCATACTGCCTATCGCGATATTAGGAATCAGTTCAAAAATGGTTTCAAGCGAGCCTTGTGCAAAGTCTTCTGCATGTGGTTCAAACCTTAATACAACCTGCATCAAAACCATCATCACTAATAAAGAGAAGAACCCCATCCATACCGCTTTTTTGGCCGTTTTCTTTCCATAATTCTCATTTAGGATATCTGTAGCCAGGAAAATACTCCCAAAGGTGATATTGCCAAGGGTGGCTACTACTCCAACCAATTCTACGGTTTTTAATACTTGGATGTTGGCAATCACCGTTGCCATCCCAATCCACACAAATAATCCTGCTTTGCCAAAGAAGCGATAGGCAATCAACAAGAAGATGTAATGTATAATAGCAAAGCATATCCAAATTAATTCATTAGGCAATATTGACTCCAACCTTTCCATTATTCGTACTGATAAGTTAAGCTTACAATCAGAGGGAAAAGAATTCTCTGCTGTTGAAAGTTGTACTTGATCATTTAATTAAATTACCATATTGCGATAAATGGTGCAAATTTGATTGCTTTTGAGAGGGAAGACTAAGTAAGTGTCAGGAGAGAGGTGAAGTATATCGTTAGAAACCACATGCATGCTTCTCTCCATGCATAAATGTAAGCTGCATATGCAGAATATGTAAATTAGCTATGTCTAAATGTTGACCTAAAAGGAGTGCAAGCCTCGCTCCGGCCAACCGCTTCGCTTTCCATGGGGACGGCCTCAGCTAACTAAAAAAGAAAACCGCTTTTTTAGTGGATCTTTAGCTCGTCCTGTTCCCATAGGAGTCTGCGCAGTTGGCCTGCGCTATCGTCTAGTTTTACACTTTATGCAAGAAGTAGGCTCATGATGGATAAACCCCATGTGCTAGCAGTTTTAATCATTGTATCACTGTTCCCTAGCATAGGAAATAGGCGGAGACTCCTGCAGGGATAACGCAGTGCGAAGACCCCACAGGAATTCAAGCCTGCGGAAAGCGCAGCTTATTTCCGAAGCGTTGCCCAGCACATACCAACATTCAAAATCACCCTATAGATAATGCAGAATATGTAAAGTGACTGGCTTTTTGCTTATGACTGATTGAAGGGGGTTAAAGGTCAGTTATCTAGCGGTTTTTTCATGAGGATATTTTATGGTATCTGGGGATTATATGTACAAGAAAAGGCGATGTTTTCACATCGCCTTTGTATCATCGATTATTTTTTTTCAACGTTGGCAGCTTGAGGGCCGCGTTCACCTTCGACAATTTCGAAAGTTACTTCCTGACCTTCTTCTAATGTTTTAAAACCTTCTTGTTGGATAGCGGAATAATGTACAAACACATCGTTTCCTTCCTCCAATTGGATGAAACCGTAACCTTTTTCTGCGTTAAACCATTTTACTGTACCATTTTCCATGTAATCTTCCTCCTAAAGCTTTTCACGCAAATAACGTGGTAATACAAACAAGATTGGGCAAAAAATGAAAAAGGCAGCTGCTAGAGAAGTGTAGGATCACTATTCCACTCCTTCTTCTAGAAGCCACCTAATAATAATGAACCCAAATTCTTCTTTGCTTGAATACACTATAGCTTATTTTTCCAGTGGCGTCAAGAGTATCATCGGCAAAAAAATCCTTTATTTATAAGTAAGAAAACGCTTATCTTTAGATAATAATTTGATTTATAATTGGAAAAAACCACAAAAATTATAGAAAAGACTTGAAATCGCTTACGGAATGTTTTATAGTTAATTCAAACGTTTCAATAAACTTTAAAGAGAGTATCAAAAGGGGAAAAAATATGCCTACATTAAAAGATGTTGCTAAGAAAGCTAATGTAAGTATTTCAACAGTCTCTTATGTCATCAACGGAAGTAAGCTTATTTCCAAAGGGACAAGAGAGAAAGTGTTACAAGCCGCCCGTGATCTTGGTTATCATCCAAATGGTAATGCCAAGAATTTGAAAAAGAACAAGAGTGAAATTATTGGATTATTCCTAAGTGGATTTAAAGGGCCGTTCTTTAACGAGATGTTGGAAGGTATTCAAAATGAAGTGGAGAAAAATGGCTATGAGATGGTGGTTTGCGCTTCTGCAGATATGCACCGTCTGTTGAAGGAACGTTATGTTGGCGGTGCCATTATTTTAAATTATCATATTGATAATGATTTATTGCATGTCTTAGCAAGTGAGAAGTATCCATTTGTTGTGCTGGACCGTGAAATTGATAATCCTCATATCGAGCAGATCCTTTTGCCAAATAAGCAAGGAATTGAGCAGTCAGTGGATCATTTGATTCAACGAGGACATCGACGAATTGGTTTTATAGCTGGCGGACAGCAATCTTTCGATGGAGAAAAACGTTTGGAAGGTTTTCAAGAGTCGATGGAGCAACGCGGTTTAGTGGTTTCTCCAAAAGATATTATTCGAGCAGACTTTACTGAAGTAAGTGGTTTGTTGACGATGAAGGAATATTTAAAGCAAGAAGCAGACTATCCGACAGCCTTTATTTCTGCCAATGATGAGATGGCAATGGGTGCGATTAAAGCCGTACAACAAAAAGGTATGCAAGTACCAAATGATATAGCATTTGTAGGGTTTGATAATATTGAGATAGCTAAATATTTCCAACCAGCGTTATCAACCGTACAGGTCAACCAAAAAGAATGGGGGGCTGTAGCCGCCAAAATGTTATTTGACAAGATAAATAAGACAGATTTTAATAAACAAACATCGATTCCAATTGAATTTATTGAGAGGGAATCTTCATAACATTCATGCTTCATCCTTAGATCTGCATCGATTTAAGGGTGAATGGGCAACTTTATGTAAGCGGATTCTTGAGAGGCGATGGACAGCACATATTGGTGGTGAATCAGTGATAAAAATCACCATTTTATTTGGTAGTTTATTGAAACGTTTCAATAAAGATAAAAGTTAGTTTAAAAATAACAAAGGAGTGTATCAACATGAAAAAATGGGTATCATTCATTGTTTTTGGTTTGCTGGTCATGCTTCTAGCTGCTTGTAACAATGAGAACACAGAGCCAACAGAAGAAAATAGTGACACAGAAGCAAGTGGAGATCAAGTAGTTTTAAAGATGGCGAGTTGGTCTTTTGGAACAGAAGGAGATGAGAACATCAATCGTCTCATGCTAGAAGCTTTTATGGAAGAATATCCAGATATTAAAGTGGAAATTGATGAATCAATTGGTGATCCATGGGAAGAATCATTAGCAGCTGCAGCTAGTGCAAGCAATATGCCGGATGTATTTTCCATTACCAATGTTCCGACAGGAGTAGCAAATGATTGGATGCTGGATGTCAAACCGTATCTAGAAGAAGATGAAGAATTTGCTAGTTTACCAGACTCTGTAGTAGAAGCAATTACAATGGGTGACCAAATCTATGCTATACCTGCTTCACAGCATATGCTGGGTTACTATGTCAATAAAGATTTATTTGAAAACGCTAACTTAGATGTACCTGAATTAGGAATGGATTTAGATGCATTTAATGAAGCGGTTCGCAATGTAACGAACATCAATCAAGGTATTATCGGTTTAAATCAAACATTTTCTATTATTGACTGGTACCCTGCTGCAGCAAATGAGGAATTAGGCTGGTACACATTCAATGAAGAGGGTTATCACTTAGATAGCAATGAATTTATCAATGGAATTGACTTTTCCCTAGGTATTAACAGTAATGGTTATGCCTATGAAGCGTTAACAGACGATCAGAAAGCTAACTTTAATGGAGAAGATTCGAATGAAGTTTGGTTTAACCAAGGGATTGGGATCAGATGGGATGGTACATGGGCCATTAGCGGCTTAGGCGAGCAATCCGACTTTGAGTGGGATTTCATTGGTATTCCGGGTGAACGAAACCTGATCACCCATGACTACTATGGTATATCCAGTTCCACTGAACATCCAGAAGAAGCTTATCTATTAGCTAAATGGATGGGCTTCGGCAAGGATGGCTATCTGAAACGTCTTGCCATTGCAGAAGAATCAGAGACGATCACTATCGATCGTTTACCATTAACAACCGATCAAGAAGTTATCGATGCATATTTTGCAGATGTGGATTTACCTGGGCTAGAGAAGGCCTTTGAGAATATAGATAACGCTGTAGTAGAGCCGTTTAAAACAACACCAGGATATGGGCAATCCCGTTGGGAAGCAGCGACAGGAGTAGAGATTGGTGATGAAGCCAATGCTTCAATTGGTACTTTATTAGAAAATGCCGTAACTGGTGACATTAACTATGAAAATTACGCACAACAAGTAAACGACTTAGCCAATAGTAAATACCAAGAAGCTCTAGAAGCATTGGAGAATTAAAGGTGACAAGGAAGTTGGGGAGGGTAACAGCATGAGAGCAAAAATAATGTTTGTATCTATCATCATTTTATTGATTATGCCAACTTTCATAGTGAAGGCTGATGATGAGGAAGAGGTTCCAGTAGATGAGCATTATTACTCCAAACTCAACGAATGGCAGGAAACAGAGCTGGATCGGATTGCTCCATTTGAGCAATCCGCCCCTCCTGCCAACTTCATTGGGAATGAGGAATCACTATTATCCGCTGCAGAGAGTCAAGATTATGGGGATAGTGTGTTCTATTGGCATAATCAAGAAGCCTTAACAGCAGAAGTCGAAGTAGACGAAGAAGGCTTATATGAGATCGCTTTTGATTATTTACCACAAGGGGATACGATTATTCCAATAGAAGGTGCCATCCAAATCAATGGAGAATATCAATATGAAGAAAGCCGGCGGATTGTTTTTCCGAGTTTTTGGGAGAATGCAACAGACACCTTTGCAATGGATCGGGCAGGGAATGAAATTATTCCTGAGCAGCAAAAAGTGTCCACTTGGCAGCATATCAAAGTAGAAGATTCTCAATTTTTATATAATAAACCGCTAATGTTTCACTTGAAAGAGGGCAAAAATACGATTACTTTAAATAATCTGCGTGGCGAGATGCTGGTTGGTAAAATGTATATTCATTCGCCTCAACCGGTTAGCACTTATGAAGAGTATCAACAGCAATATGCAGACGAGGAAATACAAGATGAACTGCTTATCCAAGAGGCTGAACGGTTGTCAGATAAGAATAGTTCCTATATTCGGCCGGTAGCAACTTCTAACCCTTCTGTTCATCCGTATGACAGTGATATGCAACATTTGAATACCCTAGGGGGAGACTCATGGGACACACCGGGTCAAGCAGTCAGCTGGGAAGTAGAAGTAGAAAAAACCGGCCTTTATCAATTATCGTTTAAGGCCATGCAAGACAAAGAAACAAGTTCACCTGTATATCGAACGGTTCTTATTAATGGAGAAGTACCTTTCGAGGAAGCAGAGGCCTATTCTTTCCCATACAGCAAAAATTGGTATCGGGAAACATTAAGTGATGAACAAGATGAACCTTACCTATTTTATTTGGAAGCAGGAACCAATACGATTACTTTACAGGCTAACGCCTATCCTCATGCCCCGGCATTATTTACGATTGATGAAGTAATGCGGGAAATTGAAGAATTATCTCTTTCGATTCGAAAATTAACAGGCAACCAGCAAGGGACAAGAGATTGGGATATAGAGGAATACTTACCTGGTATTGATCAAGATCTGATAAATTGGGCAGAACAATTGGAAGCAGAGATGGATTATTTATCTTCCTTAAGTACAGGGGAAGATTCAACGGAAATCTCATCTTTGAAAATAGCGATCGATAAATTAACCACTTTAGCTAATAAACCTGATCAAATCCCGAATCGCTTAACGGAATTGTCGACTGGATCGAATTCTGTTTCGCAATTTTTAGGAGATATTCGTTCCAATTTGCTGGATCAGCCGTTATTACTAGATCAATTTTATCTCCATGGAGATGTACAACTGCCAGCAGTGGAAGCGAGTTTATGGGTAAGGATCCAGGATGCTCTCTATAGTTTCTTTCAATCTTTTACAGAAGAAAATTTGGCAGCATCTGATGTAGCGGACGACACCTTGGAAGTTTGGGTTAACAGACCTCGTCAATATGTGGAATTGATGCAGCAAATGGCAGATCAAAGTTTTACACCGGAGACAGGTATTGATGTGAAATTCTCGTTAATGCCTGATGAGTCAAAATTAGTCTTAGCAAGTGCAGCTGATACGCAGCCTGACTTAGCTGTTGGTGTAAGTAATTGGATCCCTTATGAACTGGCTATCCGTGGTGCTGCGGTTGATTTAAGACAATTTGATGATTTTGCGGCAGTTGGCCAGCAATTTTCACCAGGTGCATTCCTACCGATGATTGTAGAAGATAGTGTTTATGCACTTCCTGAAACACAAGACTTTTTCGTACAATTCTATCGAAAAGATATTATGGACGAATTGAATCTTCCCATCCCTAATACATGGGAAGAGGTAATCGAAATTTTGCCGGAATTGCAGAGATATGGATTAAATTACTATACGCCTTTAGCAGAAGAATCCGCATTTAAGGCGTTCCAAACGACTTCTCCTTTTATTTATCAATTTGGCGGGGATATTTTCCAAGAGGATGGATTTGGAACAGTGATTGATGAAGATAAAGCTTTAGAAGGTATTCAATTTATGTCTAACTTAAGCACCATTTATAGTATGCCACTACAGGTACCTAGATTTTATAATCATTTTCGTTATGCAACACTGCCGATTGGTATAGCTCCATTTGGGACCTATGTCGAGCTGACTACAGCTGCCCCTGAAATATCCGGCTGGTGGGACGTTACTCCACATCCGGGAGTAGAGAATGA
Organism: Gracilibacillus alcaliphilus; assembly: GCF_016909015.1. GTDB lineage: Bacteria > Bacillota > Bacilli > Bacillales > Amphibacillaceae > Gracilibacillus > Gracilibacillus alcaliphilus. Next base: position 250,766 of record NZ_JAFBFA010000001.1, read on the forward strand.
GGAGGGGGAAGTAGAACGCTGGGCTGCCGGTTCAGGGCAAGCAGCAATGATTTTTGAAGGCAGTGATCAACAGGATGAGGCATGGAAGTTATTAAAATGGTGGATGGACGAAGAGACACAGGTGGAATATGGCACTACACTGCAAACGTTGTATGGGCCGGAATATATGTGGAATACTGCTAATTTGGAGGCCTTTAAACAATCACCATTACCAGAGGAACATAAGGAAGTCATCTTAGAACAATGGGAGTATTTACATGAAGTTCCGAAAACCCCATACGCCTATATGGTAGAACGTGAGATTAGTAATGCCTGGAATCGAGCAGTATTTGATGGAGACAATATCAGGGCGTCTGTCGATGACAGTGTTATTTTAATAAATCGTGAAATGAGAAGAAAGATGGAGGAGTTTGGTTATATAGCGAATGGAGAAATAACCAAACCTTATCCTGTACCAACGATAGAGGAAGTGGAAAGGTGGCTGGGAGAAGATGAAGAATAATCAAGTAAGTACGACAATCTTTCTGGCTCCTTATGTCATATTGTTTACCACCTTTATTATTATTCCGGTTACGATTGCAATCGGCTTGTCTTTCAGTTACTTCAATGCGATTGAACGACCGAGTTTTATTGGCCTGGATAATTATGTGAATATTCTGACACAAGATAATACCTTTATGCAATTTGTATTACCAAATACGTTAATTTTTGCAGTAATTGTTGGACCTGGCGGATATATTTTGGCTTTCTTATTGGCCTGGATGTTGGCACAGATTTCCAAGGTGCCGAGGACCATTATGGCATTGATTTTATATTCGCCATCTATGACAGCGGGTATTGCGATGGCAGTTGTTTGGAAAATTATTTTTAGTGGTGATGAGGCTGGTTATCTCAATAGTTTATTGATTTCGATGGGATTTATTAATCAACCAATACAGTTTCTTCAGTCTCCTGAATATTTGATGATTATTATGATTGTCGTCACGCTGTGGGGGAGCATGGGGGTAGGCTTTTTGGCAATGTTATCAGGTGTATTAAACATTGATCAAGAAATCTATGAGGCGGCCTATATTGATGGTATTAAGAATCGCTTCCAGGAAATTGTCTATATTACGATTCCATCCATGAAGCCGCAAATGCTGTTTGGTGCCGTAATGGCGGTTGTTACCACCTTTCAGGCAGGAGCAATTGGTGTGGAATTATCAGGTCAGAATCCAACACCACAATATGCCGGTCAACTAATTGTTAACCATTTGGAGGATTTTGGATTTATCCGTTATGAAATGGGTTATGCGGCTGCTTTGTCTGTTTTATTATTACTCTTTATTTACGGATTCTCAAAAATAGCGATGAAATTATTTGGAGAAAAGGACAACTAAGAAGAGGAGGAATTAGAAATGGCCTCATTTCATGGCTCAAAAATTAACCCAGATCGTTTTCATAAGAGTCAGCTCAAATTCTATGCGATCTTAATACCAATTAGCATATTAATGTTGCTGCCGATTGTATATATATTCTCGCACGCATTAAAACCAATTGATGAGCTGTTTGCTTATCCGCCCAGATTTTTTGTCCAAAAACCTACTGTGCAAAACTTTCAGGATTTAGTACAAAACTCAAATGATACAGGTGTGCCAATGTCCAGGTACTTGTTTAATAGTATTGTAGTCACCAGTATTGTCGTGTTATTTACCATCATTATCAGTACTATGGCCGGTTTTGCCTTATCCAAAAAGCAGTTCAAATTAAAGAAAACATTGTTTGAAATCAACACATTGGCATTAATGTTTGTTCCGGCTGCTGTTACGATTCCGCGATACTTGTTAATGGATGAGATTGGTCTGTTGAATACCTTTGTGGCACACATTTTCCCACTATTAGCAATGCCTGTTGGGTTATTTTTGGTTAAACAATTTATTGACCAAATCCCTGATGAATTAATTGAAGCGGCCAAGATAGATGGCGCCAATGATTTTCAAATATTCAGGAAAATCATTGTTCCGCTTGTGAAACCAGCAATAGCGACGATCGCAATTTTATCATTCCAAGCGGTCTGGAATAATGCCGAAACATCGACCTTATTTGTTGATGATGAGAACTTAAAGACATTTGCTTTTTACATGTCTACCTTAGCAGTGGATACAGGGGGAAATACAGTGGCCGGTCAAGGGATGGCAGCAGCAGCGGCATTGATTATGTTTGTACCAAATCTCGTTATTTTTATTTTTATGCAAAGCAAAGTAATGAATACGATGGCACATTCAGGTATTAAGTAATTAGAGGAGGAAGGGGAATGAAAAAGTATGTAGCAATTCTGTTTACTTTTGTTTGGTTCCTGTTCATGTTTCCCGCATATTCCTCTGCGTCCGTTTCTGTTCCTTATAAAACAGAAACATTCACAGCCGATGGAAATATCATAGAGACACAAACGGCATATGTACCAATAGGTTTATTTGCCAAAGGAACAGAGATAATAAATCCTGAAGATATCTTCATTAATGGCAAGGATGAGGTCATCATTGCAGACTCCGGTACACAAACCGTTAAGAAATTTAACGGATCAGGGGAACTACTACAAGAGTATGGTGTGGATATACTGCAGCAGCCGATGGGTGTGGCGATGGACGAAGAGGCCAATATCTATGTTGCTGATTACGGAAAAGAAACCGTTTTTAAATTTCGTGAAGATGGAGCATTATTAGAAGAATATCAACGTCCTGATTCACCATTATTTGGACAAAGTGCGCCCTATAAACCTCAGAAGGTGGCTATTGATCAACGGGGAAACATTTATATTGTCGGTGAAAGTGCAACAAATGGAATCATTCAATTAAGTCAGGACGGGACTTTCTTAGGTTATTATGGCTCTAATACATTAGAACCAGCATTCGGCGTTGCACTGCAGAATTTTATTACAGCACAACGACAGCGTGCTAATTTGTTTTTGAGAGAGCCTCCGGCGGCACAGAATTTATCTATTGATGACCAAGGGCTCACTTACACGGTTACCTCTGGAACAACTTGGGAAGCAATTCGAAAACTAAATATTGCAGGGGATAATATTTTACCGTCTGAAATTAGTGAAGAAACAAATTTGGTAGATGTTGCAAATGGGAAAATTGGTAATATTTATGCAATCGGGACTGATGGTGTCATTTATGAGTATGACAGCTCAGGAAATTTTCTTTTTTCATTCGGAGGAAGTACCGAGGAAACGAATCGCCTGGGATTAATGGTTCAGCCCACCAGCTTGGATGTTGACAGTGCAGGGAGAATATATGTGACAGACTTAGAACTAGGTGTTATTCAAGTTTTTGAGCCCACAGAATTTACATCCATCCTGCACCAAGGCTTAGCTTTGTTTGAAGAAGGTTACTATGTGGAGAGTGAGGCATATTGGGATGAAATACTCACATTGAATTCCTCATTTTGGCTGGCACATTCTGCAAAGGGAGAAGCTTTGTATAAACAACAGTTATTTGATCAGGCATTAACTGAATTTAGTCTAGCTAATGATAAAGAAGGTTATTCTACGGCATTCTGGGAGGTTCGCTATCAATGGATGGAGGACAATCTGGCTACCGTATTTCTGGTATTAATTGCACTTGTTACCATTCGCTTTGTCATCAAGCGGCTAGACAAGAAACGGAGTATTTTACAACCATTACGGGATCTGCGGGCAAAAGGACAAAATTGGACATTGCTGAATGAAGTGGTTTATGTAAAGAATTTCATTAAACATCCTTTAGACAGCCTATATTACTTAAAGGAATATGAAAGAATATCCATTGTCTCGTCGACTATTCTGTATGTTGTCTTAATTATAGAATATGTATTCATGATCTATTGGACCGGTTTTCTGTTCTCCTATCAAATCTTAGAAGAGATTAATATCTTCTTTGAAGTAGGCAAATTAGTTCTGCCGCTTCTATTGTTTATCATTGTTAATTATTTAGTAAGTACGATTACAGATGGTGAAGGCAGATTTAGAGATGTGTATAATGGCACGATTTATGCATTGGCACCGTTTTTGTTATTTGTCCTGCCAATCACACTGTTGTCCAATATTTTGACGTATAATGAGGCATTTGTGTATACGCTATCCTTTGAAGTCATGGTGATGTGGTGTGGTGTCTTATTGTTTATCACCATTAAAGAAATTCATGATTACACATTTTGGGGTACGGTGCGCAATTTATTTCTTACCCTATTTGGCATGTTTATGATGGTATTGGTTTTCTTTGTACTCTACGTTTTGTTTGACCAATTATATGACTTTGTTCGTTCTATCATCCAGGAGGTGATTCTACGTGTTTAAAAAATGGAAGGGCTTGTGTCTGCTATTGCTGCTTCTCTTCCCCATTCAAATAGTGGCCAACAGTTTATCTGATAGTAGTGATGCAATGTCAGAAGTGGAAGACATAGAAGAGAAACGTTCCGAAGATATGTTGCGATACCAATCTAATCAGTACACACAGCCAGTTCAAACCGAGCACAACCGTGTGAAAACAAGTATACTAGATTCGTTTGAGCTGATTGCCGAAAATGAACAATTAGCGTTGTATGTAGAAGAATCCTCTTTGGCATTACAAATAGAAAATAAAGAGACGGGATATATTTGGAACAGCGGGTTAGATAGAACAAAGGAATACAACTTAAATGAAACATGGACAAATATGGCTCATTCTGCCGTAACGATAAATTATATTGATGAAGGTGGGGGCGATGCAGCAGAGAGTATCCTCACCAATGAATCCGAAGTCGTAGTGAATCCTTTAGATGATGGTTTTGATGCGGAGATTCGATTGGAGGAAGCTGATATTTCTCTGAGATTAGAAGTTCGCTTAGTAGATGATTCGCTGGAAATTAGTGTACCGCAGGAAGGCATTGTCGAAGGTGAAAATCGTTTAGCTACATTACGTCTGTATCCGTTCCTGGGAGCAGAAGAAGGAACAGACAATGACGCAGGCTATTTATTTATTCCAGATGGAAGCGGGGCTTTAATGCGTTTCTCTGAGGAGCAATTGGCGTCTGCTTCGCCTTATCGAGCACCGATATATGGAAGGGATCTAGGCTTCACAAGGACACCTACCAGTCAAGAAGAAAGTCGCACAAGAGAACCGCAGAAAGTTAGCTTGCCCGTATATGGCGTGACACAAGCTGCTAATCAAGACGCCTATATCTCTATCATAGAATCTGGACAAAGTTTTGCTGATATAGTAGCCTATCCTTCTGGTATCTCCACAGACTTTCATTGGATTACGGCGGAGTATAACTACCGTTATCAATATTACCAGCCTACAAGTCAGAGTATGAATGGCTATAATGTCTATCAACAAGAAATGAATGAGTTTGATGTGAAAGAAAAAATCACCTTCTTAAGCAATGAGGAGGCCAACTACACTGGTATGGCTCAATACTATAAAACGTATTTGAAGGATCGTCAGTTGTTACCGACGGTAAATGACCCTGCCGATTTACGTTTGGAGTTCTTAGGAGGAGAAGTAAAAAGCGGGTTAATCTGGGATTCAGTGTTAACGATGACAGAAATAACAGAATTGCCGCAGTTTGTCGATCAATTAGAAGCAAAGGATGTAACAGATATACATTTGGTTTACCGCGGTTGGTCAGAAGGTGGCTTGACCGGAACATTGCCTAAGAAATTTCCATTAGAAAGTAAATTGGGAAGCAGCGATGATTTCCAAGATGTGAATCAGTTATTCGAAGAACGTGATATACCATTCTATTATTATACGGATTATACAAAAGCATTTGAAGGGGCAGGTAATTTCTCGGGAAGAACCGATATCGGGCGGAAGATGAACCGGGAACCTATCTTTGGCAATGTACAGATGGATTATTATTATGTAAGCCCTGTTACATCGGCACGGCTGTTAGAGGCAGATATTTCCGAGTACCAAGCTCATCAGATAAATCATGTGGCAATAGATACAACAGGAAATATATTGTTTTCTGATTTTAACGCAAGTATGCTGCGTCAGGAAGCAGTCACAGTCTATCAAGATATGCTGTCACAACTTACAGACTCGATCGAATCATTGTCACTTTATCAGCCAAATGATTACCTGTTTCCGGTTATGGATCGGTATCTCGATATTCCGATGTACTCTTCCAATTATCAATTCGTGACAGATACAGTGCCATTTTTACAAATCGTATTAAAGGGCGATGTACCGTATTACGCGCCATTTTCCAACTTTCATTACAACCCGGAAGATGAGCTGTTAAGAATGATTGAATATGGTGCTTATCCATCTTTCTATTTAACATCACAGCCTTCACATGAATTGATGCAGACGCCATCAAGCGACCTGTATACATCCGAATTCTCTGATTGGGAAGGCAAAATTGTTGACCAATATCAGGCCATTAAACAAACACTGGATAAGGTTAAAGGTGAAGCGATTAGAGCACATATTGTTCATGAGGTGGGACTAGTGGAAGTACAGTATACGAATGGCGTTTCTATAATTGTTAATTACACCAATCATCCTAAAACAATGAATGGTGTCTCTATAGCTGAGAAAAGCTATCAGGCAGTGGATGGGGGGAATGCTTCATGAAGCAGCTTTCATTAAAAAGAAAGCGGAGTATCATTGGCTATTCATTTATTTTCCCTTGGATCATTGGTTTTCTTCTCTTTACGCTGATCCCATTTGTTTATTCATTGTTTTTAAGCTTTCAACAAGTAAAAATTACGCCTAGTGGAATTGTGACCACTAATGTGAAATGGGAGAATTATATCTACGCTTTTCGAACAGACTTGGAATTTATGCAAGTATTGCTGAAATTCTTACGTGAATTAGTGATTTCTACACCGATTATCATTGTCTTTGCTTTAATTATTGCTTTGCTGCTCAATCAGCCGATTCGCTTACGTACCATTTTTCGGATGGTGTTCTTTCTGCCAGTTATCATTGCAAGCGGGCCGGTCATTATGGATTTGATGGATCAAGGAGTAACATCGATCCCTGCTATTGAAGAGTATGCACTCTTTTCTGCGGTAATTACAAACACAGAAGGAGGGCTTCAGAGTGTCCTGACCTATTTGATGGATAATTTAGTCATTATCTTATGGTACTCAGGTGTGCAGATCCTTATTTTCCTGGCAGGGCTGCAAAAAATGGATCAGCAAGTATATGAAGCAGCTAAAATTGATGGTGCGTCCAATTGGGAATGTTTCTGGAAGGTTACCTTGCCGGCTTTAGTTCCCATGATCGTTGTCAATTTGATTTATACAATTGTTACGTATTCAATCTTTGCTTTGAATCCTGTGGTGGAACATATTCAAAACCATATGTTTGAAGTGTCTACAGGCTTTGGTTATGCCTCGGCATTATCATGGATTTACTTCGTCGTTATCACCTTGGTACTGTTAATTGGTGCAGGCTTGATGATGATACAAGGAAGAAAAACAGCCGCTAGAGGAGGGGTGTAGATGGTAAAGGTCAAGCACGAACATACAGGCAGGAAGTTCATCAATGTGGGAATATGGATGAAAGCAAAAAGCTTTTTGTTCGGTGTGCAAGGGAATCAAGGCTTTCTGCTGAAACTATTTGTCTATTTGCTGTTAATCGGTATTGGGTTTGTCTATTTATATCCGCTTATTTATATGGGATCCTATAGTCTAAAATCATTGGAAAATTTATTAAATCCGTTAATCAGCTGGATACCGACGGCCTTATATTTAGACAATTATGTAACTGCCTTTCAAGTATTAAACTTTTGGACGACATTATTGCAAACCTTATATGTGACCGTAATTCCGGCAGTTGCCCAAACCGTTATTGCCGCGATTATTGGTTATGGCTTTGCGCGATATCAATTCCCATTGAAAAAGATCCTGTTTGTGCTGGTATTAATTACATTTATCATTCCACCCCAAGTTTTGATGATACCAAGGTATGTTTTCTTTAATGAGTTAGATTTAATCGGCAGTATTTTTGCCTTTTTATTGCCGGCAGCAGCAGGACAGGGTTTAAATAGTACGATTTTTATTCTGATTTTTTATCAGTTCTTTCGTATGATGCCACAGGCATTAGAAGAAGCAGCATATTTAGATGGTGCTGGTAATTTTCGAGTGTTCCTGACAATTGCTATTCCTATGGCAGTTCCGGCGATTATTATTTCTTTTCTGTTTTCATTTGTCTGGTATTGGAATGAAACAACCTTGGCCAGCTTATATTTTGGTAACAGTTTAACTACATTACCTGTAGAGCTACAGAAATTCAGCGAGACATTTAGCGAAATGAGCAGCACGGAGACTGCTGCACAAAATATTAATGAAGGCATTAGTTTAGCAGGGACGATGCTGTCTATCCTGCCGCTGCTTGTGGTCTACCTATTTACACAGAAGTGGTTTGTCGAAGGGGTCGATCGATCAGGAATTACTGGTGAATAAAAAATAATAAGGAATAGTCTATTACATGCTATTCCTTTATGAATGTTTTGAAACGTTTCAAAACATAAAATATCTCAGGAGGGTTAACATGATAAAGGAAAAAACAGACCTAGTGAAACTGGGAACAGAAGAACTATCGTTTTCGTTTTTGAATAGCGGGGATCTTTATGAAATTGGAGCAGGTCATCTGATGTTAAACCAATTGCTCACCAACCCAATTGATGGATCGCTAAATAATCTCTATTTGCGCATTCATCATCAGGATAAAATAGACGCCTTCCCCTTATTAGGTATAGAGCCAAACCATACGATTCAGTATGGTTCACATGCTATGCGATGGACAGGAACCGTACAAGACATTTCTTATCAGGTGACCTTTATACTAACAGATAAAAAGGTTTGGTTCTGGGATGTGCAGCTTGAAGGTAATCATCAAATAGTAGATGTGATCTATGGTCAAGATATTGGTTTAGCAGATAAATCGGCTATCCGTAATAATGAAGCATACGTATCACAATATTTGGATCATTGTGTAATCGAAGACGAGCAATATGGTTACGTGATTTGCACACGGCAAAATCAGCCGCAAGCCTCAGGTTTTCCTTATTTGCAGCAAGGAGCACTTACAAAAGCTGTTGGTTATTCTACAGATGGGTTTCAGTTTTTTGGCAAAGAGTATAAAGCGTCTAATCAGCCGATTATTCTTGAGCAGCCAGCTTTAGCAAATCAAGTATACCAATATGAATTTGCTTATGCAGCACTGCAAACAGAAAAGATCCAATTAGACGGGCAAGCACAATCTGTTTTTTATGGACTATTTGAAGAGAATCACGAAGCGGCAGTCACAGAAGTCGAGTTTCATGGCCGTCTACAGGCTGCTTGGCAGCAAGTGAAGCATCAGCCGATAGATGTTCCATATCAGATGAAAAAAATAAGTAAACAGCCAAATATTGGGCAGCCGCTTGAAACAATAAGTCTAACAGAAGATGAGGTACGTCAGCGCTTCCCAAAACGTCATCAAGAGGAGCGAGACAAAGGTGAATTATTGTCCTTTTTTACAGATACGTATGAACATGTCGTTTTAAAAGAAAAGGAATTATTGATAGAGCGGCCGCATGGGCATATTTTGATGTCCGGTAATAATCATCAATTAAAAAAAGATACGATGAGCACTACTTCCTGGATGTATGGCGTATTTAATGCACAGTTGGTAATTGGTAATACCAGTTTTAATAAATTACTGTCTAACACTCGAAACGCTCTTAATATACAAAAGACTTCCGGTCAGCGGATTTATGTCGAAATCAATGGCGAATATCGATTATTAACCTTACCTTCCGCATTTGAGATGGGAATCAACTATGCACGCTGGTATTACAAAACAGCGGATGACATGTTTATTATTACGAACTATTCCTCTGTGGAACAGGCAGAGATTACCTTAACAGCAGAAACTGTCAGCCAGTCCAGTTACCGTTATTTAATCACACACCAGTTTGTCATGCATGGAAATGAGTATGAAGTACCTTACCATACCATCCATAATGGCCGTCAATTAACGGTTACCGCAGATAGATTGGCACAAAATGCAGATGTCTATCCACAGCTGACTTATCGTTTGCAGCTAGTAGGGGCCGATTATCAGCTGGCAGATCAGAGCCTGTTTGTAGACGATGAATCAGGCGAAAATGAGTATATCAACATTCATCAATTAACCGAAACGTCTCAATGGAAATTAACGATACAAGGCTCTCTAGACGGAGAGGAACAGGCATTACAAGCTGCAGATTGGCAGACAGAAACAGAGAATTATCGCAAGTATTATCAGGAGGTAATGAACCATTTTTATGTAACGACTGATCAAGGTCCGACAGAAGAGCTTCAGAAAATGAATGCCATCGCTTGGTGGTATACACATAATATGCTAGTTCATTTCTCTTCTCCTCATGGCTTGGAACAGTACAGTGGTGCCGCATGGGGAACAAGAGATGTTTGTCAAGGCCCGACAGAGTATTTCCTGGCTACGCAACAATACACGACAGTTAAAGATATCATCAAAACAGTGTACCAGCATCAGTTTTTGGAAGATGGTAATTGGCCGCAGTGGTTTATGTTTGATCAATATTTCTCGATTCAAGCAGAGGAAAGTCATGGAGATATTATTATATGGCCATTAAAAGTAGTCGCTGATTATTTGTTTATTACTGAAGACTTCTCCATCTTGGAAGAACAGATACCTTATACTGTACGTGAACAAGAATTTTCGTTAACCGAAGAGCATGTCACTTTATGGGAACATATAGAGAAACAAATGGCCTATATAAAGCAGCATTTTCTTCATCAAAGTTATTTATCCAGCTATGGCGATGGTGATTGGGATGATACGCTGCAGCCGGCTAATGCCAATTTGAAGAAATTTATGTCCAGCAGCTGGACGGTTGCTTTAACTTACCAGACCTTGGATAGACTTGCTGTTATCTTAGCAGTAACAGATAAAGACAAAGCAAAACAAATCCAACAGCTGGCCAATGGTGTAGAAAAGGATTATCGAAAATATATTATGTCAGATGCTGTTATTCCTGGTTTTATTTATATGGAACAAGCTGGCCAAGCAGAATATATGTTACACCCAACTGATCAAAAGACGGGAATTGACTATCGGTTACTGCCAATGCAGCGCAGTATCATTAGCGAGCTTTTTAGCCTCGAGGAGGCAAACTTCCATTACCAAATAATTAAGCAGCACTTGTCACATCCTGATGGTGTACGTCTGATGAATCGACCTGCTTCATATAAAGGAGGAATAAGCAAGCAATTTAAACGGGCCGAGCAAGCAGCTAATTTTGGCCGTGAGATTGGGTTACAGTATGTGCATGCCCATATCCGCTATGTAGAGGCTATGGCAAAGTTAGGGAAGGAAGCGGAAGTATGGCAAGGATTACAGGTGATTAACCCGATCCAAATTCAGTCTTATGTTGCTAATGCAGAACGAAGGCAGAGCAATGCCTATTTTAGCAGTTCTGACGGTAAATTTAATGATCGCTATCAGGCACAGGAGCAGTTTGACCGGTTAAGAGAAGGGACAGTACCTGTTAAAGGTGGATGGAGAATTTACTCGAGCGGTCCCGGCATCTATATGAATCAACTCATTTCTCATGCGCTGGGCATTAGAACTGAACGCAATGACTTGGTTATTGATCCTGTATTAGAGGAACGATTGGATGGCCTTGTTTTTCAATATAAATGGGACGGAAAGAGAATCGCTTTTGTTTATCATATTGGAAAAGGAGAGCAGAAAATAATGATCAATAATCAGCCATTTACCGAGTTTACCAGAACAGCCAACCGTTATCGAGAGGGAGGCTTCGTCTTACCGAACCAGCTTCTGAAGGAGTTTTTAACAAAGGAAAATAATTGTATTGAAGTGTTTCTATAATGAATGATAAGGGATTTTTTAAACAAATCAATGTTATACCTATATTTGTCATTATTGGTTTGTTATTTGCGGGTGTCTCCATCAGTCTTTATCAAATAAAACAAAGCCTGACAGAGCGGGATTTACCAGATATAGCTGAAAAGGAAAGTGAGTTGAGTTTTTCCTTCTTCTGGGAAGAGGTAAATGATGATCCGGATAGCCCTGGTTTCGGCCTAATCAGGGATCGGGCACCAGGCAATCCTGAATTATCGAGTACGGCCTCGATAGGATTTGGCTTGACAGCAATAGCAATTGCGACAGAACGAGGCTGGATCACAGAAGCAGCAGCAGAACAAAGACTTGCTGGTACATTAGATACCTTGCTGACACGTGCAGCACATGAAAATGGTGTGTTTTATCACTTTTTAGAAATGAGCGATGCCAGTCGTGCACCTGGCAGTGAAGTATCTATTATTGATACCGCTTTGTTGGTGAGCGGGGCATTAACAGCTGGGGAGTATTTTGGTGGTGACATTCAGCAAAAGGCAGAAGAATTGTATCGGCGCGTAAACTGGGATTGGTATCGTAATTCAGCTACTAATCAATTCTATATGTCTTATTCACCGGAGAGTGGCTTTTCTGGTGCTTGGGATTTTTATGCAGAACAGTTGCTAATGTATGTTCTAGGAGCAGGTTCACCTACCTACCCAACTAAGCCAGATATGTTCTATGATTTCACTAGGGAAGAACGTGCTTTTCGAGATGGTGACCCTTTTATTTATTCCTGGTTTGGGTCGATTTTTACCCATCAATTCTCACATGCATGGATCGATTTCAGAGGCTATCGAGATCGTGAAGGAGTAGACTGGTTTGCTAACTCAATCAAGGCTTCAGAGGCAAGTCAGGCTTTCTCCATCTATTATGCTGATCAATATCAAACATTTGGTTCAGGTTCATGGGGATTAACTGCTAGTGACGGTCCAGATGGCTACAAAGGAGAATATGGATCTAGCCCATCAGGAGCAAATGATCAGGCACATTTCACGGATGGTACGATTCCTCCTGCTGGTGCGGCAGGTTCGATCGTCTTCACCCCGGAAGCGGCATTGGAAGCTTTGGAACATTATGCGACTATTCCTGAATTATCAGGAGAATATGGGTTTGTTGATGCTTATAACCTAGATGTTTCACCAGCATGGTTTGCCGATGATGTAATTGGTATTAATAAGGGTATTACACTATTAATGATTGAAAATTACCGCAGCGAATTTGTTTGGAAATATTTTATGCAAAACGACTATGTACAACAGGGGATCGAAAGGATTGGGTTGAAAAAGACAGACTAAACAGGCTGGGCGAACAGCAGTAAATAAGATAATCAAGCAAAGAGAGAAGGTGTACAACCATGATAGAAGTGAAAGAAAAACAAATCTTAATCGATGGAAAACCAGAAATTATTATGTGCGGCGAAATTCATTATTTTCGCTTGGATCGATCGGATTGGCAGGATCGAATAGATAAGCTGAAACAAGCAGGTTGTAATGCGGTGGCAAGCTATGTTCCTTGGATTTGTCATGAAGAAATCGAAGGGCAGGTAGATTTGACAGGAGTCACTCGATCAGAACTAGATTTACCCGGCTTTATTGATCTATGCGCAGCAAACGATCTATATTTTTTCTTGCGGCCAGGCCCTTTTATTATGGCCGAAATGAAAAATGAAGGAATCCCAGGTTGGCTGATCAACAAATATCCGGAGCTTCTTCCGATTACATGGGACGGAGAGAAGACGAAGGCAAAAACGTTAGATTATACGGCTCCAGCTTTCCTGAAACATGTGGAACAATGGTATGCAGAAGTGATGGCAATTGCTGCTCCACGGCTGCAGCCAAATGGTGGAAACATTATTGCCGTGCAGCTTGATAATGAAATTGGTATGCTGTCTTGGGTTAGTAATTGTCCGGACTTAACCGACCACAGTCTGACAGAGTTTGTCCAATGGCTTTATGATCATTATCAAGAGTCAGAACTTGTCGCTCGTTATCCATTTCTTCAAGGTGAACTATCAAATGTTTTTCAAACGATTCGCTCACCAGAAGAGACATATGCAGCCAGCCTGCATCTCGATTTAGGATATTATATGAGACACCGGTTTGCGACCTATGTTGCTAGATTAAGAGGGTTCGCGGAGGCCAATCACGTAAAAGATATCCCGTTTATTGTTAATATCCATGGTATGGGTGCTGGCAGAGGTTTCACTTTTCCAATCGGTATTAGTCAATTATATGAAAGCTATACACAAGCAGAAGGCTATTTATCGGGCTCTGATATTTATTTTGGTGATTTGAATATGGATTGTTTTCAAGATTTGTATCTTATAAATGGAATGATGGATGCGGTACATCGGCCTGAGCAGCCATTGACATCTGTAGAATTTAATTGTGGAGATGGCAATTTTGGCAATAACTACAGTGGAAGAAAGGATCCATCAGCCGCTGACTTCAAAGCACGCATGTGCATCGCCCAAGGTGCTCGGCTGGTTAATTATTATTTGATGGCAGGCGGGAGAAATTACCGTTTGTCACAAAAAAGCAACGATGGAAATGATCGAATTGCTCATACAGGGGAGCGTCACGGCTTTGCTGCTCCAATTAGCCCGGAAGGGGAGCTGAATTATACGTTTCCAAGAATGGCGCGGTCGATTCAAACGATCAGGGCAGTCGCCGATAAGCTAGCTGTGATGAAAGAGCAAAAAGATGATGTCAGCTTCGCCTTTATTCCGGATTACTATATGACAGAATCTTGCTATCCTGCTAGTGAGCGGACAAAGCAAATTCAGCAAAATATAACAGAAAATCGAAGTCATGCTGTCTGGGAGAACATGGCAAGGGCTATGTTGCTGGGTGGTTATCGTTTTGGTGCAGCAGATATTCAAAATAACCCAATAGATACAAAGACAACAAAAGTACTGGCCTTACCATCTGCTCGTTATATGGCTAGATCTATTCAAGAAAAATTGGTTGCTTTCTTAGAACAAGGCGGATCGATATTATTGTATGGGGAAGTTCCTAGCTATGATATGGAAGGAAACAGCTGTGAGTTGTTAGCGAATACACTCGGTGCAAGGCCTAAAACAATCCATTACGCTTCACAAGATTATGCCTTATCCGTCTATGCAGCAGGCTGGGCGCGGGATCGAGCAGAAATTCGGGTGCATAAGGCACAAGTATTTGACTTCACTCATCAAGTAGAGCCACTTTTACGTGTGTATGGGAAGGATGATATTTGTGGATTTGAGTGTCAGGCAGGTAATGGAAAGGCGATTGTTATCGGTACACCCTACGTATGTGACATTGCCTTATTTACACAGGCTTTAGGACGTTTAGGATCAAAAGCGAGACTGACACATGATTGCAAAACACATGGTATTTTTATGACATCGACGACAACTGAAACGAACGAGACTTTTATTCATTTGCTAAATTTAGATGGCTTTGAGAAAGAAACTCATATTTATTACGACGGAGAAAAATTATTTGATGGACGCCGATTGCATATAACGGCGAGAGAGGGAATGATGTTCCCGATTAATATAGATTATGGGGAGATCAAAGTTAAATATGCAACGGCCGAAATAATAGACAGAAGTGAACAACATATGACGTTTCGTTTAACACAGCCACAAGACATAATAGTGTTAGAGACGGATCGCCATATTCTGCCCAGTGAGGCATTCGATATAGATACAAAAGGCAATACGTACCAACTTATCTCAAAGCAACATGCTAAGTTAGATGATTGCCTGATTGTCCGGTTTGCCGACCATTAAGATATAACATATTTATCCAAAGAAAGGTGAGGGAGAATGAAAATCTTATATATTGATATCGATTCTTTACGACCAGATCACTTAGGAGTATATGGGTATCATCGGAATACGTCACCAAATATCGATCGTATTGCTGAAAAAGGAGTAAGATTCACCAATTATTATGCTTCTGACGCTCCATGTGCGCCATCGCGAAATGCTTTATTCAGTTCAAGATTTGGTATTCATTCAGGATCTGTTAACCACGGGGGATTAAATGCAGATGCACGGCCAATAGGTAGCGATCGACCATTTAATCATCATCACACTATCTATCAATCCTGGGTAGAAGATTTACGGTTTAAGGGTCACCATACGGCAATGATCAGCCCTTTTCCTGGTCGTCATGCTAAATGGAATGTGTTAGAAGGCTTTCTGGAAATGCATGATACTGGTAAACATGCTGGTGAAACAGCGGGAGATGTATCAGAACAAGCAATCAAATGGCTTCGCAGTACAGGAACAGAAAAAGAGGATTGGTTTTTGTATCTTAATTTTTGGGATCCGCATACACCATACCGAACACCAGAAGCGTACGGTAATCCATTTCAAGATGAACCAGCAGCAGATTGGCTGACAGAAGAAATAATACAAGCACAGCGGAACAGCTTTGGACCAATGAGTGCGAGGGAATTACCTAAAGGAGATCAATGGCCAAACCTGCCTAGTGAAATACATGATACGGAAGATTTTAAACGCTGGATTGACGGATATGATACGGCTATTAAATATGTGGATGATCATATCGGATTCTTGTTAGATACCCTGGACGAAATGGGAATTTTAGATGAAACAATCATCATTATTTCAGCAGATCATGGAGAAAATCAAGGGGAATTAAATGTTTATGGTGATCACCAGACAGCCGATCACATTACCAGTCGTATTCCTTGCATTATAAGCGGACCTTCCTTTCAACAAGGACATGTAGACGAAGGTTTTCATTATCAAATTGACTTAGGGCCAACTTTAACAGAGTTAGTCGGATTGGAACCTAGGGAATACAGAGACGGAAAAAGCTTTTTGCCAGCTATTACGAAAGGAGAATCAGCTGATCGTCCTTATTTGGTTGTTAGTCAAGCCGCATGGAGCTGTCAACGGAGTGTGCGATTTGACCAATGGATTTTGATTCGTACCTATCATGATGGATTAAAGGATTTTCCTGCATTGATGTTATTCAATGTGGAAGAGGATCCGCATGAAACGGTTAATTTAGTCGACCAAAAGCCAGAAGTTGTGGCAAAAGGGTTACAGCTGTTAGATGAATGGGTTACAGAACAAATGGCAACATCGGATTCTCCAATAGACCCTATGTGGAGTGTAATCCAAGAAGGAGGTCCTTATCATACTAGAGGACAATATCAGCAACAACTAAATAAATTAATAAAAGAAGGCCGTCATGAGGTGGCAGATCGTTTCATAAGCAGACACAAAATATTCGAGAAAATTTATCAAAAACAAAAGGAGTAATCAACCATGGAACAAACCACAACCTATTATCGCCAATTATCAAAAGAAGTACAGATGTTTTTTGATACACAATATTATGATGCTTTTCAACTATTTGAAGCTTCCCGTCATCCGCGAACTGGATTATATGCAGATAATTATATGACTTTTGATTACAATCCTGACTATCGGTGTTCGATTGCTGCAACAGGTGTAGGTTTAATTAGTTTATGTATAGCCGATCAAGAAGATTGGGATTCAAAAGCCGCTGCTAAAGCACTTATGACCATGCAGGCTGTTTCAGGAAAAATATCAGGCTGCCATGTTGCGCGCGATCCGCAAACAGGTTTCTTCGCCCATTTTGTAGATATGGAGACAGGTGAAAACCTACTGTCAGAATTTTCGACGATTGATACCTCTTTATTAGTGACAGGTGCTTTATTTGCCGGTCGTTATTTTCAAGACAAAGAGCCGGAAATAGCAGTTTTAGCGCAACAATTGCTTAATGAGATAGATTGGAGCATTATTGTAGCCGATATTCCAACAGGTTCCATTCACATGGTATCAGAAAATGGAGAAGGGAAGCTGCCATTGCCTGCTTTTAATGAGTATGTACTTGTAGCTTCTTTAGCATTATTGGCAAAGCCTGATCATCAAGAGATTCAGGCTTTATGGGAGCAAAACTTTAGTAAAGATAGAATAGAAGCACTGCCGCGCATTTCTTACCGTGATATCCCTGTGTTAACAGATACAAATGGAGGTGAATCTTTCTTATCTTCATTTGTTCATCAATTTCCTTTCTACTTAGTATCAGAGTATGCAAAGAGTGAGGTATACAGGGATTATTTTGCAAATGCATGTTTAGCAGATCGGCTGAAATGGAAGGAATTAGCTGATGTTCCTTCTTATGTGTGGGGATATGGGGCAGGTCCAAATGATGGGTTACATGGTGGTTACCATGCCGATCAAATTGATAATTCACCCGGCCATATTGCATCTGCTTATATTGTAGCTGGTTTTTTACCTGTGTTCCCAGCTGGGATATATGATTTATATGCCTTATATCAGTTGCACCTGCCATATAACCATTCGAAAGACAGTCAGCTGCAATCTGCTTACCGCTATGGATTACATCGTTATTCCTGGTGGCACTTGCAAGAGGAAAACAGATGGTATCCACCAAAGGTTACCTTGATTGATTGGAGTTCTATGTTATATGGACTAACGGCCTTTAAGCGAGGCATGTCCTTTTTTACTGATCATTTGCCTGATTTGAAAAGTAACTAACAATAGATAGGATCGGTTAACCAAACGAAAAGCGGACTTGGTCATTTGCCGTTTGACCATACGGAATATCCATACTTAGATACTCAACGCATTTTTTGCGGTGTCTGCTATACTGCATAGCATAACCTTACTGAAAGGGGAGGATATTTTTGGTGCGGCCTTCACGTCGACTTTAGATAAAAAATTCCTGTTTTTTCTTCCCCAATCTTTACGGCATATGATATTCTAATGAGATAAGATCGCATATCCTAATTGAAGCTTTTATGTTCTGAATGGGTTAGAAAGGGGAGATGGGGATGACCATATCGATTGGGGTAACAGGGTGGGGAGACCATGCCACCTTATATCAAAACCAACAACAAAGACAACAAAAATTGCAAACATACAGTACCTATTTCCCAGTAGTGGAAGTGGACAGTTCTTTTTACGCGGTGCAGCCAATAGCCAATTATCAGAAATGGGTGGAAGCAACCCCTGCTAGTTTTCGATTTGTGATTAAGGCGACTCAGTATTTAACCGGTCATGACCGTAATGCACGGACGAATAAAGAAGTGAAACAATTAATTGCTGATTTTAAACAATCTATTCAGCCGGTTATCGACGCTAATAAACTAACAACAACACTGTTTCAGTTCCCGCCTTGGTTTGATTTACGCACACGAAATATTCAAAAAATACAAAAGTTAAGGGAATGGATGGGCACAACGCCAATGGCTATTGAATTTCGGAATCGTTCCTGGTTTACCGATGATAACGAACAACAAACTATTGACTTTTTAAAACAATTAGGTGTTAGTTATGTGATTTGTGATGAACCACAAGCAGGGGAAGGTTCGGTACCAACTGTGCTTGAAGCGACCAATGACCATGCCCTTGTCCGCTTCCATGGCAGGAATGTACATGGTTGGAATAACCACGGACAGGACAACTGGCGCGAAGTCCGTTTTCTTTACCGCTATAACCAGCGAGAATTAGCGGAATGGGTCGACCGTTTGAAACAATTAGAGCAACAGGTAAAACATATTACAGTCCTATTTAATAATAATTCGGGTGGAGACGCCGCAGATAATGCCAAACAATTAATTGATATGTTAGGCATACGATACGGAGGTCTTCACCCGAAACAAATAGATTTATTTGATTTAATGTGAGCTTACTCTTTTGGCGCCTAAGTATTTTGGTGACCAGTATGGGTTGCTTAGCTCGGTGACTTCCACTCCTCTTGAAGAACCGGCGTGGATAAATTGACCGTTGCCAATATATATACCAGCATGTGACGGACCAGCCTTATATGTTTCGAAGAAAACCAAATCGCCAACGGATGGCTGTTCTACTGAGCTTGAGGCACTCCACATCTCACTTACCGTTCGCGGCAAGCTGATGTCCAATTGCTGGAAAACATATTGAATATAGCCGCTGCAATCAAATCCTGATGTAGTGGTACCACCCCAAACATAAGGTGTTCCTATGTGTTGTTTAGCGACAGCGACAGCTTCTGACGGAGGCGCACTTTCCACAGTAATTTGTTCTGGCTCGGAACTCTCGTCTGCTTGTGGTGTTGCTTCTTCCTCAGGTTGTTCTGTGGCTGCTTCGACTTCAGTGATTTCTTCCCCGTTCGTTTCTTCTACCGGCTCTTCTTCTGTTTCAGACAGTTCTTGTTCTGTTTCCACTGCTGATTGTTCCGATTCAATTGAAGCATCTGATCCGTTTTCTTCTTCTGCAGGTTGATTTTGTTCCTCTGTTGGAATCTTCTCGACCGGCGGTTCTTGTTCAATATGAAGAATTTCTATACCCATATCTTGTTTGTAGGCTTGTAATGCCTGTTCGGAAAGTGGTCCATAGATGCCGTCAATAGTGGATTGATAATAACCAAAATAAAAAAGCGCTTCCTGTACTTCTTCGATTTGATCACTCTGTTCTCCATAATAAAACTCAAATGAATCGTCCAATATCTCGTGATAATATTTTTCCTCTTTATCGATAATGGCGTGAATCGTTTCCTCATCCACTTTACCATGTGGTTCTAGTTCCTGGTCTTCTTGGAACTTTTTCAGTGCGTATTCCGTTAAAATTCCGAATTCTGCATCGACTTGCTCTGGATAATATTCCAGTTTTTTTAGTTTGTGCTGTAAGACATGAACAGCTGGCTGATGGGTTCCATACTCTAATTCCTCAGTTTCTAATAGCATATCATTTTGCATCATGGGATGGATGTCTATATAGAAAGAAAAAGGTTGACTAAAGGCGAAGCTATATACAAATGAATGTTTAACAACGAGTGATAGCTGATCTTGCAACAATACAAATCACCCCTATCAAATTATTCTCTCCTACGCAAAAATGTATGTTAAAATAAATAGAATATGAGTCAGAGGTTTTAATTGTTATGATTTTGTAATATAAATATGTGTTTAAAAAGGACCAAGAAGTTCGAGGCGTCTTTTTTATTGGACTTTTTGAACAGCCTCTATACGCATGGAAGGAAGGGAAAAAATGATTACTAGTGAACAAGAATATTTAGAACTTTGTAAGAAGGTACTAGCAGAAGGATCTAAACGAGATGACCGAACCAATACAGGTACCTTATCGATTTTTGGTCATCAAATGCGTTTTGATTTAGCGGCAGGCTTTCCTCTGTTAACAACGAAAAAGGTACCTTTTCGCTTGGTTGTCAGCGAATTACTTTGGTTTATTAATGGGGATACCAATATCCGTTATTTATTGCAGCATAATAATAATATCTGGAATGAATGGGCGTTTAAGAATTGGGTAGAAAGTGAGGAATATAAAGGTCCTAACATGACGGACTTTGGGAATCGTTCGTTAACAGACAATGTATTCAAACAAGTATATGACGAACAAATGGAACTATTTAAACAAAAGATCTTGACAGATGAACCGTTTGCCAAACGCTACGGCGATTTAGGCTCAGTCTATGGCAAACAATGGCGTGCATGGAAAACAGCCCAAGGCGAAATGATTGATCAACTGCAGGAAGTAATTGAATCGATTAAGCATAATCCTTATTCCAGAAGACATATCATATCTGCCTGGAACCCGGAAGATGTGCCGACAATGGCCTTGCCACCGTGCCATACCATGTTTCAGTTCTATGTAGCTGATGGGAAACTAAGCTGTCAGTTGTACCAGCGCAGTGCGGATATCTTTTTAGGTGTACCATTTAATATTGCTAGTTATGCTTTGTTAACAATGATGATTGCCAAGGAATGTGGGTTAAAACCAGGCGAATTTGTTCATACATTAGGAGATGCTCATATTTATGCTAACCACATAAAACAAGTCAAGCTCCAATTAGACCGAGAACCCCGAGCATTGCCAACCGTAACGATCAAAGATAACAAATCAGTATTTGACATGGAAATAGAAGACATACTATTAGAAGGGTACGACCCACATCCAACAATAAAAGCACCAATAGCCGTCTAGGAGGATAGAGATGATTTCATTATTATTTGCAATGAGTGCCAATCGAGTGATTGGCAAGGATCAACAATTACCATGGCATCTGCCTAAGGATTTAAAATTTTTTAAAGAAAAGACAACAGGACAGACGATTATTATGGGGAGAAAAACATTCGAATCTATGAATGCCCCTTTGCCAAATCGGCATAATGTCTTACTAACATCTAAGGAGATCGAAAACCCAGAGGGGTATCAAGTCATTCACTCGATGAAAGATATTCAAGCAATGGAAGCAGGTGACCCTGATACCGAATGGTTTGTCATTGGCGGAGAAGGTGTATTCCGTGAGGCTTTAACCTTTGCAGACCGTATCTATATGACATACATTGATAAAACCTTTGAAGGGGATACCTTCTTCCCGGAATTTGATGAATCCAAATGGGAAATCACATCGCGTGTAAAAGGCGAGCGAGATGAGAAGAATCCTTATGATTATTACTTTATTCAATATGATCGAAAAAAGTCATAATAAATTCAACTTTATAAAAGACAAGCCTGAGAATTCGTGATATGATAAAAGATAATGAAATTCTATAAAGAAAGGGAGCGGCTATATGGCACAGATTGGAATCCCAGGATTAATTTTAATTGCCATCATTGCCTTAATCATCTTTGGTCCGAAGAAGTTACCAGAGATTGGTAAAGCCACAGGTGAAACTCTGCGTGAATTCAAAAAATCAGCACGAGAATTAACTAATGATGATGACAAAGAAAAAGAAGATAATAAATGAATGAAGCGAGGCGCCCCTCAATGAAGAAAATCATATGGAGGGACAACGAGATTTAGCTGGGTGCTGACGTCTAAGATAGACTGTAAGTGAGTGTCTTACGGGCGATTGCATCGTGATAAACCATAAACAGAGGTGAACAGTGTGTTGTCAAACATTGGATTTCCAGGTCTTATACTTATTTTGGTTGTCGCGCTCATTGTCTTTGGTCCATCGAAATTACCTGAAATTGGTAAAGCAGTTGGCAGTTCATTACGTGAATTTAAGAAAGCAACCAATGATATCATGAATGAAAACGATGATTACAATAATAAAGAAAAGCGTTAAACATACGAGTCGAAAAAGTGCTGTCAACCAATCAATAACTGACAGCTCTTTTTCTTGAGCAGATTTTGAAGCAAGAAGGGACGTTGGCTATGGAGCAAGATAAATCAACAACAACCGAAACAGAAATGGGGTACTTAGACCATTTTGCAGAATTGCGAAAGCGTCTCATATGGACAGCTGTCGTATTTGTTATCTTTTTTATTGTCGGCTTTTATTTTGAGAAACATATACGAGCCTTTTTATTAGATCAAATTGATTTGACATTACACCTGATAGCACCAGAGGAAATTCTCTGGATTATTATTACCATTGCCTTTATTGTTGCGCTTATCGCCACCTTGCCTTTCCTTTGTGTGCAGATATGGCTGTTTATCAAGCCTGCCTTAACTCAAAAAGAACGAAAGGCAGCGCTTGCCTATATACCAGTGATTTTTATTTTATTTCTGATAGGCTTGGGCTTTGGTTATTATATCTTTTCCAGCTTAATCCTGCCGTTTGTCTTGTCACTAAATGGTGATATGTTTGATACGATCTTTACGGTAGAGCGTTATTTCCGATTTATGTTTAATGTTATTTTGCCATTTGCGTTCTTTTTTGAGGTACCGGTGATTACGATGTTCTTAACGTCTTTAGGGATTGTTACACCTGCCTTCTTAAGCAAGACAAGGAAGTATGCCTACTTTATTTTAATCATTATTGGCACGATGATTACACCGCCGGATTTTATTTTGCAGATTGTTGTTGCAATACCGCTGATTATACTTTATGAAATCAGTATTACACTATCACGGATCGTGTACCGTAAAAAGGAAGCAAAACATCGTGAATTTATGGAGAATGGGGAATAAGTATGAAGTCTTTTTATCATTTTATGATGCGCTATCGAGGCAATAAACAACTGGATGATACGCGGAAATTAGCTGAATGGATGTTTGAGGATCTCAGTTTTCCCAAGCATTCCACGGATTACGAAGAAATTAGCAGTTATTTAGAATGGCATACGCCGTTTCCGTCTGCTATTGCGACTTTTGATCAATTGTGGAGTGAATACGAAGAAGTAGAAAAACCATGAACTAACGGCTCATGGTTTTTTTACTTTCGAAAGGACAATAATCTTCCATTTGTTAGATGACAGCGATCATTTGTTCGTGTATAATGGTAAAAAAGTGATGGAGGAGAAAGAGGGTTTGACATGAAAATATTACATACTGCAGATTGGCATCTGGGGAAGATTGTCCATGGTTTGCATATGACGTCTGATCAGAAAGAAGCAATCGACAAGTTGCTTGGAATTATCAAAGCAGAACAGCCTGATGTCGTAGTGATAGCAGGTGATTTGTATGACCGGGCGATTCCACCTCGTGAAGCAGTTGAACTCTTAAATGATTTCTTGACAGTAGTAACAACGGAATGGCATATTCCGATTGTAGCCATTTCTGGAAACCACGATAGCCCCGATCGATTAGGCTTCGGGGCAAATCTATTTCAGGCAAACCAGTTATATCTGGCAACAACAATAGAAGATGTATTTGAACCGGTCATATTGGAATGCAGAGGGCAAAAGGTAACCTTTCATTTAGTACCTTATTTAGAACCTGAGCAGGTAAAGCATTATTTTCAAGAGCCCGCTATTCAAACACATCAACAGGCAATGGAGCGGATTGTACAAGAGCTGGAACCGGTTTTATCATCAGACAGTAAGCATGTACTGGTTGGCCACGCATTTATTGCTGGAGGGATGGAATCAGAATCAGAAGAAAGGTTAACGATGGTGGGAGGAGCTCCTTATATTGACGTGGCTGTACTGGAACCATTTGATTATGTGGCGTTAGGCCATCTTCACCAGCCGCAGAAAATAAAACGTGAAACCGTACGCTACAGCGGCTCACTGATGAAATATTCCTTCTCAGAGGCCAATCATCATAAATCAGTGACATTGGCAGATATTGGGGAAGAGATCCAACTGAAGAAAATAGCTTTACAGCCGCGTAGGGATTTGCGGGTGATAGAAGGTTATTTTGCCGATTTATTGGCAGGGAAAGTAGAACCTGCCTCAGAAGATTATCTATTGATCCGCTTGTTGGATGACGGAGCCATTATGGATCCTGTGAGTAAGCTGCGCCGTTTATTCCCTAATATTCTGCGTCTCGAGAGGAAGCAGCTTTTTGTCCATCAGTCCTTGAAAGACATTCAAACGATTAAGGAAAGGCAAGAAATGAGTCATGAACAATTGTTTGCTGCCTTTTATAAGGAGATGAAAAAGGAGGAGCTGCCGGAAGAGCGAGCTCCATATGTCAAAGAGGTTATTCAGCAAGTGATGACAGAAGAGAGGGAGAAATAATATGCAGGCGCTGAAACTTGAATTATCTGCATTTGGTCCTTATCGTGAACGACAGGTAATTGATTTTACCGTATTAGGAGCAGAACCGATTTTTTTGATTACAGGTCCAACAGGGGCAGGGAAGACAACGATTTTTGATGCGATCTGTTATAGTTTGTACGGCAAGGCCAGTGGAACTGAGCGTGATCAAGAGGCCTTTCGCAGTCATTTTGCAGAAATGGATGAGGCGACAGGGGTTACGTTTACTTTTCAATTACAAAGTACCGTCTATCGAGTGATGAGAAATCCTAAACAACTTAAACGTAAGGCTCGTGGGGAAGGATTTACAGAGGAAGTGGCTGCAGCAAGTTTGTATAGGCAGACAAGTGATCAAGACTGGGAGTTAATCAGTTCAAAGATCAATGACGTCAATAAGTTGATTGAAACGATGATCGGATTGGATTATGAGCAATTTAAAAAGATGATTATGATCCCCCAAGGTGAATTTCGCAAGCTTATCTCTGAGAATAGTCGAGAACGTGAGGAAGTACTGCAGAAGATCTTTCGCACTTACTTCTATAGACAGATGACAGAAAAATTAAAAGATAAGGCAAGAGATCTGCGTGAAGAAATCGAGAAATTAGATTGGCAATACCAACAACTGCTCGATAAACTGCCTGATGAATGGCTGAATGATGAATCTGATCAAACAGCGGAGAACCAGCTTCAAATATATGTCCAGCAGTTAACATTACAAAGACAACAGGGACAGCAACAAGAGCAGGAACTGACCAAACAAATCAAACAATTACAAGAGACATATATCCAAGAACAGCAATTGTTGGATTATTTTGAGGAGCATCAACAGCTGTTAAAGCAACAGGAAGAACTTGCAGCAAGGCAAGACATGGTAAATCGACAGCAACAGCAATTAGAATGGGCGAAAAAGGCAGAGAGGATCAGACCAGCAGAACAATCGGCAAAAACAAGAGAACAAGAATGGTATGAGCAGGTTCAGAAACTAAAGCAATTGAAAGGTCAACAGCTGAAGAAAGATCAACATTATCAGCAAGTAAAGGAAAGTTATGATCACGAAAAGAAGCGAGACCAAGAACGGACCGATCTGCAATTTAAGCTTAAAAAGCAACAAGAATTACTTGCTCAAATGGATCAATTTCAAGCCATATATCAAGAAATGATTAAAATAGAGGAAGACCTTGCTAAGAAGCAAGAGGTAATACAAGCAAAGGAAACACAACTGGAGAAACTCGATCAATGCAAGGAGCAAGTGTATCAGGACAGGGAGACACTTCAAACTCTTAAAGAACAACTGTTTGAACTGCGTCAACATCTAGAGCAACTGAAACAAGACCAAAAGCAGATCGAAGAATTAGAGACTGTCTTCCAGTCACAGCAGCAATTAACAGAACAGCGGGGGCTGCATCAACAGCAGCTGTCTGAAGTACAATCAGAGTGGAAGAAACAAGAGAAGATCGCTAAAGAACTGGAACAGCAGCAGAAAGCCCATCTGGCAAGTTTTCTCGCCTCCCAATTAGAGTCAGGTCAGGAATGTCCAGTATGCGGTTCACTGGAACATCCCCATCCAGCTCAGTCAGAAGCGTTTTTGCAGACTAATCGACAACAAGAAGAGCAGCAACAATTGCTCCGCAAACTGCAGGAGAAATTAAGGAAAGCAGAACTTGCTGTGATTGAATCTAAGCAGCAGATCCAAGCCGGCCAAGAACAGATGGAACGATTGCAGGAACAGGTTTTAACCAATGATCAATCAGCTATCAAACAGCGAAAGCAACAGATCGAAGGCCATTGGAAACAACGTCAGCAAACATACCAGCAATTAGAAGCACAACAGCAACATGTAGAACAGCGACTACAGGCTAATCAACAGCAGCTAGCTGTTATGGATGATATCAAACAGCAGTTAAAAGAAACAGAACAAGCAAGTAAGGTCTTAAACGATCAACGGCTCCAATATCATGCTAGATATCAGCAAATGAAACAGCAGCTTCCAGACGAGGCAATCTCTGTAGAGGAGTTTCAACAGCAAGTTGAACAATTAGAAGCTCAAGTCCATCAAGAAATAGCTGCCTGGGACAAGCTTCAGGAACAGCTAGAACAAGCTACTGCTGATAAGAACAAAATAGATACTGCCCATAATGAAGCTGTCAAATATCATGATCAATTAAAGGGAAAATGGGAAGAGGCAGAGGCGCAATTGGCAGACCTGCTTAAACAGTCTGATTTCTCATCGATCGAAGATTATCAAAAAGCTCTGATGGATACTAAGCAGCAACAAACACTTGAAGCAGATATCCAAACCTATCAACAAGATCAAAACTTTGTGCATAATCGCTTGGAAGCTGTTCAATTACAAGTAGAAGGCAAAGAGAAACCCGATTTATCAATATTAGATGTTAGGATTCAAGCATTGTCGGAGAAGAAAGACGGCTTGAATAAAACACTTCAGTTTATCGATATCCAACTGGAACAACTGCAGACAACTATTACACAAACAAAACAGTTAGCAGCTGATCGGGCATTATTAGAGAAGGAATATCTCCATGTCGGGGAGTTAGCCGATTTAGCGCGTGGTGATAATTCAGCACGGTTATCGTTTGAGCGTTTCGTTTTATCTACTTTCCTAGATGAGATCCTTTTGCAGGCTAACATTCGACTGAGTCAAATGACAGATCACCGCTTTCAACTATTGCGCAGTGAGGCACTGGCCAAGCGTGGAGCACAAAGCGGCTTAGATCTGGAAGTGCTGGATCATTACACCGGAAAACAGCGTTCTGTCAAGACACTATCAGGAGGAGAGGGGTTCAAAACGGCACTAAGCCTTGCATTAGGAATGTCCGATATTGTCCAGACCCATGCCGGAGGAGTACAATTAGATACGTTGTTTATTGATGAAGGATTTGGCACTTTAGATGAGGTATCACTAGAGCAAGCCATCAAATGTTTGAAGGATTTACAGCAAGATCACCGAACAATTGGCGTGATTTCCCATGTGGCCCAGCTGAAAGAAGAAATTAAGGCCAAATTAATTATTGAGACTTCACCGACCGGGTCAAGGGCGGCATTTTCTTTTGATTGAGTGGACAACAGGAGGGGAGAGGTTACAACATTTTAGCCAGAACCTCTTCCTGTCGTTCTTTTGCATATACGAAAAAAAGCTATACTTCCACAACTTTCAACAGGGCTTTGTCAGAATATGCGCTTGCCCAGGAAATATTTCAGGCAATAGCGGAAATATTATGATGTTAAAATAGCCGTGTACTTCCCTGTTCCTCTATTTAAACTAACTCTTCCTCGTATGCCTATAACATTTTTTCTTAGGGAACATACACTGTACTAACTCCAGGTATGAAAGGAGAATGTCTATGTTCCGACCACCACCTAATCAGCCGCCTTTCTTCTCACAGCCGCCGATGCCGCGATCGTCGTTTATGCCACCATTTCCAAACAGGGTTCCTTTACCGCCTAATCAGGCATCTAACCCCACTGGAATTCAAGCTCTATTACAGCGATTTTTGCCTTCTAAAGCGGCAAACGCAGCGAATGCTGCCCAATTACCTAATATGGCAGCAAGTACAGCTTCTAGTGGATCAGGTCTTACCAATACACTTTCTAATGTACAACAAGTATTGAAAGTGGCCCAACAAGCGACCCCTCTTATCAAGGAATATGGTCCGATGGTCAAGAACGCCCCCAGACTCATTAATATGATGAAGGCTCTAGGTGAAATCAATGATGAAGATGAGGAAGAAGCGGAATTGGAAGAAACAGAGGCTGAAGTGGACAAAATAATGATAACAGATGAAGATAGTGATGAGGCAGAAATAGATGATATCGAAGATGTACCGCCACGCCGCAGTCGAGAATCACAGCCTAAACTTTTCTTCTAGCTACACATGTTTTTGCTTTACAGAAATATTCACCTGTAAGGGATTGTTCAAAAATCCAATAAAAATAGCGCAGCGGACTTTTTGAATACGTACTTTAGCAAGGGTGGACGATAATAAAACAGACCACTTGCATTTTATGTGCATGAAGAGCAATAATAAATAGTAACCATGTTTCTATTTAGGAGGCTGTTTATACATGACAGATAAGAAGCTAGAGAAGGCAATATTTGCAGGTGGTTGTTTTTGGTGTATGGTGGAACCGTTTGACCAACAGCCTGGGATTGAACGAGTAGTTTCAGGTTATACTGGCGGTGACCAACCAAACCCAACCTATGAAGAGGTGTGCACCAACACGACAGGACACCGAGAGGCAGTAGAAATTACCTTTGATTCGTCAATTTTCCCTTATGAGAAATTGTTATCGATTTTCTGGCGGCAAATTGATCCAACCGATGCAGGAGGGCAGTTCCATGATCGGGGAGAGTCTTATAAGACGGCTGTCTTTTATACAACGGGGAAGCAAAAGCAATTAGCGGAAGAATCGAAGCAAGTATTGGCAGACAGCGGTAAATTTACCAAGCCGATTGTAACTGATATCCTGCCGGCTAAACCTTTCTATCCAGCAGAAGAGAAGCATCAAGATTATTATAAAAAACAGAGATTTCACTATAATCTATATAAGAAAGGATCGGGTAGGGCGGAGTTTATCAAAAATAATTGGTCTAAAGCATACAGCAAGGACGAGTTGAAACAAACATTAAACCCGATTCAATACCATGTCACACAAGAAAATGGCACAGAACGCCCTTTTAGTAATGAGTACTGGAATAATCAACAAGAAGGGATCTATGTCGATATAGTAAGCGGTGTGCCATTATTCTCAACAACAGATCAATATGACGCTGGTTGTGGGTGGCCGAGCTTTACTAAACCGTTAAATCGAAATTCATTAACGGAGCAGATGGATACCTCTCATGGTATGCGGCGAATAGAGGTTAGAAGTGAAGAAGCTGACTCTCATTTAGGGCATGTCTTTGATGACGGTCCTCAAGACAAGGGTGGCATGCGTTACTGTATCAATTCGGCTGCCTTACGCTTTATTCCAAAAGATAAATTAAAAGAGAATGGACTAGAAGCCTATTTGTCTTTGTTTGAGTAATAATCCAAAGGGGAGTCCCCTTTGGATTCGCTTTTAACTTTTAGTAAGGAAAGAGGATGTTTATGCAGATTGCTTACCTTGCATTGATGTATGCCGTTTCTCTGCTTATGGCGGGATTATTTTACTTGATACATATTCCACTTCCGTGGATTTTAGGGCCTCTAACCGCGATTTTTTTATTGAATTCATGGTGGAAAGTACCACTGCAGCAGTCCAAGTGGATTCTCCGGATCAGTTTTTTATTAACTGGAGCTCAAATTGGGACAACTTTTACAGATGAAACATTAGGAAAAGTTCTTCCTTATTTTTTTCCTTTTTTAATCATGACTATTATTATCATTTTTGTTTGCATACAAAGCGGTAAATGGCTGGCTGTCCATGGAAATATTGGACATGCTACCGGCGTTCTGGGCAGCGTGCCTGGCGGTTTATCGGTGATGCTTGAAATGAGCGATTCCATGAAAGCCAATACTGGCATGGTAGCGATCTTTCATACCATCCGCTTAATGGGGGTTCTGCTCTTAGTTCCTTTATTAGCTACGTTCTTATTTTCATTTTCTAATGAGACTTTTATCATAGAAGAAACAACCACCTCATTGAATGGCTGGTCGATTGTCCTGCTGTTTGTTTTATTTGGTATCGCTTATCTATTCCGGTTTAAGATGCCTGCACCGTTTGTCCTGATACCTATGCTGGTGATTGCCGTACTGAGGATTGCCTCGGTACCTGTCAGTGACATACCAATTGGATTATATCATTTTGCACAGTTATCGATTGGTATCCATTTGGGGTTATCCATTACGGTCGCTGATTTGAAGAAGGTCGGCAGGCTTTCCTTTGTCTTCTTCTTATTTTCTGCTGGTATTATCTTATTAGCGGTTGTTTTTGGCTATATTCTGTCACATTGGTCTAATCTAACCTTTGCAACGGCTATGTTAAGCTTAGCACCAGGTGGTCTGGTAGAAATGGCGATTACCGCTCATGAGGTCGATGCAGATCCTGCGATTGTGGGATCTTTACAGCTGATTCGGATGCTGATTATCAGTTTGTTGCTGCCATTTATTTTACGACGAATGATTCGCACCGATAGTTAACTGAAATTATATTATGTAAACTAAATGAAAAAGCTCTTGTAATCGATACAATAAATGTTTATGATTAGGGAGAGGAGGGCGTTGAAATGATTCATCAAGATTGGGAAAACAATAACACCATCAAGCAAGTCAAGTGTGTACACACCAATGCAAAAAAATATAAAGTAAATTCTGTTTTATCAGAAGGCAGGATCTATGATGTGAAGAATGAAACAGATGAGTTTTATTTTGTGATAGATAATACGAATCGTATTGCCGGTTTTAAAAAAGAATATTTTGAAGGCATCTAACGTTTATCAGAAATAATAATAGGGAAGATTAGAATATACACCTGTTTAGCTGGTAGATCTACCATAGGAGCTGATAACATGAAAAGAATTCTATTAATCCGACATTGTCATGCACCAGAGCAGCATATTGACTCCCCACTGTCTAAGGTGGGAATCAAACAGTCTCAGGCATTAGCACATAAATTGGAGGAGCTTCCTTTTAAGATAAATCGCATTATGTCAAGCCCGTATTTACGTGCACAAGAGAGCATTAAGCCGTTTGCTGAAAGTCATCAGCTTACGATTGAAATAGACAAGCGGTTAGAGGAACGGATATTGAGCGAAGAACCAGTGGATGATTGGATGGAGATATTGGAAGAATCTTTTCAAAATTTAAACTTTAAATTACCAGGCGGCGAATCTTCAATGGAAGCCTATACCCGTGGTGAACAAGTGTTATCAGAATGTATGGATGATCAAGAGAATGAGAATATTGTGATCGTAACTCATGGGAATTTATTAGCTTTAATGTTAAGAAGGTTCCAAATTGATTTTGGTTTTCAAGGATGGAAAATGCTTACAAATCCAGATATCTTTCTGATTCAGAAAATTGGGGGAGAGTTTATCTCCGAAAGAATTTGGGATGAAACGATAAATTATGACTAAATTCACTTGTATTCTCCTTATTTTGAGCTATAATGGTATTCGGTGTACCGAAATTATGGTATGATAGGTAAGTATAGAGATACATAGTGACTTTGAACAAAGGAGGGACAATAGTGGCATTTATTATTACTTCACCTTGTAAAGAAGAAAAAGCAGGCGAATGTGTTGAGGTTTGTCCTGTTGATTGTATAGAGGAAGGGAAAGACATGTTTTACATTGACCCGGACATCTGCATTGATTGTGGCGCATGTGAAGCGGTTTGCCCAGTGGAAGCAATTTATATGGAAGATGAAGTACCAGACAATGAACATGAATATATCGCATTAAACCGTAAGTTCTTTGAAGAGAATTAACAGAAGAACAATGATTTGTACAAAAATAAGTCCTGCTACGAATGAAGATGATTCATTCGTAGTCGGGCTTATTTTTGTTGGCTGAATTTGAACAGTTTTACTTAGGGCATATCAGAATATGACCTGTAAATAATCTTAATTTCATTACATCCATAAAATGGTTTATTTTTAATTATAATGGACTACTTTTCATGCAAAAAAACATAATATTATTAACATTCCTCAATATTCCGAACAAAGAAAATCAATTATAATTAAAGGTGGATGCTGCTTATAAACATTGCGAATATCACTTGTTATATATTATGCAGAGAAATCAGGAGGTGTACAAAGACCTAAATGGGAGGAGGAGCATCAATCGTTTAATCTATGAATTGATATCTGAAAATTAAGTTAACTAAGGGGGAAGGAAGATGAAGGAATTAAAGAACTCTGCGTTACTGGCAGTAATTGCAGGTGGTTTAGTTGTATCCAATACTACAAGCATAGCGGAAACAACATCAGCCAGTAAATGGGAGACTGAAATTGCGGCGGCTTCAACGGGAGTAGAGGAATTGCAGCAAGAGTATACCAATATTACCGGGGAAAGTGTGGAATTAGATGAAGATGTTATTGCACAAGAAGAGGTTCAGCAGCAACAATATCAAGAGGAAATCACACAGTCTCTTGAAGCATTAGAAACAATCTCAGAGGAACAGTCCCTCTTTTTTAGCGTTAAGGAGTTGTCATTAGCAAAGATACCGGGGTTTGCCTAGTGGTTTAAGCTTTAAGGAGTTATTTTTTGTAAAGATGCTGGAGTTTACTTAGTGGTTTAAGCTCCAAGGAGTTACCTTTTGATAAGATGCCAGATTTATCTTATCTTTCAAACCCTTAATCTGTTGCCAAGGTTATTCCATCTTTTTCATGCTATGGTTCTATCCTTTGAAGCCGACTTGGAAAGATGAAAAAAGATGCCTTATGTGAATGCTCTTTCCCATCACTAGCAACCATCAAAAGGAACATCCATCATACAAAAAAGCTGTTACAAAATGTTGCATTCACATCGTGAACTGCCTCATCATTTTTTAATAGATGTGCAGATCATTTCCAAGTGATGAATAATGTGATAATCTTAGTATATAGATAAATTTATTTTACTATATATATAGGTTGTTCAAAAAGTTCAATAAAATGACACGGCGAATGACGGAGCTGGTGATAGAGAAACTTCTGCTGAAATTTCCCACATCATCTGCAAGTTCTCTGCTCCGTTTCTCGAAAAAATCGATGTGATCGTATTTTTAAAGAGCTGCCGTTTGATGGATACCTCGCTATGATCATCCTCAAGGAAGTACTAGCCTGAGAGAAAATATTACCAGCCTTCATTACTAATATAAACATATCTCGGCGATCCAGAATCTATCCTATAATTGAGATGGCATCATACAGTACACTGGAGATAATAGCCGTGTAAGGCGGAACTTCTGGATGGATAGCACCATGATAAAAACGGAATAGTAGGTGATTATGGATGAAAGTATATGTTGCACTAATAATTATTGTAGGCATTATTGCACTAATTTCCACGTTGATGCTTGGTGGCAGAGGAGATGCAGATTACAGTGAATCAACAGGCAGAAATGTAACAAATCTCACCCTGATCTATGTGATCGCGATCTTGGGATCTGTTATTGCTTTAGCTATTTTTGTCTTTATTTAAAAGTGGTTAGAACTGAGCAGATGATAGACAGGGAAATTTTCAAAACATTCAATCACTTCTTTTGGGCATGAGGTATCGCCTCTTTCGAAAAGGGGTGATTTTCACTTTGGCAGCATTTTCTGTTTTTTGAAACATTTTTTTATTCCATTCGTATATGATATGGAGGAGGTCGAACGAATGATCAGAGGGTTACTTATAATTACTATCTTGTTGATAGTGGCAGGTTGTTCCAATGATACGGAGAACGTCGGGACCAAATCAGAAGATATCTTAAAATTACTGGAAAGTGAATCCTATCAAGAATTGACGGAAACTTATTTTTCCAATTCTCTGCAGGAGCGGTTATCTCCAGAAGAATTACAAGAGAATTGGGAGGCAGTGCGAGGGCAGACGCTTGTATCATTTAGCGCATTGGAATCCGATACACGGCAAGATTATACTATCATGGAAGCTGAAGCAAGTTTCGAAGAGAAAGTGGTACATATTCGCATGACTTGGGACCAACAAGACAAATTGCAGGGATTACATATACAAGCTGAACAGAATCTAGCAGAAGAAAGACCACTTCCTGATCAAGTAATCGAGGAAGATATCCTGATAAATACAGGTGGCAGTTATGAATTAGCGGGGAAATTAACTTTGCCAGAAAAAACGGAACAACCGATTCCTGCGGTTGTTTTAGTTCATGGTTCTGGACCATCTGATATGAATGAAGCTGTATTCGCTTATAAACCATTCCAAGATTTTGCGTATAGCTTAGCAGAACAAGAGATTGCTGTACTTCGTTATCCGAAACGAACTTATGAATATGCGGAAGAACTTGTTGCGGAATTTGGAAATGAATTAACCGTTAAGGAAGAAACAATTGACGATGCAGTCGCTGCCATTCATCTATTACAGGCAGATCCGCGCATCGGTCAAGTATATATTATCGGCCATTCACTTGGCGGTATGCTGGCACCACGTATTGATCAACAGGCAGATACAGACGGAATGGTTATCTTGGCTGGTTCACCACGCTTTTTGTGGGAGATTATTTATGATCAGCAAATGGCAGTGATTCCAGAAAACCTAGCGGAAGAGGAAAAACAAGCTTATATGCAAGAAATAGAGGAAACAAAGGAACTGGCAGCCAGTATGCAAGATTTGACGGACACCGAGGCTATCAAGCATAATGTGTATGGGGTAAGTGGTTATTATTTGAAAGAAATGGCTTCTTACGATGCTGGTCAAATGGCATTAGATTCGAATAAACCAATATTCATCTTGCAAGGGGAAGCCGATTTTCAGGTGACAATGGAAGCTGACTTTTCACAATGGCAAACCAAATTGGGTGATCAACCGAATGCTGCATTAAAAAGTTATCCAAACCTTAACCATTTCTTTATCGAATCGCAAGGAGAACATCAAGGAACAGTGACAGAATATATGACTCCCGGCCATGTAGACGAACAAGTTATATTAGATATAGCGGCGTGGATTCATGAGCAATCTGAAAATATGGAGGAGGATACGGAATGAAAAAACTAGTTTTGATTATGTTGATTGGAGTGTTTACACTTGTAGCGTGCAGCGATGATACAGAATCAGATAGTTCAGAGCAAGCAGAAGACAGTCCGGCAGAGGAAACCAATCAGGAGGAAACTGAGGCAGAGGTAATAGATGACGCAGATGTACCGAGCGAGGTTATCGAAACAGCGGATGCTTTTCTATCAGCATTGGCAGCCGGAGAGTTTGAGCAATCAACAGAAAATTTTAGTGAAATGATGAATACGGAACTAGATGCAGAGGAAATGGAGGATCTATGGAATCAGCTGAATGAACAGCTAGGTGACTTTATCGATTATGAATACCAGCAAACCCAGCAAGTAGATGAATTTTATTCACTAACCTATCAAGGCTTATTTTCAGGGGAGGAAGTTAATTTGGAAGTAGCTGTAGATCAGGATAATCAGATTGTCGGATTTTTTGTAACACCGGCATAGTAAAGGAGAAGCCATAAAAAAGGCTTCTCCTTTACTAATACCCTCTGATTTCAAATGATTGAAAGCCGGGATTTCCTTTTAGGTTGGTAATATCTATTTCTTGCACTTTGGCAAAACGTGAGGGACCTTGCTTCATTTTTGTTAAGAAAGTGGACATATCCTCTTCTTTGCCTATAGCTTCGATTAACACACTGCCATCTTCTTGATTCATCACCCAGCCAGATATATCATGCTGCATAGCGGTTGATTGGGTGAAAAAACGAAAACCTACTCCTTGTACTCTGCCGCGAACGTGTACTTGAACATATTTCATGTAGATCACCTCTGATTTTATATTTATACTTGATTAAAGGGTCCTGTATTGCAAACTGATGATCAAGGTAATGACAATACACTTCACCCCCTTGCGCATTTTAAAATCAATAGATGAGTTCATTTTTGATAAATTAATCATAACATAGATTTACCATATATGTGTTGTATCATGAGTGTGATAGGAAACAGATTGTATGTGGAAATTGACGGCTTTGTCAGTTCTGTATATGATTAAATGAGAAAATTCACAAAAAGTTAATATTGAAAGAGGGAATAGACTTGATAGCCCTAAAAATAATCGATTATGATCAGCTTGCAAAAGTGATTTCTATTATTCGGAGATTCGATAACAGACTTTCTATTAAAGAGTTGAAAAAAAATATCTTCAATCAAAATTATATCATGGAATATGATATCTATCAGTTTGATATTGCAGAGGAAATGAACCAGATCAATAGATGTGATGTCATTTCGGAATTTGTCTCTAGCTTAATACAGAATGGAGCGAAAGTCGGTCTTTATATTGACAATGAAAAAGTGACTCTGGCGTATTTTTATAATTATCTTGACAGCAACAAAGCAATTATGAAGGAGACTTTGCTTCAGATCGAACGGGAGACGGGAGAAATTTAAATTAAAAATAGGATACAACCGAAAACATAAGAAAAAATAACGTCTGTATCCTATTTTCAAGATTACTGCATAGGCTTAGCTTGATAAAACAATGCCAAAATATTTCTTTAAAGCTTGGGCATATTCTTTGTCACTGGCTGGTGTAAATACTTCAACGTCTTGATCTCTAAACAGACGGAATTCTTTGCCTGCAACGGTGTTTCGCCCTTCCTTTGTGAAAATGGAAATCATAGTCATCTGAGTGAAAATTGAGTCAGGGCTGTTCTCACACCAATAAGATGCCATCAGGAAATCACGGGGCAGCTGCGGCTCTTCAGAAAAAGAGTACAATCGTTCCCATTGTCCATGCTTCCAATCCATCAGCATCCAGCCAAATTGCGGATCCTTATCCAGTCGATAGATTTCGTCACCTTGCCGCTGTTTCAAGCCTTCCTTCATTTCTATAGGCCTTCTGGGAATTACTAAGCCGACACCTACATCACACAAATAGGACGTTCCCTTCACATCCACTCTTAATACTTGATGACGGCGCTTGGGCGGTGGATTCGGCTCATCGCGCCAAAAGCGAGCGAAATAATCAGTTACAGTATATCCAAGCTCGCGCAGCAGCCAGCCAAATAACATATTTAATTCAAAACAATAACCTCCTCTGCCGCGAATGACAATTTTATCAAATAAATCAGAAATTTCCAAAGAGAGTGGAATCTGATTTAAAATATCAAGATTTTCATAAGGGACAGCATGCAAGTGCTTTTCCTGCAGTTTGGCAAGCGTTTCTACACTGCCATCCAATGGCCCATCATAGCCTATCCGTTTTAGATAGTCATTTATATTAGGATTAGTCTTGGTCATTTCCATCTGTTAATCCCCCCAGTTTATAATTATTAATCGCTACCATTTATGATTTTTCAATTATACGATAATAAACCTATTGTAGCAGAAACAGCAATGGATTTTAAAGGATGTATCCAAAAAGTTCACTATTATAATAGGTGCAGATTTCTAGTTTATCAGAAACAGGCGAGAAGCCATGAAAATAAAAAAAGCATGTTGTTTCCGGATCTATCCGAACACAAGCCAACTAACGCTTATCCATAAGACTTAACTGATTTTGCCACCCTTTCAGATGGAACTGTGTATGAGAACCCAAGATTTCTTCGGACAATAGAAGAGAAGCTGGCAAAAGCCCAGGTGATTCTCTCCAGGCGACAAATGGTTCTGCTAATTGGCATAAACAAAAAAGAAAAGTGGCCCGGTTTCACGAAAAAATAGCGAATGCAAGAAAGGATATGTTAGATAAGATCTCCTAAGTGGGGGTAGTTCAAAAACTGTCTTACATCGAGTAGTTTTGAAAGTAAGCGTTTTACTTTTGTTATTAGGCGTTATATGATAAAGAAAACAACTAAACAAGGAGGTGTGCAGATGAAAAAGAATGACTTAAATTATTATCAAACATTTATTACTGTTACACCTGACAGCACGGCAGCAACAGGACAGCCTCCAGCAGCCCGTGGTAAAAAGCCAACAAAGGCGCAAATATGACTATTATCCATGAACCCGTATACTCATACACAAAGCGAGTTGCTTTTTGAGGTGCATGTACGTCACAAAGAAATTTCACCAGCAGATTTAGAAGCAGCAAAAACGGCTTTTTTTGCAAAATCGCATGCCTGCTTACATGCATCTGCTTTACCGAAGAAGTTAGGCTGGGGGATTCATTTTAATGAAGAAGGAAAAATTGCCCTTTACGGTATCGAGACACCAGAATATACACAGTTTTCCGAGAATAACAGTAATGATTTAAAAGTGTTGGCTGCTATGGCAGCAGCAGGAAAGGTAAGTAGAAATGGTGAAAAATAGATAGTGATCTACTTGTTAGTTGTCAGATTTGTTTAGTTAATATAGTTGTGATTAGGGTAAAGAGTAATAGAATGGAGGAAAAATATGAAGGCAAAAGAATTGTATCTAGCTTGGGTAAAAGCTTGGAATGAAGATGTTTCCATATTGGATCAAATCGTATCTCCGGCCTGCCTGGTACAACAAGCACGAATAGACGGCGAATCTTCTCACCAGCAACAAGGACCTGAAGCATTAAAAAAGATGATTACAGAGGGGAAGTATTACTTCTCTGATGTGGAGATGACTGTAGATGTAGGCCCTATTGTAGAGACTCCTTATGTATCAGCGCGCTGGACATTTACCGGCAGCTATAAAGGCGGGATGGATGGTGCGACAGCAGAGATAGGCAAAAAAGTACAGTTTTCAGGTATGGATATCTTTTTGGTAAAGGATGGTCAACTGCATGAATACTGGGTTTCTTCTGATGGTATCGATCTCTTAAGTCAGTTAGGCATATAAGGTCCTTATATATGAAGCAAGCCCAACGAACCATAACTCGTTGGGCTTATTAAGATTAGAAGCAGTGGATCATTATGTAGCAACAATCAAAAACACTGCTGCTGTCCCCACGATGGCATATAAACCATTGATCAGCAGACACACTTTCATAAGTATGTTCCTGTCTGCTTTTATATAAGTAAAGACAGTGAAAATCCCACTAAAAATCATCACAATGGCATAAGATAAGATCATACGTTCAGCTATTGGCGATTGCAGCGCCCAATCGTTCATCCGAAGAATCAAAATGGTCCAAGAAATGAATATCATTATTGTACAGCTACCGGTTAACATTTTATGCATTAGCAACCCTACCTCCTTTCCGCTTTCCCGAAGAATAGACAGGAAAAGGCTAAACAAATGACTGCAAATCCGACGGCAACAGGTATCCATGGAAGGTAACTTATGGGAGTTGTCGAAAGATGAGCTGCTAATTGTCCGTATTTAGCAGTTACGACGAAAAAGGGATAGCACATCGGATAGATAAACCAGTAATCTGAATTCATTATTAGAATAGACGGAATAACAGATACTAATGAAATACCTGCAGAAAAAATCATCGTCTGCATGCAAACGGAAAGCAGCCAAAAGAAGGAAAGCATAGGAATAGAAACTAAAAAAAAGACAGCTGCTACTTTGAACACAAATGTTGGAGACAGCAGCAAATGATAGTCATTCACCATCGTTCCATAGCCAGCAGCAACATAGTAGATAATCACAGCAAATAAGATAAATATCGCTGCAATAAACAGCAATACCGCAAATTTAGCTAAGCTTAATAAAGCTGGATTGATCGGTAAAGCAAGCATTTTTAATATTCCTTTATTTCCTCGCTCTAACTGACGAATCAATACGGTGGCAACCACCATACCAGCAGGAAATAAAAACCAGGAAAATCCAAGAAACCCCTGGATAAAGAAATTATCTTCGGGTGCAATACCGGTTGCTCGTGTATCAAAACTCAAATCTATATTAAATATTGCAGGCAGCCAAAGAACGATAGCTGCGATAAGTAAAAGCAATAAAATCCTGGAACGCCGGATTTTTTTATGTTCCACTTGAATTAAATGAAAGAAACTCATCTAAAATACCTCCTCATAGACACACTTACCTTTTGAATAACCAGCAGTACAACCGTTTCAATCAACGCAACCCAAATCAATGTATCTGGTGCAGCTGCATCTGTACCATGCATCGTTTGAAAAGGCAGATTAAAAGGAAAGGATGCTAAAATAACATTTTGATTAGAGAGTTGGGTTGCTAAAAAAATACCAATCATACCAAGCCCAAGTGCAATCCATATATTTGTGAAAAAGGAAGCGATCAATAAGGCTAGTACGATTGCTGGAAGACTCAACATAAACATATAGCCGATATTTTTCACCAACTCCATAGGTAAATCTGGATATTCTAAAAACCAGAATACAGAGCTAAAACCAAGTCCAATAGCTTCCATCACAAGGACACCTAAGTAGATCAAGCTTATAAGAAGAAACTTGGCGAAAAATAAGTTTTCATCTTTTATAGGTAATGATTGCATCTTTTGCAGGGCATTATCTGAAGATTCTACATAATATAATAAGCAGGCTCCTACAACAATAAGTGACACCTTTAACATCGCCATCATTTGCCAATTTGCATCTAAAAGGACATGAAGCGGATTAATATCCAAATTCGTATCTATCTCTGAAATAAACGCCATATATAAAATCGGAATCAAACCTGTTAATAAAGCTCCTCCTAAAAAGCTCGGAATGAATCCTGTTCGTTTACTTTTTTTCCATTCCATAGTAAGCATCACCGGAGACTCCCTCGCTTTTTATTATCTGCATCCACAATAGCTAGGAAGGTGTCTTCTAAATTGTCTGTTGGATACCCCATCTCAACAGCTTTCATTTCTAATTCATCTAATGTTCCTTCAAAAAGGAGTCTGCCTTGATTGAGAATTCCGATATCATCAGCCATCAGTTCGATTTCTGATAGTAAATGTGAAGAAACGAGCACAGTACAATCAAATTTTTCCGGTAAGGAACGAATCAGGCTGCGAATTTCATGAATACCGACTGGATCCAGTCCATTTGTCGGCTCATCAAGGATAAGAATAGAAGGCTTGCCGATCAAGGCACTGGCTAACCCAAGCCGTTGCTTCATACCAAGTGAATATTTCTTAGCTAATTGTTTTTTCGTCTTAGTAAGTCCGACCATTTCCAGCGCTTCTAAAACAGAAGTATGTGGAAGGCCTAAAATGTTTTGGACAATTTCTAAGTTTTCTTCTCCGGTAAGATTACCGTAAAAGGCAGGTCCTTCAATAAAGGAACCGATATTTTTTAAAATAGCAATCCGGTTTTCAGGGTACTTTTTCCCGTTGATTGTAAAACTTCCACTTGTTGGTCTCGTTAATCCTAGAAGCATTTTCATTGCTGTTGATTTACCGGCGCCGTTTGGACCAAGGAAGCCATAGACGGTGCCTTTCTTTATATGAAGATTCATTTCTGAAACAGCTTGAAAATCACCATAACTTTTTGTTAAATTGTTTGTTTCAATAATATTCATGTACATGTTCTCCTTTCCATTAATTAATCCAATCATATCTTTCCAACCTGACATCTCCCTTCTCGTTACCTTACAATTACCTTATAATTTCAAAAAAAGAGCCAGAGACTAGTTGGATTGTTCTATAATAATGGTATAGAAAGGATGAGACGTGATGGAATATTTAAAACAAAAACGAATTTTAATCGTAGATGATGAACTTGCATTATTGGAAATGGTTACTTCCTTTTTAACGGATAATGGATTCCAATATATACAAACCGCTCAAACGATGAAAGAAGCGATTCGGGTGGCAGATGACTTCAAACCAGAATTCGCCATCTTAGATGTGATGTTACCTGATGGCAGTGGATTCGATTTATTAGAACAATTAAGAGAAAAGGCAGATTATCCAGTTCTTTTCCTAACTGCACGTGGGGAGGATGAGGATAAGCTGACTGGATTTGATATGGGAGCAGACGATTATCTAGTTAAGCCATTTTTACCAAAGGAATTAATTTTTCGGATAACAGCGATTCTTAAACGAAGCTATAAAGGAGAAAATCCCCAAGTCCCTTTGAGACACTGTAAAATTGATTTTGAACGTGCCGTAATCGTAAAAAAAGGTGAGGATTTGCCGTTAACAGCTAAAGAATTTGCTCTGTTGTCTGCTTTATATCGTCAAGCCGGCCGTATTGTGACAATAGACGCGTTGTGTGAAGCAGCCTGGGGAGAAAATCCATTTGGTTATGAAAATTCTTTGATGGCACATATACGGCGAATTCGTGAAAAAATAGAAGCTAATCCATCTCAACCTGTATCTCTCTTAACAGTGAAGGGATTAGGATATAAGTTAATTGTAGAGGAGGCTTAGAATGAAAAGTGGGCTAAAAAATATTTCTAAATGGAGTCTGCGTTTTCTTGGTCTGCTTATGTTAAGCATAGTCTTATTAGTTGTTCTCAATTCAGCCTTTCTCTCTATTTATGTGAACAATCAAAGTCCGAACGGCTCTCCGTGGAAGAGTGCACAAGGTGCAGCAGAAGCAATCAAACAAGAGAATGGTGAATATATCCTGCAGGAGGAAATAGTGCAAGAACTGATCAAAGAGCAAGCTTGGGCTATTTTTATTGATGATAGGACCAAAGAGGTAGTCTGGCATTCTGATAATCTACCTGATGATATTCCTAAAGATTATACATTATCTGATATTGCTTCTTTAACCAGAGGCTATGTGAATGACTATCCTACATTTACAGGTGAGGCG
The DNA here is from genome assembly GCF_016909015.1 of Gracilibacillus alcaliphilus. GTDB lineage: Bacteria > Bacillota > Bacilli > Bacillales > Amphibacillaceae > Gracilibacillus > Gracilibacillus alcaliphilus. The sequence continues at coordinate 294,355 of NZ_JAFBFA010000001.1, forward strand.
GAAGAGGGGTTAATGGTTGTCGGCTATCCGAAAGAGTCCTTCTGGAAGCATATATCGCCTAGCTGGGATTATCAATTTATTGAAAATTTGCCACAAAATACACTTATTCTCATTGTGTCTAATCTTGTCGTCATTTTTCTAATTTATATGGCTGCCAACTACAAACTATTAAAATCAGTCGGCCCCATTGTGGAAGGAATTCAATATTTACCAAAAAATGAAAACGTTAATGTAAAAGAAAAAGGTCCTTTATCAGAACTTGCCGTAAATATTAATCAAACATCTGAAATATTACAATCACAACAGCGGATGCTTCAAAAGAAGGAGGAAGCACGATCGAATTGGATTGCTGGTGTTTCGCATGATATACGGACACCTTTATCAATGGTGATGGGGTATATTGGCCAGTTGGAAGAGGAGGAAAACCTGGATCAAGAATCGAGACAAAAAATGACGGTAATCAGAAAACAAAGTGAAAAAATCAAGCAGCTTATCGATGATCTGAATTTAGCCTCTAAGTTAGAATACAATATGCAGCCCCTTCATTTAAAGGATGAAAATATAATTGCTGTTGTACGCGAAGTAGCAGTAGAATTTATAAATATTGATTTAGCCGGCAAATATCCAATAGAATGGATCGTGGATGAGCAAGTTTCAGCTTGTATCTTGCCAATAGACAAATCTTTATGGAAACGAGCGATTGGTAATTTGATTCAAAATAGCATTAATCATAATGAAAATGGCTGTAAAATCTATATATCCATCATCATTCAGCAAGAGGCATGTACTGTTTCTGTAGCGGATAATGGAGTAGGTATGACGGCAGAACAAATGGATGTTCTCAATAATACGCCTCATTATATGTTGGACAATGATCATAAAGGTGAGATCAGACATGGTTTGGGCCTGCTGATAGTCAAGCAAATTGCTGCTTCACATGGGGGAGACATAGTTATTGAAGCAAGTGAATATGGCGGATTGGCGGTAAGGATTGTACTTCCATTTTCAGCAACCCCATCGAACGATGTTCCTATCTGAAAGTGCATACAACGACGTAATCATCTTCTCCAAAGACTGATCACATATCCCCTCTTCCAGATTAGCGAGGTTCCTAAGAAGTGGAAGCGGGGAATAAATGGAGGATGACACCGAAGTAACTCTCGTTTTATTAAAAGTCTTCAGTAGTGGGGACAAATTGATATCCAATCGTTTTAAGCAGGTTAATCTTATTCCCATTCGCCTGGAATCGAAATTGCGGTTAGGTCGGCATTGTTTGCTAATCTATGCATGTCATTTGCAGTTAAACGTAAACCAACGGCTTCTTTTAGGCTTTTTATGTGATGTAATTTAGTAATACCAATAATGGGAATGGTCCTTTTGGCAATGGCCCAAGCTATCAGAATCGCCGTATTCGACACTTGATAAGTTGCTGCTAACTGCTGAACAACGGCATGGATGGGAGATAAGCTCCTTAAGACCGATGGCGGGTATGCCTTGCCGCGGCGTGAAATCTTAGCGAAAGGCTGTTGTTCTGTGTAAACCCCAGTTAAAGCACCCTGCTCCAAAATCATATAGGAAAAAATAGGCAATTCCTTCTGTAAGGCAATAATCCAATACCCCATTTTGTTCATCCTGCTTATAAATCAAACTAAAATGATTTTGAACCTCTCCCAACCGAAATCCAGCTTGGTCTAAAATATCTTTAGCTGCTTTAATTTGGTCTAAATTATGATTAGAAACACCTACCATATGTATCTGTTTCTTTTCCAGAATTGGAATTAATTCATTTGTCCATTTTTCAACATTGTTAGCAGTATGAATCCAAAAAATATCAATCTGTTTTCTTTTTAACCGATGACAGCTTTTTTGAAATGATTTAGCTAAGGCGTTGCGTGTATGAAGGATGGTAGGTAAGAATTTAGTAGATAACATAATAGTTTCATCATCTGCTGCTAACTCTCCAAGCAGTGCTTCACTGCTTCCATTTCCGTAAACAGGGGCCGTGTCCCATAAGGTGAATCCCTGCTGTACTGCTTCTTGATAGACTTGATACAATTGTTCTCCGATGTATTTTTCCCAAATATAAGCTTACTGCCGCTGATTCCCGTGCCCCATGCCCATGTTCCAAGTGCAACGAGCGGCAGTTGTGGTTTGTTCGTTTCATCGTACATGCTAAATCCTCTCCTTTATTATTTTGCGAATCCGGCTGAGGGAGACTGGGGTTATGCCTAAATAAGAAGCGATATAAGACTGTTGAATCTGTCCTTCTAAATCACTGTACATTTGTTGGAAAGCGAAATATCGTTCGGCGGCATTCTGGACTAAAAAGCTGTATGCAATCTGTTAAAGTTTCATAACAGAGATAAACAGGCAGATTGCCAATAAGCTCCTCTCCATAGCAAAATTGTTGTTCTCGTAAAAACATATGAGTAATATCATTGCCGTCGTGATCCAAATAAAAACAGCGGACTAAGCCGGAAGCAATAGCATAAATATGGTCGATCGCATCACCTAAAAGATGGATATTTTCATGCTTGCCTATGTATTTATAGGTGACCGATCCCTCTATCTTGGTTAATTCTTCTGCTGGTAAATCATGAATATAGGTGGTAAATAACTTTTCTAAAGCTAACCTTGTTGACTTGCCCATTAACATCCCTCCCGTCCTTAGTATAAATAGAAGCAAGAAAAGTTGTCATTAACATTTGATAATTATTTTAGCTTTTATCCCGGTGTGCCCCTTCACAAGGCTGCGCTCATGTCAGTCTCACATTATGATTATAGTTAATAACAATTCCAGTTTGTACAAATGTGATACCATAGAGGAGAGCGATAATATATCAAGGGAAAATTGGAGGAATCATAATGTGGAATGAAAATGAACTAACACAAAAATTGGGTATTACCTATCCAATTATTCAAGCTGGAATGGCCGGAGGAGTCACAACACCTGAATTAGTGGCAGCTGTTTCCGAGGCAGGGGGGCTTGGAACGCTTGGTGCTGGATATATGAGCCCGTCACAAATTCGCGAGGCAATCCGACAGATCAGACAACTAACAGATAAACCGTTTGGGGTAAATCTTTTCATACCAGAAACACCGGATATAGTTGATACAGAAGTAGACAGAGCAAATGACAGGCTTCGTTCTTTTCGAGAAGCTTTAGCTATATCGGAAATCCCAACTGTAGAAAAAATAAGTACAGCAGTTTTTGAAAAGCAAATCAACGTTCTGGTGGAAGAGCATGTTCCCAGCTGTAGTTTTACATTTGGAATCCTGCCCAAAAAGTTTATCCAACAATTGAAGGAGAAAAATATCGTGATGATCGGAACGGCCACAACAGTGGAAGAGGCAAAAATCAACCAAGAAAATGGCATGGATATGGTAGTTATGCAAGGAAGTGAAGCAGGAGGACATCGCGGTACATTCACGGGTGCGTTTGAAGAGGCCATGATTGGAACGATGGCACTTATTCCGCAAACTGTTGATCAAGTGAATATTCCCGTGATCGCAGCAGGAGGTATTTCGGATGGAAGAGGTGTCCTCGCAGCATTAGTTTTGGGAGCGCAAGGAGTTCAAATCGGTACAGCATTCCTGACCAGCATAGAAAGTGGGGTAAATAAGCAGCACAAAGAAATGGTTTTACACAGTAAAGAAGATGAATTGACGGTTACTTCTGTCTTTAGTGGAAAACCAGCAAGAGGCATCCGGAACGAATTTATTCAACAAATGGAAAAATATCAAAAGGACCTGCCGCCTTATCCGATTCAGCATACGCTGACTCAAGGTATCCGAAGTGAAGCAGCTAAGCAACACCGGCCAGAATGGATGTCATTATGGTGCGGCCAAAATCCGCGTTTATGTAAACAACAACCTGCAGGGAAACTAATGGAAACCTTGGTTAGACAAGTAGAGAACAAAATAGAAAAAGCAAGACTGTTATCTTCATCCCATAATAATGGATGAGCCTTGTCAGGGTGTTTGCGTCCGTTATACTTCTGCTTAGCAACCTCTCTAAGTCTGGAAATGAGGTCTTACGGGCGACAACACCATGATAAAGAAGCTGTTAATTTTGACACAAAATGTTTATAAATTTCCACAACATGCACAAAGGTGATATGCTATTATATAACTATATAAAGAAGACCTTATTTTTTTATCTTATATTGTGAATAATTTCACATATATTTGTGAAATAGATCACATTAAATGGAGGGAGATAACATGAAACGGAATTTGGTAATGATTGGTAATGGGATGGCTGGAGTTAGGTGCATCGAAGAAATTTTGAAGAGAAATAGTGAAATGTTTAAGATAACAATTATAGGTGATGAACATTATCCAAACTATAACAGAATCATGCTCTCACATGTTTTACAAGGAAAGACAGAGATTTCTGATATCCATATTAATGATTGGCAATGGTATGACGATCATAATATTACACTATTTACCGGGGAGAGAGTTACCGAAATTAATCCGACAGAAAAAGAAGTAATCACCGATCAGGGAAAACACGTTTCTTACGATGAATTAATTATTGCTACCGGTTCTAGTGCCTTTATTCTCCCGGTGCCTGGAAGCGGTTTGGAAGGTGTTATTGGTTTTCGAAATATCGAAGATACGGAATTGATGCTGGAAGCTGCCAGACAATATAAAAAGGCTATAGTCATTGGTGGTGGTTTACTTGGATTAGAAGCTGCTCGAGGTTTAATGGATCAGGGAATGGATGTGCAAGTAGTCCACTTACTATCCAGTTTAATGGAACAGCAATTAGATCCTTCTGCAGCCAAGATGTTAAAAAAGGATCTAGAAGCTCAGGGGATGCAGTTTTTAATGGAAAAGCAAACAACCGAGATTTATGGTAACGAGCGAGTAGAAGGAATTCATTTTTCTGACGGAACTTCTGTCGAGTGTGACCTAGTTGTGATGGCTGTTGGAATTAAACCTAATATCCAATTGGCAAAACACGCCGGACTGCAAGTCAATCGAGGTATTGTCGTTAATGAGTATATGCAAACATCTGCCCCTGCTATTTATGCAGTAGGTGAATGTGCGGAACACAATGGCATTACTTACGGTTTAGTTGCTCCGTTATATGAACAAGGAATTACCCTTGCTGAACATATAACCAATAGCGAGACAAATGGATATCAAGGAAGTATCCTGTCTACACAATTAAAAGTAGCAGGCTGTGATTTGTTCTCAGGAGGCAAAATTGCGGAAGATGACCAGACGGAAGCTATTATTGTTCACGATCAGTTTGCAGGTGTTTATAAAAAGATACTTGTCACTGATAACAAGGTGGTTGGTGTCGTACTGTACGGCGATGCGTCTGACGGAACCAGATTGTTTAGTATGTTGAAAAAAGGTACAGATATAAGCGGATTTACTAGTGCCGCAGTTCTTCAAAAGGCTGGAGAAGATACATTGGATGAAATGATTACCGATATGAGCGCAGAAGAAACAGTCTGTGGCTGTAATGGTGTTACCAAAGGTGCGATTGTACAGAGCATTTTAGAACAAGATTTAAAGACATACGAAGAAGTAAAGACCTGTACTAAAGCTGGTTCTTCTTGCGGGAAATGCCGGGGAGTTGTGGAAGCCATCCTTGCCCATACATTAGGTGATGGCTTTGATCCAGAAGCGGAGAAACCAGGTATGTGCCCATGTACACCGTTAACACGTGATGAAGTAGTGGCTGAAATCAAAGAAAAAGGGCTGCAATCTCCAAAAGAGGTGCGCCATGTGCTCAAATTTAAGAATGAAGAAGGGTGTCCAACTTGTCGTCCTGCTCTTAACTACTATATGAGAATGCTTATGCCAGAGCAATATGAGGATGATAAAGCCTCTCGTTTTGTCAATGAGCGGATGAATGGAAATATCCAGAATAATGGTACCTTCTCGGTTGTTCCACGGATGTATGGCGGTACTACTACAGGTGATGACCTTATTCGATTAGGCGAAGTAGCCAACAAATACAATGTGCCATTAGTTAAAATCACAGGTGCCAGTCGTGTTGGTTTATATGGAGTGAAGAAGGAAGATGTACCACGTGTGTGGGAGGATCTTGGCATGCGCTCTGGCTATGCTTACTCTAAATCACTCCGTAATGTTAAATCTTGTGTCGGCTCCCGTTTTTGCCGCTTTGGTACGCAAGATTCCCTAGGATTAGGTATTAGACTGGAACAGGAAATCGAAATGGTCGATACGCCGCATAAGATGAAGATGGGTGTATCTGGTTGTCCGCGTAATTGTGCAGAAGTGTTAACGAAAGACTTTGGAGTAGTATGTGTGGAAAATGGTTATCAGCTGTATCTAGGAGGAAATGGCGGGACAGAAGTTCGTGAAGGTGACACGTTTATCACTGTGGCAACGGAAGAGGAAGTGATAATGATGGCAAAAGCCTTTACACAATATTATCGTGAAACAGGTATTTATAACGAAAGAACAGCACCATGGGTAGAGAGAATCGGCTTAGACAACATTAAGATTGCGTTATTGGATAAAGTACAACATGCTGAACTGGTAGAGCGTTTTAATCAAGCAAAAGCCACATATGAAGAAGCTTGGGCAAGTGCTCTTCAAGATCAAAAACAAAAAGAGCTGTTTGAAATTATTAAAAAATAAGCACAACAAGCTCTTTATCTGACACTGTGCTTTGGTTCATTTAAGGTAGGAGGTTATCATATGGGAGCTACCAAAGAAAAAGTGAAGATTATGAAATTAGAAGATCTGCCAAAGCAAATTGGCAAAGAAGTGCATGTGAATGGCAAATCTATCGCTCTTTTTCAGCTAAGTAACGGAGAAGTTCGAGCAATTGGCAGCAGGTGTCCGCATACAAATGGGCCATTAGCCGAAGGGATTGTCTCTGGAGAATTTGTCTTTTGCCCTTTGCAAAACTGGAAAATTTCTTTAAACACTGGCGAGGTGCAAAAGCCGGATGATGGTGCTGTACCAACCTATACAGCAGAAGTTGACAATGGCTATGTATATATAACGGTGTAAGTGATGCAACATCAACAAGGGGAAGATGTGGAATGCCTGACACATCGAGTATAGGAGGAATTCACAGTGATGGAAACAATAACAACATTAAGCAACACTGCCGTTTCCAAAGTAAATCAACTAAAGACTAGTAAAAGCAAATATTTTATCTTGGCAATGCTTGCCGGTTTATTTGTCGGGCTTGGTATTGTATTAATCTTTACCATCGGCGGTTTGTTAGAGCCATATAATTTTCCTGGAACTAAAATTATTATGGGAATTTCCTTCGGTATCGCCTTGAGTCTGGTGATCATGGCTGGTGCTGATCTTTTTACAGGTAATAATATGACGATGACCATCGGTTTTTTAACGAAAAAGACGACTGCTTTAGACGCGGGGAACATTTGGATGTATAGTTATCTTGGTAATTTTGCCGGTTCTGTTTTGGTAGCTGCACTATTCTTTTATTCTGGTCTGGCTGCAGGTGAAACAGCTAATTACATCACTTCTGCAGCAAGTACTAAGATGAATGCCCCATTTATGGAATTGTTTGTTCGAGGTATTCTTTGTAATATTCTAGTCTGTTTAGCCGTATGGTGTTCCTTTAAGCTGAAAGATGAGACGGCGAAACTAATCATGATCTTCTGGTGTTTATTTGCCTTTATTACAACTGGTTTTGAACACAGTGTTGCCAATATGACTTTGTTATCTCTTGCTTTAATGGTCCCTCATCCAGAAACAGTGACCTTTGCTGGTTTATTCGCTAATTTAATACCTGTATCACTTGGTAATATTGTAGGAGGTGCTGTCTTTATTGGAGCTGCCTACTGGTACGGTATAACTGATAAACGCAGCAAGGTACAGACCGCAATGAATCATAAGTTGAAAAAGGAAGCATAGATATAAACCGTGTCTAGGCCTTCTTTAAATAATTTTACGTAAAGAAGGCCTTTGCTGCTTCTATTCGTTCGCTTGGCAAGTGATCTTTCAAATCTTCATTTAACCAAGCCAGCGTTTTACTGCTTAAATAATCACGCATCTGCTGTTCTGCCTCAAGCATGACCTTATTAATTGTACAGATCGAATGTACATCACAGGAATCACATGTCTTATCACGCCGGTAGGCAAAATTCTCTCTGATATTCTTACATTGAAATATTGGCTTGTGTCCCTCAATCGCTTGGATCACATCCCAAAAGGAAATATCTTTTGGATTTTTTTGAAGCCGATATCCCCCTTTTACCCCAGGTACCGAACTGACAATTCCTGCTTTCGCCAATTTGCCAAATACTTTCGATAGATATGTTTCGGACAGTCCTTGAAACTCAGCTAGCTTTTTTATGCCAATACTGTCCTCTTCAGGCACATCTATAAGATAAACAAGACTATGCAGTGCATACTCCACCATAACACTATATTTCATCATTTCACCTACTTCTAAAACTGAGAGATTGCTTAAGCGTGTTGCATATACCTGTATAGTAACATATTTCTGAAAAAAGTAAGCAAAATTAATTTGACAAAAGCTAAAAATAAGTCTATATTATAGATAATATTAATCGTCGATTAAATTAATCCATGATTAATTCGATCTTTAATGTGCGGAGTGAAATCTGCCAGCTTTTTTGAAAACAAAAAGTTGATCTAAATAAAGGAGGAAGAAACGTATATGACACAGCGAATGAATTATTTTGAACTTGCACCTGAAGCAGTGAGAATGATGAGGGAGATAGAAAAGTATACGAGAAAAAGCAGTATCGACAGAACAGTTCAAGAATTAGTGAAAATCCGTGCCTCACAAATAAATGGCTGTGCATTTTGCATCAATATGCACACGGCAGAGGCAAGACAGATCGGCGTAACCGAACAACGTCTTTATTGTATTAGTGCGTGGAGAGATTGTATGTTTTATTCTGACAAAGAAAAGGCTGCTTTGGAATTAGCCGAACAAATTACGCTTATCTCAGAAAGCCATGTCTCTGATCATTTATACCAACATGTGCGTCAATATTATACCGAGAAAGAGTATCTGGATTTAATTGTACTGATTAATCAAATTAACAGCTGGAATCGACTTTCTATTGCGGCAGGAAATATGGCGGAGTAATCAAAAAAGACAACAAGACTTCCTTCAGCAGAATCTTCTGTGTTGAATGAATCATAAGTTAAAAAAGGAAACCTAAATATAAATAGTCTAAACGTAAGAAAACTCAGCACATATTTTCGTAGTATCAGCATTTATATTAGTGGCCTATACCGACTTATCGCCAACATTGGCGATAAGTTGAGTTTTTAAATATATAAGAAAGCATAAAAAATGGGCGTGTAATCGCTCCAGAAATAGGCTCCGCGTTCCATGGGCTTGCGCTCAGCCTCCTCAGAAAAGAAGAGCCCTTTTCTTGCGGGGTCTTCCCACTGCGCTTCGATGCTCAGGACGTGCAAGTGCAGGCGTTGCGACAGAACGTCGAGGTTTTTAGTCTGCGATCATCTAGGAGAGTCTCCGCCTATTTCTTCCGCTAGCCATAAGGAAGTGTATGTTCTATTCCAAAAGATAGCGAAAAAAGGGAAAAGGTTGCAGATGTCAGGGAATCAGTCTATCTATCTTTTGGAAAGAAATAAAAATAATCAATAATAACGAATGCTGCTACAGACAGATTCTCGACTGGTATCGTATAATGTGAAAATGCAAAAGGAGAGAATTGCATGATCGACCAATCGATAAGACCGCTTTCCCATACCACCTCTAACAAACTAAACAATCCTCACAGCCCCCAGGACAGGGCTGATATTTTTGGTATGAAACCATATAGCAGGCTGAATACTCCAATACGGGTCCATACAGCTGAAATTTTAATAACACCCATGATCAAAATCTGCCAAAATTCACTTCCCCAGTTCCAAGATACAGCACTATAAATAAGGCCTCCGATGACTCCCATCAGAGTAAGCAAAAGGGCTGAACCACACAATCCAACAAGGGTAAAGCTCATCATATAAGATTTTCTATTCACTTGTTTATCTAGAATAATTTCGTTACGGCCATCCATTTCCTCTTTCTTCAAGCCATTTAAAGCAATTAATGAATATAGACCAATAAAAAGAGACATGATGTAAATGCCAATGCTGACAAAAAGTAAGCCTAACGGTATCTCAACCATCCAATTATCTCCCGTGATTTCTGCAAGCAGTGAACTGATTTCTCCAGATATGCTGGGAGATACAGCTGCAAATGCTCCAATGTAAAGAATGACAGTGACAGCCCATCCGATAAGCATGCCTCGATGGGTTTTCCAAGCTAAGGCAAATGGATTTTTAAATGCAGGGGCAGCTTCTGCTGGACCGGCCTGACCCATGAAAATAGCTCCACCGATATCTCTTTTAGTAGAAAAGAAATAAGTCAGAATAAGAGGAAATAGAGAAATTACAAACAAGGGGAATGAACCCAAGAATATTTTCATCAGCAAATGGAGAGGTATAGTCCATGAAATAGGGGAAAGCCATTTAAGAAAAAGATCACTTCCCGAAAGTTGACCGGACCAAGATATGGTGTTGATATAACTCTAATTCATTCCGTATTCTATCAGGGATTTTACAATTCGAGACTAAATAATCTCTATGCCACTTACTTGGTATGGTGCTTATTTTTCGAGGAAATTAGATTTGATTGACATAGGAGTGGTAAACAGATAAAATAACATATAACAAATGTTAGTTACCACTAACAATCATTTAGGGGGCAGATGTAATGCATGAACAGAAAATAAGCACAGCCGACCGGATTCTTCAAGCAGCTCTTCAGTTGATGAAGGATAAGGGCTTTAATTTAGTTACTATAAAGGAAATAGCTGATGCAGCCAATGTAAGTGAAATGACCGTATTTCGTCACTTTGAAACAAAAAAAGGGGTGCTAGAAGCAGCGATTGAAAAAAATAAAGTGGTTCCTAGCTTTAAACATACCTTTACGAAACATATCACATGGGAACTGGAACAGGATTTGTCACTGATCGCTCATGCCTATCTGGATGTAATGGAAGGAAATGAGTCTATTTGTTTAATTGCCATTCAAGAACGTTTTACACTGCCGGAATTAGCGGATTTAATTTCTGATCACACAGAACAATTAAAAGTAGCCATTACAGAATATTTTGATCAAATGCAGGCCAAGGGAAAAATGATGACGTTAGATTCCTATACGCAAGCTTCCATGTTCTTAGCGATGCTGTTTAGTTTTTTTATGTCCACCGCTTTATGGGAAAAGAGGTTTATCAATATGGCCAAGGAAGAGTTTATAGCAAATAGTGTGAGAACATTTTGCCATGGAATTAAAAAACAGTGAAAGGAGGTGAGAAATTGTCAAATCAAGCTGACAAAATTCAGTATTCCAGACGTTTTTTTCTTATTTTAGCATGGATATTTGCAGTATGTATCACAGTGCAAACCTTTCTTGCTGGTTTGGCTATTTTTACAAACCATTCCTATTGGGCATATCACACCACATTCGCTATTTGGTTTCAGTTTATCCCTATCCTCATGTTAGTGCTGGCCTTTATGGGACAGTTGTCCAAGCGTATACAATGGCAGGTTACAGGGTTATTTCTCCTTATTGTTCCACTTCAGTATGTCAGTGTTCATGTTCCAGGTATAGGTGCTATACACCCGGTTATTGCGTTGGTTCTCTTTTGGTTGATAGTGATCATCATACAAAAAGTGAGCAGGTTAAACAAGAATGTATAGCAGGTTTGCAAAGTCATCATAAAAAAATGGAGGGAGGGAATGAAGATGCATAAGATACTGGTTACGCTATTATTGCTTGCATTGATGCTAATAGCCTCCTGTGGAAGCGGGAATAATGCAGCCGAAGAGGAAATAAATGAAGAGACAGAAATCGTAAATATTCAAGCTTCTAATTGGGAATTTGACCAAGAAGCATATACTGTCTCAGCTGGAGAAATAGCCGTTCATCTCTCTAATGAAGAAGGCTATCATGGTATTGAGGTGGAAGGTACAGATATCTCAATAGATGGAGATGGTTCCATGATTACTACACTAGAAGCTGGTGAGTATGTGATTAGATGTTCTATCCCTTGTGGGGAAGGTCATAACGATATGACAGCCACCCTAATTGTTCAATAGCTTCTCTGAAGTTCTGCGCTTGAAAAATTCTTGAAATAAATGTTAGTTATCAATAACTAACAAATAGAGGTGTTGATGATGAAACTAACCGTTTTTGGTGCTAGCGGTGATACAGGAATTCAATTAGTAGAACAGCTGCTCCTTGATGGACATAAAGTAGTTGCTGTCGTACGCAGCCCGGAAAAATTAAAGGGGAAATTAAAGCTATCTGGTACACAGCTTGAGATTAGAAAAGGAGATGTGCTCAATCCGGCTGTCATTCAAAACACCATGACGGAGTCAGATGCGGTGTTTTCTATGTTGGGTGCCAGTCACCAGGAACCAACAACCGTCTATTCGCAAGGAATAGAAAACATTATTCATGAAATGCAAACAAGCGGAGTTAACCGACTTATTTGTTTATCTGCAGAAACCCTTAAATCGAAACAAGAAGCATCGTTTAAAGACCGACTCATTCTGTCGATACTATGGAAAATATTTTTCAACCTATATGATGATATGCAGCGTATGGAGCAGAAAGTTTATCAATCAGAAGTCGATTGGACCATTATCCGGCCGCCCAGATTAACAAAAGGTGTAAAAACAGACAAATACAGAATAGGCATAAATCAGCCAATACCTAAAAGTAAAGGGCGAGTATCACATGCTGATCTGGCTGCATGTGCGATGGATCAATTAGACAATCCCGAATCACAGCATAGTATTGTTTACGTATCTGATTAACAAAATGGAGAGCAGGTCATTTAGTCTGCTGTAATAGAGAATATAAAAAACATTTCTATTGATGGAAGTCTCACAGCAACAGCTTAAAATAGCCTGGCACCGTAGTTCCAAAGGTGCCAGGCTACATATATTTTGTTTAACGCAACAGAGTTTACCCAAATTAAGCAATGTAAGAGCACAAACAGAAGCTAGATCAGAAGTAAAAGGTGTATCTTGGCATAGAGGTTGTGCTAGATAGGAGCAGATTTCTGTACACTCCCTGTCCGATCGGCGCAACTTGCCTTTATTGTATATCATCTTCTTTTAAGCATGCATCATAGCAGTGATTACATGCAATGATACAATTCTGTAAGTCGTTAATAAGCTGTTGATGTTATTCATGTGATAAACCTGGAACTAAAAGGCGGCTGGGAGTATCTTTATATAAAGGGAACAGAATTGACCGGCGAAGTACAGATAGAAGTAGAATGACTGGCTGAAATAGGCTACTATGTGTATACTAACTACTAACTATCTAGATGTTTAAGGGGAGTTCAGTATGGCAGACACAAAATCACGAGTAGCTAAGCGAAAGACCAAAAAAAGAAACAAATGGACTATATGGTTCTTGTTGTTGTTTATCATAGTGGGCGGGATAGGTTCTTATGTATTTTTTCTTGTTCATAAGGCAGAAGATATTGTATCTTCCTCTTATGAAGATGATGGCCGGGATCAATCTGCACTAAGAAGTGACAAAGTAGATCCCAATATAGATGATGTGTCGATCTTGTTTATTGGAGTGGATGAAAGTGAGAAGAGAAATAATGAATCAAACGGACGTTCCGATGCACTGATCCTTGCTACATTGAATAAAGATGAAAAAAGTGTGAAATTATTAAGCATCCCGCGCGATACCTATGTATTTATCCCTGAAGTGGGTTATGAATCCAAGATTAACCATGCCCATGCTTGGGGTGGACCAAAGGCCACGATGGAAACAGTAGAGAACTTATTGGATATTCCGGTTGATTACTTTGTAAAAATCAACTTTGATGCCTTTGTAGGAGTCGTCGACACCTTAGGCGGAATAGAAGTGGAAGTACCTTATGAAATCAGTGAACAAGATTCCCGTGATAAAGCAGATGCTATTCATTTAATGCCTGGCAAGCAAGTCCTAAATGGGGAAGAAGCACTGGCACTGGCCAGAACAAGAAAACAAGATAATGATATTGAACGCGGGAAAAGACAGCAGGAAATAATGAAGGCAATGATGGATAAGGCAGCTTCCTTTCAGACCGTATTAAAAGTGGATGGACTGATGACAGCTGTTGGTGAGAATATGACTACCAATATGACTTTTGATGAGATGAAGAGCTTTGTTTCATATGGTATTACTGGTGATATAAATATCGAAACTTATACGTTGGAAGGAACAGATGTCTGGGGTGAATCTTATTACTATCAACTGGATCCAGCAGATGTAGAAGAGAAAAAAGCACTGCTGCAATCGCATTTAAACTTTAACCCATAATACAACGTTTGAAAGTTAAACGTAAGTAACTACTGTAGCTGCCACATGATTTTTAATGGGATGTGTGAAAAATTAAGAAAAATGTAAGGTCGTGGAAAGATAAATGTAAGACATAAGAGATAGACTATAGATATAAATGAAAAGGCACTCATCCAAATGAAAAAATATCAGGGAGGAGAAGAACTGTGGCAGATAGAACTAAATTTGAACGAATAGTAGATAAATTTCAAACGATGATGTATATTACTGCGTTTCAAATGGTGAAGGATAAACAGATTGCAGAGGACATTGTCCAAGAGACATGGATCAAGGTCTTAAAACAAGGGGAAGAAGCAATTGCCCAGGTGGAAAAGCTTGGCCCATGGCTAAAAACCATTACCACAAGAACAGCTATTGATCAACTCCGCAAAGAGAAGCGGTCTTATGTGTATTTGTTTCAAGAAGCCAGCTGGATAGAAGAGATGGCACTTTATGCCAATAATTTTGTGGAAGAGTGCTTGAATTACTCCTTGCTGTTGGAGGAACTGGAACAGTCTATGAGCAAATATCCGAAATTGCTGCGGGTGTTTCAATTGAAATTCAGGTTAGGTTGCAATGATCAGCAAATTGCGCAACGTCTGCAGATTAGCAAGGCGGCCGTTAAAACGAGAGTCTTTCGAGTAAGAGAGCTACTTAAACAAACTTATATCACACCATGCATATCAACAGCTTAGCGAGATATAGATGGTACAGTAAGGGAATAATGTAATCATTTTAATACTTTAGACAAGAGCGATCTTCACTGATTAGTGTG
This sequence comes from Gracilibacillus alcaliphilus, assembly GCF_016909015.1. Lineage (GTDB taxonomy): Bacteria > Bacillota > Bacilli > Bacillales > Amphibacillaceae > Gracilibacillus > Gracilibacillus alcaliphilus. Next base: position 309,501 of record NZ_JAFBFA010000001.1, read on the forward strand.
AGGGCCGCTCTTATATTTTTTTTTCGCTGTAATTGTCTATAACCTCCCATTGAGAGGCAGCGATATTCGTTTTAATTTTCTCCTTGACTTGAAATCCATTTCATCCATTAGAGTAAAAATAAGCTACATTCCAATACAAGGAGGAAAACAAATGAATGGAAGAATGAATCTTTATCAAGGTGAAAAAGTACTGTCGACATTAACAGGGTTATTCGAAAGCTTTGATGGCATGCAAACGTTCTATTTTGGAGATTTATTGTTGACTAATAAACGATTGTATGTAAAATGCAATCGATTTATAAATACGGAAGAATCGCTGTGGTTTGGAGAAGAAGTGCAAGCTGTAGATCAATCTACATTCATTGTCGGAGAACATAAAATTACGGTAAAATGGACGTATAATGGCAATCTGCCTGATTTTATAAAAAAATTTCAAACATTCAATGCTTGATTTCCCTGATGTCCAGATAGAGGAGCGGTGTTATGACGAATATAAGTGATATTGCTAAGCATGCTGGTGTATCTGTTTCTACTGTTTCCAGAGTACTTAACAACTATAAGTATGTGGCTAGTGACAAAAGAGAAGCAGTATTAAGAGTTATTGAAGAATTAAACTATACGCCTAATAAGCATGCAATTGATTTAATTCGAGGTGAAACCAGAAACATAGGTGTGATTCTTCCTTATAATAACAATACGGCATTTGATCAGCTATTAAATGGGATTTTAACGAAGGCTTCAGAAAATGATTATTTGATAACTGTACTTCCTTCACAATATCATAAAGAGAGAGAAATAGCCTATTTACAAAAATTGAAAAGCAGACAGTTTGATGGCATCATTATCACCTCCAGAGCAAACGACTGGGAGACAATTATTCCGTACAGTGATTTTGGTCCGATTATATCTTGCGAATATACACCACACTTGGAAATAGGCTGTTCCTATACCGACCGGTATGCCTCTTTTGTAGAGGCACTGCAATTATTAAAAAGCAGAGGACACCGCGCAGTAGCTTTCACAACAGCTCGACTGACAAGCAACAGCACACAGCAAATCATTCTTGCTTATCAGGAAGTGTTCGGTGAAATACCATCTGGCTATCATATCTCAGATTGTCAATCCTTAGAAGACGGTTATGCAGCTGCAAAATTATTTTTACAATTACAAGAAAGACCAACTGCTATCTATGCTAATGGAGATGAAGTGGGTGGCGGAATATATGTATATGCAAAGTCACAACAAATAAAAGTTCCTGATGATCTAGCCATTATTGGCCAAGAAAATCAACCAGCCGGAATTGGTCTGGGACTATCAACAGTGGATCACCAGTTAACGAAAATCGGTGAACAAGCCTTTAACCTCGTGATTAAAAAATCGAAAGAAAAAGTGAAAATACCTTACTGTATAGTGGAAAGGAATTCCGTATGATATACGAGATTTATGATTTCAATGATGGAAGAAGTGATGGAGACTTTCTCTAAGCGAATAAACCAAAAGTATAACAAGCGATAAATCAGACTGCTTTCCATGGAATGCTTGCATATAACTGCATCTGGAAATCACAACATACTAACAACTGTAAGGATAGAAAGGAGCTTAAAATGGAATGAAACGAGGATCATTGGGCAGAACAAGAACAGCAAAGGACGAAACACAAAACTCAAATTGGCTGTTTTCTTTGGGTTGTTATGTTAGGGCTGCTAGTTATTGTAGTATTGGCTTGGTATCCAGTGAAATTTTCCTTAGCTTCTATAGAAGAAACGCAGTTAATGATCAGCCATTCTCCCTATGGAAAAAATGAAATAGAGGTGGTTAGGGTAGAGGAAATTCCCGCCCCGATTCTGAAAATAAACTACGGCAATCAAACAATTACAAAAACAAAAATCCCTCACGATATTTCTGTAGAATGGATAAAAATGATCAAGAAGCAAATGTGATCCTCACTAGAGGGGAGAAGCAGATATTGTTTATGTAAAGTTTGAAGAATAGTGAACTTGAATGACATAAGGTAGAGATTATTATGGATTCAATCATCTTAAATTCTTGTTCTAAGTTAGAAAAAGAAGTTCTTATTGCGTGAAAAACTAAATGAGAGAGGACATGGGGATGATCTTCATAAACAATTGTTAGTATAGATCCCCAGATCCTCTAAGGTTATAACTTAATCTACGAGCAGTGTTGCTTATTACCACGAACACAGTTCACACTTGTTATTATTTGTGGGCACACTACAGCGGGGTAGGTGCTTCAACTTGCGAGTCAAGATTTAATTGCAGGAGCTGTCCTGCGTGTACCAAGCCTGAGCCAAATCCATACATCAGTAAACGATCATTATTTTTTACTTTTCCATCACGGATTCCCAAGTCAAGTGCTAAAGGAATGGAGGCGGCAGAGGTGTTACCAAAATGAACCAAACTATACAGTGTTTTCTCAATTGGGTAGCCTATTTTTTCGCAAATTGGCTCAATTAACCGCAGGTTTGCACTGTGTGGAATAAACCAATCCACTTGATCCAAATTTGTTTGTGTTTTTTCTAAGAGATTTTCTATACTATCAGGAATATTTCTTACCACCCATTTGAAAACCTCCCTGCCATTTTGTACGAGGTACTGTGTGTCTATCAATTCGATTTCATTGACCTGCTTAGATAAACCAGTACGATAAACATGCTGTGCTCCGCTGCCATCACTCCCCAGATGAAAGCCGATAAAGCTGTCAGATGTATCATCTCGTTCCACTAACACTGCTCCTGCACCATCACCGAATAAAACACAGGTGCTTCGGTCGGTATAATCTGTTATTTTTGATAAACTTTCTGCTCCAATAACAAGTACCTTGTGATGAAGACCAGAAGCAATGAAACTATGAGCGGAATGTATGGCATAGACAAAGCCTGCACATGTTGCACTTAGATCAATTGCACCTTTTTGAGGTATGTTTAATCGGTTCTGTATAATACTCGAGACAGAAGGAAATGGAAAATCCGGTGTACTTGTTGCCACGATAATCATATCAACATCACTTACTGTCTTATTATATCTGCGCATCAAATCTTCTACTGCTGCTACGCACAAATCACTGGTAAATTCATCTTCACGGGTTATTCGACGTTCTTGAATTCCTGTTCGTTGGATAATCCACTCGTTACTTGTATCCACCATCTGCTCTAAATCAAAATTGGTTAACCGTTTTTCAGGTACATATGTCCCGATAGCGGTTATTCTTGCACCCAACATGTACTTCACTCCTTTTTGGAACCTAGTATTAATACTTGGTACTAATTGTAGCGGTATTTTATGTTTTTTTCAAGATAAAAGAAAATAATCTTGATTCGATCCAAAGAAATATGCTGTGTAAGAGGAAGTGTGTAGAGGTTATAGTAGGCTATTGTGAAAAAGACGGAAATCTGGAATAATGATGACTAAGCTTATTGTTCGTATCATGTTATCAATCAAGTGATATATCCAGGCATAAGAAACGTTTGCACTGAGATAAGAAGAAGGGGATGTAATAAATGAATTATTTCAGCGGAGATAATCAGTTATTGATTCGTTCGATGATGGAAACGGATATAGAAAAATTTGTCGAAGCTTTTGCTCAACAGCAATGGCATAAGCCATACGAGTTATTTCATAGCTACTATATCGAACAAAAGAACAAGACTCGAACAGTTGTTGTGGCAGAAGTAAATCATCAGCCAGCTGGATATGTGACGTTACTGGATAAGGCAGTGGAAGGGCCATTTTCTGGAAAAAACATTCCTGAAATAGTAGATTTCAATGTATTAATGAAATATCAAAATAGAGGGATTGGCAGTAAATTGATGGATGTGACAGAAGGACTTGCCCAAGCACAAAGTAATTTTGTTTCTTTAGCAGTGGGGCTGCATAGTGGATATGGTTCTGCGCAAAGAATGTATTAAACGCGGCTATATCCCGGATGGGACGGGAGCTTGGTATAAAGGGAAACCGCTGGATCCTTATGCACCATGTGTCAACGATGATGACTTGATATTATACTTTTTAAAAAATTTACAGATCAGTTAACAGGCTTTGTCCTTTATACATAAGTATACGTATCATACGCAACAAGCTAGCTGTCATACTAAATCTTTATTTTTAGACTGCTAGCAGGTGTATACCATATTAAAAAGAGGAGCGGTAAGATTGGAAGCAGGAAAAAACATTTTAATCGTTGAAGATGATCAAGAAATTAGCAAACTGCTGCATGTCATTTTGACAAAGGCAGGTATGATACCAATTGCAGCTTATTCAGGTACAGAAGGCTTGCTGCAGCTGCAAAACCATTCATTTGATTTAATCCTGTTGGATTTGATGCTGCCGGGTATAAGTGGCGAAGAATTTATCACACAGGTTCGAGAAGAAAGCAGTGTCCCTATTATAGTGATTTCAGCCAAAGTCGATATAGAGGATAAGGTACAAGTGTTGAAAATGGGGGCAGATGACTATATCACCAAACCTTTTCATCAAAAAGAGGTAGAAGCCCGTGTGGAAGTGCAATTGCGAAAATCAGTGACACAGATGAAACAAACGGCAGAAAAACAGTGGCGCGGTTTGACCATTAATCCAGATAAGTTATCCGTAATACTAGAAAACAAGGCATTGCAGCTGACAAATGCCGAGTTTGACATCTTATACTTATTGGTAACTCATCCAGAACGAGCTTTTTCCAAACGAGAGATTTATGAGAAAATTTGGAAGGGGACGTATGTAGGTGACGATAATACCATTAGTGTACATATCTCAAACCTGCGCAGAAAAATAGCCCAAATCACTCCGTCTGAATATATAAAAACGGTTTGGGGAATTGGGTTTATGCTGGTATAATTCGTTTCTTTATCATAGTATAGGAATCTAACTGACCAACATTCAGTGCTGAAAAAGCCCCATTGAATGAAGTTTTTCTTTACGATTTCTTTATATTTTGCTTAAAGGATTTTAAAGACCCCTGAGCTAAACTAAAGATATCAAAAATATTTAGTGAAGGAGTCCATAAGATGGATACGGTTATTCAAACCAATCAATTGACAAAGACATTTAAAAAGGAGGAAGTGATCAAACCCCTGGATTTCGTGGTGGAAAAAGGAGAAATCTGTGCCTTAATTGGAAAAAATGGGGCTGGTAAATCAACTATCTTTAAAATGCTGGCCGGGCAGCTAATACCAACTGCAGGTGATATTCACTTATTTGGTATTTCAGGCAATGATTTGACCGATGCCAAGAAAAGAATGGGCTTTATGATTGAAACACCAGCTTTTTTTCCGGATTTTACAGCTGTACAAAACTTAGAATACTTTCGAATCCAGCGAGGTGTTGTTGAAAAGCAGCGTGTGCAGGAAGTACTGCAAACAGTTGAATTGGCCAAGCAAAAGAAAAAACGATTTCGAGACTATTCGATGGGTATGAAGCAGCGATTAGGTATTGCTCTTTCCCTGTTAAGCAGCCCAGACTGTTTAGTACTGGATGAGCCAATAAATGGTTTAGATGCAGAAGGCATTAGAGAAATGCGCCGGCTTCTGCTGAAATTAAATCAAGAAAAACAAATTACAATTTTAATTTCCAGTCATATTTTAACAGAATTGCAATTACTAGCAACGCGATTTGTTTTTATTAAAAATGGTGAAATTGTAGAGGATTTAAGTAAAGCAGCATTAGATGAAAAAAGCAGAAAACAAATTCAGATTAAAGTGGATGATACGGCCAAAGCAGCTCAAATTTTAGAACGAAAATATGCCGATATTCGATATAAGGCTCTCCCGGATCAAACCATAACCATCCAGAACCATATTGAAGAAGCTGGTGATATTAACCGCCTCTTTATCGAGAATGGACTGGTGGTAATGGAGTTTCGTCTCGAAGCTCTTAACCTGGAAGAATTTTTCTTAGGGTTAGTAGGGGAGGATATCCAATGATGAATTATATCAAAAGTGAACACTATCGATTATTGCGTAAACCAAGTCTCTATGTGACAAGTGGTATTTGTCTTTTGTTTCAAGTAATGGCAGCACTGCTCTTGTATTTTTTTAATCAGTTTGAAACAGATTTTCCTTATGCAACCAGCCGTTTCTTGTATTCGAATGTGGTTAGCAGCGGGACACTCCTTGTTATCATCGCCATGCTGTTTAATTTGATGCTGACTGGCAAGGATATGTCTCTGATTAAACAAGCCATATCTTTTGGCATCTCACGAACGACGATTTTTTGGACTAAATTTATGTTGACTCTAAGTTATTTTTTATTGCTATGTATCGCCAGTCTGTTCTTAATCATTGGTCTAGGAGAAAATCTTTTAAGCCAAGAGGAAAACTCGATCGCGAATTTCTTGATCGCTCTGTCCAATATGATTCCGCTTGTATTTGCTGGTTTTTCTATCATTCATATGATGAGAATGCTCAAGGTTGCTACGATGTACATCATCATTTTCCTGCTTGTTCTATTTACTTATTCTGGCGAATTGTTTTGGATGATCTTCCGGTCGATTAACGGGCTGAATGAACTTTACAAGTACGGACCAGATATTCTGTTAAGGAATAACTTAAATCATTTTATGGATCAAGCCGCATACGTTGATTATCGCTGTTGGATTACCGGTATCGTGCTTGCTTTCATTGCTTTACTCATAGGAACGAGGAAATTCACTAAACAAAACATCGATTGATAAGGAAGGGGTGAATAGCAATGAGCAGCTGGTTGATTATCCTTATTCTTGCTTCACTGCTAGTGATCAGTGTTGGAATATTGCTGTTTCTTCATTGGAATGTGAGAAGAATGACCAACCAATTAGAGAATATTATTGAAAATTTTGGTACCAATGAGTTGATTCGCACCAACACACATAGTAAAAGTCTGCTTCTCTTCCTTTCTAAAATCAACCAGCTGATTCGTATGTTTAAGCAAGATCAGCAGCAGGCACAAAAAAGGGAAAAAGAACTAAAACAAGAAATCACCAATATTTCGCATGATTTGCGAACACCATTAACCTCTATTAAGGGTTTCTCTGAACTATTAACTGATCCAGCTTTATCAGAAACAGAGAAGAAGGAATTTTTGGAGATTATTCAGAAGAAGATTGATAATCTGACCATGACAGTGGATCTATTCTATGAAATGTCGCAAATTGACTCTGCTGATCTGCCTTTACATATTGAACAGGTATTATTGGATCAAGCTGTCGTTGATACGATGCTGATGTTCTACAGTGATTTTGAGAAACGTCAGTTAAAGATAGAGATGGAAGAGGAAGTTGTACCTCCCGTTTTGGCCGATAAAAAAGCAGCAGATCGTATTATCAATAATATCATTCAAAATGCCTTACATTATGCTGAAAGCTATTTTTCCATCCAATTAACAGAGGATGGGGAGTATGTCCAATTAAAGGCAGTAAATGATATTAGCGGATTTGACCAGGGTGATCTGGATCGAATTTTTGATCGAAGCTTTAGAATAGATCGGAGTCGAACAGGAGATCATCTTGGTTTAGGGCTGCATATTGTGCAGAAACTGATTGATAGACAAGGAGGCAAAGTAGCTGCCGCTCTGCAAGGAAATGAGTTTCAGGTAAAGGTTTGGTTTAAGAAATAGGGATAGCAGTTCAGGGAGTTCTTTTTTTGGTTGGTGGTGGAATTTATGCCAGTCCCAACAAAAAAAGATAATCAGAAGAATCCACTTTGAAAAAAATGATCAAAATGGATTCCTTTTGTGCATAATCCAACATATCCAATATAGGTCATCTATAGATGCATAAGAATATTGACAAGCTTGCCAAATGGATCCCTGACATAGAAGCGCCGAACTCCCCATGGTTCTTCAGCCGGCCCATATTCAATGGCAATTCCGGCTTTTTGGATACGGGCTAATATTTCTTCAAGATCATCCACTTCAATAGATAGATCAGGTACAGGAGTTTCAGATCCTCCCTGTGAAAGAAAGCTGATTTGTGTTTCCATTTTCTCATCTGAACCGTATGTTGCAATAAACCCCATATCCATTAATAAATCCATTTCAAGTATGTCCCCGTAAAAATCCTTGGCTTTAGAAATATCAGATGTTTCAATATTGGCAACAATGCGTTTAACCTTCATTTTCCGACCTCCTAAAGTTTTTACTCAATAGCTGGCCTTGTTTATAAGATAACACAGTATTACTTATTGGGTAAGTCTGTCAAAGCAGGTTTGGTTATGCAATACAGCTAATCCTTCCATTTCTCAGCTAATTTATGTCCCAGCAAAAATAATGGTATACATAATAGCATCACGCCAAAGCCAGCTGCCAAAGACGGGGCTGTTAACATCCCCGATTTATAGAGGTTTGGGAAAAGAAACAGATTATAAGGAATAATCAAAAACAAACTGGTGTAAACTCCAGGTGTGTAGCATCTTAACAAAACAGATTGTAAAGGGTGCGTAAACATATTAAGGGCAAAGAACATATTGAATCCTAAAAATAAGAAATAGTGCTGGCTAGCCGCAGTTAGGACAATAATCAAACAAGCAACAATAGAAACTGCCATAACTGCAACAGCAAATTGGGTGGCGGTCGTACTCTTCCTATTCCCTATTTCTTTTTGTGCAAATAAAGGAATACGTTCTTTAATTCGGGGATAGGTATGCGTAAACCATCTTTCAATGGTGATGATCTCTTCTAAGTTGTGGAGCATAAATATCATTAAAAAGGACCAAATCCAAATATCAATATCCATTATGTCCTCCTATTCTATGGAAAGAGATTAGACAACAAATTAGACAACACACTATTATCCTTAATTTAAAGTTCTGACTTAGGTTTAGCACAAGTTCTTTTGGGATTGTTTCTATTTATCTTTCTTTTGAAATACGTAAGTAGCAGCAACAATAGTGTCTACAACCAGTACAATTCCCCATATCATGGAAATAGAATGAAAGGATGAATTGCTGTAGGGGGTAGTATGATAGCTTTCACTTTCAATCCAATCAAAATTGGTTAGATAGGTCTGTGCCTGTTCCCAGGTAAGTCCGCTTAAATAGAAAAATAATCCTTGGACAGCTAAAAAGACAAGGACATGAATAAACCATGTTGCCAAGTAATATTTTGCTTGATAACGCGGGTCCTTTTGTTTTTCAATTGCTTCATAATCTGCCTCTGTCAATAAGTTATCTGCGTCGATTTTCTTTCGCATCCAACGATCTAACTTTTTAAAATCATTCCATCCAAATGTTATCGCATATAAGACAAAGATACACACGATGATTTGAAACGAAGATATTTCGCCAGTTTGGTTGAAAACATACCATGCCAGCACGGCTTCAATGGCTATGAATAGGACAAAACTCAGAATAAAGGCTTTGGACAGGTTTATTTTTTTGAATAGATACCTGAACACACCGAACAAGATAAGGGCTGAGAATCCCAAGATTTCCAGACCAATAAAAATTTCCCACTGATAATCGAGAATAGTGTGATTAATAAGACGCCACCTCTTTTTTAACTCAAATGAATTAAATAAACAATAACATAACTGAGCGATAAAGGGCAACTATTTTCATTCACTTGAATTAAAAAAAGTGATATACTATGCATATGCCAAAAATAGTAGATCATGAGAAACGAAAACAATTAATTGCTGAGGCAACATGGAGTGTGATTAGTAAACAAGGCATTCATCTGGCCTCATCACGAACGATTGCCAAAGAAGCAGGGCTGTCACAGGGGGCCTTAAGACATTATTTTTCAAAGCAGGAAGACTTGTTACTGTTTGCAATGGATCTGGTCAAACAGAAGCTGATCGCAAGATTAAAGCAATTAGACGAGAAAAACCTCCCACCTGTGGAAAAAGCAATTGAATTCTTATTAGAATTCCTTCCAACGAATCAACAAACCCTGATAGAAACGGAGGTGTGGTTTGCATTTGTCACATTTGGAAAAACGCAAACAGGGTTTAATACGGATTATGAAGGATTGCAGAAAGCCATTAAGGACACGATCATATTTTTAAAACAGGAGGGTCAGCTGAAAGATATAGAAGAATCGATCGAACAAGAGAAACTGTATGCCTTTATCAATGGACTGGCGGTTAATTTATATATCGAACCAGACAAGATAGATAGAGAAGCAAGCAGGAGGCTGGTCGTAGATTACTTGAATAATATTCTGCTTGAAAAAATAGACACATCAAAAGAGAAATAGCAGGGAGGAGGAGAGGAGTTTCCTTTCCTCCTTAGTTTATTTTACCTCTGCTTTACGGAAAATCGCATAAGTAAGCAGGTAAAGCAGCAAGATAAAGCACCCGCTGATTAACAAGCTCTCTCCAACAAATGTACTGCTGATGTCCAGTGTTAATTGTGATAAGTCAATGCCATAAGGGGTGTAGGCCATTACAGAGTGCACAGCATCATTTAAGCTGGAGATAGGCCCTAGGATTAAGATGGTCAAGTAAGTTGCTGCAATGACTAAAACAGATTTTTTAAACAGAAACATATAGAAAATGCCAACCATCAGCTGACTGATAAAGATAACCAATGATAGCACACTGAGCAACAATAACTTGCCAATTAACCCAGCGCTGATTTCAGTCTGCGTAGATGCCGACAAAATAGTTAAAACAGGAGTTGGCAGAAAGCTGCTGAACTCTATGTCGGTAAAGGTCAAGATGAGGATGGACAAGATATAAGGCAGATACAGCAAGGTAATTAACAGTAAAAAAGTAATGATTTTGTTGATAATAATCATATGTCTACTGTGTCCACCAGAAATAGCATTCTCGATAATTTTATTTTCAAAATCAGTGCTGATACAAATCCCAATCGCCATACTGCCTAATAAGGCCATCATTTGTGTTTCCGAAAATAGTGATAAGGCACCGGTAGCCGTCTCAATCGATAACTCACCAGCAGCAACCAAGTGAGAACAGGAAACAAATATAACAGTACTGACAAGGGATAGAATAATAAACACCCATGGTGATGTAGATTTATATAATTTGAAGGTATCGGCTTTCCATATATTTATCATTGGCTGCCTCCTATTAAGCGGAGATAATAGTTCTCTAGTGTATCCTCTTGTGTGGCAAAAGTTGTGATAACAATCCCATGGTCAATTAAGGCTTTGGATAAGACCTCTTTCTGATCAATAAAGTCATATAATTTAATGCTTTTGTCAGGCTGTACAATAAAATTATCCGTGTGCAAAGCTTCTTTTAATACCGTTTGAAGCCGTTCTGGTTCGGCACAATCCAAGATAATATGTTTATCTATTTGTGCCTCTAACTCTGAATGACGAAGCGTTTTTAGAACTTTGCCTTTATTGACAATAATAAATTGATCTGCTGTTTGATGCAGTTCTGCCAAATGGTGACTGGACAGCAGAATCGTCATTTGGTGTTCATCTGCTAATTGTCTGATTAATTGGCGGATTTCCGCAATTCCACTGGGATCTAATCCATTGATTGGTTCATCCAGCAAGAGTATTTCGGGATTACCTAATAAGGTTATGGCGATTCCTAATCGTTGCCGCATCCCTAATGAAAAATCTTTTGCCTTTTTCTTACCGGTATGACTCAGACCAACGATTTCCAACACCTTTTGCTCCAGATTTCTTTCCTTCAATCCTTTCATCTGCTTATGGACATGAAGGTTATCTTTTGCATTCATATTTCCCAGAATACTTGGATTTTCAATCATACATCCCATCCGTTGGCGGTTTTTCTGCAGTGCTTGTTGGCTGGATTCATCAAATAAAAGCAGTTCCCCTGATGTTGGGAACGATAGGCCGGCAATAAGGCGCATTAAGGTAGTTTTTCCAGCACCATTTTGACCAATCAGCCCATAAATTTTCCCGCGTTCTAAGGAAATCGATACATCTTCTAATGCATGAACATCTTGATATGTCTTGGTGATCTTCCTTGTTTCAAGAACAGGAGCCGTCATTTTTTCAACTCCTTACCACCATCTAAAATATTTTGTGTGATGGCTGTAAAAAACTCAACCGGTACCAGTGCAATCCCAATACTTTCCGGATTCTCATCCCCTAAAATCAGAAACATATCACCTTTCTTCATATTGACCATATTTATCGCCTTTTCCGGCAAACGGACAGTGCCATCTTTGCCGAGGGCTACCGTGCCAAACATATGCTTTCCCTTTGGCGGGATAGGCAGTGCATTCTCTTGCTGATCGTAATGGATCAGGTTATCTAGTGAAACGTCAAATAAGTTGGCAATGGCATCACAGTTAATGATATCTGGCAAAGATTCACCATTTTCCCACTTAGCAATCGACTGTCTAGTTACACCAATTTTTTCAGCTATTTCTTCTTGCGAGTAATGATGTTCTCTTCTTAAGAAAGCGAGGTTTCTGGATAAAGTAATTTTTTTCATGTGGCGGCATTCCTTTCGTATGTTATATCTTTATTCTACAAGTTACTCGTTATTAAACAACCAATTTGAGGTAACTAATTATGTTAATCTTAGTTGCATCGAATACATGTATCAAGGAAATAGGTAAATAATTGCAGCAATAACAATCTTTCTTTAAAAGGTTTTGGTTGCATTTGAGAACAAATGATTATAGTTGATTTTTAGAATCCGTTGTTTTAAAGTAGTAATATGAAATATCTGGAGGTATTATTATGATGAAAATGGCAGTGTTCTTGGCAGTTATTCGATAAGCACTAATCGAATAGTAGTGATACTTGAAAAAAGCCCTGATAGGCAGGGTCGTTTTGCTGTGCTCTTTTTAAGTATCAGAAGTCAATGAACTAAATCATCATAATGCCGTAATATATACTGTCTGCACTTATGTGTAAAACAGTTTATCGATATGGTTTACACAAGGCCGTGATGAATACTGGAGTGGTTCATGCACGGTTTTTTGTGTTCCCAAAAACGGCGTTCAAAAAATGGGAGGCGTTAAAATGACTCTTTATTTTGCGAGCGTATTGCCTGGATTAGAGTCTGTTTTAGCAAATGAAATCAGTACAAAGATCAATGATTCGGAAATCATTCAAATAAATAGAGGAAAGGTATTCTTCACCACAGCCGCCTCATTTACCTGCTTATGTTCGTTACGATCGGCAGATAATTTGTTTCAAATCATCGATCAATTTCAAATCGGTCCGCATAAAAAACATTTATCTCAAGTAAGTGAGCGAATATCCCAGCTGGATTTGGCTTTTGTAAATCACCAAAATTTATTTTGGGTAAATGCGAGCCGTAAAGGCAAACAAACCTATAGTCGTTTTGAACTAGCAGAAAAAGCAATGGAAGGTATTCAACAGCATTACCCTGATTGGAATCTTGGTACATCTCAACATCACCAAATAGAATTCAGGCTTGATATGGAACATCAACATGTGATGTTTTCGCTTCGATTAACGGATGCCTCCTTTCGTTTTCGTAACCAGACACGCCAATTTTCTCGTGCAGCATTGCTGCCAACAGTAGCTCATGCGATGGTATGGTTGTCAGATCCTACATCAATCGATGTTTTTGCAGATCCTTGTTGCGGTTCAGGTACGATCTTATCAGAACGGGCTGTTTATCCTGCAGATCAGATAGCGGGCGGTGATAGATCTGAGGCAGTCACGGAGGTTGCTAAAAGTAATCTTGATAACTCGAAGGTGCAGCTACATGTCTGGGATGCACGAGAGTTGCCCTTCTCTGATAGTAGTGTGGATAAAGTGGTAACTAATCTTCCATTTGGGAGACAGATTGCTGCTGAGAATTTAGCATGCTTCAACTATCATATAATGAAGGAAATATACAGAGTATTGAAGCCAAGTGGGAGGGCCGTTCTTTTGTCTGAAAGTGTTGATCAATTATTTACGGAAGCCAGACGATTAGGTCTTAGCAGTTTGGCATCTTATCCTGTAAGTTTGAAGGGGCTGCACCCTACAGTGTTTGTGTTTGAAAAGTAAGAAAGCAGTAAGTAGATTTGTGGGAATGTTCAAGCGGATTTTGGATAGGATAAAGCAGGGGGCTGTTGCACAATGGAAACTACATGGTGCGACAGTTCCTCTTTTTAAGTGCATGACTTATTCTTTTCAAATGGTTGAAAAGGGATGCCGTCAAGAAATCCATTTCTGTTGTCCCCTCTATGGCTACTTGATCTCTTCAAGTCCCAAGAAGCGGGCTTTTCATCAAGTGTTGAGATTATATCTTATCTGTTTAAGCTCTAGGGAGTTGCCATTTGATAGGATACAGGGGTTATCTTATCTGTTTAAGCCCTGCAGAGCTGGCTTTTAATCAGATACCAAGATCATTTTAACCTTTCCATGCTATGATTCTATCCGGTGAAGCCGACTTAGAACGTTGAAAAAAGAATGTTCTTATGTGCATGCTCTTTCCCATCATTAGCAATCATTAAAATGAATCAGCCAACATACAAAAAAAGCTGCCGCAAAATGCAGCATGTACATTTTGCAACAGCCCCTCGCTTTATCATGTCTAATTACAGCAAAATTAGTTGCCTCTGACGCAGCGCTAGATGATATGATGGTATAAACAAATTAAAAGGAGAATTCAATGAAAAATACCACTTTTTCTGTAAGTGAATTTGCCAAATATACAGATGTTTCTGTACGGACATTACACTATTATGATGAGACAAATATACTAAAGCCGAAAAGAGATGCAAGCACTGGCCATCGCGTCTATGAAAAGGACGATACCACATTTGACTCTCGTTTTATCGAAACATTAAGATTACAAGAAGCAAAACTTTTGACTGATAAAGATAAGATTGAGACTGCCTTAGAAACAATCCAATTTACGGTTCAAATACTAGAAAACGAAAAAGAGATCGACCATGCGTTGCTGGTCAGTTTAATGGCAAATATGCAGAATGAATGAAGACAAAAAGAATTGTCCGAAAATATTATAAAAAATACGGCCATCCAACAATTGTTTCCAGCTGATCCACAAGATAAAATAAAGTGGGAACTTGGTTTACTTACGTTTTTTAAACAAGTAAAAAATCTTTATGGCAAGCCAGCAGATGATCCAAAAGTGAAACAAATGGTTGATGATTTTTATCAAACAGCCTTTGAGGTATTTGGCATCGATTCTTTCAGAGAACTATCGGAGCTGATTTCTCTGGATGAGTCCTCTAATCAAGAAGAGATTGCGCTGTATATCGAGGAAATAGAACGATTGGTGCCGACACCTTTAACGAAAAAAGAAGAAAGATGGCTGCAGCAGGTAACCGAACAGTATTTGGACAGAGGATGGGAAGAGAGGAGATAAGTAGATGATTCATTTAGTTTTCGGAGCTAGTTCGAAGGGGAATTTAACACATGCATTTCACAAACAAAGTCATCAAGTCATTGGTTTTCCGGTCGATTTTTCGATCGGACCGATAAAAGATGTTGATCAACCAAATGGCATAGCCGCTTATTTTGCTTGGTTAGAAAATCGCTTACGCTTTGAGTGGAATAATTGTAAAACAGATCAATCTGATTACGAGCAAGCGTTACAACAGCTTAGGCAAATACAAGATGGAGCAGAAGTGACGATTTGGACTTGCGAAAATGCTTCTGAACAAATGGGGCTGCGGTTTGCTTGTTATTTATTACAAGCGAAAGAGATTAACCTATCATGTATCAATACATATACTGCCACACAGGCAATATACAAAGATAGAGAAATAGATGTATATATTCGTTCCACAGACGAATGCAGCGCTGAGGAGTTAGCCTATTTTTATGATCATTTTCGTGATACACTTTCGTCGGACAAAAGAGAGAGCCTGGCACAAGAAGGAGAGGAACTGCTGCAGTCTTCAAGTGTTGTTCGTTCTTGGGAACAAGGTCAACTGACGGATGAGCCCGAAACAAGAGATGATGTATTGATTATCGAGTGTGCAAAAAAACTGCTGCAAATGCGGTCGATCGCTTTTTCTTGGGAAGAAGGCCAACTGGTGGATGAACCCAAAACAAGAGATGATTTATTTAGATTACAGCAAGAGACATCTGAGGCGGGGTATATGCGCGCTACCAGACTTATTGGTGCGGTTCTTGGGGAAGCAAATCAGGCTTTATCCGATTCGTGGATTGAATATAGACTTCGAACATTGATTCAAGCTGGGGTATTTAGTTATAAAGGGAAACTGCAGGCGATGCGGATGTATCAAGTACGGTTAGAATTATAATGAAAAAATTGGATAAAGTATTATTTGCAAAGAAGGGGTAGGTTATCAGCAGGAGCAAGATTACTCCTCCTGCTGAATAAAGGTTTATACTTCAAAACGCGCAGCATAGTTGTCCATAATTGGTTTCAGCTTTACGGCCAGCATCTTACAGGCTTGTGCCACAGGATTATCTGGTTTTTCTAATTCCAGCCAATAATCGCCCTCCAGCAACTCATACATATCGAGCAAAGTAATTTCTGCACAGGCAGGATGTTCCAAGACAGTCAGCATAGCTTCTGGACCATTGTCCCAGTTGTATCGCTGGACAACGGCATGGAGCAGTTCGGCAGAAGCCAGTTGTGGGATATCTTGACATATGGCTGTTAAGTCCTGGTTCAGAAGATCATCCACTGTTTGATCTTCATCCTCTGTTAATGTCAGTCGTATAGCTCCTGTCGTTTCCATCAATAGGTCCGCCAGTACAACATTCTTGTGACGGGCAATATTCCAAGCTGATTCCAATATCCCATTGACTGAATCGAGTTTTGCACCATACGCAAGTAACAATTGAACCGCTTCTGTCAGTTGAAATTTAACTGCTTTCTTCAAAGGGGTATCCCCAAGCCGATCTACTGCCTCCAAATCTGCCCCATGGTCCAACAAGAGTTGGATTGCTTCAATAGGTGCTCGATTGGTAAGGAAGATATGTAAAGGAGTGCGTCCCCGTTCATCACGTTCATGAATATCCAGTTTACTCAAAGATTCACGGACTTGAGAAATATCTTTCGCTTTACTTATTGTTATCCAGTCCATTTTTTCATCCTCCTTCTATCATGTATTGTTATCTTTATTATACCATTCACTGTTATGATAGGAATCATTATGAGATATAGGGCAGCCATGTCATATTTTCATCTTTTCTCTAATGGATATTACCTGCAAATAAAACAAAACCCTTCGCAAGATAATTCCTTACGAAAGGTTTGCCGCCGGGATAATATCAAGAATGAGCAGAGGGAGAATTCTCCCGTGAAGAGACTGCATTTAACTTGACCCTTGGCTGTTTTATATTTCCCACTGCAATTCCTGCCAATATCAAAAGAACCCCTAACCAGCGCAACACACCAACTTGTTCCCCTAAGACCAGTGCTGCCATTGAGACAGCTACTGGCAATTCTGAGGCTGTTAGTATCGTGCCAAGTCCTGATCCTACGTGCGGCATACCAATAGCAAATAATAGCGGCGGCAGAACGACGCCAAAGAAGCCCAATAGTAAGCCATATGGTGCAACACCCATTAATACTGGCAAATCAAATAAATAGAGGGGAGGGAAGACGATAAACACCACAGCCAATCCACCGGTAGACAACAGCGCACTTTTTAACAAAGGTGGTGTATCTTTCCCTACAGAGCCGCTTAGAAAAATAAAAGTAGAGAATGTAAAGGCAGCTAAAATCCCCCATACTAATCCCTGCCAAGTGACTTGAAGATGATGCTCAGTCATCACACCCGCCGCTAGAATAGACCCAGTAATTAGGATAACCAATGAAATAAGCTTAACCTGTGTTGGCTTTTTCTTGTAGAATATCCATTCAAACAGTGAGCCGATCCAAACAAATTGGAAAAGCAGAATAATTGCAAACGAAGCGTGCAGTGTCTGGAGTGCTTGGTAATAAAAGATTCCTGTTAACCCAAATGGCAGTCCTGACAATAATAATTTAACAGCTAGCTGACGGGTTATGTTTTTCTTTTTCGTAAACATGACCAGTATCCAAGCCATCAACGCCCCTAACAAATATTGACCGCCGGTTACCTCTGTTACGGTAAAACCAGCTGCATAAGCCAGTTTTACAAAAGTAGAGAGTATCCCATAGCAACATCCTCCTAGGAATACTAATAATGCATAATGCCAATTTTTCAATTGTATTTCCTCCTTTTTACGTAAAAAACCACACTGCTGTTGATGAACAGCAGTGTGGCGAAAATAGGGTCTCCCCTCGAAAAGTCCACACGTTAATTGATTTTTATTATTTACATTTGAACCAAAATTAATTCTAAACGAATCCTGTCAACATTTCAAGATTTATATTCGTAGTGTATAATGTACATACCTATTCACTGTAGTTAAGGAGGAAGAAAGAATGAAATTAGAAGAGTCTATTTTTAAAGAATTTAGCGGTGTCGTATCGATTACTAGAGATGAAGAAACGATGTATCAAAGAGCTTTTGGTTATGCTGACTTAGCAAATAAAATAGCTAATACGACGGAGACCAAGTTTGCAACGGCTTCAGCTGGAAAAGTATTTGTAGCCACAGCCATTTTACAGCTAATAGAACAGAATCAGATTGATTTTGATAGTTGTATCGGGGATATCTTAAGTTTTGATTTAAAGGCTATTGATCCACATATTACGATTAGCCAGCTGTTGAATCATACTTCAGGGATACCAGATTATTTTGATGAATCGGTGATGGAGAATTATGAGGATTTATGGAAAGATTACCCTAATTATAACATCCGTACTTCCTCAGATATTATTCCATTATTTATTGATAAACCGATGATGTATCCTCCAGGGGAAAGATTCCAATATAATAATACCGGATTTGTCGTGCTTGGGCTTATTATTGAAGCGATTACAGATGCTCCATTTGATGACTACCTTCATAAACATATATTTAATCCGTGCGGGATGCTGGATACTGGATATTTCGAACTGGACAGATTGCCTGCGCAATGCGCAAATGCGTATTTGTATGATGATAACAAAAAAGAGTTTTACACGAATATTTACAGTGTGGACGTAAAAGGGACAGGTGCAGGGGGCGTATTTACAACCGTTATCGATGTGGTAAAATTCTGGAATGCTCTAATAAATGGTCAATTGTTATCAGAGGAAATGCTGAGCAAAATGTTAGCACCACAAGTGAAGGAAGAGTGTTATGGTTATGGCATCTGGCTGGATAAAAAGGATGACGGTACTTTTCGCTATCATATTGAGGGTTGTGATCCAGGAATAAGTTTCTATAGTTCTTATGACAAACAACAGGATGTACGAATAACCTTAGTCAGTAATTTCGGTTCAGACGTTTGGAAACTACATGAACATATTGTAGAGTTATTCAAGGAGGAGTAGTACAAGAATGACAAAGCGAAAATAATCTATTATCCATGAGGTGGATAAATGTTATCAAACATTCAAACTTCTATACAGATAAATACATTACATGAATGTGTTTCTAAAATAGTACATACTGAGAACATGATCATAAAAAAGTGGAGCATAGAATCTATTTCGAGTCCTGTACTAAATTTCACAACTGCTGGAATTTTCCGCATTGATGGAATGGCTGTCAATGAGCAAAGAGAGATTCCTTGGTCGCTTATACTAAAGATTATCCAATCAGAAAACAACGAAAAAAATAATCCTCAACATCATAACTATTGGAAAAGGGAAGCATTGGTAAACCAATCCGGTATATTAAGGGATCTTCCTGCTGCTATTTATGTTCCACAATGTTATCAGGTGGAAGAAAAAAGGGATGGCACAATATGGATATGGATGGAAGAAATGGAAGAAGATAACAGGCAGTTATGGTCGGAGGAAGAATTTGCTTTTGCTGCTCGACAACTTGGTATCTTTAATGGGGTGTACGTGACAGAAAGTGATATACCAGAAGAGGAGTGGATTTGCCGAAGCTGGCTTAGGTCCTGGGTGGATGGTTGTAGAAAATATGCAGCTGATCCGGCTGTTTATTATCCAACCATTCAAAATCCAGCCGATCTATGTAGTATATATCATGATTACCTTTATTTACATAACCATCTGGATAAATATTTTAATGCTATGGGTAAGTTACCACGTGTCTTAGCTCATCAAGATTTAAGTAAACAGAATATGTACGTTAATTTAGACCCTGCTGCTGATCAACCGTTTACATTAATTGACTGGCAGTTTTTAAGTATTTCTGGACTTGGCGAGGATTTAGGAAAACTGTTTGGTGTCGCATTAAGTCAACAAGATATTCCAATTGAAAAAGTGAACAGATATAAGAAAATATTGTTTGCAAGTTATATAGAAGGTCTTAAAGAAGCAGGGTGGGATGAGGATATCACACTACCTAAATACGGATTTTATGCTTCTCTAGCGATTCGATCTGCATGGGAGGTACCAAAACTTATAAAACTAATGGCAAAGGCTGAACAGCAGTCAGAAGCGGAAATACTGGAAGAAATAGAGTTACTCATCCACATTACAAGTTTCCAAATGGAATTAAGTCGAGAGGCAGAAAACATGCTTTCTGTGTTAAAACGAGAAAAGCTTATATAACTATAAAAAGAGTCTAAACTAGTTAAGCATTAGTTTAGGCTCTTTTTATACTTGCATATAAGTCAGTTCCCTTATATCTTTTCATGATGACTGATTGTCTGTTTAAACACGATATAGTTTGTATTATTCCCGTTAAAATATGTGTTAAATAATTTTATATGTTGAATAATTTTGATAAAATGCAACTCATTTAAAAATATAGTGTACATTTTATATTTAATATGATATATTAAATCAACCAAATAAAGCAAAGGAGGGACAGTGATGATTATCAGGTAAATAACTCGTTATGTAAGATCACCTGAATATCTTGAGTGAAGTAGGTGTTTGCTATGAACAGCCCAACTCGGGTCTATTTATTGTCCGATTCTGTTGGAGAAACAGCAGAATATGTAACAAAGGCAGTTATCGCCCAATTCAGACATCCCTTTGAAATGAAGCGGTTTCCATTTATTAAATCAAGCGAAGATATCGAAAAGGCGATTCAATTAGCGAAGGAACAGAAGGCAATTGTGGCTTACACATTAGTTATTCCCGGCTTAAAAGGTTCGATTGACACCATTGCAAGGGAGTATCAAGTGACTGCTGTAGATTTACTAGGACCTTTGATGAAGGTACTGGAAGAGACAACAACGAAAAAACCGCTCCATGAACCAATGAACATGCAAAGATTGGACAGCAGTTATTTTAGACGCATAGAAGCGATTGAGTTTGCCGTTCAATATGATGATGCAAAGGATGTGGAAGGCATACTATATGCTGACTTAGTACTAATTGGGGTATCTCGAACATCAAAGACACCACTATCTATGTATCTAGCTAACAAAGGGTATAAAGTTGCTAATATTCCATTGATTCCTGAAGTTCCTGTACCAGAACAATTGATGAAAATTCCTAAAAGAAAGTGTGTCGGGTTAATTACCAGGCCGGATATTTTAAATGAAATCAGAAAAGAACGGCTTAAGTCGTTAGGGATGACGACAGACAGTTCTTATGTAAACCTCGAAAGAATTCTTGAGGAGCTGGACTATGCGGAAGGTATTATGAAAAAAATTGGCTGTCCGGTTATTGATGTTTCCAATAAAGCAGTGGAAGAAACAGCAGATTATATTATCAAAGTCCTAAATATAGAACGGGGGATCTAAGATGGCAAAACAAGTGTATATGTTTGATGAGGGACATAAAGACATGAAGAATCAATTAGGAGGAAAAGGAGCTAATCTGGCCGAAATGACACAAATCGGCTTACCTGTTCCATATGGCTTCACAATTACAACCGATGCCTGCCATAGTTACTACCAAGACGGTAAACTTGTAAACACAGCACTAAAAGACGAAATTATCCAGGCACTTCACCAATTAGAGGCTGCTACAAATAAAAAACTAGGTGATAAAGAGACACCATTATTTGTATCTGTTCGATCTGGCTCAGTTGTTTCGATGCCAGGCATGATGGATACCGTTCTGAATTTGGGCATGAATGACCTCACGGTGGAAGCCCAAAAAAAATTAACGGGTAATGGCCGATTTGCTTATGATTCTTACCGTCGTTTTATCCAAATGTTCTCCAATGTCGTATTGGGAATTGATTTATATTTTTTTGAAAATCGTCTGGATCAACTTAAAGAAGCCAAAGGTTATATAAGTGATCCTGAAATGACAGAGGAAGATTGGATCGAACTGATTCTATCCTATAAAGATCTTGTAGTCAAACATACGAATCAACCTTTTCCTCAGGATCCGATTGAACAGCTGATGTTCGCCATCCATGCCGTCTTTGATTCCTGGAATAATCAGCGGGCCATCATCTACAGGCAGCTGAATAGAATACCAGACTCCTATGGAACAGCTGTTAATATTCAGAGTATGGTATTTGGTAATACAGGTAATGACTCAGGCACTGGAGTAGCTTTTACTAGAAACCCCTCAACAGGCGAAAACTTATTATATGGGGAATTCTTACTTAATGCACAAGGGGAAGATGTTGTAGCAGGGATTCGCACGCCCCAGCCAATTGCACAACTAGAGCAAATCTTGCCAGATGTTTATCAGCAATTTGTCAACGCTTCCCTTTTATTAGAGAAGCATTATCGTGATATGCAAGATATTGAATTCACTGTCGAACAAGGGAAACTATATATCTTACAAACTCGAAATGGGAAAAGAACCGCAGCATCTGCCGTTCGAATTGCAGTAGAAATGGCAGAGGCGGGCATTATATCAAAAGAGGAAGCGCTTTTAAGTGTGGAGGCAGAACAGCTCAATCAATTATTGCACCGCAGGATTGACAATAAAGCAGATATGATCATATTAACAAAAGGCTTACCTGCCTCTCCAGGCGCAGCAACTGGCAAAGTGGTGTTTAATTCAGATGAAGCCCAAGCTTATCATGATAAAGGGGAAAAAGTCATTCTAGTTCGGCCAGAGACAACCCCTGATGATATTCAAGGAATTATTGCTGCTGAGGCTGTCGTAACATCTCGTGGGGGTATGACATCACATGCCGCTGTAGTAGCTCGCGGAATGGGAAAGCCTTGTATATGCGGAGTAGAATCATTAAAAATAGATACTCAATCCAAGCGGTTTGTGGTAAGGGAAACGACAGTAAATCATCTTGATATCATTACCATTGATGGTGATACAGGCTCGATTATAGTTGGTGAAGTGCCAATGATCGAACCGAAAAACTCTTCACACTTTCATCAACTGTTAGCATGGGCTGATCAAGAGAAAGGGATAGATGTACGTGCCAATGCAGATAATAAGGAAGATTCCTTAAAGGCTTTAGAATTAGGAGCCGAAGGGATAGGGTTATGCCGCACAGAACATATGTTTATGCAGGCGGATCGGCAGAAGGTAGTAAAAGAGATGATTTTATCTTCTTCTACTCAGGAGCGGAAGATCTGTTTAGCTCAATTGTTGCCGATTCAACAAGGTGATTTTGAAGAAATTTTTGAAGTCATGCAAGATCTACCTGTGACGATTCGCTTACTTGACCCACCTTTACATGAATTCTTACCTGATAAAGAAGAGTTACTTATCGAAGTCACTGCTATGCGAATAACAGAACCTGATTCAACGCTGTTAAAAGAAAAAGAATTACTGCTGAAAAAGGTGCAAGAATTATCGGAGATGAATCCGATGTTAGGTCATCGCGGCTGTCGATTAGGACTGATCCACCCTGAAATTTATGCGATGCAGGCAGAGGCGATTTTTCTAGCAGCGATAACGATGCACCAAAAAGGTATTCATGTAAAACCGGAGATAATGATTCCTTTAGTTGGTCATTCTAATGAATTAAAAATTATGCGGAAATTAGTGATCGATACAGCCGAAGCGGTGTTGGCAAAAGCCAGCATTAACATGGAGTACACCATTGGAACTATGATCGAAATACCGCGGGCTGCTCTGACAGCTGAACAAATTGCAGCCGAAGCCGACTTTTTCTCCTTTGGCACCAATGATTTGACACAAACTACTTTTGGTTACAGCCGTGATGATGCGGAAGGGAAATTCTTGCAAACGTATTTAGAACAGAACATCTTAACTGAAAATCCATTCCGAGTTTTGGACAAGGAAGGGGTTGGCCAATTGGTTGAAATAGGGGTTAACAAGGGCAGATCTGTTAAGCCAGAGCTAAAAACAGGTATTTGCGGGGAACATGGCGGGGAAGCAAGTTCGATTGCATTTTGTTTACATGCTGGACTTGATTATGTAAGCTGTTCGCCATTCCGTGTACCATTAGCAAGACTAGCTGCAGCACAAGCTACTATTCGCAGACAAGCAATTACTTAACGTATCAAGAACTTTACCCAGGCTATCTGAGTAAAGTTCTTGGTATGTTTAAATAACTTATACATATAGTTATTGTTGTTCGATTAGTCCTTTGTAAATAGGGATTGAGAGTAATCCTAGCTTAGTTTCCTTTTGTTGCCGACATAAAACCCGTATAAATGGTTGGCTAACATTTTGTTGTGCCATAATGTTACACAAAGAACTTTTATAAGTAATAATGGGAAAGCAGAATTAGCGCAAGGAAAAACAGAACTAGAACAAGCAAAAATAGAATTAGAAAAAAATAGACAAGAATTAATAGAGGAGGAAGAAAAGCTAAAAAATACAAAACTAGAGTTAAACAAGCAAGCTACTGCCAGAAATATAGCTCGGCAATTACTAAAACAAGGATTAGATGTTTCTATTATCATAGAAAATACCAGTCTCTCAGCTAATGAACTTACAATAATACAAAAAGAAATGATTGATAAAGAAGATTGACGACTATAAATTATCCGTCAAACCAAATAACTTATGCAAAGTAAGGGATCGCAAGTACCCCTTATACTTTGCACAATTAATATTTCCGCGCGTTCACAAATATAACACCTGACTTCGTGTAAGGGCAATTATCAAGTAAAGTAATCCTCCAACCCAGCAACAATACCTGTGATTGCTTTTTCTTGATAACTTTCAGACTGAACCAGTTTTTGTTCCTCTGGATTGCTGATAAAACCAAGCTCAACTAATAGAGCCAGCTGTTTATTACCTTTTAATACATGAAAATCTGCCTGCTTTGCTCCACGGTTATGAAGATCCGTGTGATCGATCAGTGATGCTTGAACAGAATCAGCAAGTTGCTTGCTCTCTCCGCCATCATAGTAATAGGTTTCGATCCCGCGTGCCTCTTTTTGTGCCGACGAGTTATAATGCAAGCTGATAAAAGCATCTGTATCAGCGGAATTACTGATATTAGCCCGTTTTTCCAATGAAATATACGTATCGTCCGTACGAGTTAAGGTAACAGAAGCTCCTTTATTTTTCAGCTGTTCACTTAATTTTTTCGCTGTAGAGAGTGTTAATGTTTTTTCATTTGTCTCTGAACCGATCGCACCCGGATCTTTTCCGCCGTGACCAGGGTCAATGACAAAATGATAGCCAGCGAATGGTTTTTCACTGTTTTGTTTTGTTGTAGCTGTTTGTTTTTCTTCTTTATGCTTAGATTCGACATCTGTCTCTGTTTTTTCGTCATTTTTCGGATCGGCTGTTGTCTCCGTCTCTTCTTGTTTATTCTCTTCCACCGTTTCTGGCGCAGCAACGGTTGTTTCGATTTCTTCAGATTTCTTGCTATCTGCTGATTCACTGTCTTTATCAAGAAGATATAAAGCGATCCATACTTCTTTTCCATTATAATAGGTTTTTCCCCAACCATAAGAATCTTGAAAAATAGTAACCTTGTCATCCTTATTCAATTGTGCTATGATCTCGGCATTCTGATTAGGAGCATTGCGTACATTTACAACAGGTGCTTTCACATGATACAGTTGTCCATTTTTGGCCAAGGCGCTGGATTCTGTATCTATTTCCGAAACAGCAGGTTGAACGTCCTGTTCGGCGGCTTCCTTTTTTTCTTCTTTGATATCATTCACTTCTGCAAGTTGGTCTAATGCGACCCAAACCTTATCACCATTGTAGAATGTTGCCCCCCAGCCATCTGAATCTTGGAAAACAGTAATCTTATCATCCTTAGTTAATTCAGTAACAACAGCTGCTTCTTGCGCTGGTGCCTCCCGTAATTCCGTAGCGGCAGATTCTACTTTGAACATTTTCCCGCTTTCCGCCTGAACGGTTGGTAAAAAAACAAATAGGCAAACAAGAAAAACAATGCCTATGATTATATTGTATTTCATATTGGTAAACCTCCAATTAATAGTTTGTGATATTGACAGGTTTTCCAATAAATTTTACTAATATACATTTCCTTCTAATTTATTAGATAAGAAGTTTTAAAGCATGAATAGGAGCTGCAACTCTATCATGGAATCGTCTGTCAAACTCCTATCTCCAGATAGACAGAAAAAATGAATTCAGCCACAAATGCCGATAGATAAAATTACTGATTTTGTTCCATATCGATTCTCAAACATTTGGGTTTGCGGAGAATTTTGAACTTTTGCCGTTGAACATGACAATATTGTTGTATGAAAATTTTTCAACATATCATCTAATAGTAATGGATTGTTTATGCATTCAAATGAAGCGACATGATTAGCAACATATCATCTGACTAAATCGTAGTGGATCATTTAGATAGGAACATTGCTGCATGACAGGGAATCTTTTATTAGTCTATATTGATGTTCCAATATTCACAGCCAACTGTCTTCTTTTAGCAGTTGGTTTCTTTTTTTATGGTAACCATTCTTATCATAAAAGTTTGCATATCTTGCTATTTAACTTGGGATCTATTTTTTATCGGCTGCAATGGGTGTACAATAGGGTAGAGGTGAGGCCATTATGAAGATTAAACTGACACTAGAGCACCAAAAGGCGATTATAACAAACGATAAAAAGTATGATGGTCAATTCTTTTATGCCGTAAAGACAACTAAAATATTTTGCAGACCTTCTTGTCAATCAAGGGTACCCCATTTCGATCATGTCACTATTTTTACAGAAGCAGAAGATGCCCTAGAAGCAGGATATCGTCCTTGTAAACGGTGTAAATCAGGTGGCAGTCGTTTACCTGATGAAGAATGGGTGTCACACGTGGAACAATATATAATGGAAAATTACTCCAAAACGTTGACTTTAAAACAGATAGCTGAACATTGTCATGGCAGTTCTTATCATCTGCACCGTGTATTTAAGCGTGTAACAGGAACAACTCCATTAGAATATGTACAGCAAATAAGGATGAAAAAAGCAAAAGAGTATTTAATTCATACAAACTTATCTATACAAGAAATTGCTAAGTTAGTCGGGATTGCAAATGCTGCCCGTTTTGCAACAGTATTCAAAGACAAAAATAAGCAGACACCAAGTAATTTTCGAAAAAATAAGCAAAAGAAGGTGTTAGAGAATGAAAAATGAACAATATCAATCCGTATACTATGGGAAAGTAAATCAGCAAGATTGGTCATTTTATATTGCTGTTACTGACAAAGGCTTATGTTTTGTTGGTTCTCCAAATAAAAGCATTAACGAAATAAAAAATTGGCTCAATAAAAATCGCCCCGATACTATACTTATAAAAAATGAAGAAAAGACCGGCCAATATGTTCAGCAGATGAAAGAGTATTTACATGGACAGAGAACAGTATTTGATCTTCCTATTGATTTGAACGGCACACCTTTTCAAGAATCGGTATGGAGGGAACTGCAACATATTCCTTATGGCGAAGTTATTTCTTATACGGATATAGCTGATAAAATCGGTCATCCGAAAGCAGTACGAGCCGTAGGTGCAGCTAACGGAGCAAATCCGGTAATGATTGTTGTTCCATGTCATCGAGTCGTTTCTAAAAGTGGGAAGTTAACAGGATTTCGCGGCGGTTTAGAAATGAAAAAAACGCTGCTCACACTTGAAAACTCAAAAAAGATCGGTGGTTAAGATAAAATGGGAACGTGGAAAGAAGATAAGCACCATTTGTTAATAGAAGGACCAGATATATTTGATTTCCAGGTGAATTTGGATTATTTACAGAGAGATAGCAATGAATGCATGTATGTAGTAGAAAACGAAATGATTACACGTGTCATTGAAATAAATCACATCCGCACATTAGTACGGATAAAGGCTGTCGATAATAACGATCTGGCTGTCGAGTTTTTAGCCAATACAAGGCCTGAATTAGTAGAAGACAGAGAGGAGGTCGTCCGTTATATTAAGGAATGGTTTGATCTGGACAAAGATCTTAGACCCTTTTATGAAATAGGCTGTCGCGACCCGTTGCTAGAGCAGTCAATTGAAAAATGCGATGGGTTGAGAATTATTGGCTTACCTGATTTGTTTGAAGCTTTATGCTGGGGAATTTTAGGGCAACAGATTAATTTAACATTTGCCTACACATTAAAACGTCAATTTGTGGAACAATTCGGTGAGTTTATCCAGCATAAAGGACAAACATATTGGATCTTCCCTTCATTTGAGAAAATTTCAGCCTTAACTGTCGAAGATTTAGCTGACATTAAAATGACAAAGAGAAAAAGTGAATATATTATCGATGTAGCTAAGTTAATGAAAAGTGGGGATCTAACAAAAGAAAAGTTGCTGCATATGGCTGATTTTAAACAAGCCGAACAAGAGTTAATCCGTATTCGTGGGATCGGTCCATGGACAGCCAACTATGTGTTGATGCGCTGCCTTCGATATCCAGCCGCTTTTCCTATCGATGATGTAGGATTAATCAATGCGATTAAACATGTAAAAGGAATGGACCGAAAACCAACAAAAAAGGAAATTAGAAATTTAGCTTTGAAATGGTCGGGGTGGGAGTCATATGCCACATTTTATTTGTGGCGAATGTTGTATTAAAGGAATAGAGACTGTAAACGTAATGATATCTTTTTCAAGGCTGACTTCCAGCTGTCCTTTCATTGCAGTAATCAATGTTTTGGCAATAAATAAACCCAAACCTAAGTGACCTTCTGCGTTGAAATGATTATTCGTATAAAATCGATGAAAGATTTGTTCCAAAGAACTTTCGTTTATTTCAGCACCATCATTTCTAATCGTGATAAACAAAAAACGGTCTCGGCTAGTAATAGACAATGCTAAGACTTTTTTTGTATAGCGATAAGCATTATCTAACATGTTTTGTAAAGCGCGTTCTAACTGATGGCTATCAATGTTCATATAAATATGATTAGTAGAAAAGTTGTCACAAGTGGTTTCTATTTCAATACCCTTTGTCTGGCAGTCCATAGCAACGTCCTGAATAAAACTTTGTGACCATTCCTGACAATTAACTTTTTCCAAGTGAATAGGAACGGAATCAGTCGATTGATAGCTTAAACTTAATTGTTGGGACACTTCATTCAAGAGATCGATTTTACTTTGGATCACGCGAAAATACTCTTTTTCTTCAGACTTTGTTTGTGCAATTCCATCTTGTAACGCTTCGATATAAGCAGAAATAGACGAAATCGGGGTTTTTAAATCATGAGAAATACTGTCAATGAACTGTTTACGCTCTATTTCAAATTGTTGGTGTTCCAGTTGCTGTACATATAATTCATTTCTCATATTGTCAAATGCAGAAATCAGCTGGCCCACTTCATCATTTCTGTCGTAATGAATCGGCTGTGCTAAATTCCCTTTGGAGATTCGTTTTGTCTCATTCACTAATATGGTGATAGGTGTCAGCACTCGTTTCCTTAAATACCGAATAGTCAGGACAAGTAATATAGTTATAAAGCAGACAACTAAAATCAGTAAAAATGTCTGATATTCATCCTTAACCTGCATGGATCAACGCCATTCGTTGGCTCATCCAATATAATTAAGCTAGGATAGCACAATAAGGCATTTGCAATTCCTAAACGTTGTTTCATCCCCAACGAAAATGTCTTTACCTTGCTATCCTTTGCCTCCTTCAGGTCAACAATCGATAAAACTTCATTGATTCTAGGTTTTGGCACTTTGACCGCAGCTAATTTAGCACTCAGGATTAAATTCTGTTTGGCAGTGAGATGAAGATAAAAAGCAGGGTTTTCTATAATACTGCCTACTCTGGAAAGGGCTAAAATGGAATCATTCTTTATCGAATGTCCATCGATGAATATGTCGCCAGAGTTAGCGAAAATCAAACGGGTAATCATTCGTAATGTTGTTGTTTTTCCAGCTCCATTCGAGCCAACGAAGCCATAGATATCACCTTTTTGAATCGAAAAATGAATATTATCGATTACGGTTTGTCCGTCAATTTTTTTGTTTAAATTTTTAATTTCTAAAATGGGCTTTTCATTATTAGCTTGTGTCATTTGCTCAGCTCCTTTGTATTGATAAACGAAATTGTAGCAAAGTAAAATAAAGTTTGGATAAAGTCTGGATAAAGCTTCGATAAAATATAATTCCATGGCATAAAAACGAGACAAAAGATATGTTAATAGGAGGAGAAATGACAGCAGCACATCTTGCTTGTGATCTTAGCCAAAAAGAATCCATTCACTCTGTTACAATGATAAGACGACATTCATTATGCATTCTAGCGAGAAAACTCGTGACTGGTCTTATCATCAGTAATTTAGTGTAGACCGTACATTAGCCTGCTCCTTTTTGTTAGTAGTTACATTTACTAATTCTAAGGAAAGAAATGGGGTGAATACGAAATGAGTCCTAAGCTAGAAAAATTTGTTGATCCACTTCCAAGAATGGAGGTTCTAAAGCCTAACAAAAAGACAAAGGACGGAGCTCATTATGAAATCACGATGAGGCAATTCAGGAGTAAACTACATCGTGATTTACCAGCTACCACTTTATGGGGATATAATGGCCAGTTTCCTGGGCCAATAATTGAAGCAAATCGTGATGAGCCCGTTCACGTGACATGGCTTAATCAACTGCCTGATAGGCATCTGCTTCCTGTTGATTTATCCATTCATGGGCTCGAACAGCTTCCTGCTGTACGCACCGTTGTACATTTACACGGTATAGAAACGAAACCTGAAAGTGATGGTCATCCAGAAGCATGGTACACAAGAAACTTTCAAGAAACGGGACCTTTTTTCTCAAGAGAAACGTATACGTATCCAAATTATCAGCGTGGAAGTCTGCTTTGGTATCATGACCATGCGATGGGAATTACGCGCTTAAATGTGTATGCAGGGCTTGCAGGTATGTATATTCTTCGAGATAAGCAGGAGAAATCATTAAATCTGCCAGCTGGTGATTATGAGATTCCACTTATGATCGCAGATCGAAGCTTTCAGGCAGATGGATCATTATTTTATCCATCACAACCTGCTGATGCCGCCGCAAATCTGCCCAATCCTTCTGTTCTGCCCGCATTCAATGGTGATACAATTTTAGTTAATGGGAAGGCATGGCCATTTTTGGAGGTTGAGCCGAGAAAATATCGCTTCCGGATTTTGAATGCTTCGAATACAAGATCCTATCAATTACAGCTTGACTCCCACCTATTATTCCAGCAAATCGGTTCTGATGGGGGACTGCTCAGAAATACCGTCAAAATGGAGAGAATTAGTTTGCAACCAGCAGAACGAGTCGATCTGATTATTGATTTTTCCAAAGCAGCTGGTCAATCTATCGTACTAAAAAATGAGATAGGAACAAATGAAGATACCGGAAATATGATGCAATTCCGTGTTACAAAGCCATTAAAAAATAAAGATCGAAGCCTTTTGCCTTCAGCTTTATCTGTTATTCCTTCCTTAAAACAAAATAAAATTTCTGCGATTCGCTATTTAAAGTTAGTTGGAACAGCTGATGAATTTGACCGTCCATTATTACTTCTCAACAATAAACATTGGCATGATCCAGTTACAGAAAATCCACGGCTTGGAGCAACAGAGATTTGGGCTTTGACAAATACGACCAACTTCTCTCATCCAATTCACATACACCTTATACAATTCCAGGTCTTGGATCATCAGCCATTCGATCTTGAACAATATAATATAGATGGAAAAATCGTATATACAGGACCACCTAAGGCACCGCCAGCAAATCATCGCGGCTGGAAAGACACAATTGAAGTACCTGCCGCTAATATTACCAGAGTGATTGCCAAATTTGCCCCATACAGTGGTGAGTTTGTATGGCACTGTCATATTTTAGAGCATGAAGATTATGATATGATGCGCCCTTATGTTGTTGTAGATGATGATGAAAAGGATGAGAAGCAAAGCTAAACGATACAGAAAAAAGAGTTTAAGTTACATGATGTAACTGAACTCTTTTTCAGATAGGATATAAACAAATGCCAGAAACGACTTGTTTATGTACAAGCTATCCTACACTCTTTTTTTAGGAACAATTTCGTCGGAGTAGTTTGTAGTTGTATGTATAGATATAATATAATTACCCCTTGGAATAAAAAGGAGGAATAGGTAATGTCTGATTCGTATGTAATGAAAATTAAATGAATAGATTGCTGTAACATTAAACCAGCCAGGACCACTCTTTCAAGTGGAAACAGAAGCAGAAGGAATTCTCAAGAGGTAGATGGGCCGAGAGAAAGAATGGACAGCACTTGAATCAGACGATTCTGGCTGTGGTGCTACGATATTAGCACCTTTGTTTTGGTTGCAAGGTGTTGAACAGGTGACACCATTGGGGAATTCTCACTACACTATCAATTGATATGCAACAATTTATGGCCAGACAACCAACCGTTTCTGCACGTGATCAAGCAGCACAAACGTTAGAAAACAGCATGGCTGGCTTATCTACACAAACACTTTCCTGTGAAGTAATGTGTGATGAGCATGATAGGATTGAATGGCTGTCTATCATTATACCAAATAATGCCTCTCGCTCAGAAACAATGAGTCAGGAAGGACAAATAACACATACAACGATTTCACTAAGCTTTACTGATACCCCTCCAACCATTATAAAACCGGATGTGAACAGAGGTTTTCCGCAATGGAGTTCATTCATTCCACCATAGAACAGGCTAAACAGGAATTATCTGAAAAAGCAGAGGACGAATGGGATAAATAGAAAGTGATTTTAAATCTATAAGTGCGTGTTCAAAAAGTTCGATCAAAAGGACCAAGAAGTTCAAGGCGGCGCAGCCTTTGAGCAACGGAGCGTATGCTTTTAATACGTGAGTAGCGGAAAAGCAAGCCAACGCAGAAATTCGCCGTGTCATTTTTATTGGACTTTTTGAACAACCTCTATAAGTAATAAGGAGCCAACTTCGTGAATGGCTCCTTTCTTTTACTTAATTATTCCTTGTACAACTAGACCAAGTACTAGTCCTAGAAAAATAGATGACAGTGTGCCTAGTAAAAAATATTCTGCCCAATTTCGATCATCTAACTGTTTAAAGCGTGCAATTGACTTGGCTGCGATAATAAAAGCAATAGAAGGGTAGGCGCCAATCACTGTTAATATAATAACAAGCAATCTCTCAATATATCCGATGAGTTTTCCGCGTGAACGAAGTGGGGTGGAATAGGTAAAATAATGATATTCCTCCGTAAAACTAACCTTTGTCTTAGGTTGGTTTTTTTCTTTTCCACCGTTCAGCTGATTTTTTAATGTCAGTTCGCCTTCAAAGTTTGCCAGTTCTGATGGCAATGAACCGATGATATACTTTACAATATGGCCGCTGACACTTGTTGCCAAAATATAAATGATGATCATAAATAATAATGTATGAAATAGGCTTAAACCTTGTATTCCATACAAGTCTAAAAAACTCGCTGCTATATCTGTAACGGTCATATGGAAGAAAAGGATACAGGCTGTCAGTATTATCATTAAATGCAATACTTGGTCTAATAGAAAGTAGCCGAGACCTTTCAAATTATCCGCTGAGCCTTTTGGAATGGAGTCTATTAATTTTATTTTTAATACATCAATTAGAAGATGCGTGATACTAATAAAAACTAAAGGTAGAATAAAATAGGTGATGATGTTTCGAAACTCGTATAGATAAGCCCATATAATCGCAAGGGCGATTCCTGTTGTCAGCAGATGATGGAGGAAGTGTTTTTTCAAATACTTCGTTTTATTTTTCACCATTTGGTCAGATTGCAGCCAAAAGTCAGCGATTAAATGGGCAAGAAGTAGCAACAATTCAGTCATGATAATCTCCCTTCCTTAGGCAAATAATCGTTAAGATGGTTCCTTACATGTTGTCTAATATTTGTTTGCAATTTATCAGTTAGAGGAGGCTTTTCTTGCGACTCTAATGAATCCAGTGTTTTAACAATATCATAAAAAGCGTGTAAGATAACGGGTGTTTTACCTTTTTTAATATGAGTTGATATAGTGGCTGTTGTTCTGCCAAGATATTGACTTACTTTATTTTGTTGGCCGACTATTAAATACAAAGAACAGACGAGTGATTGTATGTCGGTTTGTTCGTTAATCTGTTCCTGTTTTAGAGTTAAACTCGTATTTATTAATGTTTCAAATTGTTTGTTAAAAACGGTGAAGCCTTGTTTAGTTGACAGACTAGGTAATTCAAAACGGAATAGCGTGTTGTTCGGTTGTCTTTTTAGATAATCATTGGCATTTCTCGCTTGTTTCATTAAAGGATGAATCCAAGTTTCTAAATTTATTGCGCTTAAATCCTCTTGGATATGGCCAAATGATAGACCGAAATAAGGTTTATGATCTGCGAACCTCCAAATCTGACTGATATAGAAAGCAAGTGTATATGCCGAGGCATATCCGCTGCAGATAACGGCTAACTCATCACCAGCCCGATGACTAATCTTGGTTACAACGATATTTTCTGTCCACTCAGCAATCCTGTCTTTTAATTGCTGCAGATATTCACTCAATTCATTCCCGATGTTTTCTTTAGATGAATTCCTTACATCCATAATGAAGACAGAAACTTCATTTAGCATGCCTCACCAGCCCCTTCCTGAACCAAAAAAGCAAAGTTTGATTATATAATCGAATATAACAAAAATTAGCTTGAATAGTCAAACTTTATAAAAGTTAGATAAATTAGACTAATACAAGCTGTGGTTCAAATAAGCGTGAACATAAAAACAGATTTGATAGAATTCGGTGTTACTACATCTAGCAAAAACATCCCCAAAAACGAAGCCAAGATCGTCAGTAATTTATCAGATTTAACCAATCTTTTTAATTGAGAATTGTTATCACTTATTGTATAATAGATAGTAAAGATAAATATCATGGAGTAAGGAGAAGGTGTAATGCAAATATACTGGACTAAAATAAATAAGATTATTGAAGAAACCCCTGAGATTAAAACATACATGCTTGACTGTCCGGAAGGCTTTACATGGGAAGAAGGTTCCCACACTCACTTTGCACTGGAAGGTTTTAATGCTGGAGATAAACCAAACCGCAGCCTGATTCGTCATATGTCCATCTCTACTTTACCACACGAAAACTCAATTGGTATTACAACGCGTATTAAAGAACAGTGCTCTCAGTTTAAAGCGTTGTTAAGAAATCTTAAAGTGGGCAATGAAGTGGCAATTTTTAAAACGCATTCGAATGTACCACTTAAAAGGGAAGGCAAAAATATTTATCTGCTGTCATCAGGTGTCGGCCTGGCAACTTTCAGACCGCTTGTACTGGATTATTTCGAACGTTCTGATCATGTTAGTCAAATCCATTCCTTGAACATCGATTCATCAAGAGATTTCTTATTCACTACTATTTTTGAATCCGCAGCTGACAAGAAGTTCACATCACAGTTCGTCGATAACCGTAACGACTACTATGAAGAAGTGAAAAATCTTGCGGCAGACAAGGAAGGACTTTTCTATGTTGTCGGCAGTGATGAGTTCCTCGTGCAGAACATTGAAGTACTTCGTGAGCAGGGCATTAAGCCAGAACAGATTATGCTCGACAAGCACAAACAACAACTACCTGAGTTTTTATCATTGGATGTATCCATTTAAGTACAACAAGTTATTTTTATAAAAATTATAAAATGCTTCACATAGAAAAGATCCCATTTTGAAAAAGCTTAAAATGGGATCTTTTATTTTTTTGTAGTCTAGCGTAAATTATAAAATATTCGCTTGTGGATCCCTATTTGCAAGCGAATAGCAACGTCTAGCTCCGTAAAGAGTAAAGAAGAATTCTATTATTCACAGCTTGTATGAATTTAACCACTCATAGAATAAGATTTTTGTAACATAACACATAGATAGAATAATAATTGACTATTTTTATGATAATGTTTTACTAATCGATCAAAAGAGTAATTAATCAACCAATAACCAGCCCTGATTTGGAGGGAGAAGTGTGAAAATTAAAAATGATGAAATGACCACACAAGTAAAAAGCGACTCTGGACACAGTAAAAAATAAGACACAGTTCTTTCCCGTGTTAGGAGTGCTAGTATTTGCCCCCTTTGCTCTGATTATCGCTATGATAATTGTTTCATTTGTTGTAGGAAAATACAGTATGACAGCCAGTAAAAAACAGCTCCAAACCCTTTCTTGGTTGGGGGGTGACACTCTTTTTATTAAGTGCATACGATCATTGAATTACTAGCTCTGTTTTTAATTTGTCTACGGATGTTTGATGATGATAAAAAGGCTTTAGGAAATAATTAGAAAATAGAGATTAATGTTATGGTAGAAGGAGAGTAAATTTTTTTATGAAAAGAGGGGCCATACCTCTGAACACATGCACATATTGATGGCGTGTGTTCAGATCTATAAAAATTTGTTCGAAATGGATGGTAACATTATTTTTCTCCACATCAAACACGAATATGTTGCATTCAGTCATAAAAAAACATTCTATGATATGTAAACACTTTAAGTCAAGAGGTGATAGACTGAATTCGTCCCTCCCTCAATATACTTTCATTTTCTTAAAATATCGCTGTTTTTCTCTAATTTTCATTGATTAATATTAAAAACATTAGGTAAGTCAAGGAATATA
>NZ_JAFBFA010000002.1 GCF_016909015.1 Gracilibacillus alcaliphilus
ATAATAAATCCCCCCTACGAAAAGTAGGAGGGAACAATAAATAACGGTTCAAGAAAACCTTGAACCGTCTGAATCGGCGAATGCCGAGAGTCTATATAGGTAAAAAGGAGGCATACATACATGGGTTTAACTAGCACACTAACACTAAACAATGGCACTAAGATTCCAGCAATTGGACTCGGTGTATATAAAGCAGAGGCAGGAGAAGAAGTTTACCAAGCTGTACGATCAGCCTTAGAATTAGGCTACCGCCATATTGATACAGCTTCCCTTTATGCAAATGAAGAAGGAGTTGGACAAGCCATCAAGGATAGCGGTATACCGCGAGACGAGATTTTTGTTACTACCAAGGTTTGGAACGATGAACAAGGGTTCCAAGAAACAAAAGCAGCGTTTGCCCGCAGCTTAGAACGGCTTCAAATGGATTATGTGGACTTATACTTAGTACATTGGCCAGTACCAGGCAAATTTATCGAAACTTATCAGGCGCTAGAAGATATTTATCGTGAAGATCAAGCAAAGGCAATCGGAGTAAGTAATTTTGAACCACATCATTTAGAAGCACTGTTAAAAGAAGCGAGGGTAATACCAGCTGTTAATCAAATAGAGTTGCATCCGCAGCTACAACAGCAGCATATTCGTGAGTTTTGTGCTAAACATGATATTCTGATTGAGGCATGGGCTCCTTTAGGGAAGGCACAATACTTTGATCATCCAACTTTACAGGAATTAGCAAATAAGTATCAGAAGAAGCCATCCCAAATTATTATCCGCTGGCAATATCAAAGCGGGATTATTACGATTCCGAAGTCTGTACGCAAAGCGCGTCAGCAGGAGAATGTCGATATTTTTGACTTTGCCTTATCCAAGGAAGATATTGCTAAGATCGAAGCGATGGATGCGAATCAGCGTCTTGGTCAACATCCTGATGAATTTGATTATGGTGTTTAAAAGCTAGACAGATAATTTTCAAGCACAAAGTTTTCATGGGACAAAAGTGTAGTTGTCAAGTCAGCTTTCGAATAATAAATTGAATGATGATCGCTCCGTTCGGATTTTAGAAGAAAAGGACTTGTACAGAGATGAAGTGCGTTTGTTGAACAAGAGGAGGGGGGACAGATCCAGAAATGGGATGCCCTCTTCTTATTTTGGCTTAATTTCCATGTATATCTGGCTTGTGCTGCATCTATTCCACTACTAGTTCTGCAACATAATCTTAACCAGTTAATCTTTCCTCTGCTTGTTTCCAAGTAGTTAGCAGCTTAAAGCTTCTCTGTCTTTCACACTGATCGAGAATAAACATTTATGGGAAAGAAGATGATATAATAATGATGTATACTAAGCTGGAATGAGGTGACTCATGAAAGAGACAGACGATCGCCAGGATGATATTATCGATGAGGATTTGTATGAAGAAATTGATCCTGAGGAAATGTATGAACTGATTCAGGAAGAAAGGCGTAAATTGCAAGAGAAACAACGAGCAGAGCAAGAAAAACCAAAAAAACGATTTCCAAAATGGATTTTTTGGGTGATTGCAGCAGCCATGTTTATTCAAGTTATTGCCATTTTTCCTCAGACGTTCTCGATACCAGCCATACAATTTATTCAAACTTCGATTACCTTAATGCAGGATGATGATGTCCGCAGTTATCGAGAGGCCGTAGTGGTGATTGAAGGGGCAGACAATAAAGGAACTGGTTTTGCCATTTCAGAAGATGGTTATATTTTGACGAATTACCATGTGATTGAAGATCAGCCAATGATTACTGTTGCCTTCGCACAAGAAGGTTTATATAGAGGGGAAGTCGTGGCCAGCTTTCCAGAGATTGATCTGGCTTTACTTACAGTGGAAGGCAGTCATTTACCAAGTTTGCCGTTAATTCAAGAAGAACAGCCGCATGAAGCAGAGGATGTTATTTTTATAGGGAATCCTTTACAGTTTAACGGTATTGCCAATCAAGGTGACATTATCGGCATGACATGGTTAAAAAATTGGGATCAACCTGTGTACATGCTAGATGCCCCGGTTTATCGAGGTAATAGCGGCAGTCCAGTCATTAATGATCAGGGAGAAGTGATCGCTGTTATCTTTGCAACACAGTCACATCCAGAACATGGTAAAATTGGATTAGCCGTACCGATCAACTATTTTCAGACTTTATATGATAAAACAAGTGAACAAAACCCCGAGTAATAATCGGATTTTTTTATAAATGAGTGTTAAAAAAATAGGTGTTTTATGTTGTCGACTATAGAAATGTAGTCGGCATTTCTACTTTTGTGCCATTTTTTATGAAGCGGAATGGATATATGTTCCATTGTTAAGTGAATGTAAAACAATACTACCATAAATAGTAGAGAGTGTTTAGGTAATTAGGTTTATGTTGAGTCAATGTGCCCATTATCTGCAAATGAATCTTAATGATTTGTAATTAAAACATGGTAGATTGAGACATAGTTTTCTTTTATTCTAGAAAAAACGATCATTTTTGCATGATAAACAAGAATGGAAAATTTGGACTATCTTATAAGTATAAGGAAACAGTGAATAAGTATGGACGAGTTAGCTCGATCCAGCCAATATGTATCATTCCGGCACTTGTCACTTTTTGTGGATTCTTTAGAACAGCTGTAAGCTATCGATCATGCAAAAAAAATAAATAAAAAAATTGGTGAAAATGATGAAAAAAATAAATGAAAACAGACAAAAAATTGTAAATATCAACCGAATTTTTATAAAGGACTGGTGGTGTACATTATGTTAGGAAGCCAGTTAGTCGATAGAGAAAGAAGTCTTGAAGAGCAAATTGAATTGATACAATTAGGGAATGAAGAATTACGGAATCAGATTATTAAATCTTATCAGCCATTTATCGCAAAATGTGTATCAGACGTGTGTAAAAGGTATATTCAGAAAAATAATGATGAATTTAGTATTGGCATGATGGCATTTAACGAAGCCTTAGATATATATACTTGTGAAAGAGGAACCTCATTTCTTTCTTTTGCTCAAGTCATTATTAAACGTAAGGTAATTGATCATATTAGAAAAGAACAGAGACAATATATGTATCCTTCCTTAGATGCAGCCGATGACGATGAATTAGAGGAAAGTCCAATTCAAATTGTGGAAGCCAAAAAGGTCTATCAGTTAAAAGAAGAATCATGGTATCGTAAACAAGAACTCCATGAGCTATCTAGGCAATTAAAGGAGTACCGTATTTCCTTCTCCGAATTGACTGTGATTTCTCCTAAACATAGGGATGCACGGGAATCCGCTATTTTTGCAGCAAAACAGTTAGTAGAAGATAAGGAATTAAAGCAATACGTACTAAATAAGAAACGAGTCCCTATTAAGAAATTATTAAATTTGGTTTCTGTAAGTAAGAAAACATTAGAAAGAAACCGAAAGTTTATTTTAATGATCTTTATTATTTTAACTGGAGACTATCTATACTTAAGAGAGTACTTAAGGGGGTAGATCTGTGAAGAAAGGAATCATTGTGGAACACCGCTCTCATTATACGATTATCATGGATAATGAGGGGATGTTTCACAAAGCAGAACCAATACAGGAGAAGGATATAGGGGTGGAGACGGCTTACCAGCCAAAAACCTTCCCTCTGGATGCTTTTTTTGTTTTTTTAAAGAGGGGGAGATGGACATTACTATCGATGGTCTTGATATGCTTGTTATGCATTAGTCCCCTCTATTTATTGCTGGACAGAAATGAGGCCTACGCTGTTGTCAGTCTTGATGTTCATCCCAGTTTAACAATTAAAGTGGATGAAAATTATAAAGTACTGGATGTAATGGCCATGAATAAGGTAGCTCAAGATGTTGTCCAACAATTAGAAACAAAAGGAAAGACTCTGATTACCTACACCGATGATCTGCTCACATATTTAGAAACACAAGACAATATGTCACCACCAGCTTCCCTGTTAATGGCATTCAGTTACTATGGGGAGCGAAATGGGCGTGGCTGGCAGGAGAATATCAAACAACATTATCAAGACTATAGTTATCCGGTCGTCATTTATGAGGTATCCGAAAAACTGAGAAAAAAAGCGGAAAATGAAAGCATATCGATGAATCAGGCAGTTGCTGATCTGCTAGCCGCAGAAGAAGCAGCAGAAATCCAACCGGTTTTTTTAGAACAAGAAGATTCCAACCTTTTTTTAAATCAAGAACAAAAAGAACTTATAAAAAATTTTTACCAAGCACCTTCTTTCAAGAGTACCGAACTTCAGGAAATAAATAGCTATTAACCTGATTAGCGAGGCAATGGCCTTTCTATCTTGTTTTTGTATGTGCTTGAATAAGTACATAGCAGATAATGGATGAGATCTGATTGCTTTTTTAGAAGGAGAAGGGTTACCTGCTTTATTTGTTGCTGGAAATAGTTTTCTGTATAACCCTCACTTTCTCATTAGGAGATGGTGAGGGTTTGTTTTTGGAATAAGGCATAATCGATATATTCGATTAATTGGTTATACTTGTAGGTTAAATACATTTCGGAGATTGGGTAATGATA
Source organism: Gracilibacillus alcaliphilus (assembly GCF_016909015.1). Lineage (GTDB taxonomy): Bacteria > Bacillota > Bacilli > Bacillales > Amphibacillaceae > Gracilibacillus > Gracilibacillus alcaliphilus. Next base: position 4,541 of record NZ_JAFBFA010000002.1, read on the forward strand.
AGCATGTAAGAAATGTTCAATTTTTTTGGAGAGTAAATCGTCGTTGGTGCGAACCATTAAGACAAGCAGGTTATCCCACTGTCCCCAGATGGTATAATACAATGCTTTATCATAATCGATAGATGTCAAAGAAAAACCCCCTTATAGTAATTAGTTGCTAAAGCTGGGGTTAAGGATAGCTTGTGCGAATATCGGGTAAAGCAGTCCAACAAACTGCTGGATGGTTTTCCATTTTTTTAATAGCATAGCTTGCTGCCTCTTCACTCATACTAGGAAAGAATAATGTGAAGGAGGTAATGAAATGAAATTCCCTAAGGTTGCTTTAGGCTTAGCGGCAACAGCAATGATCGCATTGGCTGGCTGTAATGGCAATAATCCGGATAATGTTCAAGAAGAAGGAAGCGGAGCACGTAATATCAACTATCAGCAAACAACAGATAATACAGGTGTTGATGATAGGACACGCAATCGTGACGCTGTTGATGAACGCATGAACGATGATAATAATCGTGACCAAAGACAGTATGATGTTTCTGCCGAAGCTGCGGATAAGATCACTGCTGAAGTACCGGATATTAACAATGTCTATGTCTTAACAACAGACAACAATGCTTATGTTGCTGCTTCATGGGACAAAGGTGAAGAAGGTAATACAGACAAGAATGCAGCAGAATTAGACGATGATACCAAGAAGAAAATCACTGACGTGGTAAAATCTGTTGATTCTGACATTGATAATGTCTACATTTCCACTAATCCAGATTTCTTTGAATTAAGCGGTCAATATATCAATGATATGGAAAATGGTCAGCCTGTTGAAGGTTTCTTTGGACGTATTGGTAACATGATTGAACGTGTATTTCCAGATGACAGAGCAAGATAATCATCAGCTTCATTTCTTGTTATTAAAAAGGTTCTGACCGAATCAAGGATCAGAACCTTTTTTGTATGGAATTAGTGTAAAAGCCTTTCTATAGTTATTTTATTGCAGCATACATATAAGTGAATCTCCCAAGTAATGTCTGTCATATCTGCTTCTTTTCCATTATAGAATGGAAGGCTTTTATGCATAAATGGATCAAGTTAGTGAAAATAGATAGGATATCCCCTAAGCATGTGATACAATATGAAGGAAATCGACATAGTGAAGAAATAACAAGGAGTGGTATCGATGGTAAACAAAATGAATGTAGAAAGCTTTAATTTAGATCATACCAAAGTCAAGGCGCCTTATGTACGTCTAGTGGGAGTAACAACTGGAGAACATGGGGACAAGGTATATAAATACGACATTCGTTTCTGTCAGCCTAATCAGGATCATATGGAGATGCCAGGTCTTCATTCCCTTGAACATTTAATGGCGGAGAATGTCCGCAATCATATCGATAATATATTGGATGTAAGTCCAATGGGGTGTCAAACCGGCTTTTATTTAGCTATTATAAATAATGACAGTTACGATGAGGTAGTCGAAGCTTTGGCAAAAACATTACAAGATGTACTAGAGGCAACAGAAGTACCGGCTTGTAATGAAGTACAATGCGGCTGGGCTGCTAGTCACAGCTTGGAAGGCGCACAGGCTATTGCAAAGAAAATGCTGGCTAAGCAAGACGAATGGCATATTGTGTTTGCAGAGTAAGATGATGAAGCAATCCCACATACAATTGTTGAGCTGAATATTTTAATAACGAAAAGACTGTCGCACAATTTATTTCTCATCGTGCAACAGTCTCTTTTTTACTTTACACTATAAGAAAACATACTTCCAAATAAGAGGCTGAATTTTATCAAATACTGACCGTCTGCAACTCCCATCCTAAGCCTTGGTGAAGGGTTAGGAACACTGATTTAGTTTGTAAGTCTAAACGGAAATTCATCACAAATTAGTTTTTTAAGCTTTAATAATGAATTAGTACATTTTATTTCTGTGGGAGGGTGCTTCTTATAAAAAAATCAAAAACTCAAGCTGTTCTAATGTATCATTTGTCACAAACATGTTAAACTATGGAAGTGATAAGAAAGGATAGTGATCCATATGAAGGCAGTTCTTGATTATTTAGAACAACAGCAGGACACACTCTTAGATGAATTGAAACAATTTTTACATATACCAAGTATCAGCACAGATTCCAGTTACAAAGAATCAACTAAAGAAGCAGCTTCGTTTGTAGCTGATTACTTAACAGAGGCTGGCTTTGACCAAGTGACACTGCAGGAGACAGAAGGGCATCCACTTGTATATGCAGAATGGCTGAATGCGGGGGAGGATGTCTCGACAGTATTGATTTATGGCCATTATGATGTACAGCCGCCAGATCCGCTCGAACATTGGAAAAGCGATCCATTCAGCCCGGAAGTAAGGGATGGCCGGTTATATGCACGTGGAGCAAGTGATGATAAAGGTCAGGTATTTATGCACTTAGCTGTCTTGAAAGCTTTTCTCAAAGTAACAGGAAAACTACCGTTGAATGTGAAGATATGTATCGAGGGAGAAGAAGAGATTGGCAGTGCCCATTTATATGATATTCTTCAGCAGCAGCGAGAGAAGTTTCAAGCTGATTTTGTGATGATTTCTGATTCTGGCATGGTAGCCAAGGATCAACCTACCATTTTATACGGACTAAAAGGATTTACAGGTTTAGAGTTCACCTTAAAAGGGCCAGATAGTGATTTACATTCTGGGTTATATGGCGGTGCGGTAAGAAACCCGGCAATGGCAATGGCCCATTTGTTAGCCAGTATGAAAAATGAACAAGAAGTAGTGACGATCAACGGTTTTTACCATGGTGTAGAACCGCTTGATGATGAAGAACGTCAGTTAATCCAACAAGCACCTGGCGAAGATTTTCAAGCAACAACAGGGGTGGAGACAACCATTTCTGAATTAGGTTATACGCCCAAAGAACATACGATGGCTCGGCCAACGCTTGAAATAAATGGTCTTTACAGTGGTTATCAAGGAGAAGGCACCAAGACGATTATCCCAGCTGAGGCTACAGCAAAGATAACGTGCCGTTTAGTACCTGGGCAAGACCCTGATACGATTCAGGATTTACTAGTGCAGCATTTGGAAGAACATGTACCAACAGGGGTAAGCTTGTCTATAAAACGGGAGCCATTATCGGCAAAGGCATATAAGGTTGACCCAGATCATCCATTAATTACACATGCTGCGGAGAGTCTGGAAGAAACATTTGAGAAAAAAGCTGTTTTTGTCAGGATGGGCGGCTCGATACCGGTTGTGGAGTGGTTTGAAGCTTTGTATCACCTGCCTATTGTGTTATTAGGGTTTGGTACGCCAGATGATCGTTTACACTCACCAAATGAAAGTTTTCCTATTGCCCATTTTTATAAAGGGATGCGGACACTAGTTCATTATTGGGAGAAAGTACGCCATACGACAGTTTAATTCGGCGTGATAAATCATATTAACAGTGGGAGGAGAAAGATGGGGATTATTTGGGTAGCTTTATTGATAAGTGCATATTTATTATTTCTATTATTTCGTTTAATGTATACCCGTTATGTCCCGGTAAAAGGTGTGCCGTGCTTAGATAAGGAAAGCATGGAGCCGCATCGGCACGCTATCTTAGATATCCGTGACTATCAAGAAGCAAACAATGATCGAATAGAGGGGGCATTAATGCTGCCATTAGCATATTTAGGAAGATATTATAAAGAGATTCCTTGTAAATCTGTGCATGTGATTGCTTCCAATCGGCTGGAGAAAAATTTGGCGATTCGCTTGCTGAAAAACAAAGGATATCAGATTACTGGATACACACTCACTTCCTGTAACTGTCAAAAGAAAATTGGCAATTTAGCCTGAGTAGGAAAAAGGCTGTTGCACCATGTAATTCTCATGGTGCAACAGCCCTTTTTATATATAAAGAATAGAAGTATACTGCAACAGATGTTTTGTGTATAAAAATATGGGTTGAAGCTCTTCAAAGAAATGAATTTTACTGACAAGGTGAAGTAACTAAGTCATGTGGATTCAATAGAAATTTAGAAAAGTTTTAACGTCTGATTGCCCTATTTTTCCTTGTATATGGTAAAATAGTCTTTAATATGTGGCTGCTGAGCAGGTAAACTCGCCACATGATACTAGTTAGTCTGAAATAATCATACATAACGGCTAGGAAGATGGGGGTATTTTGCGGTGAGAAACATTTTTAAAAGAGAAAAAACAGAAAAAGAAATTCCTAATATTTCAACATTAGACGTATCACTAAATGTACCCAAAGAGAGCACGTTTGCAGTACAATTGAAAATGCTGGCTCTAACAGAACAAGATCTAAGAATGCTGAAGTATGTGCATCCATGGATTGAAGCGAATATTGCTGAAATAGTAGATCAATTTTATGAAAATCTGGAAAATGAATCATCATTATCTAAAATTATAGAGGATAACAGTTCAGTAGAACGTTTGAAAAAGACATTGACTATTCATATTCAAGAAATGTTCAACGGACAGATTGATCCGTCCTTTTTAGAAAAACGTATTCGTATTGCACAGATTCATGTTAAGATTGGTTTGGAAATTAAGTGGTATATGTGTGCTTTTCAAGGAATGTTAAATTCTATCATTACTATTCTGCATGAGAAAATCCCACAACAAACTTTATTTAGTGAGGTCATTAAGGCTACCACTAAAATGTTTAATTTGGAACAGCAATTAGTGTTGGAAGCTTTCCAAGCCGAGATTGATCATGAGAGAAACAGGCAAGAGTCAGAAAAAGAAGAATTACACCAGAAGATCAAGGAGACGTCCGAACAATTGTCTGTTATCTTCCAACGATCTCGATCTTCGACAGCCTCTCTTGTCAGTCAATTGGATGAGATTCTCCAATATGCCCAACAAGGTTCGGAAACAAGCGAAAATGTGGAGGCAGCTTCACTTGATAGACGTAATGATTTACAAAAACAGGAACAACAGATGGAAGTTATTGAAGAAAAGATGAATGGTATCAAGCAAGAAAGTAAGAACTTGACAACTATTTCACAACAGATTGAATCGATTATTCGTTTAGTAACGGATATTGCAGAACAAACCAATTTGTTAGCCCTTAATGCTGCGATTGAAGCTGCCAGAGCTGGAGAAGAAGGAAAAGGATTTGCAGTAGTTGCTGATGAAGTACGCAAATTATCTGAACAAACCAAAAGTTCCGTTAAGAATGTTACGGCACTAATTAAAGAAACCAATGATCAAGTTTCTAAGGTAACCGATTATGTAAATGATATGGAGGACTCTGTTTCAAGCAGCAGTCAAAATATGCGTCATACTTATCAATTCTTTGAAGAACTGGTGGAGAAGATGCATGAATCAAAAGGCCATAATAATACGATTGAAACGGAAATTGAGAAATTCTTTAATCAAATGGACGAAGTCAATCAATCTTTTGGTGATATTTCACAAGCAATTGATGATCTCGTTGCTATGACATGACCTTTTAACAGCTTCCTGCTTGATAGACAGGAGGCTTTTTGTCTGCCTTGAAAAAAGGGAGGATGCAACATATAAAATAAATGTCTAGCCTCAGAATGGGAAATTTCCATCCATAATGATTTGCTATATCCCTATTACATAGTGCTGTGTTCACGTTTCTGTCACAAACAACATATTTTATGTGATTAATTTCACAATTAGTATTGATGCAAAATAATGATCATGCTATGATGTAAGTGTAATAAATAATCATTCATTAAACAATATATTGTTAAATAATGAACAAGGTTTATTGTTAAATAATGAACAAGATTCATTATGAAGTAGCTAGTACATTTTAATGTGAATTAATGAACAATTAAAAAGGAGATGGGAATCATGTTTGTACAATTTTTAAGGGAAAATAAGTATGCAGCCATTATTTTAACGTTTATTCGTGTTTATCTGGGTTATCAATGGTTAACAGGAGGATGGCACAAAATCACTGGCGGTTTCGATGCCAGCGGTTATCTGCAAGGAGCAGTCGCCAATGCCGGAGGTGAGAACCCAACTGTACAGGCTTGGTGGGGTGTATTTTTAGAAAAAGTGGCTTTGCCTGGTGCCGATGTCTTTACTTTCTTGGTGATGTGGGGAGAATTGCTGGTAGGGATTGCCTTAATCCTAGGCTTATTTACTAACTTTGCTGCTTTAATGGGCATTGTAATGAACTTCGCTTTCTTATTCAGTGGTACCGTCAGCACCAACGCACAAATGGTCTTGTTAACGGTATTCTTACTAGTAGCAGGCTACAATGCTGCAAGAATCGGTTTGGATCGTTACGCCTTACCATTCTTAAAACAAAAAATATTTCATCAAGATACCAATAAAACGGTAAAAGAAACGGTGGAAGTATAATCATGAAATAGTCAGCACTTCTCTATTATATAGGGAGGTGCTGTTTTGCTTGTTGTCCAGGAAATAAAAATTTTTTTGCATGTGGACAACTATTTGTAGATAAGCGGCTGCGTCCAGCTCCAAGCGCCAAACTTTAGAGCCTTCACGTCGTGCCCTGCGATAAGTCATTAGCGGTTCGTAAACTCACCGTGATTCCTTTATCTCCGTTACGCCGCTCCAGTCTCTATGTTTTTAAACGGGCGCTTTTGGTTCCACTATAGGAAAGTATAAAAGTTTATAGGTTATAGTATAAGTAAAACTAAGGCTTTCGCTATAAAGACTTGGCGATAAGTCAAGTTTTTCTAAAAATCATGCATAAGTTATTCACTTGGAAAGAGTTTCGGCATGGTTAATTATTTTCATCAGACCTTCATATAGTATAGTGGAGGTGTTTTCTTTGAAATCAGATGAACGAAAGAAACTAGAAACAGCTATCGTTGAGATTACCGAAATTGCTGAAGGATTCGGTTTGGATTTTTACCCGATGCGTTATGAAATCTGTCCACCCGAGATATTATATACGTTTGGGGCATATGGGATGCCTACCCGTTTTTCCCATTGGAGCTTTGGCAAACAATTTCATCGCATGAAGCTTCAATACGATCTCGGATTGAGTAAAATATATGAACTGGTGATTAATTCTGATCCTTGTTATGCCTTTTTGTTACATTCTAATAGTCTGATCCAGAATAAATTAATTGTCGCCCATGTATTAGCACATTGTGATTTCTTTAAGAATAATATCCGCTTCCAACAGACGAAAAAGGATATGGTAGAAAGCATGGCTGCAACGGCAGATCGAATCGCAGCTTATGAGAAACAGCATGGGATACAGGCGGTGGAGACCTTTCTTGATGCCGTGCTGGCTATTCAGGAACACATTGATCCGTCTTTAATCAAAGCAAAGGAGTTAAAACAGGAAGAATCCAAAAAAAAGCCTAAACCAGCCAGTTCCAGTTACGCTGATTTATGGGAACTAGATCAGACATCGAAGGATCACAAACCGGAGGCAGGGAAAAAGAAGAAAAAGTTTCCTGCGCAGCCTGAGAAAGATTTGCTGTTATTTATCGAACAGTATAGCCAAGAATTGGAGGAATGGCAGTGTGACATTTTAACTATGATGCGGGAAGAAATGTTATATTTTTGGCCGCAGCTGGAAACAAAGATTATGAATGAGGGATGGGCTACTTATTGGCACCAGCAAATTTTGCGTGAATTAGATTTAACAAGTGATGAGACGATTGAATTTGCTTCACTTAATGCCAGTGTTGTTCAGCCATCAACTACCCAAATCAACCCCTACTATTTAGGGTTAAAGATATTTCAAGATATTGAGGAGAGATATAATCATCCAACAGAAGAAATGAAACGATTTGGTGTTCAACCAGGAACAGGACGGGAAAAAATATTTGAAGTTCGCGAACTCGAATCTGATATTTCTTTTATTCGTAACTATTTAACGAAGGAATTAGTACAGCAAGAAGATCTATATTTATTTCAAAAGCAGGATACACAATACAAAGTAGTCGATAAAGATTGGCAGCAGGTGCGTGATCAGTTTATTACCAATCGCTTTAATGGAGGCTTCCCTTATATTACAGTGACAGATGGAGATTATATGCGAAATGGAGAACTCTACTTAAAACATCATTATGAAGGAGTAGAATTGGACCTGCGCTATTTGGAAAAAACTTTACCATATATCTATCAATTATGGGGGCGGCCAGTACATTTAGAAACAGTCGTGGAAGGGCGGGATTGCTTATTTTCATGCAGTGATACCAATGTCACTAAAAAAAGCCTTTAGATATATCTCAGGGCTAACCTTGATTCAAGGAGGTCAAAAAATTAGCAGGAAGACATCAGCCTCTAACAACCTGATAAGTTGCGCTAAACCTCAGTAAGGATGGAAATTTTCACTGAGGTTTCATTTTCTTTAGAAACAATGCACTGGACAAATTGCCTAAACCGTAACACCGCATATAGTGTTAGGGATAGGAGGTAACAATGATGGAATCATTTTATCCAAACGAAAATTATGTCTATGATACAAATATGGATTATGGCAGTTATTATGATCCAAACTTTGATGCGCGTCAAATCACGATGTTTCCCGGATTTCCACCGTTTGGCCAGGGAGGTCCTGGTTCTCCGCCGCCATTTGTACTTCCGGGTCAAGGTTCTTCCCCCTCACCAGGATTTAATCCATCTGGTCAAGCCGCCCCTCCATTAGGGCCACCGCCTCAACAGATACCACAGCTGATGAGTAGCGGTCCGGGAGGTGCACAGACGCTAGCAATAGATGCTGGCTCAATGAGACACTGTTTGTTTCGTTTTACGTATGTATGGCTGAGTCCTAACCGTGGCTTTTGGTTCTATCCTACCTTTTTGGGGCGGAGATCAGTAGCTGGCTTTCGCTGGACCGGATTCAATTGGATCTATTTCGGGATTGACCTAAATCGAATTCATTCTTTTACCTGTGTGTAAGAAACTGGAGAAAAGGTGACCCTTTATTCTCTCGCCGCCTTTCTCCTCACTTTTCCACTATTGGCAGTTTCTTATTAAGTGAGACTGCTGGCTAGTGAGGGTTTTATGGATAGCCGCCTCAGGATAAGCAGGCGAAAATGTTGCTGTGATGACAACATTTTCGCCTGCTTTAAATTGGTCTTGTGATGAAAAATATAATCATTTGAATAGTCAGCAAGAACCATTTTAAGAAAATTATATTTATACCCAGAATAAAAAAGATTGAAAAGTTCGGACATCTAACCTATGAATATGGTATTCTTTTGTTAATGATATTAAAACATACATAGATATTTCATGTATGCGTGATTCTTACAAAAAAAGTGATAGGACGCACATAGGGAGAGGATAAGCTTGCAGCTTTGGCCCAAATGGATTGGCTATATTCTGATTAGTATCCAAGTGCTAGTTGTTTTTTTGCTTATTTATGAAAATGAACTATCTATCCAATTAATAGGAAGCAGTATCTTATTTATTTTATGTAGCATAGGCAGGGAACTATTTATTGACATGGATCATCAGCCCCGCTTACATAAGTTTTTTCTATGGGTGCAGCTAGCGATAGGATTTCTGGTTACTTGTTTCGATACTTCTTTTATTTCCAGTATCTATCTATATTTTTTGATTTCGGAAATGGCGTTAACTTGCCGTTTTCGAGAAAGCTTCTTATATATGATATGCTCCTATATCCTCTATGTAGTAAGCCGGTGGATTGTCTTTGATTTTCCGGCGTTCCAAGAAATTAGTTTTGTAATTCCTCGCAGTCTGGAATTTGTGATCATTTATGCTGCTTTTTATGTAACCAAAATTGCCATTGATCAAAAACAGGAGCTAGCAAAAGCATACGACAAATTAGATGAATCCAGTAAAGAAATCGATACTTTATTGATAGAAAATGAGCGTGTTCGCATCTCAAGAGAAATTCATGATTCGGTTGGTCATGTGTTGACCAATACGATCGTAGGTATTGATACTGCCAGAAAAATTCTTCAGCATGATCAGGCAAAGGCAGTTGCGATGTTGGACAGTGTTAGATCATCTGCTCAAGAAGGCTTGGAGGAAGTGAGAGCAACTGTTCACAAGATGAAAGCAACAGACGATGCTTTTCTCGATTATCGCTTAGCTGTCGATCAGCTGTTTTTAAAAACGGAAAAAAATACAGAAGTACAAATCACAAAAGAAATGCCTCCGGATATTCCGATCCGCTCTCCAAAAGTCCAAATGGCGGTCTATCGTATGCTGCAGGAAGGACTGACCAACGGATTGCGTCATGGTAAAGCAAATCGGTTTACTTGTCTTATTACAGTCTCTGCGGAAGATGTGGTGATTCAACTTAAAGATAATGGGAGTGGTTTTGAACCGCCAATAAAAGAAGGATTTGGATTACATGCCATGAGGGAAAGAATAGAGGATTGTGGAGGCAAGCTGCAAATAGAATCGACGCTTAGGGAAGGAACTGTAATTACTTGCAGAGTGCATGCTGAAAAATAAAGGAGCAGGGCATCATGAAACAATCGGTACGGATAGCTATTGCGGATGACCAATCCATTATTAGAGAAGGACTGGCTACTATGATCAATTTGGAGGGGAATTGTAACGTGGTCATCCGGGCACAAAATGGAGTAGAACTGATAGAGAATTTAACTAACAATTCAGTTGAGTTAATTTTATTAGATATTCAGATGCCAGTAATGGGTGGCCTGGATACATTAAAACAGCTTAGAAAAATGGCATATAGTGTACCAGTTATTATGTTAACTACATTTGCAGATGATCAATATATGATAGATGCAATGAAGCTAGGTGCAGCCGGGTATGTATTAAAGGATATCGAGATAGAAGAGCTGTTTATGGCGATGGAAAGAGTGGTCCATGGACATATGGTGTTTCCTCAAATAGTGCAGAAGAAGTTGATAGAACAGCTAAGTCAGCAACAAAAACCAGAAGTCACAATGAAAGAACAACTGCTTGAACAGGGGATTTCTATTAATAGCAGAGAGGAAGAACTGTTAAAATTAATTGCGCTGGGATACTCGAATCAGCGGATAGCAGATGAAGTCTATCTCTCCTTAGGGACAGTCAAAAATTATTGCAGCAAACTTTATGGAAAGTTACGGGTAGAAAACCGGGCAGAACTGGTTTCTTACCTCCATCAATTATTGAAAATATAGCTGCATGGATAGAAATACGATGTGTACGGGAGTCCTTTATTCAAAGGAAGGATTCCCGTACACATTTTTATTAGAATTGATCAAGTCAATAGAGGAACATAGAGATAGATTCTTTTTACATAAAATTATCCCTGTGATACATTCAATAATTTATAAAGGGAAAAGTGACGGAAGGACGGAAAGATGTGACTTTAGTCATTCCCTTTTTATTATATACTTTTAACCAAGAGGATTGCTTTATTTATTATAAATATTTTGGCAGGAGAGCAGGGAGAGGAAGGGGTATCATATCATGGGAGTAAAATTAATTAAAATCTCGGTTGTTTATTTTGTATTAGGAGTGTTACTTGGTCTTTATATGTCTATGGCGCAAAATTACAGCTATACGGGAGTACATGCACATATGAATTTGTTAGGCTGGTCTTCTTTGACCTTAGCAGGCATTTTGTATTTGATGTTTCCGCGAGCTGGCAGTAGTCTGTCTGGGAAGATTCACTTTTGGCTGCACAATCTTGGTCTGCCTTTGATGATGATTGGATTATTCATGGGAATTAGCGGATACACACCATTCCTTATTTTGATTCCAATAGGAGGAATGACCGTTGTCTTAGCTATTCTAGTTTTTGCTTTTAATGTGATGAAAAATATTAGTCTTTCTGATTATTCTTCATCGTAAAAGAGCTGCAGTGATAAGAGATAGCTGTCTATAAAATGAATTTGTATGCTTTCTTAGCGGTACAACGAAAGGATGGATAGGATGCCAAAACAGAAACAAAAATCAGGGGTCTTTTTGATGGTAACTTTGCTTATCGGCTTATTATTTACACTAATATTGATGCCTAATAAAGAAGTGGCTTATGCAGAGGGTTCTCCAGTTAAACAACTGAAAGATCTGAACCAAGGCGATGAAATCTCTTTTGCTGATCAAGAGTGGACTGTGTTGGAACCGGAAGAAGGCTATATTTTGATCAAAGATTCACTTGGAAGAGGACAGTTTGATCAGGAATGGTCTACTAGGTTTGATGTATCGAGGGAGGTCAATATTGGTTATTATTTAAATACAACATACTACGATACATTAAACGATGAGGAAAAGGAAGCGATCTTACCGAGGGAATGGGGAATTGGTCATGAGGGTGATGAAAATGGCGGAACGGTGGAAGCAAAGATTGGCTTATTATCCCACAGTGAATGGTCGAAGTATAGCAAGCGTCATAATAGGGAGGCGGGTTTTTTAAATCCTCCTGCAGAAGACACCTGGCTGCGGACACCTTATTCTGCTAGCATTGGTCATGTTTGGGGAATCTGGGCAGAGGCTCGTGGTAATTTTAATCGATATCAAGTGCACAGCGGTCGTGCAATTAGCCCCGCTTTGACTTTGAATCCGGAACTTTTTATCTCTGTAGAAAATGAGGTTATCTTGACGGAAAGAGTAGAGGGAGAGCCGCCTTTTCAGTTACCTACTCATATCGCTGCCGCAGCAACTTTTACGATCGGTTTAAGAAGTGATGGCACAGTCATTGCAAAAGGTGATAATAGTCAAGCTCAGACAAATGTCAGGAATTGGAGCAATATTGCACAGGTTGCAGCAAATAGTTATCATTCAGTCGGATTAAAGGAAGACGGTAGTGTGGTTGCAGTCGCATCGGGCCTTTATGGTCCGTTGGATGTGAGTGGCTGGAGAGATATTGTTCAAGTGGCGGCAGGTCAGCTGCATACGGCTGGTGTTAAGAGTGATGGAAGCGTAGTTGCAACGGGTTATAGTCTTCATGGGCAAACAAATGTGGATGAGTGGGAGGATATCATTCAAGTGGCAGCGGGTGCTCATCATACAGTTGGCTTAAAAAATGATGGCAGTGTGATCGCAACAGGCAGGAATAATTATGGTCAAACAGACGCGGAAGACTGGGAGGACATCATCCAAATTGCAGCAAGCGGTGAACATACGGTTGGTCTTAAGAGTGATGGAAGTGTGGTTGCAACGGGTTATAATCTTCAGGGTCAAACGGATGTAGGGGATTGGGAGAATATTACCCAAGTCGCAGCAGGTAATAGTCACACAGTAGGTCTAAAAAGTGATGGTCGTGTCATTGTGGCGGGGCGAGATCCTTTTGGGTTTGGTCATACAGATGTGAAGGCATGGGAGAATATTATCCAAGTCGCAGCAAGTGGTGGTCATACGGTCGGTCTAAAAAGTAATGGACGTGTCGTCGCAACAGGCTCGAATTCTAATGGCCAGATAGAATTGAATGATTGGACTATAAAAACGTTTGCTCCACAGCCTGCTCAAAGGTTGACCGCAAAAAGTGCTCCTAATGCCGAAACAGACGTAGAAGTGAGTTGGCAGCCTACACCAGATTGGGGGATTGGGACAGCTTTCTCCCGTAAGTATGAACTGGAGCAATGGGATGGAGAGGGCTGGATCGTGTTGGATGAATTTTCTGAAAGCGATACATCATGGCAAGGAGAATTGCCAGAGATAAATCAGTCACAACTGCGAATTCGTACAGTTACAGATTTTCATGTATCTGACTATACAGAGTCTAATTTATTCCGAGTCGGTTCCCCGGCCTCGCCGGAGATTACCGCTTATCCAGAGATAACCAATCAATCTGCCATTGATATTTCAGGAACAGCAGAAGCTGGCAGTGATGTAAAGGTCACATATGGCGATGAAGAAAAAAGTGTATCAGCTGATGAAAAAACAGGCGAATTTACAATAGAGGGAGTGGAGCTGATTCCCAATCAGGAAAATCTATTAGAAGTTGTAACCATTTCTTATGGTATAACAAGTGATTCGGTCCAGCTATCCATTTTACATGATGATATAGCTCCGCTTGCTCCAACAGTTGAATTAGAACCAAATGGTTGGACAAATGAGGAAGAAGTGCTAGTCACCATTACGAATGGAGAGGAAGCAGGAAGCGGTGTGGCAAGAACGGAATACCGTATTGGCGAAGAAGCTTGGAAAACTTATGAGGAAGCATTTACGATAACAGAAGAAGGCGAGACACAGGTAGAAGCTCGTACGATAGATCAGGCAGGAAATGAAAGTGATATGGCTACAGCTACGGTAAAAATCGACCGTACCGATCCAAGTATTACGATTTCTATGACACAAGGTGATGAGGAAGCGGATTACGAACATGATACATGGACGAATCAAGCAGTACATCTATCGGTGCAAGCAGAAGATCAAGTGTTGGAGGATTTAGTGATTCGTGTAAACAATGAGGAGATCGAGGATATTGCTGACTTTCAGCATGTGTTCTCTATTTCCGAAGCAGGAACATACGCCATAGAGGTGAGCGCTTCTGATCAGGCAGGGAATAAAGCGGAAGAAGAGCGTATCGTCAAGATTGATCAAAGTGCTCCAGGCGCACCGGTGATAGAACTTGACCCAGAAGGCTGGACTAATCGAGAGAAAGTAACCGTTACGATAGAAGACGGTGAGGATGAAGCGAATGGCAGTGGTATTGCGGCTACGGAATACCGAATAGGAGAAACAGGTGATTGGATGACATATGAGGATCCTTTTGATGTGGAAGCAGAAGGGAAGACAGCCGTTTATGCCCGAACGATAGATAAAGCAGGGAATACCAGTGAAGGATCCGAAGCAATCGTCCGAATCAAACGAACGACACCAGCGGCTCCAAGTATAGAAGTGGAAACAAGCGAGTGGACAAACGCCGCCAGTGTTGCTGTAGACTTAACAACAGAGGAAGATACAGCAGAGATCGTATACCAGCTAAATCGTACTGAAGCAGACGAATGGCTAACCTATGCTGGTGATTTGGTGATAACAGCAGAAGGAGAAACAACCATTTATGCCCGATCGATAGATCAAGCAGGTAATAGCAGTAAGATTGTGGAAGCAGTTGTAAAGATAGATCACACTGCTCCAGAGTTGACTCTGCTTGGTGAAAATCCGCTGTATATATTATATGGGGAAACGTTTGAGGAACCTGGTTATCAAGCGGAGGATAATTTTACCGATGATTTAGAAGTAGTTGTGACAGGAGAAGTGGATACGAACCAAATAGGCAAGCAAGAATTAATCTATGCCGTACAAGATCACGCTGGGAACAAAACAACCCAAACTCGAACGGTATATGTTGTGGATGAAGACCAGCCTGTCATTATCCTGAAAGGCGATAACCCGCTTATTCTTGAAGTGGGAACAACCTATGAAGAAGCTGGAGCAACTGCTGAAGATAATGTCGATGGTGATATCAGTGATCAAATTAACATCACAGACAATATGGACACAGCCAAACTGGGAGTCTATCAGGTCATCTATCAAGTAGAAGACAGTTCTGGCAACCAAACGGAAGTGATTCGCACCATAGAGGTTGTAGATACTACCGCTCCAGAAATGACACTGGATGGAGAAGAAGAGATAACCATCGAACTTGGTGATGATTATCAAGAAGCAGGTGCTCAAGCCCTAGATAATTATGATGGCGATCTGAGCGATCGTATCGAAATCACTGGGAGTGTTGATACCAGCCGGATAGGAACATATCAGCTAACCTATCGGGTGGCAGATAGTTCAAATAATGCTGTCAGCCAAATCCGTACCATCCATGTGACAGATACAACACCGCCAACAGATGTTATTTTCGAAACAACAGGAGTAACAACAGAGCATGTAACATTCACTTTCTCTGCACAAGATTTGGGTGGGATCAAAAATTACATGCTGTCACGGGATGGAGAAGAAATCGCTCTTATCGCTGGAGACGAAACAACCTACACAGATAATGAGGTACGGGCGAGAACCACTTATCTTTATCAACTTACAGCCGTTGATTTTTCTGATAATGTTTCTTCCGCAGTAACTGTCAAAATTACAACAAAAGAAAAACCTAAAACAGGCGCACCAATAACCGTAGAGTATGTAGATGAAGAAGGAAATCAGCTCGCTGATACAGAAGAAATCACCGGAAAGATAGGAGAAGTCTATGAAACTACAGCCAAAGAAATCGAAGGTTATCAGTTAATTCAACATCCAGAGAATGCAGCTGGTGAATTTACCGAAGAAGCGCAAACGGTGAGATATATTTATACACCAATAAAAGAAGAGCCATTACCAGGAGCACTTGTCACAGTGAAATATGTGGATGAGCAAGGAAATGAACTGCTTCCAGCTGAGGAGCTGAACGGAAAGATAGGCGAGCCCTATCAAACGTATCCAAGTAACATCGCAGGTTATGAATTAATCCAGACACCTGATAATGCAGCCGGTGAGTTCACAGATAAGGCGCAAACAGTGACATATGTGTATGCACCTGAGGAAGGAAATCTTGAGGGAATGATTATCATTGCCTATGTAGATGAAGCTGGTCAGCCAATCGCTAGTCGAGAAACAAGGGTAGGCATAGTGGGAGAGCAATACGAAACCGAGCCCAAAGAAATCGAAGGCTACGAATTAATCCAAACACCGGAGAATGCAACTGGTAAATTTACAGAAGAGGTACAAATGGTGACATATGTATATGCCCTAGAGAAAGAAGAGCCGACACTGGGAGCACCCGTCACGGTAAAATATGTAGATGAAGAAGATAACGAACTTATCCCTTCAGAAGAATTAACGGGGGAAATAGGAGAAGTCTATAAAACCGAGCCAATCCAAATTGGCGGCTATGAATTAATTCAAATACCAGGTAACGCAGCAGGTGAATTTACAAATGAAGCCCAGACTGTTATCTATGTGTATGCGTCAGTGGAAGAAGCAGTTGAGGGAACGATTATTATTGCCTATGTAGATGAAGCCGGTCATGCGATTGCTAATCGAGAAACAAGGTTAGGCGTGGTGGGAGAGCGATACGAAACTGAACCAAAAGCAATCGAAGGCTATCGATTAATCCAAACACCAGAGAATGCGACGGGTCAATTTACAGAAGAGATACAAATGGTGACATATGTATACGCCTTAGAGAAAGAGGAACCAAAACAGGGAGCACCTGTCACGGTAAAATATATTGACGAAGCAGGTGTTGAGCTTCTTCCAGCCGAGGAATGGAACGGAAATATAGGGGAATCTTATCAAACGTACCCAGCGAATATCGAAGGTTATAAATTATTACAGACTTCTGAGAACGCAGCAGGTGAATTTACAAATGAAGCCCAGACTGTTATCTATCTATATGCGCCAGTGGAAGAAGCGGCTGAGGCAATGATTCTTATTGCATATGTAGATGAGGCTGGTCAGCCAATCGCTAGTCGAGAAACAAGGTTAGGCGTGGTGGGAGAGCAATACAAAACTGAACCAAAAAAAATCGAAGGCTATCAATTAATTCAAACACCGGAGAATGCAACAGGTACATTTACAGAAAAAGCGCAAACCGTTACGTATGTGTATGCACAAGAGAAAACTATAGAACCAAAAGCGCCGGAAACAATAGAAATTGAGCTGGATCAGCCACCATTAGAGATGTTTCCAGCTATAACAGTAACCATTAAAGAGACACAGACAATCATCGAATTGCCGGCTGATTTACCAGAAGGAACGAGACTGCAGGTAAAATCAGTCGATAGCCTGACTTTTGAAGGCTTTCAAGTAGCTGGCGAGCTCTATGACTTTATCTTTATCTATCCAGAAGGAAAGGAAGATTACACCGGTGAATTTATCCTGACGATGGGAGTAACAGAAGCTAGCGACCAAGCCGTTATCTATTATTATCAGGATGATAGTGGAGAATGGGAACGTATCGGAGGAACAAGAGAGAAAGATTTGGTGACAGCAACAGTCACTCACTTCTCCATCTATGGTGTTTTATTGGCAGAAGCGGACTCACCAATACCAAAAGAAGAAACACCAGAGCCGAAAGAATCTGGCAAGGAAGAGCAGAAACAGAAACCGAAAGAAACCAAAAAAAGCACACAGCCTCAAACAGATAGTAAGCAAGCAGCAGATTCCGCATTACCTAAGCAAACAATTGGCTCTACAGCAGTTACAGGAGCCGGAGAACAAGGAACTGGTCTCGAACAGAATACTGAGGCCAAGACAGGTGACTTACCTAATACGGCTACACAGCAATATCACTGGCTGCTAGCAGGTAGTATATTAATACTATTGAGCGGCAGTATCTGGTGGTTCCGAAGAAACAGTAAACAGTGACAAGTTTCTATAACAGAAGGTATTTACCGATTATTTGGTAAATACCTTTCTTTATTTCTAGGGAATCATTTAATCTAGGAGTAATTTTTTCTTTTATAAAAATATAGGAAAAAACAGTTAGATCGTTTATCATAAACTTAAGACAATATTATCTAGCTTTCATTAAGAATTAGAAAATGATAATACGGATTCTCAAAAACTTAATATGGAGAAGCAAACCATGAATTATATCTTATATTTAACGTTAATTGTCTCGGCGATGATGATGTGCCTATTGCTTATCTATTCATTCTTACACTTGCAGCAGCGTGCTGTTCGTTATTTCGCTTGGGCTATGGTCTGCCGAGTGATATTTGGCTGCAGTGTCATTATGGAATTATACAGTGATGAGTTATCCATGAAACTGTTTTTCCGACAAATCGAACAGACAGCATTGGTGATGAATATTCCATTGATTATCATGTGTGCGCTGGATTTATATGGCCGAGATAAATGGCTGAAATGGCAGCGGCAGTTTGTCCTATTTCTTCCCTTTATGGGCTGGACGGCACTGATTTGGACAAATAATAAAACACATGCTGTCTTTGAGTCGGCTATTCTTGTAGACGGTTACTTAGAAGTATCAAGGACGAATTTAGCATTTGGTTTTATTAGTATTTGTTATTGTATTTTATTGACATGTGTTTATTTCATTATGACTTACTTTCGAAAGGCACGCCCGGAAATTCGCAAACCGGGCATTATGGTGATCGTGCTGGCTTCGATCCCGGCAATAGTTGAACTGATTAAATTAGCATACCCAAATCTGTCGGAATGGCTGCTTCCCCTGTCTGTTTATTGCGGGGTGGGTGGTCTTATCATCCTCTGGGTCGTTTACCGAAATAAATTATTTGCTATTGTCCCTATGGCAAGAGATTTCATCGTTGATACGGTGAGGGAGGGGATGTTGACGGTCGATCAGAAAGGAATAATTATTGATTGTAACCCCTTTATACAGCCGCTATTTGAAAAGAACGGCACGTCTATTATTGGGAAAGATATTGCTGAACTCTTGAGGGAGTGGCCTGAATGGCAGACAGCCTGCAGGCTGAAGCAAGAGGCAGCAGTAGAAATAAAGAGTGAGATAAATGGAGAAGAGAAGTACTTTATGACAAAGGTTTATCCGCTTTATTCCAAGAGAGACCGGGTACTTGGAACGGTCTCAATACTGTTTGATATAACAGAAAAGCAGCAGCGATTAGAGGAAATTGCTCATCTCAATTTTATGAAAGATCAGTTGTTTACCCTTGTATCCCATGATATTCGCGAGCCGATTGCGACGCAGGTCAGTTTAATAGAAATGCTGGAGGAAGAAAAACGCACATTTACACCAGAGAATGCGGAGCTGGTTGATTTTTTAAGTGTCCAGATTCGATCCACCTATATGACGGTTAACAATGTATTGGAATGGTTTCGCGGTCAAAAAAATGACGTATCGCTTCATCCCGAGTCCATCGCTTTGTTCGACCTTATCTATGAAGCATACCGTATTCTGTTTATTAAAAGTAAGGAGAAACATATTAACATTGATATCCATGTCGATGAAGCGATTTATGTCTATGCCGACCGTGAGGCGATCATTATGGTGCTTCGTAATTTATTGTCCAATGCAATTAAATTTTCTGAGCGGAA
This sequence comes from Gracilibacillus alcaliphilus, assembly GCF_016909015.1. Classification (GTDB taxonomy): domain Bacteria; phylum Bacillota; class Bacilli; order Bacillales; family Amphibacillaceae; genus Gracilibacillus; species Gracilibacillus alcaliphilus. Next base: position 24,414 of record NZ_JAFBFA010000002.1, read on the forward strand.
AGCAATGGTTGAGATACTGGCGGAAAAGGATCAGGAAGACAAGGTTATGATTACTGTACGTGATCAAGGGATTGGCATGACAGAGGAAAGAATCCGGAGATTATGGAAGGAAGAATCATTAACTTCTACACTTGGAACAGAAGGGGAAAAGGGAACAGGATTAGGTTTACAAGTTAGTCAACAATTTGTCAAAATGAGTGGTAGTGTTCTGAGCGTAGAAAGTGAATTAGGGAAAGGCAGCGCCTTTTATTTTTCATTGAAAGAAGGTGAAAAAAGTTGAAAGTTATGATTATTGATGATGAACTAGCGATGCTTACGGTTATGCAGCGATTATTACACAAAATAGAAGGCATAGAAGTAGTAGGAAGTTTTCAGCATATGAAGGATGCCCTCCGGTTTACTCAAAAAGAATTGGTAGATATAGCTTTTATTGATATTATGATAGCGGATGAAAGCGGCTTAGAGCTTGCTCGTCAGCTCCGTGCCGAACAAGCACACCTGGAGATTGTTTTCGTCACCTCGCACAGGGAATATGCAGTAGATGCATTTGATACCTATCCATTGGATTATATGGTGAAGCCAGTATCACAAAAAAGACTCGCACAAACACTGGAAAGAGCCAAAGTTAAAAAAAGAAAATCAGTCAGCGAACCAATAAAAACAGACTCGAATCAATTAATAGTGAAGACATTAGGTGGTTTAGAGGTGAGCAGTAGCGTGGCCGGTGAAGTGAAGTTTATTTCAAAAAAGAGCCAAGAGTTATTTGCCTTACTGTTGCTTCAGCGCGGCCGAACTATATCCAAAGACAAGGTAATGGATGAAATGTTTGCAGAAATGCCGCTAGAGAATGCAGTGGGTTACCTTCATACGATTGTTTATCAATTGCGCAAAGCCTTGAAATCACATGGTTTGAAATCAATTGTTCGTTCTTTTGATGAGCAGTATCTGCTAGAAATAGATCGAATCGAGGCAGACTTTATTGCTTTTGAATCCTATGTAAATAGTAAAGAGGAATGGAATGAAACGACGGTAAGAAAAGCAATCGAATGGGAGACAAGATTTGCCGGAGATTTGTATGAAGGTAAAGCCTATCCATGGTCTGTCCTCGAACAAGAGGCACTCGCCATACAATATCATGATTTTGCTGTCCGGCTTGTCCGCTGGCTGTTGGAACATAAGCAAGTAACACAAGCGATTCTGATTGCCAAAAAGTTAGTTTCTCGAAATGAATTAGATACAGAAGCTAATGCCCTTTTACTGCAAGCCTATCATTTAGCGAAGGACAACATCTCCTTTCAAAAGCATTACCAACGTTTCTCTAAATTGTACCAACAAGAAATCGGTGATTCTCCATCTATAGAAGGGGTGGAGTATGAGCATGAAAGAAAGCCACTGTAAGCTGTAGATCTGCCTCTTTAGACCTTTATCGAAAAAAATACGTCACAGAGAGTAGTTCTTCTGCTCTTTTTTTGCAGCTTTAGGCTATAACATGTTTATTCTTTCATTTTTCTTTCATTATAGAATGATAGACTGTTTTCAAACTTGTGAAAAGTTGCAGAACGGAAGGGAGAGGAAAGATGGTATCAAGAAAGCGAAAAATGAAAGCGATACACAAAGGAATCGAACTTGATACGAAGCGAACAGAAAAGCGAACACAAACGGTCAAAGCATAGGAAAGCCTATCGATTGCGAAAAAAGTGTTGACAACTCCTTTGTTTTTCATCGATAAATAGCAGCTGGTATTAGATAAGAAGGGACGGGTTAGATGGAGAAACGAAAACGTGAAATAGGAATATTTTTGCTCATTATTTTAATAATCAGTACATTATTTCCTCCAATGGAAACGCTGCATGTACAGGCAGAAGAATCCGAGCTTCAGCAATTGCAGAATTTGAACCAAGGTGAAGAAATTATTTTTGCTGGTGCGGAATGGATTGTGTTGGATCCGGCAAGGGGTATATTTTCAGTAAGGAATCGATTGGGAGAAGAGCGTTTGATACAAATCGGTCGAACCTATTTAATCCCTCGAATACAAGTAATCTTGCTCACTATTTGAATGGAGAATACTATAACGAGGCATTTACCCCTGGTGAACAAGCTGTTATCGAAGAAAAAGCTTGGGAAATTGGAGGCATTGATTTACATGATGATGGCGATGAGAGTGCGGATGAAGTAAACGCCTCGATTGGTTTATTGTCCTATAGAGAATGGAAGGAGTACAGCAAATATTATAATGATAGTAATGGATTTTTAGAAAACCCTGGCCTTCTAATGTGGTTACGGACGCCAGATTCCTACAATCCGGATCCTCATATTTGGGCAGCCTGGGAAGATGGTGTGCTCCGTAATACGCGTGTGTCCTACGAACGTGTCGCAATCCATCCCGCTTTGACACTGCAATCTGACCTCTTTGTGTCGGAAGATAATGAAGTGATTGTGCCACCTCGACAAATACAATATTTAGACCAAGGCGATGAAATTATTTTTGCTGGTACGGAATGGATTGTGCTGGATCCGGCAGAGGGGTATATCTTCAGTAAGAACTCAATTGGAAATAGGGTGTTTGATGACACAGAACCTCACACGAATCAATTTGACCCAGAGGATGAAAGCCATCTTGCATATTATTTGAATGGAAAATACTATAATGAGGCGTTCACCCCTGCGGAACAAGCTGTCATTGAACCGAAGACTTGGGGAATTGGAGATGAGACTAATGAGGGTGCGGAAACAGTAGAAGCCAATATCGGTTTAATGTCCTATGAAGAATGGAGAGAGTACAGCAAATATCAAAATAGCAGTAATGGATTTTTAGATAATCCGAACACTGCTATGTGGTTACGGACGCCAAATTCTCAATATATTTTTGATAATGTTGTTTGGGGAGTCTGGGAGGATGGTGTTCTAGTTGGGGTTCCTGTGACGTACACCCATCTCTTTGTGCATCCCGCTTTGACTATGAAACCTGACCTCTTTGTATCGGAGGATAATGAAGTGATTATAGCAGGCGTAACGTTTGATCCAAATGGAACAGGGGATACATGGGCACAGGCACATGAAATAATAGTAAACGTAAAGTTTGTCGATATGTCTGAGACTGTACAATATGCATGGTCGCTGGAACAGGAGAAGCCAAGTGACGGATGGGAAGTCTTAATGTTAGATGAGAATGGTCAATCGGAGACCATTCAGACACCTGAAGAGGCAACAGGAGAATATTATCTTCATATCCAAGGGAAAGACATATTTAGTGAAGACTTTCATCTGTATTCCCAAGTGTTTAAAATGGATAATCAAAACCCTACAGAGCCAGCAATCCATGCACCAGATGAATGGACAAATGAGGAGGTAACGGTGACGATAACTGCTGGAGAAGATGATCACAGCGGAGTAAATCAAATCGAATACCGACTTCAGGAAGCAGCTAGTGAGGATTGGGGAGACTGGCAGACACTGGATGATTCCGGCGAGCTGAAAATAGCAACAGAAGGAGAAACCAAACTGGAGGCACGTACCGTGGATCAGGCAGGTAACCAAAGTGGGGAAGCCAAAGCTGTGGTTAAAATCGATCAAACAGAACCAACTATAGCCTTTGAGCCAAATGGTGATACAGAAGCGGCAAAAGAAGCTGCTACACAGGTAACGGTGACAGATGCATTAAGTGGTGTCAACGAAGATTCGCTTCTCTATGTTTGGTCGGAAAGTGATGAAGTGCTAGATGAGGAAGCGGATTGGGAAGCCTTTGCGAATGAAGATGAATTAACGAAAATAGAAGCAAACGGCAATTGGTATTTGCATATTCAAGCGACAGACCAGGCAGGGAACCAGGTATACGCAGTAACGAATCCTTTTGTACTGGACAATACACCGCCGGAATTGACCTTACATGGTGAAACAGAAATGACGATAGAGCTAGGAGCCAGTTATACAGAAGCAGGGGCAGAGGCTATAGATCAACAGGATGGCGATATCAGTGAAATGATTGAAATCACTGGCAATGTGGATACCAGCCAAGTGGGTACCTACCCAATTACCTACACTGTAACAGATCGTGTTGGACATACAGCCAGTGCTGCACGTACGGTGGATGTGGTAGATACTACAGCTCCAAGTGATGTGACTCTTGAAGCGGTCGAAGTAACCACAGAAGCGGTTGAGTTCACTTTCTCCGCAGAAGATCTAGGTGGAATCAACACATACATTTTATCGCGGGATGAGGTAGAGATTGCCCGCATCGATGGCGGGGAAACAACGTATACGGATGAATCAATCGAGGCAGGAACCAAGTATCAATATGAGCTGATCGCTGTAGATGCCTCTGATAATACATCTTCCCCAGTGACGGTAGAGGTGTTCACACCGTTAGTGTATGGCGAGCCAGTGACAGTAGAATATGTAGATGAAGAAGGCAATGAGCTGGCGTCTTTCGAAGAGTTAACCGGAAAGCTGGGAGAAAGTTACGAAACAGAAGCGAAAGAAATCGAAGGCTACGAATTAATAGAAATACCAGACAATGCAAGTGGTGAATTTACAGAAGCAGCCCAGACAGTGACATATGTATATGCACTGGAAGAAGTAGAGCCAATTCTAGGTGAACCAGTGACAGTAGAACATGTAGATGAAGAGGGAGCCGAGCTTCTTCCACCAGAGGAGCTGATTGGGAACATTGGAGATTCCTATCAAACCGATCCGGCTGACATTGCAGGCTATGAATTACAACAAACTCCGGACAATGCAGCTGGTACATTTACAAATGAAGCACAAACTGTCGTCTACGTCTATACCCTAGTAGAAAGGGAGATAGAAGGAACTATCATTATAGACTATGTCAATGAAGCAGGGCAGTCCATTGCAAATAGAGAAACCCAAACAGGCATAGTAGGAGCAGCCTATGAAACAGAGCCAAAAACGATTGAGGGCTATGAATTAGTAGAAATGCCAGAAAATGCGACTGGCGAATTTACCGAAGAGCCGCAAATCGTGGTCTACATCTATGCGCCAATCAAAGAAGAGCCAGCATCGGGAGCACCAGTGACCGTGAAATATGTGAATGAGGAAGGCGAAAACCTGATTCCATCTGCAGAATTAATCGGAAATATAGGTGAATCCTATCAAACAGAAGTAATCGAGATAGGCGGCTATGAAGTGGTACAAACACCAGACAATGCAAACGGCAAATTTACAAGTGAAGCACAAACCGTCATCTACGTCTATACCCCAGTAGAAAGTGATGTGGAAGGAACGGTCATCATTGAATATGTCGATGAAACGGGGCAGGCGATTGCAAATAGAGAAACCCAAACAGGCGTAGTAGGGGAAACCTATGAAAAAGAGCCAAAAACAATCGAGGGCTATGAATTAGTAGAAATGCTAGGCAATGCAAGTGGCGAATTTACCGAAGAGCCGCAAATCGTGGTCTACGTCTATGCGCCAATCAAAGAAGAGCCAGTATTGGGAGCACCAGTGACCGTGAAATATGTGAATGAGGAAGGCGAAGACCTGATTCCATCTGCAGAATTAATCGGAAATATAGGTGAATCCTATCAAACAGAAGCAATCGAGATAAGCGGCTATGAAATGGTGCAAACACCAGACAACGCTTCTGGTACATTTACAGAAGAAACACAAACGGTGCTTTATGTGTATGCCTCAGTGAAGGTAGAAGAGCCTTTAGAAGGAACCATTATGATAGCGTACGTGAATAAAGATGGTCAATCACTGGTAAACAGAGAAACGCAAACAGGAAAAGTAGGCGAAGCGTATACAACAGAAGCAAAAGAAATCGAAGGCTATCAATTAATCGAAACACCAGAGAATGCGACAGGTACATTCACCGAAGAAGTACAAACCGTGACGTATGTGTACGCACCGGTAAAACCAGAGGAACCAAAAGAACCCGAAATCCCAGAAAGCCTCGAAATTATTCTGGATGAAACGCCAGTACAAGTATTTCCGGGAATTCTGATAACTATTAAAGACACGCAAACAACGATTCATTTGCCAGATGATTTACCGGAAGGCACGTTATTACAAGTTCTCACTGTACAACTGGAAGAACAGGAAGGTTTGAAGCAAGCAGGCGAAGTGTATGACTTTCTCTTTACCTATCCAGACGGACAGGAAGATTATCATGGGGACTTTATCCTGACAATGGGTGTAGATGGAACCAGTAACCAAGCAGCCCTTTATCATTATCAAGAAGAATGGCAGTTGATTGGTGGAAACGTAGAAGGAGATACAATCACAGCAACAGTCTCTGACTTTTCTATGTATGGTGTGTTTATGGAAGTAGAGACAGAAGCAGAGCCACCAGTGAAGGAAGAATCAGAAGAGAAGGAACCAAGGCAAGAGCCGAAAGAGCAAGAAGCAGAAGAGAAGGAACCAAAGCAAGAGCTGGAAGAGCAAGAAGAGCAAGAAGCAAAAAGAAAGGAACCAGAAATAGAACGAAAAGCGGAAAAAACAGCAGAGAAAGAAGCTACAGCCTTGCCAGCTACCGCAACCAATCAATATAATTGGTTAATCGCTGGTATTATATTGCTGGTATTGGGAAGTGGCCTATGGTTCATCCGTCAAAAAAGGAAGTCTAATGAAGATATTTTTAAGAGCGGAGACAGCATGTAACATTTTCATAAACCTAAACGTATCCTGTATTCTGTCGTTAGAATAGAAGGAACGTTTAGGTTTTTAAGAAAGTATAAGCGCAATGAAGGTTGTCCTCTAAAGATTTGGTGACGTGACAACCTTCATTTTTTTATTGTGCAGGAAATAATAGAATGGACGAGCCAAAGTCATATCCGATTTGGCACTGTCAAATTCAGCACATTCTTATGTTAATACAAGTGTACGAATCCATATTTTTTCTAAAATGCATTAAAAATTAAATACGACTGTATTTTTATGATCAGAAATCGCAAAATAACAAGCTGGCATACCATTTTTATAGACGTTTTTACGAAAGAAATCTTTTTTTACTGTTTTGTCTTCCCCATACAAAGTCGATATGATGAAAGCCTAATTTATTATTACTTGGGGATGTGATAAAATAATGATAACCGCAGTAACAGAAAATAAACAGGCTTATCGTGCAAGGAATACGGATTATGATGGGCTTTGGAAAAACTTGATTGAAGAACTATTTCAAGAATTCATAGTCTATTTTGCACCGGATCTGTACCCGAAAATTGATTTTGAAAAAGGAGCAGACTTCTTGAATTTGGAGCTTTCTCAGTTTGTGATAGATTCGAGAAAAGGAAGAAATTATGTGGATAAATTAGTAAAGGTGCTGCTGAGGAGTGGAGAAGAAAAATACGTCTTCGTTCACATCGAAGTACAGGCCATCATGGAGCAAGCCTTCGCTGAACACATGTTTAAATATTTTTACCGAATCTACGATAAATATAATCAGCCGGTATATTCTATCGCTCTGTTGACGGACGCGAGCTATCCACATCATGCAGAGGCGCTTCATTATTCTTTTTATGGTACAGAGTTAACTTATGCGTATAATACTTATCGATTTTATGGAAAAGATACGGAAGAACTGAAAAAATCTGATCATCCATTTGCTTTGGCTGTTCTGGCAGGAATTTATACGAGTAAAAATAAAGGCAAGACAAATGAAGATAACGAAGAAAGGTTCCAGTTTAAACAACAACTTATCAGCTTGGCATTCGAAAAATATTCGCACCGTGCGAGCTATCTTTCAGCCCTATTGTACTTTATTGATTATATCCTGCAGATACCATTGGAATTACAGGAAAAACTGTATGAATCGTTACCAATCATCCAAAACGAAAAGGAGGAAGGGAAAATTATGGGAATGGAAAAACTAAGAGATACCCCGACTTTTGGAAGGCTGTTTAGAGAAATTGAGGAAGAAGCAACGAAAAGGGGCATGGAAAAAGGGATAGAAGCAGGCATGGAAAAAGCGGAACGAAATTTTGTTAAAAAGCTTTTAAACAAGAACTATTCGGAGAAAGAAATAGCTGAATTAACCAGCCTTGAAGTGAAGGAAGTAAAAATACTTCGAAAATCATTTAGGGATTAATGTAAGAATGTAACTGAGGTTGTTACTAAAAGGTTTTGTGACAATCAGGTTTTCTAATAAATTAAGAAAGCATAAAATTTTGGTACGACCATAGTGATGAACATTGTTGTCAAGGAGATAGAAAAGTTTAGATGATATTCCTATCGCTATTATGGAGAGAGTAGTTCTTCTGCTCTCTTTTTTTTGCGTTTTCAGTCTATAACATACCGATTCTTTCATTTTGTTTTCATTACATGATGATAGACTATTTCCAAGCCTGTTAAAAGAGAGAGAAGGAAATTGGGGGCATCATAAATATGTCAGGTGTAGCGGACTGGAAAAATATTGTTCAAGTCGCAGGCGGTAGCAGCCATACCGTTGGGTTAAAGGAGGATGGCACCGTTGTAGCCACGGGAATTAATTGGGAAGGTGAAATGAATGTAACGGATTGGGAAGATATTGTTCAAGTTTCTACCAAAGGGGTAGTTACCGTTGGTTTAAAAAGTGATGGTACTTTAATCGGTGTAGGTCGGCAGAACTTCGGTCAGCTGAATTTCCTTCCTCAAGAACCACGAGCATTAGAAGTCACAAGTGTCGCCGACCTGGAAACAGACGCAGAAGCGACCTGGGAAGCCCCGGCAACTTGGGGAACAGGAGCAGCGGCCTCCCGTAAGTATGAATTGGAACAACAAGATGGAGAGGATTGGGTTTTATTAGCAGAGGTAACTGGGGATCAGACATCATGGACAGGAAAACTGGCTGAGACAAAACAAACAACATTGCGTATGCGAGCAGTTACTGATGCTGGTGAATCGGGTTATACAGAGTCCGATTCATTTCGAATCGGTGCACCTGTTCCACCAGAAATTAGTGATTATCCAAAGCGAACGAATCAAACTGTTGTTGATATTGCAGGGACTGCTGAACCTGGCAGTGAAGTAATCGTCAGCTATGGTGAGGAAGAAGCAAGTGCCATGGCAGATGAAGAAACCGGCGAATTTACGCTGGCAGGATTAGAATTGACTCCAAATCAGGTGAATGCATTCGAGGTTACAGCTGTTTCTTATGGGCTCACCAGTGTTCCTGTGTCCCTGTCTATCCTGCATACGGAGTTAGAATTTCCTGCATATCCTACGCGAATTGCAGCAGGCGACGGGCATACCATTCATTTGAAAGAAGATGGTACAGCCGCCTCTGTAGGAAGGAATGCAGCAAATATACTCAATTTGGATGATTGGGAAGATATGACGCAAATTGCGGCAGGTGACTTGCATATTGTGGGTGTAACCAATGCTGGTAAGGTGAGAGCGGCAGGCTGGAATAATCATGGAGAGATGAATGTTACAGACTGGGAGCATGTCGAACAAGTTGCAGCAGGTGAAGCGCATACTGTCGGTTTAAAAACAGATGGCATCGTTGTCGCTGTGGGGACCAATGCCTCTGGTCAGCTGAATATAGGCGATTGGGAAAATATCGTCCAAGTTGCAGCAGCCGCCAATCATACGATTGGTCTAAAAGCAGATGGTACTGTTATCGCAGCTGGGAATAATTCGCAAGGTCAACTAAATGTAACGGATTGGGAAGATATGATCCAAGTGGAGACAGGCGCTCTACATACGGTTGGTTTAAAACCTGATGGTACCGTTGTCGCTGTCGGGAATAATTCGCAAGGCCAATTAAATGTAGAAGAATGGCAGGATATTGTTCAAGTTGCAGCAGGTACCTTGCATACGATTGGTTTAAAAGCAGATGGTACAGTGGTAGCTGCAGGGCACAATTTTTGGGGGCAATTGAATGTAGGAGGCTGGGAAAATATTGTTCAAGTTGCGGTAGGGAGTTATCATACCGTCGGTTTCACAACAGAAGGAAAAATAGTTGGTACGGGCAGCAATAGCTATAGACAACTCGATTTTTCACCTCAAGCACCTCTAGCTTTAGAAGTTACTAGTGTAGCAAACCCAGAAACAGAGGTAGAAGTGAACTGGCGTTGGTCACCATTTATTTCGGTAATCTGGGGGATTGGAGAAACAGATTCCCGTACCTATAGATTGGAACAATGGGATGGAGAGGATTGGACTTTAGTAGCGGAGTTCGACGGGGATCATACATCATGGATAGGAAAATTACAAGAGACGAACCAGACGAAGCTGCGTATTCAATTAATTACAGACATTGGAATATCCGCTTATACAGAATCTAACCTGTTTCGAATCGGCGCCCCTGAGTCACCAGATATCGAGGACTATCCAGAGGTGACAAATCAATCTACCATTGATATAGAGGGAATAGCAGAACCCGGCAGTGAAGTAAAGGTCACATATGGTGAGGAGGAAAAAAGTGTAACAGCAGAGGAAGAAACAGGCGAATTTACGCTGGAAGGTGTGGAGTTAACGCCAAATCAGCAAAATCAATTAGAGGTCATAACGATTTCTTATGGTATAGCAAGCGAGCCAGTCGTTTTATCGATTTTACATGATGATATTGCTCCTGACGCTCCAACGATTGAACTGGAACCAAGCGGCTGGACCAATGAGGAAAACGTGCTTGTTACCATCACAGATGGAGAGGATCAAGGCAGTGGAGCAGCTCGAACCGAGTATCGAATCGGGGAAGATGGAGAATGGATACTTTACGAGGCAGCTTTTCCTGTTTCAGAAGAAGGGGAAACCACTGTATATGCACGAACGATCGATCAAGCAGGCAATATCAGTGAAGTTGCTGAAGCCATGGTACAAATTAACCGTAATCTTCCCGCTGCCCCAAGTATTTCGGTAGATATCAAGGAGTGGACCAATGCTGATCAGGTAACTGCTCGTATCATAGTTACGGAGGAACACACCACGATTGAATATCAACTAGACGGTACAGAGGGAGATTGGCTGACTTATGAAGAAGAAATCGTCCTTAGCAAGGAGGGCGAGACCACGATTTATGCCAGGGCAGTGAACCAAGCTGGCACTAGAAGTGAGATTACAGAGGAGACGATTCGGATCGACCGTACCAATCCAGTGATAAATGTCACGATGACACAAGGTGAGGATGGAGTTGCCTATGAACATGACACATGGACAAATCAAACGGTTTATTTATCCGTGGAAGTGGCCGATCAAGCGATGGAGGAGTGGATGATCAGCATCAATGGTGAAATTATTGAGGATAAGACTGATTTTGCCTACGATACCTCCATTACTGAAGCAGGGACACATCAAATAGAGATAAGAGCCTCTGATCAAGCAGGAAATCAAGCGGAAACAACACAGATCATCCATATAGATCAAACGGCTCCAACGTCCCCGTCAATACAGCTGAATCCAGTTGGCTGGACCAATGCGGATGCAGTTACAGCAATGATTACAGCAGGTGAGGATAGGAAAAGTGGTGTAGATCGGACAGAATACCGTATAGGCGAAGGCGAATGGCAAACCTATGATACAGCTTTATCGATTACAGATGCAGGCGAAACGGCGATTGAGGCTCGTACTGTCGATCAAGCAGGCAATACTAGTGAAATAGCCAAAGCGATGGTACAAATCAAACGGACCATGCCTGCTGTTCCAACCCTCACCGTGGAAACGAATGATTGGACCAATGCTAGCAGTGTGTCGGTGACGATGGCAACCAGTGAGGACAACAGCAACATCGAGTATCAATTAAATGGTGAAGGAGCATGGTTTACTTATGCAGATGGATTAGCTATTACCAGAGAAGGAGAAACAACGATTGTAGCCCGAGCTGTTGATCAAGCAGGTAATATCAGTGAGACGGTACAGGATGTGGTCCGAATCGACCGTACAGCACCAGAACTGACTTTGCTTGGAGATAATCCTCTGACTGTTCAGCATGGTGAAGTCTTTACGGAACCCGGTTATCAGGCAGAAGATAATTTTACGGGTGACTTACAAACAACGGTTATAGGAGAAATAGACACGAATAAAATAGGAGCGCAAGAGTTAGTTTACATGGTGCAGGATGTGGCCGGGAATCAAACCAGCAAAACACGTGTGGTACTGGTAGTCGATAAGGAATACCCTGTTATTACTTTAAAAGGTGATAACCCACTTATCTTAGAGGTAGGAACAGACTATCAAGAAGCTGGAGCTGCTGCAACAGATAATGCAGACGGTGATATCAGTGATCAAATTGAAATAACAGGTTCTATCGATACCTCAAAGATAGGATCTTACCCAGTGACCTACCAAGTAACCGACCATTCTGGAAATCAGACCGAGGTAATCCGTACAGTAGAGGTTGTAGATACCACAGTTCCCGAGATAACGTTACAAGGAGAGGAAGAGGTCACCATTGAACTTGGTGATGACTATGCTGAAGCAGGAGCCACCGCTTCAGATAATTATGATGGCGATATCAGTGAACAGGTTACTGTCACAGGCAGTGTTGATATCAGTCAAATCGGAACATATCGGTTAACATACATCGTGATGGACAGCTCTGGTAACACAACTCGTGTGATACGCACGATCAATGTGATAGATACGATAGCACCGACAGAAGTTACGCTAGAAGCTACTGAAGTCACCACAGATAACATTGTATTCACATTCTCTGCCCGAGATTTGGCAGGTATTAAGGAATATCGCTTAATTCGTGATGATGAGGAAATTGCACGAATCGATGGCGAAGCAACAAGCTATACGGACCATTCTGTGCAGGCAGGCACAACCTATCATTATCAGCTAATAGCAGTTGATCCATCGGATAATACTTCAGCAGCGAATATAGAAGTTACTACCAAACAAGCTTCGGTACCAGAAGAGCCGGAAGTAAGTATTCAGAGAATTTTCACACTGGTGAAACAGCAAGTAGCCAAGGGGACTCCTTTGTTTAAGCTGTCACTTCCAGAAGAAGTGGAAGTATTATTAACTGATGGAGAGCAAGTTAACTTATCTGTTACTTGGGATGAAGGCATACCTGTTTATGATGGCGAGATGGCTGGCAATTACTTTTTTACCGGAGAGGTAACTTTACCAGATGGTGTAACAAATCCCAATCAACATAAGGCGTTAATAGAAGTTATTGTGGAGGCTGAACTAGAAGAACCACAAGAGTCAGCAGTAACCGAGGTTATAGTAGATAAACCGCCAGTATTGGTTGCAGCAGATACAACGATTACTGTGAGAGATACACAGACAACGATCCAATTGCCGGCTGACTTGCCGGAAGAAACGAGACTACAGGTGAAATCAGTCGATAACCTGACTTTTGAAGGTTTTCAATTAGCTGGTGAGCTCTATAATATCATCTTTATATATCCGGAAGGGGAGGAAGATTACACCGGTAAGTTTATTCTAACGATGGGGGTAACAGAAGCCAGTGATGAGGCCGGATTCTATCATTATCAAGAAGATAACAAAGCATGGGAACGTATTGATGGAAAAAGGGCAGGAAGTATCATAACAGCAACAGTCACCGATTTTTCGATCTATGGTGTATGGATGACAGAAGAAATTTCACCCATACCTGATAAAGAGACATCTGAACCAGAGAAAACAGATAATCACATGCCGACTGAGACAGATGATACAACAGAACAAGGAACCCCAATACCAGACCAGACACCCGAAGCGAAGCCGAACACATCGGACACCGCTGCACGGACTGGAGCTGCAAAACAAACAGCCGGTACTGAGCAGGATTCGGAGCCCACACCTACCGTCGATTTACCGAATACCGCCTTACACCAATACAACTGGCTTCTGGCAGGAGGCATATTACTTGTATTAGGAAGCAGTATCTGGTGGTTCCGCAGTAAAAGAAAGCAGCTATAAATTCCAATAAAAGAGGCACTTACCAAATACTTGGTGAGTGCCTGCTTTGTTATTGGATAGAAAATTGGTTAGGTTCATTTTTATGGTGCAGCATGATCAATCGATTGCTTAAGCCTCTTGTTGAGGAAAATCTCCCGTTGGATTATTGACAATGATTTTCTGACTGTTGAATATCTGCTTGTACCCCTTCGATTTGAATAGTGGTATGCTCGATCTGGAATGTATCTTTTAATAAGGCAGAAGCCTTTTGTAACAATTGATCTCTGTCAGTTGATTCTTCTACCACGATATGACAAGTGAAAGATGGAAAATCAGATGTAATCATCCAAATATGCAAGTCATGGATATTAATTACGTTATCCAATTTCATTAAAGCTGCCTCTATTTCTTGATAAGAAAGGTGTGTCGGTGTTCCTTCCATTAAAATATGGAAAGAATCACGTGTGACACGGTAACCGCTAATCAAAATTAAGACAGCCACGACAATACTGGCAATAGGGTCTGCAAGATTCCAGTTAAAGAACAAAATCAATAAACCGGCAATAATTGCCCCAACAGAACCTAATAAATCGCCCATGACATGCAGCAGGGCACTGCGCATATTCAAATTGCCCTTGGTATCGCCGCCAGACATCAAGATAAAGGCTACGACAATATTAACAATCAAACCAATAATGGCAATCCAGAGCATCATTGGGCTGACATTTGGCGGATCAAAGAAGCGGTGATAAGCTTCATAAAATATATAAACAGAAATAGCCAGCAAGGTCACACCATTAATTAAGGCTGCTAGAATTTCAAATCGTTTATAACCGTATGTTTTAGAAGCATTGGCGGCCTTCTCGCTTAGTTTAAAGGCGAATAAACTTAAACCAAGTGCAACGGCATCACTTAGCATATGGCCTGCATCTGACAATAATGCCAGACTATTTGTCAGCAAACCGCCGATGACTTCAACAATCATGAAAGTTGCTATTAATATGAAACTAAGCAATAATGCCTTTTTATTATTTGTATGGTGATGATGGTGGTCATGACTGTGACCATGATGATCGTGTCCCATAAATAAACTCCTCCTAAATCAAATATATGAACATATATTCATATTATAAAATAATAAAAACACAGATGCAAGCCCATTTTATAGGCTAAACAATAAAAGATGAATAGATCCGTTTATTTTGTAAGCTAAAAAGACTAGGCGGTCACCTAGTCTCACTGTTTAGGAAAGTATAAACTAACCGTAGTACCTTTGTTTAATTCACTGTTTATTTCAATACTGCCTTCATGCATTTCTACTAAGTGCTTAACAATAGCCAGCCCAAGTCCGGTGCCGCCATTTGCCCGTGAACGGGATTTGTCCACACGGTAGAAACGCTCAAATAGATAAGGAACATCTTCCTGCTTAATGCCGATTCCCGTATCTATCACTTGCACGAGTACTTGATCGGATTGATTCGCTATTCTTAAGGTGATCCTGCCCTTTTCTGTGTAACGAACGGCATTTTCTACTAAGTTGGTAAGTATTTGATCCATTCGGTTTCGATCCGCCTTAATCCAGATGGTATGGTCAGGTATATCTAAGTGTAATTGGAGTCCTTTTTCTGCTGCTCGAAATTGAGATCTTTTCAGCATTTCTTCAGCTAAATGGTTCATATCCAACTCTTCCACATTGAGATCGATTTTACCCTCTTCAATTTTCGACATATCTGTTAGGTCATCCATTAAATTGCTGATATGATCACTCTCATTCTCAATAATTTCGAGAAATTCGTCTCGTTCTTCTTTGGATTGGTACATCTCATGGCGGACAGCATTGGCATAACCTTTCACATAAGTAAGAGGTGTTTTCAACTCATGTGTAATATTAGAAAAGAACTCATTTCGATTGGTTTGATAACGTTCTAATGTTTCAGACAAATGATTGATCGCCTGAGCTAAGGAACCTATTTCATCATTCGCTTTATAATCCACTCGCAAGGAAAAATTCTTCTGTTCTGCTATTTCCTTGGCTACTTTCTCCATCGTAACGAGTGGTGCACCTAATTTTTTGGAAATAAAGATAGTAAAACCAATGGCTAAGACAACGGCGCCGAGACTGGCCAGAATAACAAGAAAGATAATGTTATGAATGGAATTGCTAATTAACCCAAATGATGAAAATAAGACGACACTTCCTTGAATTCCATCGGGAGTAGCGATTGGCTGTGCTACTTTCAAGTAATTCGAGCCATTGAAATTATATCCTTCGACAATCGTTTCCCCTTCTTTTAATTGTTGAAGCTGAGGGTTTTCTAATGCCTCGTCTACAATGTTATCGTGCCAATTGGTCTGCAGTACCATTTCTCCTTGTTGGTTAAGGATAGCGGCACTTGTATCGGTCATTGTGGTTAATTGTTCCAACAATTGTTGATTTTCCGGTGCTTTTAAATCATCGACTTGTTCGGCATATTTTTCTGACAGCTGGATGAGCTGTGTTTCTGTCTGATTGATCGAGTAGTTCAAAATTAATTGTAAGATAATATATCCTAATGGAATAAGAATAATCAATTGTAAGAATAAAATCGTAGCCCCAAGCTTAAAAACCACACTATTCAGCTTCATGTTTATCCTCCCAATCAAATTTATAGCCTACTCCCCAGACAGTTTGGATTGGCTGATAGGACAGACCGGCTTTTTTTAATTTATCACGTACATATCGAACATGAGAATCCACGGTCCGGATGTCAACGACTTCGTCTAATCCCCAGATGATATCAAGCAGCTGCTCTCTCGTGTATACTCGATTTGGATGGGCAGCTAATAAATATAACAGCTCAAACTCTTTCGGGCTATATTTTACCTCTTTGCCTTTTACCTTTACAAAATGAGAGACAGGATTAATCTCCAGTTCGGCAAACTGTAAGATATTAGCGGGCTTCTCTTTGTGAAAATGACGTAATTGTACATGAATTCTAGCCAGTAATTCTTCTGGTTCAAACGGTTTGACTATATAATCATCTGCCCCATTAGTCAACCCTTCTACTTTTTGAGAGGTTTCATTTCGTGCAGTCAGTAAAATAATAGGCACATCAGGGTTCAATGCCTTCATTTGTTTACAAGCAGCAACACCATCCAGGTCTGGCAGCATTACATCAAGCAAGACAAGGTCAACTGAATTATTTTTAAAAAGCTGTACGGCCTGCTTGCCATTTTCTGCTTCCATTAATTCAAAATTATTTCGTAAAAACAACTGCAGCATAGAACGCATCCGTTGTTCATCATCGACAATCAAAAGCTTCGTCATCGTTATCCCTCTCAATTTATACAAATTAATCGCAGTGTAATTGACTGTAAGTCTTCCACTTCATAAAGTTTCACTTTATCATAGTTTGCAGCTTAATGATGAAGGGAATGACATCCCCTATTCAAATAGTATATAAAAATAGGCAATTAGTAAAATAGATTGTGTTAAATATACTTAAATGAGCAATATACCCGGCAATTATTATAAATGTAACAAGTTGTTTCCTAATTGAAGATTTATTAGTTCACCTCCTCCTCCTCACAAAAATGACGGACAAAGTCTTGTGACTAGTCGTTTTACTGTCCGTCAAAACGAAACTAAAGGGCAAAACCCTGTAAGTAATCGCTTAGCTGTCCGTCATCACAAACATATGATGAAATCAACTACCTAGGTTTGCTTGCCTATGCATTCATTATAACGTTATCAGTATATGGATTTTTAAAACAAGGTTTAATTTTGAACAATTTTTGACAAATTTTAATCCATCATAATTTCATCATATTTTGTTGAGAAAATAAATAATCGTGAGCTTATTAATCAATTAAAAAATATAGAAAGTGTACAGAGAGAGGGGAACAACTATGACAGCGATGAAGAAGTTACTATATACTTTCACATTGTTACTACTTCCTGTCTTCCTTGCGGGCTGTGAATCAAAGTTATTGGTCTTTGATCCAAAGGGGCCGATTGCAAGAAGTTTAACAGACTTAATTATATATTCGATTATTTTCATGCTGGTGATTGTAGTCGTTATATTTGTCTTATTTGGTTACTTTATTTGGAAATATCGGGCTCGGAAAGACGATGGTGATTTTGAACCGAAAGAAGAAAAAGGAAATCATTGGCTTGAAATTACATGGTTCACCATCCCAGTTTTAATTGTTATTGCCTTGATGATACCAACTGCCAAAACCATTTATGAAGTAGAGGATGTTCCACAAGGCTATGAAGAAGAGGAGCCATTGGTTATTCATGTGACCTCAGCGGATTGGAAATGGATCTTTAGTTATCCGGATCAGGATATTGAGACAGTCAATTATATCAATATCCCAGCAGATCATCCTGTTCAGTTTAAAATGACATCTGCTGGTACGATGCAATCGTTCTGGGTGCCAGAATTGGCAGGTCAGAAATACACAATGGCCAATATGCAGACAGAGCTTTATATGGTTGCCGATAAACCAGGAACGTTTTATGGCAGAAACACGAACTTTAATGGGCAAGGCTATGCCCACATGACATTTGATGTAGAAGCATTAGAAAAGGATGACTTTAATGAGTGGGTCAATGATGTAAAGAATACAGCATATGACCTCACGGAAGATCAATATGGCGAATTGCTGGAGCCGAGTGTATTGGGGCGGATGACGTTCAATGGCACGCATTTAGACTGGATTGATCATGCTCATGGCGGTTCAGAACAATATATTGATCCGGAACTATATAAAGAATACCATCAAGAAGGTTTTCAAGATGGGGAAGTTCCTGTTCGAGAAATAGAACAATCAGGTGTGAGAGAAGAAACTGATAATGAGCAGGAAACACATCAACAGCATGAGACCGAAGCTTCCGAACAGGGAGCTCATGAACATCATGATATGGAACAAGACAGTGAATCTGATACAGCAGATCACTCACATCATTAATAGAGGTGGTGAACAACATGACATTTGATGAATTTTTCGTTACTGGTGACCCATTAATTTTAGCATCACAAATTGCCATAGGTCTTACCTTAATCGGTTTGGTTGCTTTAGTCAGCTATTTAAAACGATGGAAATGGTTATGGCGAGAATGGTTCACAACAGTTGATCATAAAAAAATTGGGATTATGTATATTTTGGCAGGGGTGTTAATGTTTTTCCGCGGTGGTGTGGATGGTTTATTGATGAGGGCACAGACGTCCCGCCCGGAACTGCAGTTACTCGATGCCCAGCACTATGATGAAATCTTTACGACACACGGTGTGATCATGATCTTATTCATGGCGATGCCATTGTTAATCGGGATTATGAACGTGGTGATCCCGCTGCAAATCGGGGCAAGAGATGTTGCCTTTCCGAAATTAAATGCATTAAGTTTCTGGCTATTCTTTGCTGGAGCAATGTTATTTAACTTATCATTTGTTATCGGTGGTTCACCTGATGCAGGCTGGACTTCTTATTTCCCATTAGCAGGGAAGGAATTTACTCCTGGTGTCGGTAATAACTACTATGCGATTGCCTTGCAGATTGCAGGGATTGGTACATTGGCAACAGGTATTAACTTCGTGGTGACCATTATCAAAATGCGTGCACCTGGTATGTCTTGGATGAAGCTGCCGATTTTCGTC
The DNA here is from genome assembly GCF_016909015.1 of Gracilibacillus alcaliphilus. GTDB lineage: Bacteria > Bacillota > Bacilli > Bacillales > Amphibacillaceae > Gracilibacillus > Gracilibacillus alcaliphilus. The sequence continues at coordinate 43,844 of NZ_JAFBFA010000002.1, forward strand.
TGGACGACGTTTATTACATCGATCATTATTGTGGCGGCCTTCCCAATCTTTACAGTAGCATTGGCTTATATGTCACTAGACAGGCTCTTTGGCACCCATTTCTTTACGGTTGCCAGTGGCGGTGATCCGATGCTATGGCTGAACTTATTCTGGTTATGGGGCCACCCAGAGGTATATATTGTTGTATTACCGGCATTTGGCATGTTCTCAGAGGTGATTGCTACCTTTGCGCGTAAGAACCTGTATGGCTATAAATCGATGGTATATGCTGTCGCAGGTATTGCCTTCCTCAGTATGCTGGTATGGGTACACCATTTTTATACGATGGGGAATAGTGCAGCAGTTAACTCGATTTTTTCGTTAACTACGATGATGATTGCTATTCCAACTGGTGTGAAGATATTTAACTGGCTGTTTACACTACGAAAAGGCAGGATCGAATTCTCCACATCAATGTTATGGGCGTTGGCCTTTATCCCTTGTTTCACCATTGGCGGGGTAACAGGTGTTATGCTTGCGATGGCAGCGGCCGATTATCAGTATCATAATACGATGTTCTTAGTCGCGCACTTTCACTATGTATTGATACCAGGTGTGGTGTTTGCGGTATTTGCGGGATTATATTACTGGTGGCCAAAAATGTTTGGCTTCAAATTGAACGAAAAGATTGGGAGATGGCATTTCTGGCTGTTCGTAATTGGCTTTAATTTGACGTTTATGCCAATGTTCTTTGTTGGATTAGACGGTATGTCCCGCCGTATGTACACTTATTCTGAAAGTACTGGCTGGGCTCCGCTTCTGGGCTTATCAGCGATAGGAGCATTAATTATGGCAGCAGGCTTTGCCGCCTTATGTTATAACATTTATTGGAGTTTCCGTTATGCGTCAAGAGATGTAGGTAATGACCCATGGAATGGACGGACATTGGAATGGGCAACAGCTTCACCTGCACCGGAATATAATTTTGCGGTCGAACCGCAAGTAGAACAATTAGATGATTTTTGGCATAAGAAAAAACAAGGTAAAACCGGCTTAAAAAAATCAGAGTTGAAATCCGTTCATATGCCAAGTAACTCGTGGACACCGATTGTGTTAGCTGTAGCCTTTGGTGTAGTTGGTTTCTTCCTGGTATTTGAGTGGTTTACTTTAGCGGTGATTGCTTCCATTGGTATAATTGTCGGTCTGGTAGCCAATTCATTTGATTATGATGAAGGCTATCATATTGAACCGGAAGAGTTGGAAGAAGAGGAAAGAAAGTGGAGAGGTGATTTACAATGACATCACAGACAACACCATTAGAATATAAATCTCATCAAAGCCAAATGAATATCTTAGGTTTCTGGGTATTTCTTGGTGCGGAGATAGTGTTATTTTCAACCTTATTCGCCTCTTATTTTATATTGGAACACAATACGGCAGCTGGGCCGTCCGGTCAAGACATCTTTATTTTGAAAGATGTCTTGATAGAGACCTTCTTATTATTGACCAGTAGTTTTACATGTGGTTTGGCGATACATTCGATGCGCAATCATGATAAAAAGGGCTTGCTTATTTGGATGATCGTAACCTTATTATTAGGGGCAGGCTTCTTATACATGGAGATTAATGAGTTTATCCATTATATCCATGAGGGGGCCACGATTCAAACAAGTGGTTTTACTGCTGCCTTTTTCACTTTACTAGGAACGCACGGAGCCCACGTCACATTTGGTGTCTTTTGGATTATTATGTTACTCATTCAACTGGTGCGCCGAGGTATTACAGAGAAAACATCTAGTAAACTATTTATTGCTAGTTTATACTGGCACTTCCTTGATGTCGTTTGGATCTTTATCTTTACCTTTGTTTATTTGAAAGGGATGGTGATGTAAATGAACGCAAAATCACATCGTTTTCCATGGAATCACTTAGTTGGATTTGTACTATCGATTGCCTTCACGCTGTTAGCTGTCTTTGTTGCCTTTAATACGGATTTCTCAGCAAGCACTATCCTGTGGATTATTGGTATCTTCGCCATCTTCCAAGCGGCAATTCAGTTATTTATGTTTATGCACGTTACGGAAGGAAAAGAAGGTAAGATAAACCTCTTCAATATAGGCAGCAGTGTGATATTAGCATTAATTATTGTGTTCGGTACGATCTGGGTATTAACGTCAGGTCATGCTCATTTACACTAATGCAAAACAAGAAGAAGCTTCCAGTCGGGGCTTCTTTTTTGTTCCAATTAAAAGATGTTTATTCTGGTGCAATCGTTCGTAAGCTCAGTGCTTGCAGTGTTGCCAATGGGGATATATAATGACATATCAAGGGCGGTTGGCAGCGGCCAAGATCCAGTGCAAGGCTTGGAACCATCAGATAACTACGTATAAAATCAGTTGATATGGACAGGAATATAACTGCCTTAACTTCTGTGATATAGTAGGATCGCAACCGTTGGAGGTTATAGTGGCAAATTAGTAACAAGAAGGAGAAAAAGCAATGAATATTAGAGCATTTCACATAGAGGATTCTGATAAATTAGCAGAATTATGGTATCAAAATTCGATTAAAGCCCATCATTTTATTAATAAAGATTACTGGGCTTCGCAAAAACAAGCTATGAAAGAAAAATATTTACCGATGGCAGATACCTATGTGATTACTGATCAAGGTGGAATCCAGGGATTCCTTTCCGTTGTCGATGAAACACTGGCGGCTATTTTTGTAGATGTTGCACAGCAAGGAAAAGGTTATGGAAAACAATTATTAGAATTTATCAAGGGAAAAAAGGATAGATTGGAATTAAAAGTTTATCAAAAGAATCAGCCTTCGATTGATTTTTATTTGAAGAATGGTTTTGAACTGACAGGCGAATCCCTTGACGAAGATACAATGGAAAAGGAATTTATCCTAGAATGGAAGAAATAATCAGGAAACACATGGGAATCAGCTGATGATGAGCCTCCCATGTGTTTTTTGATGTTGTTATAGACTATAGAGGAAGAATTGGCGGTAAATCATCACTCCTGCCTTTACTGACCGATCAGGCGTAAGTACCCTAGCTGGTAGGAGAGATAGTAAGCGAGTGCTAAGGCTGCTAACATCCCAGCTAAAAAAAGCCAATCTTTGAGAGAAATCGTTAAGGCATGATAAAAAGTGCGATGACGATCACCAGTAAAACCTTTGGACTCCATTGCAACAGCCACTCGTTCGGCTTTTCGAATTGAATTGGCAAGTAAGGGAATGGCATATTGCTTATAATGCTGCCACTTTTGCTTGAAGCCTTTTGCTCGCTGTACCCCCCGAATTTGATGGGCTTGTTTAATAAGAACAAGCTCGGTTTGGAAGGTAGGTAAGAAACGATATCCTGCCAGAATACCATAAGTTATCTTAGGTGAAAGCTTTACCTGTTGCATTAAGCTAAGCATAAATTTCGTAGGGTCCGTGGTTAAGGCAAACAGCAGGGATAAGGTGATAAAGCATAAAGAACGCAATGCCAAGCTCACACCTACTTGCAGACTACCCAGAGTAACTTCAAACCAAAGAAATTGAAAAAGGACCGGGCCGGTTTGATAAGATTCATCCGTATAGAGCATGGTCATCCAGGCGACACCCATTGCAAATATAGATAATGGTAAAAAGAACAACAGCCACTTTTTCCAAGGAATAGCAGCAAAAAAGAAAGTTAAAACCAACAGATATACAAGGAACAGCAGTGGTGTGACTATATCAAAGGCAAAGCTTAGTAAAATACCGGGAATTAACACAGCGACTGCTTTTATGGTTGGGTTAATGGTCTGTATCATCCGATGGTCGCCGCCTTTTGTGTAACTCGCTCGTGATAAGGAGCTCGTAAGCGAGCCTTATCTAAAAGCTGATTCTCTTTCCATAAGTGACATGGGGGGCCGTCAAACACAATACCACCTTCACTTAATACGATGGCCCGCTGACAATGTTGTGCCACTAGTTCCATATCATGTGTCACCATAACAACAGCCGTTCCTTGTTGCTGCAAGTTATCGATAATACCTAGCAATTCCTTGGTGGTCTGTGCATCTTGTCCATAAGTCGGCTCGTCAAAAAATAATATTTCCGGTGTCTCATCCAGCATGGTAGCAACACTTAAACGCCGCTTCTGTCCGCCACTTAACATAAAGGGATTTTGAAATTGATGTTGTTCTAAATCTAATAATCTCAATAAAGCAGCGGCTCTGTTTTCGATATAGGCTGAAGGCATTTCGTTGACTTCCATTCCAAACGTAATTTCTTGATAAACCGTATCACAAATAAATTGATGCTCTGGTTGCTGAAAGACAAAGCCGGTTCGTTGTCTTAATTCATATTCAGACCATTGTGCTAACGGTTTCTGCTGGAAAGTAATCTCACCCTCCAGAGGCTGTTTTAATCGTGTAAGCAGCTGTAATAACGTCGATTTACCTGCACCATTTTCACCTAATATCGCCAATAGTTCCCCCGGATAAATAAAGAAGGATACGTCATGTAATATAGATTGAGACCTATGTCGGAAAGCGAGCTGTTGAACTTCCATGACCGGCACAGCAGCGGTTGGACTGCTTTGCGGCAGTGACTGTCTTTTAAGATATGCAGGAGGCAGGGCAATGCGTTGTGCATGTAATATATCTTGATAGTTAGCAAAAACTTTTGCTGGCTGGTCATCAATAATCACTTGACTAGCTTGATTGAACACCACCATTCGATCGGCGCGCTCTACCCAATCTTCAGCTTGGTGTTCAATCACAAGTATGCCTTGCTGTTTCTCCTTTTGTACCTTGATAATCACCTCGATAAATTCAAGTCGAGAGACCGGATCTAAGTTTGCCGTTGGCTCATCTAAGATCAAATAGTCTGGTTTCATCAGCAGCACAGAGGCTAAGGCGATCTTCTGTTTTTGACCGCCAGATAAATCATGAATTCGGTGATAAAGGTAATCTTCCATACCTACCAGTTCCAATGCCGCTTGGATTTGTGCCTGCATGTCTTCTCTAGGTACCGCTAGATTCTCTAAAACAAAGGCTAGTTCATCTTCGACACGGATCATACAAAATTGGCTTTCGGGATCTTGAAAGACTATACCGACCTTTTGATTAAGTAATCCCTTGGCATAGGCTTGCGTTGGTTTTCCTTGATATAGAATGACTCCTTCTGTCTTTCCTTCTACTGCTTCTGGATACAGGCCATTTAAGCAGAGGGCAAGAGTGCTTTTCCCTGCCCCGCTTGCCCCCATTAATAAGGTGATTTCGTCCGCAAATAAAGAAAGCGAAAGCTGATCAATTACGGCTTGCTCCTGACCTTGATAATAAAAGGAGAATTGCCTTAATTGAAATAAGGGCTGGCTATGCGGATCGCTGTTCTTCACGTTGCTGTCGCTCCTTTCCTAATGGATACCCACTAAGCACACCGGTTGCAGCTAATTGATCTGCTATATATTTTCCTAATAAACCGGCAATCAGTGCTCCACTAATCATACGGGTGATAAACATGGTGATAACCAGCCAGCTGGCATGGGCAGCAAAACCAGACATAAAGTAGTGATAAGGGAAGCTGACCATAGCTGCTGTAACACCCGATAAAAGCAGAATCCGTAAACGGTAATCCTGCCATTTAGTAGCAGCAAAAGCTAATTCAGCTCCCAGCCCTTGTACCATTCCAGCCAAAATAAGGGTAGGTCCTGCCGTAGAACCAACTAATACCTCTGTTAAGGCAGCAATCGTCTCAGAAGCAAAAGCAACACCTGGTTTCCTAATAATATAAGCAGCGATAATCGATACGATAAACCAGATGCCAAAAATCAATTCATAACTAAGCGGCCCTAAGCCTACAGGGGTCAACAGGCCATAGAGGACATTGCCTACCCCGAAGAAGGCCAGATAAATCAGCCCAAATACTACACCAAGCATCGATAGTAAAACAATATCCTTTAGCTTCCATTGGTTCATGATACTAATTCTCCTTCACTGTTTGTTGAGAGGGACTGTTGGCTGAAATCGTAAAGGACATCGTTACATGTGAGACTACAGCCTGCACTTGTTCAAATGAATGCTGCAATACACGGAAAATATCATGAACATCACCATCTAGTCTTGTTGCATAATGGGCATGGCTCACCGTCACTTCTGTTGTTTTTGACCAATCAATCTGTTGATAGATCTTATCCATATAGTCTTCTCGTCCTAGTGGATACAAAGAGAATTTGCATCCAGCTTGCTGTTGTATGTTGCTCGATGAAGGCTCATTCATTAATTGATTAGACTCATCCATATAGACATCTCCTGCTGTATCTCCTGGACAGCCAATCGAGAAGGTGCCGCTCATAGCAACATGTTCCCCCGTTTTCGCTGCATGAAGAAAGATGGCTTTTGTCACATCAAAGATATGCACTTGCTTTCCTCTAATACAAGTTGTCACATCATCTGTCTGTTTCCACACTTTAGACGTATCGACTTCTTCTAATGTCGATAAAATGATCTCAACAAAAGCATCACTCATTGGAAAGAGTGTAAACTGACATCCGGCAATTCGACTTGTTCCACAATGATTTAGCATAGTTATCCCTCCAGTTTGATTTTCTCCATAAAAAAACTGCACTCCGATGGGAATGCAGTTTGTACGTATGTGTAAAAAAGAGTATCACCATAAAAGGATCAACATACGGTTCACTACACTTCCCCACGCTAGTATTATCTAGATCGGGTAATAAGGGTCAGGTATTTACCTTCTCAGCCGTTTGTAACAGCTCCCCTAGTGACTCGGTTTATGCAATTTTTGTTATGGAAGGGAAGTTTGTTCCCTTTCTAAATGCTATCATACATAATTCTTAGCAGGATGTAAAGATGTTTGTGTCAAAAAGATTGGTGGAGCCATTCTTCATATATGCAGCAATCAACAATCTTTATAAACTGTAACTATCGATTATATCTTTATTACTAAATTTTGATTATTTTTTGTGGTATAATTGCTTTGTACTGCTTTAAGTGTGTGTTCAGAAAGACCTCGTAAAAAAAGCAAAAAACGGGAACCAATATAGAAATTTCTCGAACATCCCCTTTAAGTCAAATAACATTTCCTCCCCTATCTCCTTTGAATTTTTTAATATCCAATTAATATATAAATTTCAACGCGGGTAGTATAAGGATATCAATAGGTACCAACCAACTGGACTTTTTCAAACATCCATTTTTACAGAACGGGTCTAGCTAACCTTTTTTCAAGGAATTGGATCATGATTAACTGAAATATAACTGCATTAGCAGTATAAGAAATGGGGCTAACCATATGACAAAAATCGCATGGGTAACAGACAGCACATGTGGATTAGATCAAACTTTTGCTAAGAAAAATGATATCTTTATTATTCCGTTGCATGTTATTGTTAATGGAGTTTCCTATAGAGAAGATATTGACCTATCAAAGGAAGCCTTCTATGAAAAGCTGAAAGTACATGGAGAGGGGGCAAAAACCAGTCAACCGGCCTTTGGTGACTTTGTTTCGCTGTATGAACAATTACAAAAGGACTACGATATGGTAATTGCTATCCATGCCTCCAGCAAGCTTACAGGAACCTATCAAAGCTCTGTAGCAGCCTCTGATATGTATGATATACCCGTACATGTGGTTGACTCAAAGATCGGTGATTTTGCCTTAGGTCAAATGATTAAAAAAGGGATTAAACTAGCTGATCAAGGTTTAGCAGTTGATGAAATAGTTAGAAAATTACAAAGTTATCCTAGTAATGCCCAAATGTATCTAATGCCTCAGAGCTTTGAACAGATGCGCAGAAGCGGCAGAGTTAGTGCAGCACAGTCCTTGTTTGCCTCTTTGTTGAAGCTTCATTTAATCCTTGGATTTGAGGATGGGAAAGTAGTTGTTAAGGATAAAGTACGAATTAAGAAACGTGCCAAGCTGCAGATGTTTCACTTGCTAGAAGAAGCGATGGAGACATATCGGTTAAAGGAAATCTGCATTTCACATGCAGGTGTGATAGAGCAAGCTAATCAGTGGAAAACAGAAATTACTGAGAAGTACAGCGAGCTCAAAGTACATGTCCAAACATTGGTCCCTGTAGCTGGTGTACACACTGGACATGGTACGATGTGTATTTCATGGCTGCGGGACTAATCAAGTTTATTTCAAGGCATACTTCGTAAAGGAGGTATGCTTTTTTTGTCTAGACAGTACAAGCTGCAGGGAAGAATTGAAGAACGCTTTTTCTGCCTCCATCTTTTTGCTTATCAAAGGTAGTTATTTTCCTCTAAGAACCTGAACCTATCTTAGTCTCATTCCCGTGATATATAGTATAATAAACGGACGGATAATTTTTCCTTTTAGATCGATTTTTCTCATTGGAAAAACGCCATTTTTGCGTTAAAGTAGTATAATAGAAAATACAGAATATTTAGACAGAGAGGACGTTAATAATAATGGGACAAGGATTTGATACAAAATCTGTACACGTGTCGATGCAAAGGGAGGGGATTCCAACTAAAGTAACCCCTATTCATCAAAGTTCGGCATTTACCTTTAAAGATTTACAGGACATAGAAAATTTTTATCATGGTGAACGAGATTATTTATATAGCAGAGTAGGGAATCCAAATACCGATGAATTGGGAAAAGCAGTTGCCCAATTAGAAGAGGCACCAGATGGTATTGCTACGTCTTCGGGCTTGTCTGCTATTTTGATAGGAGTTCTTGCAGTGGCAAAGGCAGGAGATCATATCATAGCATCGGAGGACTTATATGGCGGTACATATGAATTATTATCGGAAGAATTGACTGCTTTTGGCATCGAGGTAAGCTTTGCTGATTTTACCGAAGATCTTTCACCGTTTTTGCAAGATAATACCGTACTGCTTTATACAGAATCAGTGACCAATCCGTTGCTGCGTGTGGAGGATCTTACGAAAGTGAAAGAATTTGCAGATCGCTACAACTTGAAAGTAATGGTAGATAATACATTTGCTACTCCGTATTTGATACAGCCATATTTACAAGGTGTTAACTTAGTCGTCCATAGTGCGACCAAGTATTTGGGGGGGCATAGTGATATTACGGCAGGAGTGTTAACCGGTGACAGTCCATTAATTAAAGCGGCCCGAACGAAGGCAATCAATTTAGGAACCAATTTAAGTCCGTTTGAAGCCTGGCTGACAGTTCGTGGCATTAAGACATTAAGTGTGCGGATGGAACGTCATGTCAGAAATGCTGCTGCTTTAGCGGAAGCATTAAAGAAGCACCCTGCTTTAGATAAAGTATATTACCCTGAATTTATTTCAGAACGCGGCAATGGTGCGATTGTTACAATAGAACTGAAAGAAGATACAAACGTGGAAGCATTTTTTCAATCGTTGGGATGGATCAAAATTGTAGCCACATTAGCCGGAGTTGAAACAAGTGCATCTTATCCAATGGGGACTTCCCATCGCAATATGCCAGAGGCGGCATTAAGGCAGCTAGGTATCACCAAAGGCATCGTGCGTATTTCGGTTGGATTAGAAGATATTGCAGATATTATTGAAATGATGACAAATGCATTAGATCAATCACAGAAATGAGGGAACAAGCTTGAAGTATGCAGTAGTAACAGGTACATCGAAGGGATTAGGAGCCGCTATTGCCAAGTTATTGATGGAACGATCAATCCATGTGATTGGCCTAGCTAGAAACGATAACCCGGCATTGTCACATGCTGAATTACCAGGTAGCTATCAACATGTTACCGTTGATTTAGCAGATATAGGTCAAACAGAACAAGTATTTCAACAAATAAAGACGCAACTGGAAACAAAACCGTTAGAGGCATTGTATTTGATTCAAAATGCTGCTGTTGTATCACCGATCGAGCAGGTAGGAAAGCAAGAAACGAGTGCACTATCACAACATCTACATGTAAACCTCTTATCACCAATGGTAGTAACAAACTACTGGCTTGGAGCATGGCGTGAAGCAAATCTTCCACTCGTGGTGATCCATGTGACATCAGGTGCTGCTAATCGTTCCGTTTATGGCTGGAGCGCTTATGGAAGTTCTAAGGCAGCCTTGGATCGCTACACAAAAACTGTTGCCTTAGAACAGGACATATTAGGGACAGGGCATAAAGTTATGTTATTTGATCCTAGTATTATGGATACGGATATGCAAGGGGAAATTCGATCATCTGATTCTGCTCAATTTCATGATGTCGAGCAGTTTAAAAACTATAAAACAGATGGCAAGCTGCGTGATACAGAAGTAGTTGCCAAGGTGTTGACGGATTATATAACCAACATGGAAAAGATAGAGAATGGCAAATATCTTAGTGTGAAAGATATTCTTTAATATCTAAACAACGAACTTCTGTGTTACCGACACAAGTCGGATGGACCTAAGTAAAGATATGGTTGCGGTAATACAGTAATCCGCTGTATCCTTTTTTAGGACTTTTTCTTTAATATAGTAGGTGAATACCCATTTCGCTCATTTGCAGGGACTTTTTTTGCTCTTTTACATACTTTATAAGTGTAAGTATGAAAAGGAGGGATTTTTGATGAGCGGACAATACGGAGGTTATGGTTCAGGATTTGCATTGGTTGTGGTGTTATTCATTCTTTTAATCATCATCGGTGCTTCTTGGGGCTATGGTGGTTACTAATTCAAACGTTCAGAAACCTAACAATCAGTTCATGGTTGTTAGGTTTCTTTGTGAGGAAACAAGGTGAAAATCTTACCACTTTCATCAACGGAGTCGCGGATTTATTTAAACAAAATTTCTCTCGAAGCAGGGGGAATTTTTTCAAAAAGTATAAGTAAGATCTAACGGGGTTCTTTGGTTTTCCTAATGAATAAAATGAGACAAGCAGCTGGAAAATTAAGCTTTATTCGACAAATTGCCTGCTTATTTCTAGAAATAAAGTCGAAAAAGATAGCGTTATTTTTTAACACAAAGCCGGATTTTATATACTTAATTATCCGATCGTTTTTTAGCGGTTACAATAAAAAGCGGTGACATATTTAGTGAGTATTCGTGTAATCTAATTAGTAATTCCAAAAGAAAGGTTGAATAATGTGTTGAAAAAAAGAAATATATGGATGTTGATATGTTTATGTATACTGCTCCCTCCTCCAAATATATCATTAGATCATGAATCCATTATTGCAGCCGAAGAGATACAAAAATTTGATTTTGGAACAGGGGAGAGTAAGGTAGAAAAAGGATATACGAGGGTAACCGACACAACGGCTTATTCGGAAGAACAAGGATATGGATTCCTTGATACAGAGATGGTAACCGCAATTCAATTCGATGTGGAGGATCATATACAAATGGATGCTGTTAGCTTTACGGATACAAGCTTTGAAATAGATCTTGAACCAGGTGATTATGAGATAACGGTGATAGCTGGCGATCCAACTGAATCCATGTCGTTAGGCATTCTTGCTGAAAATATACAGAAAATAGAGGAACAGGCTTTAGATAGTGGCGAATTCTTAGAGGAAACATTTGAATTGGCACTTATTGATGGAACATTATCTATTCAATTAACCGGAGAGAATACGAGACTAAACAGTTTAACCATTAACAAATTGCCGAAACGGAGGCCCGCTGATCATCCAACAGTATATGTAGCGAGTGATTCTACCGCTCAGACCTATGCCCCTTATTGGAAACCGCAAGCAGGCTGGGGGCAAATGTTAGATCGATTTGCAGCAGATGAGATAACGGTAGCTAATCATGCCATCAGTGGCAGAAGTTCGAAGACATTTTATACCGAGGGCAGATTAGATAATATTTTGCGCGAAATCAAACCAAATGATTACTTATTCATTCAATTTGGTCATAATGATGCAACCATCAGCCGTCCGGAACGATATACGACGGTAGAGGAATTTAAAGTTTATTTAACGGATTATGTGATGGGTGGACGGCAAAGAGAAGCGATCCCTATTCTGATCACTCCAGTCAATCGGCGTGATTTTAATGCAGAAACTGGTGAATTTAATATCAGTTTTCCGGAATATAAGCAAGGTGTGGAAGAAGTTGCTGAGGAATTAGATGTCCTTTTAGTTGATTTAAATAGTTTAAGTCGTGCTTATTTTGATGAAATGGGTCCAAAAGGTACGAAGGCAATTTTTTTACATGCAGATTCAGGTTTGTATGAGGCCTTTCCAGAAGGGGTAGCCGATGATACACATTTCCAAGAATATGGTGCAATTCAAGTGGCGAGATTGCTGTCAGAAGGTATTTCTGAGTTGGATACACCACTGGCGGGTTATATCGACGTGGAAGAAGCGGAACATGTTCCAAGCGCTCCAGTAAATGAATAGTATAAATATCAGGAACCCTGTACGATGGGGTTCTTTTTGTTTAATAAAAATGGCCTGTATCACGTCTCTTTTAAGCAACATAACGAATTAGATAAGCAGACGAGACAAAAAATATTTGGATAGGAAAAGGGAAAGAATCTTGTATGATTTTTAATTTCTTTGGAACAGTACATTTGAAGCGTGTATAATATAATGGATCTGTAAATAACTTTTTGATTCCAAATACCAGTGTTTTTTCAAAGAGTTTTTATGTGAAGTATGGTAAACTTTAAAGAGAAGAGATATGTTATTGGAGCTAGAAAGGAAGTTAAGGAAATGATTACAAGAAAGAGCCAACGTGAAATAGACATGATGAAAGCGGCTGGCCGAATACTGGCTCGCTGTCATCAGGAAATTGCCAAGCGAATCAAACCAGGCGTTACAACAGCAGAGATTGATGCATATGTGGAACAATTCTTGGCAGAACACGGTGCTAAACCAGAGCAAAAAGGTTATAACGGATATGAATTTGCTACTTGTGCCTCCATTAATGATGAGATATGCCATGGTTTCCCGCGTGACGAAAAATTAGTAGAAGGCGATATCGTAACAATCGATATGGTGGTCAATCTAAACGGTGGTTTGGCTGACTCAGCGTGGACTTATTGTGTAGGAGAACCAGATGAAAAGACGCAGAAATTACTAGATGTAACCAGGACTTCTTTATATAAAGGAATTGAGCAGGCACTGCCAGGCAATCGTATAGGTGATATTGGCTATGCAATTCAGCAATATGCAGAGGGAGAAGGTTACTCTGTTGTCCGGGAATTTACTGGTCATGGAATTGGACCAACCATTCATGAGGATCCGCAAATTCCTCATTTCGGCCTTCCAGGCAAGGGTTCTAGGCTGAAGGAAGGAATGGTTATCACCATTGAACCTATGATTAATGAAGGGGTTTGGCAAAGCAAAATGGATGATAATGGCTGGACGGCTAGAACAGCCGATGGTGAACGATCTGCACAATATGAGCATACATTAGTTATTACAAAAGATGGTGCGATGATTTTAACAGATCAAAATCATATGGAAGACTAAACACAATAAGCATAATGTGAAGCCCCCACCTAGGAGGTGGGGGGAACAGGTATGGCTAGATATGGAGAATGCTCCTTAGTCTATGATTTCTTCCTAATTCAGAAGTTTCTGACAGAACAGTTTGTAAACGGTAACATAAGGGTGTTAGAACTGAAATACCTGACAAAAAGACAATCAATTAGTTTGGCTGCTTGTATCGTTGCCATATATTTGCATGGCTTCGTATACATAGTTAATAAAAGAACGATATAGTGTGTGTTCAAAAAGTTCGGTGAAAAGGCCCATCATCGGTTCAGTTCGCAACATCATGGGACTGCAGTTACTCGTCCCACAGAAAACATTTGTTGCAACACCGATACTAGTACGTCCGTACGTCGAAAGTTCCAAGCCGCGCAGCCTTTGAGCAAACGATCTTGCACGCAGAAAAAGCGACCTTCTTTTTCAAGGAGATGGTCTTGCACGCCGGAAAAGCGATCTTCTTTTCCAAGGAACGGAGCGTATGCTTTTCATACGTGAGTAGCAGACTTGCACAGGATGTGTTGACTTCAGCGTTACCCACACGATTGGGCGGTCTTCTTAGATGTTCCTCTACTGTAAACGCAGAAATTCGCCGTGTCATTTTTATTGGGCTTTTTTGCACAACCACTACTATCATCAGATTCACAATATAACAGGTTAGGGTGTTCATACCATGTATCAAATTCGTAAAGCAACACTTGAAGATGCAAAGTTTATTGCGGAAGTTTATATACACAGTTGGAAGGCTACTTATCAAGATTTAATTAACGAACAAGATTTATCAAACACAACTGTCGATCATCATCAAATTTATTGGGAAACAATTTTGAAATTATCGAGAAAACAACAGCCGGTAACGGTTATTGAAGATCAAGGGGAAATAGTCGGGTTTATTTCTGGAGGAAAAGAACGGACCGAACGATTTGGCTATGATGGAGAAATTTTTGCCATTTACTTACTGCCAGATTATCAAGGGAAAGGCTTAGGCAAGCAGCTTTTAAAGGCGTTCGCTGAAGAGATGCAAGAATTAGGTTATCAGTCTTTACTTATATGGGTATTAACACATAACCCTACTCATCATTTTTACCTGCATTTTGGTGCAGAAAAAATTGAACAGGAACAAACGACAATTGGTGATGGCACTTATCAAGAGACAGCATATGGCTTTTCCAGTATTCAAAAATTATTACAACAATTGTGAGAAACTGGTCTTTCAACAGAGTGTTAGCATTTTTAAAGAGATTGGGACAATTGTGCAGTTTTCAGCAAGGATTGGAGGCTATTTTTGTTTGACTATAGGAAAACAAAAAAGTTGATGGATTGTAGTATAAGTAACACTTAGGCCTTTGCCATAAAAACATAGTGATAAACCCAAGCTTTCTAATGAAAATGTATAGAGGAAGCTAGCTGGGGTTTTCATTCGCAGCTAGCTTTTTCGGTTTTTGTTAAAATAGACGTGAACGATAAACTCGTGTAAAATTCTCTTGTTTATCCATTTAGTCCTTTTCGTATGGTTCAATATGGATATGGGCATGTGGAACATCGTGTTTTTCCTTTAGAATAGTTTCAATCTGTTCAGTTATATCATGACTTTCCTTGACGGTCATATAAGGATCGACGTATAACGTAACTTCTATATAGGATTGATTACCATGTAATCGCCCCTTTATATCTTTCACTTCTATTACCTTAGGTTCGGTTGCAATGGTTGCCTTTATTTCTTCTACCTCACTGGGATGAAAACCATCAGTTAGTGTATGGGTAGCTTCTCTAAAGATATCCCATGCCGTCTTACAAATAATCATACCTACAATGGTACCGGCTAGCGGGTCAAACCAGAAAAGCTGAAATTGTGCGCCGATAATACCAACCAAAGCGCCGATACTTACTAATGCATCGGCCTTATTATCTTGGGCAACTGCCTTAATGGCTGTGCTGTTAATTTTTTTTCCGAGCCGTACGTTGTATTGGTAAACACAGAACATCACAATAGCAGAACCAAGTGCCGTCCATGCTGTTAGCATACTAGGAGGAGTATATACCCCGGCAATGATAGTTTGCACGGTGTCATACAATACATGCAGCCCAATTGTCATCATGATAAAGGCGGCAATCAATGAAGCAATCATCTCTGCACGGACATGCCCATAGTGATGATCGGCATCAGGGGGTTTCCGGGAGATTTTTAATCCGACAAGGACTGCGATAGAGGCAATGACGTCTGTTGTATTATTTAATCCATCTGCTCGTAATGCAGCAGAGTTGCCAATAGTTGCAATAATCAATTTAATACAGGCAAGAAGAATATAGGTTATTATGCTTAACCAAGCCCCTTTTTCTCCCTCTTTATATTTTTCGTACTGATTCACAGCCATCCCCTCACTCCATTAGCGTAAAATAAGTTTATCACAGCATTAAGTGTCCGTAAAATTTCCGCTTGAATCCATCTTATTATTGTGTGATGAGACGGCCGAATTATGTAAGATTACACAAGTATTGAGAGAAGATGTTTCACAGATATAGAATTTGGGAATATATTATTAAATATTATTTATTAAAGGGCAGACCATCAGATAGAGAGAGGCCCTTTGATGACAAATGCATGTTTATGAACCTTAGAAAAATTCAATTGAGGGGGCGTTCTTTATGAAAAAACATATGATTGATTATCAATTGAAGAAGTTTGATCGTAATGCGTCAAAGGTTATTTTCGCTAGAAGGGAAATCTCCTTCGAGGTTCGTTTAACAGCACAAATGATATTGGATGAAATATGCTTTCAGGGAAATAAGGCGCGTTTAGATCAGGCGATTAACCAATCCTTAGATCAAAAGGACAAAGAGCGGTTTCAAACCTTAAGCAAACAATACAGCTATATATGGAATTAAAAAATACCTCCTTTGGGAGGTATTTTTTTACACTAGTTATAAAAATTTATGGATTTTTGTATAAGTAGAACTCAGGTTTTTCGTCATAAAGACTTAGCGATAAGCCAAGTTTTTCTTATGGTGATAGATACATAAAGTCACAAAGCTGTCTAGGTAAAGTACTTGAGGTACAGCTGCTTTTCTTAACAATTTTCTGACATATTTTAAATTGATAGGATAACTGGATGTCAATGTGTTATATTATAGGAAGAGTTTTTGGATATAGGTGATTAATGAAGAAGGAAGGATTTACAATGGGTTCAATATTTAGTGTTTTATTATTGATTTTCTCTATTTCAAATGGGGAAGAAACAACGCTAACAGCAAAAGACATGCCAGCCAGTCACATTCAATTAATGCATAAAGCACATGCTCCTGAGTTTGTTGCAGCGTTAAGCAGTAATCAAGAAGAAATAGATGAAGATGGTCTGACCATTGTCAGTGATCCTAGAGATGTTGAAGTGGTTGTAAATAAGCAGCGTAAATTACCAGATGGTTATGAACCAGATGATTTGGTGGAAGCCGATGTTCCTTATTTGGCACCTAGCGGAGATCCTAAACGTTTATTGCGAGAAGAGGCAGCCAAAGCCTTGGAAGAATTGTTTGCTGGAGCAGCCGCTGATGGCCTCGATTTAGTAGCTGTCTCTGGTTATCGATCTTATGAACGGCAACAGGATGTCTATGAGGCAAATGTAAGGAAAAATGGCGAAGAACATGCCAACCAATTTTCCGCGAAACCAGGCACAAGTGAGCATCAGACAGGCTTGGCTATGGATGTGGCTTCGGCAGCCCAAGTAGCAGTTCTGGAACCTAGTTTTATTGAAACAGAAGAGGGACAATGGTTAGATGAGCATTCCCATGAGTATGGTTTCTTGATCCGTTACCCGGAAGGTAAAGAGGATATTACAGGTTACAGTTATGAACCATGGCATCTGCGTTATGTTGGCAAGGAAACAGCAGCTGATGTCCATCAGGCTGAGGAAACATTAGAGGAATACTTTGGCTTAATAGAATAAATAAAAAACAGCTCCCTTATTCGATACGACTCGAAATGAGGGAGCTGTTTTTGATACTGCTATAGGAGTATGCTTAGCCAAGGAATCCTCACCTCACCTAAATCAAAGAAGTGGACAGAAACGTTTTAAACTTTCAACAGAACGCTGCCTGAAAATCCTTAATTGGTCAGTCATTTCAGCGTGTTTATCTGCCCATGCAACACCAGCTAAGCCTTCAAGTGATTAATAAAGGGTTAAACGCTTCCTATCGAGGGATTTTGGAGATACCTTTTCCCATCCACTTATGAAATGCTGCTGTAATTCAGGGTTATTATTATTTGCGGTACTCTAACATCTTTGGTATATAGAAAGTTTAAGCTCTTTATTTCTCTATTAAATGACTCCTCTTGCTGATGGATCTTCATGGCAATCGTTTTGTCGTTTGACCTTCCTTTATAAACAGATACATCTGGCCTAGCTGTTACCAAATTAAATGATTCCACACCAAATTTCTTGCTGATAAGTGTTAAATTCATATTTTCCTCCCTCCATAAAATTTTTCTTAGAATTTCATCGTTTGGCTCAGTATATCACCATGTGCCATTTATTCGCTCATACTGAGGGCTTTTTTAATGTATGCTGCCAGGTTAGGTTCTTGTTACCAGAATGGTTATTTTTATTATATATCAGTAATGTGAGTATTTACCATATAAAAATTGATGATGAAAGCCGTTCGATTGATCACTTACAATCGAGACAAATCACCAATTATGTTTGTTAAACATAAGCTATTCTAGTAGTACTAATTGGAGGTGAAATGGTGAAATTAATGACAGGAATGCTTGTCACTCGTTATTCTCACCAACATGATATTGTTTTTCGAATTCAGCATATTTATGATGATAAAGTGATTCTGCATGGTGAAGATCTGCGGCTAGAAGCGGATGCACCGATAGAAGATTTGCGAATTCTGCCAGAAAAGGATATTAGGAAGCGTCAGGAAGAAATGAAAGAACAAGAGGAGTTCTCCTATCGATTATTTCGCCAAGATTATCAATTAATGAAAGAGCGAAAAACAGCTGATCATAAGAAACAAGAACCACGAAATGTCAAACGATTTCAGCTGCCTGCAAAGGTGCTCCATATTGACGGAGATCGTTTGTATTTAAGGAAATGTATCGAATTATATCAGCGATTGGGCCTCCAAGTACATGGTGTATATGTACCAGAGTCTGAATTGCCGCTGGAAATCGAAAGCTTGATTCAAAAGATTCAGCCTGAGATTCTAGTGATAACTGGTCATGATGCTTATTCGGAAGGGAAAGGCAGCAAAAAAAATATCGCAGCATATCGTAATACTCGCTTCTTTGTAGAAGCAGTGCGAAAGGCACGCGCCATTGCACCAAGTTTGGATCAACTAATTATCTTTGCTGGGGCTTGTCAATCCCATTTTGAATCACTTATTCGCGCTGGTGCTAATTTTGCTAGTTCCCCAGACCGCATTAACATTCATGCACTGGACCCCGTCTATGTAGTCGCAAAGGCAGCTTATACCCCTTTTATGGAGAAAATAAATATTTATGATATTTTGCATCATACATTAACAGGCGAAAAAGGACTTGGCGGTATTGAATCGAGAGGCCTGTATCGAACTGGTATCCCTTTTTTAGAAATGGAATAGGGTAAATAGCTTTGACTGGACAGCTATCGTCCATTTAAAGCTATTTTTCTTGGGCTAGAAAATAATAGAATTCTTACTTGTGGATATCTATTTGTTAAAGGATAACCACGTCTAGCCCCAAGGCTCAGCAACTAGCGCAACTTCCCTCAGCTCCGTACGATACTAGAACATCTAAGTAAAAATAAGGCTTTCATCACAAAGACTTGGCGGTAAGTCGAGTTTTTCTAACATGGTTATTCTTGAATAAGAATGTATTCATTATATACTTGCTGACCTTATCTAATACTAATGGAGAAACATTCTTTTTTAAAAGAGACTAAGTGCTTAGGTATTTTGAACTTGTTATAAAATGTTTGTGGTATAATAGTAATAATAATCACTTGAGTTGCAATTCTATAAATAATTTATCAAGCAGAATGAGCGGAAAACCATATAAGCGATGGAATAACGTTTTTCAGCGCTTTTTTGATGTAAATGTGTGAATGTTAATAAGAATTTCTCTCTAGCTGGATCTAAATGTTTATCTGACCAGACAATTCCAGTGATTATTCATATATACATTATACATAATGGGGGATTAGCGTGAAAAAAATAAATATAAATTTTCATTCCATTAAGACCAAATTGATAATTGTTTCGATACTGCTCTTAACGGTACCAATTATTGTGCTAGGCTTTTTCAGTTATCAGAAGAGTTCCTCTAGTTTATCCGAATTAGGAGAGACAAACTTAAAAAACAGTGTTGTCATGACGATTGGATTAATTGAGTCCTTAAATGAGGCTGTTGAACAAGGAGATATGACGTTAGAAGAAGCACAAGAACAGGTAAAAGAAACTATTTTAGGTGAGATGAATAGTGACGGCACACGTCCAATCAATGAAAGGCTAGATCTAGGTGATAATGGTTATATGTTTGTGTTGGATGATGAAGGAAATGAGATTGCTCATCCTTTTCTAGAGGGAGAGAATGCCTGGGATTCAGTCGATCCGAATGGTGTGTATTCGACACAGGAAATCATTAAAGCAGGAAATGAAGGTGGTGGATTTACCTATTTCGACTGGCCGCTGGGTAATAATAATAATATCATTGAACCGAAAGTAGCTTATTCGGAAAAGGATCCAAACTGGGGATGGATTGTCGTATCAGGTACTTATATGATGGATTTTAATAAACCCGCTGATGCGATTCTGTTCAATATCTTTATTATAGCGGGAGTAACATTAATCATCGGCATTTCTGTGATCTGGATTTTTGCGAGTAACATTTCGAACCCAATTAATAAAGTGTCGAAACAGATGAATCTATTGGCAAACGGAGATCTGACCGCAGATGATATCACTGTCAACTCTAAGGATGAGATGGGCAATTTAGCCAATTCGATGAATTATATGCAAGGCAAATTGAGAAATTTAATATCCAATGTATCCAGTGCGTCTGAAAGAATGACAGCTCAAAGTGAAGAATTGACACAATCCGCTAATGAAGTAAAAGCGGGCTCGGAGCAAGTAGCAACTACTATGGAAGAATTGGCCTCAGGTGCTGAGAAGCAGGCAGATAGTGCAACTGATTTATCAGCTGCGATGCAAAATTTTTCAAAAGAAGTAGCCACAGCTAATGGAACTGGCACAAGGATTCATGAATCATCTGGAAATGTATTAGACCTTACAGAAGAAGGAAATCAAGCGATGCAAGTTTCTAAACAGCAAATGGAAAAAATTGATCAGATTGTCCAAACCGCTGTTGACAAAGTAAGAGGGTTGGATGCTCAATCACAGCAAATTTCTAAACTGGTTATTGTGATTAAGGATATTGCTGAACAAACAAATCTTCTGGCTTTAAATGCGGCTATTGAGGCGGCCAGAGCAGGGGAACATGGAAAAGGTTTTGCTGTTGTAGCGGATGAAGTAAGGAAGCTGGCAGAGCAAGTATCAGAATCGGTAGAAGATATCACTAAAATTGTAACCAATGTCCAAAATGAATCTGCTGTTGTAGCAGATTCATTATTAGGTGGCTACCAAGAGGTGGAAGAAGGTACGAATCAAATTGAGGCTACTGGTGAGAAGTTTAAGAAGATAAATCAAGCGGTGCTGGAAATGGTTAACAATATGAAAACAGTAACCGATAATTTAGCAACTATTGCTGAGAACAGCCAGCAAATGAGTGGTTCGATTGAAGAAATTGCTGCAATATCGCAAGAATCTGCCGCAGGAGTGGAAGAAACATCGGCTTCCTCACAACAGACGAGTGCTTCCATGGAAGAAGTGACACAGAGCTCTAATGACCTCGCAAAGCTAGCAGAGGAATTAAATAATTTAGTAAACGAATTTAAAATATAAGTAAATAAAGGGGCAGGGTTGTCCTCTTTATTTATACAGCAAACCCTATTTTTGTTTTTGCGATAAAATCGATAGATGAAAACTGATTCCTTGTGAAAATGGTTATCACATAAAAAAACGCTTGGTATCATTTAATAGCCAGATGAGTTTTTACTTAGCTTCAGCGATTACACCTATCGATTAATGGGGTTTCCTTGACTTTAGTTGAGCTATTGTGTGTATGTTTTTCTAACGTAGTTTTCCCTTTTGTCTCTATTTTTTATGTCTTTTTTGATACAATAGAGAGGAATGATACGAGAAAAGGAGAGAGAGTTAATGGATTACCGTGTAGAACGCGATACAATAGGCGAAATAAAAGTAGCAAGTGATAAGTTTTGGGGTGCACAAACACAGCGCAGTAAGGAAAATTTCCCAATTGGTAATGAATTAATGCCAGTGGAAATTATTGAGGGATTCGCTATCTTAAAACGAAGTGCTGCTATTGTAAATAGCGAACTTGGACTAATGGATGAGATCAAGGCAGAAGCAATTAAGGCGGCCGCAGATCGTATTTTGACTGGTGAATTAGCGGAACATTTCCCATTAGTTGTTTGGCAGACAGGCAGTGGAACCCAATCCAATATGAATGTAAACGAAGTAATTGCTTATGTCGGAAATGAGTGGTTAGCAGATCAGAATAGTGATGTTCGATTACATCCAAATGATGATGTCAATAAATCACAAAGCTCAAATGATACGTATCCAACAGCCCTACATATTGCTGCTGTACGTAAACTAGAGGCAGTTGTACTTCCTGCTTTAGCTACATTAAAGCAAACATTTAAAGAGAAAATGGAAGCGTTTGATGATGTTGTGAAAATTGGCAGAACCCATTTACAAGACGCAACACCATTAACTTTAGGGCAGGAAATTAGCGGCTGGCATCGGATGTTAGAAAAAACAGAATCCATGATTAAAGATAGCATTCCGTATGTAAAAGAATTAGCGATTGGCGGTACTGCAGTAGGTACTGGTTTAAATGCACATCCTGAATTTTCGGAACGAGTCACAAAGAAAATTAGTGATTATACAGGGATAGAATTCATCTCCGCCGCAAATAAATTTCATGCCTTAACGAGTCATGATGAATTGGTATATGCTCATGGCGCCTTAAAAGGTCTTGCTGCTGATCTGATGAAGATTGCTAATGATGTTCGCTGGCTGGCAAGCGGACCGCGCTGTGGAATCGGCGAAATTACCATTCCTGCCAATGAACCGGGTAGTTCTATTATGCCAGGTAAGGTGAACCCAACGCAGAGCGAGGCTATTACCATGGTGGTAACGCAAGTCATGGGAAATGATGCAGCTATTGGTTTTGCTGCGAGCCAAGGCAATTTTGAATTAAACGTATATAAACCGGTTATTGCCTATAACTTCTTACAATCCGCACAATTATTAGCAGATAGTATGCTGTCATTTAATGATCGCTGTGTGGCAGGATTAGAGCCTAATCATGAACAAATTGAGAAAAACTTAAATGACTCACTTATGTTGGTTACGGCTTTAAATCCGCATATTGGTTATGAGAATGCTGCGAAAATTGCGAAAAAGGCATTTGAAGATAATTCTACATTGAAAGAAACGGCTATTGCATTAGGATTGGTAACAGCAGAGCAGTTTGATGAATGGATTAAACCAGAGGAAATGACTTACCCTAAATAATCGATAAATTGTTATAAATTACTAATATAGTTTGCGAATATCGATCACTTTTTGGTTCACAATATGTGTACAGGAGGTGATTACAGATGGCAACTAACAATTCAAATCAATTGGTTGTTCCTGGTGTAGAACAAGCACTTAATCAAATGAAGTATGAAATCGCACAAGAATTTGGTGTGAACTTAGGCCCAGACAGTACTTCTCGCGCGAACGGTTCTGTTGGTGGAGAAATCACAAAACGTCTAGTAACAATGGCTGAACAACAATTTGGTGGACAACAACAATAAATACAAACTAGAAGAAGAGTTGATGAGTATTCATTAGCTCTTCTTCTTTTGTCACAAACGCTGACCCTTTAGTTTTGCTGTTGCAAGGTTCTAACAAGCGGGAGGATATGGTGATTTCTAATTATAATCAAAAGAGGCTGTTGGCATTTCGTAACAGATTTTTTGAATATTGAGTAGTTTATTTTGATTATTGCTAATGATGGCAACAACCTTCACATAAGATATCTTTTATGTCCTCGTCTTCCAATTATTATACACAAGAATCTGCTTTTGTCTGGCACAAAAAAGGCTGTCGCAAAAAGTAGTTCTCATTTTGCGACAGCCTCTCGTTTATCATATTATTATTTAATTCTTTCTTCTGAATCTTTGTCAAAGAAGTGACATTTATTCATATCAAATGCAAGTTCAATGCTTTCGCCGCCTTGAATATCTGTACGAGAATCTACACGAGCAACGAATTCTTGTCCGTTAACTTCAGAGTAAAGGTAAGACTCAGAACCCATTAATTCGGCAACATCGATAGTTGCTGTAATTTTCTTACCTGGGTTAGCGTCTAAGAAAACAGGCTCATCATGGATATCTTCCGGGCGAACACCTAATACTAATTCTTTACCGACGTAACCTTGGTCACGAAGGATTTTCATTTTTCCTTCAGGGACTTCTACAGCGGTATCTCCAAGCTTGATAGAACCTTCAGAAAGTTCACCATTAAAGAAGTTCATAGCAGGTGAACCGATGAATCCACCAACAAATATGTTGTTAGGCTTGTCATATACTTCTTTTGGTGCCCCAACTTGCTGGATTAGACCATCTTTTAGTACAACCAAACGAGTTGCCATTGTCATTGCTTCTGTTTGGTCGTGTGTAACGTAAATAGTGGTTGTTTGCAGACGATGGTGAAGCTTTTGAATTTCCGCACGCATTTGCACACGAAGTTTCGCGTCCAAGTTTGATAAAGGCTCATCCATCAAGAATACTTTTGCGTCACGAACGATTGCACGTCCAAGTGCCACACGTTGACGCTGACCACCGGAAAGGGCCTTTGGTTTACGATCTAAGTATGCTTCTAGACCTAAGATACGAGCTGCTTCTTTTACACGACGCTCAATTTCGTCTTTTTTGAATTTCCGTAATTTTAAACCAAATGCCATATTATCGTATACATTCATGTGAGGATATAGGGCATAGTTTTGGAATACCATTGCGATGTCGCGGTCTTTTGGTGCCACATCGTTCATTAATTTACCATCAATATAGAATTCTCCAGCGGAGATTTCTTCCAGACCTGCGATCATACGAAGTGTGGTTGACTTACCACAACCAGATGGACCTACAAAAACGATAAATTCTTTATCTGCTATTTCAAGATTGAAATTATCAACCGCTTTTTGTCCACCTTTGTCGTAAATTTTGTCAATATTTCTAAGTGATAGTTCTGCCATTGTATTCCCTCCTAGATTTGAAAGCGTTTCATGATATGTTACTTAGTTTACTAGGTAATCCCTTTCATGTAAATAGAAAGCGTGCACAAAAAATAAAGCTTTATTTGTGCACGGTTACAAAAAAGTACTTGTCATGTCAAAAAGGTCTGCATGATCGAACATTAACCGTTTTCAATATATGGATAGATAAACAGCGGGTGCTGTTTCCCACTGTCTTCAAATTAACTTTTATTCCACTTCAAAATAAGGCACAAGTAAACAGCAATCGCTCCCTCGAACTGTTTCACATCGATGCCTGTTTTTTCAATGAATTTATCGACACGATACTGCAAACTGTTCCGGTGCATATACATTTTCTTGGCTGCTAGAGTGGCATTGGAGTTTGATTCTAGGAACACTTGTACCGTTTTTAGTAATTCTTCCTCTTCTTTTACATGATATAGAATAGAGTCTAGGATAAGCTGCCGCTCTTTTGAACTGATATTATGTAAGAAGAGGTAAGGGATAGCCTGAATGTAAGGCATAACATCATGGTTATGCTGTTTCGTAATATGGAAGCATTTCTTGATCCATTGATAAAAGGCAGGTGCTTGCTGAATATCGTGTAAGGTTGGACTGACAAACAACTTGATATTAATATAAAAATCGGATGTCAGCACTTCAATGATTTCACCATAGGATACCATGTCTTCGATTGAATGTGCTTCTTCCTGAATAATGACACCTTCCCGGCTATTTTCCCATAAGATCGGTGTTTGATTAGGGAATAAACCATAAATGGCTTCCCGAAAGGATTCAGGGTCAATTAATTCTTCTGATAATGAGAAATAGACAAAGTGAAAAGCAGAGACAGGATGATCGGCTGTGCTTTTCGAGGATTCTTGATGAAATAGAACATTCATCCACCATTTTTCCTGCTCAGTAGTTGGCAGTTGATTGCCTTTATGCGGCGTTAGAAATAGTTCTAACAGATCTATTTCGCGCTCAGATAATTCATCTTCTGGAATACCCACAATCTCATGATCTGCCGTGACGTACCATTTATAATCACCAGCTTCAGCTGGTGATTCATCCGAAATCATGATTATATTGGGAAACATTTGTTGTAGTTGCTCAAACATAGTTAGGCCTCTTTCATTGATAGTCTCCATTCTATTATAACAAATAAAAAAAAGAATGGGACAAAAGAAGGCTTTCCCAAGCAGAATAAGTTGGAAATGGTAAACGCAAACAGCCTCCAACTGCCTATTCCTTCACACATATTTCTTGATCAAAAACAACATGACAGATACCTATCCATGGAATTAGTCGATAACCTGAACTTGTAATAATTTTTGGAAATAACCTGAAGCAAACGGCGAGAATGTGTTCTTCATAAAGATCTCCCAGCTAGGTTTGGCATACAGATCCAGCAGCCAGATACGCTGTTCATTATCTAGTACAAATTCCAGCATTAGTTCACTTATACCTTCATCTATTAGTATTTCACTAACTTGTAAGGCACACTTCGCCATCTTTTTCAGTTGATAAGAAGGGATCTTTGTTTCTGTAACTGGCTGTAAGTTTCCATCCAAGTGATGTTTTCCATACTGTAAAACCAGTTCCCATTCACTTGTATGAATGGTATGGATACGAATGGTATAAGGTTCATGAAATGTAGTTGCTTCTTGTAAAACCGTATGACTCAGCCCTTTAGGAAAATAAGCCGCTATCAGCTGTTCTAAAGCTTGATAACGATCTTGCTTGCTGGAACCTATCGTCGCTGTAAATGATCCCTGGTGTCTTTCGATATATACTGCTTGATGATTTTGCTGATTATACAGGTAGACCGGCTTTTGTTCCAACTTTTGTGCAAGTGTTTCAAACGAAGGCTTGAAGATACATTCTGGTAAAAGATAAGACAAGTCCTGACGTTGTATTAGCTGATCATATATTTTCCATTTGTTAAAAAAATCAGGATTAAATATAATAGAATGTGCAGTCAAATAGTTTTTTGTCTGCTTAATAGATGGATGAGATTCTATGGTGCGATTAGGCAGACGGTTATAAATTATAGGCGGTATATCAAGAGTTATGGACTGCCACTGTTGATCTTTCCAGATGAGTCCCGTTAATTGATCTTGCTGGATGTCGACTTGATCGGCAGTGAAAAAAATAACCTTGAAACCAAGCACCTCGCCCGTTTCTGCCATTTCCTGCAGCAGTGTTTCCCATTTTGATTGATTGGGATGTTGATGTAACATAACTGCAAATGGATGATAAATGGAAGCGTACTCGTCTTCTTTTAAGATCATGATTTTGCCAGCTTCATTTACTTGCAGCTGATAAGCCAGGGCGGACGATAAATATATTTGATCTGCCTGTTTTTGGTGGCTTAATATATCATAAGGGAGACGCTTAGTTTTATGTTGAAGGAAGCGGGCCGGCTGAAAAGATGAATAATCCGTTTGCGGGATAATCATCCGGTACTTATCACTGGCATATATGGTCACCTTATATACATGTTCGATGTTCAACACCTTCTTTTTTCATCAGGATACGATTTGTCGAAAAGCACTTAGAAAAAAAGACATCAGCGTCCTTGGTGATCCAGCTGAAGGGCTCTTATGGCTGTCCTGATAGAAATTTAATCGTAATGCTTGTTAACTTATTGCTACATTATATGCATGGATCAAGCGGCTATTCATTATAGAAAGGCGGAAGAATAAATTGGATATCTGGATGACAATCTTGTTGATGGTTATCATTGGCGCTTTTATTGGTGGTTTAACCAACTATCTTGCCATTAAAATGTTATTTCATCCCCATCAACCGAAATATATTGGTAAATGGCGGGTTCCCTTTACACCTGGTGTGATTCCCAAAAGACGTGATCAATTAGCGAAACAGTTAGGACAATTAGTTGTAAATCATTTGCTTACTGTGGAAAGTCTCCAACTCAAACTGCAGGATCCTGTGTTAAAACAGCAGCTGGAACAAAAGGCAGTCAACGAGTGGGAGAACTTCCTGCAGCAATCGACGACTATACAGCATTTACACGTAAATATAGACGGCGATCACCTGCAGGCACAACTGGCTGACCGTATTGTAGATCAGGTGGAAGCCATGATAGAGACACACAGAGAAGAGGCAATTAGTCAGTGGCTGGATCGTATTATCAATCAGGAAGACTTAAAAAAAATGGAACAGCTGTTACGAGAAAAGCTAGTCCTGTTATTAAGCAGTGATATGACAAAACAGAAAATGGAATTAATTATTCAGAGCTATGCCGCTTCCAAAGGATTTGCAGGAAAAATGATTTTGTCGATGATTAGCGGAGAGGAACTAGCTGGCAAAGTCCAGCGACTACTCGCAGATTATCTGTTATCTGCAGACGGGAGGGCGTGGCTGCGGGAAGTATTAGAAAAGGAGTGGCATGACATAAGGTCTGAAAAAGTCCAGATTATTGAACCCATATTAAAGAAAGAAAGCACGCAACAAGTATTATATAGCATTATTAAAGCACAATTGCCAGTGAATAAATGGCTTTCTGCCCCTTTGCAGGAAATGTTGCGCCCTTACTCTGATCAATTCAAACAAGAGGTCATTCCGCGAGTAGTTCAGCGTTTATTAGAGAGCTTGTCAGGAAATACGGCAAAGATTTTACAAGAAATGAAAGTGGCTGAGATGGTGGAGAACCAAGTAGCTGAGTTTCCAATCAGCCGGATTGAAGAATTGGTTTTATCAATATCACGTAAGGAGTTTACCTTAATTACATATTTGGGTGCCCTGTTAGGAGGAATAATTGGATTAATTCAAGCGATCCTCTTTATCGTGTTTTGATTGTCTGTTATAGTGGTAAAGTACATGTAGGAGACATATGTATGAAATGGAAGCACTACAATTTTTAGGAGGATTTTATTTTATGTCAAACATTTATGACAGTGCACATGCTTTAGAGAAAGCCATTCAAGAAAGTGAAGAATTCCAGGATTTGAAGTCTGCTTATGATACAGTCATGAACGATGCAACTTCTAAGCAAATGTTCGATAACTTCCGTAACACACAATTAGAACTGCAGCAGAAACAAATGCAAGGTATCGAGATCACAGAAGAAGAAATTGAAAAAGCGAAACAAGTAGTTGAACTTGTACAGCAGCATGAAACAATTTCAAAATTGATGGAACAAGAACAACGTGTCAATGTACTAATAAACGACATTAGCCGCATTATTACGAAACCTTTAGAAGAATTATATGGTGCTCAACAATAAGAGGATATAGCATGTTGACGAGCGTTACAGATAAACTGTGACGCTTGTTTTATGTCATCTTAATGTAAACTTGCTAGCAGAGAGGATAAATAAGTTTAATGAGTGCATTTCAGGGGAAATGACTAAAAGTGCGTGTTCAAAAAGTTCGATAAAAAGGACCAAGAAGTTCAAGGCGGCGCCGATTTGAGCAATGGAGCGTATGCTTTTAATACGTGAGTAGCGGACTTACACAGGAAGTGTTGACTTCTGCGTTACCCACACGCTGTGGGTGATTTTAGTAGAAGTTCCTCTATTGCCAACGCAGAAATTCAATGCGTCATTTTTATTGGACTTTTTGAACAACCTCTATAAAGAAATTTTATGAAACTTTTCACTTCATTTTGCGTATGTAATAAAAGAAAGGAGTGTGGGAAATTTGACGTTGAAATTAGAAAATGTAACAAAGCAGTTTGGCAGTTTTACGGCAGTCGATCATTTATCATTAGAAATACCAGATCATACTATCTTTGGTTTTCTAGGTGCTAACGGTGCGGGTAAGACAACAACTTTTCGGATGATTTTAAATTTGATTGACCAAACTTCAGGTACTATAACTTGGAATGACCAAAAAATTGACTACAGTAGGACAGATGAGATTGGATATTTACCAGAAGAGCGAGGACTCTATCCGAAATTAAAAGTAAAGGATCAATTGATTTATCTTGGTAAGTTAAGAGGGATGCAGAAGCAACAAGCAGAAGCAGAATTGATTACCTGGTTAGACCGCTTGAAAGTACCGCACTATTTGGATAAAAAGGTGGAAGAGCTTTCAAAAGGAAACCAGCAAAAAATACAATTTATTTCTGCAGTGATACATAAGCCTAAATTATTAATCTTGGATGAGCCGTTTTCTGGTCTGGACCCTGTTAATGTAGAGCTTTTGAAGGAAGCGGTAGTGGATCTTAAAGAATCCGGTACATCGATTGTTTTTTCCTCCCACCGGATGGAGCATGTCGAAGAGCTTTGCCAGCATTTATGTATGATGCAGCATGGCAGACCGATTCTTGACGGAAACTTACGGGAAATTAAGCGTTCTTTTGGTAAGAAGAACTTAGCAATTGAAGCCGATTTTGACTTAGGTTTTGTGGAAAAAATCCCAGGTGTTGTGAAGGTGAAGTATCTGCAGGATAGTATCTTGTGTCAAATCGAGAATGAAGCAGTCTCCCAAACGGTGTTACAAGAAATTACCGGAAAAGGCTTCATTCGCAAATTTCAATTAGATGAGCCAAGCCTGAATGATATTTTTATTGAGAAAGCAGGTGAGTCTTATGAATAAGTTTTGGACTGTTTTTTCTTATACTTTTTCTTCGAAGATTAAATCCAAATCATTTATTATTACAACCGCCTTGTTTATCGGGTTTATTTTCCTTTTATCTAATATTGATTCTCTGGTGGACGCATTTGGTTCAGAGGAAGAAGGAGATAAGATTGCTGTTGTTACGGAACAAGAAGGCTATTATCAGCTGTTACAAGAAAGTACCACTGATGAGTTAACATTGGAATCCTATGAAGGAACATTGGAAGACGCCCAGTCGGATGTATTAAATGAAGAATTCCAGGGTGTATTAGAAATAAGAGAATCTGCGGAAGGACTGCCTGAAGCAACTTACTATGGTACAGATAATTTAAATCAAGCGACGGAAGGGATGTTGACCGCACAATTACAGCAAATCAAAGTCGCGGAAGTTATGAATCAGGCAGGTATTGATGAAGGAACGCTTGCTGCTTTGTATGAACCAGTGGCATTTGATCAAGAAATGATGTCAGCAGAAGGAGATTCAGGAACAGCAGCAAAGTCTGAAGAAGAGCGAATGGGAGCAACCATGCTAGTCTATGTGATCTTATTCTTGCTCTATTTTGCAGTTATTGCCTATGGTAATATGATTGCCATGGATATTGCCAATGAGAAAACATCCCGTGTCATGGAAATTTTGATCTCGAGTTCTTCGCCAATCAGTCAAATGTTCGCCAAGATTCTAGGAATCGGTTTAGCTGGTTTAACCCAAATGTTACTCCTCTTTGGAGCAGGTTATTTCATGCTGGTTCAACAAGATGAGAATGGTATGCTCAGTGATCTAGGGTTAAATGAAGTGAGTGCAGGTACATTTATATATGCGATTATCTTCTTTATCCTAGGCTATTTCTTATATGCTACCTTGGCAGCTATGTTAGGTTCATTGGTCAGCAGAACCGAAGATGTACAGCAGTTAATGATGCCAGTCACCTTATTAATCGTTGCAGCGTTTGTTATTGCGATGATGGGCTTAGGTATGCCAGAATCCGGATTGGTTGTGGTTTCATCGTTTATCCCATTCTTTGCACCAATGACCATGTTTCTTCGCGTAGGTCTGCTGGATATTCCATTTTGGGAAATTGCCGTCAGCATAGGAATCTTAGTTGCATCTATCCTTGTGTTGGCTTGGCTGGGCGCCAAAATTTATCGCGGTGGTGTCTTAATGTATGGATCATCCACTTCTTTGAAGGATTTCAAAAAGGCCTTACAGTTGTCTAAAAAATAATTGTAAAACTACCTCAACCGGGATAGATGGTGAGGTAGTTTTTTATTGTTTTAAAGGTAAAGCTATAATCTTTGAAGGGCAAAGATAGGTGGTCTATGTGATCGAAAGAGCTGTCTGGAGGCAGTGAAGAGTAAAGATAAGCTTTATCTCATCAGCAAGCGGTAGGGGTAAAAAAATCTTGTAATGATTTGAATTTTATCGCAGTGTAACTGGCTGTAAGGCTCCACCTTCAAGAAATAAGGGAACACGTCACCTCTAAATAGGAGATCCAGAGCCTGATTGATTCAACTAACATTCAGTGGGGAGGGAGGAAACAGACTGAGTTCGCAACCTCGTGACGCAACGTCTGCCTAACACCCTTATGCGTCGAAACCCCACTCAACGAAGTTTTACTTTGTATCGAACGTGCATTCTTATGTGTGCTTTGGTACAATAAAGGAAAGGAAGTGATCAAATGAAACAAGTATCCTTTATTCACTGTGCTGATCTGCATCTGGACAGCCCTTTTAAAGGGTTGACCTATATACCGTCAGATAGGCTGGAAGATATCCGCCAAAGTACATTCCACGTACTGGCCAATCTGACAAAGGCAGCTATTGAGCATAAGGTTGATTTTGTGTTGATGGTAGGAGATATCTTTGATCAGGCAGAACAGAGTATGCAGGCACATATGGCTTTGCGTCAAGCCTTTACCAAGCTGCAGGCACATGATATTCCTGTTTACATGTCCTTTGCTAATCATGATTTTTTGCAAGGTCAATCTTTTCCTCATCATTATCCGGAGAATGTCTATTGGTTTGATAGTGAACAAGTGCAGGCACTGCCTTTTTATAAAGAAGGTGAATTACTAGCACAAATATATGGCTTTAGTTACGAGCAACGTGCCATTTACATAGATAAAAGTAAGGAATACAAGAAGACCTCTGATTCCTGCCTGCATATTGCTACATTACATGGCAGTAAAGGAAAAACAGAACATGCTGCATATGCCCCCTTTCAATTACAGGGCTTAAGAGAGATGGGCTTTGATTACTGGGCGCTTGGTCATATTCATAAACGCGAAATATTATCTACCAATCCGGTTATCGCTTATCCTGGCAATATGCAAGGCAGGTCAATAAAAGAGACAGGAGAGAAAGGCTGCTATTTAGTTACCCTGTCTGAACATGACACAGATCTTCATTTTCTTCCTCTTGCCCCAATTATTTTTGAAAAGAGACAGATTTCTTTGAAAGAATATCATCAGCTAGATTGGTTAGCCGAGTTTATGATGACGGAAATAAACAGGGAGCAGCTGCATACTGTTTTTTTACAATTAGAATGTCTCGATGTCCAAGTTGATCAGGAAGCTTGGTTTCTTGATGGAAAGGTGACGGAAATGATCGATTATGCGAATCAGCAAGCGGAAAACACCTTTTTGATTGGATTAAAATGGCGGCCTGCCAAGACGCAGTTAAGGGGACAGACTGGCGGACGATTTTTGGAAGAAGTAGAAGCTGTGTTTGCTGGTAATGAGGTGCCGGAAGTGATGAAAACAATGATCACACACCCAGAAGGGAAAAAGTGGACGATGGATTGGGAAGAAGCCGAACAAACAGCTATTAACGAAGAAGCTAGGCATTTATTGGATCGTTTACTAAGGGAATAGGAGGTGAAGCGATGAGAATTGAACAGGTGGATATATATGGATTCGGCAAATGGGTAGATAAATCCTTTTCTTTTCAATCGGAGAAATATCTGGAGATTGCTGGTGATAATGAAGCAGGAAAATCTACAATCAGAGAATTTATTCTCTATATTTTATTCGGTTTAAAGCCAAAATCATTAGAACGGTTTGTCCCGCGAAAAGGTTCTACCTTGGGCGGACGCTTAATTATTTCTGGATTAGACAAAGAACCAGTTACAATTGAACGGATATATCGTCAAAAGCAATCACAAGCCGTGATCACAACCAGTGATGGACAGTCATTAGACGAGTATTGGTTAAAAAACCAGCTTCAAGGGCTTGATCGGGATCAATATGGATCCATCTATGCGTTCACTGCCCATGATTTGCAGCAAATTCAAGATCTGGATAACCAAGCTTTACATGAGGTGCTGCTTGCCATTGGGATGACTGGGTCTGATCGGATTTATCAAGTGGAGAAGCAACTGCATAAAGAAATGGATGCCTTATTTAAACCATATGGTAAGAAGCCACTGATCAATCAGCAGTTTCAGGTATTAGCTGATACCCAGCAACAATTGCAAGAGGCAAAACGTTTGGAGCAGACCTATCAGAGTCAGCTGGATGCGATTGCAGAGGGAGAAGCCAATCTCCAGCAATTACATCAGCAAAAAGGTATTCAAGAACAAGAGCTTAAACAATTGGAAAAACAACTAACCAACTATTCATTGATCAATGATTATTATTTGACCTGTGCACAGCTTAAACGATATGCCGATGAGATTGCTTTTCCAACAGCAGGTGCCGAGCGTTTAAAGGAATGGAAAGATAAACTGCTCCCA
This sequence comes from Gracilibacillus alcaliphilus, assembly GCF_016909015.1. Taxonomy (GTDB): domain Bacteria; phylum Bacillota; class Bacilli; order Bacillales; family Amphibacillaceae; genus Gracilibacillus; species Gracilibacillus alcaliphilus. Next base: position 77,925 of record NZ_JAFBFA010000002.1, read on the forward strand.
ATTCAGAGTAAAGTACAAGTGTTGCGAAAGGAAATCGAACATATCAAAGAACAGACTAGTCAAATTAACTTGGTATCTGCAGAGCAGGTGGCAGAATGGGAAAAGGCAGCTGCAGATCAGCAGCGCCTTTATGAACAACAGCAGCATGTTCAGCAATTAGAAGAGCGTATTGCAGATAATCAGGCAGAGATATCAACCATTTTAGCCTCTTTACAGCTTGGAATATCGGAAGAGGAATTAGCTGAACTGGAGTTGCCTTTTTATTTAGAAAATGAATGGAGCGATCTAAGGGATCAATTAGATAAATTACAGGTAGAACAACAGTATTTGCTAAATGACCAGCAATCGGTTATCCGTGTGCGGAAAGAATTAAAAGAGAAGAAACGTCACCTGATGTCTCAACAGCTCGATCAAGGACATATACAACACTTACAAGAGCAAATACAAACGGCACAGAGTACAGAACAAACGAAGAGGCAAATTGAGAAATTCCAAGAGTGGCAGGAGACCTATCAAAAACAATTACGAATATCGCTAATAGTGGGGGGAATAGGTTGGCTGTGTGCGTTTATACTCTTTTTTGTGACAGACTTTATTTGGTCAGGAATCATTATTGGGTTAGCGACGATACAATATGTGGCATTCAGGTTATATGGTAAGACAATTACACAATGGCAGCAGTCTGATGCTAACGAGTCTGCGGTTTCTCATTTAACACCTGATAAGGTCCGAGAAATAGATCAGCAACTGCAAAAACAGGATGAGCTTTATTCGGCATTAGAAGCACTGGAAAAGGATCTCCAACGCTATCAAATAGATGAATTGAAACTGAATGAACGAATTACGTTTATTGAGGAAAGATTAGCACAGTTACAACAGAGGATAAATGATTATAAGGCAGAATTCCCGTTTTTAGCAGCTATTCCTTTTACCTATTGGCCAAAATTATATCCACAGTTCAAGTCATTAAAAGGACTGGCAGATAAGAATAGGGAGTTGCGTAAAAAAAGAACAGATGTAATCCGAACGATGAGTGAGATAAAAAACATAGAAGGACTTGACCAACGACTGAAGCAGGAACAGCAGAAGAGACAGCAAAAAAAGCAGTTAAAGGAAAGATGTCAAACAATAGAGCAGCAGCTAGCCCTTCTTATAGAAGAACAGCGACCATACCAACAAGAGGTGCAACATTTATTAGCAGAAGCCCAAGCAAAAACAGAAACAGACTTTTGGGAGAAGGCGGCAATGTTTGAGGAGTATGTACAACTCAAACAGCAGCAAGAACGTCTTTATGATAGTCTGCGAGTAAGCTTTGATCAACAGATGATCCAATGTATCAGCCAGGGGAAATTTGAGGAGGAACAAAGCTTACAAAAACAAAGAACAGCCCTGCAGCAATCTTTGATAGAGTTAGAAGAACAAATTAAATTGCAGCAGGCTGCAATAAGTGATGAGAAAGCGAAGATAGCTATGCTGGAAGCAAACGAAGAAACATCGATTCAACAGCATCGCTTAGCTCAACAACAAGATCAGCTACAAGAGCAAGTGAGACAGTGGACAGTTTATCAAGTAGCATTTAGAAAATTGTCGATGGCCAAGGTGAATTATACCAAAAAGTATTTGCCAAAGGTGTTGGAGTTGGCCAGTGTTTATTTTCAGCGTTTAACCCTTGGGCATTACGTCAACCTGCGCATGATGGAAGATCAAACATTGACAGTGGAAACGAAGACAGGTTATCTATTTCAGGTTACTGATTTATCCCAGGCGACAATGGATCAGTTATATATTTCGATCCGTTTCGCCTTAAGTCAGATAATGACTGACCGTATAGCATTACCGTTTTTGATTGATGACGGTTTTGTTCACTTCGACCCCAGTCGTAAGGCTGTTATCTTGGAAATAATGGAAGAATTAAGCAGGGAACACCAAATTATCTATTTTACTGCTAATGCAACGGCTCATTCTGTTATCCAGCTATAAGAACAACACGCGGAGGACAGCTTCGCGTGTTGTTAGCGTGTATTATTTTTCAGAGTCTGCCTCGGTATTTTCGTAGCGGCTGTCTAAATAATCGACAATATGGATAATGTATCCTTCTAAATTTTGCGGTTTACGAATGGCACTGCCCCATTCAGGTAAGCCATGGTGGCATAGGATACAATGAGCGATTAAGTGAATATCTTCCATGCTGACAGCAATCTGGTAGTTATCAATCACTTTCGACAAAACTAAGACACCGTAAGGAATATGCCCGATGGATACACCGAGAGGGTCCATTGCAATACCAGCTTGTTTATGCTTTCCTTCTGTAAAGGTTGCCGTAGGAAAAAGAAAATGAAAGATATCAAAGGATTTACCAGCATAATCGTATTCGGCTAATTTACCAATATCGTGGTAGAGAATACTAGTCATCAGTGCTCCATAATTGATCGAATCCAATTTATATTCAGCCATTCCTTGCAGCATATGATAAAGGTGGTCAATACTATCTTTCCAAACATAAGCTGGGTAACTGTTATCTTCTTTTAGCGTATCCCAGATCTCCTGTTTATACTGTGTCTCTACTTTATGTATTAATTTCATGATAGCCTGGAATGGGTTATTAGATTGAACAGTGATATAGCGACAGAAGCGCATGAGTCCGACTGTATGTTTCAATAATCCTCCAAGATAGTTATGATGAAATCCTTTGGCAGCAGGGGAGAGACGGAATGATTCCCATAGCTGTTCCATTGCCTTCAGGGCTATATCTTGATAGGGCTGGTCTAATTCAAGCAAATAGGCGAATAATTCATTGCTTAATGCTGTGATATCCTGTTTGGTAAAGGCGAGTAAATCAAAGGGATTGATAGATTCTTGAACAGGCGTCATGTTATAGATGGTCAGGCTCTTAAATCCATTAAAGACGTCTACTTGACCGCGGACATCAAAGACACCTTCTTGTTCCAGAATAGGGAGCATTTGCTCGACTTCGCCGTTGTTATCCCACATTTTAGCAGAGATCGTTCCCGATTGATCGCCCAGAGATAATCTTAAAAAAGATTTATTTGTTTTTGTTTTTTTGACTTCAAAATCATTTAACAGTACGCGTCCTGAGACACTGTCACCTTTCGAATATTGCTCGATATCGATCCCTTGTACAGCATTAGGTAATGCAGGGGAAGGGAATTGCTGCTGAATCCATTGCAGCTGATCGTCTGTTAACTGATAATCGATCGTAATCATCTCATAGAAATAAGGCTTCATCATATTATTCACTTCCTTTTGCTGGGGTGGATGTGTCATGTTGCGTTACCTCATATGTAATCCCGAGTTCAGCTACAGCAAGCTGATGGGAAAGGATGGACATTAATGTGAAGATAAGTTGCAACTCCTCCTTTATCATAACATAAACACCCTATCTTCTTAAGAAGATAGGGTAGTGGTTTATTCTGCAGATTCTTCTGAATTTTCTTGCTCTGATTGATTTTCCTCATCAGCCGGAGCCTCTTCTGTGTCATCGGCAGGTGCTTCTTCCTCAGCAGGTGTTTCCTCCTCGGCAGGAGCCTCTTCTTCAGCTGGTTCTTCGAATACAAATAAATCGTCATACTCATCAAGTTTAACATCGATATTGGCGTCTTTCATCATTTCTTGAATTTTTGTTTGGAAGGCCGCTTGATCTACTTTGGTAGTAGCGATTTCTCTTCTCAGTCGATCTTGGATATCTTCTAATGGTTCAATATCTTCATTTTCGACACGATCAGTTACTTGAATGACATGGAAACCGTGAGTAGTTTCGACAGGTTCACTAATCTCATCTATTTCTAGTGCATAAGCAGCATCTTCAAATTCTGGCACCATTCGTCCCGGACCGAATTCCCCTAAGTCACCGCCATTGCTGGCACTGCCTGGATCAGTAGAGTACTCTTCGGCTAATTCAGCGAAATCTTCACCGTCATCTAATTTCTCAATCACTTCATTAGCTGTTTCTTCATCTTCCACTAATATGTGACGAGCTTGCAGGTTAGTGCTCATTCTATCGTAGCGCTCTTGAATTTCTTCATCAGTTACTTCTACATCTTCCGTAGCTGCTTTTTGTTGCGCAAGATTAAAACGTACCTCTTCTTTAAGAGCATCCTCATCTGTAAAGCCGTTTTGTGTTAGGAAAAAGTCCCACTGATCGCCTGCTTCTTCTTTGTATTGCTCTACTTCTTGATCTACCTCTTCATCAGATACCTCAAAGTTACCGGTGACCACCTTTTTAAGCACTAGTTGTTGAAGTACTGGACTACCGTTAGCTCTTTTAAGTTCTTGATAGAATTCTTCCTTGGAAACATCGCCTACCTCTGTTTCTACAATTGTTTCCGGATCATCGGAAGAACAGGCAGATAGTGTGAATACGCCTGCTGCCAATGCTGCTGATACTAATAACTTTTTCATCTCTCATACACCCCTAATTCATTTACAATATCTATTATAGCTCTTGCAATAATATACCACATATTATACACAAATAAATACTAAAGATTTATATTACATGAATTTTCCTTAATTTTTATGCATATGTAACATTCACATAGGATGAAATCAATAAAATTGTAATCAAAATATTAATGGTGCGAAATACGTTGGATTGCTTCTCTTGTCCCATTTCAGTCTGTAAACAAAGTCTTAGAGTAAGCGAATTAAAAATAAATAAAACAAATATAGAAAAAAATAAAAAAATCACGAACATTAAGATACCCTCCTTCATCTCACACTCATTACTTTAACAAAAAAAAATCAATTTGAACAGTATCTATCATTCAGATACTAGAGTAGGCACTTTTTTATAAAAGGAAAGTGTGTTCAAAAACTGCCATTATTAACTATTTCAGAAATAACCTCCATAAAAGATATGGAGAGCAAGGCAATCGCTGAGGCTGACCGTTTCACTTTTCGTTCATAAATCTTACTGCTATATTTTATAGGCAAATAAACAAAGGTCAGCGCTAAAGGCTGACCTTTGTTTATTCTGGGGTTTTTGTTTTTTCCTCTAGTTCTCTAAGGCTCTCTTCAATTTGCGTTAAGTATTTTTGAATGTTCTTTTGATGCGGTTCTACTGTCTTTTTCCAAGATTCAATAGAGTCCTTAATATCGGTGGCAAGGTCTTTAATTAAGGCAGCACCTTCTTTAGAGGTCTTTGTAATTTGATCTTTTAAGTCTACGCCTTCGGTTTTTAAGTGATCGATATAACGTATGGCTTCTTCGCCTTTTACTTTCATATCTGATCTTAATTCTTTACCAGCCTTTGGTGTGCTTAGTAATGTAGCAGCAGCACCTACTACACTGCCTGCTAATATGCCGATTAGTAACGATTTCGTATTAATCATAACAAACACTCCTTTCTAAATATAACATTCTCTTTTTTGGCGAATATCAAACCCCTATTTTTGAAAATTAGAGATTCGTGGAGATTTCGGAAGCAATTGCTGCTAAGTCATGCTGATTTTCGTGGGTAATCCACTGTGCTTGATAACCATCGGTTTTGTCATAACGTGGAATCAGGTGAAGATGGAGATGGAAAACCGTTTGACCAGCAAATTCTTCATTATTATTAACTATATTAATACCGGCCGGCTGAAATGCCTGGTTTAGTGCATTGGCAATCTTCGGTACTCGAGCAAATAACGCTGCTGCAATGGCTTCATCTGTTTCATAGATATTTTTGGTATGTTCTTTTGGGATGACTAACGTATGGCCCTTCGTAACCTGGCTGATATCAAGAAAGGCATAAACGTCATCGTCTTCATAAACTTTGGCAGAAGGGATGTCTCCAGCTATAATTTTGCAAAAAATACAGTCAGCATCTGTTCTCATCCTAATCGCTCCTTTGATTAATGTGGTTTTATCAAGGGGCTTTGTAAAGCAGCAACTCCTTAATAATTCTGATAATAAATTCTATTATACAATATTATCACAATTTTATCATCTAACCGAGGATCCTTCTGAGTATCTATATCATATTTTTGGTATAATGAGGGATGGTAGATCATAATAGAGTGTAAAGAGATTTTTTACGATCTAAATCAACCGCATATACTCAGCTCAAGTGTACAGAAAATCAATGAAGTTAATTGGAAAAACGGTGAGTTATAACTGGAAAAAACTTCACCGATATAAATCTGATTTTGTCAAAGTGCGAATACTTCACAATATAAAAGGGGTGGCGATGATGGAACCTTTGTTACATATTAAAGATCTAGAGGGTGGATATACCCATAAAAATGTATTACACGGTATTTCTTTTGATGTACAGCCAAACGAAGTGGTAGGATTGATTGGTTTAAATGGAGCCGGGAAAAGTACAACTATTAAGCATGTGATTGGACTCATGCAGGCAAAAGCAGGTACGGTGGCCATCAAGGGGAAAACGTTTCAAGAAGCACCAGATACTTACCGGCAGCATTTCTCTTATATTCCAGAGATGCCGGTATTATATGATGAGTTAACACTGGAAGAGCATTTGCGATTAACGGCTATGGCCTATAACCTGCCTGAAGATGTCTACCAAGCTCGTGTGACACCATTATTGAAAGAGTTTCGTCTGGAAAAAAAGCTGAAATGGTTTCCGATCCATTTTTCAAAAGGGATGCGGCAAAAGGTAATGATTATGTGTGCCTTTCTGGTTGAGCCTGATTTATATATTGTAGATGAACCTTTTGTCGGTTTGGATCCGATTGGTATTCAATCATATTTACAATTAATGAATCAAATGAAGGAACAGGGGGCAGGTGTATTAATGTCTACCCATATTCTAGCTACGGCAGAGCGTTATTGTGATCGTTTTGTTATTCTTCATGATGGTGTGATTAGAGCCTATGGCACTTTAGAGGAATTACGAGAAACGTTCGATCGACCACAGGCAACACTGGACGACCTGTATATTCAATTGACGAAAGAGGCGGATCAATATGCTTGATGTGCGGAAAATGTTTATGGATCGACTTTCTGCTCATTTTAAAGAGCTGAGCCGCTATTTGCGTTATATATTGACAGGACATTTTGTGATTGCGATGATGTTTATTATTTCCGCCACGGCGGTCTATTATCAGCGGTTCTTAGAAGATATCCCAGCATATTTCCCATCTGGCTGGGTAATTGCTTTTATCCTTGGACTAGCTGCCGTGTACAGCCCGATTCAAACATTATTAAAGAGGGCTGATATTGTTTTTTTAATTCCGGCAGAACATCAGATGCATGACTATTTCCGGCGTACACTGGTATACAGTTTTATTTCGCAGCTGTATTTGTTTGTGATTGCGATTGTAGCCGTTGCGCCTTTGTATATGGAAGTGTTCCCAGACAGTTCCTTTATATGGCTGTTTCTTGCCTTGTTAGTGATTAAAGCATGGAGCCTGCTTGCCAACTGGTCGATGCTGAAGATACGTGACCAGCAGTTGCGTCTTATCGATCAAATTGTCCGCAGTGCTTTAGTCATTACTCTGGTCTATTTTTATGTTGTCCAAGCAATGGTGTTTTTATTGGTGGTTACGGTATTATTGGTGATTCTATTCGGGGTGAATGTGATGGTCGGCAGAAGGAATCCCAGTCTTAATTGGGATTTGTTAATCGAGAATGACTACCGGAGAATGCGCCAGTTTTATCGTTTAGCTAATATGTTTACCGATGTCCCGCATATGGAGACAGAAGTCAAAAAGCGCCATCTGCTTGTACGTCTACTAATTAAGCCGCTGACGTTTACACAAAAGGATGTCTATGCTTATTTATACCGCATCACTACTGTTCGGAGTGGGGAGTATCTGGGAATATACTTCCGGTTACTGGTCATTGGGGGCTTACTGGTTTATTTTATCCCTAATCAATGGCTGAAATTAATCTTTGCCATCTTGTTTGTATATATGATCTTTTTGCAAGTCGCCCCACTTTGGAAACATCATGTTACCATTGTCTGGCTGGATTTGTACCCGATCTCTTTACAAGCTCGAGCTCAGGCTTTTATTAGCTGGATGCAGCGGCTTACTTTAGTTGCAGCTGCTTTATTTATCATCTTGTTATTAGTGATGGGAGAGTGGCTGGCCGCTGTTTGCTTAGTAGTGATTGCCCTGTTGTTTATTTGGATGATAGTTCCTGGTTATCTTCAGAAGAAAATGAATGCGCAATAAGCAAAAGCTGTCCAAGTATGAGGACAGCTTTTGCCTATTCGAGCTATTATTTATTTTCATTTAAAGTGGCAGCTATTAATGTTTTGGCGGCAATCATCATAGCTCGTTCATCAAAATCGAACAATGGATGGTGATGTGGGACAAAACCATTGTCTATTTGGGCTCCGGTAAAAAAGAAGGCTCCCGGCTTTTCTTGCAGATAATAAGCAAAATCTTCACCAGTCATGCTTGGCTTTATCATTTGCACCTTATCCACTTCTTTTATTTGCTGAGCCGCCTGCAAGATTTTCTCTGCATATGGCTGATGATTGACAACCGGTGGATACCCGTATAGATAATCATATGTATAGTCCATCCCATTTGCCAAACAAACACCGCGAGTAATGGTTTCTATTTCTTCACGAATGAACTGCTGTATATCCGGATTAAAGGTACGTACAGTTCCCTCCAAGTGCCCTGTTTCTGGAATAACATTATAGGCATTACCGGCATGAAACTTACCAATCGAGACTACTGCTGTCTCTAGAGGGTCAACGCGTCGACTCACAATTTGCTGCAGGCTGACTGTAAGCTGCGATCCAGCAACAATCGGATCTTTGGTTTGATGGGGGATAGCACCATGTCCGCCTGCTCCTTTAAGCTTAATCACAAAACGGTCAGCAGCAGCCATAAAATTCCCAGGGGCAGTCTCAATCACGCCATATGGCGTACTAGTCCATAAGTGTGTTCCATATACTACATCTACATTATCTAAAATACCAGATTCTATTATGGGTTTAGCCCCGCCAGGAGCTACTTCTTCGGCATGTTGATGGATAAAGACAACCTGGCCTGCGAGTTGATCTTGATGTTTTTTTAATGCATTCGCAATTGCCAACAAGACAGCTGTGTGACCATCATGTCCGCAGGCATGCATTACATTTGGATATTTTGATTTATAGGGTACGTCTTTGTCATCTTGAATAGGCAGGGCATCAAAGTCAGCCCGCAGTGCTACCGTCTTCCCGGGCTTAGAACCTGTTAATGTAGCAACCACGCCATTTCCACCTACATTAGCTTGGAATGGTATATCTAATAATTGATATTGTTCTTGAATAAAGGCGGATGTTTTCGTTTCTTGAAAGGACAGCTCGGGGTATTGGTGTAAGAACCGTCTTGTCTTTACCATCTCTTCATAGAGCGCCTCAATTTCTGCAAAAAGTATATCTTCCATCTCATCACCCCATTGCGATTGTTTCCTTTTATTATAGCATAATCGCTAGACGGTGTTGGAATAAATCCTAACTCTATTACACTAACGTAATCTTAATTTTATTCAGGTATGTATGGAAACAATGATTATAGGGGGTAATGTTAAGTCCCTCATAACGTATATTGTTATTTCGGCTAGCTGTTTGAATTGGACAAAATTAGTGTCACAGGAATGTCACAAAGATAGAGTAAGCCAAGCAAGGGAGTGGAAATAGGTAGCTGTTCATTGACGATGTATGTTGATATCTCCCGCCTTTTTCTCTGCCTATAAGAAAAAAATCTTTACCTGTGTATTATCTTCCTCTATCATGGAGAGGTCTTGATGTCGACGACTACCCATCCTATACAGGCGGAGTGTTTGTGTTTCAAAGGCAGTTATGTATAATAAATATGAAAGGGGAATAGAACGAAGATGGACAAGCGATCAGAGATACTGTTATTTGTAATATGGGCCCAAAGTGCAGTGGCCATGGCAGGCAGTCTGTTTTATTCAGAAGTAATGAAGTTTATCCCTTGTGAACTATGTTGGTTTCAACGTATTTTGATGTATCCACTAGTCGCTATTTATGGTTATGCATTATATAAGAAAGATATTCGATATGCCTTTCCAGGCCTTATTCTTAGTGGGATAGGCGTATTTGTATCTGCGTATCATTATGCTATTCAGAAGGTACCGAGTTTACAAGCGGCAGGTGATGCATGTGGAGTCATCCCTTGTACCACTACTTATGTTAACTTTCTTGGCTTTGTCACGATTCCATTTCAAGCGTTGATTGCCTTTCTTGTGATTTCGATTATTCATATTTATCTTATTGTGAAGCAAAGGAGAGCTTAGTGTGAAGAAAGTAATTATATTTATATCGATACTAGTTGTTGTGTTTGTAGCGCTTATATTTGTGGTAAACTATCAAAATTCTAAACAACTAGAAGGGGTAGAGAATCCCTATAATAAGTCTAATTTAAATCAGGCGACGATCGATCAGCTGGAAGATCCGTTATATCAAAATCAGATTTTACCAGAAGATTTAGAAGAGAGGATAGAAGCTGGTGAAGATGTGACTGTTTATTTCTACAGTCCTACTTGTGTTCATTGTCAGCGTGTGACACCAACTGTGGTGCCGATGACTGAAGATATGGGGATAGATTTGGTGAAATTAAACTTGCTAGAATTCAATGCGGCTTGGGATACGTTTGCGATAGAAAGAACACCAACTATTGTTCATTACAGCAATGGCGAAGAGACAGCAAGACTTGTCGGTGAACAGCCGCAAACTAATTTCACTGATTTCTTTAATCAAGAAGTGTTGGGTGAATCCTAAAAAGGCTGTGGAAAAACTGCTCGCCTTTGATCCATGTATAAATAGAATTTATTTGCATAGAAACATCAAGGGACAGGTCCGTAATGGGTCTGTCCCTTGATGTTTCTATTAGCCTTCATTCGTGTCCTCCTCTTCCTGTCTGCCGACTTGGAAGATTTCATTATAGGCAGGCCCATTTAGATAAGGTCGGTTTTTCTTTGTGGGTAAAGGAGAGTCTGCCTGCCATTTATGATAGTCTTGCAGATCTGTCCATTCCAATAAGATGACATAGATATTTCCCTGCATAGGACGTAATAAACGAGCTGCAACAACAGAGGAGAACTGTTGAATCACTTTTTTATACTCCGATTCAAAAATAGGCAAGCCTTCGGTTGTGACCGGAATGAATGACAGACTGGCATAGCCTTGCTCTTCTAAGCTGCCTTGCTTTGCAATAATTTGATAATCTCTGCTTTCCGTGAACACACTAGGTTTTTCATCCTCATAATAGGCAACCGTCTTGATGTCATTTTCCAGTAGAAGAAAAGGAGAAATGACATGTTTTTCTTGCATCTCTTCTAGATACGCAAATGTTCCGTTTGTCATATAAGCCTTCAAATTCATCCACTCCCTCTTTTTATTTTATCCCCGGTACAAATGTCCGTTAGCCTTCACTTCCAGTTCTGGAGGTAGTATAAGTAAGGATAACAGACGGTAACATCCTCGAAGCCTTGATTATCATCAGCATACCATAACAGAGGCTAAATTATTCGTCGCTTACCACTATTCTGTGCTAAAATAAGACTGTTGTCTAATTTTAAAGAATGTAATCAAAATGATATATTTAAGTTGTTTTGCAAATAATGAAAGGTTTTTGGCATAACCTATTGGTGACAAGTTTGCTGAGAAAGGCGGTGAATGGTATGGATAAAGAAAAACTGAAACAGTTTGGGATTAGCTGTTTACAGACAATGAAGCGATACAGATGGATCTCCATTATATTTGCTTCCATGTTTCTTATCTCAATTCTTGGTTATTTGTTTATCATTTTTGGTGGACGATTTGTATTTGACGAAAAAGCCGTCATTCTTCCCACTACTTCCACCGTTGTTGCAGAAGATGGAACTATCTTAGGTGAATTATACACGGAGAATAGGAAGTATGTCACGATAAATCAAATCCCTGAACATGTACAGCAAGCCTTTTTGGCAGTAGAGGATCAACGCTTTTATGATCATGCCGGGATCTCGTTTCCAGCTGTGGCTCGAGCCATTTATCGCGATATATTAGCGATGCAGAAAGTAGAAGGGGGCAGCACCATCACTCAGCAATTAGCCAAAAACTTATTTCTGGAGAATGATAAATCTTGGATGCGTAAGACAAAAGAAGTGATGGCTTCAATTTATTTGGAGCGTAATTATACCAAATCAGATATTTTAGAACTTTATTTAAATGAGATTTACTTGGCCCACGGCATTTATGGAGTAGGAACTGCAGCGGAGTATTTTTTTAATAAACCAATTGAGGAGCTTACTATTGATGAGGGGGCCTTGTTGGCCGCAATGGTAAAGGCACCGAATAGTTATTCTCCTCATCATGATATCGAGCTGGCCAAAGAACGACGGAATATAGTGCTGCAGCAATTAGCGAATGTTGGTGAGATTTCAACAGAAAAACTGTTGGAATTGGAAGCAAAAGATGTAAAAGTGACAGACCAACCTGAAGAACGTGATCCATGGCTGGATGACTACTTGGCTTATGTATTAGAGGAAGCGGAGCAAAAATATCATTTGAGCCGTGAATCTTTAAAACGCGGAGGGTATACGATAGAAGTGCATGTAGACCCAGAGATGCAGCGGATAGCTTATCAGCAAATGCAGGATCATCGCTTTTTCTCTGGTTCTAATCAGGAGATGGACAGCAGTTTTGTCTTGATGAATCAGGAAACAGGCGCTCTCAAGGTATTAATCGCAGATCGCCAGTTTCAATTGGGGGATACTAATCATTTGTTAACAAGGAAACAGCCGGGATCGATTATCAAACCAATTGCCGTATATGCCCCGGCTTTAGAACAGGGGGACTACCAGCCGTACGGGCTGCTCCCAGACCAAGACATGAGTTATGACGGCTATCAAGTAGGTAATCCTGATGGACAATTTGAAGGAGAAGTTACCATGTATGATGCCATCAGAACCTCTAAGAATGCTCCGGCTGTATGGCTGCTAGATCAAATAGGGATTGGCTACAGTAAATCCATGTTAGCAAAGATGAACATGACGTTAGAAGATAATGGTTTAGCAATTGCCTTAGGAGGGCTAGAACAAGGAGTTACTCCTATACAGATGGCGGAAGCTTACCGCCCATTTATTCATAATGGAGAATGGTTGGAGTCTTCGAGCATTCGTGCGATCTATAACAATAAACAAGAGGAAGTAGAAAGAGACGCTATACAAACGAAGCCGGTATTTCAGCCACAAGTTGCTTGGGATATGTTAAAAATGCTTGAAGCTGTTGTGACAGATGGGACAGCTGCCTCTGGTGATTACACGAAAGCTTTAGCTGGCAAGACAGGATCAACACAACACCCGGAAGTACCTGGAGAAGTAAAAGATGCATGGTTTGCTGGGATTACGCCTGAGTATGTAACAGCCACATGGATAGGATATGATCAAGCAACAGCAGATAATTATTTAACAACTGGTTCGGAGTCAGCCGTACAACTAACCAAGTCCATTCTTACTGAAATGGATAAACTAACACCATTAACTGAGGAATTTGAGGTGCCGGAGGATGTTGAGGATCTCCCGGATCCCATTCGTCTGCCAACAATTGATGATGTAGATGCTAAGATAGGCATTGGTGGTTTTTCCTTATTACAAGTAGAGCTAACATGGACAGCTGCAGAAGATAGTCGTGTAGTATATCGTGTCTATGAGCGCAATGACCAAGAGGATGAGCTAGTTGGTGAAGTGGAAGGGGAAGGGACATACACAATCAGCCCGATTCCTCTGTTTCAGACAAAGGAATATTATGTGGTACCTTATAATCCTTTAAGTGATCAAACCGGAGAGCCGTCTAACATTGCTGCATTGTAGAGGTTGTTCAAAAAGGCCGATAAAAAGGATCTTCATCGGTCTTTTTGAACACGCACTATTAGATTGACAATAGCTTGGTTGTAAATTACAATTATTTTTTAGTTATAATTATTACAATTTATTGAACGTTTGCTAAAAGACTATACAGATTCAGATAAACCTTCTATAGTTAAAATGGGAATATAAAAAAGGGTGAAGCAGATGACGAAATTTAATGACACGATTTTGAAGGCCTTTCGAGGGGAAGCAACAGATTACACACCGGTCTGGTATATGCGCCAGGCAGGCAGGTCACAAAAAGAGTATCGGGAATTAAAAAAGAAGTACTCTTTATTTGAAATTACACATCAGCCAGAATTATGTGCTTATGTGACAAGGTTACCTGTAGAGATGTACAATGTAGACGCAGCGGTATTATACAAAGACATTATGTCACCCCTGCCGGCAATTGGAGTGGATGTGGATATCAAGGCAGGGATCGGACCTGTGATTGATAATCCAGTTCGGTCGTTCCGTGACATTGACAAACTGGGGACGATAGACCCGGAAAGTGATGTTCCTTACGTCTTAGAGACCATTCGTTTATTAACAAAAGAACAGCTGAATGTACCGCTTATTGGTTTTAGTGGAGCGCCATTTACTATAGCAAGTTACATGGTTGAAGGCGGCCCTTCGAAGAACTATCATAAGACAAAAGGGTTAATGTATAGTGATTCAAAAGCCTGGTTTGCTTTAATGGATAAACTGGCAGATATGACGATTACTTATGTAAAGGCACAGGTGAAGGCAGGGGCCCAAGCTATTCAAATCTTTGATTCATGGGTAGGGGCATTAAATGCTGCCGACTACAGAACTTACATAAAACCAGTAATGCAGCGGATTTTTAGCGAATTACGCGACACTAATGTACCGCTTATTATGTTTGGCGTAGGTGCTAGTCATCTAATTAAAGAATGGAATGACCTGCCCGTGGATGTTATTGGATTAGACTGGCGTTTATCAATCAAAGAGGCACGTGCATTAGGAGTAACAAAGGCTTTACAAGGTAATCTGGATCCAGCGTTCTTATTATCGGATTGGGACGTGGCCATAGAAAGAACGAAACAGATTATTGAGCAAGGAAAGGAACAGCCAGGTCATGTGTTTAACTTGGGACATGGCGTAGTACCGGAAATCAGTCCAGAACGTTTACAAAAACTAACTGCCTTTATTCATGAATATTCACAAAAATAATCGATCATGATAGAGGTTACGAGCAGGAAAAACATAGTACTATGGAGTAACATATATTTAACTAGCAGTGTGTGTTCAAAAAGTCAGACAAAAAGGACCATCATAGGTTAAGTTCGCAACATCGTGTTGCAACACCGATACTAGTACGTTGTGTGTGTCGGCAGGCTAAACCCATAACATCCTGTCATAACGCCTGCACTAGTACGTCCTGTACGTCGAAAAGTTCGAGGAGGCGGCGCAGCTTTGAGTAACGGACTTGTACAGGATGTGTTGACTTCTGCGTTGTCCACATGATGGGGGGCGGTTTTAGTAGAAGTTCCCTATTATCAACGCCGACATTCGATGTGTCACTTTTAGCGGACTTTTTGAACATCCTCTAGCAGGAAAGGGATGTTTCATCGTGACAAAGAAAAAAGTAGGTCTGCTTGTGATGGCTTACGGAACGCCATATGAAGAGGCAGATATTGAACGATATTATACACATATCCGTCATGGCCGTAAACCATCACAGGAGATGCTAGACGATCTAACTGCACGCTATCAAGCAATTGGAGGCATCTCGCCTCTTGCACGTATTACGAAAGAACAGGCAGAAGCAATGGAAAAGCGGGCAAATCAACTGCAAGATCATGTAGAGTTTGTACACTACCTGGGATTAAAGCATATTGAACCCTTTGTGGAAGAGGCTGTCGAACAAATGGCAAAGGACGGTATTACAGAAGCTGTCTCCATTGTATTGGCACCTCACTATTCTACCTTCAGTGTTAAATCTTATAATGGACGGGCTCAAGAAGAAGCAGTGAAGCATGGAATCACCTTAAAATCAGTGGAAAGCTGGTATCAGGCAGAAGGATTCATCAACTATTGGGCCGATGTGATTACACAGGAATTTCAAAAGATTGAAGATAAGGAGAAGGCCGTCTTGGTTGTCTCTGCTCACAGCTTGCCAGAGAAAATTCTGCAAAACGGTGATCCTTATCCAAAGCAGCTGGAAGAAACAGCAGCAAGCATCCAAGAGAAGACTGGCATTGAACATGTAGAAATCGGCTGGCAGAGTGAGGGAAATACTCCTGATCCATGGCTGGGCCCAGATGTTCAAGACCTAACAAGGGACTTATTTGAACAAAAAGGCTATCGTTCATTTGTTTATGCACCAGTAGGTTTTGTCGCAGATCATTTAGAAGTATTATATGATAATGATTATGAGTGTAAAGTGGTATGTGAAGAGCTGGGGACAGATTACTACCGCCCGCCAATGCCAAATGTTGCACCAGCTTTTATTCATACTTTGGCTGAGATTATCATTGACAAGTACCAAAGTGATGATGAACAATCATGAGAACGATCACGATTATAGGCGGCGGTATTACAGGCTTGACAGCTGCTTATTATTTAGAGAAACAGATCAAAGAAGCTAACCTAGACTATCAAGTCCGTCTGTTGGAAGCAGGTAATCGGCTAGGCGGTAAAATCCAAACAGAACGACGTGATGGCTTTATGATTGAACGCGGACCTGATTCGTTTCTGATTCGCAAACAGTCTGCTGAGCGTCTGGCACGAGAAGTAGGTATTGGTGATAAGCTGGTTAAGAATGGTACAGGCACGTCCTATATTTTAGCGGGTGAGAAACTGCATCATATGCCTCAAAGCTCTTTTATGGGGATTCCTACACGTGTCCGTCCTTTTCTGAAATCAGATTTGTTTAGCTTATCAGGAAAGCTGCGTGCCGGTATGGACTTTATCAAGCCTAAGGGAGAAGCCGCTGATGATCAGTCACTTGGAAAGTTTTTCAGACGCCGAGTAGGGGATGAGGTAGTGGAGAACCTGATTGAACCTTTATTATCAGGGATTTACGCTGGTGATATTGATGATCTAAGCCTAATGGCGACATTTCCTAATTTCTATCAATTGGAGCAGCAACATGGAAGTCTTATTCGTGGATTGCGTAAGACAATGCCTGCTCAGCCTTCAACTGCAGGCAAGAAGAAAAGTATGTTCTATAGCTTAGATGGCGGATTAGAATCATTGGTCGAGGCCATTGCGGCAAAGTTGTCAGATGAAGTAGTTCAAACTAATAAAATAGTAGAGACCATAGAAAAAAAAGGTTCACACTATCAGCTGCATACCAAAAAAGGAACTGTTTTGACAGCAGATGTCGTATTAATAGCTACACCACATGGCGTTATGAAAAAACTGCTGAAGCCCTTTGAATTTGCCGCTGATCTGCCTAATATGAAGGCTACTTCTGTAGCAAATGTAGCGCTGGCTTTCGATTTATCGGCTGTGAAAGATGATATAGACGGTACCGGCTTTGTTGTATCACGTAATAGCAACTACCGCATTACGGCTTGTACTTGGACACATAAGAAATGGCCGAAAACAACCACACCTGCAGGAAAAGCCTTACTGCGTTGTTATGTAGGCCGGCCAGGAGATGAGGATGTGGTCGATCTCTCGGATGAAGCATTAGAAGAAATTGTTTTGCATGATCTAAAGAAGATTATGAATATCGAAGGGGATCCCTTATTTTCTGTGGTGTCACGCTGGAAAGACGCGATGCCGCAATATAACGTGCACCATAAACAAATGGTTGAGCAGTTAGAAGCCAATCTGAAGAAAGAGCTGCCAGGCGTGTTTGTAGCAGGAAGCCCTTATAAAGGCATTGGAATTCCAGACTGTATAGATCAGGGCGAGGCAGCTGTCAAACAAATATTGGATTTTTTAGCAGAGTAACGGACTACTCTGCTTTTTGCTTGCAGGAACGAAAAAAATGTTTTCGAGATTAGGTGCCTGTCTGTACATCTCTGCATGCGAAAAAATGGTATACTAAGAAGCGTGATAAATAATTTGCTCCCATTGCTTATAGGCATCTTCGGTTAGTTGATTCACCTCTTGGTTGATTTCCTCCAACTGTGCCAGTGTCTGCTCTACCTTTCTGGACATTTCGTCTACTTGTTCTGCCGATCGTTGGATTTTATCTTGTACAAACCAGTCAACAATCAATCCATCAAAGAAATAATCAGCAAAGGTGAGACCGCCCGATATATCGATACTTGTTTGAAAGGACCTGCCGATATCATTTAATTCATAAGAGAATTTACGCAGTAATCTTTGCGCCTCATGAGTTGCTTGCTTGGCGTCATCCATATGTCCGTGCTTTAGTGAGGTCGTTATCATGCCTCCTCCAAGCATATCTGCAGTTCCCCAATTCTTGGCTTTTGCTAATGAAGTCTGTGCTTCTTCTAGTTTGTCCTTCACTTTCTCTCCCGCATCGCTTGCCTCGGCAATTTCTGTTTTCTCATCTCTTAGATTACCTATTTGTTCTAAGATAGCCAAAGCTTCCTGCCCGCTTTCATGATCCATATCTAGCAAGCGGTGATATTTTTCTTGTAATAAGGAGTGATAGCGCAAATCAGGCTCACCAAGGGCTTGTATCTGTTGCTCTAATTTCTTGATATCTTCCGCAATATCTGCCACTGATTCTTTGGCTTCTTGATAACTTAATTGGGCTTTTGCCAACTCTTGCTTTTCTTGATCCAATTTTTCGGTTTTTTGTCCGATAATGGAATAAAAAAGATTGACGAGACTAATGGATTCCAATTTCTCTACATCAATTTTTTCTGCTTGAAGTTGTTGATAGAGAGCCTTTTTCTGTCTTTCTAGTTTTTCTAATTCCAGTGTTAATTGTTTTCGCTCTTGATTTAGACGTTGCAGCTTCCGTTTATCTCCTTGAGCTTGTACGATTTGCTGATAAAGTTCTTCCATTCTGATCACCTCTACTAACTTTTACGAATCAGGTGCAGCATTTGTTTCACGTGCTTCGATTTCTTTTTGGACGCGTTCGATCCGGTCAGCAAGCGATGGGTGGCTGGAACGAAAGAAGACAATCCATGGAGCCGGTTTGATATCTGCTTTTGATTGTTCAGCCAGCTGTATGTAGCTGGTTAAGGCAGGTTCTAGATTTTCGGTATGTGTGATCGCATAATCGTCGGCCTGGTTTTCCATTTGGCGCGAAACCCATAATTCGATTGGCGAAACAAGCAGCAATATGGCTATGACAATTGTCAATAATTTCGTCATTGCAACAAGGCTATGCGGCTGTCGCCAATTTTTTGTCCACCGCTGTAATCCGAGTAAAACCGCTAGACTCAACAATAAATAAAGCCCGACTCCCCAGTACATATGATGAAATAAATAATGAGCCATTTCATGAGCCATAATATAGAGAATTTCGTCGGTATTCATTCCTTGAATCATTGTATCCCACAAAACAATCCGCATGTGGTCAAAGATGCCATTGACATAGGCATTATAGGTTGTCACCTTTTCACTTTTATTTACCATTAACAATGTGACATCTTCCATACCAGCTGCAGCAGTTAAGTTTTCCAATTCTGTCCGTAGTTCTCCTTGTTCCAAAGGCTGAAAGTCATCAAATAAGGGATCAATCCAAACTGGCTGAATAAAAGTAATAAATAGTACAACTGGTACAGCTAATACCCAGACAATCAGTCCCCACCAGCGCGGAATTCGCTTTAAAATAAACCTTGTCACTGCTAGCATAACAAACAAGGCAATCCCTAGTAAGAGGCTGGATAACCACCCATCTATCAGCCAAGAGCTAACAGACTGTGTCCGAATTCCCTCATGTACACCTATCCAATACCAAATAAACCGGAAAGGAAAATGCACCAGATAGTTTAGGCTCACTAATAATAAGGTATACAGTGCCAGCTTTTTTGCAGCGGATGGCATCGCTTCTAAATGCTGAATCAGCGCAGTTTTCTGCCACAGGACATAGAGCAGAAGCAGCTGCAACGGCCACATTGCAAAGAAAAAGGCGTGAGCTAAGGCGCCATAACGGCTGTCGCCAAAAGAAACAAGCGGATACAAGAAATAAAAATAGCCAAATAGGACTGCTAGATAACTGATATAAGCGACTAGTATTTTTTTCATCATGCACCTCGATTTTATTTTCGCTAACATGAATTCAGGGGATTACTTTCCTTATAGTGCGTGTTCCAAACCAGTATCTCTTATCAGATACCGCTCTATCCATAAAAATTCTAGTTGCCCTACGTATTTGTGCAGTTGTGCGTTTCTTAATAACTTTGTGTAAATGAATCAGGTGCAAGCACGGAGTCAGTGTTTGTGAACATCACTTTATATGAGAAAACCCCTTACCCACAACAGATAAGAGGTTATTTACTTAATAGATAAGGCTGAGGAATTCTTCTTTACCAATTTTACCTAAGTAATGAGAGATATCTATATCTTGAACGGCCTCAGCAATCGCTGCCCGGTCATAACGAACTCCTTGTAAGGCTTCCTCTAGTTCTTTTACATCTCCAACACCAAAGAAATCACCATAAATGGTACAATGTTCGATCATACCTTTTTGAACATCTAAACGAATATCTACTAGCCCGCTGTCGAATTTGTGACTGTGTTGGAGATTGAAGGCAGGGGACTTCCCATAGTTCCAGCTCCATTGTTGATAACGTTCTTCTGATAGTTGGTGGATATTGGCCCAGTCTTCATCTGTCAATACATATTGTGGTACCTCTTCTACTTTGTCCACATCAAAGATGTACTTCAAAATATGCTCCTTAAATGCTTCCATAGAAAGCTTCTCTTCCATAAATTCCGAAATATTTGCCACCCGGCTGCGAATCGATTTAATTCCTTTTGATTGAATTTTCTCTGTTTTGACATTAAGCGAACGCACAACATTCTCGATTTCGGAATCATACATAAGTGTACCATGACTAAACATCCGGCCTCTTGTCGTAAATTGAGCGTTTCCTGAAATCTTGCGGCCATCGGCAACTAAGTCATTACGTCCTTTTAACTCTGCCGGCACACCTAACTTACGCAAAGACTCTACTACCGGCTCCGTAAATTTCGCGAAGTTATGGAAGCTGTCTCCATCATCTTTGGTAATAAAACTGAAATTCAAGTTACCTTCATCATGATAAACGGCACCACCGCCTGATAAGCGTCGCACCACTTTAATTCCTTCTGCTTCAACATAGTCAGTATTAATTTCCTCAATGGTATTCTGATTTTTGCCAATAATAATGGATGGTCCGTTTATATAGAACAATAGATACGTATCTTCCTCACCAAAATGCTTGAGCACATATTCTTCTATCGCTAAATTAATATATGGATCTGTAATTCCCTTATTATCTATAAATTTCATTCGGTTAAGCCCCTTTCTTTAAACTGATTTTAGTATAGATGAAATATAGTGATAACTCAATTTTTTGAAATTGTACTAATACAAAGTGTTGATTTTTTCTTTTTGTTATACTACAATTAGATCACAACGCACAATTGATAGTTCTGTTATCTATTGTGTAACAAGTGCGGAATGAATAGTGCAGATAATTCCACTGCCATCATCCGCCATCTAACCTGAGATGTCTTTTTTGCTATATCTTTCATGTCTTCATCCCATTTATCCTGCTATTAAAGGGTGATGAACATTCCCATCCAAATGAAATTTAGATATACGCAAAAGACAACATGTGCAGCTAAGGATTAGCTGCACTTTTTTTATACGAAAAATGGGCGTGTAATCGTTCCCGAAAGCGCCTCACGATAAGCCTCCCACCGGTTCGCTCCTCTCTGTGGTTCCTTTATCTCAGCTGCTATAGTCCAGTTGTTACATTTAATCTGACATTTTCCGCCTTGTATATTATATTTAAGGTTTTAGTCTTCCGACTGTAAAAGGAAAACCTTATGAACCTATGTCATTTCTTATTTGGTATTTCCTCAATTATTTGAGAAAATATATTTAATGGATTGAGAGGTTGATCGTGTCCTCCTTGAGCCGACGAGCTCGTTATCGAAAGACTGATCCCTCTCTCTGTTAAGCTGATTACGAATGAGTTAGATGTTGAAGGCACTTTGCCTTACTCCGTATTTAGCACAAGGTAGTGACGCTTTTCAGATGAGTGGCATTCAATCCAAATAGGTAAAGAAAAAGGTGAAGCTATGTTTTATCTTGGTATTGATATTGGCAAGCGTACTCATGTTGCTTCTGTTATGGATGATACAGGAAAAATAGTATTAAAAGGCTTTTCTTTTCCTAACACTTTAGAAGGCGGACACGCACTACTCACTCGTTTACGTACTATTTCAGACAACCCCTCCCATTTTCTTACGGGAATGGAAGCGACGGGACATTATTGGCTCGCTCTTTTTTCCTTCCTAGATGATGCCGATTATTTTGTCCATGTCATCAATCCTATTCAGACAGATGGCTGGAGAAAAGGTACTGAAATACGAAAACGTAAGACTGACATCATCGATTCCGTACTAATTGCCGACCTTATTCGTTACGGATCATTTGAAGATACTGCTTTAGCGAATGAAGAAATGTTCTCCTTACGTCAGTTAACCCGTTATCGATCTTATTTAGTTGGAACAGCTGGGGATTTCAAACGTAAAATCATTGCCGTTTTAGATCAAGTTTTTCCTGAATATGATACGGTATTTTCAAAAATTGGTGTCTTTGGAAAAGCATCCAAGGCAGCGCTTTTTGAATATTCTACACCCGATGCATTTAACGAAATTTCTGCGGATACGTTGGCCGAAACACTTCGTTTAGCGAGTCGTAATCGCGTAGGTTTAGTTAAAGCAGAATCGTTAAAAACAGCTGCTTTAGATTCCTTTGGTATTCGATTTGCACAAGATGCATTTACCTTCCAGCTTCGCTCGATGATTGAACAGCTAAACTTCCTGGAAACACAAATCAAACAAGCAGAAGAAGAAATAAACCAATTGATGACTTCCGTTAATTCTGTTATTGAAACCATTCCAGGAATCGGGCCAATTACTGGTGCGACGATATTAGGCGAAATTGGTGATATTCATAAGTTTTCTAACCCTAAAAAGTTAGTTGCCTACGCTGGTATTGATGCCTCTGTATCACAATCTGGGCAATTTGATGCAACACACAACGTCATGAGTAAAAGAGGATCCCCTTATTTACGAAAATCACTGTTTCAGGCAGCCATTGTCGCCTCCAGAAGTGACCCTGTTTTAAAAGCATTTTATGAGAAAAAGCGCTCAGAAGGAAAACATCATCTAACAGCGATTGGTGCCGTTTCACGAAAATTGTGTTACATCATTCATGCGATTTTAACTAAAAACGAACCCTACGAAATTCGTCAGTAAGTGAAAAAATTTGATGCTCTGATGCTTATTTGGCATGCATTTCATTCATATATTTTTCTCATCATTTATTTTCTTTTTCACTTGACTTTATATAGTTAGTCTTTCTCATAGGAGTATCCGTCTATTCCTTCCGCTAGCCAAAAGAAAACGTAAAATAAACGTTTTTAGGCAGTGCTCAAGTGGAATTTGTACAAAAACATATATGAAAGATGAAGAGATTACTGCAAAAAAACAATATTTCTTCAGCAATCCAATCGAAAAGGGCTAAAAATTATTAATGAGGTTCCTAAGTTGTTGAATCTCCACATTGTAATAGAAAGTAATGAGTCTGGCACAAAGATTATACTAACTAAAATATAGCGGAAGAATATGGAGATAGGGCAAGTAATGCATATCACTGGTACGGTAGGATTATTCGTGCTGTCAATAGGACATCCCGAAAGACAGAGGAAACATGATTAAAAATACAGAGTTAACCAATATGGATCCTAAGTGCAGAAATTAACGTAATAGCTAATGGTTATGTTGGTGATTCAGATAATATAAGCGCCTCTTTTACATCGGTGAAAGGGGTTATTTTAGTGGAATTCTCCTTTATTTGTGCAGATATCTGAGGTATAGAGAAAATCAGCTCCTTCCTGTTTAGTCAGGTTTCTCCATCGTCACAAGATGTTCTAGGTCCGAAATATAAAAATCGATATCCGGCCGTTCTTTAATAAGGCCTAACTGTTCCAATTTGAAAAAGTTTACTTTTTGATAGGGATCGTGATCAATCACAGGCAGACTGTTCGTTTGGGAGATATATTGATCCACAGCTCTTTGCACTATGTCCAATGCCTCTGCAAGGTGTTTATCGTCCTCTGTGAAGACTTCATAAGTTTCTTTGGACATGTAGTACGTTTGTTTTGGAATGGCTTTCAAAAAAGGGGCGAGCAATGAATGATCAAGTGATCCATCTTCTTGGATCAGCACCCTGAGCGGAATATTTTCAGATAATTCTTTCTCATATTGATGAATTGCTGCATGTATTTCCTCTATTGCTACATCCCTGACTGGGAATTTCTCTTTCTTCTTCTTCTTTTTAAACCACATTTTCTGTCCCCTCCTGATTGCGAAAATTTTCGTCAAAATGACCACTCAGTGGCTCTATTTATAAAAATTATACTAAAATTTTCACTGCTAGGTCGAATAATACGGAAAAAAGGGTTATTTTGACTCATTTTATTCCCAAATTTAAAGTGATTTGTTACTTTGAAGTAGAAAAACAAACAAGGAGGAAAAAAGAATGAAAATGACTACATCTCTTAATAAAGTAATGCCAGAAGTAAGTCCAAGCACCTTGGCAGTAATCGGTTTTCATGAAGGGAAATCTTATTGGACAAAGGTGATGGAGATGGAAGAAGCAGATGATTTTGAAACAGATTGGAATGCACAGCAGGTTATGGATCATACATGCAAGGGCTTTGGAATTAGTTTGAAAGGCTTATTGGAAGGGACTCGTATGCTGAGTGGTATATCGTATAAACCGCCGATTGCTATTGACCGTTTTAGCGGGATGTATTTCTTTCCACTAGAATCACCCTCTAAGAAATCCTGCTCTTGGATTGCTCATTCACATGTCTTGGAAATTGATAAGGCGGATACATATTATACGCGTATCGTTTTTAAGAATGGTCGTGAGTTACTGCTGAATGTCTCTTATGCCAGTTTACTGAACCAGCTTTATCGTACTGCACAGTATCGGTATTTATTAAGCAATAAAATAGAGTCTCTGTTAGAGCATTCCCAGTTTGTTTCTGAAACACCCTGGCAGCGCAAAAAATAAGTTTAGGAAGCTCCGGTAAGCTAATCGTGCCGGAGTTTTTCTGTTATAGAATAACAAAAACAATCTTCTTTAATGAATGGGCAGCAATGTTACCGAGTTTTATGCCAAATTAAGCCTTTATAACGGCGCTGAATTGGTTAGAATTATACCTATAGCATTGACATCATCTGGGCCGGATCCGAATGTGACTGCTCCAGTCTCTGTTCTAGCAGTTCTTCCAGCATAAGCATGACTTTTCGACGAATAGCTGGATTATAAAAATTGCGTTTCACTTCTTTACCTTGACAAGTAAAAAGGTAGGGAGTAAAGGCGTCCTCTGGAGTATGGGGCAGTACTCGGACATGAAGCTGTTTCTGCTTCATCATATGCTGTAATTCCGCCTTTTCTGCGGAGGCAAGCTGCTCCATTCGCTGCAATAAAGTGATATAAGGTTCACTTATTTTAAAAGGAGAGGCTTGCTGCATGTTGATTAGGTCTTGTTTAATGACAGTCAAAGTCATTGATAAAAATAGAAAACGTGTTGCTATATTCCATTCATCTTGGGTGAAGTACTTCATTTTCTATTTCCCCCCTATCACGGAACGTTTGTTCTATTTTATTATATCATGTATAAAATTGCAATGAAAATGGGAAAGAAAATGAAAGAGAGAAGTGAAAAATTAGGAAAATAGCGCAAAACATATTAAAATAAACTTAAGTCATATATGTAACGGCTAAAAAGGAGTTAAAGGGCAGAATGATTCTATATAGTATAAATAATATTGAACATATCGATGTAGATGAAATGAAGGATTTATTTGAGGCCAATGAATATGGACAGTTAGTCGATATTTTATTGCAAAGCTATGAAAGTCTAGGCCCCCTTCCTGGATTTTTATTGCCATTTATTGAAGCCTTTCTGCCTTTCTTGCCAATTATTGCCTTTGTGATCACCAATGCAGCTGCATATGGTTTATTAGAAGGATTTTTACTATCATTATCTGGTACAAGTGCTGGGACAATCCTTGTGTTTATCCTGGTAAGGCGTTATCAACACTGGAAGGTTTTCAGGTGGTTAACGGCTAATAAACAAGTATCGAAGGTTACGAACTGGTTTACACGGCATGGTTTTGGCCCGCTGTTTCTATTGTTATGTTTCCCTTTCTCGCCATCAGCCATTATTAATGTGGTAGCAGCTTTGTCTAATGTGAAGTTTTACCAATTTGTATTGGCAGTATTACTTGGAAAGGGAGTCATGGTGTTTACCATCTCCTTTGTCGGTGACAGTTTGGTTTCTTTTGCGCAAAATCCGATAAGAACCGTGTTGGTGGCTATCGGTGTCGTCATCCTTTGGATGCTTGGTAAATATATTGAAAACTATTTACATAGCCGATCCGAAGGGAAAAAACAAATATAAAAGGTTAATCATATCTGGAATTTAATTAAAACGACCGGCAACTTACTTCTCCAGCAAAACCGTAAATGTTAGAATGAAGGACTAATCAATGGAAGGTGAGGCAATAATCTCTGTTTTAGTGTCTAGAAATGATTTATCAGGGGCAGTTGTCCACAAGCTTTTTAGATAGATTGAAGGACAGATCAGAGGATCACGGAGGCTAAACATCGATAAATCTCACTTTATGAGAGGAAGGTGATAAGGTGTTAGTTGAAGGGAACAATATCAGCATTCGCAGGTTACAGCAGCAAGATGACCATTTATTGGCTAAATGGCTGTCAGATCCAGACGTATTAGCTTTTTATCAAGGACGTGATCGGCCATTGGATTTAGTGAAAGTACATGATGAATTTTATAGTCAAGAGAATCGGATCAAAAGATGTATTATTGAGTATCAGTGCCAGCCAATAGGTTACTTACAATTTTATCCGTTAGATGAACAAGAGAGACAGGTCTTTCAGCTGGAGGCCAATGCTGTATATGGTATGGATCAATTTATAGGAGAACCAGCCTTTTGGGGTAAAGGAATCGGCCAGACATTTGTCCGTATGATGGCAGCTTATTTGATTAATCATGAAAGTGCGAAAAAGGTTGTCGTTGACCCGCAGCAAAGCAACCTTCGGGCGATTCGATGTTATGAAAAGTGTGGATTCGTTAAAATCAAAGTGTTAGCAGATCATGAATGGCATGAAGGTGATTTCCGTGACTGCTGGCTGATGGAGTATACAGTTTAATGAAGCGACAGAGACAGATGATCACCTTCCTTAAAAAACAAGTGGTCTTATGCAAGGTTATACTGTGCTAATCGTTGACAATCTCTAAAAGAAAAATAGGGACCGTTTCAGAAAATGAGGCGGTCCCCTATTCTTTTCCTGCGAGCAAGCTCTATGTTTACATATGCCACATACAGCTTATTTTGATCTTGATGAAAAAAGCTGACTATTATTTGAGGTGTGCTTCAACTGTATGTTTGTCTCCAACACTTTTTTGCTTAAATACTTTATTGCAGAACGAATGTTTGATAAAATGTATATATGCTAAAGAAAGTAGGTGTTTTCTTTGTTGCGATTTTTACTAGGAAGTGCAACGGTAAATAAAAGTAAACAATGCTTATCAGAAATAAGAGATGATTTGAAACAAGACCCTGAAGGAATGCCGATTATCTATTTAGTTCCCGATCAGATGACTTTTCAACAGGAATACGCATTATTGAATGATGAGGAAATTAATGGATCGATCCGAGCCCAGGTGTATAGCTTTTCACGATTAGCGTGGCGGGTGATGCAGCTAACTGGCGGGGCGACAAAGAAATATATCACATCAACAGGTATACAAATGCTTTTGCGTAAAATTGTGGAAGAGCGAACCGGGGAATGGAAAATGTTCCAAAAGTCAATTGAAAAACAAGGATTTATTGAACAATTAGAAAATATGATGAAAGAATTCAGGCATTACTGTGTGACACCAGAGATGCTGGCAGGACAGCTGTCAAAGATGGAGCAGCTACATCATCAAACGGTAAACGAAGTAGCACTTCAACATAAATTGGATGACCTTTTTTATATTTATCAACAATTGGTACAGGCATTGCAGGGACAGTATACCGATAGTGAAGATCAGCTGCAGCAGCTGGCGGAGAGATTAGAGCACTCTTCCTTCCTAGAAGGTACAATTGTTTATATAGATGGCTTCCATCAGTTTACTCCTCAAGAATTACTGATCTTAGAGGTCATGTTAAAGAAAGCAAAACATGTAACGGTCACCTTAACATTGGATAAAACCGATACCACAGATCCACTTGATTTATTTTATCAAACACAAGAAACATATTATCAGCTGCAGCAATTGGCAGCAGATGCAATGATTCACGTAGACACAGAATATATTAAATCCAGTCAGCAGCCAGCGTCTGCCTTTGCCCATATCGATAATCATTTCGATAGTCGTCCGGTACCAAGTATGGAAGGAAAGGCATCCGTACGATTGTCAGAGGCAGCACATCCGCGAGCAGAGGTTGAAGGGGCGGCACAGGAAATTATTCAGCTAGTGCGTGATCAAGGCTATCGTTATCGCGATTTGGCCATTCTGATTCGTGAGCCAGATGTGTATCATGATTTAATAACAACTATTTTTCAAGATTATCAAATTCCTGTCTTTGTCGATGAAAAAAGAACGATGCTCAGCCATCCCTTTATTGAAACGATCCGGTCTTTATTAGATGTAATTGATGGTAATTGGCGCTATGAGGCGATTTTTCGTTTGTTAAAGGCTGGATTTATTCCTGAAGGCGAAAGTGATTATCCGCTTGATCAAGAGGCAATTGATGAGTTGGAAAATTATGTACTGGAGTATGGCATCAGAGGTCGATCCAGGTGGCTAAGTGATGAGGTTTGGGTTTTTCAACGATTTAAAGGTTTTGACCAGTCAGCTCAAACCGACCAAGAACAAGCAGTTCAGACACGTATCAATGCTTACCGACAGCAAGTTGCGGCCATGCTGAAAAAGATTGATCAACAGATGAGATCGCTTCCGGGAATACAGGAGAAAGTAGTTGCCTTATTTGAATGGTTGGAGATGATTCAAGCGCCTAAGCGTTTAGAGGCAATCCGGGAACGGCATGATCAGCTAGGTCAAGTGGAACGCGGGCGTGAACAAGATCAGGTATGGGAGGCAACGATTCAATTACTTGAGGAAATGACAGAAGTAGCGGGTGAAGAAAATCTGGAACTTACTACATTCCGTAAGGTGTTAGATTCCGGCATAGAGGCATTGCGCTTCTCCCATGTTCCGCCAAGTATTGATCATATTGTAGTCGGTTCGGTGGATCGTTCACGGATGCATAATATTAAATGCGCCTTTTTACTAGGGGTAAATGAAGGAACTTGGCCGATGAAGCCCCAGGGAGATGGCTTGATTTCGGAAGAGGACCGCTCGATTTTACAATTGCAAGGCATTCAGCTGGCTGCAGGTAGTAAACGTCAATTATTGGATGACTGGTTTTATGTCTATTTGGCATTTACACTTCCTTCTGATTATTTGTGGATTAGCTACCCAATCAGCAATGAGGAAGGGAAGCAAAAGGCACCGTCACCATTGGTCAAGCGAGTCAAAGAGTGGTTTCCAGATCGAATAGCAGGCCTCTTTTTACAAGATCCCGAAGAAATGGCGGAAGCAGCTCGGTTTGTCACCACGCCTGTGAAGACAAGGGGCGCTATGACCGCTCAATTAGCCAGAAAATTACGCGGTTATCCGATCGATCCTGTCTGGGAATATGTCTTAAATTGGTATATTGACAAATCCGAACACCCTTTACTGCAACAGCGTGTACTGCAGAGCTTATTTTATGAAAACAAGCCAAGAGATCTTGCCAAGGATACAGTTCAAGCCTTATATCCAAAGGAAGTCAAGGCCAGTGTATCAAGGCTGGAAATGTATCATCGTTGTTCTTATCAACATTTTGCTAAATACAGCCTAGGCTTAGAAGCACGGCCAACTTATAAACTGGATGCCCCAGATATAGGGCAATTATTCCATGAAGCCTTAAAACAGATTACCGAATGGATTCAACAAGAAAATAAGCAGTTTGCCAATATTTATAATGAAGAAGCTCAAAAATATGCCCGTCGTGCTATTAAAGAATTAGCGCCAGTTTTACAGCATCAGATCCTGCATAGTTCTAATCGTTATCAGTATATTCAACAAAAGCTGGAAAGCATTATTGCCCGAGCAACTTATGTATTGAGTGAACAAGCACGTAAGACAGATTTTGCGCCTGTTGGTTTGGAAGTAGGTTTCGGTTATCCTAATCAGTTGGCACCATTACAGATCGATTTACCGAATAATCATCAATTATTGCTGCGTGGCCGAATAGACCGAGTAGATCAAGCGATAGAAAATGAACAATTATACTTGCGAATCATTGACTATAAATCCAGTGAACGAGGTTTAAGTTTGACGGATGTATACTATGGCATTGCTTTACAAGTGCTTGCTTATTTGGATGTGGTTTTACAAAATGCGGAAAACTGGTTAGGCAAACCTGCCGAACCTGCAGGTGTATTGTATTTCCACGTCCATAATCCGATGATAGCTGCAAATGATCTGCTGCCTGCAGATAAATTGGAACAGGAAATGCTGAAAAAGTTCAAGATGAAAGGCCTATTAGTCAATGAAACGGACATTATCAGGATGATGGACAACACACTAGAATCAGGACGAAGTAACATTGTTCCAGCTGGTTTCAGTAAAACAGGCTCTATTTACAAAGGATCAAATGTAGCAGAGCGGGAAGTGTTTAACGAGCTGCGACAATATATACATCATTTGATGCGACAATCTGGTCTGCACATCACAGAAGGGAAAGTAGAGCT
Organism: Gracilibacillus alcaliphilus; assembly: GCF_016909015.1. Classification (GTDB taxonomy): domain Bacteria; phylum Bacillota; class Bacilli; order Bacillales; family Amphibacillaceae; genus Gracilibacillus; species Gracilibacillus alcaliphilus. The sequence continues at coordinate 108,763 of NZ_JAFBFA010000002.1, forward strand.
GAATCCGTTCCAGCAAAAACAGCATACTGCTTGTACGTTCTGTGATTATCGCTCGGTCTGTCAGTTTGATCCTACTTTAACAGAGAATAATTATCGCAAACTAAAAGATATGAAGGACGAAGAAGCAATCAGTGCTATGAGAAGAGGTGATTTCCATGCCTGAATGGACGAAGGAACAGGAAGAAGCAATTTATCAATCCGGACAAGATATTCTCGTCGCAGCCGCAGCTGGATCTGGAAAGACCGCTGTATTGGTGGAACGAATTATTCAAAAATTACTCAATAAAGAAGATCCAGTCGATATCGATACCTTATTGGTAGTGACTTTTACTAATGCAGCTGCTCAGGAGATGCGGAATCGAATTGGAGCTGCGATTGAGGCTGCACTTGCCGAATATCCGCAATCGAATCATTTAAAGAAACAGCTTTCTCTGGTGCAGAATGCCTCGATTTCTACACTGCATTCCTTTTGTATGGATTTGGTGCGCAAATATGCCTACCAACTTGATATTGATCCAGGTTTTCGCATTGCCGATGATATGGAAGCAGATTTAATTCGGCAGGATGTATTGGAGGACTTATTTGAAAGCTGGTATGGAGAACAAGAGGAAGAGAAACAAGCTGCGTTCTTCTCTGTAGTCGATCGTTTCAGCAATGACCGAAATGATTTGGAAGTAGAATCACTTATTCTTAAGATGTATGAATTCTCCATTCAGCATCCGAATCCTGATCAATGGCTTGACCAAATGGCTGAGGTATATCGAGTGAATGAAGCTACACCAGAAGCAGAATTAACATGGCTGTCCTTATTGAAGCAAGAGCTTAGTGATCAATTAGAATTGATGGATAAACTGATTAACCAAGCACTCGATCTTACGCAGGAAGCAGATGGACCTTATCATTATGCAGAGGCTCTGGACAGCGACCAGCAGGTGATTCAGCAGGCAAAAGGGGCGATCGCACTTTCCTGGCAAGAGGCAGGTACTGTCTTTACCAGTGCGAAATTCAAAGCCTTATCTCGAAAAAAGGCAGACTGTGACGAAGACAAAAAAGAACAGGTAAAATCTCTTCGAGAACAAGTAAAGAAGCGCTGGAAAGATATTGCCGAAGATTGGTTTACACGTGATTTGACAGGTCATCTTCGTGATATGGAAGAACTTTACCCAACCATATATGCACTAACTGATTTGATTAAGCAATTTAAACAAGCTTATCAAGAAGCAAAAAAGGAGAAAGGGCTAGTTGATTTTGCCGATTTGGAGCACTTTGCATTAAGTATTTTATTGCAGGATAAGCAATCATTGCAGCCATCTGCAGTAGCAGAAAGCTTGAAAAAGAAATATACCGAAGTCATGGTTGATGAATATCAAGATACGAACTTAGTACAAGAGACGATTATTTCATTGGTTGCCAACCATGAACATGGCGGCAACATGTTTATGGTTGGAGATGTCAAGCAAAGTATTTACCGTTTTCGTCATGCTGAACCAACGCTTTTTATTGAGAAATATAATCGATTTGCCGACAATTCGACAGCTGGGCTCCGGATTGATTTGGCGCGAAACTTCCGCAGCCGTGAACAAGTGTTGACAGCGGCCAACTATATTTTCCGACAATTATTTGATCAAAAAGTCGGCGATATTGAATACGATCAGGCCGCCGAACTGATCTATGGAAATAAATCATATGATGAAGTACCGTTAAAAGAACCTGATACCGAATTGATAATTATAGATCAAGAAACACAAGAGCAGGCAGCAGCAGAACAGGGAGACCCGCAGGAAACAGAAGAAGATCTAGAGAAAGCTCAGCTGGAAGCACGCGCTTATGCAGCCAAAATCAAACAATGGATCGGCGCTAATGGAGAAGAACCGACGAAAATTGTCGATAAGCAGACGGGACAGCCGCGTCCAGTCGAATATCGTGATATTGTGATTCTGCTTCGTTCAATGACATGGGCTCCCGCTATTATGGAAGAGTTCAAGAAACAGCATATTCCTATTTATGCCGAACTGTCTAGCGGTTATTTAGCAGCGATCGAGATTCAAGTCATGATCAGCCTGTTAAAGGTGATTGATAACCCGAGACAAGATATTCCGCTTGTATCTGTGCTGAAATCACCGATCGTCGGTTTGAATGAAGATCAATTGACAAAAATCAGAATGACGAAGCGAGGGCTGTCTTATTACGAAGCATTAAAAATCTACCAGCAAAAAAATCACCAGCCAGAGCTGCAGCATTTTCTTGAGCAATTAGCTCATTGGCGCCGTGAAGCAAGACAGGGCGAACTTTCGGCATTGATTTGGCGAATTTATCAAGAGACTGGTTACTATGATTTTGCAGGCGGTATGCCTGGAGGACGACAGCGACAAGCTAATTTACGCGCCTTATTTGATCGGGCAAAAAGTTATGAAGCGACCTCTTTCCGAGGCCTTTTCCGTTTTCTGCGCTTGATTGAGCGAATGGAAGAGAAAGGAGATGACCTAGGGGCTGCGAAGGCATTAGGAGAACAAGAAGATGTAGTCAGAATCATGACAATCCATAAGAGTAAGGGATTGGAATTTCCGCTGGTCATTGTTGGGGCAATGAACAAGCAGTTTAATCAACAAGATTTACGGGCAAAATATTTGCTCCATAAAGAATGGGGCTTTGCCACCAAATATATTGATCCAATTAAACGGATTATCTATCCAACCTTGTTATATCACGGAATAAAAAAAGAAATGCAGCGCGAAATGCTGGCAGAAGAGATGCGCGTTTTGTATGTTGCATTAACAAGGGCAAAAGAAAAGGTAGTATTAGTCGGTACGGTTACATCATTTGAGAAGAAACGCAAGAAGTGGAACAGTATGGTCTCACATCCAGATTGGGTACTGCCCTCCTACTATCGTTTAGAGACGCTTAGTTATTTAGACTGGGTAGGGGCAAGTTTAGTCCGGCATCATCAAGGAACAGCATTGCGTATAACAGACGTAGATTGGAGCGCGCCAGAAGAGATCACTAAAGATCCATCCACATGGAAGATTACTGCTGTACACCAATCAGCGTTTCAATCAGGAGAAGAGGACAGACAAGAGCAAATGGCAGAACTGCGACAGGCTATTACCGAATGGCGGCCGCTTGAACTGCCTGATCAACCAATGAAAGAGCAAGTGGCAGCACATTTAGCGTTTCGTTATCCTTACCATGATTCTGCTTTCTACCGCGCCAAGCAAACCGTTACAGAGATGAAACGGCAGCGAGAAATGAAGGACAGTTATAGTGATGAACAAATCATTGCACCATTTCGGGCGCCAATTCGCAGACGGCCGCGTTTTATGCAAAAAGACAGACAGTTGACACGGGCAGAAATTGGAACAGCTATGCATGCGGCGATGCAGCATTTGCCATTAGACAGAGAATGGACAGTTGATCAATTACAGGAATATATTGCAACATTAGAAGCGAATGAGATGATTACCAGCGAAGAAGCAAAAGTAATTGATATTCAGTCGATTCTGTATTTCTTAAATACGGACATGGGACAACAACTGATGCAGGCAAAACAGGTAGAAAGAGAGGTTCCTTTCAGTATGACCTTGCCAGCAAAAGAGGTATATCCAGACTGGCAGGAACAAGAGCAGGAGAGAATTTCCCTGCAGGGTGTAATCGACTGTGTCATTAAAACAGAGCAAGGCTTTATTTTGTTAGATTATAAAACAGATCATATTCAAGAAGAATGGAGCGAGTCCTTAGAAGAAAAGCTTGCCCAGAGATATCAGCTGCAAATAAATTTGTATGCGAGGGCTTTAGAAGATATTTGGAAAAAGCCTGTCTTGGAGAAGTACCTGTACTTTTTTGATAAGAACCTCCTTATACAAGTAAATGCATAAGGAAGTTACTTCCTTATGCATTACCTCCAATCGCTTGATCAGAAACATCCGGGTCAACAGTATTGGTAATGTTAAAGCCTGTATTGGTAATAGAGAAATCACCGTTGTTATTTGCTCCGGCACCAGTTGCCTGCTTGGAGGCGCTTTTTGGTGAGAGGTAAAAGCTGTCTCCAAAGTTAATCACACCGCCTCCAACACTGTTAATCTTAATAGGACCTACAATGGATGGCAAAGTATCACATCCTTTCTCAACAAGATTATGAGATGAGACTTCCATACTTATGGGCGGTGAACGTCTATTTGTTTGATTTTCCGAAAGTGGGCAGGCGCTGCCACATTAAACCAGAAACATGAAAAAGGATGATAAGCACATTTTCTTATCTGGCCTTGTTTGGAACAATCCGGATATGTTTTTGTCTGGCAAGTGAGTGAACACGCTGATTGTTTCCTAGCTGGACAACAGAGGACGCAGATACCGCTGTAATATCGATCGATTGAACGCGAATAAATGGATCATCACTGTTATGAAAACCTCTCACTATTTCGGCATCATAAAGAAAAGGGAGGTTTACTTGGAAAAGTGGATAGCGTTGAAATTCAAATCCCTTGTCAGAAGAAATCGTGCCTTGTTTTTGCACAGCAAGAATATCTGCTTGAGGTTCGATGATAGCTGCGTCACCCATTTGCAAGACAGAACTATAGGTCAAACTCTTGACTCTGACTTGATTGACATTAGTCGTCCGTATTTGCAAGGTTTATCAACCTTTCGTCCGCTGCTTCTGCACTATCTAGACCTACAATATAAGACTCGGGCGGTGTGTCAAACAGAGAGGCTAGTTGGATATGATGACTATCGCCAACCAAGCATAAGGACGAACTAGAAACACCAAGTATAGAGATATTTCCGACACCGATATGATGATTATTGACTTGATAATACATAATGTTACTCCTTTTGCTGCTGGATAAACCAGTTATTAAGCCCATGCTGCATTTCTGCCTTTACCTGCTCGACAATATGCTGTGGTAATTCCTGCGGCGGCATATTGGCTTGTTGGTAATGGGAAATCCGGCTAGGGAGCTGTTGTTTAAGGTCTGTGATTAGTGCTTGACGATAATTGCTTTCTAACGGATAATGGTATTGTTTTTCCAGTGATTGTATATATGTTGGCAATTCATGATCAATATGTGATTCTAATAACTGTTGAACAGAGGCTTGTGGATGAGTGATACTAGGAGAAACGGCGAATTCATCCATGGATTGCAGGTCTTCCGGTGTCACGCCGATATGGAGTGTACCGTCTAGACGTTCAATTTTTAATTGATCGAAATGATATTCTAATTTCTCAATGGAGGTTTTGGCTGGTTGCTGTTGTTCTAATTCTTGAACACGATGTGTTAAGGAGTGAACTTGTTGTGTAAGCTGCTGTATTTGCTGCTGCAATTGTGAAATATAATAGACTAGTGTTTGATCGTTCATTTGTAATCACTCCCTTTCCCACTGGTTAAAAAGGTGATAATGGAACTAGTGGTGTCGCAGACTCCTCGATAGCTGCTGTTTCTGCTGGCACTGTAAATCCTCCTGTATTATACAGCTGTGACATAGTCTGCATCTTCCCTGTACTGCCAATCTGCAGAACAGAAGAGTTAGAGATATTGCCAACTTTAAGAAAATGAATATAAATCGATTGATTAACGGTCAAGATCATGAGGTCACCTACCACATTCCAGTAATATTTTGATCGAATTGGTCCTGATCGACCATAGTTGTTTGAGCATTTTCCATGTGTACGCGAATGCCATCCCCAGTATTAAACGAACCTCCACCAGCAAACGTTTTTGCTTGTGTATAGGGCTGGATTTTATATACATCACCAATGTGAAAGATGCTCGAAGATCCAATATTGATTACTTTTACTGCACCAACGACAGCCGGCATAGAGATCATCCTAACATTATAGCAACTTACTCATCTTAGATTATGCGCATAACAGATAAATGGTGAAAAAAGATCTATATGTGACGGCGGAAAGGAAAGTTTTAATTGATAACAATACATAGAATGAAAGCAAAGGAGTGTTTGATTTGAATCAGCCGATGCCATTGCAAGAGACTAAACGTCTCCCGTGGATTGACAGTGCACGAGGATTTGCGATATTAGGAATTTTTATGGTGAATTTACCTTCCTTTCACGGGCCGTACTTTTTGTATGGAAATGGACAAAATTATTGGGGATTAGGAGAACCAGGCCTTGTCCATATCTTGATTGATATTTTCTTCCAGGCAAGTTTTTATTCCTTATTTTCTTTTTTGTTTGGTTTTGGTATGTATATTATTTATGAGAATTTGAAGCACAGGCAAGTGGAGGTTCCGTATAAATGGCTGGTTCGCCGCCAAATTATCTTGTTAGTGATTGGTGTACTGCATGCCTTTCTGATTTGGCACGGAGATATTTTAATTACTTATGCCCTTATCGGTTTACTGCTGCTGCTGTTTCTAAAACGGAAAGATATTACATTGTGGATATGGGGAGCTTGTTTGTTGCTGATACCAACCATGTTAATGACAGGACTATTATTCTTAGCTAGTCAGTTGGAAGATTTGGGTTCCATTGCTAATACTGCCGGTATCGAGCAGTCATATCAACATTATGGAGCAGGGAATATAGCAGATATTTTACAACAAAACCTAACAGATTGGTTATACTCTAATAATCTTTTTCAATTTATTTTCATTACCTGTAATATCCTGCCTATTTTTTTGTTAGGAGTGTTGTTTGCAAGAAAAAAATGGCTGCATGATATCCAGCAGCATAAAAAGATTCTGCATATTTGGTGGGGGGTCTCTCTTGGTCTGTTTGTGATTTTCAAAGCAGGTCCATATTTAGCAGGAAATCCAATCTGGCTGCAGCTGCTTCAGGATACGATAGGTGGTATATCTTCTGCTGTATTTTATCTATTAACCATCACCCTTCTTTATAATAAGGCAGTGAAGTTCTTTCAATATATTGGCTGTGTAGGAAAAATGGCGTTATCCAATTATATCTACCAATCTATTATTAGTTTTATCATCTTTTATTCGGTAGGATTTAGTTTGTATGGAAAATTGACGCCGTTACAAACCGTATTAATTGGCCTTGGGGTTTACCTAATCCAGACCATAGTCAGCTACTGGTGGCTCAAGCATTATCAAAGGGGACCAATTGAATGGTTATGGCGCAGCCTGCTTTATAAAAAGAAATTGGCTAATAAACGAACAGGATAAAATGATTTGACAATTACGTGAAAAGAAAGCTGAAAAATGCATTTTGCAGATAGACATGATATGATGTACAGTGACAAATAACGGTTGAAATGGGGGTGCAAAGTAATGACACATTTACACATTACGGCATGGGTATTGGGACTGATTCTGCTATTTATTTCTTATGGAATGTATAAGAAAGGGAATAAGGCAGGCAAGATCTTGCATATGATATTACGTCTGGATTATTTATTATTGCTATATTCAGGTATTGTCATGCTGATCCAATATTTTGATATCGGCGGCGCATACATGGGAGAAGCCATTGTCAAGGCATTAGCAGGGTTGTGGGTTATTTCATCAATGGAAATGATTTTGGTAAAGGCCTCCAAGTCAAAGCCGACCAAGAGCTTCTGGATCCAACTTGTGATTGGCTTTATTATCGTGCTAGTATTAGGATTTGGCCGTTTGCCAATGGGAATCAAATTATTTTAAAAAATAGCAGACTTTAGCCTGTTGGCATAAAAAACACGAAGAGATCTTATCAAATAAATGTTTTCAGGCAATGCTCAAGTGGAATATGTACAAAAATCAAAGTTTCTAAAAGGTAGACGCAAAAATGAGCGTCTATCTTTTACTTTACACTATGAAAAAACTTTCCTATGGGACATATTCGAGAAAGTGAAATACCAGAAGAAAAATGGAAATCATATCTTGACTCTGATAGTGAGATGGTCATGCTGTATATTGGAATCAAATGTTTCCGGTTTGTTTCTAGCGTCGGATTTGTCTTTTGTTTCTGCCCCTCACCCTTTAAAGTCCATTGGATAAACAATGTCAGTACGCACAATACAAAGGTAAGCAGGAACGACATTGGAATTAGCTGTGTCTGTGGCAGAAGTTTTAAAAAGGAACTACTACCCGCTCCTTGCGATAGTGATAAGGCAAACTGCAAACGATATTGTTCAGAATGGTCAGCTGCCTTGTTTTCTTGGAATCTACAGGTGTGTAATTCACATATATTTAAAATCATATCTAGCTTGAGGGTGATATAATCTATATCAGAAACGTAGCATTTGAATCACTGTTTTAAGCTGATTAAAAGAAAATACCATCATCTGCCGCTCCTTTAGTCTTTACTTACAATCCTTGCCATTAAGTAAGAAACGACAACTATAAGTGCAATATTGATAAAACCGACAGGAACAAACCAGTCTGGCGATTCGAAATCGGGCAGTGCAGGTATATTCGATGATATTCCTTCATACATAATCAAAGATGGAATAACTGACAGTAATAGCATTATTATCAAGGCACCATATAAAAATATCCATTTTTTCATTGTCTTTTCACCTCTCAGATTAATTTTTTAAAAGTTCCAGCAATATATCTTTATCAACAGTAAAAAATAAAAGCAGTATTAATAAAATAATATTTAGTGCGCCATTGTAAATAATCCAATCAGATAGTTTTGAAATAAAAAACAAATCAATAGCTGGAAAAGTGATTTCAGAAGGATGAAGTAAATAAGAAGGGGAGGAGATCCATCAAAAATATTAATTTATCGTATCTTTTTTTATCCTATCTCCCATTCTTTCTTTACCTTTAATAAAAAAATGTCGTCAATCAGCAGGAATTTTCAGACTTTTCTTCTATACTAAAATCAGCCCCTTTTTTATGAAAATGGATTTAGATTTGGAAGGTATTCCAAAAGATTCACACCATAATGGAAAGCAACTCCTAAGGCAATCGACCATGCTCCAATACCAATAGCCTGCCAAAGACTCACATAAGCCTTGCTAGCCCCCGATGCAACGGAAATTGCAGCACATACATGGAAACAAATAATCGGTCCTGCAAAGGATATTCCGGCAACCCCATATTTGTTGAATATATTTTGTGCGCGATTGTTTCTCTTGCTTCCTTTATTTGTTCTCTTTTTAACTACTTTCTCGCGTAGACCAGATAACAGCCAAATAAATACCATCACTGACAGCCAGTTTCCCACAGCAGCTATCGCAACAATTTGAATACTTGGGAATCCAAATACAATCCCGATTGGAATTGCTACATAGGATTCAAAAAACGGAATAATCGAGATAAATAACGTCCCTAAATACTGCACCCATGTATCCGCCTGTGTTAATGTAATGACAAAATCTTGAAACCATTCAATCATAAGCATTCACTCCTCAATTATTTGTTGATTCCATCATATGGGGGAATAATCAGCCCCGCATTAGAATCCCGATGAAAAGGGGAAAAATAAAGGTGAGTGGGAAGTAAAGAAAGGTGAATAGTGATACTTTTAAAAGAATGCTGCTATTACAGTATTTGAAGAGAGATAATAAGGATGAATAGCGACTGTTTCAGGGTGGATGGGGTGGAAATAAAGGTGGATGGAACCGATTTTGGGATGTTTCTTTTCGAGAGTGAATATATCACCATGTAACCGGCTGTTGGTTCAACTTACGTTTAATGGGGAGAAAGGAAACGGACTAAGTGCATGACGTCACGAAGTTTCATTTTATGAGTTATAATTCCGCCTTTATCTATTATAAAGGTCAATTGGCATCCTTAGAAAATAGAAGATGTACATTAGCTGACAAGTAAAAATGAAGAATGAGCAGATGAAACATCATAGAAAAGATTTATCCTGGTGTGGCAGACTATGAATTTCCTGTTGTCAAAGAAACGACCAGGGAGAGAACGGACGTTAATATCATGATAAGTCTCGTTAACTGGACATAAAGCAGACCCTCAATTAGTGAAAGTCTCACTATCTCTTAGGCTCTGCATATAATGAAAAGAGTAATGAAGAGAAAGGTGTGTCGATACAAATGTGTGGGATAACAGGTTGGGTCGATTTCAGCCGTGATGTCGAACTGCAGCAAGTCCAGGTTATGACCGAACAACTAAAGCATCGAGGACCGGATGAGAATGGCTATTTTAATGATACGCATCTCGCATTTGGTCATCAGCGTTTGATCGTGGTGGATCCAGATGGCGGCAAGCAGCCAATGCAGTCGCAACGGCATGGACTTGATTATGTACTGGTTTATAATGGTGAATTATACAACACGGAAGAGTTACGGAACGCATTAATAAAAAAAGGCTGGACATTTAATTCTCATTCCGATACGGAAGTTTTGTTAAAGAGTTATATGGAATGGGGCGAGGATCATGTTGATAAATTGAATGGTATTTTTGCCTATGCGATTTGGGATCCAAAACATCAGCAGTTATTTTTGGCAAGGGATCGCTTAGGTGTAAAGCCGCTTTTTTATACCGAGCATCGCAATGGAATCTTATTTGCTTCTGAGATAAAAGCACTGTTAGCCCATACCGAGATAAAAGCCGTTCTTAAGGAAGAAGGGTTATCTGAGGTGTTGGCGCTAGGGCCTTCACGTACACCGGGTCATGGTGTCTTTGATGGCCTGCATGAATTGAGGGCAGCCCATGTAGGTATCTATAATCGGGATGGCTGGAAAACAAGACGGTACTGGAATGTGCGAAGTCAGCTGCATCAAGATTCAGTGGAAGAAACCGCCCTCAGAGTGCGTCAGCTGCTTATGGAGGCCGTAGAACGTCAGTTAGTATCTGATGTGCCATTGGGAACCTTTCTATCGGGTGGTGTTGATTCTAGTGCGATTACAGCCATTGCTGCTAATAAGCTAGACCAGCCGTTTCAGACATTTTCAATTGATTATCAAGAAAATGATAAATATTTTACTAAAAGCAGTTTTCAGCCTAACCAAGATCGCGACTTTATAAAGACCATGGTGGAGGCCTTGGGGACAGATCATCATACATGTACAATGGAAAATAAAATGCTAGCAGATTTATTAAAAGCTGCTGTTACTTACCGTGACTTACCTGGGATGGCAGATGTCGACTCCTCTTTTCTTTGGTTCTGTCAGCAGACGAAGCAACACGTGACGGTTGCCTTGTCGGGAGAATGTGCAGACGAAATATTTGGAGGTTATCCATGGTTTTATCGTGCAGATGATCTAAACCGACAAGGCTTTCCTTGGATCCGGTCATCAGAGGTGCGTAAACAGCTGTTGCGTGATCAAATTACGTCAAAACTAGATATTGATCAATACTTACAAGAACGATACCATGAAACCATTCAGGAAACCCCGCTTTTAGAAGGAGAAAATTCCGAATCAGCGGCCAGAAGACAAATGTTCTATCTGAATATGCACTGGTTTATGCCAACATTGTTAGATCGAAAAGACCGGATGAGTATGGGAGCAAGCTTTGAAGCGCGTGTCCCATTTAGTGATCATCATTTAGTGGAGTATGTCTGGAATATTCCTTGGGAAATGAAAAATTATGGTAATAGAGAAAAAGGTATCCTAAGAAAGGCACTGGAAGGTTTACTGCCTGATGAGATATTATATCGCAAAAAAAGCCCATATCCGAAAACTTATCACCCTGATTATACGGCGGCAGTCGTACAGTGGATGGAGTCGATCGTTGATAATAAACAATCCAGATTATTTGAAATTATGGATCGTGACAAAGTAGCTGAATTAGTCAGACACAGGGCTGCCAATATTCGTGATCCATGGTTTGGCCAATTGATGGCAGGGCCGCAATTGCTTGCCCATATCGCCCAAATAAATTATTGGTTAGAAGCCTATGATGTCACAATTGATTTGTAAATTCACTTCAGCTGCAGTACCGGTCAGTTTTATTGATTGGGTCAGGGAACGGCCTAATATGCTGGCTTTTGTCATATTAGGTATATTAATAACCAGCTATTATACGCGTAACAAATTAAAGAAGAGAGTAAAAGAAGCAGCCAGGCACAAATACTAATAGATTGGTATTTGTGCCTGGTTTTTCTAAAAAGGTAAGAAAGCATATCCAATGCCAGCTATTATTAGCTACTTCAGAAATAACCATAGTAGAAGATATGGAGAGCAAGGAAGTCGCTGCGGCTGACCGTTTCGCTTTTCGACGTACAGGACGTACTAGTCCAGACGTGGCGATTGTCGTCGCAATGTTAGTCTGCCGAGGGGTTGCTCTTCTTGGTTTTTCTTATTACAATCGTCTGTAACTGGGAGACTTACAGACTTACGGATGATTGCACAAGGATAAATACATAAGAGAACCGGCTAGTCACAAAAATGTCATAGACAATGATAGATATGTATTTGACTTTCTAATCGACACTCTAGGATAATAGAAGAATAAATAATTGTGGAAAAGGGGACCAATATGTATTACATGAAAAAAGGAATAATTGCTTTTTGCTCTTTATTTCTGCTTTTACCTTTCTTATCAGCAGAAGCAACAGAGCAGAATGATGAAAAAATGTATTATATCCTTGTCGATCGTTTTAATAATGGAGACAGTAGCAATGATATCGATATAAATATTGAAGATCCTCAAGCTTATCATGGCGGGGATTTACAAGGGATTATCAAAAAGTTAGATCACTTTCAGGATATGGGGATTACTGTTATAAACTTAAGTCCAGTTATGGAGGCCGGCTCATACCATGGTTTTGATGTGGTGGAACCGCAAAATGTAAATCCGCACTTTGGAGATGTGGCGGTATTGCAACAGTTGGTGTCTGAAGCACATGAAAAGGATATAAAGGTGATTTTAGATTTTGTTCTAACACATGTAAGTGAAGAACATCCATGGAATAATGGGCAAATAAATTGGGTGGGAGCAGCAACAGAGAATCAACTTGGCGAGAGTTTGCCGACAGTAGATATGGAGAATCAGGATGTACAGGAGTACTTCTTAGAAACGGCTGTCTTTTGGATGCAGACCACCAATATCGATGGGTTTCACTTTTATATTAATGAACAAACACCAGATGATTTCATTAGTAACATGAATCAACGCCTTCAAACAGAAAAAGAAGACTTGATTATCCTTTATGATGGAGAACATGCAACAAATGATAATGATATGAATACGTCCTTTCAAACAGAAGCGGTAGATATATTGAAGCAGCCTGGTCAATCAATTACCCCTCTATTAGAGCGAGATATAACTGGTATTCATTATATGGAGGGAGTAACCACGCCACGTTTTGCCTATGCTTCTTCACAGGCGGGTTTTAATCCGTTAACCAGATGGAAGTTAGCTACGACCTTGCTTTATACACTTCCTGGTACTTCTATGTTGTATCAAGGGGTAGAAGTACCAATGGATAATGGCGTTGCAGAACCAGATCATCGTATGGCAGAATTAAATAAAGAAGACGAAGAATTGATGGAACATATCGACCGTTTATCCAATTTTGCACAAGATTCGTCGGCTATGCAGCATGGTGATTTTGAAATAGTTGGAGAAACAGACGCGATGACAGTGTTTAGGCGCTCTTCAGAGGACCAAACAATGTACGTAGCCATTAATAACGATACCGAGACAAAATCGATCTCTCTGTCTGGAATTGCAGATGATATGCAATTACGCGGGTTGCTAGAAGATGATATCGTCAGACAGCAAAGTGATGGGGAGTATCGAATTATTATGGACCGTGAAACAAGCAATATCTTTATTCTAGAGGATAACAGCGGTATCAATTGGTTCTTTATTTCATTAATTGTTGTCATCTTTGGTGGTTTTGCTGGATTTATTGTAGCTGTGAACAGAAGGTATAAAAAAAGCCAAGCAGAAAATGGAAAATCTTAACGACACAAAAAACCAGATGACATCAAACGATGTACATCTGGTTTTTACTTGGTTGTCAGCTTCCGTACCCGAGTTTATAACCATCCGTATGCCCTTGCTAATCAGAGTCCAGTCTGACAAGTCTTTCTTCCTGTTATCTTTTTTCCTTCTTTCATAAAAAATTCTATATGAAACAAATCAGTCATCTCATTCGTATTATCTAATAACAGGAGGTATGTTTTATGAATAATCAAAGAAAGCAATGTCCAAATTGCAGCTCCACCGAATTAGGGATAGGCAAACAAACAGGCTATGCCGTTGTCCAGCCAGAAAATAAGATGTCGTTTGGTTCGAATATTACCCATCTTATTTGCACGGAATGCGGTTTAGTTATCGAAAGCTTTGTGAAAAAACCAGGGATATTTAAGGATACACTTTATTAAAGGCAGGTTCATGTACGGGTGCATAGGATAAGTTTTAGTCGTTTAGGAAAAAGAGAGCAATCGTCCCGGGGCCTGCGTGTGCACCAATCACAGCTCCTACCATGCCAATTTTGATCTCTTTTACATCCCATTTCTCACGAATCATTTGTGCAATATGCTCTGCCGTTTCCAAGGCATCACCATGACTAATCGCAATACGTTGATTCTCGAGATTAGCACCTCTTTCTTCCATAATCTCTATCATCCGTTTAAATACTTTCTTTGATCCGCGTATTTTCTCTAATGGAATTAATTTACCGTCTTCCATGTGTAAAAGCGGTTTTACCTTGAGCAGGGTACCAACAAAAGCTGCAGTCTTACTTACACGGCCGCCACGGTATAAATATTCTAAATCATCTACTGTGAAGATATGTTCCATATGTTTGTAGTCATGCTGGGCTGCTTGCAGGATTTCCTCTGCACTTGCACCAGACTGTGCCAATTCAGCGGCATGTAGTACGACTAAGCCATAGCCAAGTGAAGCACATTTCGTATCTAAGACATGCAGTTCGAAATCAGGATAATCTTCTTTGACCTCTTGCTCCATTAGTTTGGCCCCTTGGTAGGTTCCAGAAAGAGCTGAGGAAAAGGCAAGGTAAATGACTGGATTACCTGCAGCGGCATGCTTTTCAAAGATATCTTTAAATGCTTGTGGACTTACTTGAGCCGTTTTTGGTGAGGCACCGTCACGCATGGCATCATAGATTTTTTTCGGTGAAATGGTTATCCCGTCCTGGTATTCCTCTTGGTTAAGCTGAACGGTTAGCGGCACCATTTCAATCCCATAGGTTTGATAATCCTCTGTCGAAAGGTCACACGCGGAATCTGCAATTATTTTTACTGTCATCATTATTTCCTCCTTTTTCTTATCGAATAATAAAATGAGATTGTCATTAGGGAAGTATCTCCCGCTGATATTAAGTGAAGCTAGCAACCTCGTTACGAGTGGGCAGTACTGAGTTAAAGAGGTTGTTCAAAAAGTCCAATAAAAATGACGCATCGAATTTCTGTGTTGGCAATAGAGGAACTTCTACTAAAATCACCCACAGCGTGTGGGTAACGCAGAAGTCAACACTTCCTGTGTAAGTCCGCTACTCACGTATTAAAAGCATACGTTCCGTTCCTTGAAAAAGAAAACCACTTTTTCGGCGTGCAAGATCGTTTCCTTGAAAAAGAAGGTCACTTTTTCTGTGTGAAAGACCATCTCCTTGAAAAAGAAGGTCGCTTTTTCTGCGTGCAAGATCGTTTGCTCAAAGGCTGCGCGGCTTGGAACTTTCGACGTACAGGACGTACTAGTGCAGGCGTTATGACAGGACGTCATGGGTTTAGCCTGCCGACGCACACGATGTGCTAGTATTGGTGTTGCAACAAATGGTTTCGGTGGGGCAAGTAACCGCAGTCCCAGGACGTTGCGAACTTAACCGATGATGATCCTTTTTATCGAACTTTTTGAACATGCACTCTAGGAGATTATTTCACAGGAGAACTGGTACTCATCCCTATTTTCTATATAATAAGTGTAAGTGTTATGTTTGTAAACGTCAAAAAATCGTCAAATACTTGAAAAAGGTAAACTTTTTTAAAATAGTGTAGGTTTGACTAGAGCGGCATAAGAACATACTTATAAAGTCAGACTATTATCAGTGAGTTTTTTCCAGCTCGACTGACGGTTGAAAAAAATGATCAGCGTTCTTATCACCTTGATGAACGACTAATGCAAAAAAGGAGGAAATCTTGTGTTTTTGATGGGAGCAAAACGAATTATCATCGTAATTATTGGAGCAGTACTAAATGCTATCGCCTTAAACTTCTTCTTGATCAGTGCCAATGTGTATGCAAGTGGTTTTACAGGGGCAGCACAAATCCTAACAACCGTGTTCCAAGATTATTTGGGAATTGGATTTGCCAGTACAGGACTTATTTTATTCATACTTAATATACCTGTCGCTATACTTGGATGGATAATGGTTGGGAAGGGTTTTACCATATACAGTATTCTGTCGGTATTAGCTACTTCTTTTTTCCTGGAAATATTCCCAGTTATCAGCGTGTCAAATGATATTATGCTAAATGCGGTATTTGGCGGTGTTATCGCAGGCTTAGGTGTCGGGATTACATTAAAATGGGGGGCTTCTACTGGGGGATCTGATATCATTGCGATGATCTTATCGAGAATGAAAGATAAACCAGTTGGCGGCTATTTAATGATCATTAATGGAGTTATTATCGTAATTGCAGGAATCTTAAATGAGCCAGAGAATGCATTGTATACACTAATTGGTTTATATGTGACTACAAGGGTTATTGATGGTATTCATACCCGACATGAGAAAGTAACCGTAATGATTGTGACCAAGAAAGCAGACGAGCTTCAACAGGCTGTACACAATACAATGGTACGTGGTATCACCATTTTGCCAGTGCAAGGAGCGTATACAAAAGAAGATAAACATATGTTGTATTTGGTCATTACTCGTTATGAACTATATGATTTGGAACGGATTATACGTGAAGTTGATGAGCATGCCTTTGCCAATGTAATGGAAACAGCAAATGTGTATGGGTTTTTTAGAAGAAACGATTGATAAACCTACTTATGAAAAAACGCAAATCTCTGTATGCCTCGTCCAAACAACCACTAACATAGAGAAAAGGGCTGTTGCACCATGTAGTTCCCATTGTGCAACAGCCCTTTGCAATTTTTAATACCCGTGTTTTGTAATGATTTCTTCCACCTTGTTTGTCAGCTCGTCCCATTCGACATGGGGGAGTTTATTTACTGTGATAAAGTGCTGAAAGCCAAACACATTATCAACACCGTCAACGGTCATCAATTCATTCAATACGTCATGCTCACTGGTTTGTCCGGGCATCACAGAGATGCTGTTATTTCCTTCAAAGATCATTTTGTCACTAGTAAATTTCATGGCATTCGGATTAGGGGTAGGTTCTACATGAATGGTCATTAATTATTCTCCTCTCCAGTTCAATACTGCGTCAGCCATCATAAGCCAAAAGCTGACTGATGAAAAGTTTATTCTATCATGGTGTTCACTGCCCGTAAATCTCTGCGAGAATATCAGAGGAAACAGCTTTTGGAATGATAGACATTGACACCAGATACCGTTCACTTTATATAGTATCATATCCAACAGGTAACGTATAGCAAAGTCAAAGCAAATCTTGCCATAGAAAAAGCAGAGATACGTAAAAGTGATCTCTGCCATTTCTTGTGATGTTACTTCCAATTATTATCTTTCTGTAATTGTTCTTCGAGCTGGCGCAATTCTTGCTGTTCTTCCGTTGTAGCATGAGAATAGGCAGCTTGGATAGCCGACTGTGCAGCCCGCTTATCCTCTTCATCAAAGGTACCGCCGTTCATCATGCGGTTTACAGCATTCTTTGCTTGTTCTAACATTTGATTTTTCATCATAATCCTCCTTAGGAATCTTAGGTGTATCCAATTAGATGACCATCATGATTCGCGGTAGACAATGTTTAGGGCTCAGTACGAAGAAAAACATGAACATCCTTTGACGTTCATGTTTAGTATGGCTGGAAAGTAGTGATTTATTCTAATGAAGTTTTAGCAGTTATCGGTACGTTATCCAATTTTAAATAGTCTGCTAGGAAATTACCAATACCATCTTCTTCATTGGTGGCTGTTTCGTGTTTGGCAATATTCTTTAATTCGTTAATGGCATTTCCCATTGCAACGCCAACTCCCGCATATTCGATCATTTCTAAGTCATTATCTTGGTCTCCAAAGGCAATGATCTGATTAACAGAAATTTGAAAATAATCCGCAATCTTTTGTAAGCCGACAGCCTTATGGATACCCTTTCGAACGATTTCGATAACATTCCACGGCACTCCCCAATTACGGTGTTCAATAACAGCAGCATGGTTGTCACTTAAATAATCCCGTAATTGATCGATATGATGATCTTCTGGATGAATTAATAAAGAAGTAGGATCATCTTGAAGGGATTGATGTAAACTGCCGATATTAAGTAGTTCCTTCTCTGCTGGAATAGTGAATACATCCACTAACTCTTGGTCAAAGCGGTCTAAATACATATTATCCATCATTTCGGCAAAGATATTTTTCACATCAAAATCATAGCACGTTTGAATAATCTCTTTGGCCGTACGATTAGGAAGCGGCGAATGAAGCATATCCCAATTCTTATCGAATGGATGATGAATCAACGCTCCATTGAAATTAACCATCGGAGTATCCAAGTTAAGCTCCTGATAATATTGAATACTGGCGCGGTGCGGTCTGCCAGTTGCAATGACAACGATATGACCAGCTTCCTTAGCCTGTTGAATTACTGCTTTTGTATAAGAGCTAATTTGCTGCTGATCGGTTAGTAATGTCCCATCTAAATCCAATGCGATTAAATGTCTATTTGTCTGCATATCATCACCTCTTTACTAATTATAGTCTATCTGTATTTCTAATTGGTGTAAAGTTCTTGTGTTTTTTCTTCCTATTTTTTGCAAGTTAGCTGGAGAAGTACTATCATAAAGGGAGAAGGTACTATTAGAAGCAAAGCTTCCGTTATAAGGGAGGCGAGCGCCAAACAGATGAAAGGATTGTTATAATGATTATTGTAAATAAAGAATATTGGAATAACATCCCACTATTACATATTGTCGAAGCGGAAAAAAGAGAACAGCCCTTGCCAACGTTAACATATTTCCATGGTATTACAGGCGGGAAGGAAGATAATTTACCAATTGCCTACTTACTTGCTGAAAAAGGCTATCGTGTGCTATTGCCAGACTGTCTGCTGCATGGGGAAAGAGAAGAGGATCTCGGTCGTTTGGAGATAGAATTACGATTTTTTGAGGTCATTAAGCAGAATCTTGATGATCTAGAGAGTCTTTATCATGAATTGATAGCAAAAGGCTTACTGGAAGACAACCGCTTTGGAGCAGCCGGGACAAGTATGGGAGGAATCACCACTGCTGCAGCCTTAACACAATTTGCATGGATTAAAGCGGCTGGAGTTTTAATGGGCACACCAAAAATAACGGCCTATATGGAAGATCGCATTGCCATATTGAAACAGAATGTCACAGAGCTGCCAGTCTCTGATCAAATGATTGAAGTCATGTTAACGGAAGCGGAAGAAATGGATTTATCGCTGCAAATAGAAAAGCTATTTGAGCGGCCTTTATTTTTCTGGCATGGTACAGCAGATGAAGTAGTGCCCTTTAAGCATGCTTATGATTTCTATGAAGAGGCAGTCGGCCAATATAAGAACCCTGAGAATATTCGTTTTCTAAAACAGCCAGACAGGGGACATAAAGTAAGCCGGCTGGCGGTTTTAGAATTGGTCGATTGGCTGGCGTATCAATTATGAGGTAATTTATGTGAACTACTCACCACTTAGCTACGCTTGAAGATGGA
Organism: Gracilibacillus alcaliphilus; assembly: GCF_016909015.1. Taxonomy (GTDB): domain Bacteria; phylum Bacillota; class Bacilli; order Bacillales; family Amphibacillaceae; genus Gracilibacillus; species Gracilibacillus alcaliphilus. The sequence continues at coordinate 128,424 of NZ_JAFBFA010000002.1, forward strand.
GACTTCTTGGCTAAAATCTTTAAAAAAATGTGGGTTTGTTTTATAATAAGGAGCAAGTAAATAAAGGAGGTATATTATGGACCAAGCACTAGAAGAGAACCTAATGGGAGCTTTGGAGAATGTTATTGACCCAGAGCTTGGTATAGATATTGTCAATTTAGGACTAATTTACGGTGTAGATCTTGATGAGGAAGGTATTGCTACTGTAACCATGACATTAACTGCAATGGGCTGTCCCTTAGCAGGTCACATTGAACAAGATGTAAAACGGGTGATGGAAGATATTCCTGAAGTAAAGGATACGGAAGTCAATATCGTTTGGAACCCGCCATGGTCAAAAGAGCGTATGTCACGCTACGCCAAAATTGCCTTAGGTATCCCAGATTAATAAAGTTAGACTTATCTAGAGGTAATTGTCCGTTCCTCCATGAAATGGGACTTGCGGATAATTGTATTAGGATAAAAGACAGAACACCCTTTCACTAGTTAATGTGGAAGGGTGTTCCTTTTGAACAACCTCTATAACAAAAATTAAAACTCTTGCCATATGGCAAGAGTTTATCGGTGTCCTATTTTTCCTCTTTAAGAATGCCTTCACCTAAGACGATAGCAGCAATCGCAAAGACAGCCGCAATGGAGATGGCAGATGCAAAATTAAAGGCTTGACCAGCCATACTTGAAAGTACATAGGCCACTACAACGATAATAACGACAGCCCAAAAGATAGTAGCAAAATATTTCAATTCGTTCACCTCTCTATTCTCTGAGAAATCTCATTTATTACAGCGTTACCGCCCAAATACCTCATTTCCTATAAATGATAACAGACGTTAGCATGATTTTGCTGGGAAGAATAAATCCCTTAATTTTCTTTGTCACCAGTTTTTATGTATTACCTCACCTACCACATTTAATCATTAATGATCGTTTCTAGTCCTGCTGATTTGGTTATAGAGGCTCTTTTTAACCACTATTCATTGTTTGGCGGATAAAGAGGTTTGTGATATAGGGCTTACAATATGTTTTTTTACATAATACATTTTATCAAACTTCTTGTACAAAATAAACAAAAATATTTATAGTAGAGGAAAATATGATCAGTTTGTGACGTCTCTATTTTTTAGTAATACTATTTTGCACCCATTTTTTGAAAGCTATAAGTGCTGTTTTGCGTGCAGTTGTAATGAATTTGTAATATCTTCTTTGTTTACGGAATCAGGGCTAAACGGTAGAATAGTACTAGGTATACATAGATGAATAGATCGTTCATTAAGGAGTGCATATATTGAGAAGGTTTATGACGTTTCTTGCCATTATACTGCTGTCCGGCCCATTTCTAGCTAGTTGTCAGCAAGGGGACCATTACCAGATAGAAAGGGTTGGTATGTTAATTGAACATACGATAAATGACCAAACATGGGGAAGTAAGGGGTATCACGGTTTATTGGATATACAGGAAAATTTGAATGTCGAGGTGTTATTTCGCGAAGGCGTTCAAACACAGCAGCAAGTAAATATAGCAGTAGAAGAGCTCTCCAACCAGGGCGTACAGGTTATCATTGGTCATAGCAGTATATACGGCGAGTTTTTTAACCGCATCCAATCATCTTACCCGGATATACAATTTATTTATGTGAACGGTGGTTATTCGGCAGATAACTTAATTAGTTTAAATTTTAATTCATTAGCCATGGGCTTTTTTGCTGGTATGCTGGCAGGAGAAATGACCGAAACCAATCAAGTTGGTATCATTGCGGCATTTGAATGGCAGCCAGAAGTAGAAGGTTTTTATGAAGGGGTAATGTACCAGAATAAGAATGCTAAGGTAAATGTGCAGTATGTAAATGGCTGGGATGAATCGCCATTAGCATTAGATTATTACAGAAAAATGAGAGAAGAACAGGTTGACGTCATTTATCCCGCTGGTGATGCTTACAGTCTCGCAGTGGTGGAATCTGCCATGAGTGAGGGAATCTATTCTATCGGATATGTTAATGATCAGCAGGCACAAGGCGGTCAATCCGTCTTATCTAGTACCATACAGCATATCGATAAATTGTATGTATATGCCTTAGAACAACTAATGGATGGAAATCTTCCAGGAGGAATTTATAATTTTGGCTTTACGGAAGATGTAATCAGTATGGGGACTTACAGTAATCATGTGCCACAAGAAATGATTGATCTTTTAGATCATCTAATCGAAGATTATAAGGACACAGGTCTGCTTCCTCACCAATCTTAGTTATTTTATCCCTTATGTCATTTAAAGAGGTTATTCCAAAAGTCCAATAAAAATGACACGGCTAATGCCGGAGTTGACAATAGGGGAACTTCTACTAAAAACGTCCACATCATGTGGACAAGGAAGAAGTCAATACGTCCTGTGCAAGTCCGTTACTCACGTATTAAAAGCATACGCTCCGTTCCTTGAAAAAGAAAATCACTTTTTCTGCGTGCAAGACCATCTCCTTGAAAAAGAAAATCACTTTTTCCGCGTGCAAGACCATCTCCTTGAAAAAGAAAATCACTTTTTCTGCGTGCAAGACCATCTGCTCAAAGGCTGCGTCGCCTTGAACTTTCGACGTACAGGACGTACTAGTGCAGGCATTATGACAGGACGTCATGGGTTTAGTTTGCCGACGCACACGATGTGCTATTATCGGTGTTGCAACACGATGTTGCGAACTTAACCAATGACTGTCCTTCTATCGCCCTTTTTGAACACGCACTTAAACAGGTTAGAAACAAACTTGAAAAAAAGTATATCTTGTTTTATTATTAGTACCAAGTCTTAATAATTGATATTAATTCCTTTTGAGAGGATGTTGCAGGTGAAAGCAGGGATTCTTGGAACAGGGCATTATGTTCCTGAGAGAGTATTAACGAATAAAGATATGGAAGAGATAGTAGAAACCAGTGATGAATGGATTCGCACACGAACAGGTATTGAAGAACGGCGAATCGCTGGTGATCATGAGAAAACCTCTGATATGGCTTACAAGGCAGCTGAAGAGGCCTTAAAAGAAGCAGGAATTACTGGAGACCAATTAGATTTAATTTTAGTTGCGACAGTGACCCCTGATCAATCGTTTCCGACAGTTTCTTGTAAGCTGCAGGAATATTTAGGAGCAACAAAAGCCGCTGCTATGGATGTTAGTGCTGCTTGTGCTGGTTTTATGTATGCTATGATAACGGCAAAGCAGTTCATTGAGTCAGGAGATTATCAACATATATTAATTGTTGGAGCAGAGAAACTGTCCAAAATTACCGACTGGACAGATCGAAATACATGTGTGTTATTTGGTGATGGAGCTGGGGCAGCTGTCCTAGGACCAGTAAGTGAAGGAAAAGGAATTTTATCTTTTGAATTAGGTGCAGACGGCAAAGGCGGTAAGCATCTATCACAAGATGGAGACTTCATTTTTATGAATGGGCGTGAAGTGTTTAAATTTGCTGTCCGTCAAATGCCGGAATCAGCTGTTCATGTAGTTGAGAAAGCAGGGTATGCTAAAGCAGATGTTGATTATTTAATTCCGCATCAAGCCAATATCCGGATTGTGGAGGCAGCTAGACAACGTTTAGATATAGCAGAAGACCGTGTAGCGATTAATATTAATAAATATGGCAATACTTCAGCGGCTTCTATACCAATTGCTTTGTCTGAAGCAGCAAAAAACGGTAAAATAAAGAATGATGATTTAGTGGTTCTTGTCGGTTTCGGTGGAGGACTGACATGGGGCGCTGTCGCCTTAAGATGGGGTAAATAGATCAAGGGAGGAAATGAAATGAGTAAGAGACGAGTCGTAGTGACGGGAATGGGTGCCGTTACACCATTAGGAAATACGGTCTCTGAATTCTGGGACCATTTGAAATCAGGTGCTTCAGGTATTGATTACGTGACAAAAGTAGATAAAGACAGCTTCCCAGCAAAAGTAGCTGGTGAAGTAAAAGATTTCGATCCAACACTGTATATGGACAAAAAAGAATCCAAACGTATGGATCTTTTTACACAATATGCAGTGGCTGCTGCTCGTATGGCAGTAGAGGATGCCAAACTTGATATTAATGATGAGATTGCAAATCGTGTAGGTGTTTGGATTGGTTCTGGTATAGGCGGAATGGCAACTTATGATGAACAATTTCGGAAGTTTGTTGATAAAGGTTACCGCCGTGTAAGTCCATTCTTTGTGCCAATGCTTATTCCAGATATGGCGGCTGGACAAGTATCTATTTTATTAGGTGCTAAAGGGATCAACAGCTGTACAGTGACAGCTTGTTCTTCTGGTGCAAACTCGATCGGTGACGCCTTTAAGGTTATTGAACGTGGTGACGCTGATTATATGATCACTGGCGGGGCAGAGGCGCCATTAACACCAATGGCATTTGCTGGTTTTTCAACAGCTAAGGCCTTATCGTTTAATGAAGATCCACATACCGCAAGTCGCCCGTTTGATAAGAATCGTGATGGATTTGTGATGGGAGAAGGTGCTGGAATCTTAATACTAGAGTCATTAGAAACAGCAGAGAAACGTGGGGCTACGATCTACGCAGAGATTGTAGGTTATGGTGCTACAGGTGATGCGTACCATATCACTTCACCAGCTCCAAATGGCGAGGGTGCTGCTCGTTCGATGCAGCAAGCTTTAGATGATGCAGACATTTCTCCAGAACAAGTGGACTATGTCAATGCACATGGTACTAGTACAGCTTATAACGATGAATTTGAAACACAGGCTATCAAAACCGTATTTAAGGACCATGCTTATCAAGTACCGGTTTCATCGACAAAATCAATGACCGGCCATTTATTAGGAGCGGCTGGTGCCGTAGAATCCATTGCATGTGTGAAGGCACTGCAAGAGAGTATTCTGCCGCCAACGATTAACTATGAAACACCAGATGAAGCTTGTGATTTAGATTATATTCCTAACCAAGCCGTCGAAAAAGAGATTGACATTGCTATCTCTAATTCGTTTGGATTTGGCGGACATAACGTAACATTAGTATTTAAGAAATTTAAATAAAGCGAGATTGATCGGGTGTTAATGTCCATTATGCTTGCCTCAGGATTAAATTTGTTAGCTGAGCGTCCTATTTTTATGATAGGGCGCTGTTTTTATTTGCGTCATTTTTAAGCATGAGATTATCGACATAGTTTCTAAGCTTGTACATATAATAAAACAAAGCTAAGAGGGAGCGTTTTATATGATTTATCTAGTGTTATTTCTGGTTGGATTTGGCTTAGCGATATCAGGTGGTGTATCGATTATTTTATATTTAAACTTCATTCCAGCCGGTTTGAGCATCTTAGATTATCTAGCAATTATCCAAACAAAAATAGAATGTTATTTCTTTTTCATCGGTCTGATTTGTATGGGGTGTTCAGTACATAAGCTGTCTAATTTATCTGTTAAATAATAACAGCAAAAGAATAATTTATCCTAGATTGGTCATACTGTTCATTAAACAGATTAGTCAAAGTGAGGGATAGAAATATGCTATATTTACACGATGTATGGGTGAATTGGTTTGAAGGAGAAGAGAATGGTTACAATGTTTGTGAGTTTCATGAGTGGCGTAAGTCTGACGGTATCGAAATTCTGGATCAAGCTCCGATTCTGCTTATAGATCACAAAGCATTTGTCTACATTGAAAATGACCTCCAAGATATCCCTTCTGCTATTTTAAAGCAAATTTACCAGCAGGCATATGTTCGTAAAAACCAGAAACGACAACCTCTTGACTACGCTTGTATTATCACCGATGGTTTTTCGATTATGGCCTTTGATACGATGGGGTATCATATTCCCATGCGAAAAAGCCGGTTGATTCCGCGACAAGAACGTTTGGTATTGGAATTAATAAGAGGGAGAACACCGGAAAAGTATTCTTTACCTAAACATACTGAGAAGGAGTTCCATATTTTATCCTTACCTCCACAATATATGGCGGGGCTTACGCGCAAAGAGCGGCAGCTTAAGCAATTATTGATGATTGCTATTGATCAATTGGAGGCGAATCAATCGATTGAAGAAATCAGATATTGGTTAACAGAGTGGCAGCCGGAACAATACCAGCAAATTAAACATATGTCCTTCGAGCAGGCTTGGTACACATTATATCAAGAACTGGTAAACGGCTGGGGGATAAAGCATGAAGCCTTCTGTCAGCAAATTATCAAAGGACATGCCTTCTATGAGGATATTTGGGAAAGGGAGCAATCTACACATACGGCAAAAAGCCTTCGTTCTACATAATTAAGAACGAAGGCTTTCATTTGGCTAACAATAAACTGTTTTGGATAGGTGGTGTGAGTCATCACTTTCCATTAGATGTTCTAGCCATGCAATGGTATGATCTTGTGGAACAGGCCTCTCTAGTAACGGATTAAATATACAGTTGTTTTCTAACAAAAACTATTTCTTCTTAACACGGCCTAGACCGATTGCTTTTTTTGCTTTTGTCAGCATTCTATTAGCAGCTATATTTGCCTTTTCTGCCCCTTGGTCTAGTAAGTCATCTAATTCCTCTGAGTTAATTAACTCATGATAACGTTCCTGGATAGGTCGTAATGTCTCAATCACCACATTAGCGGTATCTTGTTTGAACTCTCCATAGCCGCTGTCACGATATTTCTCTTCTAATTCTTCAATGGACTGACCAGAACAGATAGAGTAAATGCTGAGTAAATTACTGATACCAGGTTTATTTTCTTTATCAAACTTGACAATACCTTCGGAATCAGTCACCGCACTCTTAATTTTCTTCTCAATCTGTTTTTCGGAATCGAGCATTAAGATGACTGCTTTTTGATTTTCATCAGACTTACTCATTTTTTTCGTTGGCTCCTGTAAAGACATAATACGTGCTCCAACTTTTGGAATGCTTACTTCCGGGATGGTGAAGATATCATTAAAACGTGAATTAAAGCGGTGTGCTAAGTCGCGCGTTAGTTCTAAATGCTGTTTTTGATCTTCACCAACTGGTACGATGTCTGTGCCGTAAAGCAAGATATCGGCAGCCATCAGCGGCGGATAGGTAAGTAAGCCGGCTGATACCGCTTCTTTTCCTTTTGATTTATCTTTAAACTGTGTCATTCGCTCTAATTCGCCAATATAACTGATGCTTTGAAGGATCCACCCCAATTGCGTATGTGCCGGTACTTCCGACTGGATAAATAAGACCGATTTGGTTGGATCAATACCAGAAGCAATATACAGCGCTGCCAGTGATTTTATATTCTCCCTTAGTTTTAACCGGTCTTGCGGCACCGTAATGGCGTGCTCATCAACGATACAAAAAAAGCATTCATTATCTGCTTGTAATTCTACAAACTGCTTCATTGCCCCTAAATAGTTACCCAGCGTTAATGTACCGCTAGGCTGAATACCTGAAAAAATTCTTTTCATTCATGTTCACCTCTGCAAATTTATTAACTAACAGATTGGCGAAAGAGCCAGCATAGCTCCTCACCTATTTTTTAACAACCTGTTAAACACAAAAAAGCCCATTCTATCCCCTTTTCTATATAGATAAGGGACGAATGAACCGCGGTGCCACCCTTGTTATCATCCTTAAGATGATCACTTGACTGCTAGATAATGCTAGCATGCATGGAAAATCTTCTGAAAAGGCCAATTCCTTCGTTACACTAAACTGCAGTATAACAAAAAACAATGCCTGTCATAAGGCTTTGTTTTTCTTTACATAGTACCTATTCCCAGCTGCCATAGGCTCTCTTTAACTAGAGGTAAAGAAGTACTTCCCTTTTCTTTTCCAAATTCTATTCGTATGTAATGTATGTGATTGCATTATATAGAATTTAAGCCTGATTTTCAAGTCCTATCTTTCGATTCCTCCAAAATACGCTGTTTGATTCAATCTGGGAAGTTTTGCTAGTGGCAGCAGCGCAATCAATGCTGAACCCGTTTTTTTCCAATAGGAGAGTGCAACCTACGTCATAGCATAAGTGTTTCGAGGCAATTGCAGACTAGACAAAGTAAAGCTTAGTAAAGTAGACTAAACGCATGAAAAACTTCTGAATTATAGTTGTAATGAGGTGATACATTATGCAAAAAAATGGACAGGAACGTCAATATTGGCTGGATACCATGTTACGGATTGCTGCCCCTGTCTTACAAGCCTTATCGGAGAGACAGTTGAAACAGCTAATGCCAGTCGAAGCAGTTCCTGGACAGGACAGAACAATTTATACACATTTGGAAGCGTTAGCAAGGTTGTTGAATGGGATGGCACCGTGGCTGGAAAGGGAGAGTAACGACAGTCAAGAAGAAGCAAGGAGAAGACAGTACTGCGCATTAGCCAGAGAGGCTATCAGAGCTGGCACAGATCCTGATTCGCCTGATTATATGAATTTCACGGAAGGTGGTCAGCCTATTGTAGACGCGGCTTTCTTGGCACATGCTGTTCTTAGGGCACCGGTGGAGCTGTGGGAGAAACAAGATGATCAAACGAAAAGAAATCTGATCATAGCCTTGAAACAAACGAGGCGGCAGAAACCGGCTTTTAATAATTGGTTATTATTTGCTGGTATTATTGAAGCTTGCCTATATAAAGTGGGAGAGCAGGAATGGGATCCGATGCGGATTGACTTTGCTTTTAAACAGCTAGATCAATGGTATATGGGTGATGGTGTGTATCAAGATGGACCGAGGTTCCATTTTGATTATTACAATAGTTTTGTTATTCATCCAATGATTGTTGATCTAGTCGAAACAGTCGGTGCTGTTTATCAAGATTGGCACGACCGGCAAGACAGTTATCTGCAGCGTGCGCAGCGATATGCAGCTATTCTCGAGCGGCATATTTCTCCGGAAGGTACTTACCCGCCAATTGGCCGGTCACTTGCTTATCGATTTGGTGTCTTTCAGTCATTGGCCCAATCGGTACTGCGCCACGAATTACCTGCTGAACTGTCGCCAGCCCAAGTGCGTACTGCATTAACGGCAGTGATCGAAAAGACAGTAAAGGTACCAGGGATGTTTGATGCCAATGGCTGGCTACAAATTGGTCTGACTGGTCACCAGCCAGAGATTGGGGAGCCTTATATCTCAACTGGCAGTCTTTATTTATGCAGTACCGTATTCTTACCACTAGGATTACCGAAAGAAGATGAGTTCTGGACCAGTCCGGCAGAACCTTGGACTGCCAAAAAGGCTTGGGAAGGGAGCACCTTTCCTTTGGATGCAGCAAAGGAATAAAATTTTGTCCATGGAGACAGCAGCTGAACACAGGTGAAAACAGCGATCCATGATTTCTGCTTAACTTCTGTAATTTCGCTGGAACTTGTAGTAACAGTTTTGCAAAAGGTAAAAAATATGTTAAGAAAGGATGTTTTATATAGTGAACAATGTACGTATTGGAATTATTGGGGTAGGTAATATGGGCAGTGCTCACTCCAAATATTTGCTGGATGGAGCAATTGAGGGAGCAACATTAAATGCCATACTAGATACAGATCCACAAGCAATTCAAGCTTTTACAACAAGATTTGGTGAACGTGTTGCTACTTTTGTTGATGAGGAGGCTTTTTTTCAATCAGGTCTGATAGATGCCGTGTTAATTGCGACACCACACTATGATCATGCCTCGCTTGCTATTAAAGCGTTTGAACACGACTTGCATGTATTATGTGAGAAGCCTGCAGGTGTTTATACAAAACAAGTTCGCGAAATGAACGAGGCGGCCTCGAAAACAGATAAGATTTTTTCGATGATGTATAATCAACGGACCAATCCGTTATATCAGAAACTGCGAGAGTTAATTCAAGATGGCGAGCTGGGAGAAATCAGACGGATTAACTGGCTGATTACCAACTGGTACCGTTCGCAAAGCTATTATAATTCAGGCGGTTGGCGTGCTACTTGGTCAGGTGAAGGCGGGGGTGTACTTATAAACCAATGTCCGCACCAATTAGATTTATGGCAGTGGCTGACTGGAATGATGCCGAAGCGGATGCGAGCTTTCTGTCAATTTGGTAAATACCGAGAGATTGAAGTAGAAGATGATGTAACTGCTTATGCCGAATATGATAATGGCGCAACAGCCGTGTTTATCACAACTACTGGCGAAACACCAGGTACCAACCGTTTAGAAATCTCCGGGGACCGCGGTAAGGTTGTAGTGGAAAACGGTAAGCTGGAATTCTGGCAGCTGCGTGTATCAGAGCCAGAGTTTAACCAAACATATACAGGCGGCTTTGGCGAACCAGAATCATGGAAAATCGACATACCGATTAAAGGTGAAGAAACGGAACATCCTGGGATTACACAAAACTTCGTAGACGCTATTTTGAAAGGTACTCCTTTATTGGCTCCTGGTGAGGAAGGTATTAAAGGATTAACCTTATCCAATGCCATGCAGCTGTCTAGCTGGACCGATGATTGGGTGGAGTTTCCGATCGATGAAGAATTGTATTATCAGCACCTGCAAGACAGGATTAAGCAGTCCACAGTTGAGAAAAAGACAGCCAAAGTAACCTTGGATGTCGAAGGTACTTATTAATAACCTAAGTACTAGTTGGTAGCAAACTTTGCTGACCGTGCCTAGCGGTGTAAAAATAAGAGACCGGCTGGATGTCCGCTTGGCTAAATAGAATAGGACTGACCTTGAGACATTTCTTATTTTTCGGAAAAATAATCGAAAGGAATGGTAAAAACGATGAAATTTTCTGTATTTACAGTAATGGCTCCTGATACGACACCGGAAGAAATGATTCTTTATCTAAAAGAAACCGGCTATGACGGAGTGGAATGGCGCTTTAAAGAAACACCAGAAGAAGTGAAACAACAAGCAACCAGTTTCTGGGGCAATAACCTTTGTACGATTGATCCATCAATTACAGACGCTGAGATTGAACGATTGGCGAAATTAGGCAGCGATAATGGGATTGACGTGTTTAGTGTAACACCATATCTGACATCTGGCGATTTACAGGCCACAGAGCGTGTCTTGGAAGTGGCACAGAAATTTGGTGCTTCTTCCATTCGGGTTGGAGTGCCCCGTTATGACCGATCAAAAAACTATCTAGATTTGTACAAAGAAGCAGTAAGCTACTTGCAAGAAGTAGAGCAAATGTGTAAACAATATAAAGTTAAAGGCTTGGTAGAAACCCATCACGAAACAATTACCCCAAGTGCAGCTTTAGCGTATCGCCTTGTTCAATCATGTAACCCTGATCATATTGGTGTGTTGTATGATCCTGGTAATATGGTTCATGAAGGGTATGAGAATTATCGTATGGGGATGGAGCTATTAGGAGATTATTTGGCACATGTTCATGTCAAAAATGCCAAATGGAAGCAACATGATGGTAACTGGCAGGTTGAATGGGCACTGCTGGATGAAGGAGTCGTCAATTGGGCGCAAGTGTTAGCTGATTTAAAAGCAGTTGGTTATGATGGGAATATTGGGATGGAAGATTTTAGTGGAGCATACGGTACAAAAGATTCGCTAAAATACAACATCGATATGATTAAAGAATATTTAAATCGGGTATAGCCATTAGGTGAAAGGAATATATATTCCTTTCGCCTTTTCTATTGGAAACGTTGTATTCCTTTGTTCAATACCTATTCACATTTCCAAATTTTTTGAAAAAATTTAAGGGAAAAACACAAAAATAGGCGTTTTTTCTGTATAATGAAAAAATACATATAATTAAAGTGCGTGTTCAAAAGTTCGATAAAAAGGATCATCATCGGTTAAGTTCGCAATGTCCTGGGACTGCGGTTACTCGCCCCACCGAAACCATTTGTTGCAACACCGATACTAGCACATCGTGTGCGTCGGCAGGCTAAACCCATGACGTCCTGTCATAACGCCTGCACTAGTACGTCCTGTACGTCGAAAGTACCAGGCGGCGCAGCCTTTGAGTAACGTACTTGCACAGGATGTGTTGACTTCTGCGTTACCCACACGATGTGGGTGAACTTAGTAGAAGTTCCCTGATTGCCAACGCAGAAATTCGCTGTGTCATTTTGATTGGACTTTTTGAACAACCTCTTAAAGTTAGGAGCTGTAAATACATGCGGAAATACATAAAAGTAATACTGGGTATGTTGTTTTTACTGCCTATTATTTCTCTCGCAACACCAGTCAGTGCAGAAGAAAATGAGGAACTATTGATGGCAAGTACCCATATGACCCATTCAATAGGGGAGGTACAATTAGATTCACAAGCTCATTTTGCACGATTTACATATGATTCAGGCCGTAATTTCGAATATCCCGATGCGGTTAGGGGAATTTTTGTAACGGGCAATTCAGCAGGCGGGGAGAAATTTAATTCTTTGCTTGAGATGATCGATAATACCGAATTAAATGCAATGGTTATCGATATCAAGGAAGATGATGGAAATATCATGATTGACCCAGAGCAAGACCTCCCGTATGAGGATGCTGTACAAGGAATAATCAAAGATCCGGAGGCAATGATGGAGACCCTTGAGGAGAGAGGTGTGTATCCGATCGCTAGAATTGTTGTCTTTAAGGATACACAGTTGGCCGAAGCACGTCCAGACTTATCTTTTCTGGAGAATGGGGAAGTATGGAAGAATGGCAGGGGAGAGGCTTTTGTAAGTCCATTCCAGAAAGAAGTGTGGGAATATAATGTGGAAATTGCCAAAGTAGCGGCGGAACTCGGCTTTAAAGAAATCCAGTTTGATTATGTACGTTTTCCAGAAGGTTTTGAAACAAGAGATGAAGACTTAGAATATGATCAAGGTGACTATGCAGATGTAGATATGGACAATATTAAGAAAAGGGTCGAGGCAGTAACAGACTTTGTTGCTTATGCTCGAGAGCAGCTTTCTTATTATGATGTAGACGTTTCTGTAGATATCTTTGGTTATGCGGCAACACTAGAAGAAGCACCAGGGATTGGTCAGAACTTCTCTAGAATTTCAGAAAATGTCGATGTGATTTCTTCGATGATTTACCCAAGCCACTGGACTTCTTATTTCGGTATTGATTTTCCTGATAAAGAGCCTTATAAATTGGTCAGTGAGTATGCTAAGCTGGAAAATGAAGTGCTTGGTGCGTTGGATGAGCCACCAGTTTCAAGACCGTGGCTGCAAGACTTTAGTGCCCCTTGGTTATACAGTGGTCCTACTTTTGAATATGGAGTAAAGGAAGTAGAAGCTCAGATCAGGGCTTTACATGAAAATGGGATTGAAGAGTTCTTACTTTGGAATGCTAGCAATAATTATACAGAAGGCGTAGATTATACACCGTTAGATTAATCATAAAATGGAGGAACATCCTCCATTTTATGATTATATTTCATGAAAAAGGGTATAATACTTTGTAGGTAGAGATGACTGCAGCGAAGGGGGGAACGTTAAGTGAATTGGTATGAGAAATTACAACGGTATTTTCCCGAAGATGAGATGAAGTCGAAAGAACATATGGAATTATTGTTAAAGGAAAAGGGAGACGTATACTTTAAGGATGAAGGACCAGATCATGTGCTGATGTTTGCAGAATTTCCTACTTTCTTGTTTATCGATTATGTATACGTGTCTAAGGAATCGAGAGGACAAGGGATTGGTCATCAATTATTTGAGAAACTCAAGCAGAAGAATAAACCAATTATTCTAGAAGTGGAGCCGCTTGATTATTCTGATTCAGATACATCTAAACGATTACACTTTTATCAGCGGGAAGGCTTTAAACATGCGGCAGCTATTGGATATACCCATCAATCATTAGTGACGGATCAATCAAGCACATTAGAGATTCTATATTGGTCGCCTCATGATGAGAATGAGGAAGAAGTATATCAGCAAATGAAGATGATGTACGAAGATATTCATACGTATAAAGATAAGGAGTTATATGGAAAAACTTATCGTTCCGTAGATGAGGCAGTCAAGTATGATACGAATCGCAAGTCAGATAATATTTTCCATTCTATACAAAAGATGAATGACAAATCTTCAGAAAAACCCTAGAGATTTTCATTCTCAATTAGTATAATTGTATATTCAAAAAGATCGGTAAAAAAGACTAAAAAGCCCATGGTGGCGCGGAAATTTGCCATTTTATTTTTATCGGACTCTTTGAACAACCTTTATAAGAATGTGTAAAAAGAATGTGTAAAAAGTGAATAAAATCACTTAATACTCTATCATTAAGTGATGAAATATAGTATACTTACATTAGAAGATAATAGATTATAGTCATTTTAAAGTAATAAAAAATGAAAATAACAGAAGCATCATTATAAACTATATTGAGGAGTGAAGTTTCATGGTAACACTTTATACCTCGCCAAGTTGTACATCATGCCGTAAAGCGAAAGCATGGTTAGAGGAGCATGATATTCCATTTAAAGAGCGTAATATTTTCTCAGAGCCGTTGAGCTTGGATGAGATTAAGGAAATTCTTAGAATGACTGAAGACGGAACAGATGAGATTATCTCCACTCGTTCGAAAGTCTTTCAAAAATTAAATGTCAATTTGGATCAATTGCCGCTTAAGGACCTGTTCCAGTTGATTCAGGACAATCCAGGTTTACTAAGAAGACCGATTATCTTAGATGAGAAACGATTACAAGTAGGTTACAATGAAGATGAAATTCGTCGCTTCTTGCCGCGTACTGTTCGTACCTTTCAATTAAAAGAAGCGCAGCGGATGGTGAACTAAATGAGAAAGCAGATCTTATGTAGAAGATCTGCTTTTTTTTACTGAAAATGTTACTCGCAGCTATGAATTTTTCCGCTGTAATAACAAACCATAAAGAGAGACGCCCGTCAGTGGAAGTCTGCATTTTGCAACGCGATTAGTCTTGACCGAAATCATACATGGAGTCTAGGACGAACCGCTTTATGCTAGTTACTTGACAATCTTAGGATTTAATGGATAATGGGAGTTCCACACACATATATTGTATGAAGCAGAATATCTAAATAAATGAATCATATAACTAGTGACAAATGGAAGCGAATAAGCTAAAATCTATAGATAATATAAGAATGTGAAGAATTTTAATTTTTTTGGCTTAATTGTTTTCAAAAACATCATTTTTATCATACAATATATATAGAATAAGTTAAAGTAGCTGATAAAAAGGGTAAATATAAATAAGGGTTTAGCTAAACAAAGTCCCTTCCACCCCATTACTTTTGCAAGAAGGGAGAGTTTATATAATGGAAATAGAGAGAATTAATGAGAATACCATTAAATTCTACATCTCTTATATGGATATTGAAGATCGTGGTTTTGACAGAGAGGAAATATGGTATAACCGTGAGAAAAGCGAACAGCTTTTTTGGCAGGTTATGGATGAAGTGAACTATAATGAGGAAGATTTCCAAATTGATGGACCATTATGGATTCAAGTTCAGGCATTGGAAAAGGGTCTTGAAATTGTTGTAACAAAGGCTCAGCTTTCTAAAGACGGACAGAACCTGCACTTACCAACTGAATCAGGCAAAACCATTGATATGCCAGTCGATGACAAAATTGAGTCATTGCTTGAAGAGAAGTTTGGCCCTGCAGAGAAAGATTTAAGCCAAGCAGAACAGTATGGTCAGGATTTTGTTGTTGTGGTTAAATTTGCTGAGTTAGAAGATATTATTCAGTTAAGTCATGTGTTTGAATCCGTCGAAGGGATGAAAGATGAACTGTATTTCTATGAGAACCAATACATGTTAGTGACACGTTTCGATGAAGAATTCTTATCAGATGATGAACAAGAAGACCTTATCAGCCAAATTTTAGAATATGGTCAGGAATCAACGGTGACTGTATTTATTGTAGAAGAATACGGGAAAGCAATCTTTGCCGAAGAGGCACTCGCTCAAGTCAGCGAGCATTTTGCAAGATAACTAAGTATCGAATTTTGGTGCTTAGTTTTTTTGTGGTATAAGAAATAAAGTACGATAGCCATTCTAAGCCGTTGAAAGTACAACAAAGCCATTTAGCTAAATGTTTTGGAGTATAAGAGCTTCTAGGAAAACAACATACTTTTTCAACCCTATTTAACGAATGCCGAGTTTTTTTTATGATAAAAAGACTATGTAAGCTTTCGCTGCTTAAATGAGTAATACATTATATTCAGATACCTGCTGGTCTTTCCCTCTCTCTAAGGCCTCTTCTTTTACGCCTCTTGTAATAATACTGCCAAATAGAAATACCCCCCAGCAAGTAAAATAAACTCGATAATCCCAAATCCCTATTATTTTTTAATTGCACTTTCCGTAACGTGAACCACTATACTTTGATTTAAACATCGTGATAAACACGTTTCATTTGATTACAAATTGAGTGGGGAGAGATCAATGGAAAGGATACGACTGCTGGATGTGTTAAGGGGTTTGGCAATTATCGGAACACTGGGTATTAATATTTGGATTTTCTCATTAATGGATAGTCAGGGAGGTTTTTCTGACAACGAAGGGTTAGCGTATCTGGAATCATTGGATGCGTTTATATACACGTTGTTTATATTTTTATTTAACGGAAAATTTCTTGGGCTCCTTACCATTATGTTTGGAGCAGGACTAGAGCTAAAACGGCAAAAGAATCTGTCCGCAAATCGAAAATTTCTTGGTGTTTATGTATGGAGCTGTGTGCTTTTGTTCATAGATGGATTGTTACATTTTCTGTTTGTGTTTGAGGCAGATATTCTAATGAGTTATGCGTTAGCAGCCAATCGTTGCTGTCATTCTGGACAAGGGCAATGAATTAGCGAAGTGGATCGGATGGATTCTCGGCATACTGCATGGCGTCGTAATCATCGTCATTAGTCTGGGGTTCGGTCTTTTGTTAAGGTTTGAAGAAGCACAGGATATGATGACTAGAGTGTTTCAACGAATAGCTAATGAAACAGCAGAAATCTTTTTATACGGAGGTTATTGGGAGCAGGTTGCTTACCGCAACAGCCATTTTTTTGAATTGCGGATGGAGGCTGTTACTATTATTCCTTTTAATATTTGTCTGTTTTTAATTGGTGTCTGGCTGGTGCGCAGCGGATATTTTGCACAAACAGAAGTTGGCAGAAAGAAACGGATCAAGCTGTTGAAATGGGGCATGGGCATTGGAATTCCGTTAAACGGTATTATATTTACTCCTTTAGCTGAATTTAACGTTGTAGCCGATCGTTATTTATTTGCTCCGATTATGTCATTAGGATACATCGGACTTGTTTCCTATCTCCTTGATAAATACAGCACTTCTTTTATGATACATGCATTAGAAAAAGTGGGGAGAGTCGCATTAAGCTGTTATATACTGCAAAATATCTTAGCCTGTGTTATTTTTTACGGCTGGGGGTTTGGTTTAGGTGCTTATAGTAACGTTTGGATTGTTATGGCAGCATGGCTGTTTATATCTGCATTGTTGATCATGTTTTCCTTTAGCTGGCTGCGCTTCTTTAAACAAGGACCATTTGAATATATTTGGAGAAGTACTGCCAATGTTAAATTTAAATAAACGGACTATTTTTTTCAAGTATTATTGACAACCGAATATATATTAAGTATACTTTCGGTATCAAGATTTAAAAAGGAGTGTTCTAATATGTATAAACCAGGTTTTACATTATGGTACAGTGTTAGTGATGTCGAGCGTACATTGGCATTTTACACGGAGCAGTTAGGATTTGAAATCGATTCATATGACAAAGAAAATGGTATGGGAAGTGTGCACACCAATACGAAAGATTGCTACATTGGATTTTCCGAAGCCGAGCAAGTCGTTCCGTCCACAGCCGCTGCCGTCATTGAAGTAGAGGATATTGATGCGACAGTTAAACATTTGAAAGAGAAGGGGATTGTGTTTAACGGTGAGGTTTCTACCATTCCGGGATATGCTAAACTAATTACCTTTAAAGATCCGGACGGACATGATATGGAATTATCTCAAACACTATAATGGAAAAAGTTGTTCAGATGATACACATCACGAAAGAACTTTCGGGAAGGTGGAACATTCCAATTCTGCTGTCACTTGATGAATCAGGAGGCAGATTCACTCCTTTAAAAAATATGCTGCAAATTTCACCATCCAGGCTGAGCAGCAATTTAAAGACGATGAAAGAAACAGGGCTTATTCAGCAGCTATCTCCTTTTGAGCGGAACCATCCATTGCTTCCGGAATACAAACTTACGGAAAAAGGGCACTTCCTGAAAGAAGCTGCCCTTATCATTTCAAATGCTGAGCATCAGCTGCAACAAGGATTTCTTGCTGCTAAAGCGTGGAACTGGCCGATATTAATTGCCCTCTATCACCAATATCATGAGTTTAATGCTATACGTCAGCTATTGCAGACAGTAACACCTCGCATACTGTCCAAACGGCTCAGTGAACTTCATGAAAAAGGTATAGTCGAGAAAACATTAATCACAGATCCAACACCAAAGTATACGTACGCTTTAGGTGTAGACTCCGAATCGATTATTCAAAGTACAAATAGTAAATTGACTGCATTGCTTTAAGTTCATCTCTTGTTTTGGTGTAATGGCATCAAAAGCAAGAGATTTTTCTATGCTGTTTTGCTGGTTTAGCACGTCCCAATGCTTTTTTATGTGCCAAAAAGCACGTTTATCACAGTAGATATTCTTACGCTTTCAGAATGCATGGAAAGTAAGGGAAACATATGTTTATTTCGTTAATCGAAATAAATTATGTTATACTTACGGAAAGAACACAGCAGAAAGTAGGAAAGCTATGACAAATGAACAGACGACCATTAACCGCACCCCTCTAATGATTGTTTTAATTTCAGGAGCTTTTGTTGCCATTTTAAATCAAACGTTATTAGGTACGGCATTACCACATATCATGGCTGATTTACAAATTGATCCAGCCACTGCCCAGTGGTTACAATCGATTTTTATGCTTGTTAATGGGATTATGATTCCTGTTACTGCTTTCTTAATGGAACGATTTACAACCAGGGCATTATTTCTGACCGCTATGGGAAGCTTTACGATAGGTACGTTGATTGCTGCCCTTGCGCCTGATTTTTCCTTTCTTATGGCCGGCCGTGTATTGCAGGCTGCCGGCGCTGGGATTATGATGCCGTTGATGCAGACAATTATGTTTCTTGTTTTTCCAATTGAGAAACGTGGTTCAGCCATGGGGATGTTTGGGTTAGTTATTGCTTTTGCTCCGGCAATCGGACCTACATTATCAGGCTGGCTGGTGGAGCACTTTCCATGGCGAAGCTTATTCTATGTTGTCCTGCCGATTGCAGTCCTCGATCTCATCGTAGCTTATAAAATTTTAGTGAATGTAACCAAGCAGACATTCCCGAAGGTAGACACTATTTCTATCGTATTATCGACTCTAGGTTTTGGCGGTTTGCTTTATGGCTTTAGCTCAGCTGGAGATATCCAATATGGCTGGGGGAGTCCAATGGTATATATTCCCTTAATTATCGGTGTAATTACGTTAATTTTCTTTATACACCGCCAATTACATTTAGAAAAACCAATTTTGGAATTCCGGATTTTTCAATATAGAATGTTTGCTTTGACAACTGCGATCGGGATGATTTCTTTCTTAGCTATGATTGGCGGAGCGATTATTTTACCAATTATGATGCAGGATTATTTAGGTTATAGTGCGCTTGATTCTGGTTTGGCATTATTACCCGGTGCTGTTTTAATGGGGTTGATGAATCCAATAACTGGCCGTCTTTTTGATAAATTTGGCGGGAAATGGCTGGCTGTTATTGGCTTGGGTCTGATAACAGTGACGACATTTATGTTTACCGTCTTGACAACTGACACATCATGGATGTATATCGCTACTGTCAATGCGATCCGGATGTTTGGAATTGCAATGGTGATGATGCCAGTAACAACCGCAGGATTAAATCAGCTGCCAGAACGATTAATTCCTCATGGAAGTGCAATGAATAATACGTTACGGCAAATGTCAGGTGCCATTGGTACGGCATTATTAATATCGGTAATGTTAAATCAGGCCATACCTGCAGATGGGCTTTCCGGTATGGTAGAAGGAGTGAATATTTCCTTCATGGTAGCAGGGATTTTTGCCGCAATTGGTTTTCTATTAGCCTTTTTTATCACCAATTCCATCCCAAGAAAAAAAACGGCATAAGCAGGGAAATACACCTTCATGTAGAATTATATACATGGAGGTGTTTTCCTATGTTACAAGCAATCAATCAAGATGGGCAAGTAGTAGCTATCTGGTCAGTGGATCGGCAAGAGATCGAACAAATGCGTAGCATGACCTTTTATTGTCCTGCTTGTAAACAGCCATTAATAATCAAAGCTGGGAGCAAGAAATCTCCACACTTTGCTCACAGGGTTGACAAAGGCTGTGCCTTGTCAGGTGAAAGCAGCTATCATGATGAAGGCAAAAAGGATATCTATGTGTGGCTGAAGCGTCAAGGCTATAAGGTCTATTTGGAACATCATATTGCAGAGATTAATCAGCGGCCTGATATCTTATTGGAGATAGCAAATAAACGAATTGCCATCGAATATCAGTGTGCTGCCATTTCACAGCAAGAAATGTTGAAGCGGACGGCAGGCTATCGTTCTGTTCAGATACATCCCATTTGGATTCTAGGCGGCAATCGACTGAAACGTCAATCAGCAGACACGTTACATGTCTCTATTGCTGATCAGGTTTTTCTCTCGCAAATTCATCCTGTTTATCCATTAGCTTTGTACTATTACTGTTCTGCTTCCAAACAAATTGCTTCATTTCAGGACATTATTTTTGTCACTAGGCGGACAGCATTTGGTAATCTTACATTTAAGAAGTTATCCGGACTTACTTGGCAAGAACTCTTTCAACCGCATTATCGATCTAAATCTTTGTTTCAGCGGTTTTGGCGGCGGAAGAAAGAGAAATGGCGCTATCAGCCTGCTTCTCCTTATCATCAGCAAGAACAGGTGTGGCGGCAATGGCTCTATTTAAACCAACTGCAAATCACTGATTTTCCTTCCTATGTGTATCTCCCGATTACATCACAATATCAAATGAAATCTGCTCCATGGATTTGGCAATCTCGTCTTTATGTAGATTTATTTTTACAAAGACAGCAGTTCTTTCGGTCAGAGGCAGAACATATACTGCATGATCATTACCTTCCCCTTGAGCAATTTCCCTTAATCAATAATAAGACTAACCCCATTGATGAATATCTTCAACTTTTGATCCGCTTTCAAGTAATTAAAAAAATCACCAGCAATCAGTATCAGGTTAATCATAGTACTGTATGATTCAGCGTAAAATAAGGTATAATAAATTAATAACCTTGTTAAGGAGGATGTATATGACAAAAGAGCAAAAATCATTGCCAACTCGGGATCAGATTCCCGAAGAATTAACTTGGAAACTAGAAGATATCTTTGCTACAGATGAAGAATGGGAGAAAGAATGGCAAGAGGTTAAAAATGTATTACCTAAATTCGAATCTTTTAAAGGGACACTAGGAGATAGTGCAGACAAGCTATATCAATTATTTACTTTGCAAGATGAAGTCTCGGAAAGTTTAAGTAAATTATATACATACGCACATATGCGCTATGATCAGGATACAACGAATTCCTTTTATCAAGCACTAAATGGAAAGGCTGAAACACTTATTACACAAGCTTCCAGTATGATGAGTTTTATCACGCCTGAAATATTGAAACTTGATGAGTCTGACTTGAATCAATATGTGAAAGAACATGAAGGATTACAGCGTTATCAACATACACTTGATGAAATTAACCGTCAGCGCCCCCATGTCTTGTCTGAGCAAGAGGAGGCTTTACTGGCCGAAGCTTCAGAGGCGACGGATAGTGCTTCACAAACGTTTGGAATGCTTAATAATGCAGATCTAACTTTTCCAACGATTGAAGATGAGAATGGTAATCCAGTGGATTTAACTCATGGCAGATATATTAACTTTTTAGAATCTGCTAACCAACGTGTAAGACATGACGCCTTTAAGGCAATGTATGACACGTATGGACAATTCAAAAATACTTTTGCTTCTACACTCCAAGGTGCAGTGAAAAAAGATAATTTCTATGCGAAGGTTCGTAACTATGATTCAGCACGTCACGCTGCCTTGGATAAAAATAATATTCCTGAGTCTGTTTATGATAATCTAATTGAGGCTATTCATGAAGGATTACCTTTACTGCAGCGCTATGTCGCACTCCGTAAGAAGGTATTGGATGTTGACGAGCTCCATATGTATGATTTATATACGCCAATGGTTCCGAATGTCCATATGAAGTATTCTTATGAACAGGCACAAGAAGCTGTTATCGAGGCTCTGAAGCCGTTCGGTGAGGAGTATTTAGAAGTAATGAAGCGAGCCTTCAGCGAACGATGGATTGATGTAGAAGAGAATAAGGGCAAACGGAGCGGTGCTTATTCGTCGGGAGCGTATGGTACGAATCCTTATATTTTAATGAATTGGCAAGATAATTTGAACAACTTATTTACTTTAGCACATGAGCTGGGTCACTCTATGCACAGTTATTATACTCATGACAGCCAGCCATACCGTTACGGAAACTATTCGATTTTTGTAGCAGAAGTAGCTTCTACTTGTAATGAAGCGCTGTTAAATGAGTATTTAGTGGAACAGACCGATGATCCGAAAGAAAAGTTATATCTGCTTAATCATTTCTTAGAAGGATTTAGAGGTACGGTGTTTAGACAAACTATGTTTGCTGAATTTGAGCATATGATTCATCAACTATCTCAAGATGGGGAAGCTCTAACAGCAGATCGGTTAACAGAAATTTATTATGACCTGAATAAGACGTATTTTGGAGATGACTTAGTGATTGACGAAGAAATCGGTTTGGAGTGGGCTAGGATTCCACACTTCTACTATAATTATTATGTATATCAATATGCAACAGGTTATGCAGCCGCACAGTCATTGGCTGCACAGATCCTGGAGGAAAAACAACCAGCTGTGGAACGGTACTTGGATTATTTGAAAGCTGGAAGCAGTGATTATCCAATCGAAGTTTTAAAGAAGGCTGGAGTAGATATGACCGAAAAAACGCCAGTCGAAAATGCGCTAAAAGTATTTGAAGAAAAACTGAATGAAATGGAAGCATTATTAGAGCAAGAATTAGCCTAAAAAATGGTCTAAAAAAAGAATCGGGGTGCAGTTGAATTCTGCCCCGATTCTTTACATAATCTTGATTGCTAACGCGATCATCCGATTCAATTTAGCGTTATAAATGGTCTATTCATGTGAAGGTTAATGTCTTCTATCCTTTAGTAAAGCAGAAAGGACCTGAGGGTGTCCAGCGCAGCGTTTTTTTTTGCTGAAATAAGTAAGGGCAAAAGTCGCCAGGTATCTCCTTATATAAAAC
The DNA here is from genome assembly GCF_016909015.1 of Gracilibacillus alcaliphilus. GTDB lineage: Bacteria > Bacillota > Bacilli > Bacillales > Amphibacillaceae > Gracilibacillus > Gracilibacillus alcaliphilus. The sequence continues at coordinate 151,769 of NZ_JAFBFA010000002.1, forward strand.
GAGAGCGGCGTCTATTAGATGGTTTAAAACCTTTGAATTGTTTCTTTGATTGATAAAAATACACGGTAACATAAATAGAAATAAATAGTAATGGAATGGTGAAGTAGGGAGGTATAATTCGCATCAGGCCAAAGATATTGAGTATGAATGCCAAGACAGGAACGAATAAGAGCATTATTCGCATAAAAACCCTCCTTTCTAACTTCGCAAAGTATGTACGAAATATTGGATTGCTTGAACATCCTCCTATAAAAGCATCTTGATTATCGTTTATAAGTCTGTCTCAAAGTTCAAGCAGAGTGAAGAAGTTAGGATAAGGAACATTTGACTAATTTTTTGAAGAGTTTAGGTTGCTGTATTTCTTTTAGTATATGTCCAACATTGCGTGAAAATCACTTAAGGAAACAGAAATGAGGAAGAAGAGGAATAAAAATGACAAAATTGTGAAATATTGAACATGTATATTGTTTATCTGACAGACTTTTGTTATAGTGAGTACAAGTTAAACAAATATACCCCATTTTGTTTGACCTGATTTATCTCCTGTCCCTTATCTAGAGTAGCAAAGAGGAGCTGCTTGAGTACAGCTCCTCTTTGTTATTGTGTATATTTCCAAAAACAACCGAATTTAACGGGTACTTTTTCTACAAGTTGTTTTAACTGTAATTTTTTCATTTCCTTTTCTGCCTTCTCCATGGACCAATCATAAACGACGGCCACCTCTTTGGTACCAACAAAATTATAATGAGAAATAAAATCTAATAATTTCGGCTTTTTTGCTGGAAGAGGTTCTTTTTGTAACATTTGCTTTAGTATTCTGACGTATACTTCATAAGGATAGCTTCCAGAAATTTTTAACCCGGCGTCATCTTCTGATTCGTTAAAGAAAACCATCGTAGGCAATTCATCGACTTCCATTTCTTTGGTAATCTTTATATCACAGTGCAAAGCTTTTTTGGCAGAACAAGAATATAGGTCGTTGCGGAATTCGTCTAGATCCAAGTGCACTCGCTTGGCAACGGTCAACAAATTCTCTTCTTGTGTGATATTTTGCTTATCTAAAAAAGCCATTTCTTGCATCTTTCGTAAAAAGCGTTTCCCAGCCTTCTTTCCTTGTAATTCAGCAGCCTTGATGGCGATCGAGGCAAGGCGTGGCTGATGAATAGGGTTTTCAACCCAAATGTCTCCATCACATGGCATACCAGTACGGTTGGCTGTCTTTTCCCAAATATCCTTTAGTTGACGAGGCTTTTCAAAAGACTCTCTGTTAGCACATAAGGCTTGCCCGCTAAGGACAGTTCGAATCGTGAAAAAACGTCCATATTCAATGGATAATTTCTTGATAAAAGGTTCTAATGCCCAGCATTCAGGACATAATGGATCTATAAAAATATATATTTCAATCGGTTTTTTTAAAATGTCAATAAAGTGATAATGCGTTGTTTGGTTCCGATCTTGCTTGTTCCAAGATCCGGCAGATTTCCAATTCACAATGATTCTCCTTTCTGTTCGGGTGTATTCATCATGTGATTGGCTGTCAAAGTAAGCCGATCAAACATTGCACTACGGTACGGTTCAGGAATTTCTGCCACTTCTAAAGCCTCTTCCATACAGGAAAGCCACGCGTCACGCCTTGTTGGAGTAATCGGAAAGCGTAAATGTCGTTTCCTCATCATTGGATGTCCATGTTCTTGAATATATAAAGGCGGACCTCCAAAAAATTGAGTTAAAAACTGCGTTTGTTTTCTTGCAACTTCTGTAAAATCATTTGGGAAGATAGGGATTAAATCAGGATGTTTGGCTACACGTTCATAAAAAGCCTCGACTAATTTCTTGATTGTTTCTTCTCCGCCAATTGCTTCATAAAGAGAGCTAGTTGTATCTTTCATATTTTTCCAAACCTTTCTCGTTCCATGATCCTCATATTCTTTATCACAGTGTTAATGGTTCGTAAGTCCCTCACTGATAAGAAAATAGGAATAAAGAGGTGAGGGATAACGTATGCTGTCTTGATAAGTCTCGCTATCCATCAGCCGAAAGCTCCCGACTGATGGAAGTCTCACTTTGCCACGGTGTAACGTCCGTAAGTCCCTGTTCCCAAGCGCATATCATTATCAAGCAACAAGGAAATAAGGGGAAACGATCGTTAACACCCTGATAAGTCTCGCTATCCATCAGCCGAAAGCTCCCGACTGATGGAAGTCTCACTTTGCCACGGTGTAACCGTCCGTAAGTCCCTGTTCCCAAGCGCATATCATTATCAAGCAACAAGGAAATAAGGGAAACGGTCGTTAACACCCTGATAAGTCTCGCTATCCATCAGCCGAAAGCTCCCGACTGATGGAAGTCTCACTTTGCCACGGTGTAACCGTCCGTAAGTCCCTGTTCCCAAGCGCATATCATTATCAAGCAACAAGGAAATAAGGGAAACGGTCGTTAACACCCTGATAAGTCTCGCTATCCATCAGCCGAAAGCTCCCGACTGATGGAAGTCTCACTTTGCCACGGTGTAACCGTCCGTAAGTCCCTGTTCCCAAGCGCATATCATTATCAAGCAACAAGGAAATAAGGGGAAACGGTCGTTAACACCCTGATAAGTCTCGCTATCCATCAGCCCAAAGCTCCCGACTGATGGAAGTCTCACTTTGCCACGGTGTAACCGTCCGTAAGTCCCTGTTCCCAAGCGCATATCATTATCAAGCAACAAGGAAATAAGGGGAAACGGTCGTTAACACCTTGATAAGTCTCGCTATCCATCAGCCGAAAGCTCCCGTCTGATGGAAGTCTCACTTTATTGTAACAGTCTTTATATCAAACAATCAAATTATGTGTTTGGTGATACGATCCTGCATGGTTAAAGGGACTAACTGTTATTGAACAGTTGTTAGATACACTGCTGCTCTTATTCTATGATTAGCTGGATAGAGTTTTATAGAAACGGGCGATCTTATTTGCAGTTTTTCTCCTTGGGATTTGCAGTATATTCAATATAGATGTAAATACTTGCTCACCTTGCAAACGAGTGGCTGCTTCTAATTCCAATTCATAATCGGTTTGGCCATTGTAGCAGCTAGTATCCAGTACAACAATTGTCTGTTGATAGTTACACTCCAGACGTTTGGTTTCCAACCGTCCGCCATATTGTAAGTTTTTTGAATTAATACCTATTACTGTAAGGTAGCTCTCAATCTCTGGTTTCGGAATAATAATACCATTCATCCAGGAGTGTGCTTCCGCAGGTGTCAGGGAAGCATGCACTTCCAACAGCCCGTCTCCATCTGGGTTAGGTTTTTTTAAAGTTAACTGAAATTGGTTATTCTTTTCTCTTATACGCAGTGCGGCATGATGTTTCTTTAAATCAAACTGCCTCGTCTCAAAATAATAATTCTTTTGATGTGTTTCTTTCCAGTGATATGCTCGAAAAAATTTGTGTATGGATTCATACTCTTTTTCGGTAATTAGATTTTTATATTCAATTTCGATTTCTTCTGTCATCAAGGCTCCTCCTTTCCTTAGCGTATCATTGTGCAAATCAACTGCAATGCCAATGTAATACAGTAGTCTATAGATAAAATTGGACTACTTCTAAAAAAGTTGCTGCGGAGGGCATGGTTTATTGAACAGTCTCCATCCCCAGCTCCAGTCAAAGAGGCCCTTCTTTTGTATAGTTAGAGTCTACCAAAACAACAACTAACGAAAGAGGACCTCTAAATGAAAGATACCATATCTGCATTAACAATGAAAGCCCCAGAACAAATAACCTGCCGTGCACTGCAGCAAAGTTATTCTCAACTGACTGTTCCCGCGTTTCTGATCGGCAGACCCAGCAAAGCGATGGAGATATTTTTAGGCTATCCGGAATTAGAACAATATAAATATTTTACTCAACGTTGATCGAAAACTGTCTCGAATGTACCATTATTTAAGTGTTATTACGATAGGCACAACAATTACAAATGGAACAAGCTCAGTTACCTAAACAAGGATTGGTTTTTTCATTTTATCTGGAAACCAACTCTTTTTTATGGTAAAATAGTTGCATTACATATGGAGGAGGAATGGGAATGAGGAAATTATTAATACTTATATTGTCGATGTTCTTTTTACTAGCAGCATGTGGAGAAACAGCCAATGAAACAGGAGCAGCTGCGGAAGAGGATAGCACTTCAAACGAGGAGACAGATTCTGGTTCTGAGGAAGAAGCGGACGAATCAAGTGAAACGGAAGAGGCTGCAAGCGAAAATGAAAACAGTGGAGAAAGTGAATCAAGTACATATGATGAAATTCTACTTGATGATGATAATGTCAAAGTAGTATTAACTGAAATTGAAACAGAAAGTGATGACATATTTGGTGATCAACACAACATCAAAATGGAAATTGAAAATAAACTTGATGAAACAATAGAAGTACAGTCTCGTGAGGTTTCTGTTGATGGTTTCATGGTCGATGATATGGTAGTTTTCAGTGAAACAGTAGCAGGAGGCAAGAAGTCGAACGCTGAACTCACTATTATGGCATTTGACGAGGAACTTCCGGAATTAAACGAAAACATAGAATTTAAATTAATGATTCTGGATGAAGACTTCATGGAAGTAACAAGTGCAGACGTTACTGTCGATATTAAATAAACAAATTGAAAGTCATCCTAACGGGTGGCTTTTTTATAGTTTTTTTAGCTGGAAACATGGTCATATTTGTGTTTTACATTGAATAATGAAGGTAACCAATAAGCGTAAAGGTGTTCAGTGGGTGATTTGCCCATCCCCAATTGAACGATAGTTACACGGTGATAAAAACACTGTTATATCAATATTTAAAAAGTTTTCATGTGTATATCTTCCCTGTGAATAATATATATATGGTAAAATGAAGGTAGATATCAACTAAAGCATTTGCTTGGAGCTGGACGTGGCTATCCTTTGACAAGTAGGTATCCGCAAGCAAGAATTCTATCATTCCCTAGCCAACAAGCAACAAGAATAAAATGAATTCTTTCGCTATGTAGTTTCAAACAGTGCATAGAAAAAAGCAACGCAGGACAGGCTGTCTTGCGCGAGTTTATAATGTGTAAAAAAATAGCAACTAGGTGGTGCTGCATATGAACTGGAGAACCTTCTTGGCACCTTATGTCCAAGTCGTGGAGGAATTGAAAGTTAAACTAAAAGGAATGCGGGCTCAGTTTGAATATGAGACCAATCATTCTCCAATAGAATTTGTTACTGCGAGAGTAAAGCCTATTTCCAGTATTAAAGAGAAAATGAAAAGAAAGAATATACATATAGACAACATTGAAACCGAACTTCAAGATATTGCAGGGGTTAGGGTAGTGTGTCAGTTTGTTGATGATATTGATGATATTGTGGAACGATTAAAATCTCGTAATGACTTTGAGGTGATCGAAGAACGAGATTATATTAATCATAAGAAAGAAAGTGGTTATCGCTCTTACCATTTGATTATTTCTTATCCAGTAGAAACCATTCATGGAGAGAAGAAGGTTATTGCAGAGATTCAGATCAGAACACTTGCGATGAATTTTTGGGCAACCAATGAACACTCGCTTAATTATAAGTATGAAGGACGAATTCCGGAAAGGATTAGGGCACGTTTAAAAAGAGCAGCAGAGGCAGCCTTTAAATTAGATGAAGAAATGTCCAAAATTAAGGATGAAATCCAGGAAGCACAACGTATTTTTCGAACGGATAAAAATAATCATAAGTAAGGGAGGAACCAATGATGCGCTTTTGTATTCTGTCAAGGGAAGATAGTAAATCAAAAGTTATTACCTCTAGGATGAGGCAATACTTAGAGGATTTTGCTCTGGTCTATGACAAAGAAGAACCTGAGCTAGTCATTTCTGTCGGGGGAGATGGCACTTTTCTTGAGGCGTTTCATACGTATCGACACCGATTAAAGGATACGGCCTTTATCGGCGTTCATACTGGTCACTTAGGTTTTTATGCAGATTGGGTGCCCGAGGAAATAGAAAAATTAATTATAGAAATTGCAAAGAAACCATTTGAAGTGGTGGAGTATCCCTTATTAGATATTAAGATACATCCAGTTGACAGTAATGAGTATCAGCATTTTCTGGCACTAAATGAGGTGTCTGTTAAATCGACAGAAGGCACATTGGCGATGGATGTCCATATCAAAGGAGTCCATTTTGAACGTTTTCGAGGAGACGGCTTATGTGTGTCTACTCCTTCGGGAAGTACTGCTTACAATAAGGCACTTGGCGGAGCAATCCTCCACCCATCTTTAAATGCCTTACAAGTGACAGAAATGGCCTCGATTAATAACAGGGTATACCGAACGATAGGCTCACCGTTAATTTTACCAAAACATCATGTCTGTGAATTGTTGCCGATTTATCAGGGCAGAAATATTTTAATTACTATTGATCATCAAACAGAAGTATACAAGAATATATCGCGAATCGAATGTCGTGTAGCTAATGAAAAAATCCGCTTTGCACGATTTCGTGCATTTCCATTCTGGAAAAGGGTGCACGACTCCTTTATCTCCGATGAACGATCATAAGTATGAAGGTGAACGCAAATGAAATGGAAAGTCCATCATGCAGAGGAAGGGCTGCTATTAAGAGATTATTTACGTCAAGTAAGACACATTTCCCGTAGTGTATTAACTGCTGTGAAGTTTGATGGCGGCAAACTATTGGTAAATGAGGAAGAAGTTAATGTTCGTTATCGACTTGCAGAAGGTGATTGGATTGAAGTAATTTTCCCGCCTGAAGAGCGAAGTGAACAACTGATCCCAAAACCAATACAGCTGGATATTGTATATGAAGATGACGATGTGCTTGTCTTACATAAACCAGCATATCTGGCTACTATGCCATCGCCCTATCATCCGGAAGGTACACTAGCTAATGGAATTATTCACTATTATGAGGAACATGACATTCCATATACGGTACATGTTGTTACAAGACTGGATCGTGATACATCCGGCTTGTTGCTGGTAGCGAAACACCGTTATAGTCATTCGCTGTTGTTTCAGCAGCAACAGCAGCACAAGGTAACAAGACACTATCAAGCGATCGTATCTGGGCATTTTTCCAATAAAAAAGGTACGCTAAACTCTCCTATTGATCGTGTGCCAGGTTCGATTATGCAAAGACAGGTAACAGAAACGGGTCAGGCAGCTGTTACCCATTATCAAGTGATTGCAGAGCTTACTCAGGTGTCATTGTTGGATATTCATCTAGAAACGGGCAGGACCCATCAAATACGGGTTCATATGTCAGCTGAAGGTCATCCGCTAATAGGCGACCAAATGTATGGAGGCGACACCGAACGGCTTACTCGACAAGCCTTACACTGCTGGCAGCTTGCCTTTTATCAGCCCATTACAGGTGAACCGCTATCGTTTCAACTTCCGCTGCCTGAGGATATGCAACAGGCATGGGGAAATTATCAAGGTCATTAAAAGGCCATAGTTTGCTTGAGGCTATCATCCGAGACTTCCATCAGAGCTTTTCATCCTCAACTAACGGTTAGCACTGTGATAAGTAAAACTCAAAAAGCTACCGATGTTCCAATCGATAGCTTTTTTTCGTTCTATTGAAATTTTTCTTCAGTAAATGGCAGCCGGGAAGGTACATCGACAATTTCTTTCTCTGGGAAACGGATGGCCGTTAATTTATTGCCAAACACACAGCCTGTATCAATATTGACCGTATGCTGTACAAAACGTGCTTCTAAGACAGGAGTATGTCCGTAGACAATCCATTTATCACCTTGATATTCCTGAGCCCAATCTCTTCTTTCCGGACGACCGTCAGCTAGTTGTTTTCCGGTAATATCTCCATATAATACAAAGGTTTTTACCCTGCTGCCCGATTGGCCAATATATTTTTCCGGAATGCCTGCATGGGCTATCACAAGGTTAAGCGAATCAAAGCTCTGATACAATGGAGCTTGTTGATATAAGGTGAGCATCATTTGCCGCACTTGTTCTTGCTCGCTCTTTGGAAGTTGTTCCCACTCAGCAACAGTGGTTTCCAGCCCATGTTTGAGCTGGACCTTATTTCCCAAGAAAAAACGAAATAGCTTATTGCAATGATTGCCTGGCACATAATAGGCTTGTTTCTGTCTAATGACTAAATCATACACCAATTTTATTACAGCAATGGAATGTGGGCCTCGATCAGTTAAATCACCGATAAAAGCGAGCTGTCTGCCTTCTGGATGAAGAAGCTGTTTATCTTGCCATTGATAGCCGAGTATGTGCAGTAAGTCTTCCAGCTCTTGAAAACAGCCATGAATATCTCCAATGATATCTAATTTCACCTTAAAAACCTCGATTCCATAACTGCTGTGTCAATGCAACACAAGTCTGATGTTTTTCTAAAAATGCCTGCTTCTATAACAAAAGGACTTTAGGAATCTTCAAACATGTAGTCCTTAGTCCGGTAATAAACACTAAGGGCAATTCCAATCGCCAACATATATGTCATTATCGAGTTTCCTCCATAACTAATAAAAGGAAGCGGTAATCCTGTTACTGGAAGTAATTGAATCAGCATGCCAATGTTTTGGAATACTTGATAGGTAAACAAACCGATAATACCGACAATCATGTAGGTAGCAAAAGGATCTTTACAGCGTAATGCAATATAAATCAATCGATAAATAAGTAAAAAGTAAATCAAAATAACTAAACTGGATCCGAAAAAGCCAAACTGTTCGGCGATAGCAGAGAAAATAATATCAGTATGATATTCAGGGATACGGTAAGTCATTTCAAACCCGCCAATACCCTTACCTACTAACTGGCCGGAACCGATGGTGAGCATTGCGCGTACGACTTGGTAGGCCCCGCCTTGGGCATGTTCATCCGGTATCAGCCAGCCTTGGAACCGGGATACAATATGTTCCATGCCATTATTGATTAAAAGTTGGTTGACTGCATCCGTGAAATTGAGATATAGGTAGATAGCGGTCATAAAACCTATCCCTAAGGTACCCACTATAACCAAAATAATACGCCATTTAATGCCGGAAACTAAGATCATACAACCGGTAATGGCAGCTAAAACAAGTACAGCTCCATAATCGGGCTGCTGGGCAAGGAATGCCATTGGAATTAAGGCGATAATGACCATTTTGGCTAACAGCCATAAATCCATCTTTATAGTGTGCTCCGGATATTTCTCATTATGTGTGGCCATAATATGGGCGAGAAAAATCAACAAAAACACCTTGATAAATTCTGCGGGCTGGAGGGTACCTATTACAGGAAATCGAAACCAGCCCCATGCCCCATTTACATTAGTAGCAATTCCTGGCGGGAAATGAAAATACAGCATAACAAGTGACAGAACACCTAACCCATAAAGAACGATAGAAATCTGGCGTAATCTTTCATAATCGAACAACAACATACCTGCAGCAAGCATAGATCCGATGATATACCAGACAATCTGTTTGAGGTACATATTGTGATACAATGGACTTTGATTTAGATAAGGATTAAGTGTATACAAGATGAACACACTAATAACTGCCAGGATGATGACAATTAATATTAAGGCATAATCAATTTTAGATTTATATTTTTGTTCAAGCATAATGTATGATAACCTTTCTTTCTTGAAAAAATTAGACTATGTCTAGTATAGTTTAAAAATGGTTTTTTGAGAAATAAAATTGCTGATTTTTTATTTGCTGCCACTTTATATAAAAGGGGAAAAACCGACTTGATTTATTATATAGCAACAAAATATGCCATGTTTCTTATTTTATCATTTAATTTTGCCAAGAGTGTGTAAATTCTACGTATTTTATAGAGACATGTGTTATTCTGTTTACAGCTTCTTATTTTGATTGAGTAATATCTGACAACCTTATTATAAAAGAAATGGACAGCGATACAAAACCGTTACTCAAATGAGCATCGTCTTTAATGGTTTGGCTTGTTTTTCTGTGCGAAATGGTGTGATTTGCACAGGATCATATAAAGGTTGTTTTCCCCAGTGTCACGGTTAACACTGGGGTGAAACAAGTAATAAAATGAAGGAAGCTAATCAAAGAATAGTAAAATCAAGTAAAACTTATCGGGGTGTCAGCCTCCAGACTTCTAGAAACTTCTCCAAGTATGGAAGAGAAAGGGTTGCACCGAGATAAACAAGAAATGGGGGTAGGAATAATGGAACATTTGGAAAAGCAAGAAAGAATGGAAGTATGGGATAAGATTCAAGGGGCACTAATGGAGGAACAGATTAGCCAATTTCGGGCAGAATTCTTAGCTTTACATCCATATGACCAAGCTAAGATTTTCGAAGAGCAGCCAGAAGATATACGTTTTTTAATATATTCCTATTTATCCCCGGAAGAAATGGCCGAGGTTATTGAGAATGTAGATAATGATCTGGTAACGACTTTTATTACAGAAATGGTACCAGCCTTTGCTGCCAAAGTATTGGAACATATGGCGATTGATGATGCAGTAGATATTCTTAACGAACTAGATACTAATAAATTGGCCAGCTTTTTAACGATAATGGATCAAGAAGTGGCGGCAGAAATTAAGAAACTATTGCATTTTGAAGAAAAAACAGCCGGAAGTATTATGACCACAGAATATGTGGTTATTCATACACAAATGACGGTGAAAGAAGCCATGCGTCATCTGCGAAAAGAAGCGCCTGAGGCAGAGACTATTTATTATATTTATGTCGTCGATTCTTATAAGAAGTTAGTAGGAGTAATCTCTCTGAGAGACTTGATCATTGCAGAAGGAAATTTAAAAATCAAAGAGGTTATGAGTGAGCGGGTCGTTTCCGTACAGGTGGGAGAAGACCAGGAAGATATCGCACAAATGATGCGTGACTATGACTTTCTTGCATTACCGGTCGTTGACTTTCAAAATCATTTATTAGGGATTATTACTGTCGATGATATTATGGATGTTATGGAAGAAGAAGCAAGTGATGACTACTCAAAACTTGCTGGTATTTCGGATGTGGAAAGCAGCGGGGATACAGCTTTTTCATCGGCCAAGAAACGTCTGCCATGGCTTATTATTTTATTATTTCTTGGTATGGTAACAGCAAGTGTGATTGGACGGTTTGAGGCAACATTGGAACAAGTAGCGATTCTAGCGGTATTTATTCCATTAATTGCCGGTATGGCTGGTAACACAGGGACACAAGCCTTGGCGGTTGCAGTAAGAAGTATTTCAACTGGTGAAATGAATAAAAAAGGAAAGGCGTCTGTTATTTGGCAAGAGGCAAAAACGGGAATTATTACAGGTGTATCTTGTGGGGTAATCATTACGCTGTTGATTGCCTTCTGGTATAGTGATTTTTTCTTAGGAGTATTGGTGGGAATTTCCATTATGGCGACCTTGCTGGTAGCAACTATTTCAGGTGCTGTCATTCCATTGATTATGCATCGCTTAAAGATTGACCCAGCTGTTGCCTCGGGGCCGTTTATTACCACTCTAAATGATTTAATTTCTATTTTTATTTATTTTGGACTAGCAACGGCTTTTATGCGTTTTTTAATCTAGATAGAGAGAGGAATGACGGAAGGTATGGAGCATGCTGAATCTGTCAGCTCACTATTAATAGTAGTAGTTGCAGCTTTTCTGACACCATTGATTCTGCATCGACTAAAAATCAAATTTCTTCCCTTGGTGGTGGCTGAGATTATTATCGGTTTAATCATTGGTGTCAGCGGATTTAATTTAGTCGAACAAAGCAGTTGGTTGGAAACATTATCAACATTAGGATTTATCTTTTTAATGTTTTTAAGTGGTTTAGAAATAGATTTTTCTATTTTTTCGAGTAAAAAACAAAAACGAAAGCTGAAACAAGGATCAGGCAACAAGCTGCCTAATCCTGTTGTTTTAGCTTCTCTAGTCTTTCTCGGTATTTTTATGCTGTCTTTTGCCTTATCCTATGGATTAGTACTAGTTGGTTTGGTCGATAATGTATATCTAATGACACTTATCATTTCAACTATTTCTTTAGGTGTGGTTGTACCAACTTTAAAGGAAGCACAGGCGATGCAGACAACTGTTGGTCAAACGATTTTGCTCATTGCGGTTATTGCCGACCTAGTGACGATGATCCTTTTAGCCGTTTTTGTTTCCTTTTATAGTGAGGGGTCAGGCAACATGTGGCTGTTACTGATTTTATTTGTGGCAGGTATTTTATTATATTTCGTAGCAAACTATTTTCGAAAACAATCTTTTGTGGAAGCAATGTCTAAGGGAACGATTCAAATTGGGACTAGAGCCGTATTTACCTTGATTATGCTCTTAGTAGCTTTATCTGAATCGATCGGTGCTGAGAATATCCTAGGGGCTTTCTTGGCTGGAGCCTTGGTCTCTCTATTATCACCAAAACAAGAACTTATTCAGAAGCTGGATAGTTTTGGCTATGGTTTTTTTATTCCGATCTTTTTTGTAATGGTAGGGGCAGAACTTGATTTATGGGCACTCTTTAATGAACCTAGGGTATTATTGTTGATTCCGGTATTGTTTATTGCCTTATTAGTGTCTAAAGTCATTCCTGTTGCTATTCTGCGAAGGTGGTATGATACAAAAACAGTGATTGCAGCAAGTATGCTGCTTACTTCTACCTTATCGCTAGTCATTGCGGCAGCAACAATAGGTGAGCGCTTAGCTATCATTACCACTGAAATGCATGGGGCACTCGTGCTGGTAGCAGTATTATCTTGTATTATTACACCGGTCTTCTTTAAAAAATACTATGTTAATCAAGAGGAGGCTGATCATCAGTTAAGTGTAGCCTTTATTGGATTGAACCAAGCGACAGTGCCGGTTCTGCGTGAATTAGACAAGAAGGACTTTAAATCACATGTGTTCCATACCACATTAGAAAAAGTCGATACAGAATCACAGACGAATCCAATTTTTGATATTGCGGAGTTAGATGATTATGACATGGCTACACTGGATAGCCATGGTGTATTTGAACATGATATTGTTGTAGCTACAACAGGGGATGAAGCGACCAACAAAGAGATTGCTGTTTATGCCAAACAAAAAGGTGTCGAACGAGTCATTGCCCGAATTGAAACCACGGTAGCTGAGAAGGAACTGCAAGAGATAGGTGTCGATGTTTTCTCTGTTTTACTGTCTACCAAGACCTTGTTGAAGGCATTGATTGAATCACCTAATGTAGCCAATATCTTTACACAGCAAGAAAGTGCATTATTTGAAATAAATATGAATAATGGCAATTATGATGGAACGATACTTAGAGAGTTCCCATTTACCGGCGATGTGATCATGGTGCGCATCTTCCGAGGTAAGGATTCGATTGTGCCGCATGGTGATACAGAATTAAGATTGCATGACCGCTTAATTGTTACTGGCTCACCGCAATATGCTGAAGAGTTGAGACAGTTGTTAGAACATGTATAAAGTATTTGCGAGCTGTTCAGCTTTTTTCTTATAGCTAATGGGGCAGGCAGTAATTGTATAAAAAAAGCAACCTTATACTCTTTATCAGGGTATAAGGGTTGTTGTTTGTGCCAAATTCAGCCTCCTTAGATATCCTCAAGCTAGACAGGCACAATGTAACAGTTCGCTGTGATATACTGGTCAAAAGGAGCATAGTCATGAAAAAAATTATTTTATTTGACGGTGTCTGTAATTTCTGTAATAGCAGTGTGCAATTTATTATTAAACGCGATCCAAAACAGCATTTTCAATTTGCAGCTATTCAAAGCGATGTTGGACAACAATTACTGGTAAACTATCAGATTCCAGATAATGTAGATAGTCTGCTATTAATAGAAGCAGATGACTATTATATTGAATCTACCGCTGCCTTACGAATTGCCCGTTCATTACATCGTTTATATCCCTTATGCGGTCTTTTTCTATGGATTCCCAGATTTATTCGGGACCCCATCTATCGCTGGATTGCTAAGAATCGGTATCGCTGGTTTGGTCAACAAGCACAATGTATGATTCCACGCCCTGAGGATCAGCGGCGATTCATCACCTCACAGCAAGCTGCGAAACATTTACCTTTGGGAAACGAAGGCAAGAGGTGAAACATAGATTTGCGCATATAAAACCCCATTACCAAATGACCGGTAATGGGGGCTATATCTCATGTTAATTTTAATTTGAAAACTTTTCTTTTCGTGGTTGGCCCTTCCTTGACTGGCGTGACGACATTTTCTTCCCTTCTTCTTGGAATGCCTTTATTATCGATACAATGATTAACAGCAGTATAATCGCAAATGGGAAGGCGGCAATGATAGAAGCGGTTTGCAATGCCATCAGTCCACCTTGCCATAATAGCACAGCTGCTGTTCCTGACTGTACAATACCCCAAATTAGCTTAATCTTAAAGTCGGGATTTAAATCTCCATTAGTTGTCTGCATCCCTAATACAAATGTTGCAGAATCGGCTGATGTAATAAAGAAAATCGCAATCAGTAAGACCGCCAATACCGATAAAATCATTGTAAATGGTGAATGTTCTAATAGAGCAAATAAAGCAGCTTCATTTCCGCCGGTTGCCATAGTACCGCTTATATCTATTCCTTGATTCATTTCTAAGGAAATAGCTGATCCGCCAAAGATACTAAACCAAAGCGTTCCAAAAACGGTCGGGACTAATAATACCCCAATCACAAATTCGCGAACCGTACGCCCCCGTGAAACACGGGCAATAAACATACCTACAAACGGGGCCCAAGCTATCCACCAAGCCCAATAGAATATCGTCCAATCTTGTAACCAGCTCATATTGTCTTCATTAAACAGCGACATTCGAAAACTCATTTCTGGCAGGTTAGAGATATAACTTCCGATCGTCGTTGTAAAGAAGTTCAAAATAAAGTTTGTTGGACCTGTAAAGAGTAAGAAAAACATTAAAACAATGGCAACCACAATATTGGTTGTACTAAGAATTTTGATTCCTCGATCTAACCCGCTAAGCGCAGAAGCCATATATAAAACTGTTACAATGGCGATAACAATCAACTGGAGGGTAACGGTGTTAGCCACTGAACCAGAAACAAATTCAATCCCGCTTCCAATTTGTTGTGCGCCTAGCCCTAACGAAGTCGCCACACCAAATACAGTAGCGAAAACGGCAATTACATTAATTAATGTACCCCAGCCGCCATTCATTTTGTCTCCAAATAATGGCTTCAAAGTGACACTTATTAAACCTGGTTCATCTTTACGAAATTGGAAATATGCTAGTGCAAGGGCTAATGTAGCATAAATCCCCCATGGATGAAAACCCCAATGGAAGAAACTGTACTGCATTGCTACTCGGGCTGCTTCTGCGTCATTAGCCACGTCAAATGGCGGATTATGCAAGTGGGAAATAGGTTCTGCAGCTCCCCAGAATACAAGTCCAATCCCCATTCCGGCGCTAAACAGCATTCCAAACCATGTGAGGTAATTATATTTTGGTTTATCTCCATCTTTACCTAGTACGATATTTCCATAACGTGAAAAGATTAAATAGATAGCAAATCCAAGAAATATGGTTGCTGCCATTAAATAAAACCATGAGAAGCGTGAGACTAGAAAACCTTGAACAATCGTAGTAATATTATCTAGGTTCCATGTTGGCCAAAAACTACTCGGAACAAGTCCCCATATAATAAATAATAGACAGATGAAAAGAGAAATATAGAATACCTTTGTGCCTTTTTTAAGCATTGAATCTTCCTTTCTAATCGGCTGTGATTATGTTATTTGAGTATAAGTGCACAGTATACCTTACCCTTTTTATCAAAAGTTATTCGTCTTTTTAGTACAACGTTATGTATTCTAGCAAACTTTCAATAGGTAATTCAAGTGATAGAACTAGAGAAACACAGAGAAAAATAGGTCCTAACGGCGTGCTCATGCATGTTTAGGCACCCTGAAAATAAAATAAAAAAACGTTGGATTCTGACAAAATTCTCTTATTTAATCTTTTATGAGTGAGGCATGTTCATTCATTCTCTTTTTATAAAGACGTGATATTCCATTAATAAAATATCTTTTTTCTAAATGCCCCTTGTAAAGAAAAAATCACTGGCTAATTATCATTTTATCATAGAATATGTATCCATAAACCTCTGTCCGTAAAAAAACGCCAGTGAGTAATCATTCTCTCACTGACGGGAATTTCTCTAGCTATTAGAGCAGGGAAACAGCTGGTAAACAAGTAATGGCACAGAAACAAGTTAAATCAACGGTAATACAAATGCCAGTACGTTCTAAATCTTTTACCTGCTCATTATCTATTTGTTCACAAGGGCTGTGACAAGCGTTATCCTGATTGTCAAACACTAGCAATTCTAAGGTCGCGCAACAATCATCATTTACTTCATTGACGCGGAAGATAAAAGAACTGAAGCATTCGAAACGGTAGGAAGAACCTTCAATTTCAGCACCGAATCCTTTAAAGGGCTGCCCTTTTTTATTATATAAGATAAATGGAACCGTATCTAAACCAGTACTGCGGATCGGGGAAACCAAATTCTTAATCGATTGTGAACAACTGACATCACAATGCTGCTCAACCACATTATCTTGTGCGTCTGCAATAGCTCGAACTACGTCACATACACAGTCGTTCATTTCATCATGTTTATTATCATGACAACTTTCTACTTTACTCATTATCAGAACACTCCTTTAACTAAACTTTCGTAACAGTAATAACTTATGACAAGGACACAGGGCGTGTATAGACGAATGTCTCTTTTTTATGAAAAGTATCATAAAATGTTCACCAATGCTGGGCAGATAACATATAATTTATTAGTTTAGAAATTGAAGGAGGTTAGGAGCATGTCCTTTATTAAAGAAGATAAAGAGTGTCCTAAGCTGTATATTACACAGCCCGATTTCTCCAAGCCAACACGCCGAATGCAAACGGTTTATCAGTCGAATCGTCAAGCTGAGAAGCCAGCAGCTGACACGGAGTTGGCCGTGCCTAACACAAAAAAAGTAACAGAAATGACATTGGAAGAGAAGGTAAGATACTTTGCTGCCAAACCGTCGCACCTGCCAAAGGCTCGCTGCAGGATTACAACAGAGAAGCGCACCTATCTCGGGTTAATTCAGCATTATCAAAATGAGATGGTTACGATTAAAGTAAGCAGCAAGACAACTCCTGTCACCATTCCATTTAACCAAATAGAGGCCATCGATATAGTTGGTTTCTAGATATAAGAAATACACACCGATATGTTCGAGTTGCATACTCTATAGAGTGAGGCTTCCATTTGTACCGTGATAAAGGCTGTATGATATCATGTGAAAGATAACGTAAGGAGTGAAAAAGGTTGTCAGAAGAGAAGAAAAAAGTCATCTATGTGAAGGATTTAGTCATTAAGGCAGAGAATGTAAGAATTGAGCGAGAACGTCCTCATCATCCATTCTTTGGCGCGAGAGAGCAAGAACAGCGCGAGGAGGAAAAAGAGGAAGTAAGAGTAGAAGAGGAACATGAGCATAAAGAAAACGATCATGACAGACCTCCGTTTTCTTGGATTTAAACAAAAGCAGGCAGCTGGGTTTAATGTAAAGCTGCCTGTTTTTCACGATAGGAAACCATAAAAGTTGATGGATAAGTAAAACTTAGGCTGTCGCCATAAAAATTTGGTGATAAGTCTAATTTTTCTAATCAAAAATAAAAAATGACAGAAAAAGTACAAAAAAGAGGTTCTGCATACGAATAATTAGGGTATAGATAATTATGAAAGGGGATACATGATAAATATTGGAGGAGGGGAACACGATGGGATATATCATACCGGTAGATAATTATCAATACCAGCAGTATCATCAGCGTGTCACACAACCGAAACAAGACCCATATCCGATTGAAAAACTATATCCCAGCCAGTTTGATTTACACTATGATCGTATCTTAACTGGAGACAAAGCAATGACAGGATATTCTCAGCGCGATAAGCATACTGTCCAGACAGAATCACCGAAACTGACTACAGAAAAACACACAGAAATATATGCAGAAATGACCGGAAAAGGCAGGGAATTCGAAGCAAAAGTATGAAGTGAGATTAATCAGTTTTTTGACGACAGGTAACAGGAATAAATGAAAAGGGGCTGTTGACATTTATTGTGCAACAGCCCCTTTGAGTGGGGCAGTGCTGGTTATTTTGTCTGCGCTAAAAGCCTTGAATATACAGCTGCTGATCCTTTTTATATTCTGCATAAAAGACCTCTTTCACATCTTTTACTTCTTGTTTGGCTAATTCTTGCTGAAGCCAGGCCTTGTCCTTCCCGATTTCCTTAAGGTTATCCCAGATAATTTCACCGTCATTAATCAATACAAAGGAAAGAACAGTTGATTTTGGGGTGAGGTTGAAATCCTGCCGGGAAGCTTGCTGAAAAGCAGATTTCTTCATAACAGAGACAGTTCCATCTGTTTCCAGTATGGCATAATCTACCTCTTGTATTGAAAATACATCTTTTGACCGCAATAAATGCAGCAGCTGATTAATGTCCAGATTTCCTTTCTTCATTTCTTTCCGCTGCAGCTTGCCTTTATGGATAACTATGGAAGGACGGCCCTCTATCAGCGCTCTAGTCCCTTTGAATTTCTGGGTTGTCCATTCCGTCAGATAAAGGAGGGAACCCCAAAGCACAATCGCAAATGCAATATCTAAAAGGCCGACTTCATTATCATACAAAGCATTGCCGACTAATTCACCTAAGATAAGAGCAGAAATAAAATCAAAAGCAGTCAGCTGTTTGATTTGTGTTTTTCCAAGCAGCTTGGTTACTGCAAATAACATCACAAAACCAAATAATGTTTCAACAAAAATGGAACCATAATGCATGCTTATATCTCCTAACCAAAAAGTATTTGGATAAAGCCAGTTTGCTTATCCAATCGATAAAAGAGTGTGTGCAGCTCCTCTTTCCTTTTTGATTAGGTTGTACGAATCAACAGTTTTCATACTATGATCTGCTTACACGCTTACGATAAGCGCTTGTTTGCGAACATGCGGATTAGCCAATTTGCTTGACCATTGTCACATGCGGAATACCTGCGTCCATAAATTCCTCTGAAACAACTTGATAACCTAGTGTTTCATAAAAAGCAGTAGCTTGAACTTGAGCGTGCAGTTTAAAAGTATGATATTGACGCTGTGTTGCGATATCTTCCATGTAGAGCAATAAGTCCTTGCCATAGCCTTTACCGCGTTGTGATTTTGCTACACAAATTCGTTCCATTTTCGCATAATTATCAACAAAGCGAAGCCGGCTGGCGGCAATTGGCTGGCCCTCATGATAACCGACACAATGGATAGCCTCATCTTCCAATTCATCAATTTCTAATTCCGTTGGCACCTTTTGTTCATCTACAAATACCTCGAACCGAATTTTATAGGCGTCTTTTAATTCTGTTTCTGTTTTTACTGTATGGATTTCCATGCTTCCGTCTCCTAACTTAATATCAATTTGAAAATTTTTTTTAAATCTTGCTGCCAATACTTCCATGTATGATTACCATTAAACTCATGGTAATGGTAATTGGAAATGCTTCCTTGCAGACGTTCATGTAATAATCGATTGTCAGTCAAAAAGTCTAATGTTTCTCCCATGGTTGTATCTACTTCCCGTTCTTCCGTACCAATTGAATGATGGATCATGAGATGGGAATAATCATCTGTTTCATTTGCCCTTGATAATACTGCTTCATTGACAAAGGGGGATTGCATAATCACACCATCAAAGGTATGAGGAAATTGGCTGGCAACCATAAATGCCAGTGTGCCTGCCAGGGAATCTCCGAGCAGGATTCGTCTAATCGGTGTAATATGTAAGGCTTCTTCCACTGCTGGTATTGCTTCTTTAACGAGGAAAGAAATATAATCTTGCTGTTGAGTGCCGTCAGGGTGATACTTATGGGCACGGTCTTGTTTATTTTTGTAATGAATCCCCATAAAGATAGTCGGCTCGATTTCCATTTCTTCGTGTAATTGATCACTCAGTGTGGCAACACGTCCGATTTGAAAGTAGTCATTACCATCTTGCATAATACATAAACAATAATCATTAAAAGGTGTGAACCCTTCTGGAATGTACCATTTTACCTGCATATCTTCTTGCAGATATTGACTGTATAATGTGGAATCATCAAATTTGCCTTTGCGTTTCATGTCAACCCTCCTGAATAAAGTGAATTGTCCCGCTGACCAATAATTCAGATATACTGATTTTTGTAAAGGTGCAGGTTATTTGCAATCATAACAAAAGTATTTTAACACATAAGGAGAAGGAATGAATATTTGTTTGTCTGGCCTGTTTTTTCATTTTTTGGCGCAGAAAATGGTATAAGTTATCGTCAGAAGAGAACAATAAATAAGACTTCTATCGGCAGGCATTTTTGTCCGCTGTCGAAACCCGATGAAACGTATTAACATCATCATATCCCTGTTATCAATACAAAAAAAGGTGGGAAATCAGGTGATCAACAAAAAGGTAGTAATCATGTTCTTATTTGTTTCTTTGTTATCCGCTCATCATGTAATAGCTCAAGAACAAACTGCTCTAGTTACGGACGAGATATATAAAGATATGGCAGAATTAAAATATCCACAAGTGTCAGAGATGAACGATCCAGATTTTGAAAAACAAATTAATCAAACTTTTCAAAGGTATATTGAAGAGTCTTATCAAGAACTAATCTCTAATCAAAAACAGGCAGAAGAAGGTCACTATAATTTTGAATATCAAACCGATTTTCAGGTGAAATATAACCAGCCCTCTTTGCTAAGCATCTTGACAAGTAATTATATGTATACGGGAGGGGCACATGGAAATACCAAAGTGGAGTCTTTTAATTTTGATGAGGCACAGGAGAAACGTATTTATTTAACCGATATTTTGAAGAATGAGCAACAGTTAAAGGCTGTGAGCGATTATGTCTGGGAATATGCGATCAAACGTCCAGATATCTTTTATCCAGACTTAAAACGGGAAGATGTTCAACTATCCAAAGATACGGCCTTTTATTTCACGGATAATGGTATTACACTAGTCTTCCAACAATATGAAATTGCTCCATATGTCTCAGGTAACCAGGAAATTGTCATTCCGAAAGATCTTTATCAACAATCAAGCGGGTCATAGGGTTGTTGAAGCTTGAAACGAGAATAATGCGTGTTTTATGTGGCTGATAAAAACAAAGGGCATAAATCGTCTTGCCGTTATGAGGGATTGCAAAAAGCTCCAATGATATGCCCACTGGAGCTTTTTGTTTGTTTTACAATACAGATACAGCAGGCAAACAAGAGATAGCACAGAAACAATTCAAATCAACAGTAATACAGATTCCAGTTCGCTCTAAATCTTCTGGTGATTCGTCATCAATTTGATCGCATGGTGTATCACCAGTTTTTTTATGGTCTTCAAATACAAGTAATTCTAATGTAGCACAGCAGTCTTTTACTTTGTTTACACGGAAAATAAAGCTCTCCACACAATCGAAACGAGCATTACCGTGAGTAACAATTTCAGCACCTATGCCTTTGAAAGGCTCTCCTTTTTTGGTGAAAAGAATAAATGGAACAGTATCAAAGTTCGTACTTGTTTCTCCAGAAATTAAATTTTTGATGGAACGATGACAGCTGATATCACAATTTTGATTATCTACATCTTCTTGCGCTTCTGCAATCGCCCTCACCACATCACAGACACAATCATTATGAGTAACAACACCCATTAATTATACCCTCCTTAAAGAAATATTAATCCGAACACTACAATCTATGTAGCTAGGGTTATTTGGTATGGTCAGTCACCATGGGGAATCGGCTGAATTTCAAGAGGTGCTAGTTTTTATGGTGATCCTGCATTTGTACAGAAAACAAAAGAATGGACAGAAGAAGAAAGTTGTCCAGACTTCAGGGGTATTGTGTGATGATCTGTAAGACGAAAACCCGTACAAAAGATTATCTGCGAACGTTGTATGAGAAGCGAGTAGATGGAATTATCATGGGTAGTGTCACGCTTGATGAAGAGACCTATAAAGAAATTGCCAGCAAGGATATACCAGTAGTAAATGTAGCCGCTAAATCACCCTATACAAAAATTCCTTTTATCAATATTGATGAATATCTGGCTTCCTATGAAGCTGTCAACTACTTAATGAAGCAGGGACATCGTCAGATCGGAATAATCTTTGGCACTAAGGGTGATCATTGTGAACAAGGATATAGAATAGCATTGGAAGATGCTGGTTTAAAGGAGACAGAATACTGATATAAGGATTATTATTTTGAGAGCGGTATATAGAGGAACTGCTAGTACATTTTCCGAATATGGCCGCGGTGTTTGGTGTCAGTGATGAAATGGGTGCAGGTGTGCTATCCTGTCTATACCAGAAACAGATAAAAGTACCAGAGCAAATATCTGTGATTGGTTTTGACAATACATTGACAGCGAAGAAGGCTATACCTCCTTTAACCGTGGCACAGCCGCTTTTTGATATGGGAAAATCGGCAGTAGAATTGTTAGTGAATCACGAATTTATGGAAAATAAAATTTTTCCTCATCGGATTGTAGAAAGAAAAACCGTTCAAAAATTATCATAAAGGTGCGTAAATGAATCTAGTGCAGCTTCTAGGATAAGCTTTTTGAACAATTTATCGCAGTGTAACTGGCTGTAAGACCCCCACTTCAAGCAATAAGGGAATACGTCATGTCAAAGTGGGAGATCCAACAGCCAATAACGGCCCGATTGGCTCAACTAACGTTCAGAGGTGGGGATGGAAAAAAACCCCTCTGAACGAAGTTTCACTTTATAAAATAAAAGAGGAGTATATTTGGACTTCAGCCAAACATACTCCTTTAACAATTGGAGGTATTTAGCAAATAACAAATGTTCTAATTGCTAATTAATTCCCAGACAAAGGCACTTCCGGGTGTTTCCCCCAGTGTCCACCACCGTGCTTGATAGACAGCTCCTTGGTAACTGACACGATCTCCATTAACATATACAAGCGAAGCATCCCACGCATCTGGTAATTCACCAGGTTCTTCTGGTTCACCCGGTTCCTCGGGCTCTCCCGGTTCTACAAAATCCCCATCAAAATTAGCATCAATTACTTGGTAGAAGGCATTTGGTGTGTCAGCCACTTCCCAATAAGCAAGAATCACATGATAGCCTTCACGTGGAGGAATCTCACAGTCGTGTGTGGTAACGGCATCAGGACGCTGTCCGTGATCATCATATGTGCAAAATAATTCAAAGTCAGATCTTTTTAATGGTGTATTTGGATCCCAATCTTCTTTGGTAATATAATAATCCCAGTTTGCTGTCGCATGTGCGGCGGTCAATGTCCATTCAAAAGTAAAGGCTCCACTGGACATAGGTACTTTCGCCCAGCGATAAGCTGACTGCTCGTCCAATTTAGGGAACACGCCTCCCGCGCTGGCGATTTGACCATCTGGCACACCAGATTCTGGATAGTTTCCTGGTCCTTCTAAGCTTTGTGGTTCATAAATTACTGCCCCACAATCATTGTTTACACCATTGGCACAAAGTACCGCACGGCTTTCTGGATTACTTACATAACCATGAGCAGAAACAACGGTTGTAAACAGCAAAGACACCATCAATAACCCTATTGTCATAAAGCTAATTTTTATCAGGTTTACTTGAAAAAAATGTGATTCAGCCACTATACAACTCCTCCTTTTTTAACTAGATGTCTATACCTAAAAAGACAGGAAAACACAAAATAAAACTATTTAACCGCTCCTCCTTTCTATTTTTAAGATGAAGGCAAGCGCTTACAGTTTCTAATTCTAAAAAAATTGCTTAAAAATGTCAATACTCAATCTTAAAATGATTAAAAAATCCTATTCAAAGCTTAAAAAACCAATCTAAATCAATTTATGTAAAATTTTTATAATTTAAGGATTGATTTGTTTAAGGTATACTGGTATAGTTATCTTAACGTTCAGTTGTGATATCTGGACTAGATCACTTTAAGCGAAAAAGACAGGGGGGAGATTGTATGCAAGAAAAATCGGAAATCACAATAGAGCGAATCCGGCCAAAGAAAAAGCGAAATATCTTTTATCGCTATTTTAAACAATTTGATTTGCAGATGATGGTTATTCCGGGGTTATTATTTATTTTTATTTTCAATTACATACCGATGTACGGCGTATTGATGTCATTTCAGGACTATAACATATTTGATGGCATGAGAAATAGCCCTTGGGTAGGGTTTAAACATTTTGAAATGTTTTTTAATGATCCGCGCTTTATGGAAATTATGCGCAATACCATCGTTATCAGCGGTCTGAAGATTTTGATTTGTTTTCCAGCACCTATTATTCTGGCGCTGATGTTAAACGAAGTAAAAAATATGGCCTTTAAGCGGTCGGTTCAGACGATTACTTATTTACCGCATTTTCTTTCGTGGGTTATCGTTGCAGGTTTTGCGATGTCGATTTTAGCAACTGACAATGGGAGTTTGAATATCGCCTTAGAAAAGGCTGGTCTGATTGATGAACCTATCAATTTTTTAGCGATTCCGCAATATTTTTGGACGATTATTGTAACCACTAATCTGTGGAAATCGATTGGTTTTGCTTCTATCGTTTATATCGCAGCTATTGCTGGTGTAGATCAGCAATTATATGAGGCAGCAGCATTAGATGGGGCAAGCCGTTTTAAACAAATGTTTTTGATAACGATTCCATCCATTATGCCGATTATTGTTATTTTCTTTATTCTAGAAGTGGGGAACCTCTTAAATGCTGGATTTGAAGATCTCTTAATCTTAGGTGATGATGCCATCCTGCGCTCTGTATCAGATGTACTGGATACCTATGTTTATCGAGTCGGAATTGGGAGCGGCAGATATTCATATGCAACGGCTATTGGATTATTTAAAGCTGTGATTAGTGTTGGTTTATTAACATTAGCGAATTATCTGGCAAGAAAAACAGGTAACAGCTTGTGGTAATTTAAGCAATGGGGGTGAACATATATGATTAAACCAACCTTTGGTGACAGAATAATGATCTTTATGATTTATGTCTTTTTAATAGTATTGGCATTTGTCACTTTTTATCCTTTCTGGAATTCACTTGTTATCTCGTTCAATACGGGCAAAGATACTATGTTAGGCGGAATTACTTTCTGGCCTCGAGAGTTCACTTTGGAGAATTATCAGATTGTCTTTCAGGATAAACGATTGTTAAATGCTTTTATGATTACGATTTTACGAACAGCAATAGGTACTTTTCTATCTGTTCTTGTAACCGCTTTATTGGCATATGGGCTCTCCAAGAAAGAATTGATAGGCAGAAACTTTTTTATGATTTTTTGCTTGCTGACTATGTTTTTCAGCGGAGGGTTAATTCCAACGTTCTTGTTGGTGAGAGGCTTAGGATTAATGGATTCTTTTTGGGTGATGATCATCCCGTCTTTAGTGCTGGTCTGGAATATGATTATCTTCCGAACATTCTTTAATCAATTGCCTAAAGGACTGGAAGAATCAGCGAAAATAGATGGCTGCGGCAATTGGCAGATCTTCTTTCGGATCGTCTTACCTTTGTCAGGTCCGGTGATTGCTACCTTGTCTTTATTTACCGCTGTATTTCACTGGAATGACTGGTTTTTTCCAAGTATTTATATTACTTCGGAGAATTTAATCCCGATTCAAACACTGTTAAGACAAGTACTAAACTCTAACACGGTTACATCGCAGATGAGTCAGCTTGATGCAGGGGCGCTTTCACATATGTCTAGTGTGGCAAAAGTAACAGGAAAGTCTTTGTCGATGGCAACAATGATGGTAGCAACTATTCCGATTATGCTTGTATATCCGTTTGTACAGAAGCATTTTGTGAAGGGTGTGTTAATCGGCTCTTTAAAAGAATAGCAGAGAGTCGATAGGAGTTTGTTTTAAAGCTAATGGCTTTAAATAGAGGTTTTTGCAGTAGATCAGTCTGTGAAAATCAAAAAAATGAATAAAAGGGGAGAGAAAAGTTATGAAATTTAAGCAGCAGCATTGGTACACTTTACTTATTTTGTTGCTGACGGTCGGCATTATTGCGGGGTGTTCTGAATCGAGCACAAATACCGACGCGGACAGTGACCAAGAAGAGACAGAGAACGGTGAAACAGCAGATGGAGAACCATTCGTTCTTGGGGAAGAACCGCTGGAGATTACGATGTTTGGTAATTATGACTGGTACACCATGCCTGGCTGGGGAGATGACGAGGCAACAGCATGGATTAAGGAAAATAAGCAGGTCGACATTACAGCCGTTGATGGCGGCGGTAATGCAGAGCAGCGTTTGACAACGATGATAGCTGGGGAGGATTTGCCAGATTTTATTTGGACAGACAGAGGAACTCCTGTTGAACGCTTGCGAGAAGGCGGTGCATTAGTACCATTAGATCCATATCTTGATAAATATACTAATTTAAGAGATTGGTTTGGCGAGGCAGGCATCAATATGCTTCGTTCAGAAGATGGTCATCTTTATCAATTCCCGAATTGGTATAATTCCAGTCCATTCGGAAATGCAGGTTATGTAGTGAATAAAGGGATTTATGAAGAGCTAGGTTCCCCGCCATTAGAAACAACGGATGATTTATATGAATATTTAAAACTGGTACAGGAAAATTATCCTGATGTAATTCCATTTGAAGTCGGTATTGATGGTCAAGGAATTAATGTGCTCTATTCTGCTTTTGCAGAAGGGGAATCCCCGGCAAATATCAATAATATCGCTGTACCGCAAGGGGATCAGCTCGTATCGATCTTTACGGATGAAAATTATATTGAGTCGATGAAATATGCCAGTCAATTGTTTAGAGAACGATTAATTACACAAGATGCTTTAACACAAGATCAAGATATGCTGATTGAAAAGGTGACAACGGGTAATCTTGCTGTATATGCAGCAGCCAGCCCGACTGATCATGCCAGAACAGGTCACTATGCCTTACAAGAAGAAGATCCGGATGGCGGTTATTTCATGATCTGGCCAATCCACAAAGAAGGATTAGATAAGAATGAAATTTATCCAGGCTCTTACAATATGATGGGGTGGAATGTCAGTGTTATTACCAAAGCGGCAGAAGATCCTGAGAAAGTCTTTGCCTTCCTTGATTGGTTAACAGGTCCAGAGGGACAGGCATCATTGATTTTCGGTCCCGAAGGAAAGTATTGGGATGGATTTGATGAAGAAGGCTTCCCACGATTTACGGACGCTTATTATGAAGATCCAGAAGGTTTAGCAACAATTGAAGAAGATACAGCTAACTTCCAATGGAATGGAAATTCTAATTTCTTGGATACAGCAAAAGCTAATTTTGAAGCCACATTGTCAGAAGAACATCGTAACTGGACAACACACTGGCAACACACGATTACATGGGATACACAGTATGATGCCACACAATATTTGAATATTAGTCCACTTCCAGAAAGTGAAGAGGGTATTATTCAGCAACGTATAGGAGAGATTTTTGAAGAGGCACGCGCCGAAGCTTTGTATGCCCAGAGTGATGAAGAGGTTGAGGCTATCATGGCAAGGGCAGAAGAATCTGCCCAGAGTGTGGGTTATCAAACATTGCTTGATTTCCAAACGGAGAAATGGCAAGAAAACCTGGCAACTTTGGCAGGGGAATAAAAAGTTAGTATAAAGGTTCCTATAGTGAGGGATTTTCCCCCTCGCTACAGGACGGCGATAAAGCTGGAAGGGAGCGGTATAATGTGGAATGGATCGGAATAACAGGAAAGTTATATCAACTATGTCACTGGGTGATGAAATTATTGATAGTTAATCTGATTTGGATAGGTTTTAATTTCCCGGTTGTGTACTCGGCATTAGCAACTTTAGATGTAAGAACAATCGATGAATTATATCTGATCTTGTTTACCATGATTGCTCTTCTTCCCTTTATCCTTTTTCCGGCTACTGCAGCCATGTTTGCTTTGGTTAGGCGGGCAGTGATTCATCGTATACAAGATCAACTATTCCGTACATTTTGGAGGTTTTATAGGCAAAATTATCTGCAAAGCATGACAGGTGGTATTATTTTCACAATTATTTGGGGGATTTGGCTGGTGAATTATCAGCTGTTAAATGCTGAAATAGGTTCAGGGTTATTTTATATTTATCTGCTACTGACCGTTTTTCTGCTCGCCTTTACTAGCTATTTTGTAGCTGATATAGTACATGTACACTTAAATGTATGGGCTAGTTTGAAGAAGGCGTGTATGATCAGTCTTGCCTTTCCGCATTACACGATCGCAAGTATTGGTGTTTCTACTGCTGCCCTGTATATTTTGTATCAGATACATCCGTTATTTTTCATCTTATACAGCGGGATTGTGCCGACGGTTATCGTTTTTTTAAGTTATTATTTGATTGTCTTGCGTGCCAGTAAAATGATGCAGGCAAATATGGAAGCAAAGAAGGCGTTTTTCTAGGAGAATGTCTGCTTTTGCTGACCATTAACAAGCTGCAGACGGAGTCATTATTCCGTCTGCAGCTTTTTGAAGTTGGTAATTATATACAATGTCAGCCGTTAGGAGTTATTTCGGAAATATTATCCGTTGAAGGTTCGGAGAGCAGGGCAATTGCTGTTGCTGACCATCTCGCTTTATCTAATGACATCCTGTCTTTGTGCGGTCACGGCTTGCTGGATGTCAGCTTCACTGGCTAAGGAAGTATCTCCAGAGATCGTGTGTGCCAGCATAGAGGAGGCAACGGCGAATTGAATCGTTTGTTCAGCTGGATATGACTGTAATAAGCCATGGATAATCCCGGTAGTGAAAGCATCACCGGCACCAATGCGATCGAGTACGGCAAAATGCTGCTGGGATGCATAAGAAAAAGTAGTATCTTGATAGAGGAAGCCGCGAATCGAATGGCTTTCATCTCCATGTACATCCCGGTGTGTTCCTGCAATGCAGGAAATGTCATACGTATCAGCAATCTTTGGTATTAACTCTTCTAACTGCTTTTCTCGTGTAGTATGGGCAGAGGGGTAACCTAAGATATACAGGGCATCCTTTTCATTCATCATCACCATATCGGCCAGTTTGAAGAGTTCTTCATAATGCGGTTTTGCCTGCTGATAACCAGACTCTCCCCAAAGTGCTGGCCGGTAATTACAGTCAAACAGGATCATGCCGCCATTTTCTTTAACCAGCCTTGTCAGCTGTTTTAACTGTGAACGGACTTGGGCATTCATAGCCAAGGTAATGCCGCATACATGTAAAAGTTGAATATCTTGTGCCATTTTGACAAAATCATAGTTAGCGGTATCTGCTGTATTAAAGCTGCTCTCTATGCGGTTAGAATAGGTAACACGACTAGGGCGTGCCCCGAAGCCGTTTTCTAAGAAATACATACCGAGATACTTGCCGGAACGTGAAATATCTCCAGTAGAAATCCCTAACTTCTGTAAGTAGCTTAGTGCAGCATCTCCTAAAGAGTTGTTTGGCAAAGTGGTAATGAGCTTGGTCGAGTATCCTAGCCGTCGGAGACTGCCAGCAATATTAACTCCTGTACCAGAGAAGCTGTAGTTTAATTGACTTGCTTGTGTCAGCAAATCGTGTCCAGGTACTTCCAAACGCATCATCACTTCCCCAAACGCAGCAATGGTTTTAGGCATATTGATCCACCAGCTTTTTGATTTCAGCTAGTAAAAACTTGGTATCCTCTATTCGTGTAGCACCGGTTTCTTTGTCTATAATCGAGGAATAAACATGCGGGATTACCTTTGGAACACCAGCAGCTAAGGCGATCTCCACAATCTCTGAAAAATTATCCAAGTCAATGCCGCCGGTTGGTTCTAGTGCAAAATTCTCTTCACTGCATGCAGCAGCAACAGCTTGAAATTCTTCTTTTGTAGAAAGTCCCTTCATTGGGAAATATTTAATCGCATTTCCGCCCATATCTTTTATTAAGTGAATAGCTGATTTGACTGGAATAATCGCCTTTTCGCCCTTTTCGCTTATTGGTCCTGTGGATATATTGACATAGCCAGGTTGACCAGTTGGTGTCACCAGACAATTAATCCAGCTGTCTGTTTTTCTGATATTAGTACGGGTATGACCTACAAATGGGAAGACTTGATTAATGTGTTTCCCAGGATAAGATTGAACAATTTCTGCAACTACTTTTCCTTGTTTACTGTCACCAGCTCCTAGGCCGATCGAAACCGCATCATTAATGGCTGCTCCATATTCCTTCATAGCGGCAACCGCTTCAGAGATCTGGGCATAGTTTTTCGATAACACCCCAATCAAAACAAAGCCTTCAGCTGCCTGGAATATTTCTTTGGCGTTTTCTACGCTGTTGGCCAGTACATTTAATGCAACACGATTTTTGTAAAAGTGATCTGAAATAGTAGACATGCTTCAATTTCCTCCTAAAATTGCTTGTATTCTCTGAACAATTACATCCATATCATCGCCTTGTAATGGACGTGGATCAATATCGAAAAAGCCTTGTTTCATGCCATAATCCCGTGTATAAATGGCGATCGGGCCTGTTTTCAGCTTGGCAACCGTTTCTTCAGCCGTTTTCTTTGCGACAGTACTATCTATTTGAATACGTGCCCGGTATATTTCCCTGCCTGCCTCATCTTGGACAATCTTTACAGATACGCCTGGCAATGAATCTAAAGCTGTTAGTGCCGTCAAACTTTCTTTTTCTTGCTGGCTATTATCAGGCCGTTCCCAATAGTTATCAAGTGCCTGCAATAGGCCGAAGCTGGCTTCTTTGCCTACTTTCATACTTCTTCCGATGCCATGCAGCTGTACTTTTACCCAATCTATATATTTTTTCTTACCTGCGACAATGCCGGATGTAGGGCCTTCAATTGCTTTGGAACCGCTATAAATCACTAAATCAGAACAGGCAGGGTATTTGCGCAGGTCTTCTTCTGCCGCGGCATCTATAATTAATGGGATACCATGCTGTTGTGCTGCTTCCCAAGCTTCTTCTGCCGAAATGGTATTCTTCTGTACAGCGTGATGTGATTTTACATAAAGGATTGCTGCGGTGTTGTCATTAATAGCTTCCGTTAGATGCGTCTGCTTCCCTTCATTGGCATAGCCAACCTCGACTAATTTGCCTCCGCCTAAATAGACCATCGTTTCAATTGGTGCACCGTATTGCACATTGTGTCCTTTAAAAGCGATAATTTCGTTTTTTTGAATCGGTGTTTGATGAAGGGTCAAACTTTTACGCTGGTTCCCTTGTGTAATAATCCCGGCAACAGAAAGGGCAATCCCGCTTGAGGCCGAATTAACAATTACGGCATCTTCGCTGCCCAATTGTTTGGCAATATGTTCCCCCGCCTTGTTAACCAAATCATCTATTTCTACATAGTTTTGTGCACCGATCTTCATAGCTTCAAGTACTTTATCGTTTGGAGCAGAAACACCTAGGATACTCATGCGTCCGCTGGCATTTACCACTCGTTTTAATCCGTATTGACTATGTAATGAGTTCGCCATTTTTCACCACTCCTATTGTGTTAATCATTTGCTTGGCAGTTCTTGTCTCTCCATCCGAGTCTGTCAATGTTTGTTTTGCCGCTACGACTTCAAATAGGGTCAGATCTGCTGGACGGCCAGCTTTTAGCTGTCCTAACTCTGGCTGGTGGATCGCTTTGGCAGGCTGCACGGTAACGGCATCAATGATCTGTTCTAAGCTGTAGCCAAGCAATAGAAATTTACTTGCTACATGTGCCAAACTGTAGACTGGGCCGTTTTTGCGATTATCCCGATAGATGTCGGAACTGATAGAAAAGGGTGCGATACCGTGCCGTTTAGCCTCTTCTGCAACCTTGAACGAGAAGCTGGCACTGCCATGTCCTACGTCTAATAAGACCCCTCGTTGAATTGCCGCCAGCAGAGATGGTAATGGTTTGCCATGCAAATCAAATAAATTATTTGCCTTTCCATTTAAAAAATGGGTAATGATATCCCCTTGATCTAAGAGTTGAAGAATGCTATTGATATCTGGCGGTCCAGATCCAATGTGCACCATTAAGGGGAGTTTTGTTTCATCAGCAAATTGTCTGGCTGTTTCTAATGGTTTCAGACCGCTGTCTTTGACTACACTTTGGCTCATTCTTACTTTTAACCCGACGATTTTATCGCAATGTACTTTAATGGTATCCAGTAATGCCTGCTTGTCTAACCATTCAAGGTTTGATAATTCATCGATTCGCTGTAAACCAATGGTGGAGATATTCAAGAATGCAAGCAAGTCGGTTTTGAAAGTAGCAGCAACTGGGAGGATATCGCTTACATTGTCGGCACCGCAACTGCCTGCATCTACTATCGTAGTAACTCCTTGTCTAACTCCGATCTCATCGATATCATCTCCATAAGGATGGAGGCGATTATTGGCATGGACATGCAAGTCAATCCAGCCGCTGGATACATAACAACCGGAATAATCATATTTTTGCTGTGCTTGTCCTTGTCCTGCTGTTGCGATTTGCTCTATTTGTCCATTCTTAACGACAATATCTACCAATTCTCCTGTTACGAATTGCAGGTTCTGTAAGACATAAGAAGTTGTCATATAAAATTCCTCCTAACAATATTAAGAATAGCAATTTCAGATATAGATGTCTATACATATTTCTGATTTTTTAGAATAATAAAAGAATGAAAGGATAGATTCTTAAAACTCTTAACGTGTGTGTTCAAAAACCATTATGTCTTGACAGACACATAATCCTTGAAAACTTTGTCCGCTCTTCTTGTTTGATTCATTCGGGGCTGTTGGATGATTTCTTTTGATTGTTTCTAATACTGGGAAAGAGCATTCACATAAGATATCCTTTTTTACTTTCTAAGTCGCTTTCGACAGAAGGATGAGATAGCCTTGGCATATGCTTAAAAAGCAGCTTATAGGGGTTTGAAAAGATAAGACAAAGCCGGCATCCTATCAAATGATAAATCTTTAAACCGATAAGTAAATCCCAGCATCTTATCAAAAGCCTGCTCTTTGGTATTTGAAGAGATCGAACAGCCATAAAGGTATCAACAAAAATGGAGACCTTTACGACATCTTTTTCAACCGTCTGAAAAGAATAAGTCTTTGTGTAAGTCATGCATCTAAAAAGAGGGGGGAGCCTCTATCAACCCTTCTTATTCATGGTAAAAACCTATAGTTGCAAAACAGAGGATATCCCGTGTTTTTGTGAGGAGTGTACTCATCATTATTCAGTAGAGTGGCGCAAAGAAACAGCCTGTCGCCTCAAGTAGTTCCTATTTATTTAACAGTGCCAAGTGCAGCCACTTAGTCCTAGTTTTCGTATAAAAAGTTTCCAATGGAGGAGCAAGTTGACGAAGTGATTTGCTGGTTATCATTTGGCGTCCTTTTGAACAATTTCTTAAAGCAAAGTGACCCAATCAGGTACCGTCATACTGCATAATACATCTAATTCCTTTTCTCTGTTGTAAGTATAAGAACTGACCGCAGCTAGCTCTTCATTGGCGAATCCTGGATGGGTCATTACCTCAACAGAGGAATAAGGCTGCTTCCTTAACTCATTAAATAGATTCTCATTTACTCTATCTCCATAGAAATCGAGCCAAAGGGCTTCTGTAAGTAACAAGTCAGGCCTGTCTTGAAGAGAGTCAACGCAGCGAACGGGCACTTGGTATTCAACAGCCAATTCCACGATGACTTGCTTCAAAGGCAGCCAGCCGTGAATATGGTGGTGGCTGTCTAAATGATGTAAGGTCAGCCCTGTCTGTTTAAATGCTTCTATTTGTGCACGCCATTCCTGCTTTACTTCCATGAGGTCAGGTGGTTCCATGGTTTGGAAGTGCTTTGTCCACTTAAAATATCCTTGCTCATCTGTGAGATTAGTTGTAGAAGCGGTTAAAGGTTTGCCGAATGTAAGTGTTAGATGTACGCCAATATCTAGTGAAGGCACTTGTTTGGCTAATGAAGCGGCATAGTCAACGGCCTTCCCATTCATCAATAAAGTGGTCGATGAAACTACGCCATTGTGATGAGCTTGAATAATGGCCTTGGAAACAGCCTTTGTTAATCCGAAATCATCGGCATTAAATAAAACCTGCAATTGGATGCACCTCCTGTTTACATATCTGGATCTTCAGGATAGAACCTTTCAATCACGAAATTAGTCTTATCTCCTCTAAAATAAGATTGGGAATATTCAATTGTTACTCCTTCTTTATCCTCGGCAATGGTTTCAATATAAAAACATGGTAAGCCGATTTCTGATTCTAAATAATAGGAGATAGCTTCATCAGCCAGTGTAAGTTCAATATGTTCCGTTGTTTTGGCAATGGCTACATGAAAATCTTGTTTTAACGCTTTATAAAGCGAGGTTTCTGCTTGTTCTTTCGTAATACCGGGCGCAATATTCCAAGGGATATAAGAAATTTCATACTGAGTTGGTGAATTGTTGGCTTTTCTTACCCGTTCGATTTTTTGGATCGGATCATTTAATGGGACATCTAAGGCTAATTGTATCGTTTCGCTGGCAGGAATTACAGATAAATTGATTAATACGATTTCGGCAGTTTTCCCTTGCACTTCAATTTGATCAACATATCGCTTAACTGTTTGAGAGAGGGTTTGATGCACCTTTTTATCGGCAACAAAGGTCCCTTTTCCTTGTGTTCGCTCTAAATATCCTTCCAATGTCAATTGGTTCAATGCGGCCCTAACTGTTGTTCGGCTTACATCAAAGGTTTTACACAGTTCCAATTCGGTAGGGATCTTTTCTCCTTTTTGATAGGTGCCATTTTTGATCCGTGCTAATAGTTCGCTTTTGATATGGGCATGTAACGATTGTTTTTTCTCCATTGTTTTCTCCTTTATGCCTGTAGTCGCCATTTTTTTTAGTTTACTAAATACGAATTTAGTTGACAAGTCAAAAAGGTAATTACAAATAGGGGGAAGTATTATTTAGTATTTACATTTTTATGATTGTATGATACTTTTTAATTAAAATAATGGAAATATTAACAATTATAATCGTTATGCTCATACTATGGATGGAAGTTTCCCCGTAACATCACCATATGATATCCCAATCAATGATTCTCAAGATAAAGGAAGTGTATGTCAACTATTCCCCTTATCAGAGCTAGCAAGTTAAGGCTGGTTATCTAAGGACGAAAGCTATGAATGGGAATGAAAACGCTTATCATATATTTGAAATCAAAGATATATTGTGTTGATTATTTCAGAAAGGGGGCGGTAAGGGCATGAATACATACATGCAACAATTTATAGAGATAGCAGGAAAAATCGGGGCTCAAAGACATTTGACGGCTATTAGAGATGGTTTTGTTGCCGTGATGCCTTTGGTGATCATTGGTTCATTAGCAGTTTTGATCAATAACTTTCCGCCATTAGGACGATTTCATTTGGCGGCATGGCTGAACGCAATTTTTGGTGAAGGGAATTGGCAAAAGGTGGGAGGGAATATATGGGAAGGGACTTTTGCTATACTTGGCTTACTTGTTTCATTTACAATTTCCTATCATTTGGCAAAAAGCTATAATATAGACAGATTACCTGCTGCTCTGCTCTCTGGGGCGTCTTATATAATCTTAGTCCCGGTTACAGCGGATTTTGGTCTGGATATGGATTGGCTTGGAACACAAGGGTTGTTTGTTGGGATTATTATAGCATTATTAACAACGGAATTATTTCGAATTTTTCTCATTAATCCTAAATTGATTATCAAAATGCCTGAGGATGTTCCGGCAGGAGTGACTAATTCCTTTAAGTCACTCATCCCTATTATGCTTGTTTTATTTATAGTTGGCTTATGTCAGTCTTTGCTTTCTATTTTGGCAGATACGAATATATTTGAAATTATTTTTACAGCTATTCAACAGCCAATTCAAGGATTAGGTGATTCCCTGCCGGCAGCAATTCTTGTAGCCTTGCTTACACATGTATTATGGTTTTTCGGTTTACATGGCACCAATATAACAGGTGCTATTACGGAACCGATTTATATTTCATTGGTAGAAGAGAACTTGCGCTTATTTGGTATGGGGATGTCCGCATATGACGTACCTAATATCGTTACTAAACCTTTTCTGGATGCCTTTGTATTTATGGGCGGTGCTGGTACTACGATTGCCTTATTGGCAGCCGTTTTCATAGTGATTCGCACCCAGAAAAATCATCCCTATCGACAGGTTGCCAAATTATCAGCGCCTGGCAGTATGTTCAATATTAACGAACCGGTGATTTTTGGCTTACCAATCGTGTTAAATCCAATTATGCTGATCCCTTTTGTATTAGTGCCAGTGACCTTAACGATTATTTCGTATATGGCTATGTTCTTGGGAATTGTACCGAAAACAGTGGCAATGCTGCCATGGACCACACCGCCGATTCTCAGTGGATATCTTGTTACCGGCGGGAGCTGGCGGGGAGTCGCACTTCAAATATGTAATTTATTGATAGCAATTATTATCTATATTCCTTTTTTATTAGCAGCTTTATCTGCAGCTAAACAACAAGAACGAGTGGAGGAGGTATGATATTGGAAGCTAATGAAGAATTGCAAAGAATTTCTTTTTCGATCATTCTCCATGCTGGTAATGCACGATCATCTGCAATGGAAGCCATTAAACTGGCAAAAGAAAACCGTATCCAGGAAGCGCAAGCAAAAATGGATAGTGCAGATGTCGATTTTGTCAAGGCGCATCAGGAGCAGTC
The DNA here is from genome assembly GCF_016909015.1 of Gracilibacillus alcaliphilus. Classification (GTDB taxonomy): domain Bacteria; phylum Bacillota; class Bacilli; order Bacillales; family Amphibacillaceae; genus Gracilibacillus; species Gracilibacillus alcaliphilus. The sequence goes on from NZ_JAFBFA010000002.1 coordinate 188,507, forward strand.
GCAGCTATTGTCTAAAGAGATTCGTCATCCAGACGAAAATCACCTTTCGATTATACTGGTTCATGCGCAGGATCATTTGATGAATGCATTAACAATCAAAGATTTGGCGTGGGAAATGATAGAGATGTATCAACGATTGAATAAATTGGAGGTGGCGATAACTTGAGGGTAGTATTAGTATGTTCTGCCGGTATGTCTACTTCTATTTTGGTAGAACGAATGAAAGAGGCCGCAGAAGAACAGCAAGTATATTTGAATGTGAAAGCAGTGGCGGAGTCTGATTTGCGTGATAACCTTCATGAATTAGATGTTGTCTTGATTGGTCCGCAAGTGCGCTATTTGGAAAAAAGCATTAAGGAGAAGGTAGAACCAACAGGGGCAAAATGTGATGTCATTAATCAACAAGCATTTGGATTAATGCAAGGGAAGCAAGTGTTAGAACAGGCATTAAACTTAATGGCAAGTAATGATTAAATATGGTGATAAGAGGCGGAAGTAGATAGGTATTTTGTTAGCGTCCGTAAGTCCTTACTTTATTCCCTCTTTCATGAGAAACCATGTTTTATGTTTTATAAAATACTCCTTTTTAGTGAGGCTGTCAATGGAGGAAGGGTTTCTACAAATTAAATTTTATAGGTTAACGTTTCCTCCCGCTCTTTTAACAAAACTTAAAGAGGTCTTTCTTTAAAATGAACGAAGTGCAACCAATGTGTTAGGGATTTCTTATAAAGCTTTTGACAAGGTGTGGGGAACGAAACAATTTCAAACGAGTGAGCGTATACAAAAGAGAATGGAGGCGATACCATTATGTCTAATTATTTAATAAGTCTTGATTTATCAATTTTAATCAGTGGAGAAATTCAGTCTATTAAAAAGTGATTTTACTAAAACTATATCCCGTTAAGGCAGTTTTCTAGTTCTGCAGACAACAACAAACTGCCTTATAACAATAGTTATAGGGCAGTTTGTTGCATGCCACCTAACGTTCCAAATCAAGCATAAATTGATACCTGTCTGCCCGATAAGAAGATTTAACTACCTCGAAAGGTGTGCCATCGTCTAACTGTGTAATCCGCTTCATAAGCAGTACCGGGGAGTTTTCCGGAATGTTTAAATATTCTAATTCTTCATCATTGGCAATTGTTGCTTCAAACAGCTGGCTTGCACGTCCAATTTTCAGACCTAGATCGTTTTCGATATATTGGTATAAGGAAGATTGAACAATATTATCTGTCAAACCTTTGATTAAATTCGCCGATATATAGGTGCGTTCCAAAGCCATCGGGATATCTTCTGCTAAACGAACCCGTTTCACTTCATATACCGGTGAATGTTCAGCAATGTTTAAGTGATTAGCTAAGTTCTTTTTGGCTGGGACAATCTCGAAGCTGATTAATTTGTTACTTGGGGTCATGCCGCGTGCTTTCATATCTTCTGTAAAACTAGTTAACCCATTTAAGTTCTGTTCGAATTTCTTTTCCGTAATAAAGGTTCCTTTTCCCTTAATACGGTGAAGGTATCGTTCGTTTACTAAATTAGTAATTGCTTGTCTGACAGTCATACGGCTAATGTTGAGTTGTTCGGCATACTCTCTTTCTGAAGGCAGGGCATCTCCCGGCTTATATTCACCTTTTTCGATTTTGCTCTTAATCTGCTCTTCTAATTGATGATAAATCGGTATCGGTGACTGTTTATCAATCATGATTAAGACTCCTTCCAAATAGTATACGATTCTCTAAAGTGCATCCTCTGTAGCAATCACTGTCACATGTGGATGTTGCTGTAATATGGAGGCTGGGAAGTCAGTAGTAACTTCACCATGTAATAGATGTTGTAAAGCCTCTCGTTTTTGTTCACCTGAAACGATTAACAACATTTCTTTGCTGTCCATAATGGTACGGATACCAGCTGTAATCGCTTGTCTAGGTACTTCCTCCAATTTGTCGAAAAAGCGGGCATTTGCCTTGATTGTTGACTCTGCTAAATCAACAACATGTGTACGCTGTTCGAATGGAGTGCCTGGCTCGTTAAAACCAATATGACCATTGTGGCCTAATCCTAGTAATTGCAAATCAATGCCGCCATGTTGTTTAATAAGGTCTTCATATGCCGAACATTCCTCTGTTAAATCAGCTGCTAAACCGTTAGGCAGAAACACCTGAGTATCAGGAATATCGATATGGCTGAATAAATGTTTGTTCATGTAATAGTGGTAACTGTTTGGGTCTTCTACTGGTAAACCAATGTATTCATCTAAATTAAACGAAGTAACACCTTGATAAGTGGTATCGTTTTTTTGGTGCTCTTCTACTATATTAGCATAAGTTTGAACGGGTGTGCCTCCTGTGGCCAGCCCAAGCACTGCCTTTGGATTTGCTTTTACCTTTTCAATAATAAATTGTGCTGCTTTTTTACTCATATCTTGATAATCTTTTGCTTTAATTAATTCCATATTCATTACTCCCTTTCGTAAGCTACTTCTCCTCGACAAAGTGTCAGAATAATATCATGATGTTTATCTAATAGGACAATATCTGCATCTTTGCCTGCAGCAATAGATCCTTTTCGATCAGCGATGCCTAATTCGATAGCGGCATTGGTTGAGCCCATCTTAATTACTTCCTCGACGGTACAGCCGGCGAAGTCCATCATATTCTTGAGTCCATTTCCTAAGCGGAGCGTACTCCCGGCAATTGTGCCGTCTTCTAATGTAGCTTTTTGGTTCTCAACTAAGACTTTCTGTCCGCCTAGTTCATATTCGCCATCTTGTAAACATTTTGCACGCATGGCATCTGTAATTAAGAGTAACCGGTCTTCCCCTTTTAAATCAAAGGCGATTTTGGCTGCCTCTGGAGTTGAATGAATGCCATCTGCAATCAGTTCTACCATTAATTCTTTCCGAAGCCATGAGGCTCCAACTACACCAGCCTCCCGGTGATGAAAACCTCTCATTTGATTATAGAGGTGGGTGATATGTGACAAACCATGATTGATGGCTGTGTCTATTTCTTCTGCTGTTGCATCAGTGTGGCCAGCCGAAGGAATAATGCCGTGATCAGCTAGATACTTCGTAAATGTCAAATCTTCATCTAATTCGGGAGCAAGCGTGACTAATCGAATATGCTGATTGGCTAACTTATTCCATTTTTGAAACAATGAAATGTTAGGTTTTTGGATATATTCTTCTGGCTGCGCTCCTTTTCTTTTAGCATTAACAAATGGCCCTTCTAAGTGAATGCCAATAATTTCCGCTTGATTGACAGGTTGTTCTTCCATATAGGCAGCGGTAGCTGTTAAGGCTTTTTCAATGTTTGCTTCGCTTTGTGTCATGGTAGTAGCCAGAAAAGCGGTTGTTCCTTCCGCAGGCAGAGCCTGTGCCATTGTGTCCAAAGCTTCAGCAGTTGCATCCATCACATCTGCTCCGTTGGCGCCATGGATATGCACATCAATTAAACCAGGAATTGCCTTTGTTTCCTCAGCGAAGGATAAGACATGATAGGAATTCGTTTCGGTTAAGTTATCCATATCCCCAATTGTTTCTATTTTTCCATTAATTATTTTAATAAATCCTTGTTCTATATATTGGTTATCTGCGTAAATCTGAATATTTTTAATCAGGATTTTCTCTTGTTTCACGTGTGTTCACACCTTTTTGAAGAAGTAATGTAAGTATAGAATAACAGGTTAAAGTATGGTTGTCTATACATAATTTAATTGTTTGAATAATTTGTCATAAATATCGCCTCTATCCTTTTAAATCAAGTAATTAATTTGGTATATACCATTAATGTAGTTACAAATAAAAACAAAATAGGTATACCGTGCATAATTCCTTTTTTATATAAAAATAATAATTGATTTATATATAAAAAAATAAAAGTAATAACAATTATATTTGTATTATTTATCGAATTAAAATAGAAAATATTCTTTTTTAAATTTAAATGTAGTAACAAATATTATATTTGTATTGACAAATTTGTATCAAGTGATTATATTAGGTATAGACAACTGAACACAGTTGATTGAAAAAATAGACAAAAGAGAGGGGAAGTTAGTAATGAAAAAATGGAATTGGATTGTAATGTTAACGTTTTCTTTGGTTGTGTTGATGCTGGCGGCATGTGGTAATAGTGATGCAGGGTCAGCAAGTGATAATGAAAATGGTAGTAACAATTCAGGGGATGAACAAACAGAACAAGAAAATGTGAACTTACGTGTGGTAACAACGATGGCTGGAACGGATCCAGCAGGGGCAGTATTTCAAGAAGTCTTAGATGAGTTTGTGGAAGAACATCCACATATTTCGATTGAAAATGATTCACAGTCGGCAGACGCCGGAACTATTCGTACGAAAGTCAACACCGATTTCTCTTCTGATAACGAACCAGATATTATGTTTTATTTTAATACCGTAGACGCAGAGGGAATTATCAATGAAGGTAAAGTAGTGAATTTGGAAGAAGCAGAAGGAATTGATTTATCAGGGTTTAATTCCATGTTGGAACAGCAAAGACATCAAGATGGGAATATCTATGCTGCGCCGCAATCAGGTTTCTATGAAGCATTGTTTGTCAATAAAAAATTATTTGAAGAAAATGATATAGAACTGCCAACAACTTGGGAACTATATGAAAAAGCAATTGAAGAATTTGCTAAGACCGATATTGTTCCATTAGCAGCTTCAACGGAAGATTCTTATTATGTTGTAGAACATTATTTGTTGGCAGCAGGCGGTATGGAGAATTACAACGCAGAATTAGCAGATAAAAATGAGGCATGGGCAGAAGGATTAGATTTAATTAAGCAACATGCAGATATGGGGGCGTTTACTCCTGATGCAGCAACGATTGATTTGGCACTTGCACAAGAATTATTTAAGCAGGAACAAGCTGCTATGATTTTTGAAGGGTCTTGGTTATGGGGGCAGCTAGAAGAAGCAGGAATGGGTGAAGATGTGCTTGTTTTACCTATGCCAATTAAGGAAGGCGGAGAAACAGGTGAATTAGTTGGCGGTGCATCACAAGGCTGGTTTGTTAGTAGCAAATCTTATGAAGATGAAAGTAAAAAGGATGCCGTTGTAGAACTATTTAATTATTTAACTTCTGAAGATGTGATTGTTCAAATTGCTGGAGCAACTGGTCAGCCGCCAGCGAAAGGTGAACTGACAGATCTGCCGGATTATTTGAAAGCAGGGCATGATTTAGTAGCAGATGCACCAGCAGTTGCTCTTCCGATTAATGATCGTATTTATCCAGAGTCATTTACACATATTCGTACCAGTGTACCGGCTATTGTGAGCGGTGATAAGACGGGTGCGGAAGTGATAGAGATGGCAGCAGAAATGGAAGAATAATAGAATATTAGATAACGAGAGGGGTTGCCCTGAAATCAGGCCAGCCTCCTTGTTTATCATTTTTATGATACAAAAAAAGATAAACAAAGGTAGCTAGTCCTAATCGCTATGAAATATATCAATGGCAACTCTGTTATATCCAGAGCTGTTTTGTCAGCTTTTTTGCATAGCGATGGCATGTTGGACTGGCTGATCTAGCAAGGAGGATCACATGAAGGGTGACAGAATATATATATTCCTCTTTTTGACACCAGCATTTATTATTACGGGTATTTTTCTATACTACCCATTTATAGAGAATCTTTTGCAGAGTTTTTATAATACAGATGGATTTTTCAATTCGACCTTTATCGGATTGGATAATTACATTCGCTTGTGGAATGACGAAATTGCGAGAACGGCGCTGTTTAATTCATTAGAATTAATCTTATATGTAACGGTTTTTCAGGTGGGTATTGCCTTGATTTTGGCGATTTTGGTCGATTCGATTACCAAAGGAGCCGCATTTTACCGCACCACCTTTTTCTTTCCTATCGTGATCTCTGGCGCAGCTATCGGTTTGTTATTTACTTTGATTTATAATTATCGAAATGGTCTGTTAAATGAGATATTGGTCAGTATGGGAATGGAGCGGGTGCTTTGGCTCACGGAACAATCTTCTCTATATATGGTAGCTATACCAACTGTATGGAATTATGTCGGCTTTTATTTTGTTATTTTATTAACAGCGATTCAGAAAATTCCAAATGATTTCTATGAGGCTGCAAAGTTAGAAGGCATCACTGGCTTCCAAAAGATGTTCCGCTTAACGATACCGTTAATTGTTACCGATTTAAAGACGTGTATGGTACTGGCAATTACCGGGACGTTAAAAATATTTGAATTAGTTTACATTATTACAAGAGGCGGACCAGGAAATTCATCTGAGGTACTAGGCACTTATATGTACCAAAAGGCGTTTGAAGATACGGCTATGGGATATGGTGCTACGATTGCTGTTTTGATTGTGGTATTAGGCTTAACATTAGCATTTATTACAAATAAACTGCTAAAAAGAGAAGAAGTGACTTACTAGCTAGAGAAGAGGTGGATACAGAATGGAACAAGCGAGGGAACGACGGTTAACATTTTGGGAGAGAATGCAAGAACGATATTTTTCGCAATCTAAGATAGGAAAAATATTTATCTATGTCGTGTTAACCATTTGGTCAATGACTACCATTTTTCCTTTGGCATGGGTGTTTTTAAACTCATTTAAGGAATCACGAGAGATTATTACCGATACATTTAAACTGCCGACTGATCCAACACTGCAAAATTATGTGAATGCATTTGAAACGGTGAATATTGGCAGGAGTTATCTAAATAGCTTTATTATCTCAGGGTCTGTTGTATTATTAGTATTATTTATTGGAGGGATAGCTGCTTTCGCAATGGCACGGATGCAGTTTCGCTTGCGCGGCTTTTTGCAGACGTTATTAGTTGCAAGTCTGCTTATTCCATCTTTTGCAACGATCGTTCCTGTATATCGAATGATGATTGGCATGGATTTGGTCAATACGTATCGAGCTTTGATTATTCCACAGACGGCTGGCAATTTACCGTTTGCCATCCTGGTAATCAGCGGTTATATGGCAACCATACCAAGGGAATTAGAAGAGGCAGCCGTCATGGATGGGTGCGGCCGGTTTAGAATGTTTACAAAGGTATTTCTGCCGATATCTTTGCCATCCTTTGCCACAGTTGGCATCTTTGTTTTTCTATGGTCTTATAATGATCTCTTCTCTTCTTTAGTATTAGTATCACATGAGAAGGTGGCACCGATTGTAGTATTGTTATCTAATGTCAGTTCACAATACGGTACTGATTATGGATTGATGACTGCAGCTATTGCGATGACAGTTATCCCAGTTCTGATATTCTATCTTTTGGCTCAAAAAACTTTTGAAAAAGGGGCGACATCTGGAGCTGTTAAGGGATAAACTGATGTTTCCATTAGTAAGCATGCCCCCTTGCTAATGGTCATTTTACTGATTAAAGGAGGATCTGTATGCAATTGTGTCTGAAAGGTAATTATCAGCCTTTTTTACCAGGATTGAAGGAATTAGCAGATGAAGTTGGCATTTCTTACGGAGAAGAAGGTGCGGTATTAACGATTGAAAAAAGTGATAGTGATGAAACAATTATTTCCTGTCGAGACGGTGAAGGAGTTATCTATTATGCAGAGAACTATCATGTTTTTCGAGCGTTTGGGATATTTGTGGAAAAATGGATGACAGGTCAGCAGTTTGAGAAGAGAGAAAAGCCGCAGTTTCAAACGATCGGTCCGATGTTTGACTTTTCGAGAAATGCAGTAATGCGTGTTGATCAGTTAAAGGGAGTTTTAAGAAAGCTGGCATTAATGGGATTCAATGCAGCGATGATGTATATGGAAGATACGTATGAAGTAGAGGAACAGCCTTATTTTGGCTATATGCGCGGCCGGTATAGTGCATCCGAATTAAGAGAACTGGATGATTATGCATATAACTTAGGAATAGAATTGATTCCGTGTATTCAAACTCTGGCTCATTTAGAAGAATTCCTAAAGTGGGATGCTGCGGCGCACTTAAAGGATACACGCGGTGTACTGCTGACGGAACAAGAAAAAACCTATGACTTCCTGCGGCAAATGATTACAGCGGCGCAACAGCCATTCCGCAGTAATCGCATTCATATTGGTATGGATGAGGCAGAAGAGTTAGGAAGGGGGATTTTCCTCAATCGCTTTGGTTATAAAGATCGTTTAGATATTATGCTGGATCATTTGGAGCGAGTGATAGAAATTACCGAAGATTTGCATTTAGATGTGATGCTTTGGAGTGATATGTTTATCAAGCTTGCCTCAGAGTCTGGGGAAGATCATTATAATATGGAAACAGAAATTTCAGAAGAAATGCAGGGTAAGATCCCAGATAGTGTGACGCTTATGTATTGGGATTATTTCCATACGAACAAGGCAGACTATAAGAATATGATTGACAAACATAAGCAATTGGGACAAACTCCCGCATTTGCTGGAGGAATTTGGGTGTGGAATACCTTTGCTACGAAATATGACTTATCCTTGCAAACTAGTGAAGCGGCTCTGCAAGCCAGTAAAGAAGAAGGGATTAAAGATGTCTTTGTTACACTATGGGGCGATGATGGCTATGAGAATAATTGTTTAACGGCCTTGCTTGGTCTTCAGTTATATGCCGAGCATCAATACCAGCAGACAGTTCCCCTAGCTGAGCTTTATCAGCGGACAAAATTTTGTACAGGTTTAGATGCCGACCAATTTCTATTATTAAGTGAGTTAGACCATATTCCAGGTGTGGCAGAAGGAAATATGGATCAAACGAACCCATCCAAATTTTTATTGTGGCAGGATGTGCTTCTTGGTGTATTTGATAAGCATATAGAAGGATTAGATATAGCTGCTCATTATCAAGCATTAGAACGTAAAATAAAATTATCGAGAAATTCCGATTCTGAGCTCGACTTTATTTTGGATGTACCTGAGAAACTGTGTGCTGTGCTGACTAAAAAAGCCAGTCTAGGAATCGATCTGAAGCAAGCCTATGACAATCAACAGGACGATACGTTAAAAGAATTGGCAAATCAGTATATTCCTGACGTGATCGAAAAAGTTCAAGAATTGCATGAGGCACATAAAAAACAGTGGCTCCGAATTAATAAGCCATTCGGATGGGAAGTCATTGATATCCGTTATGGCGGATTATTAGCCCGGTTACAAACTGCAATAGAACGCATTAATCAATATCTTGACGGCGAATTGGCTGCTATTGAAGAACTGGAACAGGAACGGCTGCCATATAACCATAGGGTAGCGAAATCCACTGGATTAGGCTGGTCAAGTTATTATTATCGTATTGCGTCACCGAATGCCTTTTTTCATGTACTGCCAATCTATTAAGCTATGTAATAAAGGAAGGTCAATTAGACTATATTTCTCTGATCTTTTACCTGCTCGTGATTTAGTTCTATTCCAGGTGGCTTAAGCCTCAACTAGTCTTCATGGACCAAGTGATAGGGACAATAAAATGGAACCATCAGCAAAGTGTCTCTCTTTCTACTTTGGAATTTGCTGTTCTGTCATGACATCAGTCTGTATTCATGCTATGATAATAAAAACTAAATGACAGGAAGGAGAGACAGAAAATGGTCTTGTACTTGTATGCATTGGCCGCAGTGATAGCTGGTATAGGAATTATGGCAGTCTACCGTCAAACGCTTGACGCATTAATTGATAAACCTGATCAAATCATGCAAATCCAGACACGATTTTTTACAAGAATTGCAATGGTGGAATTCATTCCGCTTGTTTTACTTGTGGCTGGATTTGCATTTGGTCAAGGGCAAGAAGTGCCGCAAATACATATCATTATTTCAACTGTGGTTGTGATCATTATACTTTGCTATAATCTTTTCTTTACTTTCTCACAGCGGGCACAGATGAGAGATTATGCACAGCGTACACCAATTGGGAAAGAAAATGAGAGGGTGACAGCTGCCATCAATGTCTTATCGATGATCACGCTAGCCTTCTCTGTATCTATACCTTTGATTGCGATTATTTTTATATTCCTTACGCTTAGTTAATAAAATGGAAGAACATAAAGGGGGGAGTCTGTGCCTGTGTATCAATTAGTAATCGGTTCTTATGGCAAAGAAGACCAAGCAGCTATCCAAATAGTTGAATTTGACAGTGACAAATTAACATTTAAAAAATTGAAAGAACAGACGGGTGTTGCCTCCCCATCCTTTTTGACCTTGGCGCAAGATGGCTCATCTCTTTATGCTGTAAGTGAGGTGGAAGAAGGAGCAGTCATTAGTTATGACTTGGAGGAAGAATGGCAGGAAACAAATCGACAGCCTACAGGAAAAGGGCCGTGCTATTTACACTTGGCTCACGATGCCAGCTATATCATTACAACGAATTATGGAGGCGGTACGATTTCCTTGCATCCATTAGATGCAGGAGGAGCAGTCCAGCCTTTAGCAGATACATATAGTCTAGGAGGAAACCAGACTGATTCACATCCACATATGTGTTTTCCACTAGGGAGCAGCCATGATTATTTTATCACAGATCTAGCACAAGATAAGTTATTTTTATTTCATGTAGATACAGATAATTATCAGTTGATAAAAAAGAAGGCGTTTTCCCTGACAGCGGGATCTGGACCAAGACATATTGTTTGTAATAAGCAGCAAAAGATATTTTATATTGTTAATGAATATCAGTCTTCTGTTTCGGTCTATCAATTTCATGAACAGGAAGAGATGTTAGAGCTGAAGCAAGAAGTGCAGACAATAGCAAGTCAGCAAACAATAGAAAATTATGGTGCTGATATTCACCTGTCACCAAATGGTGAGTACCTTTATACCTCTAATCGAGGCAGAAATACGATTACTAGTTATCGCGTATTGGCAGATGGTTGTTTGCATTATTGGGGAGAAACTTCAGTCATTGGAAAATGGCCTAGGAATTTCACCTTATCTGACGATGGAAAGTATTTGTTTATTGCTAATGAACATAGTAACTATATTTCCGTTTTGCAAACAGGAGAAGATGGAGAATTAATGAAGACAAAGGCTCGATTCGACATCTTTGCTCCAACATGTGTGCGTAATTATTATGGAAAGGGGTAAGTACTATGACGGATATGATTGTTAATCTTCATTCAGAGTTGTTAGAGGAGAAACTTGAACAAAAAGGGGTCATAATCAGAAGAGTTGTCCCGCCAGAGAAACATGTGGTATTGGAATGGGTAGGAAAGCATTTTTCGGAAAAATGGGTAAGTGAATGCGATGTTGCATGTTCTGTAACACCTGCTGATTGCTTTATAGCAGTCAAAGATAAGGAATTACTCGGGTTCGCCTGTATCGACACCACTTTTCGTAATTTCTTTGGACCAACCGGTGTTAAAGAGGAAGAAAGAGGGCAAGGAATCGGTCAGCAATTGTTAATCCATAGTTTAAAAGAGATGAAGAACAAAGGGTATGCCTATGCTATTATCGGAGACGCGGGACCAGTCGGATTTTATCGCGCAAAAGTAGGAGCGGTGCCGATTGAAAATAAACCTGCTTTACAATATATAGAATATTTGGATTGATTGAACAAGCAAGGCTTTAGTGAACAGTATTTATGTCTTTTTCATACTTTACTAAGCCTTGTTAGACTTTAGTCGAAATCGATACATACAGCCTAAATTCCGGGAATAAGGGATGGTGGTTAACGGCATTATAACTATACATAACTATTCCTTTCTTTATAAGGTCAGCAAGTATATAATTTTTCATGCGTTTATTCTTATTCAAGAATTGCCGTGTCCAGCTCCAAGTGCCAAACTTTAGAGATTTCGCGTCACGCCCTGCGATAAGTCAACATTGGTTCGTCACCTCACCGTGTTTCCTTTATCTCCGTTGTGCCATTCCAATCTCTACGTTTTTAAACGGGCACCCTGCACTTTTCGTTCAGCAGATGGAAGTGAAGTGACACATTTGCTAAACAATGATAAACTAGAAAAAGGTATCATTAGATATTTGTAAATTTATAAGCATAAGGAAGGTTGACATGAGCGACAATCATACTAGTACAGACGTTATTTTAATTGGTGCTGGAATTATGAGCGCTACTTTAGGGGTGTTAATGAAAGAACTAGCCCCGGATTGGAAGATAAAGGTGTTTGAAAAACTGTCTAAGCCAGGAGAGGAAAGTTCGAATGAGTGGAATAATGCTGGTACAGGGCATGCGGCACTTTGTGAATTGAATTATACAACAGAGAAATCTGATGGAACGATGGATCTAACGAAAGCTAATAATGTGAATGAGCAGTTCCAAGTGTCGAAGCAATTCTGGTCACATTTGGTCCAATCCAAGCTAATCAGTGATCCTAAAGAATTCATTAGGGCCATACCTCATTTAAGTTTCGTACAAGGGGAAAACAATGTTTCTTTTTTGAAAAAGCGTTACCAAGCAATGGCAAAAAATCCTTTGTTTAAAGATGTAGAGTATAGTGAAGATCCTGATCAATTAGCGGAATGGATCCCCCTGATGATGCAAGAACGTTCACAAGGAGAACCGATTGCAGCTACTCGAATTGCTGCAGGAACAGATGTGAATTTTGGATCCTTAACGCGCAAATTATTTCAACATTTAGAAGCAAATCAGGTAGAATTACACTATCAGCAATCAGTGGAAACGATTAAGCGTGATCGTGACGGAAGATGGAATGTGCGAGTTCGTGATTTAACGAATAATAGTGTGAAGAATCACACGGCCAAGTTCATTTTTATTGGTGCAGGCGGCGGAAGTATCCATTTACTGCAAAAAACAGGTATTCAAGAAGGGAAACAAATGGGCGGCTTTCCAGTAAGTGGTCTGTTTATGGTGTGTAATAATCCTGAAGTTGTTCAGCAGCACCATGCCAAGGTGTACGGCAAAGCAAAAGTTGGAGCACCACCGATGTCAGTTCCGCACTTGGATACACGTTTTATTGATAATGAGAAATCGTTACTATTTGGCCCTTTTGCCGGCTTCTCACCAAAGTTTTTAAAGACTGGATCTAATCTGGACCTAATCCGTTCTGTCAAACCAAACAATCTTTTTACCATGTTGGCTGCTGGATTTAAGAATATTCCATTAACGAAATATTTAATTCAGCAAGTATTGCTCTCCAAGGAACAGCGAATGGAGGAACTGCGAGAATTTATCCCTAATGCTAAGTCAGAAGACTGGGATTTATTGGTTGCCGGACAACGTGTGCAAGTTATCAAAGATACGGAAGCAGGCGGGAAAGGAACACTTCAGTTTGGAACAGAAGTGGTAACCGCCAAAGATGGCTCGATTGCAGCATTACTAGGCGCCTCACCTGGTGCTTCAACGGCCGTATCAGCTATGCTGGCGCTGTTAAAGGATTGCTTTCCTGAAGAATTCCAGACATGGGAGCCAAGAATCACAGAGATGATTCCTTCCTATGGCAAGAAATTAATTGAACATCCTCGATTGTTAGAGGAAATTGCAGAAACAACAGATAAGGCATTAGGTTTTTCTACTCCAAAACCGGTTAAATTGTAAGAAAAAGTGCTGTTGATAGCTGCTGTCAATAGCTCTTTTTATGATCAGACAGCATGTGGGCGCTGGTCGTCTCTGTTCATATCAAGCTTTATGATATTGCCGCTGGTTGGATCAATTTACTAATCTTGAAACAATATAAGCTTTTTTAACTATATTTGTTTAAATAAGATAAAAAAGGGAAAAGATTTACAATAGTGTTCATCACTCAAAAGCCTTTGTTTTAAGAGGGAAATAGGAAGTGGGGAGAAAGCCCCCCACTTCTTTATTAAATGTATTATATGAAAACGCTGACTCAGTGGCGTACTGGTTCGTTTACGCACTGTTTTTAAACACGTATTAAAAGTAAAAAAGGAGTGTTGGCTTTGCTTACATTAGAACAAGAGATTGAATCAATGAGAAATACAATGTATCAATTATATGAGCAACAAGCAACATACGATGAGATACTGCAAATTTCGCAATCTTTAGATTCCTTACTTAATCAACTAGAAAATAGATCAAATGGTATGACTTCGTATTAAGAAGGAATCTGTGTAGGGAAAGGTGCTGTTGGAAATGGTGGTTCATGATATTTGATTAAATATTGATAAATAGCTTGAGCGACTGTGTCTTTTTGGTGGTAAAGTCCTTGATTGCCAAACAAGACATTGAATTCGAGAATATAGTAGTTACCATTGTTTATTAGAATGTCAAAGCCTGCATGGTTAATTGCCAGTCGTTCAGCAATTTGACGGACGAGTTGCAAGGCCTGATCTGGAATATGCTGATAATCAATAGTACCGCCCTGTGCAATATTATGAAGAAACTCCCCTTCTTGACCAATTCTCCAATAAGCTGCATACACCTCATCTCCAACTATGCAGACTCGTAAATCTTTCCCATCATTAGGCAGGTATTCTTGAATGTATAAGACATCTGTCAAAGCCGTATAAGCAAGAAAATCCTGTGTATTTTTAATTAAGAATACCCCTTGTCCCATTGCACTTTTCGCTTGTTTGGCGACAAAAGGAAAGGGAAAGGTGGCTAATATTTGTTCGATATTCTCCTCGGTATTTATTAGAATTTCTGTATAAGGCACATGCTGCGGTGCAATGCTCTGTAAGACCCTGGTCATTTCAATCTTATTAGCCCCGATCTGCATCGTTTCAATACTAGGAAATATCTTCTTTTTTAAGCCGTATACAAGCGTGGGTACTTGCCATGTTTCGGGAAACAGAATCACGTCTGCAGCTTCTATGGTGTTTATTTCCTTGAACATATGATCTGGCTTAATATATCTAACGCCAGGAATTCCAATCGTTCGAAATGCATTAAAAGTTATTAATTTCATTCCTTGTTTCCTCATCTCATTCAGATTAACATGTTTATCATAGCATAAAATGAAGTAAATGAAATAAGTATGTGTTCAAAAAGTCTGATAAAAAGGATCATCCTCGGTTACATTCGCAATATCATGTTGCAGCACCAATACTAGCATACCCTGTACGTCGGCAGGCTGAAGCCATGACGTCCTATCATAACGCCTGCACTAGTACGTCCTGTACGTCGAAGTTCCACTACCGTCAACTCCAACATTCGCCGTGTCATTTTTATTGAACCTTTGGAACATCCTCTAAAAAAATTATTGAAAACCTACGATTGGATGAGCAGTATAAGGCTCCTCTAAATAAGCTATTTCTTCGTCAGATAAAGAAACAGACAAAGCCCCTGTTGCTGTTTCTAAATGATCTGTTTTTGTTGCACCGATGATAGGAGCTGTAACAGGCTGTTTATGCAATAACCAAGCGATAGCAATTTGTACACGTGGCACTTGTCGTTTTTGAGCAATCTCTGCTACTCTCTCAATTACTTTCCGATCATCTTCGGCGGTATGATCATACTTGTCCTTCGCCACTTCATCAGTGGAAGAACGATATGTGGATTCGTTCCAGTCCCGTGTCAAACGGCCAGAAGCAAGTGGACTGTATGGTATTACACCTATTCCTTCCTCTCTACAAAGCGGCATCATTTCTCGTTCCTCTTCGCGATAAATTAAGTTATAGTGATTTTGCATCGAAATAAATCGAGTCCAATTATTTTTTTCAGCAACATGCAGAGCCTTTTGGAATTGCCAGGCATACATAGCAGAGGCACCGATATAACGTACTTTTCCTGCTTTAACCACGTCATGTAAGGCTTCCATTGTCTCTTCAATCGGGGTATGATAATCCCAGCGGTGAATTTGGTATAAATCAACATAATCTGTACCTAAACGCTGTAGACTGTTATCTATTTCTGTCATAATGGCTTTGCGTGAAAGACCTTTTCCATTGGGACGGTCATTCATTGGAAAGAATACCTTGGTAGCAAGGACTATTTCATCTCTTTTGGCATACTCTTTTAATGCTTTTCCGACAAATTCCTCACTCGTTCCATTTGAATAAACGTTGGCGGTATCAAAAAAATTAATTCCTAAATCAAGCGCCTTTTTGATAATAGGTCGAGTCTCTTTTTCATTAAGTACCCACTTGTGAATCCAGCGATTGGCATCACCGAATCCCATACAACCGAGGCAGAGTCGGGACACATCTAAGCCTGTTTTTCCTAATTTTACATAATCCATTATAAGTCCTCCAATACTAAAGTGCTGTTAACTAATCAGTGCGTCACTTCTTTAGTATCTCAGTTCCATATATAAAAGGATAGCACAATATTATTTGTTATTTGCCTAATCCTATCAAAAAATTGTATCATCTAGGTAAGCATTGCAGAAAGGAAGAAGAAAATGGAACCTTTGATCATACAACATAAACAAGAACAAATCAGTCAATTAATACGGCGCCATATAAAGAACGACGGTGTCTATGAAACCAGTATTCCCAAGTTGTTTCTGATTAAAGAATCATTGGAAACGGAGCCTGTACATCGTCTGTATCATCCATGTTTTTGTGTGATCACACAAGGGGAGAAGGAAGTTCAGCTGGCAGACACCACTTATCGATATGGATCATTTAATTATTTAGTCGCTTCAGCAGATTTACCTGTGACAGGCAAAGTAATCCATGCTACGCCATCACAGCCTTACCTGGCATTGAAGTTAGAATTCACACGTGAACAAGTTCTTGAGGTGTGGGAGCAGTGTGAGTCGCTTCCGTTGAAATCAAAGCAGTCTGATCAAGCATTGTTCGTCCATCAATTGGATAGCGATTTATTAGATGCTGTCGAAAGATTACTGCGTTTATTAGATAATCCAAAAGATATAGCAGTCTTAGCACCTATTTTTATGAAAGAAATCCTTTATAAAGTGCTGCAAGGACCTTATGGCAGAGTACTTGCTCAGATGGTGCTGGAGGATAGCCATGCTTATCAAGTACGAGAAATTATTGCATATATGGTGAATAACTATGACAAAAAAATAAAGATTAAAGAGTTATCGGAAATGGTCAATATGAGCCCAGCTTCCTTGCATCGACATTTTAAAGCTGTAACGACTATGACGCCTATTCAGTTTCAGAAACAAATAAGGTTACAGGAAGCCCGGCGGTTACTGTTGGCAGAACCCGTTGATATTACACAGGTCGTTTTTCGAGTGGGATATGAAAGTTCGTCACAATTCAGCCGTGAGTATTCCCGAATGTTTGGGCGTTCTCCCCGGGAAGATCAAATGGCAGTTAAGCGGAAATACCGACAGCAGGTCAATGGCTAGGTATTAATGATCGATGGGTATATAGAAATGGAGAGTATCAGGCAAAGTATTTCTTTGCCTGATACTCTCCATTTTGTTTCTATACTGACGAATCATTCTTCTTTACTAATAACCAAAAGCTGATCAGAGCTCCACTGCTTGTAATCAGCATGATAAGCCCCATTGGTACAGCCGTTGTTTCGCCAGCAATGCCGACAAATGGGATAACAAGGCTTCCAAATAGATAAGGCAGAATTCCTAACAGGGCAGAAGCACTGCCTGCATGTTCATCCTGTTTTTGCATGGCAAGAGAGAAGGTCGCAGGTGTATTCATTCCTACACATAATACGATGAAAAATAACGGGACCGCTATCCAGATTAACGGTGCCTGGATAAAAGTCATGACTAATAAAAATAAGCTGGCACTAGTTGATAGCAATAAACCGATAGTAAGTATGCGCTGTTCAGGTACTCTGTAGGTTAGATAAGAAGCAATTCGTGTGCCTAACATAATACCCATACCATTTATTGCAAACAAGTAACTAAAGACCTGTGGTGACACACCATAAATAGTCTGATAGATGAAAGGAGAACCAGAAACATAAGCAAAGACACCGGCCATCAGTAGTCCTTGTGTTAAACCATAACCTAAAAACACCTTATTTTTAAACAGCTGGATAAAGATAATGAGGGTCGCTTTTATATCACTGGATGAGCGTGCTTCCAGCGGCAGTGTTTCCGGTAATTTAACCGATACTAACAGGATCATCAGCAGACTCATTCCCATTAATACAACGAAAATTCCGTGCCAGCTCGTGAAATCAAGCACCGCTCCTCCAATGATTGGTGCAAGAATAGGTCCCACACTAACAAACAAGGTAATCAGACTGTATAACCGTGTTAATTCTTTACCAGAATAGAGATCACGTACAACGGCTCTTGCAATGACAACTCCTGCCGAAGCAGTTAATCCTTGAAAGAAACGGGCAGTAATAAAAACCTCGATTGAAGATGCAAAGATACAAACCGCAGAGGCAGCAATATAAAGGAATAAAGAAAGTAATAATGGTTTCTTTCGCCCACGCTGATCACTTAGGGAGCCGAAGACAATTTGACCAGCAGCTAAACCTAACAAGCAAAAAGTTAAGCTTAATTGAACATAGGAAGCATTGGTTGTAAAAGTTTGTGCCAAATCTGGAAAACTAGGCAGATACATATCTACGGTGAGTGATCCAAAGGCTGCGAGAATTCCTAGTATACTATAAAGCCAAATAGTACCTAGTAATCGGCTGTGTAATGTGTTGTTCATTTCCTGTCCCCCAAACTCTATCTGAAATCATTGCTTAATTTATTATTGTATCACTTCAAGCCAACTCTAAGGCAATTTTTTTTACTTGGTAAGTCAGCTTCAACAGATAGAGTCATAGCATCAAGAGGATGGATAGTTTGGCATCTGTTTAAAAGCCGGCACTTTGAGGCTTGAAAAGATAAGAGAGGAAACAGAGCGTATCCTGCGTTTTTGTTACGAATTACTCGTCATCCCTTCATCATATATAAGCTCAGCCCCTTTGTTCAGCGCAAAAAAACAGACTGTCGCTTTATTATGCAACAGCCTGTTTTCCAATGCCAGAGTCTCCGCTAGTAACGATTTAGCAAGATGCTTAGTAAGTTATTTTATCGCTTACACACCTGATTATATTCATAGGGCGTTAGACTACGAAGCTGATTGGTCAGAGGGAAAAATGTCCGCTTTATTATTCGGAGCTTAATTGCCAATGCACGCCAAATTTATCGGTCACTTTACCATAATGTTTAGACCAAAAAGTTTCTTGCAGCTCTAATTCTACTTTTCCGTTTTCCTGTAGAGTTTGGAAGGCATGCTGAATCAGTTCAACATTAGGTGAAACCAGTGCGATAGTGATATTGTTGCCTGCTTGGAATGATTCTGAAGAGCCAGGGAAGTGGTCAGAGAACATTAATATGGTTCCATCCACTTCTATTTTGGCATGTAAAACAAGCGATTTAGCCTCTTCAGGAATTTTATTCTCTTTACCAGGCATTTCCCCATACGTACTTACGACGGCAGGTTCTGTTTGGAAGGCTTGTTCATAAAAACGAATCGCTTCTAAGGCATTTCCGTTAAACATAAAATAAGGGTTAAGCGGCATAATATTGCCTCCTTTAAATAGTTGTTATCTTCAATATAGCATAACCGGCCGCTACAGAGAATATACCGTTATAAATCAAGGCAGGATAATCCTCTTGCGGTAAATTCATTGATTATCTCAGCAATTTGTTTTGGGGCTTCTCTCGCATTGTTGGCTAACCAATCTTTTGTTACATGGATGGCGCCGCTAATAATAAAGGTGCTTAAATAAGCATTCAGGGCTGGGTCATCTGTTAACTTATGGGACATTAAAAATTGTTTTGCGACATCCATGACTCGCTGTTCAAAGCTGGTACCTGTATGTTGATGTAATAAGGTATAGCAGATGTCTTTATTTTCTCCGATATATTCTAGTAATTTTTCGATCATCTTCACAGATTCTGATTCTTCCTCCAATTGACATTCACTTAAATGTCTTCTCATTTCTTCAATAATTTCTGCTTCAATTTGATAAAGCAAATCTCTTTGATCACTATAATGAGTATAAAACGTTGAACGATTAATATCAGCAGTCTGGCAAATTTCTTTTACGGTAATCGCAGAAATAGGTTTTTCATTTAATAAGGAGATCAAACTCTCTTTCAATACCATTATCGTATACTTTTTACGCCGGTCTATTTTACTTTTCATTTGTTATGAACCCCTTTCGTCAGTTATAAGCAGTCCCAAAGGAAAATGTGAACTTTTTGTTACAGCCCAACATTTTTAACTAAAGTGTTGGGGTTTGAACATTTTATCATAAACTGTTTGTTGAATATCCAACACGATGTCTCTATAATAATAAAGTGTATTCTGGATGAAAGCAAGAGAGGATGAATGATGATAAATTTTCCGTCAATTATTACAAAATATAAAAAAACTATTGTTGTGTCTTTTTTTCTTGTGGCGCTGATCAGCTGTATTACTCAATTTGCTGTCACCGTCAATTACAATATGGCGGATTATTTGCCAGCAGAAGCACCTTCCAGTATTGCAATGGATGTGATGGAAGATGAGTTCCAAACAGGTATAGAGAATGCTCGGGTGCTTATTCATGATGTAAGTGTGCAAGAGGCATTGCTTTATAAAGAAAAGCTAGCTGCATTGGATGGAGTAAGTGATGTAATGTGGCTGGATGACGCCGTTGACCTAAAAATACCATTGGAACTAATCGACGATGATACAGTTGAAAATTATTATAAAGACAATCAAGCATTAATTTCTTTGCATATTCGTGAAGGAGAAGAAGTCCGAATTACGGAAGAAATTTATCAGCTGATAGGGGAAGACAATGCGCTAGCAGGTGAGGCAGTTAATACGGCTTATTCACAAGAAATGGCTGGAACAGAGTCTGCCTATGCTGCTTTATTATTAGTACCTATTATTATCATTATCTTGGTATTATCGACAAATTCCTGGATAGAACCAGTTTTCTTTCTAACGGCTATTGGTGTTTCGGTATTGATCAATTTAGGAACGAACATTTTTCTTGGTGAAGTTTCTTTTGTTACACAATCAGTCGCGCCCATATTACAGCTAGCTGTTTCTTTAGATTATGCGATCTTTTTATTGCATAGTTTCTCAGATTTCCGAAAACAGGGTCAAACACCGGAAGCAGCGATGAAGTCGGCGATTAAGCAGTCATTTCCTGCTATTGGAGCTAGTGCCTCGACAACATTCTTTGGTTTTATAGCACTGTCCTTTATGGAATTCGAAATTGGTGCTGATCTGGGGATTAACTTGGTAAAAGGGATTGTGCTGAGCTTTTTAAGTGTGATGATCTTTTTGCCTGCCTTAACATTGACCTTCTATAAATGGATGGAGAAGACAGAACATAAGCAAATTATTCCCCAGCTGATGGGAATTGGCAGGCATGTCTTAAAATTCCGTATCCCAGTGATACTGCTTGTCTTTTTATTAGTCGTCCCTGCATTCTTAGCACAAGCGAATACCAATTTTATTTATGGTATGGGAGACCAGCCGGAAGAAACTAGAATTGGTCGGGATGCCGCTTTGGTTGAAGAAGAGTTTGGTAAATCGACACCAATTATCGCTTTAGTACCTAAAGAAGATTTAGCAAAGGAAACAGAATTTGTTCAAAATGTAAAACAGCTGAATCACGTTACCAGTGTCCTTGCTTATACAGAAGCGGTCAGCCCGGTTATACCTCCTGAATATTTGGACGAATCCGTGACAGAAAATTTTTATTCCGACAACTATGCCCGAATTATAGTCCATACAGATACCGAAGAAGAAGGAGAGACGGCCTTTTCTTTAGTAGATGAGGTGACGGCAATGGTCACTAATTATTATGACGATGATGCCTATCTACTGGGGGGAAGTGTGACCTTACATGATATGAAATCAACGGTGGAGAGGGATAACACCTTAGTTACTACCTTGACGGTTTTAACGATTGGTTTGGTGTTAATGTTTGTCTTTCGTTCGCTGTCTTTTCCCGTTGTCTTATTGCTGACGATTCAATCTTCTGTATGGATCAACTTAGCTATACCGTATTTTAGCGGTGATTCATTAGTATTTGTCGGCTATTTGATTATTAGTACAGTACAATTAGCTGCCACAGTTGACTATGCCATTCTATTATCAGAGGCATATAAAGAGCACCGCAAAGAAATGCCAGCATTGCAAGCAGTCAAGCGAACCTTGGATGAGAAATTTTTCTCTATTCTTATTTCCGCATCGATCTTATCCAGTGTCGGATTTATTCTGTGGATCACTTCCACTAACCCAATTGTTTCTTCGATTGGGCTGCTGTTAGGCCGGGGAGCCTTACTGGCATTTATCTTGGTGTTATTCTTGCTGCCAGCCATTCTTGTATTATTTGATAAGCTGATTGAGAAAACATCTTGGAAAGCAAACTTTTACAGGGAGAAGGGATAATATGACGGTAAGAAAGTATTTGTTGCTTATAATGATTAGTATGCTAACCTTACCAACGATCACAGTTTCCGCAGAGGAGAATCAGCCAGCGAAAAATGAAGTCGTTTATACGATACTTCAACCCGATGGTTCGCAGAAGGAGATGTATGTTGTAAACAGCTTTGAAGAAGTTGGTAATGGCGAGATCACAGATTATGGTGCTTATACCGATGTGAAGAATTTAACGGATTTATCAGAAATAAATCTTAACGGCGACAAAGTAAGCTTAGCGGCTGAGCAGGATAATTTTTTCTACCAAGGTAACTTGGAGGAACAGCCGCTGCCATGGAATTTTGAAATTGACTACCAGTTAAATGGTCAAGACAAGGATCCGGAACAAATGCTTGGGGAAGATGGAAGGCTGAGGATTGAAATCAAAACATCAGCTAATAGTGAGATAGATTCTGTTTTTTATGAGAATTATTTATTGCAAATATCATTAACATTTGATGGCGAGCACTATCAAGATGTGAAGGCGGAAGACGGAACCATTGCCAATGCCGGTAAAAATAAACAGGTGACATTTACGGTAATGCCAGAACAGGATGGTCATCTTGTTGCTGAAGCGCAAGTGAAGGATTATGAACAAGGGCCGATTGAGATTAGTGCTGTTCCTGCGTTTATGGCGATTGATTCTCCCGATTTGGAAGACGCAAAGGATGAGTTTCGCACTTTATCTGATGCATTGGCAGAACTGGCTTCCGGGGCAGAGGATCTGCAGCAAGGTATGTCGGAGTTAAATGGCGGTATCTCTGAATTGGCGGATGGATCATCAGAATTTAACGATGGTATGCATGAGATCAATAATGGATCCAGTGATTTGGTCAATGGTTCAAGCGCTATACAAGAGGCACTGCAAACGATGAACGAATCTCTCCAGCAACAGATGAATTTTGATGACTTAGATGAGTTAAGATCAGGCTTGCAGGAGCTGGCTGCTGGATTGAGAGAGGCTAGTAATGGAATTAGTGACTTTGATCAGAATTATTTTCAAGCTTTCGACCTATTAGAAGAGGCCATGCAAGAAATCCCAGCTTATCAAATTACCGAAGCGGATATCGCCAATTTACGAGAAAGTGATATAGACCAGGAGTTGGTGGAGTCTTTGCTGGAGACTTATTATATGGCACAGGAAGCAAAGACGGTTTATGAGGATGTACAGACAGAAATAGAAACTATAATTCCAACTATCGAAGGAATACAAGAGGCACAAGCGGAAGTCATTACTACCTTGGAAACAATGGCTGATCAATTAGAGACAGCAAGTGAACAGCTTGACTTAGAAAGCTCCTTCCAGCCATTACAGGATGGAGTTGCTGCATTAGCGGAAGAATATCAAGGTTTTCATGAGGGATTGGTGAGCTATACGGATGGTGTAGGTCAGTTGACAAACTCCTATGAGTCACTCCACCAAGGGATTAGCGAGCTGCCTGAAGGAGCGGCAGCATTGGCAAGTGGTGCTGGGGAACTTTCTGATGGTGCCAGTCAATTAAGTGAAGCCACCTCTGATTTGCCTGATCAATTGCAAAATCAAGTAGATGATATGATAAACGAGTTTGATAAATCTGATTTTGATCCGGTTTCTTTTGTTTCTGATAAAAATGAAAATGTCGAGCTCGTTCAATTTGTGATCCAAACAGATGCCGTAGAAAAAGAGACAACCGAAGAAGAAGCAGAAGAACCAGAGGAAGAAAAAGGCTGGTGGGAAAAACTAATCGATTTATTTCGTTAATGCGAAAAAATCTTGTGATAAAACAAAATAGGATGGGGGACAGAGTCATACATAGATCTGTCCCCTTTCTTTTTTCTTCCATCTGTACACATTTTAAAGATTGTCTGCTTCTGCAAAACTATTCCATCTAGGATTATCTTCGTGTATGCTAAGAAAGGGAATAGTTGCAAAGGAGTATTTATAAATGAGAAAAAGAGTACTGATTATTGCGATGGCGATTATTATATGTGGTATTATTTCTATTGGTGTACATCAATTAAGCAAGTCCAGAACTTTTCAAGTGTTTGGTGAGTTAATACATCAAGTCGACACCAATGAAAAAGTGGTCGCATTAACTTTTGACGATGGACCAACAGAGAATGTGCCTGATATTTTAGCTATTTTAGAAAAATATCAGGCAAAGGCCACTTTTTTCTTAATTGGAGAAGAGATTATCACTCACCCGGATGAAGCAGAATTAATTGTGAATGCTGGACATCAAGTGGGGAATCATACCTTAACACACAAAAGAATGATATTTAAAACACCTGCTTTTATCAAACATCAGATAGAAGAGACGAATCAGCTTATTCGTCAAGTAGGGTATGAGGATGAGATAGACTATCGTCCGCCAAATGGAAAGAAATTGCTGCTCGCACCTTTTTATTTGTATAAGCATAATATCGATACAATCATGTGGAATTTGGAACCAGACAGCTATTTTACAGAGCCACAGGAAAAAATGGATTATGTTATGGAACATGTAAGTCAAGGCTCGATTATTTTGTTGCATCCAATGTATGATCAAACCGGTGGTCAGCTCGAGGTTATAGAAGGAATACTGGCACGTCTTGCAGAAGAAGGATATTCGTTTGTAACGATTGATGAGTTGAAAAACCTGGCAAGATAATAGATAAGGTTGTGAAAAAATAGTTCAGTGGGGGATTAAAAACCCCACTGAACGAAGTTTCACTTTATCTTTGGTTTTCTGTTCGATCCATTCGACTTCACCAACTCTGTTTTCTTATAGCTCTGATACTGTCTAGCTCCTGTTTATATGACCTTTTCATGCATTGGGTTAGAAAAGTGGGGTTGTTAACATACTAGTAATCTCCCTATTTTGGTTCCAGATAATTTGCTAGCTTTCCTTCATATAATAATTCCAGACGCTCATTCTTCCTAAAGTCTTCAGGTGTAATCATTGCCGGAAGTTTCTCCCAGAGGTGGATTCCGGAACGGTTCAGAATATCTGCCACAAACTGGGAACAAAAATAGGAGTTACTGAATTCAATCGGCTCTTTCAAAGAAACACCGATGACGCCAAGAATATTGTATAGAAACTTATTATGATTTTTAATAAATACTTCTAAAATCCGTTTCATCTTTTGCTTCTCGCGCTCAGACACCTCCAGCCGATAGATAACACAAGTGGTTTCAGGATATCTGCTATATGTACCTGTATAAATATTCTCTTTCACAAAGCCGCCATGCAATGGGTTCTTAGGGTTTCTCCGGCCAAAGCTGTACATTTCATTTAATTCCTTGTCAAAAGCAAGTGAAGCATGGTTATAGGGGGCTTTCGTATAGGTTTTTATCACGGTAGTAAATAAGGTTCCTGTATCTGATAACATGATGTAGACGTATTGTTTTTCTTCCAAATCAGCCACCTAAATTCTCTGTTTAATAAATTATATATTAGCATGATGATAAAATCTTACTATATCTTTATATTATAACGTATTTGCAGTAAAATAAATGATATTTCTATTAGAAGTTGTTCAAAAACTCTATCTTAGAGGTTGCATTTGGTTCATATCATACGAATGAATTGAATTAGGAGGGCGATTAACGTTTTCATGATAGTAATGTCAGGATATATTGGTTGTGAATACACATTATTAGTTATTGAGGTGGTGTTGGTGTGCAAGAGCCTGTCTGGGTATTATTGATTATTTTATCTGTAATTACATTAGCAACGATTTGTTTCTTTATTGTAAAGAAGCTGCAGCCAGAGAAAGATCTCTCAATTATTCAATATCGTGTGAAAACATGGTGGGGCATGTTTGTTATCTTTTGTTTTGCTACATTATTTAATACAACTGTGTCATTAATTGCGATTATGATTCTATCATTAGTTGCTTTGAGAGAATATTTCTCCATGATGAAAACAAGAAAGTCAGACAGGCGGATTTTCTTATGGTCCTACCTGATGATTCCACTGCATTTTTATTGGATTTATATTGGCTGGTATGGTATGTTTATTGTCTTTATTCCGGTATATGTCTTTTTATTCCTGCCGCTGCCGCGCATTATCGGCAAAGGAACGGTCGGTTTCCTGCGCTCTGTCAGTTTTACACAATGGGGGCTTATGTTAATGGTGTTTGGTTTAAGCCACTTGGCTTACTTTCCGATCGCGACCCCAGCATTTGGCGGTAACTTGGTGTTATATTTGGTTATTTTGACACAGTTGAATGATGTGGTACAGTATTTGACTACTGTCTATCTCGGCAAACGAAAGATTGTACCGACAGCGAACGCCTATATCTCTTGGGAAGGCTTTATCGCCGGCTTAGCTGCAACTACTTGTATTTCTTATTTGATTTATCCATATTTGACCCCTTTGACTCCGGCTTTTGGTATTATATCTGGCATACTTATTAGTGTTGCAGGTTTTATAGGAAGTTTAACGGTTTCTGTATTAAAAAGGGACTTGCTGATAGGTGATCAGGAGAAATGGGAGAAATTAAAGGGGCGATATTTGAGCCGGATTGATAGTCTTACTTATACAGCCCCAGTATTTTTTCATGTGATTCGGTATTATTTTGATTTTATGTAGAATTGAAGGGATATGTATAAAATAGGGGGCAGCTTAGCAAGTGGATCTGAGGATAAATAAACGTGAAAACCTTTTCTTGAAATTCGACATAAATACTAGAATTATAGTATGATTACTTTATATAAGGAGGGAGGTTCTTGGAACCAACCAGTATCTATTTTAATGTGAATAGGGCGGAATAATTATGCATAGTTCAAATCAGACTATTTCCCTGTTAGGTGTGGAGAAAAGAGCCACAATTTGGTTTCTATGGTTATTTTATATTATCTACTATTGCTACGAACTTATTTATTATTTTATGATGCCAATAGTAAGTTGGGATAATGCGTCACAAATATCTAAATCATTTGTAGATTACTTGGTATATGTTATTTTATTAGCCATATTGCCAGCAGCTATCTATCTTTTAAGGAAAAATAACCCTAGTCCGATAAAATATATCTATTTTTTCACTTTTATCATTTTAACTTTTATTCAAGAATTGTCCTTTTTTATTTTAAATCATGAGCCTTACTCACATGGAAGTATTATTGAACTAATCTTTATTTTGTTTTCTCCTATTTTTGTGAATAAACGGTTTTTTTATGTTGTATTCCTAGGTTTAACGGGTAAGTATCTAATAGTAGGTATAGTATTTCAAGATCCTGTATTTATCTTGCCATTATTCTTAGTTCTGGTATTGTCTTGCGTCGCTTTTATCGTATTATCACGATTTATTCATTATGTTTCTGCTTTTCAATCTGCCTATAATCAGCAAATCGAGAATATTGTCAAAGGAATTACCGCTACATTAGAACTAAAAGACATGTATACGAAAGGTCATAGTGAACGGGTTGCCAACTACTCTCTTATTTTATTAAAATCTTATAAACAATATAAATCAAGGGATGTAAGGTTATTCTATTATGCTTGTCTCCTGCATGATATTGGTAAAATAAGCATTTCTGAACAAATTTTATCAAAGGAATCAAAATTGTCTGTGGAAGAATATGAAGTAATGAAAACCCACCCAGTTGTTGGTGCAGAGGCGTTGAAGAATGTGGAGGGCATCAACGAATATCTGGATGTGGTTCGTCATCATCATGAGCGATGGGATGGCGCCGGTTACCCAGATCAGTTGAAAGGAGCAGAAATAACCATATTTGCCCGTATCGTTGCTATCGCTGATGCGTTCGATGCCATGACATCTTCACGCTCTTATCGCCAGGCTCTATCTCCTGACGAGGCCTATGACCGAATTATCAAAGGCAGCGGTACACAATTTGATCCGCAAGTAGTATATCAGTTTAAAGAAGTTTATCCTTTATGGATTAACTATTATAAGCAATATAACAAAGCAGGTCATGTATAACAGAATTAGTCTTATGGCCTGTAGCACAACAAATAATAGAAAGGAGGAACGAAATTGAAAATTCGTAAATTAAAACGAGTAAAAGCAACATGCTGGTGGTGTATTATTTGGTTTTAAGCAGGGAAGGAAGTGGATGCCTCACAAAGCGGCATCCTTTTTTACACAAAAAAACCATAGCACCGGTCAATAAGGCGGTATACTAAAGCAGATAGGGGCGGCGGGATATGGAAATTACATATCAAAGTAATGTGCAGTTGCACTTATTTGAATTAATAGAACAGGATGGTCATTATTTGATCAGTTTGGCAGGTAACGAGGATTTTTTTGAAGTGAATGAAGTAGCTGTCAAGGCAATCGAACGAATAGGCCAAGAGAGTTTAATAACGATCGAAGCAGAGTTAAAACAGGTATATCCCGACGAAGAAATAGATATACTTTCTTTTATAGAGCAACTGGCAAAGCTCGGCATAGTTGCTCAAATAGATGGTGTTCCCTTTCAGAATCTAAGTCAGTCCAGACATTCATCAGGATGGCAATGGATTCCAGGTAATTTTGCTCCATGGTGGCTGCAGCGTTGGACTATTCCGATCTTTTTAATATGTTTAATGGTGAATATGCTTGTCTTTTGTTTCTTTCCAGCCTTACTGCCTGTTTATCAAGATCTATTTGTATTTGATTCGATGGCACTTAATATTTTGTGCTATGCGTTGATCTCTTTGATACTTGTTTTCCTGCATGAATTAGGCCATATTTTAGCGATGCGGTCATTTGATTTACCGGTCCATATGAATATTGGTAATCGCTTATTCTTGCTTGTGTTGGAGTCTGATTTAACACCAGCTTGGACATTGGCAAAAAAAGAAAAGAACACAATATTTTTAGCAGGGATGCTGGTAGAGCAATTGATTTTATCGATAAGTCTTACCTTGAAAATACTAAATGCAGGCACTCCGCTTATACAAGCTTTCTTATCTGTCATTATTCTGAATATTTTTATTAAAACAATATATCAGTGTTGTGTTTTTATGAAAACAGATCTATATTATGTATGGGAACATCATTCAGGTTGTTATAATTTATTGGATAATAGTAAAAATTACCTATCCAGATGGCTTCCATTTCTTAACAAAGATACTTCAACTGAACCGTTTGAAGGAGAAGAGAAAACGATTAAGCTGTATAGTATTTTTTTGCTGTTGGGAGTGGGACTGCTCATTGCATTATTTGTCTTCTTTTTTATCCCGCAGGCAGCCTATATGCTAAGTCAGGCTTTGTCACGTCTGTCCTATTCTGTAAGTAATCCGTTGTTCTGGGATGCCATCGTAATATTAGGCCAATTTGTCTTGATTGGATTACTGTTTATTTATTTGCAAGTAAAAAGATATAAGCATAAGCAGTAATATTTCCCAGGAAATAGTTCATAAAGCATGGTGATTAAGGTTATAGTAAGCAGCATAATATCAGATGGAAAGCATATGTATTTTAAGCTTTATATTTGACGATTATACTGCAGGGGGGTATATTAAAAATAGGGAGGCGATAGCAAATGAAGGAATCTTTGCATAACCATCCAAGTACACCACGTTCCAAAGGTGAACAGGATGTTCTTATTAATAGATTAAAACGAATTGAAGGACAGGTAAGGGGTATCCAAAAGATGATTGAGGAAGATCGTTATTGTGTGGATATTCTGATACAAATAAGTGCGATTCAGGCAGCACTGAAAAAAGTCGGTTTTTCTGTTACAGAAAGACATATGAAACATTGTGTGCATGATGCGGTTGTTTCTGGAAAAGGAGATGAAGCGATCGAAGAGTTAATGGAGGTCATGACACAATTTTCGAAATAGGAGTTAATGAGAAGTCATCAACAAAAGATAACGACCCCATCAGATGATAGTACCTGTTCACCCGATTAAGTTTGACAGGCAGAACAGTCAGCATAGAACTGTTGTACAACATGAAGAGATATTGTAACAAGCAGTATCTCCTTTTTGCATCCAAGATAATTACGGATATAGAGGTCTTGACAGAAAGCAATCTGATCAAACATATTCATAAGCCTTTTCTTCAGATATCCGTTCTTGTTTTTGTGAATTAACAATGGAAAGAGCATAGTTCTGTACAGGAAGCTAATTTATATAAAGAAAAAGTAATAAAAATCAGATGATTAATTATTCTTAACCAGTTATACTGTAATAAAATAACGTAATGAAACGTGGTGGTTATATGAATCAGAGAATAAATAAATATAATCAGCCAATTGGTGAAGCGATGTCTAATTGGCAGAAACGACCATTCCCAGGTGATATGTATTATGTCGGTAAGTATACCATTATCACAAGGTTATCTCGTGAGCATAGCAAAGCTCTCTATGAATGCTTTACACATTCACACCCTAGTAATTGGACTTACTTGCCAGAAGAACCGCCTCAAAATTATGAAGCATTTGAACAGATGCTGCTAAATAAAATAGCAAGTAAGACAGAAATCTTTTATGTTGTGTTGAAAAAAGAAACGAATCAGCCTCTTGGAATTTTTAGTTTAATGAGGATTGATCAAGAAAATGGCGTAATAGAAGTAGGACACGTCAATTTTTCTGATGCATTAAGAAAAACACGCATATCTACTGAGGCGCATTATCTATTAGCAGTATATGTGTTTGAGGAACTTCAGTACCGACGTTATGAGTGGAAATGTGATTCTCTTAATGCTCCTTCCAACCAAACCGCCAAACGATTAGGGTTTCAATATGAGGGGACATTTAGAAACAATAAGATTTATAAACAACGTTCACGAAACACCAACTGGTTTTCTATGTTAATAGAAGAATGGCCGCTCCATAAACAGGTAATAGCTAAATGGTTGGCAGAAGAGAACTTTGATAACAAAGGAGTTCAAATTCGAAGATTAGAAACATTTAAGCATTAGGGACAGAATGGGCTGCTTATTGGTTGTACAAAATGGGTATTTTTGTTAAAAACAGGTGAAAACGAATTGGATTGTTGCAAAATTATATAGTACTTCATACGAAAAATTCTTTTCAAAAAGGATTTATTCGTATTGGTGTGCCCTAAATACCGGTGGTTTTGATCAAACTTTCTTTTCATCTAAATCGAAGAAGGGCTAAGTTTGTCCATCATGATAATCAGCAGCATCAAGTTTATTTATGGTGACATTGGAAAATACATACTGCATGTTTGATGAGAAAATAAAATAAAACGGTTGCAATAATCGTCAGCTGGTGATATATTTTTATTATCAACTAAATAAATAGTAACTATATGAGCGTAAAGGAATGTTACCTTTAGTGGGCATAACCTGAGCTGATATCTGCACAATAAGTATGTGTATCGATATCAGTTCAGGTTTTTTTATTGGAAAAATACCATCTCTGTTGCTATTTATTGTTTGACGTTTACCATTATTAATCACAGGAAAGAAGGGGATCAAATGAAGTACGAGCAGCTTGCCAAAGACATTATCAAATATGTCGGCGGTAAAGAAAATGTCATTAGTTTAGTCCACTGTATTACTAGACTGCGTTTTAAGTTGAGAGATGAGAGCAAGGCAGACACAGAAGCATTAAAGAACATGGATGGTGTGGTAACCGTTATGAAAAGCGGCGGACAATATCAGGTAGTTATTGGCAACCATGTTCCTGATGTATATGCAGATGTGATGGCAGTTGGCGGCTTCCAAGCTGCGGATGCCGGCAATGAGGAAGAAGAACAGCAAAGCAGCGGCAATTTACTGGATAAATTTGTAGATATTATCTCCAGTATTTTCACCCCGGTTTTAGGTGTGTTGGCTGCAACAGGTATGATCAAAGGTTTTAATGCCTTATTTGTAGCTTTAGGCTGGATGAGTGAAGAGGGTGGAACATTTGCCATCTTAAATGCTGTTGGTGATGCGTTTTTCTACTTCTTCCCTATTTTCTTAGGTTACACAGCCATGAAGAAATTCGGCGGAACACCATTTATGGGGATGGTGATCGGGGCTTCCTTGGTCTATCCAACTATTGCAGAAATTATGGCTGGTGAACCACGATATACTTTATTTGCAGGTACAATCTTTGAATCACCTATCCATATTGAATTCTTAGGTATTCCGGTAATTTTAATGAGTTATTCAACATCTGTTGTTCCCATTATTCTTGCGACATTCTTTGGAGCAAAGGTGGAGAAATTCTTCCGTAAAGTTATTCCAGATGTAGTCAAGACATTCTTAGTGCCATTTTTTACGTTTTTAGTAATTGTACCGCTAACTTTCTTGTTAATTGGTCCAGTTGCAACATGGGCAGCTAATATGGTTGGAAGCGGCATTAATACGATTTTTAATTTAAGTCCACTAATTGCAGGGATCGTTATTGGTGCATTCTGGCAAATACTTGTTATTTTCGGTTTGCATTGGGGCTTGATTCCACTTTCATTCCTGAATTTAGACACACTTGGATATGATCCAATCTTATCGATGATCTTCGCTGCTTCCTTTGCACAGATAGGAGCCGTCTTAGGTGTATGGATCAAAACAAAGGAACAAAGTATCAAAACATTGAGTATACCGGCCTTTATCTCAGGGGTATTCGGTGTAACAGAACCAGCAATTTACGGGGTTACTTTACCGAAAAAACGTCCATTTATTATCAGTTGTATTGGTGCAGCAGTAGGTGGAGGAATTTTAGGGTTCTTTGGTACAAAATTGTTTACTATGGGTGGTTTAGGTATCTTTATGCTTCCATCTATGATTGGGCCGGATGGTATGGACAGTGCCTTTTGGGGCAGTGTTATCGCCATGTTAGCTGCTTTCGGCTTAACGTTTGTACTGACCTACTTATTTGGAATGCCGCAGGAACCAGATACTGCGACAGCAGGAGCAACCACAGCAGCTGCGGATGCGCCGGCAGCAGTAACAGAAGATACAGATACAGAAATAATTGCCAGCCCGTTAACTGGCGATGTATTGGAACTATCCAGTATTAAAGACGAAACATTTGCTTCAGGTTTGATGGGCAAAGGTCTTGCCATTGAACCTGCAGAAGGAAGAATTGTTGCACCTGCAGGTGGAACGATATCTGCCTTCTTCCCGACTAAACATGCCATTGGTATTACAACCGATTATGGTACAGAATTATTGATTCATGTGGGCATGGACACCGTTAATCTAAATGGACAATTCTTTACAGGTCATGTAGAACAAGGCGATCATGTAAATGCTGGTGATTTGTTGATCGAGTTCGATATCGAACAAATCAAAAAGGCAGGTTATTTAGTAACCACACCTGTCATTGTTACAAATCCAGACAAATATCAATCACTTATTATTTTAGAAAAGGGCAAGGTGAATGCAAATGATGAATTGATTACCTTGACAAATAATGAGGCTTAGTTGGTGAATAATAAAAAGCCGTTGCAGCAGGTTTAGCTGTTGCAGCGGTACATAGGAGGCAAAAAAATGAGTAATGAAAAGAGATTTC
The DNA here is from genome assembly GCF_016909015.1 of Gracilibacillus alcaliphilus. Taxonomy (GTDB): domain Bacteria; phylum Bacillota; class Bacilli; order Bacillales; family Amphibacillaceae; genus Gracilibacillus; species Gracilibacillus alcaliphilus. The sequence continues at coordinate 222,111 of NZ_JAFBFA010000002.1, forward strand.
CAGAGAATTTTTTATGGGGCGGTGCATTAGCTGCCAATCAAGTAGAAGGGGCTTACCGAGATGATGGCAAAGGATTAACTACGGTAGATTTAATGCCGACAGGGCCGAAGCGTTGGGATATTATGCACGGGTATATCGACGAATTACAGCCGCAGAATGATTTGTTTTATCCATCACATGAAGCGATTGATTTCTATCATCGTTATAAAGAAGATATTGCCTTATTTGCAGAAATGGGGTTTACATGTCTGCGTGTATCGATTGCTTGGGCGCGTATTTTTCCAACAGGTGAGGAAAACGAGCCAAATGAAGCTGGTCTGCAGTTCTATGACAACTTGTTCGACGAGTTGCTCAAACATAATATAGAACCAGTCGTGACTGTATGTCATTTTGATGTCCCAGTAGCATTGGTTGAGAAATATGGCAGCTGGAAAAACCGAAAAATGGTAGCATTGTTTGAGAAATACGCCCGTACGATCTTTACCCGTTATCAAGGCAAAGTGAAATACTGGATGACTTTTAATGAAATTAATATGCTATTGCATTTACCTTTTATGGGTGCGGGAATTGTACTTCATCAAGACGAAAATCGTGACCAAGTGTTATATCAAGCAGCTCATCATCAATTAGTTGCAAGTGCTTTAGCTGTCAAGGCTTGTCATGAAATTATACCAGAGGCCCAAATCGGATGTATGCTGGCAGCTGGAATGACGTATCCATATTCTGCTAATCCGGATGATGTTTGGGCAGGAATGGAGAAGGATCGTGAATCCTTTTTCTTTATTGATGTACAATCTCGTGGTCAATATCCTGGCTATGCTAAACGTTTCTTCAAAGATAATCAATTAACGATTGTGATGGAACCAGGTGATGAGGAATTACTAGCCAGCCACACAGTAGATTATATCGGTTTCAGTTACTATTCCAGCCGTTGTATCAGTACGGATGAGAAAGTTCTCCAAGATCAAACAGATGGAAATGTGTTTGCCTCTGTCAAGAATCCTTATCTAAAAGCTTCGGAATGGGGATGGACAATTGATCCAAAAGGTTTGCGCATCACGGCAAACCAGTTACATGACCGCTATCAGAAGCCGTTATTTATCGTGGAAAATGGTTTAGGGGCGATCGATCAGCCAGATGCAGATGGATATGTAGAAGATGATTACCGGATAGAATATTTAGAAGCGCATTTTAAAGCGATGTATGAGGCGATTCAAGACGGCGTGGAGATTATCGGCTACACCAGCTGGGGGCCGATCGATATTGTCAGTGCCAGCACTGGTGAAATGAAGAAACGCTATGGCTATATTTATGTAGATCGTGATAACGAAGGCAATGGTTCATTAGCCAGATCACGTAAAAAGAGCTTCGCTTGGTATCAACAAGTCATTAAGGATAATGGGTTCAAACGATAAATCATAAATACGAGGAGGGATATGATGAAAAAAAGTTGGTTTCTGATTATGGTATTACTGTTGATAACAGTAGTGTCCGCTTGCAGTAATAGCAAGGAAGCAGAGGGAGCAATGGAAATAGAGGATCAAAACACCGAAGAAGTGGCAGAAAAGACTGCAGAGAAAGAATTAACTATTTATATTGTCCGTCATGGAAAAACGATGTTAAATACGACCGATCGTGTACAAGGTTGGTCGGACGCCGTACTAACACCGGCCGGTGAAGAAATTGTCACACAAGCAGGTATTGGTCTAAAAGATATTGAATTTCAACAGGCATATAGCAGTGACAGCGGAAGAGCTATTCAAACAGCAGAGATTATTATCGAAGAGAATGACGCTTCTTCTGATCTTGATTTGGTAACGGATGAGCGTTTTCGTGAATTCAACTTCGGTACGTATGAAGGAGATCTAAATCATACAATGTGGCAGGATATTGCGGATTCTCAAGGAATCACTTTAGATGAATTCTTAGAAACACTTACGCCGGAGATGTTTGCCGATAGTGTGGCAGCACTTGATAAAGGAAGAGATGAAGAAGGACTTAATTGGCCGGCAGAAGACTATCAAACGATTACCGACCGCTTAAAGGCTGGTTTTGATGAATTGGTGCAAAAAGAGTCGGAGCAATCTGGGTCCAACAATATTTTATTGGTTTCTCACGGGCTAAGTATTTCCGCTTTATTGGATACTTATTTTGATGATTTCAAGATACCGGCAGGCGGATTGGAGAATGCGAGTGTATCGGTGGTTAAATATAAAGATGGCGAATTTACACTAGATACGGTGAATGATATGAGTTATGTAGAAAAAGGCAAAGAATAAGGCCAATTATGATGCTGGGCACATGATTATTGTTGTGCGCAGCATTCTTTCTTATGGAGAAAAACTAACTGCAATGTTTATCCAATTATGTGATAAAATATAAGCAGTATAATTGAAACAAGACACGAATTTTTTGAATACACATTTTTAGTGAGAATAAACTCAACTTTTTGTTAGAAAAAATCAGAAAAGGTTGGTTTTAGTGATGATCATAAAAAAAGTATTAAATAATAATGTCGTAATGACAGAGAATCATCAAGGGCAAGAAGTAGTTGTGATGGGGAAAGGTTTGGCGTTCCAAAAAAAAGCAGGGCAAGTTATTGAAGAAGATAAGATAGAAAAAATATTTAAATTAGAAGATCAAACGATTTATGACAAGTTAATCGAGCTGCTTAAAGATACCCCGGAAAAATACTTAGAGTTAGCGGATAAGGTTTTGCAATATGCAACCTCACAGCTGCCTTATAAATTAGATGAGTATTTGTACATCGCATTAACGGACCACTTACATTTTGCGATCAGCAGATATAAGCAGGGTATCGAATTAAAGAATGCCTTGCATTGGGAAATTCGTAAATATTATAAAGAAGAATACCGTGTTGCACTACATGCCTTAGATATTATTGAGGAAGAAGCGAATGTAAGATTTGCAGAGGATGAAGCGGCCTCTATTGCTCTGCATTTAGTAAACAGTCAATTAAGTGACGGGCATATCGATGAAACGATCCAAATCACGAAAATGGTAAATAATATATTAACGATTGTCAGATATCACTATCAAGTTCCATTAGATGAGGATTCAGTCAGTTATGATCGTTTCCTTACTCATTTACGCTTCTTTGCTTTACGATATGTGAGAAAAGAAGTCGCAGAAGGTCAACAGACGGATGATTTTTTGCTGGAGCAAGTAAAGAGCAAGTATCAAGAAGCTTATCGCTGCAGTGAAAAGGTAGCCAAATATGTCGAAAAAGATTTTAATTGGGTAATAGGTGATGATGAAAAAATTTATCTTACACTCCATATACATCGTGTTACTCAGCGGTTACAATAGTAAGATCTCATTAGCAAAGTGCGTTAATTTGTTAGAAAAGCGATAGCTGCTCTTGTGTTTGCTATGTTATATGTCAGACTATAATGGCTGATTGCATAACTAAAGTGATATCTTCTAAATGAAGGACAGGCTAGGTGATGGCAACAATGGACATTCAACGATTGGCACAGAATATTATCCGCTATGTTGGAGGAGAAGACAATGTACAGTCACTGGTGCATTGTACCACTCGTCTTCGTTTTAAGCTGGCAGATGACAAGAAAGTAAATAAAACGGCTCTTCAACAGCTTCAAGGGGTTATTCAAGTCATTCATATGGCTGGGCAGTTTCAATTAGTGATTGGTAATGAAGTGTATGATATATACCGGGAAATTTTGCGGCAGACGAATATTGACAGCAGCCGGCATAATACCAGTATACTGCAAGGCAGTCTGTTCAATCGGGCAATTGATACTATTTCCGGTATCTTTATTCCGCTGTTAAGTGCACTTGCTGGTGCAGGAATACTGAAGGGGTTACTATTATTAACAGTTAGTTTAGGTTTAATCGAGGAGTATACAGGAACTTATCGTATTTTACATGCTGCGGCAGACAGTTTATTTTATTTTTTACCAATGTTATTAGCGTATACCGCTGCCAAGAAGTTCCAGGCAGATCCAATTGTAGCGGTAGTCATAGCTGGTGCTCTGCTGTATCCTGATTTAGTTGAGGCTTATCAATTGCAAGAAAATCTAACTTTTTTTGGCATTCCTATTATTTTGACTAATTATGCAACCTCTGTTATTCCGATTATTATTGCTATTTATGTGATGTCAAAACTGCAACAGCTGTTAAATAACTGGGTGCATGTCACGATAAGAACTTTTGTCGTTCCTTTGCTGCTCATCGCTATCATGGTGCCATCGACATTACTGATATTTGGTCCAATTGGCACCACACTGGGCAATATGATGGCGATTGGCTATATGTATGTGTATGATAACAGTGCTTTTTTTGCCGGCGTGACGATCGGTTTCTTCTGGCAGATTTTAGTTATATTTGGCTCGCATTGGGGGATTACACCCATCGCATTTAATAATATAAGCCATTATAGTATGGATACGTTGACAGCCATGCTGACTCCGGCAGTATTTGGACAAGCGGGTGCTACACTGGGAGTATGGCTGAAAACAAAGGATAAAAAAATGAAACAAATTGCTGGACCGGCCGCTTTTTCCGGAATTTTGGGAGTAACCGAACCTGCTATTTATGGGGTAACATTACGTTTGAAAAGGCCATTTTTTATTGGCTGCTTCGCTGGTGCCTTAGGGGGAGGTTTAGCAGGGTTAGCCGGGACATCCGCTAAATCGATAGCACTTCCAGGGTTAGCGTCTTTGCCGGTATTTCTTGGGGAGGGCTTTCTGCTTTTTCTAGTTGCGATAGTGGGTAGTTTTCTCTTAGCTGTCATTCTCACTTATTTCTTTGGTCAAGTGGATAGGAAGGAAACGGTGCATGAAACTAAGACAGAAGCAAAAAATCACAGCGTAATTAATAAATTAGAGATAGTCAGTCCTTTACAAGGTGCTGTTATCCCATTAAGTGAGGTGGATGACGCTGTCTTTTCGTCTGGGGCAGCTGGAGAAGGAGTTGCTGTTATCCCTGTGAAGGAGACCGTACGAGCGCCGATTTCTGGCACTGTCACTGCACTATTTCCCACACATCATGCACTAAGTATTACTGCTGAGTCTGGTGTGCAAATACTTATTCATCTAGGAATCAATACGGTTCAGTTAGAGGGGAAGTATTTTATGATGGAGGTTCAGGCTGGCGACCAAGTGAAGCAAGGAGATAAGATCGGCAGTTTTGACTTAGCAAGTATTGTCGATAAGGGCTACAACATGACGACGCCTATTGTTATCACCAATAGTGATTCCGATATGGAAATTTTTATTACCGAAGCAGAAAATATTACGTTTAATGAGACATTGCTTACTGTGATGAAATAGTTACTTTGAAAAGATAAGCATAACAATCCCATTTGTCTAAGGCTATTTAAAGAAGAAGGAAGCAGCCGTATACGAACTATTCCATATACTAAAGCGGGAAAGCCTATCTATGGGCTTTCCCGTTTGCATAAGATCAGGTGTGCATCTAGGTGCTATATCCCACAAAAATAAGTCTAGTTATCACTTGAAACTTGGAGAAATAAAAATTTTTATCCCTCTTTTTGCGGGACTGACTTTAGCATATCTTTGATGGCATAAGCAACCCCATTTTCCTCGTTTGATTTCGTCACATAGTTACATACTTCTTTGATTGCTGAATCAGCGTTTCCCATTGCTACCCCATGGCCGGCCATTTGCAGCATGGTCATATCATTGTAATTGTCACCAATTGCCATGACGTCTTGCATATCAATCCCTTTGCTGGCAGCAAAGGCTTCTAAAGCAAATCCTTTTTGGGCAGCCGAATGGTTGAATTCCAAGTTCAATTCACCAGAAGAAGTAATAGCTATATCATTTGCTTCTACAAAATGATCACGTACATTTGCCAATGCGGCCTCCTCCAAAGAGAAGGCTAATATTTTATATACTTCGATATCTGTTTCGGCAAATAAAGCAGAGAAGTCTTTCATGACAGAAATTTCCTCATCTTGAAAACGCTTGATTGCCCATTGGCGCATTTCTTCGACAGTCATATCTGGAAAAATAAGCTGGCCAACCTTTAGCATGACTTGGATAAACTGTTCTCGATCATAAGCGAACGTGCCTTTATTAGTGAAGACCTCAAAGTAAAGTCCATATTCTTGGCAAACTTGCTGAATCTTTTTACAAGCATCTATTTCCATCGGTTTAGATAAGAATAACTCACCATTCTCGTCGATAACTTTAGCACCATTTAGACAAAGAATTGGGCATGATAAACCAGCTTGCTCTACCGGTTTTCGCGCTGAATCATAGGATCGGCCAGTAGCAACCATGATTTCTACCCCTTGTTCCTGTGCTAATAAGAGCGCCTCTTTGTTTTCCTGACTGATTTGATGATTCTCGTTTAATAATGTCCCATCTAAATCTGTTGCTATTAATTTCATAAGTACCTCCAATAAGCTGATTTACCTCTCTATCATACTACAAAAATAGAGAAAATGGTTGCCAAAGCTATTGCCATTCTAATATAACGGACAATAAGTGCCTAAACAGGTCTCGTTTGTATATTATCCTTATGCTTGAAATGTAGTAGATGGGCGTCTGGAAGAATTGCTGAATAGAGGCAAGGGAGGATTGGAAGAAAACAAGTCTATTACCAGACGCAAAAAATAACAGACTCTACCAACAGGCATGTTAGAGTCTGAGTAAAGAATTTAACTGAGTTGCATCGATGTAATACATGTTGCATCATCTTCATATGTAGACAAAGGGGCTTCAACTTCTTTGCCGTCAAAGGAAATTTTTGCATTAAATGCTTGATTCCTTGGCAGCCAGATATCAAAAAAGCCATTGTCAAAGGATTCAATGGTTTCATCGATAATCACATTTCCATCAACATCTTCAATATAGACATCAAAAGCAGTGTTGGCTAATTCTCCTTGACAGCCGGTTAAGCTGTGATATGTACAAGGGTGTGTTTCTTCTACAAAAGGAGCAATCGAAACAAAGAACTCATCTTCTGGTAACTCATATTGTTCTTGTTGTTCCCCGTTGTCTACAAGTAACTGAGTAGCGTTGACAGAAGCTGAAACAGCTTCTTTTTGGTCAGTGCTATAGTCGTTTATTAATGATTTTATGTCTACCTCAGCTGACTGTTCTCCGTTATTACATGCTGCCAAAAATATCAATAACATCATACATAGAAAAACAAAGCGATTTTTCAAATAGACAACTCCTATCATGGATTGATTTAGTACTATTATAGCATGCTGTATCACAGAAGAGCGGCTGTTCACAGGATTGTAAAGAATAACAAGAGGGAATTGGGATTTCATGGATAACAGTGTATATCTGGGCATAATGGTTTTGAACAAATAAAAAAACGCACCTGTTTAACAAGTGCGCTTTCCTATCAGTCTCCGTTAAAGATGGAATTTTTCACAATCACGTAATCAACAGTGCCAATGGCTTCTAGTGTTTTGCCACCAGCATAAGAAATGGAGGATTGTAAATCTTGTTCCATCTCCGTTAAGGTATCTTGCAGATTACCTTTATGTTCCACATGCATTTTCTTACCTTCGACGTTTTTGCGCTCACCTTTTTGGAATTCAGAAGCAGAACCGAAATACTCTTTATACAGCTTACCATTGATTTCGATCGTTTCTCCTGGAGATTCTTCATGTCCGGCAAATAAAGAACCGATCATAACCATCGAAGCACCAAAACGTACAGATTTCGCGATATCACCATGGGTACGAATACCACCGTCCGCAATAATCGGCTTTGTTGCTGCCTTAGAACACCATCTTAAGGCTGCTAATTGCCAACCACCGGTACCGAATCCAGTTTTTATTTTAGTAATACAAACTTTACCAGGTCCAATCCCGACCTTGGTAGCGTCTGCCCCTGCATTTTCTAATTCTCTTACTGCTTCAGGTGTTCCAACATTACCGGCAATCACAAAGCTGTCTGGTAAGTGATGTTTAATATGCTGAATCATCTGAATCACGGCATTAGAATGACCATGAGCAATATCAATTGTGATATAGTCAGGAATTACCCCTTCTTGTGCCAATTCTTCAATAAATATATATTCTTCTTCTTTTACACCCACACTGATGGAAGCGATTAGATTTCTTTGCTGCATTCGCTGGGTAAATTCTTTTCTAGTTTCTGGTTGAAACCTGTGCATGATATAAAAATAACCATTTTCAGCTAAATAGGTAGCAATCTTATCATCGATAATCGTCTGCATATTAGCTGGTACTACAGGTAGACGAAATGTATGTTTGCCGAATCGAATAGAAGTATCACATTCACTGCGGCTGTCTACAATACATTTTGCGGGAACTAATTGAACATCTTCATAATCAAATACATTTTCCATTGTTTTCACCCCTGAAAAACGAACAAAATTTATATATTTGGCGAAAAATATTCGCCTTATGTAATATAATATAGTTGTCATGTTTTGTCAAGAAAGGAAACTGGTTTCGACAGTATCTTATTTTAAAAGATAAGTATATCCAATACCAGCTATTATTACCTATTTAAGAAATAACCTCAGTAGAAGATATGGAGAGCAAGGCAACCGCTGCGGCTGATCATTTCGCTTTTCGACGTACAGGACGTACTAGTGCAGACGTGGCAATTGTCGTCGCGACGTTGGTCTGCCATGGGGCATGCTCTTCAGCTAACTTTTGCCAAGGAGAGCACTTCGCAAAAGTGGATCTTCAGATCATGCGAATCCCCACGGAGTAGAAATGGTTGGTCTTCGCTAATGTTTTCGATAGGACGAATACTAGCCGTCCCATTGTTGAAAAGGCGGAGTTTCTCAGAATAATAGGAATAGCACATGGCTGCTGCAAACTTCTTTTACCGCTGCAGATGTAATTCAGCGGTATATATGTTATACTACCCTTTGGATGAAAAATTTAATCAAGTCTACTGTACATGGTAGGAGAGGTTCTAGCGACACCCTCTATAAAAAACTAAGGATAATCATGCCGAGCCTTAGGTATGATTTTTTATATTTTTTAGGGTGTGCAGAATTCTCTTTTTCCAATTGGAAAGGGGATTTTTTAATGGATAAAAATAAACGAGCGGTAGTGGTATTCAGCGGGGGACAGGACAGTACTACCTGCTTATTCTGGGCATTGGAGCGGTTTGAACATGTAGAATTAGTTACCTTCGACTACAATCAGCGGCATAGCTTGGAGATTGAGGTAGCAAAGGAAATTGCACAAGATCAGGGGTTGAAGCACTATATTCTGGACATGTCTCTGCTCAATCAATTGGCACCCAATGCGTTGACTAGGAACGAAATCGGTATAGAGGACGCCGAGGATGGCGGGGTACCAAATACATTTGTGCCAGGAAGAAACCTGCTTTTTCTTTCGTTTGCAACGATTCTAGCCAAGCAAATCAATGCGAAGCATATTATTACTGGTGTATGTGAAACTGATTTTAGCGGTTATCCAGATTGTCGCGATATCTTCACCAAATCATTAAATGTCACGTTAAACTTGTCGATGGATGAGGATTTTGTTATCCATACCCCCTTAATGTGGCTGGATAAGGCGGAGACTTGGGAACTTGCTGACCAATTGCAGGCTTTTGATTACGTAAGAGAGCGTACATTAACCTGCTACAACGGGTTGAGAGGGGCAGGCTGTGGTGAATGTCCGGCGTGTAAACTGCGCCAGCGCGGCTTAGAACAATATCTAACCAAAAGACAGGAAGTGAAGCAGTAATGTTCGGATTTCGCATTGTGGAAGAATTACAGAAACTAGATCAAGATATTAAGAGAGAACAGCTAGCTTATCACCAAAAACGGGTAATGGTAAGTAAAGAATTTACCTTTGATGCGGCACACCATCTCCATTGCTATGAAGGGAAATGTAAGAATCTCCATGGTCATACCTATAAGGTTGTATTTGGCATCAGCGGCTTTGTGGATGAAGTTGGCATAGTAATTGATTTTGGTGATATAAAAAAAATATGGAAAGAGAAGATCGAAGTGTACTTAGATCACCGCTATTTAAATGAAACCTTGCCTAAAATGAATACCACTGCGGAGAATATGGTGGTCTGGATCTTTGAACAGATGGAAAAGGCGCTTCAGGAACAGCCAAATGATAGCCGCGTCGAATTTGTTCGTCTGTTTGAAACACCTACTAGTTATGCTGAAGCAAGACGGGAGTGGATGTACGATGAGTAAGATACCTGTCTTAGAAATCTTCGGTCCCACTATTCAAGGGGAAGGCATGGTAGTTGGCCGCAAAACCATGTTTGTCCGTACAGCCGGGTGCGATTACAGTTGTGCATGGTGTGATTCCGCCTTTACATGGGACGGTAGTGCCAAAGAAGATATTCGGCTTATGACCAGTGAGGAAATATGGCTGCAGCTACAAGCAATAGGCGGGAGACAGTTTGATCATGTCACCATTTCAGGCGGCAATCCAGCTTTATTGTCCTCATTAGACAACTGTATTGATTTATTTCAAGAAAATGGTATCGAAGTAGCCTTGGAAACACAAGGAACACGTTATCAAGACTGGTTTGTAAAAATTAATGACCTGACTATTTCACCAAAACCTCCAAGTTCTAACATGAAAACCGATTGGCGTAAATTGGATTATATAATCGATCAATTAGCTCAACATGGGCGGCTGGCGTATACCAGCTTAAAGGTGGTTGTTTTTGATCGTGAGGATTTACTTTATGCAGAAAAGGTGCACAAGCGTTATCCTGAGGTATCCTTTTTCTTGCAGGTTGGTAATGATGATTTAACAGAAATCGAGCCGCAGCAGCTGTCTCGACATCTATTAAATAGATATGAATGGTTAATCGATCAAGTTGTGGCTTCGGAAAGTCTAAATCATGTACGTGTTTTGCCGCAGGTACATGCTTTGGTTTGGGGAAATAAACGCGGAGTATAAAGTGAAACTTCTTCAGTGGGGTTTCACCGCATAGGATATGCTAGTGCAGAAGTTACGAACTTAGTCCGTTTCCATTCTTCTTCACTGAACGTAAGTCGAACCAATCGGGCTGTTAGATCTCCCACTTAGATATGACGTGTTCCCTTATTTCTTGAAATAGGGGTCTTACAGCCAGCTACACTGCGGATAATAAGAGAGAAGGAGGCTTCTGCTTTCCTTCTCTTTGTCATTACTTGAGAAACAGTGTTTTTCATTAAAGTCCAAAGGAGGTGAAAATCGTACCTAGTTTTTGTTCATAAACCGTTTTTCCGGTCGTCTCATTAATAATGCGAATATTTCGGTCTACCGCAAGCCCTAAGTTAGTTGCACCAGTCCCGTGAGAATGTTCTAAATTGGTTAAGGTATAGAAATGATGATCATGCTGCTTATCTTTAAACACTAGCTTGAAGTTCTGATCTACTTTATAGCGTTTGTCATCTTCCCATTCAATCTTTTGTCCAAAACGGGAATAGAACCAATCAGGAATGTTAGGCTTATAGCCAGTGGCAAGGATCAGTTGATCCGTTTGAAATTGAAAATCTTTTCCTTGCTGCCATTGCTCAGCTTCTACTGTTAACTGTTTTCCCAATTTAGTGACCTTTTGTATCTCTGTTAAGGGCTGGATGGTAACAGGTAATGATTTCCCGCCAACCGATCGATGATAGAGCAAGTCAAAGATATGATGTAATGTGGATCCGTCAATACCATTTCGTAAGTGACCAAGGTGATCCAAGGAATCCAGCCGCTCTGGAAAGGATAATTGCTGAAAGTAATTCACATAATCCGGTGTAAAGGTTTCCTGTCCAAGCTTAGAACTATCTAATTCTAGAAAACCAGGTGAACGGGTGTACCATGCTAGTTCAAAATCATAGCGATCTTGCAATTTTAATAAATCATAAAAAATCTCAGCGGCGCTTTGACCAGAGCCAACGACTGTAATATGTTTATGTTGAATGGTGTGGTCCTTGTGATAAAGATACTGACTCGAATGATACACATCTTCCGAGTCAACATTCTCTGTGTCAATAGGAATCAAAGGAGTACTGCCAGTGCCGAGTACGACATGTTTGGTCAAATAAGAAGTGACCTCTTGTTCTTTCCAATGATTCACGACTACTTCATAGTGATCCCCATGATCGATAACATCCTGCACTGTTGATTGAAAGTGACAATTAGGCAATTCATCCGCTACCCATTTTAAATAAGCTGCATATTCTGTTCGCGGCATTTCAAACTTATGGAAAAGAAAAAAAGGATAAAGCCGATCATGGTGATGCAGATAATTAAGGAATGTATACTTGCTTGCAGGATTAGCAAAGGTGACTAAATCTGCCAGAAAAGAAACTTGAAGATCTGTACCTTCAATCAGCATTCCAGGATGCCAAGCAAACTGCCCATTTTGATCGAAAAAAATAGTTTCAAGCTCTGATCTTTCTGTTGTTAGTGCTGCCAATCCTAAATTATAAGGGCCAATTCCTATGCCGATTAAGTCATATATTTTCATAAGCAACCTCTTTTCCGTATTTTTGATCAAGAAATATTGAAGAACTGTTCGTTATATTATAAATGATTTTATTAGGATTATCATGATGGGAAATTTCTATCCGCGGGGTCTTAAAAGAGATCACAAATACCAGCACTGTGATACATTTCATTTATGAAAAGTAAGGCGGACAATATTCGGATGGATGAAAAAACACTTGATGATGCAGAGAAGCGCCTTTTCATCTGAGAGAGAGACGCTTCTTTGCTGTTTAATTGAAATATTTAGCAATCACTCGTTCAAATCGATCTCCCTGTTTATTTAACAACGTTAAATTAACAGAGACTGTTCGTTTATCTTTTCGAAAGATACGGAAAAAGGAAGTGGTTACTCTAACTTGAGAAACCCCTGCTTTCTGTTTATGGTTATCGACAGCGACGATTTCATTCCATGGCACAAAATGATGGATAAAACCATAAGTAAGGACATGAATCCCTTCTGCATCAAATTCGATGATAGGTCTCAGGTCAAATGTTTTAAAGAGACAGGCAAGCATGCCGAATATGCTGACCACGGCTAAAATCCATATAAAAGTAATTGCAGTATCGGTTAAATGCCGAGTATCATTTAATATTTGAGTGAAAATTACAAATAAAGCAAAAATAAATAATACAGTAAGGATGATTGTTTTGACACGATCGCTATAAAAAGACTCTTTTTCCAATAAGCTTAATCCTCCGTTTTACTCGGAAACTGGAATAGTAAATTCGGTATGTTCATGTAAACCATCATCATCTGTAACATGCACAACGACCTCATGATCTCCCGTCTGGGTAAATGCATGTGTAGCAGAATAAGTACCTTGTTCGGTTTCTTCTGTTTCTATCCAATCATGCGTTTCACTGCCTTCTGGAATGACTTCATAGCGAACACGTGCACCTTCATAAGGCTCATTATTCATTTGCAGTTCGACAGTAAGCACTGTCTCTTCATTGGTGGTTACATGACCCGGTTCATTTACGTGGATTTCAAAGTCAGGGTGATGATGGTGATCATGCTCATCACCATGGTCATGTGACTCTTCAGCTTCTTCATGCTTGTCATCAGACTCTGCTAGTGCTTCCCCTTCGATAGTGATCGATTTCTTAGGCATCGTATGTAGTTCACGTGCTGTTGTATGTGCATAAATTTCATAAGTTCCAGGTTGCTCAAATACTACTTCTGCTGTATAAGTCCCATCTTCATTATTGGTGGACTCAATGCTGGTTGTATTTTCTTCATCCTCGACATTCCAGTATTCGTAATACATTTCTTCCGCATCAGTTACCAGTTCCTCTTCACCATAGGTAACAGTTGATTTCAGTTCTACACTTTCACCAGTTTCTGCAGTTTCTGGCAGTTCAAAGTCTACTGCAATGCTTTGGGCTTCTTCGATAGGATCTGCTCCCGATTCATCCTCTTGGTCATTACCACAAGCCGCGATAAAGAAAATAAGGCTTATGATTAAAAAAAGTAACTTTTTCATTGTATTCCTCCTCCTCGTATAATAGTTCGTTTGATTGCGGTGTTTGTCATCTATTCAGTTTTGTAACACCTTGGGAATCATTTCTTAATGAAATTCATTATCATTGCTTAATATACTTGGATATATGAAATTAATCAATGGATAAACTGTGACAATACCGGGGGGAAAAAAGAAAAGGGAGAACAAATCGAAACAATTACTATTTACTTTTAAGCATTTTTTCGTTATAATACTTAGATCGTAATTACTATTTGGATAAATATCATAAGGGGAGTTCATATTAGTGAAGCAGATTGGGTTTACTATTACTTTATTTATATTATTATTGGCAGGTTGTGCAGCAGATACTTCCACACCCTCAGAAGGAAAAGCAGCAGATGCCTTAAAGATTTATGCCACATTATATCCGTTAGCCTATTTTGCGGAACAAATCGGTGAAGAATATGTTGATGTAGAAACGATTTTACCACCTGGATCAGATCCGCATAACTTTGAACCCACTTCAAAGATGATGGTAGATATTGCAGAAGCAGATATCTTTTTGTTTAATGGGGCAAATCTGGAAGGTTATGCAGGAGCCATTGAAGATTCTTTGGCAAATGAAGAGGTATATATGCTTGAAGCAGCCAAAGGAATATCACTGGTAGATCATGTCCATGACCATGGAGAAGAAGGACACAGCCATGATGACCATGATCATGGAGAAGAAGGACACAGCCATGATGATCACGATCATGGAGAAGAAGGACACAGCCATGATGATCACGATCATGGAGAAGAAGGACACAGCCATGATGATCATGATCATGGAGAAGAAGGACACAACCATGATGACCACGATCATGGAGAAGAAGGACACAACCATGATGACCACGATCATGGAGAAGAAGGACACAACCATGATGATCACGATCATGGAGAGGAAGGACACAGCCATGATGATCATGATCATGAGGGGCATGCACATGGGGATGAAGATCCGCATGTTTGGCTAGATCCCATTCGTTCGATTGAATTGGCGCGTCATATTAAAGATACATTAGTAGATCTTAAACCAGAGCAAGAAGAGTTGTTTGAAGCTAATTTTACTGATTTGGAAAGTCGTTTGACTGATTTAGATGAGGCGTTTCATGCTAAATTAGAAGGAACGAGTCAGCACGAAATCTTGGTAACCCATGCTGCTTATGGCTATTGGGAACAGTATGGTATTGAGCAAATTGCCATAACAGGTGTCTCCTCTACCGAAGAGCCGTCACAAAAGAAATTGGAGGAGATTATTGATCGGACAAAAGAGGCTGGAATTAAAACCTTACTATTTGAACAAAATATCGAACCAAAAGTTGCCGAAGTAATTCAATCGGAAACTAATGTTGATTCTTTGCAGCTGCACAATCTATCAGTATTGACCGATGAAGATATTAACAATAATGAAACATATTTTACGTTAATGGAAAAAAACTTAGAAGTGCTGGAACAGGCACTAAATTATTAATAACAAATGGGCAGTTACAAAATGTAAATATTGCATTTTGTAACTGCTTTTTTGTATATTGGATGGTGCTTGTTGATGGGAAAGAGTATTCACATAAGGTAGCTTTTTTCCACTTTTTACGTCGGTTTCACCAGATAGAACCATAGCATGAAAAGGGTGGAATAACCTTGGTCTCCGATTAAAAGTCAGCTCCATAAAGAGCTAAGATAACCTCAGCATCTAATCAAAAGACAACTCTCTAGAACCTAAACAACTAAGATAACCCTGGCATCTTTGCGAAACACAGCTCCTTAGAGTTTACACAGCAAAGATAATCCCGGCCTCTTTGTAAAAGCCAGCCTCTTAAAGTTTAAACAGCTAAGGTAACTCCGACATCTTATCAAAAGCTCACTTTTTGGTATTTGGAGAGATCGAAAAATCAGCCAGTCCTATGCTGCTGTTGCCATTTGTAAACTGTCTCTATCCCGTCTGCAAAGATTTATTCGCTTATTCATAAGTTAACATTCATACTCCCTGTAATATACTTAAAGTGTTTTCTAAATCAGGATTCCAATAATTAATTACTGATACTTTTTAGCAACTAAATATTGAACCATATTTATTATTTTCAATTGCATTAATATTGCATTAATGGTTTGTCTGCTTACATTACATAAATCTGCTAACTTCCCTTGAGAGATACTTTTCTTTTCACGATACTCTTTTATTCTGTTTCGCATATAAGTACCACCTCGATTGTTGTAAAACATCTTTTGCACCTGTATTGTAAAATAAGATAAGAGAGTTAGATGCTTTTTACATCTTTTGGGATTCAGGCCAGCAATTTTTCAGTAATTTGTATTTTCTTAAGCAATTATCTTGAGTTTGAGATGATTACTTGCTATGATATGAAGCGTTCTATTTGAATCAAACATTCAGTCAAATAGTCAAATACTAGAGATTCAAAGGAGTTAGAGAGAACATGGTAAAAGTAGCAGTAATATATTATAGTTCAACGGGTACAAACTATCAGATGGCGAAATGGGCAGAGCAAGCCATCATAGAAACAGGAGCAGAAGCAAAAGTAGTACGTGTAGAAGAGACGGCACCAGCTGCCGCAATTGCACAAAATCCTGCTTGGCAAAAACATCATGAAGAAACACAAGATGTGCCTGTTGCACATTCAGAAGATATTATCTGGGCGGACGCAATTATTTTCAGTATGCCTACTAGATTTGGGAATATGCCTTCACAAATTAAGCAATTTATTGATATACAAGGTGGTTTATGGGCACAAGGCAAAACAGCTAATAAAGTTGTTTCCGCTATGTCTTCAGCTTCTAACCCTCATGGCGGTCATGAAGGAACATTATTGAACTTCTATACGTCTATGATGCATTGGGGAGCGATTATTGTGACACCTGGTTATACCGATGCCTCTGCCTATACATCAGGAGGTAATCCGTATGGTACTAGTGTGACACAAAGCCAGCAAGATGGATCTATGGTAGAAGACGTAGAAGAAGCTGTAAAACACCAAGCCCGTCGTGTAGTGGAAGTGGCTAATAAAGTACATGGATAGACCAGATGCACTTTCACTTGAAAAAAAGGGGCAATTATGTCAAAGTAAGAAGTGACAATTAAACAATGATGTAGGGGGACCAGTGTTGCTGGTTGAGATAATATCCGGAAGATATAGACCCTTAGAACCTGATCTGGTTGAGACCAGCGTAGGGAACATACCTGACATTTTCTATATGAAGTGTATGTACCCTAGGCTTAACGGTCTAGGGTTTTTTCATGGCTTAATCGGTCAATATCAAAAGTTAGGGAGAGATACGATGAAAAAATTTTGGCTCGTGTTAGGTGCGATTATTTTGCTAGGAGCGGCCGGATGTAGTTCTGGGGGTGACAGTAACAATGAGGCTGGCCTCGAGAAAGTCACCTTTGTGCTGGATTGGACTCCTAATACAAACCATACTGGAATCTATGTAGCTGACGAGGAGGGCTATTTTGAAGAGGAAGGTTTAGACGTAGAGATTGTAATGCCTGGAGAAGCGGGAGCAGATCAGACTGTAGCTTCTGGACAAGCAGATTTTGGTGTAAGCTATCAAGAATCGATTACAGAAGCCAGAGTTCAGGATATTCCTTTAGTTTCGATAGCAGCCGTTATTCAGCACAATACGTCTGGTTTAGCTGCTCCGGTAGAGAAAGGAATTCAATCACCGAAAGATTTTGCTGGTAAAACATATGGCGGCTGGGGCGCACCTGTAGAAGAGGCAGTACTGGATGCACTGATGAAACAAGAAGGTGAATCAGTTAGCGATGTGGAAATAATTAATATTGGCAATACCGACTTCTTTACTGCGGTAGAGCGTGATGTTGATTTCGCATGGATTTATTACGCTTGGACAGGAATAGAAGCTGAATTACGCGGGGAAGAGATTGATATGATTTATCTGAATGAGTATTCTGATAAACTGGATTATTATACACCGGTAATCTCAACCAGTGAGAAAATGATAGAAGAAAACCCGGAAACTGTTGAGAAATTCTTAGCAGCTGTAAGTAGAGGCTATCAGTTTGCGATTGATAACCCAGCAGATGCGGCAAATATTTTGATCGAAAGTGTGCCAGATTTAGATGCCGAACTGGTAAAGGCCAGTCAAGAGTGGCTTTCTCCCAGATATCAGGATGAGGCATCTCGTTGGGGTGAGCAGTCTGCAGCAGTTTGGCAAAACTATGCCGATTTTATGTATGAAAATGATTTGTTAGAACGAGAACTAGAAGCAGATAAGGCATTTACCAATCAATTTTTACCAGAATAAAAAGGAGGAGTTAAGATGGCAGAAGCATTAGTAAGTATTCAAATTATTCCAAAGACACCGAAAGGAGAGGACTCCATCCCTTTTGTTGATGAGGCGATTGCGATTATTGAGCAATCCGGTGTGACATACCAAGTAGGACCGTTAGAAACTACCATGGAAGGGAAACTATCCGATTTGTTTGCCGTTATTGAAAAAATGAACCACCGTATGCATGAGTTAGAATGTCCAAGTGTTATTTCACAAATAAAAGTGTATTCCCGCGAGGACCAGCAAGCCTCCATGCAGGAGTTAACGAAGAAATATCAATAACAAACATGGATAAAGTGAGACTTCCCTACAAAGGGAGGTCTCGCTTTATCATCGTGTATAACATATGAGTATGGGAGTATGGCTTATGTTGAAGAAATCTTTTTTACCGTTAAGTGCTATCATTGGTTTATTGACAGCGTGGGAGACCACCAGCCGATTATTTGATATACCATCATGGATTCTTCCGGCACCGGTAGCCATTTTTCAGGAAGCGATTCAAAGTTGGGATAACTATCGACACCATTTACTATCTACGATATCACTTACTATCAGTGGATTGGTGATTGGCATTACTATCGGTATTGCTATCGCTATTATGCTGCATCTAATGCCGAGAGTACGTGAGGCCGTTTATCCTTTGTTGATTATGTCACAAAATATACCAATTATTGTATTAGCACCGCTGTTAGTTATTTGGTTCGGTTTTGGCATTCTGCCAAAGCTGTTAATTATTATCTTAGTGTGCTTCTTTCCAATTACTGTAGCCATGGTGGATGGGCTGCGTCAAACCAGTCCGGAATTGGTGCACTATATGAAAATGGCTGGGGCAAGCAAGAAACAGATATTCACCAAGCTGGAATTACCTCATGCTATTCCTCAAATGTTTTCGGGATTGAAGATTTCTGCAACCTATAGTGTGATGGGCGCAGTGATTTCAGAATGGTTAGGCGCACAGAACGGGATTGGTGTCTATATGACATTAGCCTCTTCCTCTTTCCGCACCGATCGAGTGTTTGTAGCGATATTCTTTATTATGTTATTATGTATGCTGTTGTTTGCGGTTATTTTATTGTTAGAGAAGTATTTGTTGAAATGGCGCCCTAGTCAGGAGGAATCTTCATGAGTAAATTAGTCTTGGAACAGATCGAAAAAGGCTTTGATGAACAATTGATTTTAGCTGATTTGTCATTTGGAGTAAACGATGGTGAATTTGTTTCTTTGCTGGGTCCGTCGGGAAGCGGCAAAAGCACCATCTTTCATTTAATCGGCGGACTCTATCAGCCGGATCAAGGTACGATTTACTTAAATGGCCAGGACATTGTCGGTAAAAAGGGTTCGATTAGTTATATGCCCCAAACACCTGCCTTGCTGCCCTGGCGCACGATTTTAGACAATGTCATGTTAGGAGCAGAATTAGCACATCAGCCAGATAGAAATCAAGCCATTCATATGTTGCGAAGGGCAGGACTGGCAGAGTATAGCAATCGGTATCCCCATGAATTATCAGGAGGCATGAAACAGCGGGCAGCCTTTGTACGAAGTTTATTAAGTCCACAGCCATTTATTTGTCTGGATGAGCCATTTTCTGCGCTGGATGAATTCACACGATTAGAGATGCAGAAATGGTTGTTATCAATTTGGGAAGAAGAGCGGCCGTCCGTACTATTTGTGACCCACAATATTGAAGAGGCGATTTTTCTCTCCGACCGAATTATCGTATTAGGTTCCAAGCCAGCGCAAGTAATCAAGGAATTCGACATAACATTCAACCGGCCGCGTACAGAAGATCTTACTTTAACGAATGAATTTTTAGCAATAAAAAAAGAAATTTTTCAGACATTGCGAGGTGTACTTGATGATTGACGCCCATATTCATCTGGATTGGTATCAGCCAGCTGAACGAGAACAATTAATCAACCGGCTGGAAGTGAACGGGATGATTGCTGTTTCCAATCATCTGAAAAGTTGTAAAGAGGTATGGCAGCTGGCACAACAATATCCATTTGTTTATCCTGCTTTTGGCTGGCACCCAGAACAGCCGCTGCCCTCTGATCAAGAAATAGACCAAATTTTACAGCTGATAGAGGAAAAACATCAAGAGATTATCGCGATCGGCGAGGTAGGGTTGCCTTATTATACCCAACGAGAAGATCCGTCATTAGATCCGACAGCTTATCGGATCATTTTGGAGCGATTTGTACAATCGGCGAAACAATATGACTTGCCGATCGTGCTACATGCCGTTTACCAAGATGCAGTGATTGCCTGTGATTTACTAGAAGACTATCAAATTCAACGTGCTCATTTTCATTGGTTCAAAGGCGATCAGCAAACAATCAACCGGCTGATCGATAATCAATATATGATTTCGATTACACCAGACTGTTGGTATGAAAAAGAAATCCAGGCACTAATCAAGCGATATCCATTAGAACTGATTATGGCAGAGACAGACGGACCATGGCCGTTTGAGGGGCCTTTTCAAGATCAGATGACACATCCCAATATGATCATAGAAGTGATCAAGAAGATAGCAGCATTAAAGCAGCTGCCGGCAGAAGAGGTACAGCGGCAGGTCACCAACAATACAATCGAATTTTATCGTATACATGAAAAAAATAAGCAGAAATGGAGCGAATGAAAATTCCTCCATTTTTTGTGTGACGAGAACAAACTTATATTTGACGATAACAGACTGAAGAAAAAACTTCTTTTATCCTAATGGACAGAGGGACCGGAAAAACACCTGCCCAATCCATAAGAATGAATTTTATGAACCGGGCATCCCCTCGTCTGCATCTCAGAGCTTTCATTTACATCTATGTTGGAGAATAAGCCCTATTTTCCATCGGCTGTTCTATTCCACTTACGATAATCTAATGGAGTATAACCAGTCTCTTTCTTGAACAATTTAGTGAAGTAGGAGTAGTTATCATATCCCACCCTGTCAGATATCGTATGAATAGGAAGGTTGGTATTTTTTAGCAGGTCTTTTGCGACGTCCACTCTTTTGTTAATTAGATATTGCACAAGAGGGAGGCCGGTCTCTTTTTTAAATATTTTTGCAATATAATCAGGACTTAGAAAGACGATTTTTGCCATGGTTGCTCTTGTGATATTTTCTGCGTAATGCAGGTCAATAAATTCACATATGGTTTGCACAACAGATTTTTGACTGTTGGAAAACTCAATATAATCCAGTGCCACACGTAATAAATACGAAAGGTAGATCAGTAAATCGTCTATGGAACGGGATGATTGTGTGAATAAAAAATCATGAATTTCCTTTTGAAATAATTTATTAGCAAGTATCTCTTTCTTTTTCAAATGTGTATAGATGAGTTGTTCAATATCTAGTCTAAAACTAGCAGCAATATAATCACTTACGCCATCATCGTATGCCGTCACTGTTAAGTGATGATAGCATTTATTAACAAAACTTAAGCGATTATTGGTTTCAAGGTAATTTTCTAATGCTGATAAATTAGGTTCCTTGTATTTGGGGGAAGCATTTTTAATAGATCGAACAGCAATGGTCTTATTTCTAA
Organism: Gracilibacillus alcaliphilus; assembly: GCF_016909015.1. Taxonomy (GTDB): domain Bacteria; phylum Bacillota; class Bacilli; order Bacillales; family Amphibacillaceae; genus Gracilibacillus; species Gracilibacillus alcaliphilus. The sequence goes on from NZ_JAFBFA010000002.1 coordinate 243,932, forward strand.
ATTCGATCATTTCTTTTTTTGTCTGCTGAAGCTTGTGAACAGCGTCTGGCATATCAATAATAGAGGCGATTTCTCCCAGGTGACACTGAGCGTCACATCCTAGTTGCTGGTTGATATGGTTGATCACTTGATCGCATATGTTGACGCACTCGACGGGAGTGATAGAACGTTGAAGATCTAATTGTTTCAAGATAACTAAATATTCGTCTTTTGTTATCTCCAGCAAAAAGTCTAGACTCCCTATATGTGAAAAGGACTCTGCAATCATAGATTTTATAATACTATGTACATCAGTCTCTTGATCTATGATCGTTTGAATCTCTTTATTGTCCACCAACCTATAGGGAAATAAAGCAATGAAAATCGGAAGAAGCTGATCCTCGATGGAATAGTCTAACTGTCTAGAATGCAATTGTTCCTTAAGTTCAGTATGAGTAAATGGATTGCTACTGTAAAGAAAGTTATGCCAAAAATGTGTAATGATTTCTTGTTTGTTTTGTTGTAAATAATGACCTGCTTTTAAGGCATTCTCTGTCATTTGTGATTGCTGTGCTTTCTGTACAGCTTTCTTAATAATTAATTCCAGCTTATCGAATTCAATGGGCTTTAAGTAATATTCAAAACTTTGTAATTCAATAGCTTTCTGAGCATAGTTGAAATCAGCAAAATTGGTTAAGAAGATGGCTTGTACATTATATCCTCTGTCTCTAATCCATGCTAATAATTCGAGGCCGCTGCCTCGGGGCATTTCGATATCAGAAACAAGAATATCAATCGTATATTCTTCCAAGATTTCTTTTGCTTGATGAATATTATAGGCTGGATAAACATTTCTAATTCCTAATCTATCCCATTTCATTTTTTGCTGTAATGCAGAAATGACAAATCGATCATCATCAACGATTAACACGTTCATAGCATATTCTCCTTCTGAGGTAAAATGATTTGAATGACTGTACCACCATATAGATTATTAGAAAAATCAATGGAGAAGTCTTTCCCGTATAGTAACTGAAGCCTTTGAATCACATTATGAATTCCAATCTGCTTACCATCCCCTGTTGTTAATGGAATATTCTGTTTGAGCTTGGTCAAGATAGCTTCAGGAAAACCAGGGCCATTATCTTTTAATTTGATTTGAATAGCTTGTTTGTTATCGACATAGTGTATTTCTATCTTGATTTTTATCTGCTCCTCTGGAGAAACAGAGTATTTAACCGTATTCTCAATAAATGTTTGCAAGACTAATGGTGGTATTTTCGACTGTTCAATACCAGCGTCCATCTCGATATGGTAGTGTAAGGCATCATGATGAACCAACTTCTGGATAGATAAGTAATCCTGAACATGTTTGAGTTCATCTTCTAAGTTCACTAGATCATGTTTCGTCTGCAATAAGTAACGAAAGTATCTCGATGTAGATAATGTCATCTCCTTAATTTCATGATACATTTCCATTTGGGCCATGCTATAAATAGTTGTTAAGCAATTCAAGTAAAAGTGTGGTTTAATTTGTAATTGCATATAATCCAATTGAGTTTGTTTTTTCTCTATCTCTTGTTCATAGATATTTATTTTTAATGTTTTTACTTTGCTGATCAAATCTTTGAATTGTTTATTGCTTTTCTCCAATTCTATGATATTGCTGCTTTCAAAGTCCATCGACTCATTATTTTGGTTGATGATGCTTAGATTTTTAGAGAATACTTCAATAGGCGTAATAAGTTTATTTCTGACATAACGCAGAATGGTGAATAACATAATACTTATAATAATGATGGCAGCAATAAGTGCTAATTGTGTGATCACTCCTTTTTTGAAAGCACTAAAGTGATCAACTGTAAGGTGCAACGTAAAAGGTAGTGAGGTGTCCACGTCACGAAACACTAGTGAACTGGTTAAGAAGCTATAGGAGTGCTTCTGAGGAATGCCCAGCTCTTGATTGCTATTCGGTAAAAAGCCAAGTTTGCTATATTCAATCCACATATTACCATCGCTGCCTAGTTCAATATCTTGTAATGGCAGTAACAGGTCATCAACCGAAATAATCGAAATAAATACTCGGTTCTCATACTCCAATAAATGATATAAGAAATACTTCCCATTTATAATTAAAGGATACCAAGACTTAATATTTTCATAACGATACAGTCCATTGATATTTCTCATAAAGTAGTCTTTCATTTCCAGATAATCGGTATAATTTATTTGAAGGGTTGAGCTATTAAAAAAAATATTTTCTTCCTTTAACAATAAAAAAAATTGATATTCCTTTCCTGAGGTGTATTGGAAATCATTCACCCTCGATCGGAATTGTTTGATGCCTTTAGAAAGGTCTGCAATGCCATCAGCTTGCTCTATATCGGTGATCAGGGGCTCATTTTTAACCGTCCATACCATAAAATGGTCCATTGCATTGAGTTTCTGTAATGTGTCATCTAAATAGAGATTGATGGTATTGGTAATATAGTCGATATTTTGCTGTCTTGTTGTATAAATGGTGAAAAAACTTACAAATACATTAATGATTAATATGAGACACAAGACGATTAATAGTATTTTTGAATAATAATTAACTGAATGTGAAGTATTTCTTTTCCTGTTCCAGCACAAATTTCTCAGCTCCTAGTCGTGACCTTACTTTCTATTATAAAGAATCATAAATTCGGTTATCTAGCACAAAACGTTCAAAAAGCGTTTAATTTGGCCTAAAAGAACGGAATAGTGATATTTTTATTATTTTACATGAAAAGAAAAGGACGGAGTGAACCGGATAGTACCATAATGGAACGATTTACTACTATCTTGTTGTGATGTTCCTTGCCATAATATAAAAGGCATGAGAGGGAAAGAAGGAGGATGATTGTCAGGTGCATGTAAATTAACTTTCAAAGTATATCGAAAAAGGAGAGAATAGGCATTGAAAACGAAGGTTGAAGACGGAAGTTTAGTTTTATCCAATAGAAGCAAACAATCTATTTTCGGTAAAAAACTAAAGAAAAGTGCCCCGTTATATGTATTATTGCTGCCATCTATTATTTTATTAATTTGCTTTTTTTATATTCCTTTATATGGAATTGTAATCGCGTTCAAAGATTATTCGCCTGCATTAGGATTTTGGGGCAGTCCATGGGTAGGATTTAAACATTTTATTCAATTTTTTAATTCTTACCAATTTGATTTGACGATAAAGAATACGCTGACAATAGGTCTTTACAGCATTTTAGTCGGTTTTCCTTTACCAATTGCTTTAGCTATTCTCTGTAATCAAATTCGTGTGGGGATGTTTAAGAAAGTCTTTCAAGTAACGACCTATTTACCGCATTTCATCTCTACCATGGTTATGTGTGGGATGATTTTGATTTTCTTATCACCCAGTAATGGATTGTTTGCCAATTTGTTGTCCTTAATTGGAGTGGAGATGCCGAATATTTTATCCAATCCTTCTGCATTCAGCAGTATTTATGTTTGGAGTGATGTATGGCAGCATGTCGGCTGGGACAGTATTATCTTTTTGGCGGCACTGTCTGCTATTAATCCCACCTATTATGAAGCAGCAACAATGGATGGAGCAGGTAAACTGCAGAAAATCCTTCATATTGATCTGCCATTACTGCTGCCTACAGCGATGATTCTTTTGATTTTGAGGGCCGGGAATGTCTTGAGTGTAGGATTTGAAAAAGTGCTATTATTACAAAATCCGTTGAACCTAGCTGGAAGTGAAGTTATCTCTACTTATGTGTATAAAGTGGGTTTGCAGAATTTCGAGTATAGTTTGTCAACAGCCATTGGCTTATTCAATTCAGTCGTCAATGTGATTATCTTATTACTCGTGAATTGGATCTCTAAGCGGTTAACGAAAACCAGCCTGTTATAGAGGATGTTCAAAAAGTCCGATAAAAATGACACGGCGAATTTCTGCGTTGGCTTGCTTTTCCGCTACTCACGTATTAAAAGCATACGCTCCGTTGCTCAAAGGCTACGCCGCCTGGAACTTCTTGGTCCTTTTCACCGAACTTTTTGAACACGCACTTATAGAGAGGAGGAGAATGTTGTTATGATTGCTCAAAGATTAACTATACCAAAAAAGAAAACAGACATCATTTTTGATATAGCCATCTATACTGTAGCTATATTAATGATTGTAATGATTATATATCCACTTTGGTTTATTATCATCGCTTCATTTAGTAATCCCGCCGATGTTGCTAATGGGAATGTCTTATTTTGGCCAAAAGACTGGCGATTGGACGGTTATATAGAATTGGTAAAGCAAGAAATGATTTGGCGAGGTTATTTAAATACGATTCTGTATACAATTGTCGGAACGATGATTGGCTTGTTTGTTAATATAACAGCTGGCTACGCCTTATCAAGACGAGAACTGCTAGGAAGAAAATGGATTATGATTGTCTATATTCTTCCGATGTTTATAGGAGGCGGGCTTGTTCCTACCTATTTAGTCGTTAGAGAATTTGGCTTGCTGGATACATTTTGGGTATTGGTTTTACCGTTTTCAGTTAGTGCATTCAATATTATTATCGCACGGACATTTTTTAAAAATAGTATTCCAGAAACTTTATGGGAAGCTGCACAAGTGGATGGTTGTGGAACACTGCGTTACTTTATAACGATGGTATTGCCTTTATCAAAAGCTATTTTGGCCGTTATTGGGCTTTGGACAGCAGTAGGGATATGGAATTCATGGTTTGACGCCATGATTTACCTTTCAAGTGAACATTTACAGCCGTTGCAGCTGGTGCTGCGCAGAATACTGATTATGAATGAATCCCTGCTTGGACAAGCTTCCGGGGAATTAGCAACCGAATTAAGGGCGCTGTCAGAAATGATGAAATATGCGGCTATTATTGTTTCTACCTTGCCGATTATGTGTTTATATCCATTTCTGCAAAAGTATTTTAATCGAGGAGTTATGGTTGGTTCAATTAAAGAGTAGGAGGAAAATAAGATGGTTAAAAATTTATTCAAACTAACGTTAGGTATCACGATGATGGTAAGTATATTAATCGGTTGCAGCTCAGATACCACCAATGAAACAGCAGAAGAGGATGAAGCTTATACCATTGCTACGGTCCGATGGGCGGAATGGGGCGACAGTTTCTTAAAAGGATTTGTAGAAGAAACGGAACAAGAGGCAGACATTTCAATCAATTGGGATGTGTATGTTAACAGCGAATGGGGCGACAAGAAATCAGTGGTGATGGCTGGAGGCGAATTACCAGATGCTTTTTGGGGTTCATTAGCCTTAACAGATTCTGATATAGCTAAGAACCAAGGTGTATTCATTCCACTAGAGGATTTGATTGAAGAACATATGCCAAATTTAACAAAAGCATTTGAAGAAGATCCTACCATGCGGGCGATGGTAACTTCACCAGACGGTCATATTTATAGTTTGCCTAAGAAACTGCCTTTACGGCCAATTGCTGGTAATTCATTATTTATTAATCAACAGTGGCTTGATCATTTAGGGTTGGAGATGCCACAAACATATGAAGAACTGTATGATGTGTTGAAAGCATTTAAAGAGGAAGATGCCAATAATAATGGTGATCCTAATGATGAGATCCCTGCACAAGTGGGTGTGTTACAATTCATACTGCCATTTGGTTTACCTATAGGTGCCTATGATACCAATTTAACGGTACAAGATGGCAAACCTGTTTATATCCCAACAGCCGAAGCATATAGAGAAGGGATTGAATGGATGCACCAGGCATATGCAGAAGGATTAATTGATCAAGAATTGTTTACGCAAGATACCTCCATGGCGGAGGCAAAACGTCAAAATGATGAGCAGGCTCTTGTAGGATTAGGTACAGGCTGGACCGCAGATGCCGTGTTCGGACCAAATGCAAATCAGTATGCTCAATTACCAGCACTAGAAGGACCTGATGGAGAACGATATGTCATGACAGATGCACCTATTTATGAAAGAAATGAATTTATGATCACTACCGAAGCGAAGAATCCTGAGAAATTATTGCAATGGGCAGATCAGTTCTATACAGAAGATGCCAGTATTCAAACATTCTATGGTTCATATGATATTGCGGTAGAGAAACATGATGATGGCACATATGAAGTATTAGAAGCACCAGACGGGGAATCGGCAGACATTTTTGCTTGGACAAACTCCTTCCGCGACTTCGGTCCTAAGTATGTCGGAGAAGATTTTAATGAAAAAGTGACACTTCCAACCAGTGGTGGAGATGGTTTGAAACTTGAATTAGATCAAGAACTCAATCCGTATGTAAGAGAACAATTTCCTAATGTAATTTATACAGAGGAAGAAAGTGCCCGTTTAAGTACGTTGACTGTAGATCTGGAAGCTTATGTTGAGTCGATGCAATCTAAATGGGTTGTCGAAGGCGGTGCAACAGAAGAGTGGGATGCCTATATCTCTCAACTGGAACAGATGGGGTTAGGAGAATATATGGACATTCAAAATGAGGCTTTTGATCGGTATCAAGAAAGTCTAAGTGAATAATAGCTTCTTATAGTTGAATAGGAAAAACAGTTGGTGTCCATCGTTAAGGGGGTGAGGCCAGCTGTTTTTCAAGTCTTGTACTGGTTAGGAAGTTTTCAAAGTGTAAGAAAAGGAGGGGGAATACGTTGAGTCAACTTCTTAGTTTAGATAGTCCGTTGATGAAGCTTCTGGCAAGAATGGTAGACATGGTTATGTTAAATACATTGTTTTTAATATGTTGTATTCCTATTATTACACTAGGTGCTTCTCTGACTTCACTGTATTATGTTTTGCTGAAAATGGTTAGAGGGGAAGACCTAGCTATTGTTAGCAGTTTTTTCAGAGCCTTTCAAAGGAATTTTAAGCAGAGTACTATTGTCTGGGTATTTTTATTAGTATTAAATATCATTTTGCTTGTTAATGCCTTCTCATTAGGAATTCATGATGGCTTGTTAAAGGTGTTTTATATGGGAATGCTGTTATTTTTAGGTACTCTTAGTTTATCTGTTTTCTTGTTTATTTTTCCTTACATTGCGAGATTTCAAGATACGATTAAACAATCATTGATTAACTCTGTCATGATCAGCTGGTTTCATATGCGTTATTTCTTTTTATTGTTAGTGATGAATGTGCTTCCTGTTATTCTTGTTCTGTTCTCTGTGAAATGGTTGATCATTGTTGTTTATTTTGTTACTTTTGGTGGAATTGCATTAATAGTTTGGCTGAATGCTCATATTCTTAATAAAATTTTTGCTGTATATGAAAAAAGAACTGCATAGGAGGAATGTTTAATGAACAACCAAATAGTTAAAATAGGGTTAATTGGGCTTGGAGGCATGTCAAATTTTTATCGGCACATCATTGCTGGAATGGAATCGATTCAGATTACGGCGATTTGTGATGTGAATCCAGAATTGTTAGCACAAGCTGGCGAGCAGGAAAATATTAGAGAAGAATGTCGTTTTCGTGATATGGAACAGTTGATAGCATATCCAGAAATTGATGCCGTGATTGCGGTTGTGCCGAATCACTTACATGCAAAAGTATTAGAATTATGTATTGCTCACCAGAAAGCCGTTATTTCTGAGAAACCATTTACGTTAAATGTTATGGAGGCAGAAAAGTTAAAAACATTATATGAAAATAGCCCAATTCCTTGTGCAATCGGATTTATTCATCGTTATACACCATCTTTTCAATATGCGAAAGATATGGTAGAGGCGAATGTATTAGGCCACATCGAACACATTGATGTCCGTTATGAGCAGTCGTTTGGCTCTCCTGTATTTAATACGCCTTTCTTATGGCGTTATGATAAAGAAATTAGCGGTACAGGTGCATTAGGTGATTTAGGTGCCCATATGATTGACAGTGCACGATTTTTTGTAGGAGAGTTTCAGTCTGTGTCAGCGATGATGAAAACGTTGGTACATAAAAGAGTTGATCCGGATACTGGAGAAGAGAAGCAGGTGACGGTGGACGATTTTACGAGTTTTCAAGCGATTTTGGCAGAAGATGTGATCGGGACCTTTGTTACCACAAGGAATGCTGTTGGTTCCAATAACAAACATACGGTCACTATATATGGAGAATATGGAACGATACATGTGGATATTGAGCGACCAAAGGAAATTGATATTTGCTCAGCAGATGGAGCCGAAAAGAAGCCAGCTTTTCAGACAGAAAAAGTACCCGATAAGTATAAAAAGACACTGGTAAGTGATTTTGTGGAACTGCTCTCTCATGGTTCAGTTCAGCACATGCCGACTTTTTATGATGGCTATATCAATCAAAAGGTTATCGACGCTATTATTCAATCAGCAGGCAGTAACACTAATGTGAACGTGGAATAGTCAGTATAGATTCGTCCAAGAAAGATTCCCTTCTAGTCCAAATCATAGTATAATGAAGCATACAAAATGATCACGGTACGGGATATAGAGGGGTATGCGTTATGGTAACTTTAGAATATTTTACCGAAGATGATTTCGAACAATTAATGGCTTGGATTCCAAGTCCGGCATTCTGTTTGCAATGGGGAGGGCCTGGTTTTTCCTATCCACTAACAAAAGAACAATTGGCAGCTTATCTGCAAGGGGCAAACCAAGAGAATGCCCAGAAATATATTTTCAAGGCAGTGAACCAGACAACAGAGGAAGTGATCGGTCATATTTCCTTGCGGGATGTAGACCGGGAACAAGGTTTTGCTGTAGCAGGAAAGGTATTGGTTGGTGCAGATAACGCCAGGGGGAAAGGCTATGGCACCCAAATGATGACCAACCTGTTGCAATTTGCCTTTGATACATTAGCATTGGATAAAATTAATTTATTGGTATTAGACTTTAATACCTCTGCCATTACTTGTTATAAAAAGGTCGGTTTTCAAGAAGAAAATTATCTGCACAAAGCTAGAAAGAATGGAGAAGAGTATTGGAGTTTGATTGAGATGGGAATTACCAAATCAGAATGGGAAGCACGTCGTTCTCACTGAGATAAGAAGCCTGCGGAGCGATCTGATCCACAGGCTTTTGATTATTCACAAGCAACACCGTCACGATCGCCATCCATATGGACACCATAACCCGGGTCTCCTTCATAAAGCGGTGTAGCTCCAGCTTCTCGTGCTTCAGAACAATTTTTATAATAGACCTCTGCATTTTTTGCAGGGGAAATGTCGTTTTGTACTTCTTCGACCTTCTCATGATCAAAACCTCGATCAGTGACATAACCATCCAAACTCCAGATACCAATGCCTGCTTCTCTAGCCGCTTGTTCTGCCTGTTCCATCTCCTCTTCATGTATATATGGCGGATCATAGACATAAGCATAGCGTGCCAAGCCGTTCTCTAATAGCAATTGGTTAAAATTTTCCCCATCAACCCATATGTATGCCAATAACCGATCATATTTATCACGCTCAGGGCCGTCAAATTCAAGGCCAATCTCTTTTCCAGCCAGCATCTCTACTGCATATTCAGATGCTTCTGGACCAAAGGGCTGGACCGGCATGCTGGGGTGTTTGGTTTCCGGCGTATCGACTAATAGCAATCGCAGGGTCTCTTCTTTACCGTTGTATGTAATTCGTAATGTATCGCCGTCTACGATTCGCTCCACTTGTGCTGTTTCAAGCTCTTGATCACCAGTGTAAGATCCTGCGTCTAATGGAGCGATTCCACAGCCAGCCAGCAGGAGTAGTAACATGGTGAATGAAATCGACCATTTTTTTATTATCATTTTCTGCCTCCTTTAAACACTTCAACAATCTAGTTTACAATAGAATAAAGGTGGATAAAAGAGTTTTTATCGCATCTTGATATAGTTTCTTACATTATTAACATTGGGATAAGTATTACCTGCCTATATTAAAATATCACTTTATGAACCTTTTATGAAACATTTCCCAGACGGTAGATAAACGAATGTCCTGCTAGTATAATGATGGTGTATAGATAAATAAGCTGAGTATGAAAGTTATCATTTAAGGTAACAATGAAATAGGAAACGAAAAAAGGAGAATGATCATGCAAAAAATATGGTTAGGGATTACCACATTATCGCTTGCTCTTATGTTAGCTGCTTGTGGCGGCGATGATACAGAAAACAACACATCGCCAGAAACAGAAACGAATGAAAATGGAGAAGCAGTAAACATAACAGCTAGCAACTGGGAATTTGATCAAGAAGAATATACCGCTTCTGCTGGAGAAGTAGTGGTAAATCTATCTAATGAAGATGGATATCATGGTATCGAAATTGATGGTACAGATATTGCAATTGATGGAGATGGTTCTGCCACAGCCACATTAGAAGCTGGTGAATATACGATTAGATGTTCTATCCCTTGCGGAACAGGTCACAACGACATGGTTGCAACCCTTGTTGTACAGTAAAAGGTGATGACAGAGCAGATGACTGTCTTGCCATTAAATAAATGATTAAATCCCTTGTCAGGAAGAGACAAGGGATTCTTTGCAGATTAATTTTATGCTACAATATAAATGAAAGCAATTACAATGTAAAGGAGCATTTTATGTCCTATAGTCGATTCCGAACCCCATTATTAATTGGATTAATTATTTTAATGGTTTTAGATTTTTCAGGAATTATCCGCGTGCCAGCGATTGTTATTATTTTGCTGATTATTGGTCTGCTTTGGTATAACATCCATATTAGAAATAAAGCAGCTCAAGGTTACTCATCCAATCAAAAAAAGTAGGCCAAACGTGTACAGGTTTTATCGCCTATATTTACCAAACAGGCTTAAGGGTTTGATTGATGACGTTTCACAGCAAAATAATAACGATAACAAAAGTTGTATAATATTTTCCTCTAAAGAAATGATTTATTCCGTTGTCATAAGGGAGCTGTTGCACAATGTACATGTTGTAACAGCTTTTTTGTATGTTGGATGGTTTATTTTGATTATGGTTTGTGATGGGAAAGAACCTGCACATAAGACATCCTTTTTCCACTTTCTAAGTCGGTTTCACTAAATGGAATCATAGCATGAAAAGGATAGAATAGCCTTGGCATCCGATCAAAAACCATCTCCTCAAGGCGTGAATAAGATATCCCCGGCATCTGATTTAAAACCTGCAACAGTCTCTTTATCTCTATCCTCATACACAGACAATAATAATGCTTAGACAAAAAAACTGAAAAATATTAAAAAATACGACAAGTGTCTTTACACTTGTATATTATTGTGTATAATTAAGAGCATGATAATATAAGACAGCCAGAGGCGAGGGACTTTATCCTTTACTTATGGTTTGTACTGCAATGAATAAGAAGGGTGAGGAAGATGAATAAAAAAGAAAAGATATGGGGAACAATCATTTTGATCATTGTTATAAGCTGTTATGTGATTCCTTACACAATCTTTCAACATGTCACCAAATGGTATGGCAGCTTTCTTGTATGGACAGTCCTAGCCATTATTGCGATCTTGATCAATGTGAAATTGACAGAAGCTTGGGGTGACAAAGAATGAATGTCGGCTTAATATGGACGATTATTGCCCTTTATGTTTTGTTTGGTATCATTATTGCCTGGTTGTCACGAACAGGTAAGCAGCAAAGTATGGCCAGTTATTTTATTGGTGACCGCAAGTTGAATGGTTTTATATCTGCGATGAGTTATAGTGCCACTACCTTCAGTGCTTTTATGTTAGTCGGTTTGGCGGGCTTGACATACAATGGAGGAATTGGCGCCTATGGTTTTGAAATTATTTATATTGTTGGAGTATCACTTGTCGCTATCTTTGGCCCACGTTTCTGGCTGGTTGGCAAGAAGTATGGCTATGTGACTCCATCTGAAATGTTGGGTGACCGTTACCAGAATAAAGCTGTTGCAATTGTTTCGGCTGTTTCAAGCTGTTTGTTTTTGATTCCATACAGTGCTGTTCAATTAACAGGAATTGGTTACTTACTGCAGGGGGTAACAGGAAATGCGATTTCCCATACAACAGGTGTCCTGATTGCAACGGTATTGGCCTTGGTGTTTACCTATATCGCAGGGATACGTTCGGTTGCCTGGACAGACGCTTTGCAATCGATCGTTATGATTATTTCATCTACGATTGTTGTGCTGCTGCTGATTCAGCATCTGGGTGGCTTTCAATCATTTGCTGACGCGATTGAAGCAAATGATCCGCAAGCATATACTGTGCCTGGAAATGGCTTTTTTGATTTTTGGACTTTCTTAGGATTGACGATCCCATGGTTTTTCTTTAGTATCTCCAATCCGCAAGTCAGCCAGCGTTTATATATGCCGGCCTCGTTAAGAAGTATGCGGCATATGCTGCTGGGTTTTTTAGTGTTTGGCTTAATCTATACCTTTGTATCCGTTGTATGGGGTTTTTCGGCAAGTATCTTATATCCAAATTTGGATAACCCGGATATGGCAACACCTACCTTGCTGTCATCCGATATTATCCCGCCTATACTCGGTGTGTTGGTCATGGTGGGGATTATGGCAGCGGCCATTTCAACGATTGATTCAATTTTGTTAACCTTGTCTTCCTTATTTTCACGAGATATTTATGCAAATATGAAAAAAGGGACTACTGATCGCAAACAGTTGGCAGTGGGGAAGATCGTCATTCCGATTATCGCCATTCTGGCCTACTTGTTTGCCCAGCTGCAGCTTGATTTGATTGCTGTCTTATCGGTTTCGTCTTCAGCGGGGCTGATCGTGGTGGTGCCTGCTATTATCGGAACCTTCTTTTGGAAAAAGGGTACAGCAGCTGGTGTGATCAGCAGTATTGTGATTAGCGGGTTGCTCGTTATTTATATCGAGATTACGGGTGGTCTATTGTTTGGCTTGAAATCGGGAATCTGGGGACTGGCAGTTGCTTTTCTTGTGTTTGTAACCGTCAGTCTGGCTACCAAAGCCCCGGAACAAAAAGCAGAGGAGTTTTTACACTATATTAAATCACATATGAAAAAAACAAGCTAACTTTGAAGACCTATGTGGATGAACATGGGTCTTCTTGTTTTTTTCGCTTATTACTTATGATAAACAGTTAGTATGTGTAAAATAATACTCGAAAGTGATAAAAAATCCCCTAGCCAAAAAAGAGAAGGTACTCTATCATAAAATGTATGCTTTGCAGGGCATAATACATTTACGAAAGAGGCCTTCTCATGGAACTAATTATATCAAAACTATATGAATTAATAAAGGATACAACGAATGTCATTGAAATGGAGGAAGAAGCCCATCGCCTGATGT
>NZ_JAFBFA010000003.1 GCF_016909015.1 Gracilibacillus alcaliphilus
CATGAAAATGACCGTTGTTTGCCTGGATTAAGCTTTATTTCCAGTGATTTTATGGAAATTGGGTCATTTTCACTCTTGAAATTCCGAGAGTCTATTTTGATAAACAAACCCAAGTTGATTGGTCACTGGATTTGTATAGGTTCTACATTTTATTTGATATAATTTACTAATGGTTTCAGGGGTCAGCACCTCTTCCGGTGTTCCTTCTGCATATATTGCTCCCTCATGAATGGCATAGATATAATCACAATATTGAGCTGCCATCTCCAAATCATGCAAGGCTGCCAGCACTCCTATATTTAATGCTTTTACACATTGCAGTATTTCTAATTGATAGCGAATATCTAAGTGGTTTGTCGGCTCATCCAAGATCATAAATTCTGGCTGTTGGGCAATCGTACGCGCCAAAATTGTACGCTGCTTCTCACCGCCAGACAGGGAAAGATAGCTTCGATCTTTATATGCTAATAGATTAGTCCGTCTTAATGCTTCTTCCACTATTTCCATATCTGTCTGATTATCCACTTCTAGCAGTTTTTTATGAGGAGTTCTTCCCAATAACACCATTTGATGGACAGTTAAATCAAAATGCATTTCATTGAATTGCCCAACTACTCCTAATCGTTGAGAGATTTTCTTTTGCGGAGCATGCAGTAAATTCATATCATCTAAGTGCACAGAACCTTTATGTGGCAGGATACTTTTATAGATACTTTTTAATAATGTTGATTTTCCGCAGCCATTAGGACCAATTAAGCCAACAAACTTTTGATTCTCAACTAACAGAGATATATTTTTGACGATATCTTTTTTTCCAAGCTTCGTCTCTAACTGCTCCACTACTAATTGCATATACTACCCTCCAAAGTTATAACCTCGTTTTACGATCATGTAGATAAATAATGGTGATCCAATAACAGATGTTAGAATACCGATCGGCAATTCCACATTCTCTACTAAGATACGTGATAATACATCTGCCCACATTAAGAATAGACCTCCTAATAAAAGCGCAGATGGCATTAAACGCTTATGATCAGAGCCAAACAACCCCCGGCAAATATGTGGAATAATTAAACCTACAAAGCCAATCATTCCTGAATAGGCAACCATCGTTCCAGCAATCAATGCGGCAATAATCATGTATAACTTGCGAAATAAACTTAAATTAATGCCTAAGGTAACCGCTGATTCATCCCCTAACAGCATTGTGTTTAATATCCGGTGTTGAAAAAGGAAAAGAGCACAGCCTGCGGCCACGGTGATGGCCAAAATCGGAACCTTGCTCCAACTTGAGGAAGCCAAACTACCCATTGTCCAGAACGTTACATTTTTAATACCTTCTGCATCATTGGCAAAGAAAATAATTAAACTTGATAAAGAGCCACATAAGGCACCAATCACAACTCCTGATAAGACCAACTTGATAGAAGTTACTTTTCCTCCAATACTAGAAAGGAGCAGAACTAAAGCCGAAGTAATGATTGCCCCGACAAACGCACCAAAGGCTACACCCAATTGTGCTAAGATTGCCCCGCTGCCAAATCCAACTAGAATAGCAAAGGTAGCTCCTAATGAAGCACCAGATGAGATCCCCAGTATATATGGGTCGGCTAATGGATTCTGAACGATAGCTTGCATGACTACCCCACATAAAGAAAGCCCCATTCCAATTAATAAGGCGAAGATGACCCGAGGCATCCGCACTTGCATAATGATGTTTGTATATGAATCACTCTCCACCTGGTCCAAAGATCCAAAATGACCATTCGTGATAGTATGTAGTACAATCTGCCTCGATTGTTGAAACGGGATCTGAACCTGTCCGATGGAAACGGAATATACTGCTGTAATTGCAATACCACAGAAAAGGCAGATCATAATCAATACATAAGATGTTCTATTTCCACCTATCCTGCTCTGTTGTTCATTATTCAACTGTTCACCTCCTCTTTTTAATTGATAATGAGAATCATTTTCATTATAGAGGATGGATTTATATTTTGCAATCTATATTTATATATTTTTTCTGCAAAATGCGGAAATTTTCTGAATTTTCGTTCTATATAGGATAATGAGGAGGTATTCCTGATAGTAAAAAAAGCGGATTGATGCAAGTAGGCAAATGGTTAGTTTGTGAACGGGGTATGGTTATGATTTTGATCTAGTGAGGCTTTAATCTGTGAGTAAAATGGGCAAATTTAAAGAAAGATTGGAAATCGTAGTATAATGATAGAGTGGGCTTACATAAATGAATAATTGGATAGATCTATTTTGTGCTAACCTTAGGCAAACATAAAATACTAGGAAGGTTGGCACCTCACTAAAAGATGGAAACAGCTATCGTGGAGGCAAGTGGAATAGATGGAAGCGGTTAGCACTTTTTATATTTTCAAGTCTTGGTGCGCAAAGGGTTATGATGAGCGCTGTCACATCCTTGTGTGATGTGTGGATTGAAATACATTATGTTCCAAACCACGTATAAAATCGTAACGGTCACACCCTTTATGAAGGCCATACATAGTACAAGTTACAACTCTTTAAAAGTAATGCCAGAATTAGCAACTTCCATACTTTACTACTACGAATTAGTCTCAATCTTATTGCTCAATTTGCAGCGGTAGCCTTAATTAAACACCATGGCAAATAGCCCTAATCAGCGTTAACCTCTAATCAAAGGCAACTCTGTTAAGGCTATTAAACTGATTTTTTAGCAGAATAAGCTGATACCACTTATCTAAATGCCCTTTTTCAAAAACCGTTATTTAAGGTTCCAATAATAATTTCCAAATTAACTTTACCAACAGTTGATTAATAAATCGGTACTGGCTGTTGATCATCAGTGGGTGCTTTAGGCCCTTGAGAAGTATAGTAATCTTGATAATGAACCGTTTGTACATCTAATTTCTAAAGATTTTATATTCCTTTTTGGATAAGCATCTAAAAAGATAAGTTCTCCTTTTTGTTGATTATCAGTAACATTTCCTCCTGTACCAAAACACCTCAAAAAGAAATCTGAATCTGCTATCACCCTTTCCTTATCCTCCATTATATTTCTCATGGAATAACAACATATCTGATAATTCCTTTTACTGCACTGATTTAATCTACGAAACCATCTAGAAATTTACTCGCATCACTATTGAATTTCCACATTACACCAAATTTGTCGATTAACATTCCAAAACTTGCTGACCATGGTGTAGAAGATATCGGCATAATCACAGTACCACCTTCCGAAAGCTTTTCGAAACATTGTCTATTCATTTCTGGAACAGCATCAATAATACTGATTAAGACGGTATTACCTGTTGTGATTTCGCCTGCCGTAGCTTGCATAAAAGGCGGAACATCAGAGATCATTAAAATATTCCCTGAAAACTCAATACGAGATTCCATAATCATGTTTTGTTCTTCTACCGTTAATGGGGCATTTGGATCTTGAGCAAAAGCACCAAATCTCACCATTTTTACATTTGTTGCTTGTAATGACTTTTCATAAAAGGCTAACGCTTCTTCTGCTCTTCCATCAAATTGTAGATAAGATATTGCTTTCATAACTTTACTCCTCCTTTTCATATTTGAAGTATAATAGGACATAGGCGACAACATCATGTCGTATACGGGAGGGGAATATGAAAAAAATTGAACGACTTATCTCGATAGTGATGATCTTGTTACAAAAAGAAGTTGTTTCGGCATCAGAATTTAGTCGACTTTTTAATGTAACGAAACGAACAATTCAACGCGATATGGAAGCACTAAGTTATGCAAACATCCCAATTTATGCGGAATACGGTGCTAAAGGGGGGTATGCGCTAATGGAAGGTTATAAATTTGATAAACGATTACTAAATCACAAGGATATTGAAAATATACTCGTAGCTTTAGGTGGTTTTGAAGGACTGATTACGAATCAAGAGATTCAAACGACTATTCAAAAAATCAAAGGAATGGCCAGCAAAGATATTTTCCCAAAACTTGGTGTATCTTTTTATGATTGGGTTGGAAGAAGTCAGATTAAGGAAGAAATTTTATTTATCAAGAAGGCAATTGAGAATAATTTGTTATTAAGGTTTGAGTATGTAGACCAAAAAGGAAACATAACTTATAGAGTCGTAGAACCCTATAAATTACATTTAAGTGAAATGCATTGGTATCTTATTGGTTATAGTTTAGAACGCGAAGACTATCGAACGTTTAAATTGACGAGAATAATAAATATCCAAAAAGACGGTTTTTTTGTCCCAAGGCCTGAAATGGAATTTAAGGATGAAAAAAAACACAATGTACAACAAAATTTGGTTACTGTACAACTATCGATAGATGTTGCTGTAAGGGATCAATTTATCGAGAGATACGGAAAAAATGCCGTTACAAAAGTAAATACAAGAAGTTACCTTGCGACAATTGAATTGCCTGAGAATCAATTTTCCTACCAATTTATAGCCGGATTTGGTAATAAAGTTAAAATTATGAAGCCAAAAGGTTTTGTTTCTAAATATTTGAACTTTCTTGAGGAAGCAATGAAGCTGTACAAATAAAATGTTTATAGGTCAGCTTTGAAGATTCCTGATGGATAGGGTTTGTCAAATAAAGTGTGTAAGTTCCCATTCACTTAAGGTACTTTAACACTCTATCTTTCAGTTCATCAGAAGTAGAAGGTGGTTCATAACCATTGCCCTGTTTTGGATATGGCCACCTTCCCAGTTGGATTCCTTACCCTTCCTTTATTTAATTCTGTCCAATTACTTATTTTCTTTCTTGGAGAAAGCCTTTGAGCCGGTTCAATATCTGATATTTCCTCTTTATACCATCAATAATCCAACCAAAGCATAATGCTTCCGTGACTTCAGTTTGTTCATTCAGGCTTACCATTCCTTAACAATACCTTGTCGTATTTGAATTTTTCTCAAGCCAACCTCTCAATTCCTGTCTTATCTTAACTCTAATTAAATTCTTAATCTCCATTTTTGAGTATATCCTTTCTAATTCAATATGAGTGATTTCGCACCAATGTTATTGGAATCCAGACCTTTACCAAAGAAGATGAAACACCTGCTATAATATGTAAGAAATAATTAAGTATCTTATAAAAAATACATATACCCATATTTAAAGTGCTAATGTTTGTATTAAGCGATCGAACGCTTTTGTTGAACAAAGAGCCATCTCGAATCGTCTGCTAAACTGCTGCGATAGTTAAACAATTGATAACCATAGAATAACGCAAACGCTTGGATCATTATCCAAGCGTTTTTTAGTAATATGCCGTATCCCTACTCATACAGTTATACCGTACCTCTCTTCTTAACAGCTATCCAAATCTCACTGTACACATTATCAAGGTCTGTATAATCTTCGATATACGATATTTCTGGTGCTTCCACTAACTGATAGTCAGAAGCGGGCAGCCACTCTGAGGCAATCTTCGCCCATGTTTCCTGAAGTTTTTTGGGGAATTCACCTTGAGAGGAAAAAATCGCCCAAGTCTGACTTGGCACCTCTAATACATCCACGTCTTCAAACAGATCTTCCTCCGTTGTAAGCATGCCGATCATATGATCTAGCAACCCTGCTTCCTGCATTCGATCACTATCAAAATTATAAGAAGCATTTATCACTTTTTTTGGTTCGATATTGGCATGCCGATGCATAACTTCCCACTGCTTATCAGTAATGCTTTTTGCCAATTGTTCAATTTCTGGGTTGACTCCTTCAAACTGAACTGGCACCCGTTTACTAACACCAATGACCTTAAACGCTTCTTTCTCTACGATTTTATAATCCATATTTATTCCTCCTTGAATCGTTAATTGGAAGGTAAGTTTTGGAAATGTCCGCAACCGCTGTCTTTGTTGCTGTTTAACTTCAGAAGGGCTGAATCCTGCCCATTCGCGAAAAGCACGCGAAAACCCATCGACAGAATCATAACCATACTTAAAGGCTGTGTCAGTGACACTTACACCTTCACGTAATAAATCAAAAGCAGCATTTGACAGCCGGCGATTGCGAATATAAGCTGTCAGTGTCATACCTGATAAAAAGGTAAATAATCTGCGGAAATGGTAAATGGATGTCCCAGTGATTTTCTCTAATTCTCGTTCCTCTATCTCTTTATCCAGATGTTCTTCGATATACTGCATGGCTTGATTCATTCCTTTCAACATTTCCATCCCCTCCTTCCGTTGATTCCAGTATAGCTGGTATAAGCAGCCAGCACCCGACCAAAAATGAATGACTTTCATCGGGTAAATAATTTTCACATCAATAACTAGTTAACAACACCTTCCCCTTGCGCTGATCAGAAACAACTGCAAGTGCTTGATGTATATCTGCTAGATCATAGGAAGCTTTTACTGACATAAGTGTTAAGTGCTGGTTTTCAACCAAATGAATGATTTGTTGAAAAGTCTGCTGCCATGTTTCATTAGAAACTTGATCGTTCCAATGCCTTAGATGAAAAATATCAGCATGAAAATTGGCATGTAATCCCTGCCAATTAATTGAAGAATCGGATAATAAACCAATATTGATAAATTGACCGCCTGAACGCACACAGGCTGCCAGCTCCTCACCAGCCTGTCCCCCAATGGAATCGATAGCTGCGTTGGCACCCAGACCATTGGTCAGATCTATGACTGTTTGGTAGAGAGAATGTCTGGAGGTATCTATAACCGCACTTGCGCCAAGTTCTAACAGGTTTTGTGTATGTTGGCTGTTTCTGGTCACTGCAATGAGACGAAAGCCTAAAATGTTTGATAGCTGGGCATAAATATGACCAATTGCGGACCCGCCAGCATTGATCAACAGGATCTGACCTTGCCTTAATCGCAGTTTTTCCACACTTGTCACCCATGCCGTAATGGGATTGATATAAAGTTGGGCAGCAATTATATCAGGGATCTCATCCGGCACAATCACAATCAACTCTACTGGCACGTTGACAAAATCCTGCCATGTGCCTTCCCCGCGCAATGGTAATACGCGTTTTCCTATCAGTGTTTTGCTAACGGCTGATCCGACATCTTCCACTATCCCTACCCCTTCATAACCGAGCGTGAAAGGCAGTAATATTCGATTGGCATAGCTGCCGTGGACCGGGATCATATCAGAGGGGTTAATTGGCCGAGCCAGCATTCGAACTAATACTTCGGTCGCTTTTGGCGGTTCAATCTCCCGTGGCTCTATCTGTAATACCTTCATAGGTTCACCAAATTTATAACAACAAATAGCTCGATTTTGCAAAATAGCATGTCCTTTCCGTTAAGTTCTTGCTTCTATTATAACGAAAAAAAATCGCAAATAAAAAACCAAAGAAATATCTCTGGTTTTTTACTTTATCTATTATTCTACTGCTCTGCCTCTTCTTTGCATATACCACATCATAACAGCTGCACCAATAAGCAATACTCCTGCTAGCAATAGATTATATTGATCTGTCGCTGTCTGTGGTAAGAGACCAAAATACTTTTCATCTTGCTTATCTGTAGTATCACGCTGGTTATTATCTCCAGCTGCTGTTTCATTATCATTATCATCGTCATTTCCAGACTCCTTAGGTCCAGGCGTCTCTTCTTTTTGCTTATCATCTGTTCCATTTGACGTTTTATTGTCTTTCGGATCACCCGATCCATCTGAAGGCTTTGGATCTTCTGGATCTTCAGGAATTGGAGTTTCTGCATGAGCAAACACACCATAATTAGAAAAGTGTGACACAACTAAACTCACTTCTTGTGCTTCTGAATCCACTGTACCCTTTTGATTTTCCCATGTACCTGTAACCTCATTGAAGTAATAGATGTTTACTTCACCTGTGGTATTGTTATCATACCCCATAATCAGCTGATAACTGCCTTGATAATCCTCAAACCCGCTTGGAAATGTAAAGGAGAAATCCAAGACATCGCCAATTTGACTGAGATTTTCTGCCTTTGCAAGTAGTTCCTCATCTGTCACAGTTACCGTAAGGGTTGTACCATCTGGAAGGTCATTCGGTAATAATAATCTTACTTCTGTTCCGGCAATATAGATCCATTGCCCTTTATTTACAGCCATTTCTTCGCCTAAATTAATCTCTAACTCGCTTGGAGCAGGTTCTGGGCCTGGCGTTGGCTCTGGATCCGGTGTTGGCTCTGGGCCTGGTGTCGGCTCTGGGTCAGGCGTTGGCTCTGGATCCGGTGTTGGCTCTGGGTCAGGCGTTGGTTCTGGGTCCGGTGTTGGCTCTGGATCAGGTGTTGGTTCTGTTACTTCTGGGAATGACTCACTTATTCTACCCATAAATGCATCCGCCATCACACGATAACCTGCTTCATTTGGATGGATATCTGCCGGATTAGGGAGGTATGCCTCGTGCTTCCCTGCAAACAGATCAAAAGTAGGGACAAAGGTTGCTCCTGTTGCCGTTGCAGCTGCTTGATTCGCATCGTTTAAACCAGCTAATAATGGTACCGTGTACGTTTGTAGCTCTGGTGATAAATAAGGTAAAGCATTATAATAGCCTAGTACATACACTTGCGCCTCTGGATTTGCTTGTTTCACTGCCGCAACTATTTGACCTGTATTTTGGCCAGTAGCTTCTAGCTTGCTCGGAAGGCTTGCAAGCATTTGCTGTACTTCTTGTGCATTTGCTACTAAACTATCAATGTGCCTTATCCGCTCATCGTATTCACTGACTTTAATCGAGGCATCATCGATCATAATTTTTGCTGTATCTATCTGTTCTTTAGCGCTTGTGTTCAATGTTCCTGCTGTCGCTATACTATCTGCTATTTCAGGGAAAAGAGCTGCATAATTATCCATTTCTGTTGCAAGCACTGTGATAGCTTGATTAATTCTGTCTAAATCCCCTGATACAGCTCCTAGCTCATCGGATATAGTACGTAATAACTCCCTAGAGTTGTCCTCATCAATTAGAAAGTCTTCTTTTGTCTTTTGTATATTATTTTCTATATTTCCCATGTTTTCTTGTACGCTTGCTAAATTGCTTGTAACAGACACAATTGCTTCTTTCACACCATCTGGTAACAATGCCTCAAACGGTGCTATTTGTTCTGCTAATTCACTGACTATTATGTTCACAGCATGTATATTTCCAGCAGCCTCATTAATTGATTCCTCTGCCAGTCCTATAGCAGTCTCAATTTCTAGGTTAGCACCACTTGCAACGTCATTTTTCATTTCAGCTACAGACTCTGGGTTCAAATAAGCAGGGTCAAATAAGGCAACCTTTGACATATCCACTTCTCTCAAGAGGTCATTTGCCCCAGCACTAACCGTGACAATATCCGCTTCCGCTAACTCCAGTGCATTTAGCTGTGCCAGCACTTCTGCTGAAGTTGCGCCAGATACACCTTTGTTATAAAAATTCACATCATATCCTTTAGCTTCTAAATCATTCACAATGTTACCTGCATAACCAATCCCAATTTGTCCATTTGATAATTGCCCTGCTGCCAAAGAATCACCTAATGAGACATAATTAAGTCCCTCCTTTTGCACGCCAGTCTTTGCTAACGTTGTCATCGGTGCCCATACAAGTAACAGCACTAACATGACTAGCCATACTCGTGACTTCCTCCTAATCTTTCGCAAATACATTCATCCTTTCTATTTTTTATACTCTCATTTACAGAGCTGCTTAAGATAGTGTGCTCCGCAATTGGAATCAGGTAAAGGTAGCATAGAAAAACACGATACATATGTAATCTTTAAATGAATTACTCGTATGTTGCTGCTTTACTAGAATATATCTATTCTAACGAAGTCTCTCTTCCCTTGAATACTGAGGAATGTTAATAGTTTTATCATTTTTTTGCTAACACACCTCTGTTTATATGGAGATTTCAGCCAGACAATAAAAAAAGAGTCTGCTCTCTCTCCTTATGTACACTCTTATTTATGATACCTGTTTTCCAATTCATTGTGATCAACCCTTTCTACAAAAAAAGCAAAAAGGTGGAGCAGGGAGGTGGAGGTTTTTTTGTAACATCCTGCTTTTAAATTAAAAGTAAGGGTAGAAAGATAAGTTGGATTGGCCTCCAGCTTCTTTTTCTTTGCACCAAAAAACCACCCTTATTACAAGGGTGGAAAACGATCGAAAAGCTATTGACAGATGCAATAAACAGTTTTAAGGCTGGCAGCTGCGGGATGTTAGTTCATCCCTCCCGACTCCTTTCTTATTCAAACAGCTTTACGTTGAAAATATAAATAACCACCGAAGAAAAATACAATAAAGCTGCCGCCTACAACCATTAACAGCTGCTCCCAAGGGATAAAAAAGAAATTGTCCCCCTCACCGCCAATATTCATCATCAAAAATGGCTGTCCCCATGGATAATAAGGACCGAACCGCTCGGAATTAATCACTAATAAGGAAGGCAATGTAAAAATGACATTAATCGAAAATGGTGCCGCAAAATTTTTAAAAATCATCGACATCCATAACTGTAAGGCCACAAGCGGAGACGTTGCTACCCAGCCGCCCAAAATACTCCTCCAGACAATTTCCCAAGGGAAGGGATCTGTAATACCTTGAATGGCGCCTAATATTAACATAGACCCTAAATAGAGTAATTGCATGGTAAGAACAAGGAACAATACCAAAATATATTTGGTCAAGTAAACCTTCCCTCTTGTCACAGGTAATGCTAATAACTGTTTCCATCCCCCTTCCTGATGTTCATAGCGGCAAATAAAGCCTGCTACTACTCCAGTAATTAAAGGCAAGAAAAGTAAAGCATAGGTTGCATTTGCCATCACCAGCTTTATTATCCATTGATTTGCTTCCCCTATATCCCCCATGCTGATTTGTCCGAGAAATAAACCAATTAATGGCGGGATAAATAACAGCCAGATTACCCACGATTTTCTTAATTTATACCATTCCGATCTCATAATAGATAACATTTATTTAACATCCCTTCGTTTAAAATCCGTCATGCCGATGAGATAGATGGCCAGTCCCATTGCAATCCCCATTAACCCATTAAGATAAGGCTGATCCCATTGATTATCCAAACTCGGCCATTTCCAAATCACCCAATCCGGCAAGTACATAGCAGAATAGGCAAAGATCACACTGATCACTCCCACTGTAGTAGGAATTGCTTGATTTGTGCAGACTGTCGCCAGCCAAAGCTGCAATCCCAACACTGGTAAGGAAGCAAAAAAAGGCAGCAGGCTGTACTGGATGATTTGCAGATAAGGAATATCTTCTCCCAAACCTAATGTTAACCCATAAAAATACGTCATTAGCAGCAGAATAATCGATGACACAAATAACAGACAGCTAATCATCGTGAATTTGGATAAATACACTTCCCGCTTGGACACCGGCAAGGCAATTAATTGCTTCCAGGCATTTGTTTCATCTTCAATACTCGCCATAAAAGAGGTCAAAATAACAATTCCTAATATGATAGCAAGTGGTGTGAAGGCACTAACATTACCAATATACTGCTGCCAATGATCATCTGTCAGTGAGAATAAATAGTCTTTTCGGACACCATAATTGACCATCTGCAAAGCTACCACACCGATTGGTCCAATAAAAGTTAACAGCCAGAGGCCTTTACGTCTGATTTTCAAAAAGTCAACCGCCAGTAACCGAAGGATCATCTTATTTGTTCCTCCTTTGTCATCTCTAAAAAGATATTCTCTAAAGATCGCTTCTCTTCTTCCACCCGATAGATGGCAAAGCCTTGCTCTACAAGATATTGGACGATAGAGGCCACCTCTTCATCAGCAGTTGTCTGGATTGCGACACTATTTTCCTTTATATCTGCCTTTTGCCCATATACAAGCAAGGCTTGATGTACTGCCTTAGGATCATTCACTCTTAAATGAATCGAGGCTTGAGCAATTCGCCGCATCGCTTCGATCGAATCTTGAAAAATCATCTTCCCTTTAGATATCACACCAACTGTTGTAGCCATTTGGTCAACTTCAGATAGTAAATGACTGGAAATCACCACTGTTATGCCATATTTCTCAGGTAATTGCTTGATGAGCTTACGCATTTCAATAATACCGGAAGGGTCTAACCCATTAGTAGGTTCATCTAAAATTAACAGTTCTGGCTGATGTAACAAAGCAGCAGCAATTCCTAAGCGCTGCTTCATCCCTAGCGAAAAGCCTTTTACTTTTTTATTAGCAGCATCTTGAAGGCGGACCAGTTTCAACACTTCTTTCATCCTTGCCCGTGGTACATCGACAATTTTTCGAATCGCTTCTAGATTCTCGTAAGCTGTTAAATGTGGATAATAAGATGGATTCTCCACTAATGATCCAACACGTTTTAAAATAGCAATGCGGTTATTTTTTAAATCCTTGCCAAACAAATGTACCGAACCAGAACTAGGCCGCATTAACCCCAGCAGCATCCGAATAGTCGTCGTCTTGCCCGCCCCATTTGGTCCCAGAAAACCATAGATTTCTCCTTTGGGTATTCGGATTTCCACCCCATCTACAGCCTTCTCTTTTCCGAATTGTTTTGTTAATTGATTGGTTTCTACAATATATTCCATCCTAATCACCTCTACCTTCATCATAGAGGGGCAAAGTTAAAATGAGGTAGGTGGTTTGTTTAAAATTCGTTTAAAAAAGAGACAGGCAAAGCCTGTCTCATGATCTATTCATAGCTGTATCTAGTATACTCTGGTACACTCTATTCCACTTGTGATAATAATTAGTTACCTCCTTTGGACTAATCAATATCCTCTCACTAGATTCGTAATCGGCTTTAAATGGATGGAATTGATTAATATCCATGCGGTAAAATATCTGATATCCCAATTTTGGATAAAGACCTTTCGGATCCCACAGAGGATTGTCTGCATGGTCAACCTCAATATAGCCGAGCAGAGAACAATCACCGGTAACGTAAGCTTCTTCATATGCCTCGCGTTTGAAACATTCTTCCGGTGTTTCCCCTGATTCAAGATGCCCGCCAGGCATATCCCATCCTCGTTCGTTTAAATGGACAAAAAGAAGCTGTTCCTCTTTGAAACACATGCCGTGAACACTAGTAATCAGTTGTTTAGACGGCAATTTTTTTGCCATCTTCCATGTTAATTTTACTTTTGCCTCTCCCCAATAGGTATAGATGGTAGTCATTTTTTCCTCCTTGCCACGATGATAACCACGTGAGAATTTCATCTGTTGTTTTTATGAAAATCACCCGCTTTGGTCTTATTTTTCAATAATTAAATTATACTTGAAATGGGTTGATAAAGTGAAACTTCGTTCAGTGGGGTTTCGACGCATAGGATATGCTAGTGCAAATCACTTCGATGGGATGAGTAATCGCAATCCCAGACGTTGCGACACGACGTCGCGAACTTAGTCTGTTTCCTCTCTCCACCACTGAACCCTTAGTTGAACCAATCGGGCCGTTATTGGTTGTTGGATCTCCCACTTAGACATGACGTATTCCCTTATTGCTTGAAGTGGGAGTCTTACGACGCACAGGATGTGTTAGTGCCGACAATGCCACAGGACGTGGTGTTGTTGTCGGCCAGCCAGTTACACTGCGATAAATTATCTTCGGGTCTCTACTTTGTTAAACCTATTTAGGTTATTAACTTAACTGGTAATTTCGTTTCAAATGGCATCGACTCCAACTTACCTTTTTCAACTATTTCAACAAGTGCTTTTATAGATGTTTCCGCTACTAACTGAACAGGCTGCTGAATTGTTTTTAAGTTTGGCAATAATAATCGAGTAGTTGACGCACCATCATAACCGACTATTATTATATCCTTTCCTTTTCTATTAGCCGCTTCTAATAGTGTAGAAGCCATTAGATCATCACTCGTAAACACACCATCCACATCTGGATGTTCTGCAAAAAGCCTCTCAATAACATCTAATTGAATTTTTTGACTAAACACATCTTTAATTTCATAAGTAATAGGTACTCTTCCAGCTTTAGTTATTACATCCTCATAAGCTTTTCTTCTTAAGTTAGCTGGGGTTTCTAAATCTAATGGGCCATTAAAATGTACAATTTTTCTGCAGCCTTTTTCTAGTAAATAGTTGGTTGCCAGTTGACCGCCGCCATAATTATCGGATCCAACAATGGGGATTTTATCAGACAAATACTGGTCAATAGCCACTATTGGTAAATTATATTGTTCCTGATTATCCACTAAGCCGCGGTTATGTGTGGCAACAATTACGCCATCCACTTGATTACGCACTAGCATTTCCCAATATTTCTTTTCCTTATCTACCCTATTTAAACTATTGCATAATAACACTTTATAACCCAGATCTGCACAGATATTCTCCATATGAAAAACCAATTCACCAAAATATGGATTATTAATTGTTGGAATAATTATTCCAAATAGGTTAGTCCGCTTACTAAATAAAGAACGTGCTAGATCATTAGGAAAGTAATTGATATCCTTCATTGCCTTATAAACATTCTCTCTAGTTTTCTCACTAATGTAACCTCTATTATTAAGCACTCTCGAGACAGTGGCAGGCGATACACCTGCCACTTTAGCGACATCTTTTATTTTGGGTTTCATATCCACACTTCCTTAATTGCTTGAGCCTTTTTAACAAACATACGAACAACAGAATTGAATAAGCAATATTTTTTTGAATTTCGAGATTTTGTAGTAAATGATAAGATAAAGATTTCCTTCAGCATGGTCTAGCAAATGGATAACAGCCTAATAAAAATGCACATGGAACGGGATGACATAAGTAGGCTTAATGAATCCAAACTCTCAACATAAAGGGGGAGTTTCCCATTTTCACTGCTAATTAGTCTTGTTATCGACATTATATATACACTGTCTATAGTATAGCATAATTGATAATGATTAAGTATGAGAAATGGTGGTCTATTTTCAAGATCTGCTGGTTATCAACTGCAATTCCCTTTAATCATTATCTCTCAGCGCTTATTAGGAGCAGACAATGAAAAAAACAACAGATGAAAGAGGTAACTTCCTCCATACATCTGCTGTTAACATTACACACCTCTATAAACTTTTACCTCATATAGCTTTAGCATAAAAACAGGACAAGCAGTGTTTCTGACTGTTTATCATTACTAATCAACATCGTTTCTGCCTGAAAAGAAACATCATTTGGCAAATGGAGTTCAATAGACTGCTTACTAAAATTCGTAATAACTAGCAGTTTCTCTTTCTCGTAATAGCGTAAATAAAGATAATTCTGATAAACGCTCTTTTACTTAAGCGATCCTCTCATCACTCCGCCGATAATCCATTTCTGTGCAAAAATGTAGATAATAATCATTGGCAGCATCGCCATTAAATAAGAAGCAAAAGCTAGGTTATAGTCGGTGCTAAATTGACCTTGGAAGGCGTACTGTACTAATGGCAAAGTGTATTGGTTTGTATCGCCCAAAATAACGAGCGGCAGCATAAAGTCGTTCCAAGCAAATAATGCCGTTAAGATGGCTACTGTAGCATGCATAGGCTTCATAATTGGGAAAATAATTTTCCAGAATACTTGCCACGTTGTTGCCCCATCAATATGAGCGGCCTCTTCTAACTGAATTGGGATCGACTTCAGAAAGCCTACATACACAAACACATTAAAGGCCAGCTGCATAACCACATTAAGAAAAGCCAAGCCGATTAAGTTATCCATCCCTAACATGCTCGTCTGTTTTACAATCGGCAGCATAATAATTGGAAACGGGATAAACATCGCACTAATAAAATAAAAATAGAGAAACTTATAAAATTTCTTATGCATATTTCTAGCAATTGCATAAGCCACAAGGGAGTGAGTCAGTAATACCAACACAACCGTGATAATCGTGACAATGGCACTATTGGTGAATGCCCGAAAGAAATTGGTCACCTCAATAGCTGTCAAGAAGTTGGATAACGACCAAGATTCTGGTAAAGTCAGTAAGTTGCCCGACATTTCCTGCGGTGTTTTAAACGCTATGGTTATGGTTAAATATAACGGAAAGAAAATCAAAATAGAGCCCAGAATCAATAAGAATGTTACTTTCCAATTCTTTTTTCCCATCATGTTACTTCTCCTCTCTTCGTTCAAGTACACGTAATTGAATCACAGAAATGAGCACAATCACGATAAAGTAGATAACGGCATTTGCTGATTGATAAGCAAATTCTCCGCCTTCGAAACCGCCTCGATATATCAATAATGAGATCGATTCGGTTGCTTGGCCAGGTCCTCCGCCAGTTAAGGCCATCACTTGATCGAATGCCATTAAGAAGTTTTTCATCGCCACCACCATATTGATCGTGAAGAATGGCGCAATAAGCGGGAAGGTGATTCTCCAAAACTTAGACCATGCCCCTGCCCCATCAATATCGGCTGCCTCATATAATTCATTGTCAATCGTTGATAAACCAGCCAAATATAAAAGGGTGTTAAACGCTGCTGACTGCCATACTGCCAAAATAACAACACCGATCCATGCCAAATCAGGATTCCCTAAGATATTTGTTGACAAAAACTCAATTCCTAAGGCACCGCCTAGATCAGGCAGTAAGTGTGTAAAGATAAATTTAAAGATGTAACCAACTACTAGCACACTTAATATAAATGGTAAAAAGTAAACAGCACGTAATGTTTTACGCAGCTTAATATTAGCATTTAACCCCAATGCGATTAACAGACTAACAATATTTACTAATATCGTTGCTGTAATAGCGAATTGAAAGGTAAAACCATATGCATTTAAGGCACGTCCATCCTTAAATACGTTCAAATAATTGCTAAATCCGACAAAATCCCATGTTCCATACCCTTTATAGTCTGTAAAACTATAAAATATCCCTAACAGCGCCGGGAAGGTATGAAAACTAAAAAATATAACAAATGCTGGAATAACCATCAATAGGTAGGTGCGATTTTTTTTCGCCAAGATACTCTCTCCCTTGTCATTCTTTATTAGGAAAACTTCCAGGCCGCCACCAACCTCTTTAAGAGTAGTTGGTAGCTTAGCCTGATGTTCCACGAGGAAGGATAACGAAAATCCTTCCTCTTATTTTCTTGTATTGCTCTGATAGCTTGCGTTTTCTCAATCATCCATCCGTGCATACTATCGATTAATAATTTTGTCCCATTCGGCATCTAATTTCTTTAGAGCCTGTTCTTTATCTTGTCTGATTAGGAATTCTTGTATAAGATTTTCCTCTCCCATTCCAGCCGGATAAAAATGGTCAGGGAAACTTGTTAAACGCTCTTCTTCAAAGTTTTGGTTGATCCGTTCAAATGCTGGATCATCTTGTAGCACCCCTTGAAAAGCAGAGAATGCCTTTTGATCGTCTATATAGCGCTGAGCAATCTCATGATCAGCCAAAAATTCAACAAATTTTAATGCTTCTTCTTTGTGATCAGATTCCTCATCCACCGTTAATACTACATCCACACCAGAGACTAAGTCATTTTCTTCGGCAATATTGCTGGCAGGTAAAACAAAGGTCCCTACCTCCAGATCTGGATTAACATTCAGAATATCAGGGATTGCCCAGTTACCTTGCAGATAAAATACTCCCTCTCCATTTGCAAACGCCGTATTCCCGTCATTATAATCAATACCAAAGTTATCTGGTCGGCCATACTCTAACAATTCCAATGCCTTATCTGCTACTTCGTCATAATCTTCGATAAAGCTGGCTTGGCCATCACCTTTTCGCTCGGAAAAGTCAGTTTCAACCAAGACACCTGCCAGACCATTCCATAAGGGCATCGCCGTCCAAGCTTCCTGTAAGGTAAAATTAATCGGTATTTCTCCAGCTTCTTTTGCTGTATCTAATGCCTCGATAAATTCATCCCATGTTTCCGGAATATCAATCCCAAGTTCATCGACTTTTTGTTTATTAAAAATAACCGTATTCGCATTGGTGGCATAAGGAACACCATAAACCCCTTCTACATTAGAACCAACTAATAAATGAAGGGTTTCCAAGTAAGAATCCTGTACATCCGCTAACAATTCTGAATGACTAAAGTCATGGAATATGCCAGCTTCCGCTAATTCACCATAAGTTGCGTTCCCGCCTATCGACATCACATCTGGGATTTTCCCTCTGACCAATTTGGTTTTCAACACCGTTTCTGCTTCTGGCGGAGCTTCAAATTCGATGTTAATACCCGGGTTTTGACTTTCAAATTCTTCGATCAATTCGTTGTATATCCCTATACTTTCCGATTTATTTGAAAAAAATTCTAAAGTGACTGCCCCATCTTTACCACTGTTGCTTCCACAACCCGTCAACAATAAAGAAACTCCCAGTCCCAGAGCTGCTGCTCCTTTTACTAACTTGTTCATACTAAACCCTCCACCATTCATTATTCATCATTACGTAAACGTTTACGTAATCTGCACAATCCTTTCTTTACGATAACGCCTTCACACTTTGCCTTTCCACAATTTCATGTGGAAATATGTAACTCTCTACAGGCTTATTGGTTTCCATCATCTGAAACACCAATTCAGCAGCCTTTTTACCCATTTCTACAGCAGGCTGTGACACAGTAGTGAGTGTTGGTGTACTCATTTCCGCAATTCTAAGATTATCATACCCAATAACAGATAATTGATCCGGTACAGAGATATTTCTCTGATAAGCGACAGACAACACACCTAATGCCAGTTCATCACTAGCCGCAACAACCGCTGTCATATCAGGAAATTGATTAATCAGTTGTGTAAAGCCCTGCTTACCTTCTTCAAAATTGAACCCTATCGGAACGATCCATTCCTCTTTCATTGGAATTTGATACGTATTCATCGCCTTGATAAAACCATCAATTCGCGGCTGACCAGCTATGATATCACTTCTGTTGCCACTCACCATGCCAATTTTGCGATGGCCTTTTTTAATCAAATATTCGGTGGCACTGTAAGCCGCATGACAATCATTTACTTTCACATGCGGGATAGGAAAATCTTGTGATTCCGTGGACAATAATACAACTGGTTTGTTAGTGTCATTAATGATTTGATAATGATCTTGTGTAAAGACTCCACTCGTAAAGACAATACCGTCAATCTGTTTTTCCTGTAATAATTGTAGATATTTCTGCGTTTTTTGACCTTTTGATTCTGTATGACAAACGATCACACTAGACCTATTTTCATGGGCAGCGTGTTCAATTCCTTGTATAAACTTGGACATCAGCATACTGGAAATTTCCGGTACTAAAACACCGATCGTATGGGTGCGTTTACTAATCAATCCTCGAGCTATTCCATTGGGATGATAACCTAATTCTTGTATGACCTGCAGAACCTTTTCTTCTGTTTCCTTCGTATAACCAGGCTTATTATTTAGAATTCTGGAAACCGTAGCAATCGACACATTGGCCTTTTTCGCTACATCTTTAATAGTAATAGTCATCTTCCAAGCTCCTTTTTCATGACGTAAACGTTTACGTTGATTATACTAACATGAATAGAAACGGATTTCAACAAAAAATTTGTCGGACGGTTGTATAGAATAAGAGAGCAGAAATACAGAATACACTAAGGATTCCTTGTGTTAAAATCAAAGTATTCCATACAAAAAAAGGAAAAGGAAGATCAAATGAGATATCTATTAGAATCAGAACATTTATATTTTAGAAGATTCGAGCCTTCAGATGCTTTCAAATTATACGAAAATCACTTAGAGACAGCATTGAAACAATGGGTTCCTAACGAGTTCTATGCAGACATTTCAGCAGCTGAGAATGCCATCTCTTTTTTCAATGACTGTATAAATAGAAATACATCACCATTTGTGCTGGCTATCGAATCAAAACTTGATGGAGAACTTATTGGGGACATAGGTGTTATGAAATAACAGGAAACCCTGGAGAGATAGAGATTGGCTATACTATTTGCAAAAACTATAGCGGAAAAGGTTATGCAACAGAGAGAATGACAGCTTAGAATTAAAAAAATCTTTTAGGATACACCCTTTGATATATCTATCCCTTTCTCTTTCCACAGTAAGAATGCTATTAAAAGAACACCGATCATGGTAATGAAATGTTGCAAGCTATCCTTTAATTCACCACCATATTGTGTAAGCACCAAGATTCCATCAATCAAAGGGATGATTGCAGAGACTAGTGAAAAAGCAATCAACACTTTTTTTATCCTCATAAAAACAAAAACAATGATACTTATTCCAAGTGCTAAATCTCTTGTTGCCTTCACCCGGACATATCCACTGTCTAACGGATTCAAAACTTCTAAACCAAAGGCTTTTGAGGCAGCAATAGGTTGAATAAAACCATTAATACCTAAGCCAATCAAACCACCTGCACATACAATCGTCAGCCAAAAAGACAATGATTTCGGACCCCATCGTTTTACTTTTCCAAGTTCCTCACTCACTTCCTAATCCTCCCCTTTACTTATCATGTTTAAGACAGATTGTACTGCAAGTTCCTCGGCTTGCTCTCTTGTACCATATAATCTGCCGGACATAAATAAGGATGATATTCCGTGCAATGTTCCCCATGCGGCATAGACATAATGATTAATCTCTTCATCGTTGCAATAAGGCATGTAAGATGCCAGCACTTTTTTACTAATCTCTCCTATACGCATTCCTTCTTGCCAAGTCTGTTCGACTCCAAACGGAACCCCATCCATACCATACATAATCCGATAATATGCTCCATTTTCCCAAGCAAAAGTACAATATGCTTTTCCCAGAGCTATTGCTTGTTCCTGTGGATTTGAATATTTACTGACTGCTTCTTCCAGTTGGTTAGCTAATAATTTAAAACCGTTACGTAAAAGTTCAAGGATAAGATGTTCTTTGTTTTCAAACAACTCATAAACTTTTGTCGTACTGTACTCAATTTCACTAGCAATTTTCCTTATGCTCACATTTGACCATCCGTCAGATTCAGCAATATGTAAAGCTGTTTTAAGAACTTCCCCTCTTAAACGAATTTGCTCTCGCTCAAATCTACTTACCATAAACTAACTCCCCTTTATTCAAGAAATTTCATCCCTTCTTGAATAACACTGTTTTTTTTATAACATAGTTATATACTATATTTATTTTTAAGTTTTGTAAAGACAAAAAATAAATATAGGAAAGGCTTCGGAATAACGAGGCTGTTGCACAATGGGAACTACATGGTGCGACACTCTCTCTTTATTAAGTGTATGACTTATTTTTTTCATATGGTTGAAAAAGGAGGCTGTCAAGCCATCTATTTCTGTTGGTACCTATAGCTACTCGACCTTTTCAAATCCTAAGGTGTGGGTTTTTGATCAATTGGTGAGGTTATCATCTTATCTGTTTAAGCTTTAAGGAACTGGCTTTCGCTAAGATGTCGGGGTCTACTTAGCTGTTTAAGCCCCAAGGAATCAGCCTTCGCTAAGATGCCAGAGTATCTTATCTTTTCAAGCCCCAAGGAGCCATCTTTTTAACCAGCTACTAAGGCTATTCTTTTCATGATGATTCTATCAAACATTGGCATCAACACAAATAAGAATTAAAAAAGGGATATTGCTTTTACACAACGTCCCTCATTTCCCTCAACTTTCTCTTGTGGAATTTTGGCGGAGAACCTATTGATTTTTAGTTGTTTTATCCATTTTACGCACCATCAAAATGCCGTCAAATCAACATTTTCACTCCAAATATCCTTAGTGAATTATTCCCCTTCTACTAATGCCTTCAAATTAGCAAGCGACATCTCATAGCCTTCCATATTAATGATGACCTTCGTACCGTTATTTTCTGGAACTAACTCAAAAGAAATCAATGTCTCGTCTGCATCCATCTGGAAGGAAAAAAGCTGATTAGGAATTATATCCACAATGGTCAAGGACATACGCAACGGTTCCTCTAAATGATTATGCCCACTTGGCATTAATGTAAAATACATTGTTTCTCCCATTTGCAGCTTGGGAATTTCCCATGGAGAGCCAGGTGCATACCACTGTGTCAATTCTTTTTCATTTGTCACCGCATGCCAAACTTTTTGTATATCGCTGTTAATCACAATGGTACTTTCGCCCATTTTTTCTCCTCCTTGAACGTCAAAGTTCATGAGATATTTCAGAATAGCATTTATTCAATCGCAATATAGATTTCCACTTGTCCATCTGTCGGACCGCTCTCTTTGCCATAATACTCAAAATCTCCTGTAAAAGTCCGTTGATTTCCTGTTTGTCGTGACCATTCCCAAATAGCAGCCCATGTACGCTGAACCATTTCTATAATCGGGCCTTTTTCTGTTACAAAGACGGCATACTTAGCAGCTGGTACAGTGAATGTCTGAATACCCTCCCCTTCTTGAATGGAAGAGACATCATCTACCTGGACACTTACCATGATTTCATATAACCCAGTGTCATCTGTCTCGTAATTAAAATAGCAGCTATAGAAACCTGCTTCCTCTATATTAACACCTAATTTCCCAGCAATATTTTGTCCGAAAAACTGGTCAAATAATGCGCCAATCTTTCCTGCTCCAGCTTGTTCTGCTTCATTTGCAGTAACCGCACTTACACCTGCCAATGTAAAGGAAGGACGCTCCTCAATGCGAGTTGGCTGGATGATTGGCTGTGTTCCCTTTTGTTGGTTTGTTTTTTCTTGGTTCATAACTATCCTGCTCCTTTTCTTTAGAATAGCTATAGTATAAACCAGCTAACTTGACAACTATTTGTCAGGTTTTATTTAGTTTTTTAAAAAAAGATCTATTATGGATGATATATAGCAGCAATTTGTGCGGCACGTTTGGCAATAATTTCTCGTACATGTAACGGTTCAATTACTTCCACATAAGGCCCAAAGCCTAGAATAAACCCATACAGCCATTCATCTTCCGGGTATTGCTTACGTACTTGCCAGCCGCCGGTTTCTGTCACAATCAGTTCCTCCACTCCGAACCAATCTTCCGCCAAATGACGGGCCTCTTCTTGGAACTGCAGTACAATGGTAGTTGTTTCGGAAGAAGTGCCTTGACCCTTAGCTGCTATATTTTGGCTGGAAGGAACTTGACGACGAGTAAATACTTGTTCCTCATTGATCAGTAGATCCTTTATTCTATTTAACTTAAATAAGCGAAATTGTTCTTTTTCTAAACAATAAGCTTGCAGATACCACTGCTTTCCTTTTAGGATCAAGGTATGCGGTTCTGCACTTCGTTTGGTAACCTTCCCTTGCGCGTCAGAATAAACAAAGGTGACGATCACCTCTTGATCGATAGCCCCTTTTAGTAAATCCAGCTTGGCTTGCAGCCGTTCCTGGCCATCCCATGGTGAGTAATCGATCAGCACACGATTGGTCTTATCTTGAAAAGATTCCGCTTCATTTGGGAGCACAACACTATTCATCTTTTCCATTAACTGCTTATGATGTACTTCCCCATAAGAAGTGGATATACTGCGTAAGGCCGTCACAATCGAAGCCAATTCATCATTGGTTAAAATATTTCGATCTAACCGATAGCCTTCTGCCAGACTAATCCCGCCATTTGCGCCCTGATAAGTAACAATCGGAATACCTGCCATATTAATCGTCTCTACATCACGATAGATCGTTCGTATCGACACTTCAAAACGTTCTGCCAATTCCTTTGCTTGTACCATCCGGCGATTTAACAGCAAAATAATAATCGATAATAACCGTTCTAGTTTCAATGTAAATACCGCCTTTACCCATCTAATGAGATTTCTTCCTTAATATAACTGCTTCTTGCGAATAAAACAAATGAGAAAAGCACTTGCAGTCTGATGAACCAAATCCTTTGACAGGCATTTCTGCCCCATTTTCATGTAATAAGCGATGAAAAAGCTGACATTCGCCTTCCTCCCCAGAAAAAGTTTGAATTTCTTCTATTTGTAAATAGGGTCGTAAGTAATCAAAATGCCAGCGCAACTTTTTTTCTTTTTGCATATGACGTTTGAGTCTGGAATCTATATTCCGTTTGGCACTGCCGACATAGACATACAAACCTTTTGGAAAATCAAATCTTCCTAATTTACCTATCGTGAGATGTTTTTGTTCATGTGGTAACAGGGCTTTAACAGTATAAAGTGTATCGGACTTGTTAATGTTACAGTTTATGTTTTCCATTTTAGTTCACCCCTTCTAAAACTCTTGGTGACAATATGCCCCTCCATTTAGGAGCCAGTTTCAATACAAACCTTTGCAATAAGTTATATATACGTCCTATAGATTGGCGGATACCTTTAAGGTGGCACACCCGTCTCTTAATGTTTTTTGATCAAATATAACTTCCTAAACTGTAAGGGCGTATAAGTCGTTGTTTTCCTAAAAAAGGAAACGAAATAACTCGCGTCAGAAAAGCCGCAAAAATGAGCTATCTCTTGAATTTTTAAGGAAGGGTGATTGATTAGTAATTCTTTTGCTTTATTGACTCGATAGGTTTGCAGAAAGGAAATGACGGTTTCCCCCATAAATTTTTTAAACACCCTTGAGAGATACTGCGGACTGACAAATAAATCTTCCGCTAACCCCTCCAACGTAAGTGCTCGGTCATAATAATTCTCGATAGCTTCTATTGTAGGTAATACATAGTTGCGATAAAGCGAATGATCACTATGCTCTGCTAGATGATCTTTCCGACTTAAATTCAATAAAAATTCATAGGCAGAGGTGGATAGCTTTGTTTGATTCTTTACACCAGACATATGCTGATCTACTACCTCGTCAATCCAATCACCAAATGAGAAAGAAGTTGTATTCTCACTAACCACATAACTCCTTTTTCCAACAATGTTCTCCAAGTGATCACTTAATGTCCCATTAAAAGTTACAAACTTAGTTAACCACCCTTCATTAGCATAATACGAGTGCGGGACAAAGGGACGGATCAGAATACCTTTGGACGGTGGCAAACGAATAATTTCTCCATTAATACGAATTTCTCCAATACCTGCTTCTGTCTGTAACCAATGAAAATGGGGATATCCATCCGGACGAACAATACTCTCTTGATTCCAATGATTCCCTATGCTAGCAATTGCAATCGGAAGGGAACTGTTAGACACTTGAAAAAACAATGGCATATCTATCACCTCTGGTTCTAAATTTCATATAATTTATTTCATACTTTCATACATTTAGCCCTTGAACTCCGGTATAATAATATTACCATAAATATAGAAAGGTTGATGACTAATGAAGGAAATACAACATTTTTTGTATGGCGGAGATTATAATCCGAATCAATGGGATCGTGAAACTTGGAAAGAGGATATGACTTATTTTAAAGACGCCCGTATTAACAGTGCTACTGTTAATGTTTTTTCATGGGCAAAAATCCAGCCTACAGAACATCAATATGATTTCTCTGAATTAGATGACATCATGGATATGTTAACGAAGGAAAATTATCAAATTGTCTTAGCTACCTCCACTGCAGCTTTGCCTGCTTGGATGTTTAAGAAGTATCCAGAAGTAGGCAGAACGGATTTCGAAGGCAGACACCACAAGTTTGGTCAGAGGCATAATGCCTGCCCGAACAGCTTGGTATATCAAAAATACGCCAAACGCTTAGCCTCCAAACTGGCTGAACGATATGGAGATAATCCTCAGCTTGCCTATTGGCATATTAATAATGAATATGGCGGAGAATGTTTTTGCGAAAATTGTGAAAAGGCTTTCCGAATCTGGCTGCGCGACAAGTATAAAACCATTGAAGCCTTAAACAAGGCTTGGAATTTGGAATTCTGGGGACATACTGTATATGAATGGGATGAAATCGTCTTACCTAATGCCTTAAGTGAAGGGATTTCCTATAAAGATACTGCCTTTGCCGGCATCTCGATTGATTATCGCCGGTTTAATTCTGATAGTATGCTGGAAAACTTCAAAATGGAACGAGAGGCTATTCGAGAATGGGATAAAGAAACCCCTATTACCACAAACTTAATGGGTACGTACTATTATTTGGATTATTTTAAATGGGCCAAAGAAATGGATATTGTCTCTTGGGACAGCTATCCAGCTTATAATACACCTTGGAGTGAAGTTGCACTGCGACATGATTTAATGCGCGGTTTAAAGAAACAGCCGTTTATGCTAATGGAACAAACACCCAGCCAGCAAAATTGGCAGCCTTACAATTCACTGAAAAAGCCAGGCCAGCTGCGAGCTCAAAGCTTTCAGACGATTGCACATGGTGCCAATACGATTCAGTATTTTCAGTTAAGACGTTCAATCGGCGCCTGCGAGAAATTTCATGGTGCTGTTATCGCTCATAGCGGAACCAATAATACAAGGGTTTTCCGGGAAGTGAAGCAAATTGGCGAAGAATTAGAAGCCGTTGGCAAGGAGCTGCTTGCTACCAATATCAAAAGTAAGGTTGCCCTTATCTTTGACTGGGATAATTATTGGGCATTGGAATATACAAGCGGCCCTAACAAAGATCTCACTTATGTAGAACAAATTCATCATATCTATCAATATTTTTACAAGCAAAATATTTCGGTAGATTTGGTTTCCCTCGACGATGATCTGTCCGATTATCAGCTAGTACTTGCACCTGTTCTCTATATGATAAAAGAAGGAACAGCCGAAAAGATTGAAAAATTCGTTGCTGAAGGAGGCGTGTTGGTGACTGGCTTTATGAGCGGTATTGTGGATCAATCCGATAATGTCCATCTAGGCGGTTATCCTGGACCATTGCGCCAGCTCTGCGGGGTTTGGGTCGAAGAAATCGATGCACTGGCACCAGAGCAGCGCAACCAAATTGCTTGGACAGACGGCCAGCAAGGAGAAGGGAAATTAGTCAGCGATATTATTCATTTGGAAACAGCTCAAGAATTAGCACAGTATGCTTCCAACTTCTATCAAGGCACTCCTGCTGTAACCGTAAACGATTATCAAGCAGGAAAAGTATATTATTTTGGTACGTCATTAGATGATGACAGCTTAGCGATTTTATTAGACAAAGCAGCAGCCAGCGCACATATCGAGAAAGCTGCTGTCGATACCAAATTGGAAATTGTGACAAGAGAAGGAAATGACGTCTCGTTTACCTTTATCATCAACTTTACCGACGAATCTGTGCCAGTACCAGAAGCATTCACAGGTAAAACAGACTACTTAACCAATCAAACCATTGATGACCAGTTAGAGCTTACTCCTTATGATGTATTGCTAATTAAAGAATAATCTGAGGAACAAGAAGAGGAGCAATAACAAGTGGCTAGTAAAGAATATAAAAAAATTGCTAGTGAGATATTGGAGGCCGTTGGCGGTTCCGATAATATAATATCCATGGCACATTGTGCAACGAGATTACGACTAGTAGTTAGAGATAGAGACATTATTGATGATGAGAAAATCGAAGCAACCGATCAAGTAAAGGGGTTTTTCTTTACTTCTGGACAATATCAAATCATTTTAGGAACAGGCATTGTCAATCGTGTCTATGAGGCAATGGAAGAAATCGGCGTTTCTGCAACATCTAAATATGAATTAAAGGAAGAAGCCTCTCAACAGGAGGGCAGCAAATTAAAACGTTTGATTCGTGTTTTCGGTGATGTATTCGTTCCTATCATCCCTGCTCTGGTAGCTACCGGGCTATTTATGGGGATGCGCGGTCTAATTACTCAGCCGCAAATGCTTAGTATATTTGGACTGACTCCTGAGGATATATCACAGAATTTTATTACGTTTACAGAAGTCCTTACTGATACAGCCTTTGCCTTTCTGCCTGTTTTAGTATGCTGGTCAGCCTTTAAAGTCTTTGGTGGCAGTCCATTGCTTGGTATCTTGCTGGGTCTCATGTTAGTTCATCCAAGCTTGCCTACCGCATGGGAAGTGGCAGAAGGTACGGGAGACCCATTAGTATTCTTTGGCTTTATCGAAGTTTCTGGTTATCAAGGATCCGTATTACCTGCATTTATTATGGGATTCCTTGGTGCCCATATTGAAAAGCGGCTCCGACGGGTCATTCCGCCTACATTTGATTTAATTATTACACCATTTCTCAGCTTGTTACTGATGATCTTTTTAGCTTTCTTTATTGTAGGACCTATTTTCCACGGAATCGAAATTTTGATGTTAAGCGGAGTAGAGTTTATCTTAGGATTGCCATTGGGTATTGGCGGCTTTCTGTATGGTGCCCTCAATCAAATCATTGTGGTAACTGGGATACATCATGCGCTGAATTTAATAGAAATCCAATTGTTAGCAGATACAGGCTGGAATCCAATTAAT
Source organism: Gracilibacillus alcaliphilus (assembly GCF_016909015.1). Taxonomy (GTDB): domain Bacteria; phylum Bacillota; class Bacilli; order Bacillales; family Amphibacillaceae; genus Gracilibacillus; species Gracilibacillus alcaliphilus. Next base: position 28,182 of record NZ_JAFBFA010000003.1, read on the forward strand.
CCAATTGGTTCGGCATCTATTTGTGCGCAAGCGGGTGCTGCCTTGGCAGTAGCTATCAAAACAAAGCAAGCAAAGATCAAGGCGATTGCCTATCCATCCACTGTATCTGCCTTATTGGGTATCACAGAACCAGCTATTTTTGGGGTTAACCTTCGTTTTATGAAGCCATTTTTAATGGGATTAGTTGGTGGAGGTGTCGGTGGTTTCTTAGCAACCATTCTGCAGTTAAAAGGAACAGGCATGTCCATCACAGCCATCCCTGGTATACTGTTATATTTGAACGATCAAATTCTGCTTTATTTGCTTGTATGCAGTGTTGGCTTTGCCGTTGCCTTCCTATTAACTTGGTTATTCGGCTATAAAGACGGTATGTTATCCAAATAAAAGAAAATTTCCATCAGCAGTGAGTTCTTGAGCTCCTGCCTGATGGTTATTGAATTGTAGCAGCAAATTAACGTTAGGAGGTTATTATGGAATTATCAGAAAAAAATATAGCAGCAGCAAAATATACACCATATGATCAATGGCCAACAAACCATATCGAAAACTTGCAGAAAAAGGTTCAGCGTTCCAAATGGCGATTGGCCTACCATATTCAACCGGAAACAGGGCTGTTAAATGACCCGAATGGGTTTAGTTTTTTTAATGGGAAATGGCATTTATTTTATCAAAGCTTCCCATTTGGCACATTCCATGGTTTAAAATCATGGTACCATGTAGAATCTGTTGATCTTGTTCATTGGGAAAATAGAGGATTGGCTATCCCTGCGGATACTGCCTATGATAGTCATGGTGCTTATTCCGGCTCTGCGATTCCATTGAATGATCAACTTCGCCTTTTTTATACCGGAAATGTAAGGAACAAGGACTGGACTCGATCCTCTTTTCAATTAGGGGCCACCATGGATACAAACGGCGATATTGCCAAATTAAAAAAACCATTAATTGCAGAACTGCCTGAAGGCTACACGAGTCATTTCAGAGATCCGCAAGTATTTGAATACCAAGATAGGTATCTAATGTTAATCGGTGCGCAAACTGAGCATAAAGAAGGACATATTTTAATCTATGAAAGTGATGATTTACTGACGTGGTCACTGCTTGGTCCATTAAACTTTACCGATCAGCAAATGGGCTATATGATTGAGTGTCCACATCTAGTTAGAGTGAATAAGACTCCCATTTTAATCTTTTGTCCCCAAGGGTTAGATCAAAAAATCGTAAGTTACCAGAATAGTAACCCTAATTGTTATCTGATAGCAGATGAGCTAGATGTAACCAATCGCTCTCTCCTGTCTAAACAGCCGATAAAAAGATTAGATGACGGATTTGATGTTTATGCCACACAAGCAATCGATGCCCCGGATGGCCGAACATTAGCGATCAGTTGGCTGGGATTGCCCGAGCAAGGTGAATACCCCGTTTCCGTTGATGGCTGGACCAATTGTTTAAGTCTAGTGAAAGAATTGACTATTATAGATAACCATCTCTATCAATACCCAGTAAAAGAATTTCATGCACAAAAGACGTTAGTTTATGAGAAACAGCACACCATTGATGACATAACACATGTTTATCAGGCAAATGACAACTGCTATGAATTAGAAATAACTATACCCGCCAATAAACAAGGAGACTTGTATCTATTAGCTGATAAGCAAAAAAACCGTTACTTACAAGTGACATTTGACTCCGCCTCTGGGATAGTTCATGTAGACCGCTCAAAGGTGGGGCTTGTTCAGATTGAGGAAACAAATTCCGTAAGAACAACGACATTACCGAACTATAGATCGATTAAAATGAATATCTTTGTTGACCATTCCTCCATAGAAATATTTTTCAATGAAGGGTATAAAGTACTATCTGGTTTAGTCTTCCCAGAACAGGAAGATACGAATATCTGGATTGAAGGCAGCGAACTCACTTATAAAGAGAGGCTGTATACCATCTCTTTATGAACAGATAAGATACTAAAGCGAAACTGCCATCAGTGAGTTTCCTTGGTTAGCATAATAAACAGAATGCTGTTACAACACGTAAATATTACAAGTTGTAACAGCTTTTTTTGATTGTTCGCTAATGATGGAAAAGTGCATTCACATAAGGCTTTTTTCCAGCTTTCTAAGCCAGCTTCAACAGATAGAATCATAGCATGAAAAGGATGGAATAGCCTTGGTCTCTGATTAAAAAGTGGTTCATAGGGGGCTTGAACAGATAAGATAAGCCTGGCATCTTTGCAAAACACGACTCCTTAAAGCTTAAACAGCTAGGTAGAACCTGGCCTCTGATGAAAAGCCCATTTCTTGGAACTTGAAGCGATCGACCAGCCATAGAGGTGTCAACAAAAAGGGAGATCTTGACGACACTCCTTTTCAACCATCTGAAAAGAAAATGTCTTTGCATAAGTCAGTCGGACTGCTTCCATCAAACCTTCTTATCAATGGTAAATACCTATAGCTGGGAAACAAGCACATCCCGCGTTTTTGTGCTGAATGTAACTGCCATCCATAGATCAAATCCTTTGTGTGGTGCAAAGAAACAGACTGTCGCACCATATGAAGTTCCCTGCTTTATCCAACTTATTCTTTCACGCTAATCTCTCTTACTATCCCATCCTGTCCTCCTAGAATCACTAGATCTTGATACACTGCCGGCGTGGAGTAGACACAATCTATTGAAAAATGATAGGCATCTGCACATTTACCAGTGGATAATTCGATTCCCATCAGTAATCCATTCACACCCATAACATAAGCTCGATCTTCATAAAGGAGTGGGGAGGTATAGTACGGGTACCGATAAAATCAACCGTTCATTTATTGAAGCCAATGCTGCTAATGCAGCGATTGAATTTAATATGGCAAAAGATAACCTTGTCATTTATTTTGAAGATATTTTCACCCGTCAGGAACAGCAGAAGCTTTGGCATCCCATCGATAACCAAAATAAAGCGAAACTTATTCAAAGTTTGAAGCTAGGAGACCAAATTGTCGCCAAAGAAACACTAACCACCATTTTATCTGATTTAAACAAAAAAGATATAACCGTTCCTATCTTCAAGTGTTTATGTTTTGAGATTATTAATACGATCTTAGAGAATATCCCTGCAGAAACATCAAAACATGCCGCAGAGGATGTGAAGGCAATTGTTGAATTTCGCTCGCTGGATAACCTAGAAGCCAATATTAATCGCTTGATCGTAAAAATTTGTGACGATATCCAACAGAAAAAGGTCAGCAACAATCTGATACTGCGAGACAACATCTTGACCTACATTCACCAGCGTTACAAGTCCCATGACTTGTCCATTGATGAAAGCACTGAGAAATTCCAGCTGTCACCTTCTTATCTAAGTCGATTTATCAAAGAACAAACAGGTGAAACCTTTTCACAATATGTCTGGAATTTACGACTTGACGAATTTAAGCGTCAACTGATGGAAACAGATTTGCCGATTAAAACCATTGTCAGCAATATTGGCTATATTGACATTGCCAACTTCACCAGACGATTTAAAAAGGCAGAAGGATTAACACCGGGACAGTATCGAAAATATAATGCTGCACAATAAATCAGCTGGAAGTGTGACCATTTGTCCAAGATTGACAAAAATCACACTTCCAGCTGTATCTTGAGAATGATTGATTTTTAACGGAAAGAGAAAGAGGCTATTGTTCCCTGAGACAAAGTGTATTTGCTGATTTATTCTTTTTTTCCATACAAGGTGTATCTGGTCTCTTTTTCAAAAAGGGGTACCTCTTTTTGAGTTCTTTTTTCCATAGGCAGCGCACTTGTACAATTTGTTACATCCGAAAACGGATAAATATCATTTAGAAAATCGATAAACTTCCCGCTTTCTATTATTTCAATTAGTTGGTTGAGACCAGCTAAAGCTCCTTTTTCTTCAAACGATGTCAGATTGTTTTTTCTTATTTCCTCTTTAAAATCATCTTCGTCTATTATAATATAGTCCTTTCCATTAGGATTTACCAGCACATCCAGTTCGAGGTCTACATTATATATATTATTGCCGATACTGAAGCACGGTGAACAGATATCACAATTAAAGCTTCTTTTTATCGGACCGTTTTCAGGAAGGAGCTTGCCTTCCCTGTCAAATGTACAATTAATTTCGAACCATTTATCGTAGAAAGAATAATGTCTCAATATCGACTGATAATCATCGATTCTAACGTCAAATACTACTACGTTATCATTCCACAATTTCACATTTTCCTTTTTCACTTGAAAAAGCCGGATTTCCTCTGACCCATGATAATTATATAGATTAAGTTGACTGTCTTTTATGTTAACCGCCTCCTATTCATCCCACCAACTCGTCTCCATATCAATCAGCCAGTGGTTTCGCAGCATCAAGGCTCGTTCCAATGCAGCGATAGTCGCAGCAACAACAAGAGTGACGTTTAACCAATCAGGAAGCATGAATGGTGCTTCAAATGATCCCCATCTATCCGCAATAAAAGGGATATGTGAAATCAGAGATGCCAGCTGTGGCAGACCAAGCACAAGTGAGATCAGCAAGATTACGATCGCTGCCACACCAATAGCTGAACTGAATTGAGGAAAGCTAGCATCAAACCTTTTTCGCAACCCTTCTGCCGAACGGCGATCAGGTGTTAATACATGTTCTTCTTCCCCATCTTCGGTGACATAATGCATACGCCTCACCCCATAAGTCGTGGTAGCTGCTTCAATTACACCTCCCGGGACAGGAAAGGTGGCAGGCAAAGAAGAGGTTGCGTAGTGCTTTCCATCCCGATATAATTCAGCAACAGACTCCTCACTAAAGTAATCAATATGAACAGCATAGGTATGCATGTTACCGTCCTCTTCCAGCAGCTTTGCATAAAACAAAGAACGATAAAAAACCTCGTAAAAACGATAAGGCTTCAAGGCATGACCATCCCCTGGTTTCACCTTCTTGATTGATCTTTGACGCTGTCGATGTTTCCATAAACGTAACACAGCTTCTCACCCTTCTCTCACGTTTTATAACTTTAATAGAGTATACGAATCTCCACTAAAAAAGTTTCTAAAAGGTTCATTTTCTGTTAAAAGAGATGCAAACAAGCATTGCACTTGGTACTTTATTACGCAAATTCTCAGAAGAGTGACTTCCGTTTGATGAATTTCTCTATACAAGCAGCTTGATGATTTGCAGCTAGCTGGATTTTATTTTCTGGTATTCTTCTTTGCCAGATGCTTACGGTATGTTTACTAGCCTTATCTCTGGGCTTGTCTGTTATTTCTATGATGACGGACTTTTCCACGGCCTCACCTCAAGTTTTGTCCGTCATTTCCCCGATGACGGACTTTTCTATGCCTTTCCCTCGAGTTTTGTCCGTCATTTCCTCGATGGCGGACTTTTCTATGCCTTTCCCTCGAGTTTTGTCCGTCATTTCCCCGATGACGGACTTTTCTATGCCTTTCCCTTGAGTTTTGTCCGTCATTTTCTTAATTAGATATTTTTGAAAGGTTAGTATTTTGTCTTTTTAAAAACCCCTTTAGATACTAATCATCTAAAGGGGGAGGTCATTATTCGTTCTCTTTTACACCGCTGCCTACACTAAAACCAACTAACATTTGCATTTCAAGCATTTGCAGCTTACGCAAGGCGATTCCTTTCTCACTATCTTCCGCACCATCTCGATAGACACGCTCTACTTCATCGACCATCGCAGCCGGATCCCAGCGACCCCGCTGCTTAAGATCGTTGTCTATCTTTTGGCCTTCATCGTACAGCAAGGCATGGATCGGGTGATCGCCTGCCAGTCTAAACCAATACTTCGCATTAGGAAAATCCCCTTCCCGACGGTGCATCACACCATGCAAATAAGAACCTAAGGAATCTTCTAAGCCTTGTGAAATATCATGAGAGGCGTCTAAATCATCATTCAATAACAATAAACTGCTGCGAACAGCTTCCACTACTTGTTCTGATGGTAAGGCTTCCCCCTCTGACACAATATCTTCCGCCGTTATCGTCGCAGTCTCTTCACTTAATGCCGGATCCCATACCTTATCTGGCACAAGCAGAGGCAGCGGATCTCTGTTATTCAGCCGTTGCAATATAGTTGTAATTCCTTCCATGAAACATCTTCCTTTCTTGATCATTGGACTTATTATTTATTATACATGGTGAACGGACAACGAAAAAGGGTTTTCATTGTCTGCGTTATTACCCCTTTCCCTAATTTGCCTTCTTTCAAACGCACCTCCATCTATACAATTTTTTTTCTTGGGTCTCTTTATTGTTACAGCTAACTTTCACTTATTATTTTCAACTACTATATAAAAGTGACACCTTCACCATTTATTTAGGTGAGGGTGCCATTCTTCGTTTATTGTTCTGATCCAGCTTTTCGGCGGTATATAGTGATAACTATTACACCAAAGATAAGCGCAAGAGTTCCAAACAGTAACCAATTAAACATATTTGTTGTGGTATCAGGTAACGCCTCTTCTTCTACTTCTAGCTGTTTATCAGCTGCATGTTGTTTGCTTGTTGATTCCCCTTGTGTTGCTACCTTCTTACTATCCATCGGATTCGTATTCATCGGCTCTTTTTTTGTATCTGTTGGTTGCTTGCCCTCTGGATCTTCTTTTGTACCCATCTGTTTCTCTTCTATTTCTTCCTCATCCTTTGGTTTTGTTGGTTTCTCCGGTGATTCTTCCTTCTCACCGTTTGGTTTTTCTGGAGGCAGATTCTCTTCTTCTTCGGCTAAAACACCATAAATAGAGAAATATGAAACAGTTGCTGTAAGTTGGTTCGCGATTTGTTCGCCGCCGATGTATTCCCATATCTGTGTTTCGCCATTGTAATGATACAATGCTGCTTGCTCCTGCTCATCTTCTACACCCATGGTAAGAATAAAATCACCTGCATAATCTTCTTTACCCTTTGGATAAGTAAATATAAAATCATACAACTCTCCTGTTCGCACAAATCCGGATATTTGAATGTCTTTGACCGACTTGACCTGTAAGGTGGTGCCTTCTGGTAAGTCCTCTGGTAATTGAATAGTCGTGTTAGTTTCTTTAACCTGAACAAATGCACCTGGATAGACTAGTTCTGCCGGTTTATCCAAGATAATCTCTACCATCTTGGGCGGATTGACAACGACTTTGACGGTTGCTTGTTTAGCCTCAGGATTGAGCACATCATCTGGTAAAGTAATATCTCCATTAAAAGTGTAAGTACCCACTAGATGCGGATCATAAGCTGGTTCACTTGCATACCAATGAACGGGAACTTGCAGCGTTGCCTTATTTGTTAGGATGATTGTTACCTGATCCGGTAAGGAAAGATCTTTCCTTGCCGTACCATATGCAACAGACAGATCAGTAAGTTTCTCTATATTTTCCACTTGTACTTTTTCCGTTTGTTGCGTCGTCACTGTCAACGTGGCTTCTTCTGATAGGTTATTAGAATAATCCACTGCTGCAAGCGAGTAAGTATACGTTTCGCCGGGTTGCAATGTTTGATCTGTATATGTTGCTGCCTCTCCATCGATCGTTGCAATTTCTTCCCCATCACGGAATAATATATACGTCTTTATCCCAGCTAAATCAAAAGCAGAAAATACTAATGTAATAGTATTTGTGGTTGTTTCTAGAGCCGATAATTTCAGATCGGCTGGTGCGGTTGTATCGACAATGTGAACAGTACGAGTACCGCTCGTTACATTACCTGAACTGTCTGTGACGGTGTATATCAATTCATAGGTACCCACTTGTTCGATATTCACATCTCTTATGATCTTGATTTGATCGCTAATATCTCCATCATAGTTATCCTTCGCTATGGCACCTGATTCTTGATAACTGTCACCAAGCTCTAAAGTGATTTCAGCCTTCCCTTCTAGAATGATCTCAGGATTGGTTGTATCCACCACTTCGACCGTTCGCATTACCTCTGTTTGATTACCAGAACTATCTGCCACTTTGTATGCCACTTGATAGCTTCCTAGTTTGCTTATATCCACTTGCCCTGTTATGATCATTTGATCACTGATATCCCCATCTGCATTATCGTGCGCTGTTGCCCCTAATTCTTCATATGCCGTGCCAACTTCAATAATCAATGGATTATCTCCATTTAGTGTGATCACAGGAAATTCTTCATCTACTACATGTACCGCTCGTGTTCGATTGGTTTCATTTCCCGCTGCATCTTGTACACTATAAGTTAACTCATATATACCTATTTGACTAATATCTACCTCTCCTGTAATAGCTACTTCTAGATTTTCTGTAAGATTATCTTCTGCTAGATAACCAGGGTCCGCAAAGATTTCGCCATATCGTACAGAGATAGGATTATCGCCAAGCAAGGTCAATTCTGGCGCCGTACGGTCGATTCGGACTACATTCTCTACCACCTCACTAGTATTGCCTGCTTGATCGACTGCTCGTGCGTAAATTGTGGTTTCCCCTTCTTCTGTAATGACAACATTTCCAGCATACGCCAGCCATTCCTCTTCTGTTCCGTGCAATTGATATTCCACGAAACTTGTATCATCCTGTTTATGCATGGTCACAGCAACGGTTGCCGCATTTGTCCATGCACTCGTCTCCACTTCCATACTTGGTTCAGCTGGTGCTGTCCGCTTGATTTGCACTGTTGCTTCCGTTATCTCACTGTTATTCCCTGCTTGATCAACCGTACGGGCATATACAACGGTTTCCCCTTCTTCGCTAATCGAGAAAGCTTGCTCATAGATTTGCCACTCCCCTTCTTCGATACGATATTCGGTTCGGGCTGTACCGCTTTCATGATCTTCACCAGCAGTAATGCTTACAACCACTGCCTCAGCATTGGTCCAGCCTTCTGCGTCCAACATAATCGCAGGTGATCCTGGCATGGTGTTGTCGATGATAAACTCACCCGATAGAGCAGCAACCGATTCCCCGTGATCGGTAACACTCTGGACGCGAATTTCTGCCTTATCCGTATCCAGACCAATTGGGATTTCTAGTGCCACAGTTGTTGGCGGGTTTTCCTTGTCGTCCTCTGTAGGATAGACTTCTTCTGTTAACACTTGCCGCTCCCCATCATACAACTGAATGACATAGTGGCGAGCGGATCCACTCCCCCAATCGGTGGTCGCTTCCCACTGAACCATCTGCCTCCCACCTTTAAGTGGTGAAGGTGTGGTTACAGATTGAGGTGGTTGAGGGGACACTTTCCCCATCACTTCTACTTGTTGTGAGGCAAAGCTCTCAAAGTTATGAACCGTTTGCGTGACATAGTATCCTTCTCCAGCACTTACATTCTTAAATGTATAGTTTCCGAATGTATCTGCCGTACCGGAGGAAATTTCCTGCACACCTTGATATAGCATTAGCTCAGCATTTTCTTCTGCTCCGTTGACGCTGACGTTTTCGTACCCTCCCATAACCGCTACTCTTTGCGGTGCAACAATAACGGTGCGCGTTGCGCTCGCTTTATTGCCATATTCATCTTCCGCTATATACGTGACTGTATATTCACCCACTTCTGCCATGTTCACAACTTCTGCGGAATCGTTCGTGACTGGAACATCTGCACCAAAATAATCCTCTGCCGTTGCTCCCGGATCCGTGTATGTACTTCCTTTTTCCACTTTGTACGAGTCCTGCCCACTAAGGGTAATTGTTGGGGCTATATCGTTAATCACGTTCACTTGCCGTGTCTTCTGCATTTCATTTCCAGCCTCATCTTGCACAGTATAAGTGATAGTATACTCTCCAACTTGGCCGGTCTCCACTTCCCCGGAAATCTCAATCTCATTCGTCAAGTCGTTCTCAAAAGCATCTTTCGCAGTGGCACTTGGCTCTTCATATTGACCGTTAACCGACACTTCCAATGGGTTATCACCATGAAGTATGATCGTTGGTGGTGTGCTTATAATCGTAAATCTGTTCGATTCTGTAAAAGTGGATTCGCCTACTTCAGTGACACTTTTGACCCGAAATTTCGCCTCTTTGGTGTCTATATTTTCCGGTAATGTGTACTCATAAGTCGACGTCTCAATGTTAGTTATCGGATCATACCAGCTTTTACCGTTAAAAAACTGTAACACGTATGACCTCTGCATACCTATTCCCCAGCTATCCGGTTCTTCCCACGAGAACTGCACAGAAGTCCCACCTTGTTGAGCTTTGTCGGGAGCAGTAACGGTTTGAGGCGGCTGGGGATTTTTATATGTATATTCCAAAATATGCGCCGGTTCCAATATACCGTTGCCTGCACTATCATAAACATAAATTTCAAAGGTGTTCAGCCCGTCTTGCAAAGGAACCTGGACAGTAAAGCTACCATCATCAGCAATCTCTCCATCTGCCTGCTTCTCGCCGTTATCTTCGTATATGGCAGCCACTCCGATCGCTGAATGATCCCCAAGCACATCGATCATCAAGTCGCTGACAACCTGTCCTGAAATGACTCCTTCGTCTTCTTGAACCGTAAGCGGGGGATCATCTAATGTTGACACCGGAGCCGTCACATCCACAACGAATGGTGATGCCTCATTAACAATTGGGTGAATAATACCATTAACGACCCCATGCCACGGTATGACGACATATGAGCCTTCATCTAAGGAGGAGCTGCTTTCTCCCGTTAGTACAACCGTCCCATCCCATCCGCGTTTGATATAGCTTCCAGGCATAAGTCCGTTGGAGGATTCAATTATAGTTCCTCTCCAGCGTGAGGAATCGGGATCATATACATCCAACGAAAAGTACTCGGTATGCCTATTAATTTTAAACCTAATATCTGTCGTATCCTGTGTACCATCATCATTTGGAGAGAAATACTCGGGATACAGAATAATATCGGTCACCACAGGTAAATCGGAATCGTTGTCTTCATTCATCGTAGATGGAGCTGCCCCTTCGGTTAAAGCAGTCTCCCCTTCCTCAACAGGAGTATCGGTTTGTACGAGCTCTATCGACTGAGAGCCAAATGAGCCTACATGCTCTGGCTTCTCTAAGGAAGAAATGTTGTCTTGATCTATGTCTACTAATGTATGTAAATTGATATCTTCAAATCCTTTGGGTTTTAGTTGGTTGGAATTGTCGGCTGCCCATGTTACTTGAACAGTGGACAACCCAGAACTAGAAAGCCAACTAGTACACACCAGCAACAAGATTAAAAAACACTTTCCTAAGAAACTTACACTACATCTAACATTTTTATCTATCATTCTCTCACCTTCCACTAACATTTTTATAGTCTTATGATTATAAACGGGTTCCCCTTTCCTACTTCCTGTGTTTTATTAGCTATTCCGATTACTTACCATTTTGAGGCCTTTCTTTTCCATGTTTAATACATTAAGCTTATCCGCTATCACTTGTTTATTTTCTTCCTCCCTTATCACGGAACACTATTATGTCCGATTATACCTGCATTCCGCCTAGCTGTAATCCACCCCTTGCAGCCAGAAAAGCGGAAAGGTGGAGACAGGGAGTGGAGAGCTTTTTTGCAAAAAGAAAAACGCACGCAGAATAATGGTTATATTCTGTGTGCGTTCCAGTACCTATAGAGATTGTTCAAATCTAATTAATTGGATTAGTTGCCCTTCTCACATTTTTCCATATTCAACCATTCGTTTTTCTACACTGGAGGCCATTTGTAAAACACTCCGCTGCCCTTAGAAAAATTCTCGAATATGCAGAGGAGGAAGAAGTATGAATTTGAGAAAATAAAAAAAGGGAAACTGGCATCCTTCAAAAAATAGACGACTACCATGACATGATTGACAGCTACCCCAAACAAGGCTGGGTACTCAAGCGGAAGGCTTACAGCCAGTTACAGTTACACTGCGATAAGTAAAATTTAGAGCAAATAGCTGCCCGTTTTATGATAGAATTTACATGGAATGCTAATCATAAAATAATACAAAAAAGTGAGGTCATATAATGATCGCTAAAACGGAAGAGGATTTTAACGGATTAAAAGAAATTGGTAAAATTTGCGGGGCGATTCGCGATGAATTAGTCGATTGCACCAAACCAGGAATAACTACAAAAGAACTTGATGAAATGGCAGGAGCGCTTTTTAAGAAAGCAGGAGCACAATCGGCACCAAAAGGAGAATACAATTTCCCTGGCTACACATGCATTAGCATAAATGAAGAAGTAGCGCACGGGATTCCAGGGGAACGGATTATTCAAGAAGGAGATCTTGTTAATATTGATGTGTCAGCTTCAAAAAACGGTTATTTCGCAGATACTGGCATATCTATTGTAGTTGGGAAGGGAGAGAGCATCTTACAGGAAATATGTGACGTTACTAAGGAAGCATTCGACGCTGGACTTAAGCAGGCAAAACCAGGTGCGAAAAAAAGCGCACTTGGAAAAGCCGTACACCATACAGCAAAACAGCATGGCTTAACAGTCATAAAAAATCTTACTGGACACGGTATTGGCCGTTCCATTCATGAAGCGCCAGATCATATTTTCAATTACTACTCTCGCTGGGATGATGAAATTTTAAAAGATGGCATGGTTATTGCCTTTGAACCTTTTATTTCTACATTAGAAGAGGAAGTGTTCCAATCCGATGATGGATGGACCTTACTAACCGATGAAAGCTTTGTGGCTCAATACGAACATACGATTATTTTGACGAAGGAAGGACCGATTATCACTACCTTATAAGAATACTGTTGGCATAATAGGAGGCTATTGAGCAACACAAACAGCATAATCATCGATTTTATTCACAAACTAACAGCCACTCCCCTGCCTACCAAACTGTGTAGGTTACTGCTCTAAACCTGCTAATGGCTGACCGCTTGCTACAGATACCAGTTAAACTAATTAGACTGCCAAAACGCGGCAGTCTAACATATTCCTTATGCTACTCTCTGTTAAGATAACCGCACTTCTACCCATGTCCCATCACTAGGTATTTCTGCCTCTAGGTTTTGTTCGTTAAAACCATATTTTAATATACCTTTGCCATAGTTTGACTTAACCTTGATTCGATCCTGGTTCATCTGGATCTCTACCTCTCCTTGATGAATCGGGATTGTTCCTTCAAACCATGCTAATCCACCAAGTTGTGGTTCGATTACAAAGGTTTCATAACCTGCACTTAACGGACGGACACCTAAAAAGTATTTACCGATCAAGTAAATCGGACTGGCTCCCCATGCATGACAGAGACTTTTACCATAAGGCATGCCATACATAGCCAGATGTTCACGGCCCGATTGCTTAGGATCATATACTTCCCAGAAGCTAGTTGCTCCTAAGTCCAGCATCCCGCCCCAATAATCCAGCATTTCTGATAATACCAATGGCTGTTCCCCAATTTCACACAAGGCAGCTAGTTCAAAAAAACGCATAAATGGTGTGGTAATTGGCTGTACTTCTTCATTTAACAAAATATTCTCTTTCACACTTTTTGCTTGAGCAGGCGTTAAATAGCCAAACATCAAAGCAAACATATTCGGATACTTTGTCACTTTCTCCCCTTGCTCACCATCTACACAATGATGAACTAAGCCGCCTTTTTCTTCATTCCAAAAGGTCATCAGCACTTTTTCTTTTAACAGCGTCGCTTCTTGCACGTATAGATTTTGTCGTTCGCCATCTTTCATCAGCCCTGCAACCATTGCCATTGCTTCCAGACTTCGGCATAATAGAATCTGAATCGTACTCACTTCGCCACGGTTATCAAGATCCGCCCAATCGACAAATACCCAGTCTGACTCGATCCCTTCCATCATGCCATTTTCATTTCTTCGATTCAGACAGAAATCCATCAAAGATACCATGTTCTCATATTGACCTTTGACAAATTCAATATCGCCGCTATACATATAGTAATCATAGATACTCACAAACCAATATAAGCTGTAATCCAGAATCGTATTCAAATGCGATTTGATCGGATCTTTTCCCCTTAGTGCTATTAACGTTCGTTTCACGGCATCTTGATCAAAGAAACTATAATAATTCATTAAGAACGATTGATAGGAATCTCCCGACCATACCCACCTGTCTCGCTTAATGCCATCTAAAAAGAATTCTCTTGTATTAAGATGAAAAGTATATAGAGATGTCTCCCAAATCTGATTTAATAAGGCATCTGAACTGTGAAACTTACTGCGATAGGCAACTGGCAAATATTCATACTGCATAGAGATATCCCCTATACTTACCTGATTAGAAACAATCTGTACATAACGAAAGGCGCGTGATTTCTCTAACGTATATCTTTCTGTATCTTCTGTAATCTGCACCTGATCTATCATGACACAATGTTCATGATCTTCCGCCTCTTCCAACGATTCTCCATAATAAATCATGATTTCACCGGATCCCTGTATCTGATCTAATTCGATATATCCAAATGTCTCCTTGCCAAAATCAATCATCAGGCTGTCTGAGCGCTGTTCCATAGATACAGGGTGATATGTTTGGGTTGGAAGCCGGTAATTAGCCGGAGTGACAGCTGCCTGATGCAAAGTTGATTTCCAATGCCCCACAGCCTTCCATGTTTGATCATAACAGGATACCTGCCATTGATGATTGGAATAGACTGTTTTCCCCTCTACATACAAGGCCGGAACAGCTGCTCTATTATATACGGTAATCGTTATTTCATGTTTCCCAACAGGTAAGCGAAATGTCCGCTGATTTGTACGATAATTATCCTGACCATCAATAAAAATCGCAAAGTCGCCGTCTGCCGTAATCTCAATCGTTTCCGAGTGATCCAGTTCATACGTGTATTTGTACATAACCGAGCTATAATGACCATCTAACCGCCAATAGGCTGGATAAATAGCTCCCCTCATTTCCCGTTCCACCGATATCTTCTCATGTAACCATAACTCCCAGTCACCAGGGTACCAAATCCAATAGGCTTTACTCATTCTCTCCCACTCCCCAATCATATATTTATACACTATTCATAGTCTTCTACCTTCCATTCATTCGTCCAATCTAAGTATGCCATCTTACCATCAAATCGAAATGGTAACCATACATAATCTGCTTCAGATGTGTTAACATCAAATTCTGAACCTCTAAGTTCTTCCTTCGTTTCAATATCCGGATTAAAAAGACTCTCAAATATGACTGCTGATTTCTCATAAGACAGTGATAATGATTCATCTGATATCCACCGATCTGCTAATGCAATGTATAAATCTTTCTTCTTTGGATGCTTGAATATAGAACTAATTTGCGATCGAAATGACGTATTAGAAGCGTCATCCACATGAGGATTTCCTAATATTTCAAATGGACCATGATATAATGGTGAACATGCTACTTCAGACGGATTTTGAAAATACCCGGTTGTACCCGATGTCACTAAATAGTGTAGACCTTTCCGATAAAAATGCGCTGGTGCCTCGCGAACAAAAGGCGGAAACGGATTTGGAAAGTGTGTCGAATAATATCCTGTGACATCTGTATAATCATCGGTTAAATCGGCACAAATCAATTCACTGTGAACTCTTTCAAAATAATAATATGCTTTTCCATCAGATGGATTGACTACTAGATCAAAACTCTCATGCACTCATTCCCAGTGGCTTTAAATCCTTTTTCACTAATTTATAGGGTCCCAAAATATGGTTGGCAACCAATACTGTTGATAACTGTGATTCATCTTTTTGCATCACCTTAATCCAACACACATATTTTTTTGTTTGTTGATTATAAATAATATGCGGCCTGTCTAAGAAACTAGTTGGATGCAATGGTGATGCTTCATCTTCTAACTCTGGCGGAATAATTATACCTTTATCTTCCCAGTTATAGAAATCTTTAGAAGCATAGCAACGCACACCCCAATGCCAAATACCACTACCTGGTTTCGATTTTTCTTTGTTCTCCCCGTATCAATAAAAAGTATCATCAACATAAATAATTGATCCTCCATGAGCTTGGATCCTTTTTCCTTCCGTGTCAAGCCAAACTTGTCCTGGTTTAATTGAATGATATTTCATTTTGTTATTCTCCTTCATTTATCCTTTTACAGCTCCATCAGCTAAGCCTCTAATAATATATTTTTGAGTAATCAAGAAAAAGATTAACACAGGTATCATTGTCAACACAGCTGCTGCAAAAGCTAAATTATAATTTGATGAGTATTGTCCGAAAAATACATATTGTTTCAAAGGTATGGTCTTTACTGACTCCTCTTGCAAAATAAGCAGTGATACAGTAAATTCATTCCATGTCCATAAAGCAATTAAAGTAGCTACAACCATTGTTATCGATCTAACCAAAGGCAAGATAATATGGACAAAAATCCGAATAGGACCATATCCATCCATCATCGCTGCTTCTTCTAATTCTTTTGGCAAACTTCGAATAAAACCTACATATAATAAGACACCAAATGGAAAAAACATAGCCACTAATAACAAGATCAAACCTGTATGTGTATTAAGCAATGAAAGGTCCCGAAACATACGATATATCGGATAATGGTCTGAAAAGGTAACATCATGGAGGCCAGTAACAATAATTGATACATTCTTAGTGATTTAATTTGATAATACCGAGCAATAGCGTAGCCAGCTGTCGATGCACAAATTATCACTAACAAAACAGTAGAAACGGTTACAATTATGCTATTGCTAAAAGATTGAACAATTTTTGCCTGTTCTATTGCATCTGCAAAGTTGGACCACTGAATAGCAGACGGCAAAGCAAAGAAATCAGCTGATGTTTCCTGTGGTGTCTTAATTGACATCAATAAACTAAGTCCAAATGAAATAAGAAAAACAATCGCAAGCGCATATACCAATATATTAATTAGTATGAATCAATCTCTGTCGTCTCCTTCAAATACTTCATAGCACGACACTTATACCCTGGTCATTGTCTCCCTTTATTGAAACCTGTTTATCTATGTAAAGAAAGAGGAGATATATGACATACCTCCTCTTTTTCACCCATCGAAATTAGTTCTCCATTTTATAGGTAAAGGCATATTTCCCTGAAACAAGCGAGACTTCCAGCTGTTGCTCCTGTTCGTTCACTTGCTGAATTCCCTCTGCGTGTGTTAATTCTCTGCCATTCTCCCGCACCTGTTCTGCCTTAGTTTTCAATAAAACGACGGTTGCTGTTGTATTAGACGGAACAGTCACTTCCAAAGAGATGCTGTCATCTGTTTTCTTCCATGCACTTCGAATGGTTCCATAGACAGATTCTAACTTTGCTTCCACCCAGTCTAATCCATCCCCTATATGTGGTTTGATCATAAATTGCTTAAATCCAGGCACCTCTTCATCCAGTTCTATACCTGCTACTTTTCGATACAGCCAATCACCAATTGCTCCATAGGCATAGTGATTAAATGAGTTCATATCTGTACTCCAGAAAGTACCGTCTTCTTTGATGCCATCCCAATGTTCCCAAATCGTGGTAGCACCTTTGGTAATCTGATAGAGCCAAGATGGATAATCACGTTGGAATAACAGCTTATAGGCCATTTCATTCCATCCATTCTCCGTCAAAACATGGTTCAGATATGGCGTACCGACAAACCCTGTTGTCAAATGGCAATCTGTTTCATTCAACAATTGTTTTAATTGTTGAACAGCTTTATTTTTTGACTCTCCTTCTAATAAGTTAAACATTAAGGCAAGTACTTGACCCGTCTGTGTAGATATGTTTAAACTACCGTCTGATAAGACAAACTCATTATGCAAGGCTTCTATGATATGATTTTCTAAATCGGCAAAATAGCTATAATCTGCTTCTTTTCCAAGCACTTTGGCTGTTTTCTTCACTAGTGATGTGGAATAAGCATAGAAGGCTGTAGCAATATAAAAGCGGTCAGTCGCCCCAATATAGCTGTCTGGCTCTGCATCTAATGCAAGCCAATCGCCAAAATGAAAACCTGTATTCCACAGATATGGATGATCACCTTGTGCTTTCACATACCCAATCCAAGCCTTCATACTCTCGTACTGTTCCTCTAAAATGCGTTTGTCACCATAGGCAATATAGAGAGTCCAAGGGCAAATAACAGCAGCATCTCCCCATGCTGCTGAATTATATGGATGCTGGTCGGTATTCTCATGCGGCTCATTCATATCAACCAGGACATTTGGAACCACAAACGGTACACTGCCATCCTCTAATTGATCTGCTTCCAAATCGCGCAGCCATTTGGTGAAAAACGGAGCAACATTTGCTAAATAACTGGCGGTTCGAATAAACATTTGTGCATCGCCTGTCCAGCCTAATCGTTCATCACGCTGTGGACAATCTGTGGGCACATCCAGAAAATTCCCCTTTAATCCCCAGACAATATTATGCTGCAACTGATTAATCATCGGATCTGAACAGCGAAAATCACCTGTGAATGTCATATCAGAGTGAAGCACTTCTCCGCAAAAATTCTCCGGTTTAAGCTGCCCCTGTTTAAAACCGATTAACTGTACATAGCGAAAGCCTTGAAAGCTGAAATGCGGCTCAAAGGTCTCTTTTCCATTACCACTAAGAATATATTGATTCGTCTGTTTTGCCGTACGCAGATTGGCGGTATAGAAATTGCCATCGTTATCCAAAATTTCGGCATGCTTTAATTCTACTGTTTGCCCTTTCTCTCCTTCTATCTCAAAAGAAACCCAGCCAACCATATTTTGGCCGAAATCCAACACCACTTCCCCATTTGGTGTCGTGATTAACGCTTGAGGAGCTAGTGTTTCTATTTTTCGAACAGGTTCATTCTCCTGTGCTTTAATAATGGATGTAGGATGGTCAATGACCTCTGCCCGCTCCCATTCGTTATCTTCAATCCGAGCGTCAATCGTTTCACCATGATAAATTTCTGAAGTGACAATATTACTTTTCGTTACTTGCCAATCATGGTCTGTTTTTACCACTATTGTCTCACCGTTTTGCAATTCAATATGTAGTTCTGCTAACAGTGCCAAACGGTCTCCATAGATATCCTTTTTTCCTTGCCAAGCCAAATTCCCTTTGTACCAGCCATTGC
Organism: Gracilibacillus alcaliphilus; assembly: GCF_016909015.1. Classification (GTDB taxonomy): domain Bacteria; phylum Bacillota; class Bacilli; order Bacillales; family Amphibacillaceae; genus Gracilibacillus; species Gracilibacillus alcaliphilus. Next base: position 47,170 of record NZ_JAFBFA010000003.1, read on the forward strand.
CTAATAATCCTGTCCATTTATTTTCCCCCGTTCGCAATTGATTGGTTACATCATAGGTCTGATATTGCAATCTTTTATGATAACTGGTCCAGCCGGGGGTAAAGTATGCTTGACCTACCCTTCCCCCATTTAATTGCAATTCATACAATCCTAGTGCTGTTGCATAGATTCGTGCTTGTTTCACTTCTCCATCGAGCATAAAGGTATGTTGGAATTTTGGAATGCTCTCATTTTCAGCCTGTTTAGGAGAACTAATCCATTCTGCTGTCCACTCACTAGCATCCAGTAAGCCGGTTTCAAAAAAGGCACTATCCGACCAATCCGATCGCCTGCCTAGCTGATCCGTTACCTTGACACGAAAATAATAGCGAGTTCGGGATTGGACAGGCAGGGAATCTAATGCCACTAAATGACTTTCATCTGACACTACCTCATTCGAATCAAATAGAATATCAGTAAAACTAGCCGACAAAGCAACTTGTATACGATAAGACTGCTGCAGGACCCCTTTTTGTTCTGCTTCTAATTTCCAGCTGATTCGCGGTATGCGAACATCAATACCAATTGGATTAAACTGATATTCTGTACGTAAATTTACTACTTTTACCATAATAAAAACCTCCTTTTTTTACCCTTTTACTGCACCTGCTGTCATACCTGCCACAATTTTCTCGCTAAAAATTAAGAATAAAACAAATGGAGGGATTGTAATCAGCAGGATATTGGCAAAGAGCAAATTCCAATCTGTGCTGTACATACTCATAAAATTATATAATGTTAATTGTACAGTCGCATTTTCCGAACCAGGGAAAAAGTATAGCGGGTGCACGAAATCATTAAAAATTTGCACTGATTGTAAAATAATAACAGTAGAATGAATTGGTTTTAACAAAGGAAAAATAATCGTTAAAAATAACTTCATACTGCCACAACCGTCAATAATTGCTGCCTCATCAATTTCTTTCGGAATACTTGCTATAAACCCTGTATAAAGCACGATACAAAATGGGATAGAAATAGCTACCATCACCAATATAATTCCAGGAAAAGTCTTAAATAAGTGAAACTGTTCTAACACCCAAATTGTTGGTACAACGGCAGGCGGTATCATTAATCCGGCTAGAAAAGCAGATGTTAATAGACCAATTGTTTTTCCTTTTCGCCGCTGGAGAATAAACCCTGCCATAGAACAGATGAGTACTAATATACCTATAGAAACCGCAGTAATAATAGTACTATTAATAAATGCAGTGACTAGCATATTATTCCGAACCTGAAATACCTCGACAATATTCTGCCATAACTGTGACTCTGCTGGCCAGGCCAAGGAAAGCTGGGCTGCTTCTGGCCCTGTCTTCATGGCTGTTACAATAATAAAGTAAAAGGGAACAATAAAAACCAAGATACAGATGAATACCGCTATTACTTCCGCCAAGATTTGCACCACATGTTTTCTTTGTTTCCCTTGTTTTAACTGTTCTGCTTCAAGTGATTGTGCCATTATAGATCTACCTCTTTTCTTGTTAAGAACTTAAAGATAGGGTACACAATACAGGCAACTAGAATAAACAACAACACATTCCCAGCTGTTGACAGTCCATAGAATCCTGCCTGATACTGCTTGTAAATAATCGAAGCAATTAAATCTGAACTAAAACCTGGTCCTCCGCCTGTCATCGCCCATACTAAATCGAATGTCCGCAATCCGCCAATCAGTGCCAATAAAATAACCGCATTAATCGCTGGTTTAGATAATGGCAGTGTAATATGCCAAAAGGCATTGACTGACGTACCGCCATCAATTTGATGAGCCTCATAGTAATCTTTTGGGATTGACATCATCCCAGCAATTAGAATAACTGTCGCAATTCCTACGCCTTTCCAGACATCGACTAAAGCTATTGAATAGATAGCTAAATTGGGATTGCCAAGCCAGTCAGGACCCGTAATGCCAATCAGTTCAAGGGTTCTGTTAATCAAGCCATTGGAAGGATGCATTAACATTTGAAAGGTGATCCCTACAGCTATAGTACTAACCAATACAGGAAAAAAAACAGTAGATCGAATAAAACGCTTCGTTTTTATCTTGCTGATTAGGATAACAGCCAGAAATACACCAATAATAACTTTCAATCCAGCTGTAAGTACGGCAAATATTAGTGTATTCTTGAATCCAATCATTAAAGAGGGTTCCTCAAAAAACATCTTAAAATTGTCGAACCCTATCCATTCCCATTCCGTCAAGGTCCATCTTGTAAAACTAAAGAAGAAGGAGACAGCAGTTGGATATAGAAACAATAATACATAAATTAAACCTGCTGGCACAATGAGCCAATAGCTGTAAACTTTATTAACCTTCATTTTCTCACCTCATTACACGATAGAATGAAATTTTCATTGATTCAGGGTAGTACTTATCGATCACCAACCTTCTAAATCTAGTTGTTGGGCTTGTCGGTCTACATCACGATCATATTTTTCGGCAGCTTCCGCCGGGCCGATCATTCCTAACCCTAACTCTACTGTTATTTGTTCTAAGTTAGGGCCTTTTAATGGAGAAACAAATTCCAATGCAGGAGCTGTTTTTTCTGCTTCCACATACTCATTCATTTCTTCTACTGCTGTAAATGAATCCACAGGCAACTCTACACCATCTACCATATAAGGACCATTAGGTTTCACAGCTTCCATATGCTTTTCCACTCCTTCAGGAGAAGCGGCATAGGCCATCCATTGTTTCGCAGCTTCCATATCTTTTGCCTCTTTATTTAAATAGAATCCACTCGGCAGCCAAAGGGTCATTCCATGCACTTCTGATTCATCACCTGGGATACCGAAAAAGCCTATATCATCAATAGTATCAGGATGGTTCTTTTCCAGTTCGGTTAGGGATCCGGTCAAGATAGGGTAATGGGCTGCTTCTCCTGTAGCCAGCATCTCTAACGCGTTTGTGTGTGAAGTGGAAGAAGCTTCACTATTGTAATAGCCGTTTTCATATAATTCTGCAATTTTCTCAAGTCCTCTCACAGCTGCTGGCGTATCAACAAACTTCTTTTCATTAGCTGTATACTTTTCTGCAAAATCAGGGTCTTCTAACTGCAGGTTATAATAATCAGCCAGTAAAATGATTTGTGATGTATGTGTATCTTGATAAGCTGCAACTACTGGCGTGATTTGTGTTGCTTTGATTTTCTCATTATTCTCCATAAATTCTTCCCATGTCTTTGGCGGTTCTAATTCAAGCTCTTGATAGACTGCTCTGTTGTACAAAATACCGCCGCCCTGACTTGCCTCTGCTGGGATACCATAAATACTTTCATCGTCTGAAACAACTTCTTTAAATGTGTCTTGAATGGAATTCATGTAGTCTTCTTCTGACAAGTCAAGAAAGTGTTGACTCGGATTTAAAGCTTGAAATAATGCCCCAGAATTATAGAACATAATATCTGTCATCTCCCCTGTTGCCAGCCTAGTTTTGACAACATTGTCTCCTTCTGAGCCGCCTGGCCGAACTTCTATGTCTGTATCAATGTTATATTTTTCTTTCACACCTTCTGCAATTGCCTCTGCACCAGCTAAGGCATTCTGTCCGTTATCAATTAGGATGGTGACTGTGCTTCCTTCTGCAGTGTCCTCCTCATTACTTGACGGATTACCACCGCAAGCTGCCAGAAATGCTAGTACGCATATTAGTAAACTTACAATCTTTTTTCCTCTCATACTTCTGTCTCCTTGTTTTGTTCGCGATCATTCTGCAAACTACTCATTTATTTCACGATAAGAGGGGTAATCTATCGAATCACTCGCTCTTATCGTGATCAGTTGTTATCCTATCACTGCCATTGGTATGAGAGACATTCCATCAATCTGCTGTATAACATACCTAAAAAATCCGTTTACCATCCCTCTAAATCTAATTGCAAAGCTTGTCTCTCTACATCACGGTCATACTTTTCAGCTGCTTCTGCAGGATCTACCATACCTAAACCTAGTTCTACGGTTATTTGCTCCAAATTTGGACCTTTTAATGGAGAACTAAATTCCAATGCAGAAGTGACATTACCGGCTTCTACATATTCATTCATATCCAAAACGGCTTCATACGTATCATCTGGCAGTTCTACTCCCTCGACCATATACGGACCATTAGGTTTAATCGCTTCCATTTGTTTCTCGATACCTTCTGGTGAGGTTGCATATTCGACCCAGCGTTTGGCCGCATCTAAATCTTGTGCATCTTTGTTAACATAGAAACCGCCAGGTAACCAAATCGTCATACCGTGTATTTCGGGATCATCATTTGGAATAGCGAAAAAACCAATATCATCTACTTGATCAGGGTGGTTACTCTCAATTTCTGCTAGTGCATCCGTAATGACAGGAAAATGGACTGCTTCACCTGTTGCCAGCATTTCCAAACCATTTGTATAGGAGGTAGAGGAAGCTGCATCGTTGTAATGCCCGTGTTCATGTAGTTCAGCAATTTTTTCGAGCCCTCTTAATGCAGCAGGTGTGGAGGAATACTTCATTTCATTTGCGGTATATTTTTCTCCAAAGTCTGGTTCTGCTGCATGCAGATTATAATAATCGCCAAGCAAGATGACCTGTGATGTCCACGTTTCTTGATAAGCAGCCACGACAGGAACTTTTCCTTCTGCTTTAATCTTGTCATTATTATCTAGAAATTCTTCCCAAGTCTGAGGTACCTCCAAACCTAATTCTTCATAAACTGCCTTGTTATACAAAATACCTCCACTTGAAGTGGAGCCGCCCGGAACACCGTAAATACCGTCTCCATCTGAAACAGCTACTTTAAACTCTTCTTGTATTGTATCCATATAGGGCTCATCTGATAGATCAGCAAAATGCTGACTTGGGTTAAGTGCTTTGAATAATGCTCCTGAATTATAGGACATAATATCTGTCATCTCTCCTGTTGCCAATCTGGTCTTGACCACATTATCTCCTTCTGCGCCTTCAGGCCGTACTTCTATTTCAGTATCAATGTTATACTTCTCTTTTACCCCTTCCGCAACCGCTTCCACACTTGCGCTAGCCCTTTGGGAACCGCTAATTAAAATACTTACCGTACCGCCTACTTGATCAGACCCATTATCGCTAGACGACGTATCATCGCTTCCACATGCTGCAAGCAATAGTACAAATAAACCAATTACTGCTAAAGCTAACCACTTCCCAGTCTTTAATGCCTCCATGAATGAAACCCCCTCGTTTTTTTAATTACATGTTAATCATACAAATACTGCCACACGTAAAAAACCGCAGATTTTAACTATAGAAGGGGGCGATTTTTACAATCCCCCCTTCTATACTCTGTAGGTGTTATTCCTGTTACCTTCTTAAATACGGTTCGAAAATGTTTAGGGTCTTGATAACCAACCATCTCTCCCACCTCAGCTGTCCTTTGTAAACCGCTGTCCAAAAACTCCTTAGCCTTTTTTATTCGATACTGGGTTAAGTATTCAGAAAAGGTCACTCCTGTTTGTTCTTTAAATTCTCGTGATAAATAACTCAAGCTGACGTGATGCTCATCTGCAAATTGCTGAAACGTGATATTCTTGGCATAATCGGTTGTAACCCATTTTTCAACAATAGGAATAAGGTGTTTTGGTGCTAAGTTCAAAGGTTTTAAATCTTCCGCAATATATAGTACCAATTGATTGATTAATCCTTCTACTTCATGAAAGGTTAAAAAGGTATACATCTGAGCTAATTTCTCTTCCATATCTTTGATCCGCGTTTTCTCATTTATTAATCGATTCTCCAGTTTATAGGAAATCGCGTAATACATATCCCAAAGAAGTCTTACTAATTGTCTTTGTGTTAAGTGTTTTTTTTCAATTTCACACATTAATTTTGAAATAATAGGCTTTAGTGACCCGAACTCCCCATTACTTAGGGCATTCTCCATTAGGCGAACATAATTCCATAACGCTTGAACATCCACCTCTTTTTTCACTGAGTCACATATAACAAAGGAGGCATGACCAAAGAGAATACTTTGCTCCATTGAACGGTGAAGGCGGTCAAAGGCATGACGTAGTTTCTCTTCTGCTGTCTTAAACAGGTATCCGATGTGTACTAAACATTTCTGATTCAACTTACTATGTATTTTTCGATAAATATCTATCTGCTTATCAGCATCTGATTGGCTTGGAATTAAAATAACCTTTCTTCTTTGATCAATCGGCAAAAACCATACCTCATCCGGCCCAAGCAATTGTTTTATCTCTTCTGTATAGTCATCTATGTCACTCCAGCTGTGCGAAGCCTCCCAGTTACCGAGAAGTAAATAAAGCATGTCAAAACTCTGCTGATCAAATAATGCCAGCTGTTCATTTTCTTTTTCTGTTGCATTTGATAATAGCTGCGTAAGGGACCAGTTTTGCAATGCTTCCCTTTCGGAATGTTTCTCTTCAATGACTTGAAGTATCCAGTCAATCGTTTCAAACAATGTATCTTTATTAATAGGTTTCAGTAAATAATCTGCAACACCTAGGTGAATCCCCTGTTTGGCATAATCAAATGTATCATGCACGGTAAGCAGCACACATTCAATGTCCGCAGACAATTCCTTTACCTTGGCGACTAATTCCAATCCATCCATACCTGGCATGGTAATATCCGTAATAACTAGTTCTGGCCGAATTGATTTCATTGCTTCGTAGGCATCGTCACCATTACCAAAACAGTAAATTTGATGTTCTGTCTCATAACGACGCATCAGTGCTTCCAATTCCATTAATGCCCAATATTCATCTTCCACCACATATATATTCATTCTCCTTCTCCCTTCTTTTTTTCCAGAGGCAAATACATTTCTACGGTTGTCCCTACCCCTTCCTCACTATAAATAGACAAATTGGCACGATGTCCATATACCAGCCTGAGCCTCTGAGCAATATTGTGCAGTCCCACACCTCCTTCTGCTTCAACAATATTTTTCTTTAGCTGCTGTTGCAATTGTTCTAATTTCATTTCAGACATACCTTGCCCATTATCCGCAATGCGCACAAACAAGTAGTCACCTTCCTTATAGGCGTATATTTCAATAATTCCTTCTCTCTTTTTCCCCCCCAAACCATGATTGACGGCATTCTCTATAATAGGCTGCAGCAAAAGCTTTGGAATAAATACCTTCTTTACCTCATCTGTAATATATTCACTCACTATAAAACGATCACGAAAACGGTACTGCTGAATTCGAATATAGTTATGAATATGAACCATTTCTTCTTCCAGATATACATGTTGACCCAGCCCCCTCATTGTATATTTGAATAAATCCGCTAACGATTCTGAAATCTCGGCTACTTCTTCCACCCCCTTTACCCGGCTGATAGATTTCATAATATTTAAAGTATTGTATAGAAAGTGAGGATTAATTTGTGATTGAAGCGCTGAAATTTTAGCATTTTTCTCGGTAATACTAGATTCATAGACCTCTGTAATAAGTTTGTGAATGCTGTCCAGCATGCTATTGTACACCCTAATAGAGACATTCACCTCTTCATTGCTACTCAACTCCATCCGTTCTGCTAAGTCTCCCTGCTCCACTCGTTTCATATTTCTCATCATATTAACAAATGGTTTCGTAATATTATGGGATAACAAGTAGGAAATGCCGGCAATAATCAGAATAGCTGCTGCCCCGCTGATACCAATAAATAATATCACTTGATTTCTTTCATGGACGACAAAGTCATTATTAATCAGTGTTAAGGCATGCCAACCGGTGAATTCCGATTGATCATCCGCAAATAAATATGCTGTTTCTTCCCATTCCAATGTACCACTCTTGTCTGCTGTCATCGGCAATTGCCGCAGCTTTTCTCCCGTCAATGCTTGCTTATCATCATAAACCACATGCCCTTCATCTGTTAGAATAAGTACACGCAAATGCTCCTCTAAGACATCGACATTTTCTATTTCTAGCAGTTCCTTAAATACATCCACATTTATATCAATTTTGAGAGTACCAATCCGGTCTCGCACCGGTATTTCATAAATATTTCTGATAAAAGAAATAACCAGTTTCTCGTTTCCATTTGGCATGATTTCACGATGAGTAGGCAAAAGCAGAAAATCATTTGACTCTCCTATTTCTTTCATCCAAATTTCCTCTGCCGGTTCATACCCTATTCTAGTGCCATCACTTTTATAATAGGAAAAATTCACCCCCGCTGGCGTATACAATGTCACTCCTTCCACATCTTCCCGTGGATAAGATTGATTAAAGATATTGCCGTATAATTGATTGCGAATCACTACATCACTAGCCACTTGTGTCGAATTCTTATAGTTGACTAATGCTTCCTGCACATCGGTATCCGTGAAAATAGATATAGCCATTCGCTCAATATCACGAAAATATAAATCGATCGTTTGTGTCATTTGGGCAGACAGTACAATCGACATCTCTTGAGCATTGTCTTTCATTTGATTGATATTCATAAAATAAATAAGTGTTCCAATCACCGTAATCACAATAATGTATACGCTTGCAAAAGTGATGAATATCTTGGATTTAATACTCAATGCCCGAAAACTATTCTTCATAAGCAGTTCCCCCAATTAATCAGAAGTACATTTATTCTAAGCTTACCGTTTATTAAATTCAATGGCTGATACAGTCTTCAGTTCTTTATCTAGCGCTGTTTTCCCGTCCTTTTATTTTCTAAAACCTGATTCTTATAGACATTCAAGACAAGAAAAAGAGAATATTTGTCCTTTTAGACGTCGACTTTCCTCTTTCAGATATTGTATTAATTAAGATAACCTTACACGAATAAGGAGGAAGAACAATGACTACACCATCCCAGCTTGATCAATTAGAAGCGGAATCAATCTATATTATTAGAGAAGTTGCCGCAGAATGTGCAAATCCTGTGATGCTCTACTCCATTGGGAAAGACAGCTCCGTGATGCTGCATTTAGCGATGAAAGCTTTTTATCCAGAGAAACCGCCATTTCCCTTTATGCATATTGATACAACATGGAAATTCAAAGAAATGATAGAATTTCGTGATCGCAAAGCCAGAGAACTAGCCATTGAAATGATTGTCTACACCAATCAAGAAGGTGTAGAACAAGGCATCAATCCATTTGATCACGGGGCAAGCTATACCGATATTATGAAAACCCAGGCACTAAAGCAAGGCTTGGATAAGTATGGATTTGATGCCGCATTTGGCGGGGGACGCCGTGATGAAGAAAAGGCTCGTGCCAAGGAACGAATTTTTTCCTTTCGTAACAAAAATCATGCATGGGATCCCAAAAATCAACGCCCCGAAATGTGGAAACTGTATAATACCCGGATTCACAAAGGAGAAAGCATGCGCGTGTTTCCATTGTCTAATTGGACAGAAAGAGATATTTGGCAATATATCCTTAGGGAAAAGATAGATATTGTCCCCTTATATTTTGCTAAAGAACGTCCCGTGATTGTGCGCGATCACAATCTTATCATGGTGGATGATGATAGAATGCCGTTAGCTCCACATGAAAACATAATATACAAGAAAATCCGCTTCCGTACACTAGGCTGTTATCCGCTAACTGGGGGTATCGAATCCAACGCAGGTACCCTGGAGAAAATTGTCGAAGAAACGCTAGGCGCTGTTTCTTCGGAACGAACCAGCCGAGTGATTGACCATGAAGCGGCAGGCAGTATGGAACGCCGGAAGAGAGAGGGGTATTTCTAACATGAAAGGACTATTAAAATTTATTACTTGTGGCAGTGTAGATGACGGAAAATCTACCTTAATCGGCCATATGCTATATGATGCAAAACTGTTATTCGCTGATCAAGAAAAAGCATTAGAACTAGATTCAAAAATAGGCAGCCGTGGTGGGGAAATTGATTATTCATTGCTGTTGGACGGGTTGACTGCAGAGCGTGAGCAAGGGATTACCATAGATGTCGCCTATCGTTATTTCACAACAGAACACCGTTCTTTCATTGTGGCAGATACCCCTGGTCATGAAGAATATACGCGGAATATGGCTGTTGGGGCTTCCTTTGCTGATTTAGCAGTTATTCTGGCTGATGCGACAAAAGGCATAGTGCCACAAACCAAACGCCATGCCAGAATTTGTGCCTTAATGGGAATCAAACATCTGGTATTAGCAATTAATAAAATGGATCTGGTTGGATTTGATCAAGAAAGATTTCAAGCCATTAAGGATTCCTTTCTACAGATAACCTATCATATGAACCTGGAAAGCATTCAGGTTATTCCTGTATCGGCTACAGACGGAGACAATATTACTGCTCGCTCCGATCGTACACCCTGGTATGATGGAAAAGCATTATTGCCTTATTTAGAGAAAGTCGATGTTCATAAAGAAGAGACTCATGAGCAATTTGTACTGCCCATCCAAAGAGTCAGCCGCCCTGATCATAATTTTCGCGGCTTCCAGGGACAGGTAGAAGCGGGTCATATTCAGGTGGGCGAAGAAGTGGTCGTTCTTCCAAGTAATGAAAAAGCAAAGGTAACCTCTATTCTTATCACCGATAAAGAGACAGAACATGCTGGATACGGACAGCCGATCACTATTCAGTTAGATCGAGAAGTGGATGTATCACGGGGCTGTGTATTAACCACTTCTGATCAAGTACAAGTAACCGATATGTTTACCGCCTCCCTCTTATGGATGGATGACACAGAATTGATAGAAGGAAGAAATTACTTGATTAAGCTGGGCACGCAAACTTTACCTGGAACAGTGCTGTCGATTAAACACAAAATAGATATTAACACCGGCAAAGAAGCCCCGGCAGACCGTATCTTTAAGAATGAGTTAATTGAATGCGATATCGCCTTATCCGAGAAGGCGGTCTTCGATACCTTTACCCATAATGAAGCATTAGGGAGCTTTATTTTGATAGACAGAATCTCCAATATGACCTCTGCCTGCGGAGTGATCAACCAATCGCTCCAACGCTCTGCAAATGTCATTTGGCAGGAGACAGATATCTCACGAGCAGTGAGGTCGAAACAGAAAAGCCAAAAACCACTGACAATCTGGTTTACGGGATTGTCTGGTTCCGGGAAATCTACTCTCGCTAATGAATTAGAAAAAAAATTAGTTGCCTTGGGACACCATACTATGCTTTTGGATGGTGATAATGTACGCCACGGCTTAAATAAAGACTTAGGATTCACAGAAGGAGACCGTGTCGAGAATATCCGCCGTATTGCTGAAGTCGCCAAGCTGATGAATGAAGCAGGTTTAATTACGATTACCGCTTTTATTTCGCCTTATCAGACTGACCGTCAACAAGCTCGTGAAATTATTGGAGAGGAATATTTCGAAATTTATGTCAGCACACCTCTGGAAGAATGCGAGAAACGGGATGTGAAAGGATTATATAAAAAAGCTCGTGCCGGGGAAATTCCGAACTTCACCGGTATCTCCAGTCCGTATGAAGTACCCGCAAAGCCGAAGTTACGTATTGATACAAGTAAACAATCCATTGAGGACGCAACAGAACTTGTACTGAAAGCCATTCTTGATCGTGTTCAACTTTAAGTGCCTACTCCAAAATGGCACCATAAGAAATATACTAGAGCTTTACGGACAGCGGTGTTTGCCATGGTATATTGGTTTTGAACACACACTTTAACAGCTATGTTCTTTCTAAAGGAGTGTGCAGCTATATGTCAATGGACATGTTATTTGTATTATTATTGATTATTACAATGCTGGCTGCCTTATTATTAGAATGGGGCAGACCTGCCCTGATCGTATTTACAGTATTAGTTATCTTTCTTTTAACAGGAATACTGACACCAGAAGAAGCGTTAAAGGGTTTTGCTAATCAAGGAATGCTGACGATTGCCTTATTATTTATCATGGCAGGGGCTGTTCAAAAATATGGAATAATTGATCAGCTAATGAAGCGCTGGCTTAATAAAAGCACCAGCATAAAAGGAGCAATGTACCGCTTCTTTATTCCCCTCCCCGCTTTTTCGGCATTTTTAAATAATACACCCATCGTGGTTACTTTTACACCATTGTTAAAAAAATGGTGTGATGAGCGAGGTTTATCACCTTCTAAATTTCTGATTCCGCTTTCTTATATTACTATTTTAGGAGGAACCATTACAATAATAGGGACATCCACCAATCTGGTAGTCCATGGTATGTTACTAGAGTATCATCTGGAGGGCTTTACTCTCTTTCAATTAGCTATTGTAGGCATTCCTATAACAGTGGTAGGCCTTATATATATCTTTACGTTTGGTTATAAGCTCCTGCCAAACCACACCGGCACACAGAAGCATGGAAATAGCGAGGCCAAAGAATACTTGACTGATGATGCAGCTCCAGAAAGCTTACAGGAGGATAAGGTGAAAGGCTGGTTTTCGATTGGATTGTTGCTAACGATGATTCTCCTTGTCACCTTTAATGTATTTGACATGCTTCAAGCCATGGCTCTTGCCGTCTTAATTCTTCTCTTCACTCGTCTTATCACACCTGAGGAAGTGAAACAGTATATTCAGTTTGATGTTCTGTTGTTAATCGCCAGCGCGCTTGGCATTGGAACAGCCATGACCAAAAGCGGGCTAGCTGCATGGCTGGCAGAGAATCTGCTGTCTATTAGTGAACCATTGGGGCTGTTCGCCATGCTTTATTGCGTCTATCTATTAACAAGCATTTTTACAGAACTTATCACCAACAGTGCGGCAGCTATCTTAATGCTGCCAATTGGGTTACAGATAGCGGAATCATTGGACCTATCTTATATGGGATTTGCCGTCATTATCACCATCGCCGCCTCTGCAAGTTTTATTACTCCGATTGGCTATCCCACCAACTTAATCGTTTATAGACCAGGAAACTATCAATTGAAAGACTATGTAAAAGCAGGGACACCTCTGTCTGTACTTACCATGCTTGTCACGCTAACGATCGTCTATCTAGTCTGGTTTTAACTATCATCAGCAGGGATAGGTGATCACCTGCTTGATGACGATAGCCCGGAAATCAAATGGAGAAAACTACAGCTGCTCTATGTCCCGATTGACCATGAAAATGTCCCAATAGATATCGCATTCTTAGTCGTTGTATCATAAACTTGATAGTAAGGTTGTTCAAAAAATTCAATAAAAATGCTGGAATTAGCAATCCGGCGACTAAAATTTTTTATGAAGTGATGTCTGTAAGAATATGTTAGTTTAGAAAACGTACCAGTTAGTTATTTTTGATTGGAGGGATTTACATATGAAAATTATTATGCTCTCGCTAGATTCGCTGCGAGCTGATCGTTTAAGCAGTTACGGATACCATAAGCCCACCAGCCCTTACATTGACAAAATAGCTGCCGAAGGAACCCTGTTTGAACAAGCTTTTGCCTCTGATATCCCTACAGAAGCAGCACATACTTCCATTTTCACTGGTAAGGTCGGCTTAAATACCGGCATTGTTTCCCATGGTTCCAGCCTGACCCATTTGGATAAAACACCACAATGGCTGCCTACACTCTTAAAACAAGCCGGTTTTACAACAGCTGCTGTCGATAATTTATATCAGCTAAAAGAATGGTTCGCGCGCGGTTACCGTTATTATATTAATAGTGTCGGCGAAAAAAGATGGATTGATGGGGAACTAGTCACCAGCCTTGCCAAAGATTGGCTAAAGGAGCACACGGACGAGGATTTCTTTCTGTTCCTGCATTATTGGGATCCGCATACTCCCTATCTGCCGCCAAAAGAATATGTTGAACCATTCTATGATAAACAGCGAGATCCTTATGATAAATCAAATTACAGTATGGAACCGGCATATAATCACACTGCCTATCCTTTTTTTAAGCAGCATCACTTTGACCATATCGGAGACGTCAGAGACACAGAATATGTCAATGCACTCTATGACGCAGAAGTGCGCTATCTGGATGATAAGATTAAAGAACTGGATCAATATTTAGAGGAATTGCATATCAAGGATGACACATTGCTTATTTTATTTGGAGACCATGGTGAAAGTTTAACAGAGCACCAAATATATTGGGATCATTGCGGCTTATATGATGTTACTGTACGTGTTCCGCTTATTATGAGATGGCCGCAGCATATACAGGCAAACAAACGCGTGAAAGGAATGGTTCAGCAGGTCGATTTGCTGCCAACTATTATGGAAAGTGTCACAAAGATCAAGGGAAAGCAGTTCGCAGACTTTTCGATGGATGGAAAGAGCCTCTGGCCCACTTTGCTTGGTCAAGAAGACAGCACCCATTCCATGATCTATCTAAGCGAATGTGCGTGGCAAGCCGCCAGAGGAGTTCGGACAGATGAATTTAAATTTATTAAAACATGGGACAGTGGACTTTTTACTAGACCGTCAAGAGAGCTCTATGACCTAAAAACAGATCCTGAAGAGACAAATAATATTGCGGAACAACGGACAGATATTGCCGATCAATTGGAAAACAAACTGCATACATGGGTAGAAACAACATTAAATGGCCAAGAGGATCCATTAGTAAAGCAATTAAACGAAGAAGGTCTGCCTTTTAAGAAACGAATTGAACAAGTGCTGCAGCAAGTAGGACTATCATGGGAGGAATGGTCGAAGAATCCTTCCAAGGCAGCATATGATCAACTCGTCCAAGCGAAAACAAAATAATATCGCGTCAACTAAAAGAAGTTGTTCAAAACTCCCCTAAAAATACATTAAACAATGGGAGCGGGCAGGCCCTTCGGCTTGTCCGCTCCCAGCGTCTATTCACCCTTATCACCTCAAAAGTATTCTTCATTTCCGGAGAGATGAAACACAAACCTGTAGAAAATTGCTCAAAAAACCACAACATCTAAATACAATGTTGCGGTTTGTGTGAAAGATATAACTAATCCTTGGCTTGTAAAGCTCTTGCTTTTACAATCGAACCAAGATATAACTTATCATATGCTTCCTGTGATGACTGGAAAGGCCCTGTTCCAAGGCCATGATAATTTTCATTTGTGATCATTGGATTGGTTCTGCCTGTTTCCTGTTCTCTCTTCCGGATATAGGCATTCATCCTACCACGCAGCCATTCCACTACTTCTGGCTCCTGTTCAGCCAGATTATGATTTTCTTCCGGATCCTCGACTAAATTATAGAGTTCTGTTGTCGGCTTGAAATGAAAGTCTGGTTCCAATGCTTCTATCAGCTTCCATTCAGAAGTGCGCCAGCCATGCTTACGCATCCAGGTACATTCAGTAATATAGAACTCGGAAATTTTTTCATACTCTCCGTCTTCTATAAACGGCAGCAGTGACTGTCCGTCGAAAGACAGACCGGAATCAATCTGTAGCAGTTCTAGGATAGTTGGCATAATATCCTTAATTAACGTGACATCTGTCACCCTTTTTCCTTCAGGGAGTTTGCCTGGATACTTTAGAATTAACGGTACAGATAAGACGTTATCATAGGTACCATGATGATCGAAATAACAATCGTGCTCATATAATGTTTCTCCGTGATCAGAGGTAATGACCACCAATGTTTCTTCTTCAATTCCCAACTCTTCTATCGCAGTGAAGATACTTTGGATACAAGTATCCATATAGGCAACAGCACCCTCGTATTGTGCTGTAACATACCGCTGATCCGTTACCCCTTCTGGAATCCATGATTTAAAAAAGTCTGCATGCGGCTTGAAATTATAAACCGCCTCCATCGAGTGTTCCTCAGGATCTTTCTCATCCCCGTCATAAAAAATTCGTTCAAATGGACTTGGCGGAAGATATGGAGAATGTGGATCCATATGGCGCATAAATAAAAAGAATGGCTGATCTTCTTGTTGGAGCCGTTTCAATTCTGGTATAGCCACCGCATTCAAATTCTCTGCTTTAGGGCATTTCCCTGTTTCATCCGGTACCCAGGACTCATAATCTAAATAGGTCTGAAACCCGCGAGCAGACGGATTATTAGAGAAGCCGATACATGTCGTATTATATCCCTTATCATTCAGCACTTCTGCCAATGTTTTTCCGCCAATCGCTCCTTCATGCCGTAATGCCACCACATCTGTACTAAAACAATCTAGCCCTGTCAGCATCGAGGCATAACCAGGTGTTGTTGGAATGCTTGGACTGAAGTGTTGTTCAAACAGGACGCCTTCACTTGCCACTTTATCCATATGCGGCGTCGTTAATTTACTATACCCATAACTGCTCATGAAATCTCGCCTCAGGCTGTCGATTCCAAACAAAATGATATTTGGTTGTTTCAAATCAATTCCTCCCTCTATTCTTCTCGTCTATGACGGATGAATCTCTATCCTTGATGGTTCCATACCGCTTTTTTCGCGGTATCTGCCAGGCGGACAGCCCACCTTTCTCGTAAACAATCTTGTAAAGAAAGCCGGATCATCATATCCAACATCCAGTGCTACCGCAATAATTTTTGCATCAGACTCTGTCAACAGCTTTTTTGCCCGTGAGATACGAATATGATGAATATACTCCACAACCGTTTTTCCTGTTTCTTCTTTAAAAATCCGATTCAGGTGTCTAGAGCTCATATTAAATAAAGAAGACAGATTAGCAAGTGTCAGCTTTTGATCATAATGGCGCTCCAGATAACCGGCAACCCTTTTGATAAACGTCTTTCGCTCCAGCTCTTTTCTATTTAGAGACAAGGTTGTATCTCCATGCGCATATATACGTGACAGCTGAATAAGCAGCTGGACTAATTGCAGACGAATAATCGTTTCATAGCCATTCTGCCTTGCTTCATACTCATTGGACATTTTGACAAACATGGATTGAATATCTACCGCTGCCTCCCCTCTTAAATTAATACAGCGGTGAAATCGCTCACTATTATCTAAGAAGGGATGGACATAGAAATAGTCCATCGAATGGGTAATACCTAACCCCCTTAATAAATCCTCATCAAATAAGCTGGGAGTAAACAAACAATTAAATATTTCAATCTTCTGATTTGCGGCTATATGATAAGCATGCTGTTCATCTGGATTGATGATAAATACATCTCCGGCGAATAATTGATAAGATTCACCATCACATACATGTTCTCCTTCCCCCTCAATCACATAGACTAATTCAACAAAATCGTGACCGTGTAAAGGTGGGGCATCTTGGTCTGTATGCACTGTGCGCCTAATCGAAAACGGAAACTTCTCTTCTTTTAGAAACTGGCTGCTTGTAAGTCGCACACCGGATTCCGCCCTTCTGTTCTAATCGTTGTGAGATGGGACTTCAATGACAGCTCCATTTTCCATCTGCGAACGAATAACTGCTTCAATCACTTCCTGTCCAGCCAGTGCGTCTGCTCCAGAAGCCTCCATTTCCCAAGGTGCTACACCATCTTCTATCTGTTGAATAAAATGCTGTAATCGGTTTTTAAACGTCTCTTGAAAACTACTAACTCCTCCCATAATCGAATTACGCAATACCAACAATTCATTTTTTTGATGCGGATAAAAAGTGAAATTCTCATAAACATTGTCAATCACAAATCTGCCTTTATTTCCGGCTACCTCACAATATTCAATTGGATGACGACCAGACATATCATAGCTCCCTGTTAAGTGACCCACTGCCCCTGAAGTAAATTCCATATTAATAGAAGCAGTAGACCATATTTCCCGACCAGGTGCCTTCGTCATAAAGGCTTGCACACGCTTAATATCACCAGCAAAATATCTCATTACATCAATCGAATGTGGATGCAATGCCCTTAAGTGGAACCATGGACTGGTTTCAGCAGGATTTTGAATCGTTAATTTCATATTCACAAACAGTAACGCACCTAACTCATCCTGATCTATTAATTCCCGGCCTTTATATGCTGCCGGCACAAATCGATGATTCAAGTTGCTGACAAGCCGGACATTTTTTTCCTTCGCTAGTTTCACCATTTTTCTGGCCTTTTCAATATCATTGGAAATTGGTTTCTCCACTAATACATTTTTGCCTGCTTCAATAGCTATAACAGCCGGCTCATAATGATCACCACCATTTTCGGCTCCTGCCGTAGCGATACTGACCACATCGATCTCCTCTTCACGCAGCATTTCTTCCAAATCCCGGTAACCTGCTACTCCATAATATTGTGATAATTCTGCTACCTTGTCTTCCATCACATCACAGACCGCTATTAGCTCTGCATTAGGATCCTCATTATAATATTTACAGTGCGTTTTCCCGATATTCCCCAACCCAACAACTGCTACTTTTTGCACCATATGTTATGCCTCCTTATTTTTGGTTGCTTCAATAATTAAACGAGATAAATAACCCCTGCTTTCCGCTGCTATCGCCGTCACTTGTTCTAATGGATAGGCATTTGCACCGATAATCTCCAGCACGGTTGCCCCCTGATAATCAATTTCAGCCATTTTATTAATAATACCTTCCAGCGGAACTGTCCCCCGGCCTGCGGTTTGAAACTCTGGTGCTGCAATAGCCAACTGGTCGATCATCGTGTCACGGATATGTGAATGAATAACATGCTCCTGTAACGCATCTAAAGCCTGAACTGGATCATCACCGACACGTCCTACATGAGTCGCATCAAAATTCAGACCTAACGCAGGATGTTGAAATGCTTCCAATAATTTCAGCGCAGATTTGGTATTATAAATACTTTGACCATAATGAAGTTTTAACGCATATTTAATCCCTGCGTCATGTGCTGCCTTTGTCAGCTCTTCCACAGCCGTTACCGATTGCTCAAAAAGTTCTTCATTATCTGATTCACCGGCACTGCCAGTAGTAACCATCGGTATTCCTAACTTCGCTGCTTTTTCAAATACCCGTTTTGTTCGTTCTCGGTTTTCTGGATCTAGTATATTTGTGGCCGCTTCCACACAATATAACTCCAATTCATTCTCTGCGATTAAGTTTCGAATTTCCTCAAGCTCCTGATCAGTTGCATTGGGAGTTAAATGCTCCACCATCCCAACAATCGAAGATAACTCTACTCCGTCATACCCACAGAATTTGATATTCTTGATCGCGGTCGGCAGATCATATCCACCAAACAATACCGTATTTACTCCTAGCTTCATTCGCTTTCCTCCTCTAAGAAAGTTACGCATGTGATAAATTTGTAAGTGTTTACATTATAAATTAAATAAATGATTCCTGCATAGCGCATATAGTCGCTAACATGGTCGATAAGGACATAGTTGTGTGCTGAGTATGTAACATGGTGCATTCCATAGCATTTCGATTCCCCCTTTTTCTTTAGCTGTCTTTTACTATCCAATTATAAGTATAGGATTTCGTTAGACATTACGAAACTAACATTTTTAACAAATAAAGGGGATAATCTTGACTATCGTAAATATCTTCATCTTTTCCGTAAAAAACAATACCAATCATCATATCGCACTTGTTGTTCTGATATTCACTTCACACTAATGGAAAGTGATATCCCTGCATACAAAAAGACCTAAGAGATTGCAAAAGCAAGTATTCTTAGGTCTTTATCTGCTATTCCGGTTTAATCGCATAAGCTTGCCTTACAGTATGTAATCCATACTGTGCCACCTCTAAGGCTGTTTTATCCCCATAGTTATCTTGAAAT
This sequence comes from Gracilibacillus alcaliphilus, assembly GCF_016909015.1. Taxonomy (GTDB): domain Bacteria; phylum Bacillota; class Bacilli; order Bacillales; family Amphibacillaceae; genus Gracilibacillus; species Gracilibacillus alcaliphilus. The sequence goes on from NZ_JAFBFA010000003.1 coordinate 66,742, forward strand.
AACTCAAGCGATAAATAGCCTTGATAGCCATTCTGATGCAGTGTTTGAGCAATAAAGTGAGAAGGTGCTTTGCCTTCACCAGGAAATACACGAAAACTGTCATCGATTACGTCCCGGCTAGGCGAATCAGGATAATCATTAACATGAAATATGCCAATCTGCTCTCCCTTTAACATGTTCAATCCTTCGATTGATGATCTGCCAGTATACATATGGAATGGGTCGAGAAGTATTTTTCCATCTGCTGCATTGCTTTCTAACAACACGTATACCGCTTCACTCAATCGCGATAAAATCGGGGACTTGCCCCAAAACTCCACATATGGTTCTACACCCATTTCTCGTCCGAGGACAGCCACTTTGGCAAAATCATCAGCCAACTGATCCAGTGTGACCCCTTGCATATCGCCAAAAGGAGGAACTGCTATACCTTTACAGCCCAGTTGGTGCAATAACTGCATATCGGCTGCAAGGGAACGAAGTGCTTCTTTTTTCACGGCTGCCGATTGATCCCCCCATTTAAAAAAGGCAATTGTATTGACAAATTCCAGCTTTTTCTCGATCAACAGTTCACGTAAATCATCACTTGATCCCCCATCCGCCAAGTATTTCTTCACATCATCCAGCCATAGTTCGATCCCATCATACCCAGCCTCCGCAGCAACTTCGATTTGTGCTTCGACCGATAACCGAAATGGCAGTAAGGTAGACGTATTCAGCGCTGTTTTAAATGGAAAGATACTCATATAATCCCCGCTTCCTTTAGAGATATTTTTCGTCCTTCTTTACTGCTTTGATATGCTAATTCAATCACTTGAATTAATCGTAACGCCTCTTCAGCCTTTACTGCTAAGTCAGCACCCTCTATGAGATGATCATAGATATTCTGATAATAGGATGAATAAGAGCCTTGTTTCGTTTCTATTCTGGTTTCCATATCCATGCCATCGGATTCATGGCAGAGTAGCCCCCATTCCGCTGCTGACTCTTTACCCCAATGAACACCTGTAGGTACTTCGCCACGATTCAGTGCTGCTTCTTGCGGGTCTGTTCCTGATTTAACAAAAGATCCTTTCGTGCCATGCAAAATATATCTGGGACTTGGCTTCTTCGCAATCCTAGATGAATGCAGATTCACCTTTAGATGGTTAGCATAATACAGGGTTATATCATAGTAATCATCGGCAGAACCGCCATCCCGTTGAATATCCACATCGGCATACAGCGACTCAGGCAGGCCAAATAAACAAACGGCTTGATCCAGCAAGTGAACTCCTAAATCATATAGGATACCAGCACCTTCACCGCTGCTTTCCCGCCAATTCTCTTTTGTCACTGTTGGCGCAAATCCTTCCCAACTCATAGAAACTGATTTTAGTTCTCCCAGCCAATGATTATTGATTAGTGAGGAGATCGTTCGAAAATCCCCGTCCCAGCGCCGGTTATGGTACACACTTAACATCTTGCCATGTGCTTTTGCCAGTTCTGTTAAGTATCTCGCATCTTCACTCTTTGGTGTAAAAGGCTTTTCTACGACTACATGTTTTCCCGCCAGCAAGGCATCGCAAACGAAGCTAACATGATCTGTACTAGGGGTGGTAATCACAACCACATCAATATCTGGATCTTGGTAGACTTGCTCCACATCTTTCACCACTTCAACCCATGGATATTTCTTTTTTGAGTCTTGCCTGTGTCTTTCAACTACTTTCTTCAAATAAAAACCTGGTATCGTTGACAGAAATGGTGCGTGAAATATCCTGCCGGAATAACCATAACCAACAAGGCCAATATTTAATGTCTTATCAACCATAATTCATCTCCTTCAAGTTGTGATAACTTACTTCAATACATGTCATTGGGGCACGCCGGCACTGATCTTGTTCTACGATCAGCCATTTTGTCCCTGCCTGCTCAGCAGATGTTAGAATCTCAGGGAAATTCAAAATACCTTCCCCAACTTCAGCAAAGAATTGTTCTTCTCCTTTTTCCATATCTTTCACATGAAGAAGTGGACAGCGATTTTTTAGTTGAGATAAGTAATCTGCAGGGTCATATCCACCCTTTTTCACCCAGTAAGTATCTAATTCAAACTGGACCAGTTTAGGATCCGTTTCTTGCATCAATAGATCAAATCCATTCTTCTCTCCGAACGATACAAACTCATGGTCATGATTATGATATAAAAATTGAACACCGTGTTCTTGACATCGTTTCCCAATCTCATTATATAGTTTGGCTTGTTTTACAAAATCCGCTTGATCTTCGAATCTGGAATAAGATAAGACGAGATACGGAACTTGAAGTATATGCAGAAAATGAAGCAAACGATCAAACTCTGCTTCGATTTGCGGTAACATCGTATGCAAGCTGATCACATCCAAATTGATCTTCTGCAGGTGATCTCTAATCGCTTCTGCTTGGATATCGTGATTTGGCAGTCCTAGTTCTATCCCTTGAAACCCAATATCAGCAACTTGTGTCATACTCCCAAAATAATCCTGACTCATTTCTTCACGAATCGTAAATGGCTGTAAGCCTATTCTAAAATTCACTCTTCCAACACTCCTTTATTATTAATTATCCAAGACATTATATTTTAAATCTAAAGGCATAGGCTGCGGACGCTTCACCTTTGTTTGTAAAGAAACATATTGGCCGCTTTCTGATGATTCCATGATGCCAAACGTCGCTTCTAACAAATGGTGGGCTAGCTGGTCATTTGCCCGATGCTCCCTGCCTGACCGCAGGGCATAGGCCATGTCTGCAATTCCAATTCCTCGAGTATCTTCCCGATAACTATGGGTAAACGGAAACTCCTTGATCTCTTGGTTCTCCTTTTGAATCAAGATTGGCCCGCTAAAAAAATTGGGATCAGGAGCTTGCAGAATCCCCTCTGTACCATAAATCTCTAATTTCGGCAGGTAACCAAAACTAGCTTTGGAAGCTTGTAAATTGGCGACTACACCACTATCAAACTCCAACACGGCAGAAGCATGCATCGGCGCTTCGATCGGCAAGGTTTGATTGAAAAAAGCGGACTTGGGATTGGTTACGGTAAAACGTTCTTGTACATTGCCTGCCATCCCTGCTACTCGATTTATAGAGCCAAAGAAATTAATAAAGGCAGATAAATAATATGGTGCCATATCAAATAACGGATCCCAGCCTGGCTTCAACAACGATGGGAAAGAAGGGTGCATGGCGTCATAGCCATTACCCATGACAATTTGGCCAAATGCGGCATACGGCTCACCAATCCAGCCATCAGCTAAAATCTTTTTAACCGTTTGAATCCCTGCCCCCAGAAATACATCTGGAGCACAGCCTACTAATCTATTCTTGACTTTAGCCAATGCTAGAATAGCTTCTGCATCTTCTCGGTTTAATGCCAGCGGCTTCTCCGAGTAGAGGTGTTTACCAGCCTCCAATATTTTTAGACTTACTTCTGCATGTGCCTGTGGCACCGTCAAATTAACCAGAATATCAATCTCTGGAATCAACAATATTTCTTCTACAGAACAATACGTTGGGATGTTAAACTCTTCTGCTCGTCTTTTTGCTGCGTCTTCATATAAATCTGCACATGCGACTACCTCTACAATTTCAAACAAGTTCGTCAAATTCTCCAAATAGATTCTGCTGATATGGCCACAGCCAATGACACCTACTTTAACAGTATTCAATCTCTCACACTCCTTATGGATGATGGATTACTCTTGCCATACTTCATTTATAGCAAGAGTAATCCAACTTATTCTGGTAACATATTACTTTTCATAATTATTTTGGATAAAATCTTGTCCTAATCAAGTACCCCAGTTACACTGCGATAAAATCGTCGATGGAGACATTCACTCCTTCTGTTTGTTTTGTTTCAATGCTATGCAGTAATGTTTCATTTAATGTTTTTGTATATTCATTTAGAGTACCCTCTACATCTTTTTTGGTTTCTGATAGGTTTGGTATGATTCTGCCCTAATTCCCCGATTTCGTTGAATATTTGACTAACATTGCTATTTTACACAACAAGATTAGGCGGGGTTACCAAATTTGAGATCGCTTTCATTTTCTGCCGAAAACGATGAAAGCATGCTACCTTTTCGATTAATTGACAAAATAGCTCCTCTGGACCCGTTACCTCCATCAGAAACTTCCCACCAGCTACCTTCAGCACATCCTTATTATAATATAACATAGATAATACCATAATGAGTGGGACAGCAAAAATATATAGCACCACATGATCTTTTTATTCTTATAATGGAATAACGTTTCTTTCTCCCTATCCTTAGTCTGAACTTGACTGTACAAAATAATCCCTTCTTTCCACTCATTATATAGAGCAGGATTTCTGCTAAAAAGGAGGGGTTTTTGACAATCGAGTGGACTTTTTTCACCTGTATCTCGCTTTATATAATTAAGCAGCCATAAAACTGAACCTCAGATTGAGACCCATTTTATGGCTGCTTATTTTCAACAGACAAATACTTATTAGCACCAATTGGTGAGACTCATTGATCATTGGGACTGAACTATACTTATGGATTTTCCAATCGCGATGACGATAAAACAACCGAGTAATACAAAGAACGCAGGGAAGATATAGCTCTCAGGAATAAAAGTCAGCATGATAAAAAGAAGCCCAAAGCCTACCATTAACCTTCCTAGTAATCTCATCAGTTGGCGGCGGGAGAACCCCTCCATCCTGGGCATTCGTAAGTGCCTTCTGGCAGGCGGGAATGTCCCGCACTTCATCATTCACCATCCCGATATCCACCGCATGCGAAGAATACTTCAAAAAATGAACACCCTCTGCTTCAGTAACCTGCTCTGGTGCTCCCCAAGCCTCTTCTACTTGGTTGGCAGTTGTTTCGCCAACAACAAAGCGTGTGTTCGATATTTTTCCTTTTGCAGATAATTCAAAGATATCATCCAATGATATGGTCGGTTCTTCTGCCTTTTCAGCAGGAGAACTGTGGTCTGATTCTGGTTCCATATGATCGAATGAAAAAAGGCAATGACTGCTCCACAAGCTATAACAACGATCAAAACAGGTAAGATAACACGCTTACGCATAGCCTATTCCTCCTATTTTTTGTCATGCAGCCAAGTCTTCACCTCAAGAATCAAGATAATATCGAAGCAGTTAATAGATGAAACAAGTACTGACTGCCTGATATGTTTCGTTATGTCTCTGGCATTGATTGATGTTTATTGTAAAGTGCTTGATCAACCTTTTCAAGTTTTTCTGAACACACTAACGGAGATTTTGTCATACATACGATTAAAAGTATACCTATCAACTGAACGCCAATGACTGCCTCCTTCAATTCAGTTTGTGTATCGTCACTTGTACATCTTCATGTAACAGTCTAACTTTAATCACCGAAAGGATTTTCTCCATACTAAACAAAGAGACATGAGAATGTCTGCCCATGAATTTTGATTCGATGGATAATTGTAAAATTTATATCTTCAGCCTCCATAGGGTTGCTTTAAATTTTAATAGTTCACTTTGTAATATAGCCCAGTCCCCACATTTACTGATAAAGATAAGATCTCGCTAACAGTTACAAATTGATAGCCTTCATTGATGAGTGCAGATAATAATTCAGGTAAAGCATCAGCAGTTTCCTGATGGATATCATGCATTAAAACAATTGCACCCGGTGTGACGCTGTTCAGAATTTCTTCATTTATCATTTTTGCATTTCTCGTTTTCCAGTCCATAGAGTCTACGGACCAAAGAATAAGAGAGTTTCTCAACGCTGTAGCCGTTTCTTCAACACGCTTATCAAATTTACCGTAGGGAGGACGACTCATTGTCGGATACTGTCCGCTCGCTTCTTCTATATTTCTAGCTGATTCAGAAAATTCTTCTTTAATATCATATGTATCTAACTTAACTAAATTTTGATGTGAGTTTGTGTGATTACCAATTTCATGACCTGCCTTAGCAACTGCCCTGGCCATCGATGGGTTCGCTTTCGCTTGACTGCCAAGCATGAAAAAGGTTGCTTTAACATCATACTCTTCGAGAGCCTCAAGTACTTGAGGGGTGACGTCTGAGCTAGGGCCATCATCAAACGTAAGTGCAATATATTTCTTATTCCGATCCAAACTTTTTATTACTTCCGAATCCTTTTGTACCAGAAACTGTTTGCTGTGTAATACCGTTTCTTTTAATTTATGGTCTGCCACTTTTTTCGTTGTAGGAACAGCTTGTGAATTAGCTCCAATCATCGACCCAGAAATATAAAAAAAGGTAATCGCAATAAATATAATTAATACCCACCCTGGCCAACGAATTCGCCTAAGCACTCTGATCATTTTTATTTATCCTTTCTAGAAGGCTATCAGCAGAGCTAATAGCCTTACCTGCATATCAATATAGTTTCCCGTATTATTACAATTATGGGTACAGTATATTAATGAATGTATTCATTACTAACGAGCACTTCCCTTAAAACTTCAGTTGGAATTATGAATTCAACTGTTCCCATATACCCTGGTGCAACCTCATATTCATCAAAAGAGATGACAAGCTTCCCGTTATTATTAATATAAAATTGCTGTTCAGCTTTTATTGCTTTAAAAAAATCATCAAAGTTGTCCAATCCAGCATCTTCCACCCAATACACTTTATCAGTATCTGATTTCATTTGTTCAAGCATTTGATGCTTGATATTTTCGCTAATTACCTGAATATAGCTATCATCTTTGAATAACATTGGTAGTGACAGCAATATTTCATTCTTTTTATCAATCGTGTCATATTGAAGCGACGTCGAACTTGAACCGGCAATTCTACTAACATACCTCTCTAACACTAAAATTTGCTCATTATCTGTCTTCACTTCGAAATCACTAGAAATTGCATAATGATCGGACTCCCCCTCATTAACTAATTCCATAATAGCTTCAAATTCTTTATAAAGGGTTTTACCTTCCTCTAAATAGTCCTCATTTAGACTATCTTCAAGATTCTTGTTTTCTAAGCCTGTCACTGCCGGTACTTTAATATCTGCTGATAGAAGGTCATCTTCCTCTTCAAATTGTTTAACTGTTATAACCTTTACAACTTCTCCAACTATAGGTACCTCAGATAAAGCTTGAGCCATTGCTGGACTGACATTGACACTCGTTGTAAATAGTAAAGCAGCTGCTGCAACACCAGCAGACCATTTAGCTGTAAGTTGTTTAATTCTCCGTTTTTTCAGTGCCTCTTGTACAACAGTATCAAGTTCTTTTGGGATCACGATTTCATCATACTTTTTCTTTAAGGATTTAAAATTTCTTACCATGTTTATCCTCCTCAATAGTTAGATCTTCGTCCAGTTCAACTTTCAGCAATTTCAATGCTCTGTAAAGCCTTGTTTTAATCGTATTAACATTTTCATCAACAATTTTAGCAATTTCTTCTATTTTCATATCCTCAAAATATCTAAGTAGGATTATTGTTTTGTATTTATCTGGAAGGTGGTCAATCGCCGCTTGTAAATCTAAATCGTGATACTCATCTTCACTACCATTTGCCAAGGCCTCCATCACGGTGGCATCTACTACGCTTAGCCGTTTATACTTTCGTAAATAGTCTAAGGAAGTATTTACAATTATCTTATAAAACCAACTTTTTAAACTAATTTGATTTTCCAATGTGTTGATATGAATTAAAGCTTTATGAATGGATTCCTGTACGATGTCAAGTGCATCCTCTTGGTTTTTCACATAACTATATGCAATCCTATACAAACTCTCCTTATTCTCCAAAATAAACTTGGTTAATTCTTTTTCTGTTTTTGATTTTTTTAATAACCCCATCTAATTAAGAACTCCTTTTTCGGCGGTTAATTGATTATTGCATACTGGATGATTCGTGAGCAGTTGTGCCTAATCGGCATTATTTATGATAATCTGCGATCAATTTCTAACATGAGCTAAATAAAGTCAATGATGACAAGCAAACGTATTTATGCTATTTGCTGTAACAGATTAATGATGGATATTATTTCCCCAATTACTGGCCTAGATTTAAACAACTGCTTCAGTAAATAAGTTTATATACTAGACGTATAAACAAGAGAAAAAGTTTGCACATTAATGATTTTTTTAAGACTATGATCTTAGTAATATGCTGATTTTAAAAGAGCCCTAATTTTATTGTTAAAAAAATTTATGAAGGGATAGCAAGATAAAAATAATAGTATTAACAACTATTTATTCGTTCAGCATATTAGTCTGAAGGGCAGCAAAAATTCGATAATTTCCTAAACAAAGAAAAAAGCACTGTCCTAAACAAGACAGCGCTTCACAATAGACAAATAAAGTGAAACTTGGTTCAGTGGTTTTTCCCCACTGAACATTAGTTGAACCAATCGGGCATTACTGGCTGTTGGATCTCCCACTTTAGAAATAACGGGTTCCCTTATTTCTAAAGTGGGAGACTACAGCTAGTTACACTGCGATAAGGTTAGCTAATAGGATAATACTGTTTATAACGCGGATTAATAAAATATGGCGGTCTTGGTCCAATTTTAGGCAGCTGGAATATATGCTGTCCAGCCTCATACCGTACTCCCACCTTTTCATCTGACTGGTTAACTAACAATAGCTTTACTTCCGGATTATAATAATATTGCATGATGTGAACCTCCTATTCCCTTCTATTTCTTACTTTATTCAATTTCTTGTGATATGGAACTAGCAGATGAATGTTTCACTACATTCGCCTATCTCGCATAAGGTAATGCAACAAGATCATTTCGAGGAGGATGTACATGTCACAGGATAAACCAACAAGTCAAGACTATCCACTGTATCCAAACTACGGGAAAATTACACAATACCAAGATGTCCCGATCACCGTTCCGGAACAGCGCCAGTTTCGTCAGCCCGGTCTAGAAAAATGGATGGTGCCGAGACCGATTATTGAAAACCCAAATTATACAGGCAGTAATAAACTTACCGAAAAAGTTATCCTTATCACTGGAGGAGACAGCGGCATGGGTGCGGCCGCTGCCATTGCTTTTGCCAAAGAAGGGGCAGATGTTGCTATTGCTTATCTGGATGAGCATGAGGATGCCAATAGAACAAAAAGAAGAATAGAAGAACTGGGACAACAGTGTTTACTGCTTCCAGGCGATTTAAGAGATAAACAGCAGTGCACCGATATCGTAGAGAAAACGATGGAAACTTTCGGACAGTTAGATGTGCTTTGTAACCATGTAGGTATACAATTTCAACAATTGAGCCTGCTGGATATTAGCGATGAACAATTCGATGATACGTTTAAAGTGAATATATACTCCCATTTCTATACCACACGTGCCGCACTGCCACACTTGAAGGCAGGAAGTTCGATCATTAATACGTCTTCGGTTGTAACTTATGATGGCAATAAACAGTTGATTGATTATACTGCCACTAAAGGAGCGAATATTGGATTTACTCGAGCTTTGGCTAATAACTTGGTAGATAAAGGAATCCGTGTCAACGCTATTGCCCCCGGCCGGATATGGACACCGCTTATTCCTTCAAGTTTTTCTGCAGATGAAGTAACTCTAGCGGGTAACCCTATGCAGCGTCAAGGCCAGCCTTTTGAAGTAGCGCCCACCTTTGTATATCTGGCCTCCGATGATTCACGATTTGTGACCGGACAGACACTGCATGTTAATGGCGGCCAATGGACATCATCCTAATACATCTAAATGAATATTTCTTCGGTTATATATTGTTGATTTAACCATTGCAGCAACAACAGAATGCATGGCGTGTAATCCACATGCATTCTGTTCTATATCATTAAGATAAAGTGAGGCTTACTTCAGAAAAATGCTTCTCACTCCACAAAAGCAGCGAGATTTTCCAATGTTGATCTTAAACCAATATCATGATCCTCTTTTCTAATACCTGCTGGTACATTTTCGCAGATAATGGTCACCTTGGTACCTTTTTCAACAGGTTCCATCACCCAGCTTTGAACCATTTCACCAGCGAAAGCGGGATTCTCGGAGTCAAATAGAACAGCTTGAACTATTCGTTTATCTGGAACGAGCTCCACAAACCTCCCTTGGACTACATCTGTGTTGTCTGAGGTTTTTCCTGAGGCAGTACCATCTTCATAGGTAAGCGTAATTTGAAAGGAACCACCTTCAGCGGGCTCAAATCGATTCACCTGACCAGACATGCCTGTTGGCGGCAGCCATGTTGCTAATGATTCCGGATGGAGAAATGCTTGGTAAATTGTCTGTGAAGAGGCTTGTATAACTCTTGAGGCAATATCAATCCGCTTATTTTGTGATAGATTTGACATGATTCTCTCTCCTTTTGGATTGTTTCCTTTATTTCTTTTAGGATAGCATAGGGAGATATTCTATATTTCTTCCCGATTGCTCACCTTATCAATGAAGACATGGTTGGTCTTTGCAAGAGTCTGCTGAGATTATCGTTGTTTCGCCGTCTGTTCCAAGTCATACTTTCCCGCTGGCCTTTGTATTCTTCAAAAAAGCAGTCGCTTAACTAATAGCAACAGAACGATCCATAGGGGTTATCCATATCGTTTGTTCTGTTAGAGGAGCTTGCTCATACGCTTTCAACAGCCCTTGCTGCTGAATATCAGTCTTTGCTATACGTTTTTGTTTAAGTGTTATGGAAAAAGCCCTGGAAAAAGGGAACGGATTCATCACAATATGTTCTGCGTCTTGCCAACTAATAGCATATTTTGCTGGAAAATGAGAAACAGCAGAGACTGCAATAGATATTCCGCCCTTAAAGAATGAATGAATATGATCATCTGTTGTGCCTGGTCGATTCATACATACAAATAGAGACAACATATCGGAGAACTGCAATAAGGAGAAGTCTGCCTCCAATTGATCATGATCAAAATACGTCAAGTTATTGATTAATTGTTCTTGTCGCTGTGCTTCCTGCAAAACAAAGCTCCTTGCTTCAGGAAAGGAGGCTGTTGCCAGAAAGCGCTGATAATGCTTACTGCACAGTAATGCGGCATAATCATCTTTTTTCTGTATCTTCTGAATTCCTTGTGTATACAGCACTATTTTGGGGATATTAGGAAAGTCAATAAAAGAATAGGGATGGTTGGTACGGTCATTCCAAAAAGGCTGTTGGTCAAATGCCTGCCAGCCGCAATCATGCTGATAAGCGGCATAAATAACAGAATCCTTATAAACAATATCTCCCCAGTACACTTCCTCCAAATGCATTAAACATTCCCCAGACAAAAGCGCATGATCCGGCTGTGATATTAAGATAAAGTGTTCCCCTTCTTCACGAACAATCATGGATACTGTCTCCTTTCAAAATAATGGAAATTATAGTTGGATATTAGAAATAAACTATACCTTCCTATGTATTTATTTTATACAATGACCCCATTAAGTTCCAAATATTCGCAGCTCTCTGCTTTTTGCATCTGAATTTGCCATAGAGTATATTTTTTATAAAAATACAAAAGTTAAATAAAAGTCACCTATCTATCGGAGGTTTCATATGAAACGAGTTTCAAGTGTTTTTTATATAACTGTTACATTAGTTACCATATTTGTTTTTCTGGGTGCTTCATTACCAAAACAATTTGAACAGATAACAACCAATATAAATTCCTTCCTTTCCACAACATTCGGATGGTACTACATGTGGCTTATGTCGGCATTAATCATTCTGTCAATATTTATTGCTGTAAGCCCATATGGAAAAATCCGTCTTGGAAAAAATAATGAAAAACCCGATTTTTCTACTCCATCATGGATAGCCATGCTATTCTCTGCAGGATTAGGAATTGGACTCGTGTTCTATGGTGCTGCTGAACCGCTTTTTCACGGATTTTTGGATGCGCCATTTGCAGAGGTTGGTACCGATCAGGCATTCAAGCAGGGACTTGCCGTTACGTACCTTCACTGGGGGATACATGGATGGGCACTGTATGGCTTCATCGCACTTGCATTGGCTTTTTTCCAATTTCGTAAAGGGGAACCTGGCTTAATTTCCACGACGTTGAAGCCTTTGTTTGGGGAAACAATCATGAAAGGACCACTCGGAAAAATGATAGATGTACTTGCCTCGTTTGCAACCATTTTTGGTGTGGCGACCTCCCTTGGCTTTGGTGCATTACAGGTTAATGGAGGATTGAATCATCTTTTCGGCATAGAAGTTAATTTTACTGCACAATTTATCATTGTAGCTATTATAACCGTATTATTCCTTATCTCTTCCTGGTTAGGTTTGAGCAAAGGAATTAGATATTTATCAAATGTAAATATGGTAGTTGCCATCTTACTGCTTTTAGGAATGATAATCATCGGGCCAACATTACTAATTATGAATATGTTTACAGAAACATTTGGACTATATTTTCAAAATATCATCCAGTGGAGTTTCCGTACTGCCCCACTCGGCAGTGATAATAGGACATGGGTTGATGCTTGGACCATTTTTTACTGGGCATGGTGGATTTCCTGGGCACCATTTGTTGGAATGTTCATCGCCCGTGTATCACGCGGAAGAACAATCAGGCAATTTATGATAGGTGTTATACTTGCACCAACACTTATTATTGCTATATGGTTTGCAGCCTTTGGAACAACAGCAGGCCATATACAAAACAGCGGTGTTGACTTGTCACAATATACGACGGAATTAGTCCTATTTAATATGTTTGATCAATTGCCATTTTCATTCTTTTTATCCCTCTTGGCAATTTTACTTATTACAACTTTTTTCATTACATCTGCAGACTCTGCAACATTAGTACTAGGTATTCAATCAACAAATGGTTCATTGACACCTCCGAGAACTATAAAATTTTCTCTCGGACTTGCACAATCAGCTGTAGCTCTCATTTTACTTTATGTCGGCGGGTTAACGGCACTACAAAATACCATTATAACCGCTGCATTCCCATTTTCCTTTATTCTAATTCTGATGGGAGTTTCACTAGTTAAAGCACTTAATAATGAAATAAAACTAATGAAGCGAGAAAAATAAGCAGGAAGCATCAGGGCGGTGCTCCTGCTTCCAATGTGTCATCTATACCGAGTAGGTGTCGGCCATTACTGACCACACCACTCACAGAGCCCACACGTGCGGATCTTCGCCTGTGGCTCTTCCCATATATCACTTTTAGAGATAACGTTCTTCATATAGATGCAAAACCAACTAAACAAAGGGCTGAAAAGAATTCATTATCTAATGTTGAATGAACCATAGGCTTTTAGCACTATTCCATGCAACCATCCGGATTCCTCTCAGATTCTCTTCCCCCATTCTTTCTCACAATTCCATATCGGACTATATGCATCACACTTATATCTTTGGTTTCAGCAGCTTAATCACTGACATGATAAGTATGATCATACCAACGCCAAATCCTGCTGTGGATAAAGGAGCAAGTAAAAATCGCATGAGCTCACCTTGCACAAAAAAGCTCGCAAGCATGACAACCATACATATCACTGTAAAAATCCCAACTGTTAAACTTCCTATAAAATCATTCAAATGATGATTTTCCTCACGAACTATCGTAACTTTATTGTCCTTAAGAAGAGGCAAATCTAACAATTTCGGAATGTAGTCCTCTAACTGACCCTTAACCTTATTTAGATGATCCTCAGCCAACTGTGCTTTATCCATTTGATTCGCGTATGATTCACTCGCTGTAGTCAATGAGTATTCTTCATCTACAGATGACAATGTCCCATCCAGGGTAATGATTGCTCTAAATGCACCAGCAACAGTCGGCTTTAATGACAGCCCCATCTCGGTTATCATCGACATCAGCCGTTCCATCAGGACACTAGTTGGATCATGTGAAAAAGAGGCTTCTGATAAAAGTCTGCTGAGGCGCTGTTCTATCCTCTCTTCATCAAGTGAATCATCCCCATCACAAACCCTCAACAACCCCAGTGCCATTCCTTTTGTATCATTATTACTGTAACCCATTAAAAAACTTAACATACCAGCCCGTTCATCATCTGATAAATAACCAACTGAGCCGAAGTCAATCAGTGCAACTTCTCCATCAGTTGTCAACATAATGTTACCGGGATGTGGATCAGCATGAAAGATACCAATCATCAGTATTTGATTCAAAAATGCATGCATGATCATCTCTGAAACGTCAGTTGTCACTTCTTTTGTAAAACTATTTCCTTCCATGTATTCCAATGTTAATACATGCTTCGTAGAGTACTCAGAATAAACTTTAGGCACCCTTATACGAATACCGTGTTCCTTAAATGCTTTTCTTAACGTGTTTGTATTCAGCGCTTCAATTTCAAAATCGGTTTCTTCGAGAAGATTCTTTTTAAATCCCTTTGCAAGTTCTATTAAACCAAGCCTTTTAATTTTAGACGATCGTTCTGACAGCCATGACACAAATTGAATTAATAAATCCAAATCCACTGTCATCTTTTGTTTCACATTCGGTCTTAAAATCTTAACGACAACGGTCTCCCCAGTTGACTTAAGCTTCGCTAGATGGACTTGTCCAATAGACGCAGCCGCAATGGGTTGCATATCAAATGATTCATAAATTTCATCGATTTTACCAATTTTGTGATCAATAATCGTTTTAAGTTCATTTTCACTCAAAGGTTTTACTTGATCATGTAAACTAGAAAACGCCTTGATATAATTACTAGGTAACATGTCTTTTTTTGTCGATAATACTTGCGCAAACTTAACAAAAATTCCACCCATGTTTTCAAGAACTTCAGCAATAACATATGGCAGTTTCGCATGATCCTGTTGAATCAAATGATTTAAACCTTTTCGTGATACAATCCAGAAGAGCTGCATCATGCGTATGAAACCACGAATTTTATTCACTATATATAGGAGTGGGTTCGAGGCTTGTAATATTTTAAAATTGAAAAGACACAGAAGCATATAGGTATAGCAGGCGATAAAGATAATTAACAGCGGGTAATAGATAAACATAACTCTTAATATCTCATTCGTATCGGATGTATTGGAAATTTGATTGAAGTATGTAAATGTTAGCACGAGTGTCACGATGGCTGTACTAAATAGCACAGCCATCATTAACTTGAGCTGTTCATTTTTAAATGCTTTGATATTCGCTATTATAAAATAAAAAATGAGAGCAGCAATAATGATACTGTTCAAATAAAATTCTTCTAGCACTTGAACCAGCACACTAACAACAAGCGCACTGACTAATGATAGGATTACTTTGTAATTCGTGTTGAATAAAGAAGTAAGCAATAAGAATAGCAGGAACAACACAATGAACACACTTAAAAAGGACATATCTCATTCCACCTAATCACTTTAGTTGATTACAGTTTAAGTGATTAGGTGGATTTTGTAAACGTGGACTAATACTTAAAAGCAACAACCAATCTTGTTATGACTTTATTCTCTCTAAGCATGGGACACCCTCGGCATGGAGATTGACTCTTTTCCCAATTCAGCCCAGATATACTGCAACAATAGCTGTTGTTTCACATCTTGATGTGCTTCACTATCCCACAAATTATTTAACTCATTTGGATCCTCTTGCAAGTCAAAGATTTCCCCATAGGATTGATTATAATAAACCGTGATCTTGTATCTCTCGGTAATCAGTGTTTTTTGATGAATGGTTGTCGGCTCATGACGAAATTCACAAATAGCATGATCCCGTGCCTTGTCTCGGTTGCCCAGCCAGACATCTTTCTGATCTACCCCTGTCATCTGGATTGGAATGTCTGTACCAGCAAAGGATAAAAAAGTAGGCGCCAGATCAACCAGTGATTGGATAGACTTGGACGTTACCCCTGCTGGGACATGGTTCGGGTATCTGACAATAAACGGAAGTTTGATTAAATCCTCGTAATGAAAACCACCTTTGTACTGCAGTCCATGCTGGCCAAAGAAATGCCCGTGATCTGTGGTAAAAACAATAATGGTGTTGTCCGCTAAACCTAGTTCATCTAACTTATCGACTATTTTCCCAATATATTTATCCATCAAGCTGATCATGCCGTAGTAGGTGGCAACCAATTGTTTACGATCATATTCTGAAATATTCCGGTGGGATAAATAACCGTGAATAGCCATTCCCGTTTCTTGTAAGTAAGAAAAGTCAGGGTTATCCTCTTGTGTCTTTCTGAAATGTGGCGGATTCTGTTCATGTTCACCCGGCACCATTTCTGGAATCGTCAGATCCGCTGGATTATACATAGTATCCCATGGTTCTGGGGCTAAATAGGGCGGATGCGGATCAAAAAAACTAGACCAAAGAAAAAATGGTTCATCATTCGTTTTATGCTTTTCCAGTCTTTTATTAGTTTGCTCGGCAATCCATTTACTATAGTGAAATTCTTCAGGGATGTCCCATGTATGCCACTTATCGGGATCCATATTTCCCGTTGGCGGTACAAAATAATCCCGCCAATTGGTGCACCCATTCTCTTCTAACCAAATCGCATAATGTTGGCCAACATGCTGCTCATTGGTATGATTTCGCGCTAATTCCACATGGTCAAAACCATAAAAGGGTCCATGAAACCCTTTCCAAAATTCGAGATCATGAAGGACAGGATCCGCCTCTAGTGATGGGTACTCCTCTGTGCTCTTCAATGGCTGAAAATGGGCTTTGCCAATTAATGATGTCTGATATCCGGCTGCTTTTAAGTCCTCATTTAAGGTATGGGATTCCTCATCTAATTTAGTTCCCAACGTCCATGCCCCATGTTGACTTGGATACTGACCAGTTATAATCGATGAACGTGTTGGAGTACAAGTAGGGTTGGGACAATATGCCCGCTCAAATGTAGTGCCTTCTTTGATCAGCCGATCTAAGTTGGGGGTGGATATTTCATCATTAAAGGCACCAAGTGTATTCCAATGTTGTTGATCACTTGTAATTAGTAAGATGTTCGGTTTATTCATTTTGGCAATACCTCCTTATTCCCTATATTGTAAAGGGTGGATTGGCTTATAGAAATAGCATAATGTTATTTCTAATTGTCATTTTGTTAGATGGGAGGTAGAATAACCTCAAAGAGAGGAGCATAACTGTGAGAGAAGCTGACAAGGAGTTTGCAGATTATTTTTATTTAACACCCCCATCATTTAAGAATATTAGTGGTATTTGGCCATTAAGAGCTGGCAGAAATATCGCAAAAGAAAATTATCATATCGGTCCTAGGTTTATTGATAGTTATAGCTTTCACTTTGTCCTAGAAGGAGAAATAGCCTACAAATATGATGACAAGACGATCCTATTACAAAAAGGGGGCATGTTCTGCCTGCATCCAGATATTGCCTATGAATACTATACATTAAGCCACCATCTTCAACTAAAGATGGGATGGATCGCTTTCTCCAAAGCACAAATGACCGAAATTATCTCTTCTTTAAAACTGACAAAGCAGCAATCCTCCCTCCAGATTGTCGATTATCAGCATGTTCATCAGACACTAACGTCTGTCTTTCGCGTATTAGAAACATTCGATGATACAGAAATGGTTCAAGTCCTTCAATTACAACAACTTGTCTATCAATTAATTTACTTGCTATTGGATCATACGCAACAACCTAACCATGCGCGTTCCACTTGGCTGGAACGCGGCAAAGCATATATAGACCAGCATTATACAGAAAGGATTACCATTCAAGATACAGCAAATTATGTCGGCGTCAACCGCTCCTATTTTTCAGAGCAATTTTCAACCATTTATGGTATCGCCCCCATAAAGTATCTGCAAAAATTGCGCCTTGAGGGAAAGAGATGTTACGCACCACCTCTCACAGTATCACAGAAATCGCCCTATCATTAGGCTATCCGAATTTATATGCTTTTACCAGGGCTTTTAGTCAATATTATCAGCTGACACCGACACATTATCGGAATAATGATGAAAAATAGCTTTATAATTATAAGTTCATTGTTATTCTATACTGTTTTGGTGTACAGTCCATTATTTTCTTGAATGTTTTGGAGAAATAGGCAGAATCATAGTAGCCTAAAAATTCTGAGATATTAATAATGGCCATATCGGTATGAAGTAATAAGTAACTTGCTTCTGCAATTCTAAGTTGATGAACATACTGAATTGGTGTAACCCCATAAATTTCTTTGAAAATTGATATGGTGTAGTTAATACTTTTATTAATTAATTTGGCCAGTGTTCTAATATTGATAGGCTCTCTATAGTTTTTCATGATATATGTTTGAATATCTTGTGCATATTTCAGTTTCATAGGTGATAATGTCATTAGACTAAGTTCTCTTGCTATGACACCGATTATTTCTATTAGAATGCCATTGCATATAGTATGTTTATAACTTTTTTCTCCATTACTTTCATAATACAAACTCTCAAAACGCTGTCTGAAAAATCGGACATCCCTCACTGTTAAATGTAAGAATCTCTCCTGCCTTAAAAAAGAAATATCCTCTAAACATTGCCCTACTGCATGAAATAAAATAGTGATTTTTTGATGCGGCTCATGATTTAGATTATATGCAGATCGCTTGGTTTGTTCTGGAATAAATAAAATTTCTCCCTGTCCTATCACAATGTTTTTGTTATCGCTTCTTCCATACAATTCCTGCTATACAGGCATTTCAGACAGATATAATTTCAAATTATACGCACTCCTAATCTGAATTTATATAATATCCAAATAATTCATAGTGATATTGTACAAAGAAGAGTGATATTCTACATGAAACACGAACGGGATCTGATATATACTTGCACATAATGTAGGCGCTTACATTGATATATTAAAAATGGAGGTATCAAAATGGGGAAACACATTCGACTGATTTTTGTCTTATGGATCATTATTCTGTCCGCATGTAATTCGACAGATCTAAGCGAAAATGCAAGTAGTGATGGGAATAACTCAACAGATGAAGTTGTACTGAGGATAATGGACTGGAGTGATAGCGTAAAAGATATTAGAGAAGAATTCCATGAGCAATTTATGGAAAAATACCCTCATATCCAAATTGAATATACACAATTAACAGTAGATCAATATAAGAATACTATTATGACAGCTGTCAGTGCTGGTGAAGCCCCTGACTTATTTCCGATACCAGGTGGCATGCAATTAGAAGCACTCGTTGAAGATGGCTGGTATCAATCACTGGAACCCTATATCGATGACGAATTCAAAGACTTATTCGTGGATGGAACTTTCCAAAATGGAAGAACCATGATTAACGACGAAATTTATTCTATCCCTGAAGCGGCACCAATGCCCAGCAGTTTAATTTTTTTTAATAAAGATTTATTCGAATTAGCTGGACTTGACCCCGAAGATCCCCCTGAGACATATAGTGAGTTCAGAGAATATGCAAAAAAGATAACTGAAGCAGGCGATGGCAAGTTTTATGGCATGATTGAAGGAGGGGAACAAGTAAACCGTTGGACAGAAATCATTAGAGATTGGTCGTCCTTAGCTGGGAGCGGTATAAATGCGCACTCCCCTGTTAACTTAGCTACTGAAGACATGTCATACGATACAGAACCAACTCTTCATGTGTTCCAGTTAATAAAAGACATTGCAGAAGACGGCAGTTTTCACCCTAATACTATGAGCATCTCAGCCCCTGAGGCAAGAGCACTATTTGGACAAGGAAACGCTGGATTTATTGTGCAAGGGCCTTGGAGCATAGGCGTATGGAACGAAGAGAACCCAGATTTAAATTATGGAGTGATGGCCCCTCCTGTTCCGGATTCAGGCAGGAAAGGATCTATTCCGATTACAAGTTCGCAGCCTTGGATTGGCTTATCTGCTGGCAGTAAACATCCGGAAGAAGCTGCTCTTTATCTGAAAGAGTTTTATGGAGGAGACTTTTTTCAAAAGGCAAGAACAGAGAAGGGTGACGCCTATTCGATCGTCAAAGGAATTAACGAAGAATATTTAGTTGTCGAGCAAACCAATCAGTATTATGATCTGGTTCAAGAATATGGCAGGCAAATACCTGATCCAATTATCAGAAAACCAGAAGTTGCAGTTGTTTTTAATGAATTTCAAGATGTATCACCCACTCCGGGAGACATTTTAGGCGGCGTTGTTGCCGGAGCCTCTGAGGCCGAACCTTTATTAGCGACATATTCTGAACAGTTGGAAACAGCCTGGACGAATGCCATCAATGCTGCGCAAACGAACGGAACAGATGTATCTATGGAAGATTTTATTTTTCCAAATTGGAATCCAATGGAGGACTATACTTCTGAAGATTACGAATAGTAACCATAAAACTATTCAAGCAAATCCATTGTTGTCTTGCTTGAATGGATAGAAGGTAGGGGATGGTTTGAGTTACACAATATCGTCAACAAGAACTAAAAGGAGCTATAGAAGTTCAACTAATAGAAAAATAACACTTTGGTGTTGGCTTTTTATCACACCAAACTTGATTTTCTATGCTTTATTTCAAGGTTGGCCAATTCTCGTAAACTGGTACTACTCCATGTTAAATTGGTCAGGCTTAGAATCAAGTCAAACATTTGTAGGATTAAGTAATTATAAAGAATTGATCTTAGACACTTATTTTTGGAATGCGTATAAAAATAGCTTTATTTTCATGGCAGGTACCGTTCCGCTTCAACTCATTATCGCCTTATTCCTGGCCTTGTTGGTGAATAGTCCCCGGCTAAAGTTTGCCAGTGTATATCGAACCATTATTTTTATTCCGGTAGTTACTACTGCCAGTATTATCGGTATCATTATGGTTTATATTTGGGGTGCAGATGGTGCTGTGAATTATATTCTGCTTCGTCTAAATATATTAGAACGGCCGATCAATTTCCTTGCCGATCCTAAATGGGCGATGTTTACTGCGATTATCATCTTCGTTTGGAAAAACGTAGGCATGAACATGATCTATTGGTTAGCTGGATTGCAAGGAATTTCAAAAGATCTTTATGAAGCGGCGGATATTGATGGTGCTAATAAAATACAAACTTTTTTCTATATAACACTACCACAATTGCTGCCTATTGGTCTCGTTATTACTTTACTGAATGTGGCCGGTTCATTAAAAGTCTTCGACATGATTAAAACAATGACGAATGGCGGTCCATTCTTTGCAACAGATGTGGTGTCTACCTATATTTATAGATATGCATTTTCCAGTGAGATGGGTATGCCAAGGCTAGGATACGCTTCTGCCGCTGCCATTTTCTTTACATTGACTATCGTTATATTTGCTGTCATTCAAGTTATCGTCAATAAAAGGACCAATGCCAAAGGAGTGACGAAAATTGAATAGAAAAATAGGATGGACACTTATACACATTCCATTAATACTGCTTTCATTCTTGTGGATCTATCCCTTTCTATGGATGGTATCTGCTTCTTTTAAAACAGACACGGAATTTTTCTCGAATGGTTTACGTTTAATACCCGCCTCCTTCCGTTTAGATAATATCAAACGGGCATGGAATGTGGCTAATTTTGAACAATACTTTATGAATTCTGCCATTGTCACTGCAGCTGTCATTCTTATCGTAGTGGTTATCACGGCTACATGCGGATATGCTCTTGGACGTTACTCTTTTCCTGGCAAAAAGATATTCATCGCCATCCTTGGCGCCAGTATGTTCATACCATTAGAGTTTTCAATGATTCCTATCTTTAAATTAATCAAGGAAATGGGATTATTAGATTCATTATTAGGGTTAATTCTCGCAGAATCTGGTGGCGGACATGTTCTATTTGTATTATTATTCGCCAGCTTCTTCCGGCAAATTCCTAAAGAATTAGAAGAAGCCTCCATTATAGATGGATGCAACTTCCTGCAAACTTTTTGGCATGTAGGTTTACCGCTTGCCAAGCCGATCATCGGAAGCGTGGTTATTATGCAGTTTGTCTGGACTTGGAACTCCTTCTTACTGCCGCTTGTTCTCACGCTAAGCAGTCCAGAAAACAGAACATTAGCTGTCGGACTATATTCTTTACAGGGAGAACATGTGGTGGACTGGACAGGGATTGCTGCCGGCGGCTCCATTGCTCTAGTTCCGATCATTGTTATTTTTATCCTTCTACAACGTTATTTCGTGGACGGTATGGCAGGTGCTGTGAAAGGTTAATAAGTTATTCATACTAAAATTTTTAGCTAAAGAGGTGTTTATTTTGAAAATAATACTTTTAGATTTAGATTCAACCAGTCCCTCACATTTAGGATGTTACGGCTACCATCGCAATACTTCTCCCAATATTGATAAAATTGCACAAACTGGAATCAAGTTTACTAACTATTATACTTCGGATGCCCCTTGCTTTCCTTCCAGAACTGCCTTAATGACGGGACAATTCGGCATCCATAACGGTGTAGTAGGACATGGAGGCACAGCAGCAGATGTAAGACATGAAGGAGTAGAACGCGGATTTAAGGATAGATTAGCTACGGAGAGTTTTCCAGCTTTATTTCGATCCACAGGAATGAAGACAGTGTTAATCAGTCCATTTGCTGAGCGACACTCTTCTTACACATTTTATGCTGGATTCAACGAAATGTATAATACGGGAAAAAGTGGTATGGAGTCTGCGGAAGAAGTCACCCCTGTGGTATTAGATTGGCTTAAGAGAAATAAAGAGCAAGATGACTGGTTCTTGTATGTGAATTATTGGGATCCGCACACTCCCTACCGTGCTCCAGCTTCATTTGGCAACCCTTTTGAACATGAGCCGCTCCCCTTCTGGATTTCGGAAGAAGTATTGGCAAAACATAAAGAAAAGGTTGGACCTCATAGTGTACATGAAATCAATATGTTTAACAATGAAACGGATGAGAATTATAAAAGATATCCCGGCGAAATCCAAGATTTAGATGATATGCGGACTATGATAGATGGTTATGACTGTGGAATCAAACATATGGATAATCATATCGGCATGCTTTTACGAGAATTAGAAGAGCAAGGCGTGATGGATGAAGTTATATTTATCATAACAGCTGATCATGGGGAAAATATGGGCGAATTAGGCATATATGGAGAGCATGGTACTGCAGATCAAGGCACATGTAATATTCCTATGATTATCCGCTGGCCTGGCTACACGGAGGGGCAAACAGACGATGAGCTTCATTATCACTTGGACTTACTGCCAACTATGGCAGAAATGTTAGAACAAGAACCTTCTGATAATTGGGATGGTAAAAGTTTTGCTCCTTCGATAAAAGAAGGAACCAAAAATGGCCGTGAATTTCTTGTCATCTCCCAATGTGCTCATGTTTGTCAAAGAAGTGTACGGTTTGACGATTGGTTATATATTAGAACGTATCATGATGGCTATCATTTATTTGATAGAGAAATGCTGTTTCATATAAAAGATGATCCACATGAACAACATAATATTGCTTCGCAACATAAAGATATTTGCAAAGAAGCTGTCTATTTTTTAAATGAGTGGCACGATCATATGATGGATTCCATGTCATTTGACATAGACCCACTTTGGACTGTTATGAAAGAAGGCGGACCTTTCCACGCAAAAGGCGCCTTAAAAGATTATGTGGACAGATTAGCAAAGACCGGACGAGCACATGCAATTCCTGAGTTAAAACGACGCCACCCAGCTGAATTTATATAATGCCGCCTATAACGACTTGATCACATATACGATTGGATCAAGTCGTTTCTTTTATAGATGTAGATTACTAAAATACAGATCCTCGACTCTAGTAAAGAATGTTTAAAAAGGCCGCCTGAAAATGACATGGAAATGTCGGTGTTGCTGATAGAGGAACTTCTGCTAAGATTGTCTAAATGGTATGTACAACCAGAAAACAACACACCCTGTGCAAGTCCATTACTCCAAACTATGTCACCTTGAACTTTTGAACACGCTTTAATATAGCAAATTTTTTTCTACACATATTAGAAATGGACTATTTCTACTTTTCTCATATTTGAATTAACATGAATAGTGCCACCAATTGGCAGGGTAACGGATGGCTGTGTATGGCCAAAATCCATATCATAAAGAACCGGGATTTTCTTCAACTGAGGGTGCTTATCTAAAATAAAATACAACTGTTCCTCTGTCATACGAGACACTTTTTGAAACCTGCCAATTAATAACCCTTTTATTCCGTTTGCAGCCTGCAGCAGAGAAGCTAAATCTCGGGCAAAAGTTTCCGGATTTGTTAATTCATCATCTTCAATAAATAAAATAGATTCTGTTATATTTGGAAAATATGGTGTGCCTTGTAATAGATTCAAAGTGCAAAGATTACCTCCATATAAAGATCCTGTAGTCTCTCCAGCCGAATAAACTTTCCATTCCGTTTCTTCATATACACGATTTTCTTGATCTAAAAACCACAAATCATCGCTCCAATGTGTGGATGGGCACACTTGATAAGATTCTTCATTCATCAAACATTTTATGAAGTAATTTGTTTGATAATCTTGCAATCCTGTCATTTGAAAACTTGAAAAATGCGGTCCAGAATATGTAATCAATTGACATTTCGCACTAATAGCGTTAGCTAGTGCAGTAATATCACTATATCCACATAAGATTTTAGGATTCTCCGTTAACAGCTGGTAATTAATATAAGGCAATAACTCGTTACAGTTAAATCCACCTATAACGGTTAACACTGCTTTTACTTGTTGGTCTGAAAAAGCTTCATGCAAATCTTCAATACGTTGTTTAATGGAAGAAGACTGCTGTAAATCACTAATACCGGTATTTTTACCAAAGCTGACATTAAATCCTATATTTTCTAGCCGTTGTTTCGCTAATTGAATCCCTTCGTCAGATAATATCTTTATGCTGCGACTAGGTGCTATCACTCGAATTTCATCACCCTGTGTTAATTTTGCCGGTCTCTTCATCTAGTCTCCTCCTTAGATTCACTGTAAATCGTATTGCAGACAATTAGTGCCCTTGCAGAATAATTCATTTGTGCTAAGAATACAAAAGCAATTTCACAAGCCAGAAATTCACCTAGCTTTTTGCGCTATTTATTCGGTTCAAGCAAACAAATGCGCTCAGCCTCGTTCTGCTAAACCCATCTCTTTCAAGATATTTTCAAATTCATGTTTCAAGATACTCATTCTTAGGCGATCTACGTATTCCCCATCTCTATAGCGATCCTGCCTGAGAATTCCTTCATCGACATATCCTGTTCTTTGATAGGACTTTATTGCCTGCTCATTATCCACTTCGACTCTTAACCAAATTTTATTAAGAGCTAATGTCGTAAATCCATATTCTAACATGGCCATCATAGCAGAT
Source organism: Gracilibacillus alcaliphilus (assembly GCF_016909015.1). GTDB lineage: Bacteria > Bacillota > Bacilli > Bacillales > Amphibacillaceae > Gracilibacillus > Gracilibacillus alcaliphilus. The sequence continues at coordinate 91,987 of NZ_JAFBFA010000003.1, forward strand.
TGTCCGTAGCCTTTTCCCCAATGGTTTCTGTCACCTATTGCTATTCCTAGTTCAGCATGTTTATTAAATGTATCGATATTTTTTAAATCGACCCAGCCAATATGAGTACCATCTTCTGTTATAATTGCCTTTTGTTCATATCCATTAGTTTTGTTGATACACATTTCTATCCATTTGGCTGTTTCTTCCTTGGTAAACGGCGGATAGGTGTCCGGCAAATTCAAATGTTTAGTGACTTCCTTATCCAAAGACCATCGATAACGATCTTCTACATCTTCCATACGAAGCTCTCTTAAGGTAACGATAGGTAATGCTTTGATATCCATCCCTCCTTATCACTCTATTATCCAAAAGTCATTGTACTACTTGAATCCGAGATCTTTATACAAACAAACATGTTTTCACCATTATATCATCTGCTGCAATACAACAAGTTTCGCTAAATCAAATCTAGCTCCAGATCTACTACGAAACGTTAATTAAGATAAAGCAAGCCTTATCGGGGGTTTAGCCATCGTTCACCTTCTTTTGAATCCCTCAAGTGTGGACGATTGGATCAGGATAAATATAGCTCAACATAATCTATTTTTCAGTACAAAAAAAGATTTCCGTATGCCATTACTGATACGGAAATCTTTTCTAACGGTTCAAGTTCAACAAAGCTCAGAGCAAAGCTGTTTATGAATCAACCGTTCCTGATAAAAATTCTTGGAGTGCCTGTTTATTTTGTTCGATATCAACTTCCAGTACGGCCCCAACATCTGTCCGAGCATTTTGATAGGAGTTCTCCACTGGGATCCTCAATGTTTCCATCGGATGCTCACTTCCAGCAATTAAACCTTTACCGATAGAAAGAATCGTTTTATTATCTACATTCGTATCAATGTATGGATCAGCAACACCTAACAGTTTTGGCAGCTTCATAAAACTATGAATACTTATCGCTTCATCTTTCAACTTAGTCATTACTTCTTGCTGCCGTCTTACTCTTCCAAAGTCGCTTTCTTCATCTTTGCGAAAGCGCACATAACCAAGGAGTTCCTCACCGTGAAGTACTTGTTTACCTGGATGGAGTGTCATCCCTATCCCTTCTGACATCTGATGTGGTATATCCACTTCGATACCATCAGGAGCAATAATATCCGCGATCTTTATGAAACCATCGAAGTCAACAACAGCATAATAATTTATGTCGATGTCAAAATTGTGCTTTAGTGTTTGTCTGAGCAATTCTGGGCCCTCAAATGCAAAAGCGGCATTGATCTTTTGCATCCCATGGTCAGGTATTTCCACATATGTATCGCGCATAATGGAAGCAATTTTTATATCGTGGGTTTGCTGATTATAGTGAGCAATCATGATTGTATCTGAAAGACCTCGCTCATCTCCCCGTGTATCACTGCCAATCATTAAGATATTTATTTCTCCAAATTGTGGTTCAGCGCCATGAAAAGGATCGAAAGTTGTACCATCATCTTTATATCGCCCTTCTTCTGCTTCTGATAATCCTTGATAATATTGCGTTACGGTATAGACTCCAACTGCAGTAGCGCATGCGAAAATGAATAACAAAAGAAATATCCATTTACGTTTTTTGGGTTTTCTTTCATGTCTTTTCATCTGTCATACTCCTTATGTTTTCTTTAATTAGAAAGTGATTTTAAAGCAATTTTTACTGCAATTGCATCATCCACATATCCAATCGGAAATATATAGTCTGGAACAACGTCTACGGGAATAATAAAATACAGCAGGGCACTTCCTATTATGGCAAGTTGGCTTGGCGTTCTCTTACATTGCATAAATTGCACATAGAAATCCTTTAATTGATTAATAAATGGTCCGATGCTGCCTACTTCATCAAGCTTCTTCTTAAATTGATGATGAATGGTTTGTTTTCCATCTTCTGTTTGAACATATTGTTTATATCGATCTAATTGTTGGTGAACTGCCTCTTTACTAAAATGATCGTAATAAAGATCAGCGGATTTTAATGTTTGATCGATCTCTTTCATCGATGTATAGATATCTAAAGATTCTTGAGAATCTGTTGAATAGCCAGCAGCATGCATAAGCTCCGTGATTGGTACATCCAGACAGACAGCAAATTTGTTAAGGTGTTGGATATTTACCTTACGCTTTCCATTGATAATCCGTGAAATGGTCGCTTTATCGATGCCAGTTTGCTCACTGCATTTTCTAATTGATATTGCACGAGTATGTAATAACTCTTTTAACCTATTACCAAAGTTGTCAGCAGGCATATCTCTTATCCTCTCATAATTTATGGTCAGATTAGTTCGTTTGTCAAAATAACCCACTACCAAGATTTTTGCCTTTACATGTTAGACATTATCGTTAGGTTATATTAGACAATATAAATAAGTGTTGACAAAATGTCAACACTTAAAAAATAATCAGGTGAAATTTATTGGGATATTAGCACTTCTGTAAATAAGCTAAGCCCGTTTTGCGAGCAGCCAAATATAAACGATACCCGTAAGAAAAAAGGCCAGCCACAAGTTTAATTGTATTCCAAAAGATAAAACAATTGTACCTATTCCAACCCCCAACATAAATATCCCTACCCCGAGCAATAATGTAAAAAAGGTATGTAGTGCCTCTTTATCTTTTTTAAAAATAGCTAAATAAAGATTGTTCATCAAATTTTTTGTGTTTCCTGTCATAATACCGTTATTTATACTTGTCGATTTAATTTTACGAAATACTGTCAGCTCATATCCTGCAAGTAACCCCAACAAAAATCCGATAACAGAAGCTCCTACAAGCTGTTGGATGATCGCAATAATAAACAGAAAGATCACCTGAAGAAGAAGATAGCTGCGATACTTTCTCCAGCCGTATTCTTTAAAACGTTCAATCACTCCTTGGGCCATAAATGCTCCAACAGAAAAACCAACAAAGGATGCTAGATGAACAAAAGCTTCTATAGGATTTCCTTCAAACAACTTGGCGGCCAAGACAACCATGTTTCCCGTTTGCGCACTAGCAAACAAGCCATCTTGTGTAATAAAAGTAAAAGCATCAATAAATCCCATCAGAAAAATAGAAAAAATAGTTAAGATCGTAAGAATTTTATTTTGATTGATTTCAGACTGCATCATAATCACTCCCTCCTGCCACGATTTGAAATAATAGACCTGCATGCCATTTTGATTCTATACTCACAATTAGAACGATGCAATAATTAGATGATCTTCCTTTTATGAACAAATGTGCAGCAATTATTAAATAGACGTTATTTAGTTTACAATATCGGGTATTATTCTTTATACTTAAGTGTCAAAAAACAAAATTGATGAAGCTTTATACGATTAACTATCACTTTAGATACACTCACAACCATGTCAAAATGAAAGTCATCGTTTATGCGCATGTTTAAGTCTTTTGCCAAAAGCATATCGATCATAAAAAATAATGATTTCTTACGGTTAAGGTTCTCACATGTCAAATACACTTTACTGTCGTATAATGATCATAAAAGTAGTTTTCCCGTCTTTTTAGGATCCTTTCACCGACTACCATTATACTAGATTTGGGAAGGTACTTCTTTTTTTAAACACTTGGGACTCAAGAACTTTGATTTATGAAATGCATTCCCATAAAATAACTTAAAAAAGTCAAACGGGAGGTACAATCAGATGCTCAAAAATTTCAAAGAAAACTTTCAGCGCCACGCTATTCTCCGTGCAGTTATTTTTATATTAATTGGTGCAGCCATTTTTATTAATCCTGAGGGATTTCTGCGCTTTATCGGTTATTTAATTGCTGGGTATCTAACCTTATTAGGTGTGATTAAGATTTACCAAAACCACAAATTAAAACAGCAGACCGGTTCTTATGGTATGGGCTTAGCAGGCGGTATTATCTTAATTATACTAGCCGGCGTTTTCCTTTATTTTGCACCAACGCTGTTCTCAATTTTGCCGTTTTTACTAGGTTTGGCGATTGTCATCAATGGACTAATGCATCTGATTGTAGCCTTGAATATTAAAAGTACAGGCTGGACGATCTTTTGTATCCTGCTTGTGATTGGCGGGGCCGTTCTTGTTTTTAATCCTTTCCAGAGCACACTGATCCTTTTTCAAACCTTTGGTGTTATCCTGGCATGTATCGGAATCTCTGAAATTGTTGGACATTTTCAAAATAGCAGTACGCGCAAGAGCTAAAGTGAAACTTCGTTCAGTGGGTTTTCGACGCTTAGGATATGCTAGTGTAGACGTTGCGACACGACGTCACGAACTTAGTCCGTTTCCTCCTACCCACTGAACGTTAGCTGAACCAATCGGGCGATTACTGGCGTTGTATCTCCCACTTAGAAATGACTGTTCCTTTATGCTTGAAGTGGGAGTCTCACAGCCAGTTACACTGCGATAAATTCCTATTAATAGATTTTCAAAACACATTAGGAGCTGTTGCACAATGGGAGCTACATGGTGCGACAATCTTTTTCTTTGCACCACACAAAAGCAGATGACGAAGGACTTGTTCTTATGCCGGGGTTATCTTATCTTTTTAAACGCTAAGGAGCTGTCTTTTGATCAGTTGCCAAGGCTATTCTATCCTTTTCATGCTATGATTCTATTTGTTGAAGCCATGTTAGAAAGTTAAAAAAAGGATGTCTTATGTAAATACTTTTACCCATCCTTAGAAATAATCAAAATGAACCCTCCAACATACAAAAAAAGCTGTCGCAAAATGCAATATTTACATTTTGCAACAGTCTCTCTGTTCTATCTACCTCTTATTCTTATTATACACATCAAACCCAACGGCGATCAGCAAGACCATCCCTTTTATTGCTTGCTGCCAGTCGATTCCGACACCGATAAGGGACATACCATTATTCATCACACCCATCACCAGGCCGCCAACAATTGCGCCAATTACTGTCCCAACACCGCCAGCCATGGAAGCCCCGCCGATAAATACAGAGGCAATCGCATCCAACTCTAACATATTACCAGCTGCAGGTGTTGCGGAATTAAGCCGGGCGGCAAACATAAGTCCTGCTAAAGCTGCCAATACCCCATTATTGACAAACACCCAGAACACAACACGCTTTGTTTTAATGCCTGATAAATCTGCCGCTTTCTTGTTACCGCCTGTTGCATAAATATGGCGTCCCATCACTGTTTTCTTCATAATAAAGGAGTAGACAATAATCAGGACTAAGACAATAACTAGGACTGTTGGAATCCCTTTGTTCATGGCCAGCTGATAAGCGAACCAGTTAATCGCTAACAGTAACAAGGCAAGCTTGGCAATACTAACCCAAAGAGGGACGACTTCAAACTGGTATTGCACTTGTGTTTTTCTTTTATTAAATTCTAAATAGATAAGCACAAACGATAGAACCAGAGATAAGACAATCGTAAAAATGTGCAGCTCCCCGCCCTGAAAAAGATCCGGCACGAAGCCGCTGCTTAGCTTCTGAAAGGACTCTGGAAAAGGAGCCAGAGATTTACCATCCAGCAGCCATAACGTCAAACCACGGAAAATTAACATACCGGCTAAGGTAACAATAAAAGATGGGATACCTACATAAGCGATCCAAAACCCCTGCCATATACCAATCAGACCCCCGGCCGCTATGGCGATTATTACCGCCAGCCAAACAGGGACATTCATATTAATAATTAATACCCCAGCAATCGCGCCAATAAAGGCAACAACGGAACCAACGGAAAGATCAATATTACCTGTAATAATTACTAGAACCATTCCAATAGCTAAGACTAGAATAAAACCATTTTGCAAAATTAAATTGGTTAAGTTTAGCGGTTTTAGGTTAACACCATCTGTTAACAGAAAGAAAAGTCCAGTAATTAAGATAAGGGCGATAATCATTCCATATTCCCTGATATTATTTCGAAACAACTGAATGAGTACTTGCATTATGCCTCCACCTCGCTTCCTGTCATATAACGCATCACATTCTCCTGATTTGCTTCCTCTTTTGTCAGTTCACCTGTAAAACGCCCCTCATTCATCACATACAATCGATCTGATAAACCTAACACTTCAGGCAATTCAGATGAAATCACCAAGACTGCCATCCCTTGTTGAGCCAGTTCATTAATTTGTGTATAGATTTCAAATTTTGCCCCTACATCCACACCTCTAGTCGGCTCATCTAAGATAAGAATATCTGGCTCAGTAAACATCCATTTACTTAAAACTACTTTTTGCTGATTACCACCACTCAAATTTCCTGCTAGCTGCTCTAATGTTGGTGTTTTGATATTTAGTTTCATTTTTAATGCTTGTGCTTCGACGATTTCCTGATTCTCATCGACAATAGAAGCCCAGGAAATTCGTTTTAAATTGGCGGATGTAATATTACGCTTTATATCCTCGATCAAATTCAATCCATATGTCTTCCGATCTTCTGATACATAGGCGATACCGTGTTCAATTGCCTGAGCAACAGTGTTTACTTCTATCCTTGCGCCGTTCTTATATAGTTCACCGGATATGCGTTTGCCATATGATTTACCGAATATACTCATCGCTAATTCTGTCCGGCCTGCTCCCATAAGACCAGCGATCCCGACAATTTCGCCTTTTCGAAGATAAAAATTAACATCGTCAATCATTTTTCGATCACTTTGCTGTGGATGATAGACCTCCCAATTTCTCACTTCAAATATGGTTTCTTGGATATCCGGATGACGATCAGGAAAACGACTGGTTAATTCGCGTCCCACCATTCCTTTGATAATCCGTTCTTCGGCGATCTTTTCTGTATGGGCATCCAATGTCTCAATGGTTTGCCCATCACGTAATACTGTAATCGAATCAGACACAAAGGAAACCTCATTTAATTTATGGGAGATTAGTATCGATGTGATGCCTTGTTGTTTTAATTCTAATAACAGCTGTAATAAATTCTCGCTATCGGTCTCATTCAAGGCCGCTGTCGGTTCATCTAAAATCAATAATTTAACATTTTTAGACAATGCTTTCGCAATCTCTACTAGCTGTTGTTTTCCTACCCCGATATCCATTACCGCCGTTTCTGGTGAATCATGCAGCCCTACACGCTCTAGCAACTCACGAGATTCGGCATATGTAGCCTGCCAATCAATGATCTGACGCGATTGCCGTTCATTTCCCAAAAAGATATTCTCCGCTATAGAAAGATAAGGGCTTAACGCTAATTCCTGATGAATAATTACAATACCTAACTGTTCACTTTGGTTAATATCTTTAAAATGACATGCTTCCCCTTCGAAATTAATAGTCCCCTCATAGCTGCCTGCTGGATAAACACCGCTCAACACTTTCATTAATGTCGATTTACCTGCTCCATTTTCGCCAACCAAGGCATGAATTTCTCCTTGTTTTACCTTTAAATTGACATTATCCAGTGCTTTCACCCCTGGGAAAGTCTTTGTTATATTGTTCATTTCCAAAATAAATGCTGACACTTTTTTTCACCACCTTCATGGAATGAACTTAGTGGTGATCCATTTATCACCACTAAGTTCTTGCTGTACAGGGAAAAAAGAATAGTTATTCCAGCTCATCCTCTGAATAGTAACCGCTGTCGATTACAATTTCCTGATAATTGTCTATGTCTACAGAGACTGGCTCTACTAAGAATGTCGGCACTACTGTCACCCCATTGTCATAGGATTCAGTATCATTTACTTCTGCTTCTTCTCCTCGTAAGACTGCTTCTGTCATTTCTACGGCACTGGCTGCTAGATCACGTGTATCCTTAAACACGGTTTGCGTCTGCTCACCTGCAATAATGGATTTAATAGAGGCTAGTTCTGCATCCTGCCCTGAAATAATTGGCAATGGCAAGTCATCCGAGCCATAACCTACCCCTTTCAGCGCCTGAATCACACCACGGCTAATCCCATCATATGGAGAAAGTACTGCATCTACTTTTTCATCACCGGAATAAGCACTGCTGAGAATGTTCTCCATTCGTGATTTTGCTGTGTTTCCATCCCAGCGCATCGTTGCCCCTTGTTCAAAATTGGTTTGTCCACTTTGAACGACTAATTTCCCTTCATCTATATATGGTTCTAGCACACTCATCGCACCATCCCAGAAGAAATAAGCATTATTATCATCTGGTGAACCAGCAAACAACTCCATATTAAAAGGTCCTTCCTCGTTAGGCAGATCAAGTGCTTCTTCTAAATACGAGGCCTGTAAAACACCTACTTTAAAATTATCAAAGGTAGCATAATAAGTGACATGCTCACTTTCCATAATCAAGCGGTCATAGGCAATCACCGGAATATCTTGAGCAGCAGCCTCTTCTAATACATTGGTTAAGGCTGTGCCATCAATCGAAGCAATAACGAGTACATCTGCTCCTTTTACAATCATGTTCTCGATCTGTTCCACCTGTGTATCTACATCATCTTCCGCATATTGCAGATCTGTCTCAAATCCTAATGCTTCTAATTGCTCTACCATATTATTCCCGTCATCTACCCAGCGCTGAGAGGATTTAGTCGGCATGGCAACTCCTATCAAAGCATCCTTTGCTACTTCATCCCCCGATCCACCGGATGCATCATCTCCTCCGCATGCTGCCAGCAATAACATGAGACCAACGAATACTGTGATAAAACCAAACTTTTTCATATCAAGACCCCTTTCCTTATTCTGTTTCTATTGCTTGCTTTATAATGTAGCACAATTCATTTTGAAAGCCTTTACAATCTTTTAAACAGTTTTTATAAAAATTTAGTCAAAGACGGGATCAGTTACTTCACGAAAAAAAACGTCTGAATGTATATAACACTCAAACGTTTCGCTGTTATCCTTTCTTAAACTGTTGGTTGTCGCCACGATTGCTTATACTTGCTGTTTAAATTGCTTTGGCGTTACGCCTGTTACTTTTCGAAATGCTGTACTAAAATAATGTTGTGAATCATAGCCTACCTGCTCTGCCACTTCCCTTATATTATAATCTGTTGTTTTCAGCAGCTCCTTTGCTGCCTCCAGTCTCAGCTTAGTGACAATTTGCACATAGGAAATACCTAGTTCTTGTTTAAGCGTTTTACTCAGATACACGACAGAGATATGCAAGTAATCGGCCACACGTTCCAAGGTCAAATCTGGGTCTTGATAGTGCTCTCGTATATATTGCAATGCCTCCTTCACTAAGACAGGTAATTGTACTCGTTGATGGAGGGCTTGCTTTGCTTGATGGTAAGCCGTTGCTGCACTTATCTCTTCGATTACGGTTAACTGCGCTACCAGATGCTGGCCTAACTCTTCTGTGGCTGCTTCCTCTAATTGAGCAGTAAATGACTGAGGCAGCCCTTCCCAGAGAAAAACCGTCACCCATTGTCCTTGTTCCTTGTAGATAGCAGCATGATACGGCTGCAACTTTGTTTCCAGCCATTCACACAGTACTTCATCTGTTACCCTATGCGGATCATGTAGAAGCAGCTGTTGTGCTTTCTCTCCCTCCAGCCATTTAAAAACAAGTAAAGCATGTGGGAAAGCGGCCGGCAAATCAAAGAACTGGAGCTGATACAGCACCTCTGTTTCTGATAGATTACTGGATAACCAATCTTGAAAAAAGCGATTTCGCAACTGCATCCTATTTTTCTCCACTTGAGAGGCAGCTTGCTGGACATATTGATCTGTTGCTTGTTGTTGCTCCAACTGTTTTTGAACAGCTGCCAGAATATTTTCTAATTGTTGCGGATCAACCGGCTTTAACAAATAATCTTCTACCTGCAATCGAATGGCCTCTTGAGCAAAACGAAATTCATCATATCCAGATATGACTACCATCCGGCAATCAGGCAGCTGTTCTTTGATTTTCTTCATAGCTGTCATTCCATCCATAATCGGCATATTCAAGTCAATTAGCGCAATATCGATTTGATATGCCGAGGCTAGTTCCAGTGCCTCTTCACCATCCTCTGCTTCAGCAACGACTTCCATATGATAATCTGCCCAATTGATAACAGATCGAATGCCATCCCTAATCATAAACTCATCATCTGCGATTAATACTTTCCACTTCTGCATCTTGTTCCTCCTCATTCTATGAACGGTCGTCGGGCAATAAAATGGTGACAGTTGTTCCGACATTTTCCTTACTATCAATAGCCATACCATAGCCTTCGCCGTGTGTCAGTTGAATCCGTGCTTGGACATTAAGCATACCGTAACCTTTTTTATTTCTTGTTTCCTCCGGTTTTTCTGTTCGTTGTACAGCTTCTCGTAATGTGGCTCTCATGTCTGTTACTTGCTCTTCTGTCATGCCTTTCCCGTCGTCCTTTATTTGAATTTTTATATCACCTTTTTCTTGCCATGCCTCCATTTCAATGGTACCTGCACCGCGACGTTCTTTAATCCCATGATAAATTGCATTCTCAACAATAGGCTGTAAAATAAACTTTAGTACGGGAACACTTTTGATCGAGTCTTCGACCTGAATACGATATTGTAATTTATCGCGGTATCGTGTCTGCTGTATTTTTAAATAACTATCAATATGATCGATTTCTTCGAATAATGAAATAAAATCATGGCCCTTGCTTAACCCAATTCGAAACAGTTTCGCTAAAGAAGCCACCACTTCTGCCACATCATTGGCCTTATGTTTTCTTGCCATCCATTGAATAGTATCTAATGTGTTATATAAAAAGTGTGGATTAATATTGGCTTGCAGACTGCGAAACTCTGCTTCACGTTTCTGCCTTTCTTGCTGTTCCGTTACATGCATAAGCTGATTGATTTTTTTAACCATTTTATTAAAACTTTTCCCTAACAGACCTACTTCATCTTCCCTTTTCCCCTTATAACGCACCTGGAAGTCCCCATCCTCCGCTTTTCTCATAAACGAAACCAACTGAACCAGCGGCTTGGAGATCGAATAAGAGAGATAGTAAGAAACCGTAATCCCAAACAGCATGATCATAAAAATAAATACAACTAAATAAAAGTTAATTTCTTTCAAACCAAATACTGTTTCTTCAGCAGGAAAAACCGCAATTGTTGTCCAATTAATAAACGGAGACTCTTGATAAATAAATTGAACCTTCTCTTCATTGATTGTTTTGGAAAAAGAACCAGACTGCTGTTCCTCTAACCACTCTAGCGGCACAGTCGAGACGATCGGCTGCTGCGGTTGGAAAATATTCCGTCCTTGTTCATCTATTACCATCAAATAGCCGTTTTTCCCTAATGTAATATCCTGAACTTCTTCTGCAATGACGCGCAGTTTCAAATCAATCATGATTACGCCATGGGTCTTCTCTGTAAAAGGATCCACAACCGACTTGAGTACTGTCACTACATCATCGTTTGTATATTCCACTATAGAGGTAAGACGCCTCCCTTCAGGACGGCCGAAGACGCTGAATATGCCTTCTGCTTCAATGGCGGCTTGATACCAAGCTGTTTCTGTTAAATCTACATCATCAGGAGCATATAATTCGTTGCTGATAAATGCCCCATCGCTATTGACTACCATAATCCCCGCTACTTCCGGCGATACAGTGGTAAATGTCCGCAAAAAACGCTGAATATCATATCTGATATCTGCTGCCTTTGATGTATCTGTCTGATCAAAAAACTCCTCCACATTTTCATTATTGGCAATCATGTACGTGTAGCTCTGCAGATTATTCATATAAAACTCAAACGATTCGTTTACCTTGCCGATTAATTGTAAGGTATTATCGCTGACTTGTTCTTCCATCACCCGTTCAACCGTCCAGCTAATAAATAATGCAAGACAAAAAATAGGCAAAATACTAATGAATAAGAAGTGTGTAATTAACTTATAACGTATCGGCAAGTTATTTATTTGTGTCCATCGCTTCAATTGTATCCATCCATTCTCTGTATACAGCCGTTATTCTATGGCATAATAATCATCCACATTTTCTTCGGTCACAATCTTTATCCCTGTATCAACATATGGAGGTAAGGTGGTTTCACCGTTCACATCACTTACTACATTATGCTGCAAATGAAAGAGAAATTGTAAGGACCAATAACCCATCTCTCTTGTTCCTTGAGCCATTGTTGCTGAGATCACACCTTCCTTAATCAGATCCAGTGTCCCCTTATCCGTATCGAAACTGATAATGTGTAGCTGTCCTGCCTTGTTCTGGTCTATGACTGCTTTTCCAACACCGACCCCGCCATTTGCCTCTGAAGCAAATATACCTTTAAGATTGGGATACTCGCTGAGCAATTCCTCTGAGACCTCTTTTGATATCAGCTGATCCCCACGGCCATCCTTTATTTCAACTACTGTCATTTCAGGATACTTTTTCTCAATGGTCGCATGAAATCCATCTGTTCGTTCTTGATGATTGAGCTGATAAGGATGTGTGATAATTCCCACCTCTCCTTTCTCATCAAGCAACTCTGCCATTTTATGTGCTGCTGTGGCACCTGCTTCAAAATTATCTGTTCCGATAAAGGCATATGCCTTACTGTCAGGCGCATTAGCATCAAACATGACCACCGGAATTCCGGCCTCTACCGCCTTATTAATAGTAGGGTTCATTGCTTCCGGATCCATCGTCGAAATAGCGATACCTGCTGGATTTCTTGCAATTACTTGTTCTAGAGCCATAATCTCTTCATTGATGTCGTACTGTGTTGCCCCACGATATTCAACCGATACATTGAGTACTTCTGCTGCGTCTTCAAACCCCTTTAATGCCCGTTTCCAATAATCTATCCCCGTTTGAAAGGTGATCATCACATAGGTCTCCTCCACGGAACCTTGTAATTCATGATCCTCCCAATCATTACTTGCCGTTTCATTAGTTTGATAGTGATATACATACACAACAAATAACCCAATCAAGATGATATATATAAATAATAGTTTTTTCATCTTGCAACCCCTTTCATTATAAAGCAAAACTGCCATCAGTGAGGTTTTTTGCGCATCCCCACTGATGGGTAGCGAGACTTATCGGGGTGTTAGCGTCCGTTATTACCGCTTAGACTTCTTTGCAATCTCTCCAAGTCTGAAGTGTACGAACGTTTGCACCGAGATAAACTAGTGATGTTCAGCATCACTTGATAGAGTAATGTCACGCTATTATTTCTGGACACTATTACTAGCATGTTATGAATAGAATGTGAATCTTATGATAGAATTGTGAGGAAATCAGGCGCTTATCGAGTTCTATAGGACTAACTGTTCAGCGGGGTATCTTCAACCATCGCTATTATCGTAGCTTGGATGGCAGGAGAATGCAACTTTTCTATCCAGAGATAATTGTGAAGAAAAGGTAGCAATCAGTATAGTACCTTAGTGTAAAACAGATTTAACTTCGTATAGAATAGGCGGCGAATTTTCTACTTTAAAATAGATCTACTTTATTTCAGACCCGGTTATATATTAAAAACATAGAACAAACTTCTGATGCCATTATGTATCAAAAATAGGCTATTTATCATAAAAAAAGTGATCACAAACAACTATCTGTTCATGACCACTTACAAAATCCTTTTTCAGCTACATCATTTATTTTTTTTCATATTAACTATCATTTCTTTTATTGTGTTAATCTCTTCTTTATCCAGTTCAATTATCTCACTATTCTCCATACTAGTGTCCGGTTTTTCTATCAAGACTAACTTAGTGTCCTTAGAGGTAATTGTGTTGTGCCATACCCCTTTTGGTATATTATATACTTTGTTTGATTCCATGTATACACTGCCAAATTTCCATTGATTATTTAACTGTTCACCAGATACTAGCGTACATTCGCCTGATAACAGGACAAATAATTCATCTGTTTCATTATGTTTTTCTAGGTTAGTGAATCCATTGATATCATTTGCTAGTTTCCAATTTTTTATGCCTACCATCCATTGATTATTTTCGTAAACTTTCTTCATTCCCTCATCTTCAAACACATATTGTTTAATCAACATTCATTAGTCCTCCTATACTTTTATCCTTTAACAGACCCTGCGGTCATTCCTTCAATTAACTTCCTCTGCGCAAAAAAGAAGATGATACATACTGGAATAATTGTAATAATGCCCCCAGCCGTTAATAGATCCCATTGAACACCTAGCTGACCGATTAAATTTTTCAAGGTAACTGGTATAGTACGTGTTTCCTCATTAGTAAATAACACAGCAAATGTATATTCATTCCAAGATTGAATAAAAATATAGACACCTGTCGCAATGATAGAGGGCATCAATACAGGTAAAATCACTTTAACAAAAGCCTTCGCACGATTGGCGCCATCAATCATTGCAGCTTCCTCTAAAGAAGAGGGCAAATCTTTTAAATAACCTGTCAACATCCATACAGAAAAAGGGATGGTAAATGTTGCATAAGCAATAACCAACGAAATCGGTGTATATAGTAGATTCAAACTGCGCATTATTGCAAATAATGGAATGAGTAACAACACATTGGGAAACATATTATTCGTAAGAAAGAGTCCCATAAATATCTTCTTTCCCAAAAACTCAAACCTTGTAAATGCATATGCGGCAAGTGTTGATACAGTTAATGTTACAATGGTTGTAATCGTTGCTACTGAAAAACTATTAAACATTGGCAGTAAAAAATTAAATTCACCAAATAATTTTTGATAAGCCGTAAATGTAATATTCTCTGGCCAATATGTAACAACTGAACCATATAACTCACTTTCCGGCTTTATTGAAGTTATAAATGTCCAATAAAAAGGGAAAAGCAAAAATAACATAATCGCTACGAGAGGTAGATACAACAACAATGTTTTTTGAAGTAAGCTTTTTTGCTTCACCATTTATCTCTCCTTAAATGAATTCCTTAAATACGGGATGGCAACAATAGCGAGCATTAACATTAAGAACAATGCCATGCTAGAGGAATAACCTAAATCTAGTACAGTTGCTTTATTGAAAATATAGACACTTAAAGTCTGGGTAGAATAAGAGGGGCCTCCACCCGTCATATTATGAATTATGTCAACTGAATTCGCGACCCAAATAACCCTTAATAGAATCGTGATAAATATAACATTTTTCAAAGAAGGGATAGTAATCCTCCACAATTTCTGTAACCTTGTTGCACCGTCTATATCAGCAGCCTCGTACATTTCTGTAGAAATCGCTTGAAGACCTGCCAATATCATAATGGCGAAAAACGGAATACCTTGCCAAATGATAGTCACAATGACAGAACCGAAAGCTGTAGAAGTTTGTGATAGGAAAATAATAGGTTGATCAATCAAACCCAGCTTCATTAATAAATCATTTAATACACCATAACTGCCATCATAAATCCACTTCCACATTAAACCAATTAATACACCAGGTGTTGCCCATGGAATCAGACTTACAGCTCTTACAACGCCTCTTCCTTTGAATTGCTGGTTTAGTAGCAAAGCTAACAAAAAACCAAAAACAAACTGAAGTCCTACTCCGAAAACAACCCAGATGACTGTGTTCTTCAATGCTTGCCAAAACACTGGATCACTAAACATTTCTGCAAAATTCATAAAGCCAATATATGCAATTTGATCAGGCCGGCGTAAATCATATTGTTGAAAACTCATAAAAATAGCTTCAATTACTGGCAGAAATACCACAAAGGTTACAATCAATAATGCTGGCGCTATCAGTAAATATGGCCATATATTAAATTTTTTTCTAATCAAAAGCTTTCACCTCTGTTTGAAAATGGCAGTTATACAGTATAACTGCCATTTAATTGAATGCGTTTACATTTTGTAAAAATTTCACTTTTCGTTCAATGCTTTTTGTAACGAGTCCATCGCTTCTTCAACCGATTGATCACCTAATAAGGCCGATGAAATCGTATTTGGCCAAGCTACATTAATCCATTCTGTTGTCGTATCCTTAATTGGAACGATTCCTGCATATGGCATACTTTCAATCGATACCCTCATAAAATCATCATCTTGGAAAAAATCTAACTCTTGGACTGTTTTACTAACTGGCACATTTCCAGTTGCTACATTCCAATCCTCTTGTCCTTTCCCGGTTGCTAAATAAGAAACCCATTCAAATGCTGCCTCCTTATGTTCCGTTGATTCGAAAATAACATTATTCGTATCCCCCATTGAAGTCCATTGTCCTTCGCCGCCAGGGAAAGGAAAGGCTGAAACGTCCTCACCAAAAGTCTCTATCATTTCTGCGGCTGATCCAGTATGGTGAATCGTCATTGCAGTTCTGCCAGATTTAAAATTTGCAATAATTTCATTAAATCCATCAGTAGTAGCAGTTGGTGGAACAAACCCGCCACTATACAAATCAACAAAATCTTGCATCCCTTGCTTTGCTTCCTCACTGCTTAAATCTTCAAAATTCCCACCTCGAGCATAAATAAAACTGCCCCATGGTTCGTGACCTCCTGTTGCACCACGCATACCAAAACCATATATATCTGTAGTACCGTCACCATCTGTATCCATTGTTGTCTTTTCAACAGCTTTTAAAAACTCCTCGTATGTTGTTGGCACCTCAATACCTGCTTCTTCAAAAATGGATGGTCGATAATAAACATACAGTATTTGTGTATTCCAAGGCATTACGTAAATACTATCTGTACCACTTGCGTCACGCATTACATCATATAAATTCTCTTCAATATCGTCTTTATCTTCCCAATCATTGATAAACTGATCGAGATTAACCAAAAGATTATTCGCTGTAAATAATGGGGTTGCGGTCAATTTAAAGGCAGCTACATCTGGTCCTCCGCCACCCATTGCAGCAGTAAATAATGTATCACTGTATCCACCGCCATCCCACGGATATTCTTCACCTACTACAGTGATGCCTTTATCATTTGTTTCATTAAACTCTGTAATAATGTCTTGCATAAGTTGGGAATACTCCGAATTATCTGCCCAATACCAATAATTTAATGTAACCTCTCCATCCGAGTCACTTTCATTTGAATTATCCTCATCTGTTGTTGTCCCTTCTGAAGAATTTATTGACGCTGTACATGCCATTAACACCATACTCAATATAAACAAAACTAGTAATGAAGTAATTTTTTTCACTTGTCTCTCTCCCCTTGTATACGCATTTATAAACTATGTGAAATTTTAAGCATACACAGACTTCATAGATATACTTTTCTGACAGGCTGCTATAATCTCCTTACTTGTCAAACCATATTTCTCAAGCAGCGCTTCTGGTGGCCCAGATTCACCAAAGGTATCCTTGGTTCCCACTCGTATCAAAGGAACTGGATAATTCTCAGCCAATACCTCAGCTACAGCTCCGCCTAGACCACCAATAACAGAATGTTCTTCAGCGGTAACAACACAACCAGTCTTCCGGGCAGCTTCAATAATAGCTTCTTGATCAATCGGTTTAATGGTATGCACATTAATTACAGCAGCATGAATACCATCAGCTGCTAATGCTGCAGCAGCTAACATTGCTCTTTCTACCATAATTCCACAAGCAAAAATAGTAACATCTGTTCCTTCTTTCATATTCCTTACTTTACCTAACTGAAATTCCCCAGCATCCTTTGTCAGTTCTGGAACTGGCGTGCGACCTAATCGTAAATATACCGGTCCGTTGTATGAAGCACTTGCTTTTGTTGCTTCATACGCCTCGGCAGCATCTGCAGGGACAATAACCGTCATGTTTGGCATTGCTCTCATCGAAGCAATGTCTTCAAGCGCTTGGTGTGTTGCACCATCCTCACCAGTTGTCAAACCTGCGTGGCTGACAGCTATTTTTACATTTGCCTCGTTATAACAAGCTACTAACCTAATTTGTTCATTTGCCCTTTGGGCGGCGAAAACAGCGTATGTAGTAGCAAATGGTATATATCCTGATAAAGCCAAACCAGCAGCTGTACCTATCATATCCTGTTCTGCTATACCAATTTGAAAGTATCTTTCAGGATATTTCTCTGCAAACCAATGTATCTTTACAGACTCCGCTAGATCAGCACACAATCCCACCACACGCTCATTCTCTGCTCCTAATTCTAATAATGCTTGTCCAAATCCATCCCGTCCTGCTCTTTCTGCCATGTAAAATCCTCCTCCTACCATGTTTAATTAATTTAAAATTAAATCGCTTTCAAAATTACTTTCGCCAATTTCTTTTAGAGCAATTTTCTCTTCTTCTGCTGATGGTGCCTTCCCGTGCCAAATTGGTTCATGTTCCATATAAGACACCCCATTACCAAGAACAGTTTTTGCAATAATGACAGTTGGTCTTTCTTTCGTTTGTTCAAATTGATCAAAGGCAGCTTGTATCTCTTCTATTTTGTGTCCATTTATAGAAATAACATTCCAGCCAAAAGCTTCAAATTTTTCATCAAGAGGTTCAATATTCATTACATCTTCTACACGCCCATCAATTTGAATATTATTCCAATTAATAATCATCGCCAGGTTATCTAATCTATGATGGGCTGATGTCATCATTGCTTCCCATATTTGGCCTTCCTGCAACTCGCCATCACCAACTAAGCAGTAAACCTTCACTGAACTTTCACGTAATTTTTGCGCCATTGCCATGCCATTAGCTACAGAAAGCCCCTGCCCTAATGGACCGGAAGCGGTTTCAATTTCAGGTAAGTCATGTCGGGAAGGATGTCCTTGTAACCGTGAATTAATCTTCCTAAACGTTTTCAATTCTTCGACATCAATGTAACCCTTTCTTGCTAAGGCAGAATACAGTGCTAGACACGTATGCCCATTACTTAATACAAAACGATCTCTATCTTCCCACTGAGGATTTGTAATATCTTGCTTCATGCGATGAAAGTATAATTCTGCGATAATTTCAGCGGCTCCTATCGCTCCACCAGGATGCCCTGAATTCGCAGCAGATAATTGAATAATATCTCTTTTTATACGGGTTGCAATTTGTTTGAGCTCTTCTACATTTGTCATATCTTGATTCCTCCTCTTCAAACTAAGACTTGCAATAAAGTGAAATTTCGTTCAGTATTTTTTTCCACTCCCAACAATCGGGCCGTTACTGGCTGTTAAATCTCCTACTTAGAAATGATGTGAATTGGGAGGCTTACAGCCAGTTACACTGCGCTAAATTTTTTGCTGCTGGCTGCTGCATCCATACCTTCTCAACCAGATATCCCCTATTCTGGATAGAATAGGAGGAGGTACAAATAGTTAACTAAATGATAAGCCTATTTATTTTGATTCCTTATTTGAATCTAAGTAAGCTTCAATTCTTACTCGTACATCTTCAAATTGCTTTTCCATTAAGTCTTGTGCTTGTTGTGTATCCTGTATCACAATTGCCTCATATATTTCACTGTGCAGAGCTGCAGCTTGTTCTAAATTTTCCGAACGATGAAACTCTTTCATTTGTTCAAAAATCTCCCAAAATGAGTTTAGCAGTTGATCCAATAACATATTCTCGATTCTAGAATACAGAATCTTGTGGAAAAGCTGATCTTCCTCTTTAAAAACTTCTCCACGCTTAGCCTTAGCTTCCATCCGATTGATTAAATCTCTCATCATCTGTAAATCTGAAAGTTCTAAAGAGTGAATAGCCAATGGGAGATAACCTTTCTCTAACATGTGACGAATATCTAATAGTTCTAACAATGTTTCAGGTCGAGCCCGTAATAAAATGTTCCATCCTCCTACAATGGAATTACTTACATTTGGAAACCTCACCTCCCTTCCTCTTCCTTGTGTTGCAACAATTATTCCACTAGCTTCAAATTCAGCTAGTAATTCCCTTAATACCGATCTACTTACATCTAATTGTTCTTTAAGCTCTTTTTCAGACGGTAAGGTGTCACCGCTTTTTAAACAATCAACAATAATATTGATAATTTTATTTTTACTAGCAATTTTCTTATCTGTTAAATATTCCATGACTAAGCTCTCCTAATATTTTTATTTGTAGAACAAATATATTATATTGTCAGACAACTTGTCAATAGGTCATATGAATTTTAATATATTTAAACCTTTAAATAATTGGTAGGACATATTTTGTTGCACACTTATCAGCTACTTGTAATTACTAACAGCCCTGCTAAAGTCTATTTCTTTGGACTATTTTCGTATAAATTACTTATTCATACATCTGAATAGTTTTTTATCCATAAAAAAAAAGACAGTACCATTTGTTAGGTATTGCCTTGTCATAAATCCTATTTCATAACTTAATTTTTATATTTAACCCATAATACTATCCATTCTATAACTATTTCTTTGATGAGTTTTCCTTCCATACATTTGGAATGTATTTCAAATATATATTACACTCAAATGCTGCTTCAAAAAAATCAACTGTCAAAATAATTTCTTTTCAACGTTATCTCGGCCAGTGAGGCTGCTGCTGCTCCGTTTCCCCAATCAAATATGGTGAACTCACCGACTTGATTCTTTGAACCGCTATCGGCATGGTTAAAGTTCTCCATATGAAAGCCATAATCCATCTGATTAAAGTGTGGATGTGTTGCTTCATATAGCTTTTTGACTTCCTTATTCTCTGGACAGTACATCATATAGAAAGAAGCCTTCATCGCTAATAATCCACGATATTTATACCTGTCTTTCCCTGTAATCTGATAATAATCCAAATAAGTTAAAGAAAATAAGCTTTGTCTGGCATCATTCCATTCATCATCACTTGTCATCACACCGAACCCTCCGATTGTCGGAACGGTATAGAATGGCGGCTGCCAGATTTGTTGGAACAAGGACATTTCTGCGAGAACTTGCTCTCCATATTCCAAGTAATCGCCTTTATTGGTAGCTTTAAATAAATCTTTCAATGCCTCGGCTGTCCAATATATACCAAAATTACATTGATTATATAACCCGCTTCTGGCATCTTTTTTTCGATATTGTTTGCCACTCCATTCCCTCGAACAAGACCAATAGGTTTCAAAGTCTTCCCATCTTCCCTGAGAAACGATATGCTGCAGCACATATTTACCTGCCTTTTCAGCTGCTTCAATATAGTCTGGATCTGGATCGATTTCATAAAGCAGGCATAACAACATCACATGTACCGAAGTTTCTGGACTTTCTTTTAAATATTCGGAAACATCAAGATCTGTCGGTCTCACCCAAGCAGGAAAATTTCCATCAGAATATTGCAATAACAATAAACGTTCCACATATTTCTTTACATATTGCAGAATGATTTCTTTTCTTTCTATATCTCGATACCATTTCAACAGCCAATAGCACGTCCAAGACGCATCTAATAAATGAACATAATCCTGAAGACTTGGATCAGGCTGTCTGTCAGAAGACATTCGCCAGCTGCCATTTTCCCATTTCTTATCTGCCCCAGCTTCATAGCAGCCTGGAAACAGCCCGTTCATTTGCGGAGCACTTAAGGTGAATTGTAAGCTTTTCTCAGCCTTTTCTATTAAGCTCTCATCCTTCCAATGTCTTCCCCACAATGCATAGCCATAGGTACTTCTTATACTGGAAAACCATGCTTGATTCCAAATACTTTTCTTTTCACGCCAAACTTCTTCTGATCCCTTGCCTGGCTTTTGATTTGCCGTAACAATAAATACGTGTGAGCCGACCCTACTGCCTTTCTGATCAAACTCTTGCCAACAAACAGAAGCCCAATGATGAAAAGACCAGTTATACGTATGTCTGACGTATGGTTCCAAGGCTTGTAAGCTGACTGATGGATTCTCGCCCACTTCTTTGACAAGCGACTCGTTACAAGCAAATTTTTCCCATAAATATTTCTCTAAAGGGCGATAGTCACGTTTACTGCCTGTTTTTCTTTTCTTCCATTGCACGAGATAAAACTGAAAAGTTATTTCATTTCCGACCTTATTTTCTCTTGGTCTGATCCGGTAATAGACATGACCAGTCGCTTCATAATTACTAAGGCCATACATAAAATAATGTCCTTGCTGCACATAGTCCATCACATGCGGGATTACCCTGTTTTCTTTGATATCATGGAGATCTGGCACCAAGGTACACATTCTCTCTGCATTTTCTGCTACGATAGTTGGTGAACGAAACACTCTATCTCCAATCACCATATCAGGTTCCGGTGCTAAATGCGTTTTCCATGTGCATGTATAAGCCTCTGGTATAGGCATAACCAGTTGGATGCCGCTGATACGATCTGTCTCTACTTTCACCTTTATTTTCTCTAGTACCTCTGCTTCTTGTGATTCTTCTTGCTGTATTTCGACCTTGATCTTGGTATGATCTGCTGTATCAACGTATAATCCGTTCCAATCTGCTTGTCTAGTTAAGTCATATAGTGTCCACTTTCCGTGTTCCAACCATTTTATTTTGATATTCTCATGCTTTAACAGACTCATAGATACACTTGCTCCCTTCCAATTATTTATCTAAGTAGCTAGCGGCTTACTTAATACCAGAAGTGGTTACACCTTGAATATAGTATTTTTGTAATAATAGAAAGATAATCATCGTTGGGATGGAGGCGATAGTAGAAGCAGCAAAGACCATTCCCCAAGATGTATATGTTTCTAGTGAATAGGAGGCAATCGCAATTTGAATCACTTGTTTCGCATCGTCACTAATTACAATCAACGCCCAAAGAAACTCATCCCACTTACCAACAAAAGTGATAATTCCTAGTGTAATAATAGCCGGCCAGCTCATGGGCACGGCTACCCTAAAGAAGATAGTCAGCCATGAAGCTCCATCTATCCGGGCTGCTTCAATTAAACTCCTTGGTATATCTGAAAAGAATTGAACCAGTAAAAAGATCCCAAAAGCCCATACAATTTGAGGCACAATCAGAGCTGTATACGTATCTAACCAGCCAAAGTCACGGATAATCATATATTGCGGCACCATAATGGCTTCAAAGGGGATCGCCAACGTGGACAAAAAAATAACAAAAAGAGATCGTTTTAAAGGAAACCGCATCTTAGCAAATGAAAATGCGGCAAAAGAATTGACTAACAGCCCCAAAAATGTTCCTGTCACAGCAATAAATAAAGTGTTGAGCATATACCTGTCTAACGGCCTTTGGTTTTCGGAAAATATATCCCGGTAGTTTTGCAATGTCCAATTCTCCGGAATTAATAAATGATAACCTAATTCAGTGAATTTAAATATTTCCTCTTCCAATCTAAAGGAACTTAACACCATCCAACTGACAGGCAGCAGAACGATAAATGCTATAACGGTCATCAGCATCACTTTTATTACATTCAACATGATCACTCCTTAATACTCTACATCTGATCGCAGAACCCTCATCTGAATAAGAGAGATGATTAAAATAATAATAAAGAAGATAAAGGCAGCCGCTGTGGCATATCCCATATCCATATGTTGAAATGCATGATTATAGATAAAATAAGCAGCTGTTCTAGTAGAACCTGCAGGCCCTCCGCCAGCCATCGTTACATAAATAGGAATAAAAATCTTTAAGGCATCCATCGTTGTAATAATAATGACAAAAGCCATTACCTTCTTTAACAAAGGGAGGGTAATGGAAAAAAAACGTTTAATCGGCCCGGCACCATCTATTTGAGCGGCTTCATATAAATCATTCGGGATATTGTTTAAACCTGCTAAGAATACAATCATAAAGAAGCCCATTGACTTCCATGTTCCAAGAATAACAATACCGATCATAGCTATGTCAGGGTTAGATAAAAAAGGAAGTACAGGTAAACCAATTCCGTCTAGAATGACATTAAATAACCCTGCTTCTTTGTTATACATCATGCGAAATATAGAAGAAGCTACACCCATAGATATAATAAACGGAATAAAATAAATCGTTCTAAACACACCCACACCAGGAAATGACCGCTTCACCAATAAAGCTAACGTTAAAGCAAGTGCCGTTTGTATAGGGATAACGAGGATAGCAAAATAAAAGGAATTACCTAAGCTTTGATAAAAACTGGCATCATTCAATAAATGCTGATAATTCTCCATTCCCAAAAAAGACCGCTGATCACTGATCAGATTGACATCATAAAAACTAGTGATTAATGATTGTGCCATTGGGTTTAATATAAACAGCAGCAATAAACCAAATGCCGGCAGTATAAATAAGTAGGCAGCTACTGCTTCCCTATTGCGTTGTGAGAATATTTTCATGTATATTCATCTCCAATCTATCAAATAAAACGGTTAACGTGGAGTTATTTCGGACAGTTGTGCTGGTATAAGCTAAATGAAGAAAGAAACTGCTTCTCTCTTCATTTAGCAAAGATAACCTGACGTGATGACTACTCTGCCAAGACATTATTTATATCCTCAACCGCTCCCTCTACAGCCGTACCCACATCTGAATTATTAATAACGACCGATTCAAACAAATCGCCAAATGTTTGACTGATCACAATATAGTCTGGAGTTACTGGTCTTGGCTTTGCATATTCACGTGCTTGATCTACAAAAATTTTCATAGGATGACTGTTCAAATCTTCAAATGCCTCCATTGTTGATTCTCTAGCAGGCAGGTTTCTTGTTTTTTCATACCATACTTTTGCCCCTTCTTCACCAGTGACCCAATCAATAAACAGCCAAGCTTCATCTGGAAAATCCGACTGTGACGTAATAGCCATATTCCAACTGCCATTCGGTGTTACTTGTTCACTGTCTCTCCACAATGGTGCAATATCCCAATCTTCTCCAAATACAAAGTCAGGAAACTCATTTTCGAGATAGGCAATCTCCCACGGCCCCACAACACTAATTCCTAACACACCATTTGGAAAAGGGTCTTCTTGTTGTTCAATTGGTGCCACCCCCTCCTCATGGTACAGCGACCGGATAAAATCCAGCGCTCTGATAGATTCATCTGAATCAAGGTAACCGCTTGCTGTTGTAATATCTTCGTCTACAATATCACCACCAGCTTGCCATAGATAAGGCAATAAGGAGAATACCTGTGCCTCTCCTGGCTGCACGCCGCCCATCGATGGCTGCCAGCCATATATTCCATTTTCTGCATCGGTAATTTGTTTAGCTGCTTCCAAGACTTCCTCCCATGTCCATGCCTCTTCTGCCTCTGTTGGTGGGAGTTCCACACCATTTTCTTCAAATAGTTTTTTATTATAGAACATGGCTACACTGGCATCATTTAGTGGCGCTGCATACATTTGATCTTCATAAGTTAAACTTTCCACAACAGAGTCTAACAGGTCGTCCTTTCCACCATCTCTCTCGTAGTACTCATCCAACGGAAGAATAGCTCCATTCTCTGCATAAGAGGCAAGTGTTGGACCATCTATTTGCATGATATCCGGCGCCGTTCCCCCTGAAAGTGCCGTTCTGATTGCTGTTTCATAATCGGTTTGGATTTCCATATTTACTTTGATATTCGGATGCTCTTCCTCAAAAGATTCAATTAAATTCCGTAAGGCAGCCTCTTCCTCTGGGTGTTCATGTCTCCAAAATGAAAGTTCCACTACACCATCTTCAGAACCTCCATCTGTCGCCGAGTCATTATTACAAGCAATAAATAACACACTCATTAATACAATGGAAATCACCACTAGTATTTTTTTCATTGATTTTCACTCCTTGCTTTGATTTGTATTCCGGTTGAAAAATCACTATAACAGCAAGCTGGTTCGCCCTTTTAAATTAAATTGCTTTCATAAAGATTCGCAGACACTACACCATTCACCTCTTCGCATTATTTGATACCGGTCAGAGCCATCCCTTCGATAAAGTAGCGCTGTGCTACAAAAAAAAGGATGATGATAGGTAAGGTGGCTATCGTTGCTGCTGCCATAACTAACGGCCAGCTCTGTACATATAAACCCGAAGACAATGATGAAATTAATAAAGGTAACGTCTTATAACTTTCATCGGTAATGATCACTAAAGGCAGGAAATAGTTATTCCATGAAAACATAAAGGTAAAGATACCTAAGGCAGCCAAAGGTGCCTTCATAATGGGGAGAACAATTTGAAAAAATATCCTCATCTCGCCAGAACCATCAATTCGTGCTGCTGCCATTAGCTCACTTGGGATACCTTTCATAAACTGCCTCATTAGAAAGATACCAAAGGCAGTTGCTATATTAGGCGCAATCAACCCTGTATAAGAGTTGAGCAGCTCAAACTCTCTAAATAACATATAAATAGGGATCATCGTAATTTGAAATGGAATCATCATCGTAGCAAGCAGCAAAATAAAAATAACATCTCTGCCCCAAAAATTAAATTTGGCAAAGGCATAGCCAGCCATACTGTTCAATAACAGACCCAATATCGTTGTTACGATCGCTACATAAAAACTGTTAAAGAATATACGGCCAAAATTGGCAACATTAAAGGCCTTTTCATAATTTGCCCATTGCAAGATTTCTGGTATCCATGTCGGTGGAAACGTAAATACTTCACTGTCCGCTTTCAAAGAAGTAGAAATCATCCAAATAAAAGGTACTAACATCGTAAATGCCCCGATGACCACGATGATTATCAAACATATCCGCCCAATCCATTCTGCGTTCTTCACCATTTTTGCAGTACACTCCCTCTCTAAAGTTAACGTTCAAGTCTTGCATTGATGCGATGGTAAGCAAGCGTTAGCACCAATATCACGATAAACAGCATCACCGCCAATACAGAGGCATAACCGAAGTTGGTTTCGCTAAATCCTTTCTGATAAATATAGAAAACAATGGCATAAGTGGAACGGGCCGGCCCGCCGCCAGTCATAATATTAATTTGGTCAAAGACTTGAAAGCCGTTGATAATTAACATGGCTACCACAAAAAAAGTCACTGGTGTAAGCATCGGCCATGTAATAAAACGAAAGGATTGCAGCGGGGAGGCACCATCAATTCGGGCCGCTTCATATAAACTATTGTCAATTCCCTGCAAACCGGCCAAATAAATGACTAGATTAAAACCAATACTCTTCCATATATTGATCAAAATTAGAATGGCTAATGCTTGACTGGAGTCACCTAAGAATTGCTGTGCCGAAATTCCGAATGCTGAGAGTAATGGGTTAATCGGACCAAGCTGTGGATTAAATAACCATAACCATACAAAAGAGACAGCAACCATGGACACTACAGTCGGTAAAAAGTAAACGGCTCTAAAGAGATTGACAAACGGAAACCATTTTTGATTCAACAGTACGGCTAGCACTAAGGAGATAAACACCGTAGGGAGTAATGAACCAAATGCAAACAAAAAGGTTATCCACATCGATTTATAAAATAATTGATCCTGGAACACTAACTTATAGTTTTGCAATCCAATAAATTCAACTGGACTGATCGCATCATATCTAAGAAAACTGATCACAACACCTGCTATCGTTGGCAAAATCACAAAAATCATAATGATTAACAAAGCAGGGGAAAGAAATATCCATGGGGTCAGTGTTGCTTTGGACCATCTTTTCCTTCTAGTAAAAGGTATTGCTTTTGCATCATGCATATCGCCAACTCCTCTATTTGAAATCCGGAGTACATATAAGACTGAACTCCGGATTTGCATTTTTTCTAGTTCTGGCCAATGGAGGCATTAATACTCTCTGCTGCCTCTACTAAGGCTTCTTCTGGGTCTGCACCTTCTGTTAAGACAGATTGAATCGCATTTTCAATGTGATCTGCATAAAAATTTTGATAAGGACTAATCCATGTTTGATCTAACCATTCATTATCAAATAGATCTTTTAGATAGCCTAGCTTTTCATCAAATTCTTCTTCTGAATCGATACCTGGAACATCTGCTTCAGGCACTCCGGTTACATTCCGGAACGATTCCTCATCTTCTAGTGAACTTAACGTGGCTGGAGCTGCAACCCATAGAGACTGCCAATACACATCGAGCTGTTCCTTTTCCGTTAAAAATTGAATTAACTTCCATGCCTCATCCGGATGATCGGAATCTTTAGAGATACCAAAGGAAGAAGACATAGAACGTGATACTTTCTCTTTCCCTTTTGGAAAACTAGTCGCCTTATAATGGAAATCTGGTGCTGCATTCTTTATCGATGGCGCCATCCAGGTTCCATCGATATACATCGCTGCCTGCCCTGCCTGAAAATAGGCATCAGGTCCCATCTGTGCCTGATCACTAGTAGATGTCGTCAATTGAAAATCAACTACTAGATCCCGCCAGTATTCCAAAGCTTCAATCGCCTCTGGACTATCTACTGTCGACACCGTGCCATCTTCATTCCATATGTTCCCTCCATTAGCCATTACGAAATTCGCAAAGTTATCTGCGTTCCATCCCATGACAAAACCGTAGCGTTCGATATTGCCATTACTGCCTTTTATCGTTAGTTTCTCTGCATCTTCTAACATTTGCTCCAGCGTATAATCATGATTTGGTTCATCTAATCCTGCTTCGGCAAAGGCTTCCGGGTCATAATACAACACGGTTGAATTGGCATCTTGCGGAATCGCAAAAGTTTGATCATCTTTCTGCATCGATACCCATGAGGCTTCTGGATAATTGTCCATATCTAAATTCTCACTTTCGATATAACCATCTAAAGGGATAAACATGCCTCTGCTGATAAATTCCTGTACGTTGACACCTGGCGATCTCATCACATCAGGCAAGTCATTAGCAGCACCCAATGTAAGGTATCTGTCCCTTAACTCGTCATAATGCAAAAATTCTACTTCTATATCTGGATTCTGCTCTTCAAATTCCGGTATATAAATATCTGTATATAGCGCATTCTCAAACGGCATTCCCCAGACAGACAAACTTATTTTTACCTTGTCTCCACTGCCGCCACTATCTTCTGAACTGCAGGCATAAAGAAAAGTCGTTAACAGCAATAATAAAGACAGAAAAATCATTGTGTTATGTTTTAAAAGCCCCTTGCACACCTTGAATCTCCTCTTTTCCTTTTTAAAATTTGTATACATGTTTACGAAACCTTTTTCGATTCTTCGTTTACCTTGTTTCTGCATTCATCCTAGCTAGCCACAAAACACCAACAAGTAATCGTTTACACATTTACTGACAGCGAATAATGCTCGTTATCATCATTGATAGAATAGACGAGCCATTCGCTATACCTGCTGTTTCTAGATAATCTCCAAGCCATCCTTATCTGGCAGGGAAGGAAATGGTTGGTGTGGGGCGGTTTGATACCAATAAGCCACAGACGAAATATCATCTTGCAGTGGCAAATATCTACCTCCTGAGCGCCAGCCAAGCGCCTGAATGGTAACCTTTAATTCTTCTTCAAAACGAATCGGGTCCATAATATGCCACCTGTACATACCAAAACGCTGATTCGCCTGATAAAGCCCGTCAGGTTTAATGACTTGCGGCATTCCTAAATAAGCGGTTGAAAATGTACCATATTCCCCCTTAGGCTGCTCAAAGTTCCAAGCACCACCAAAATAATCCTCTGTACCGGTACCACAGATAGTAGGGTAATCTACATCTCCATCCATATAGAATTTTATTTCACCTTCTCCCCACCAGCCGTTATTATTTACTTGCCATGCCATATATGTTCCAACATAGTGACCTTTTCCTTTGATCCCATCTACAATCGTATGCACTTCTTTATATGGCAATGGATTGCTTCTGCGCCACTGTGCATGAAAATAAGCCACATCATTCGGAATAGTCGTTAAGCTGTAATCTATTTGATAATACAACGGGAAAGTTTCCTTACTTATATTCTCCACCGCAATCTTGGCTGATTTCCTAAAAGGCATCTCCCAGTAAGAGTTCATGCCGCCCGCTGGATTCACAGCAATAGGCAGGGAATTCACATTACATCGTTCATTCCAGCCATTACAAAAGAAATCCCCGAATGGTACTTCTACCGATGGATGTTCTTCCCCATCCCAATACATCCTGATAATCAACGATCGCCAATGAGCAGGAAAACATGTCATCCACATATGCTGAATAACGCCTGGTCCTTTAATCTCTGCAATAACATAGGTTTTGTTAGCTTCGATATCAATTGACGGAGATACTTTCCATCCCTGCCCCAAATCACGGGCACAGTTAGCACCAGTTCCTTCTGTTGCCATACCGCCTTTTCCTTTGGCTCCATCAACATTTTCAGCACTAATAGACCTTGTTTGGGCATTTGATAATCGGGACAGATTCCCCAACCCCATCCCTAAACCATTAAACTCACTCATATTACCTGTCCTTTCTGTTTTAAGTTTTATTCATCATTATCAGTTAAGTAAACCCTTACATTTCCTTATAACAAAAACATGATCATATAAACTCATCTATATTGTTGTTAATAATCAAAACACTTCTTTAAGTCTTCTTGATTAAATGGCAGGATATCAGGCAGCGGCAGACGTTGTTTTACCGGCAAAATAGGTTCGACGCTGCGATGCGGTTCTGTTTGATACCAATAAGCCGTACTGGAATAGTCATCACTTCGGTTATTATTATGGCCATGTTCAATCGTTACTTTGATAGATTGATCAAACATAATCGGATCTTGTATATGATATCGATAGGCTGAGATTTTGCCAGACCAGTTAGGCCCACCGCCTAAAATAATCCCGTGATAAGGAGTATTTTGCTCTTGCTGCGGACACCAGGCCGTATTAAAATAGTCTTCCATCCCTGTTCCATGCAAAGACGGCGGCCATGGTTCTCCATCAATAAAAATCATATCATCTCCTTCCCCATACCAATTCCATTCTTGTGTAAAGCGGAGGTTATGGATATTTAAGTTACAACCGACATAATGGCCTTTTCCTACCGTATCCAATAAGATATAATTCTGATCACCCGTTGTATTTTTACCGCCAAAACTGTACAATGCATTCGATGTGTTCTCATCTATTCCCTGTGTTAGTTCACGGCGCCAAATAGCATGGAATCTTAACTCACTATCAATCTCCTCCTTATACTGCTCATAATCAATATAAAAATAAAATTTGATCGGTGCCTCTGCATTGCTTTCGATTTCGATCTTTGCACTATTTGCAAAAGGCATTGGGAAAAAGCAGTTTAACGAACGCCCATCTTCCGGACTCATCTGTAAGGGGGCCGACCAATAATTTTTTGTTATACCATGGCCCATCCCAAAGAAATCACCAATTGGCGCCTGTACACTCGGATTTGTTTCCCCATCCCAATACATTCTGATAACGATCTTGCGATGCAGATATGCTTCGATGTCATCATTCAAGGGGGCCATTGTCATCCAGATATGTGTAATACATCCTGAACCTGCTAATTCACAAATATCCACCTTTTCATCAGGGTAAATCTCAAAATAATCGCGGTTACCGCCAGTTATATCATAACTGGATGCCCTCTTTCGTTTCGCATTACGTTCACGGTACAAATCTCTCATCGATGTTCCAATGAATGTCATCTAATTGTCCTCTCCTATTGCTGTGATAATTGTCTGCCCAGACTTCCGCCAGGATGATATAAATGAAAATCTTCTTTTGTAAAGCGTCTCATTTCACAAAGCGCTACCGCAAGGGCGTCACCAATTACTAATACAATAGTGGAACTTGTGGTAGGTGCTACTCCAATATGATCAGCTTCTTGCTCATAATGATAAGTTAAAGAAAAATCACAGGCAGTGGCTAAGGTCGATTTTCCATTAGAAGTAATAGCTATTTTTTTGGCGCCTATTTTTTTTAAAGATGGCAATAAACTTAATACTTCTGCAGTCTCTCCACTATTGGAGATCATCAGTACCACATCATGCTCTTCAATCATGCCAAGATCACCATGCACCCCTTCTGTACTATGCATGAAAAATGCTGGTGTTCCTGTACTTGCAAATGAAGCGGCCATCTTTTTACCAATATGGCCAGACTTGCCTACCCCTGTGATGACAACCTTGCCCTTACAATTATTTAATACGTCAATAACCGGTTCATAATCCGGCCCTACTTGCTCCAGCAGGATACTGATAGCATGGGCTTCTATAGCGATGGCCTTTCTGATAAATTCTAAACTAGACATACAATCCTCCTTTCAAATATATATCTTTATTTCTCAAGCTGCGGATTAAATACTTCCTGTGTCGGACCAGTTACATGCAGCACTAGCCGATCCAAGATGATTTCCCCTACTTTTACCCCCATCTTATAAGGAGACTGTTTCACACTAATTTTCCCCTTTGGATTGATCAATTGTGCTACTTCTGTCTCACCATAGGACGCTAAAAACATATCATCAGGTATGGTCAAACCTAGTTTATCCAGCTGCAGAATAACTCCGGTAGACATGGTGTTATTGAAAGACAAGACAGCGGTTGGTCGTTGATCCAAGCCCATAAAGTAATCTATCGCCTTTCTGCCGTCTTCTACACTAAAGTCTCCGTTAAAAATCAATTCATCACGTTGTACAATAGCATAATCCTCCATTGCTTTCTTATATCCTGAAAAACGTTCCACACCTGTGCTTACATTCAATGAACCATTTACTACTCCGATCAGCTTATGTTTCTGCCGGATTAGATAACTCGTTAATTGATAAGCTCCCTCGAAGTTATTTTCTACGACAAAATCCATCTTTTCATTACCGGCTTCTAATTTTCTATCTATCAAAATAACGGGGGTATCATTTTCGTGTATACTGCTGATTAACTCGTCATTCTTACCAGAAGTGGCTATGATGATGGCGTCCACACGATGTTCTAATAACAGCTTGAGCTGTTTTTCTTCTTTGTGGGGATTCTCATCACCACTCATAAATAAAAGATTATAACCTTTTTCTTGTACGACATCTTCAATTCCTTTGGATATTTTCATAAAATAAGGGTTTGAGATATCTGGTATAATTACACCAATAAGATTTGTTTTGTGCATCTTAAGGCTTTTGGCAATACTGTTTTGTCGATAGTTCAATTGTTTGGCTACAGCTAGAACTTTTTTCCGGATATCATCACTGGCATATCCTTTGTTACTTAGTACTCTGGATACGGTTGCAGTGGAAACGCCTGCTTCTCTTGCAATATCTTTGATAGTTATGTTTTTTTTCATGATAGACCGCCTTTTCTGTAATCGATTACAGTAATGATAATATAAACAGCGGTTTTTTTCAATATTGTTTCTACGTTCTCATCTTTATTTTTATCAAAAGATCCCGTCTATTTTTGTGGATATCACCTCCTTCGATTAAACTTCTTTTTGAGTTATAAATGCTTCTACTACCTGTTTATATGGCAGGGAAGGTATGGCTCCAGGTCTTGTAACAGTTAATGCTCCTACCGCATTAGCATATCGAACAACTTTTTCCAATGGTTCTCGATTAGCCAGCCCCACTCCTAACGCTCCGTTAAAGGCATCACCGGCTGCTACTGAATCTAATGGCTCTACATAAAAGGCAGGCACATGGGCAGTTCCCTCGTCATTGACAATAATAGCTCCTTTATCCGCCAATGTGATAATTACATTAGCCACACCTTTATTCAACAGGATACGTCCTGCCTGCTCAGCCTCATTCAAACTGTTAACAGATATACCTGTTAAAATCTCTGCCTCAGACTCATTTGGTGTCAGATAGGTGATCTTGCTTAACAAATCATCACTCAGCTTGGCAGCGGGAGCAGGGTTTAAAATAACAGGTGTTTGATATAAACAAGCCAAATCCACCGCTTTTTCGACTAAGTCGAGATTTGTTTCTAATTGTAAAATAATAATTTCTGCTTCACGAATTAAGTCGGTTACCTGCTCCAATTCGTCGGGATGATAAGCGGCATTAGCACCGGGAACAACAATGATACGATTGTCTCCATTTTTATCCAACGTAACTGAGCCTACCCCTGTTGGATGAAGAGGATCTCGCAACATATAATCCGTGTTCACCCCTTCTTTGTTGAGAGTGTTAATTGCTTCATTGCCAAATTCATCTATACCTAATTTGCCAATCATTGTTACCTTTTTGCCTAAACGCGCGGCTGTTACCGCTTGATTCGCCCCTTTTCCACCTGGGTACCTGGCAAAGCTGTCACCGATAATGGTTTCCCCATTTTCCGGTACCCGAGGAGCCCTGACAACTAAGTCCATCATAAAACTGCCAATCACTAAAATACTCACTATATCTACTTCCTTTACATTGGAATTAAGCACTTATCACGATGTGTAATCGTTATCACATTTTCATTAAAAAATATCTATTTATACGTGGTATTAGCTTATTAATACATAATAAATAGAAAATCAGCTAGGAAATTAAGGTTTCGGTAAACGATTACAGATATCATACTATATATTTTTTATAATATCAATACCTTTTTTATCACTTTTTTCTTTATGGTCGATTGATTCCTGCTTCAACCATTGCAAACTCTCCATTTGCCACGACTTTTTTTGACCCTGTTATACTTATGTTGACTAATCAGGGACAGCACTCTAATGGAGGCAAGTTCGCCGGTAAGCCTTATTTTCCTGCTAAAATGGAATAGCCACGCAGCTTAATATGATATTCCTATACTCTATCATATAAAAAGCCTGTGTTCATCAATTACTGACAACACAGGCTTTCATCGTGGTCTAGGAAATTATAAAATACTCGCTTGAGGATAATTATTTACAAACGAATAGCCACGTCTAGCTCCGAGCGCCCAGCAACTAGCGCAAATTCACTCAGCTTCGTACGTTGCTGTGACGAGCAGGACGTGCTAATGCAGGTGTTGTTGCGGCACATTGTCACGATTTTAGCCTGTAAGGGTGCTCTGAGCTTTTGTTCTTAATGATCCTTATCTAGCGGTACCGGCGGTCGATCTCCTAATGGCACCTTCCAATGCCACCACTTAAATATTCTCGCTAAGATAAAACAGCCAATCGAAATGGCCAAATAGATACCAACAAAGGTCCAATGCTGGCCGGCTAACAACATCACGGGACCGGCTGACCAAGCAAATAATTCTAATGGTGTATTCAACGGCCCCACCACGGCTGTATCTGTAAGAGTTTTCGATTTATTATTCGGATCAATAATTCTTAATAAGGTAAGGCCGATAGCAAATACTCCGGTGGAATACCCATACACAAAAATAGAACGCTCAAACCAGCTTTCATAGTTCATTACCGGACCGATGATGACAAGCATTACCACTACGACAATAATACCGGAGAGCATTAATAAAGTAAGCGGAATCGCATATTCCATAATAACCGGCAGCTGGATGGAAGCTACTCCAAAGAAGACAAGATAATCGGTAGCTGAACTGCCGATACGATCTACCACTTTACTGTCCACATATTTATAGACGCCTTTTTTGCCTCTGCCTAACACGACATACATTAATATGGCGATTAGGAAAGCAATCGTAAAGGTAGGAAACTCCAACCCCCATGTTTCTGCAATATAATTGTTTACTAAATAACCTAAACCAGCCGGAACAATTAATAAAGCCAAATGAAATGCTAATGGGTCAAGCGCAATTGGCGATACCGTATCCTCCCCCATTGATGTCCTATTTTCCCGCTTTACCAAGCCTGTTTTCAAATCATCTGATATGTCAGAGAAATTGACATAATGGGTATAACCTTTTCGAGTGGCCCATTTGATAAAAATAAGTCCGCCAAAAATACCAGCTAAGATACCGCCAGTCGCAGCGGTCATCCCCAAATCTGTCGCATTGGCCCACCCCATATTCTCAAAGGTGGTTCCTATAGCCGCTGCAGTCCCATGACCTCCATAGAATCCAGCCGCTAGTAACAAACCAAAACCATAATTAATCTCTGGCATAAGCTGTGAAATCACCAATATCGAAAAAATAATCGGAACAGCCACTTGCAAAGCAATACCGAGTACCTTATAAACGGCGTATGCCCCCATTCGATTAATATCTCGTTTCATATTACCCGGTGAAAAGGAGAAACCATTGATCCCTACTGCAGCAAAAACTAATATCGTGATGACACCCGCATAAGAACTGATATTTTCCGACAAAGGCAATATATCAAGAAAACTAGGCCCTAACAGCAAGCCCATAAACCCTGCTAGCAAACTGGCAGGGATAAAACTTCTTTGAATAAACTTGAGTTTTGCCCGCAGGAACATTCCCAATAAAATAAGAAGGCTGGCACAAGCAAAATCCATTAAAAATGTATATATGGTCATCTTTCTTCTCCTTCAATTACATAAAATGTATAATTTTTACTCTTTCTCAATGCAAGATAAAAGGTTCACCTTACGTTTTGACAGCATCGATTAGAAAAACTTGGCTTATTGCCAAGTTATCCTATAATCTATAATCCTATAGTATAAAATTAGTTGATGTTATACTTGTCGCTGGTGGTGCAGGATTAAGCTTTTCTTCCTCCATATCTAATAAACGCTCTGGCTGGATCCAAGGTCTGTCTTGAATAGCACTTGTCTCTTCATGAGTAAGATATCCTTTATAAGCAGTCAAGCTTCTTCGCAAAAATCCATCATGTATACACGCCTCTTTAACACCTGTATTTAAAATCGAGCGGATATGCGGCAGAACAGAAGCGGCATAAGCAAGTGATGTAGAATGAGCAATTGCACCAGGGATATTACTTACACAGTAATGCACAACGCCATTTTCAACATAGGTTGGATTGTCATGTGTCGTTTCACGGAATGACTCAATAGCACCATTTGCATCATTACTGATATCGACAAGGACAGAACCTTTCTCCATAAGATGTAACATATCACGATCAATTAGATAATCTGTATTTTCCTTCGGCCATTTGACACAGTTCATCACCATATCAGTTTCTGGAAGCAGCTTTCTAATATTTTCTTTTGTTGATAATTGCGTATTTACCTTTTCATTATACGTCTTTCCAACTTCTCGAAGCAATCCATAATTAATATCCATTATCGTACACCATGCACCTAGAGAGTGGAGAACTTGTAAAGCTGAACGGCCTACTAATCCAGCACCTAAGATCAATACTTTCATACCAGGCGCCCCTGCTAACCCGCTGACAAATTTGCCTTTTCCACCATTAATAGTTTGCATGGCTTGCAGCCCCATCAATGCACCTTGTTTACCTGCCGCCTCACAGTTAACAGAACCAAATCGATGAGAATCTTCTGCTGTAAATGCAATACATTTACTATCCAAGATAGCTTGTACCTGTTCAGGGTGTGCAGCAGGATGGATACAGGTATACACAATTTGGTTCTCTCTTAATAAATCATATTCATCTTCTTCGATCTCTTTTACTTTTGCCAGGAAATCACAACGCTCATACATTTCTGCTGCAGTTGCAACGATTTCGGCACCTTCTTGCTTATACTGGTCATCGGTAAAACCTGCTGCCAGGCCTGCGTCTTTTTCAACTAGAACGGTATGGCCGTCTCCTTTTATCGTCGCAATTTCTACAGGGGTTAAAACAACACGATACTCACCGATTTTTTTATCTTTTAAAACTCCAAAAATCATGTTTATTCCTCCAATATTTGTGTAAGGACTGTTTAACTGCCAAGTATTTCTTCTTTCCTATTATCTCAACAACGAGATATTTGTTTGGCAGAAGCGCCCTGCAATATATATTTAACAAGTGTTATTTACATTCATTTCACTAAACACCGATCTTACTATTATATCAATTTTTTTAGTTGGTTTCTAATTATTTTTATAGCTTTTCACACTGTACAAACAGGGGCAGTGTATGTCAAGATGAAAAATAACGGTTTTATTCCTGACAGTCACACTTTCTATTATACTAATCAGAAAAACCTGTGTTGCGAATAGGCGACAACACAGGTTTTTCTGCTCCTCTGACTACTCCCATTTTGCTGTCAAAGAATATGTATAGGCATCCATCTGTTTCAATAACTCTGCTGGTTCAGAAGCAACCACAATTAAATCTTTATACATGTCCTTCATAAAACCTTCCGCAATAGTGTGGTCTAACATGGCAATTAACGGGTCATAAAAGCCATCGACATTTAATAGCCCGCAAGGTTTTTGGTGATAACCTAACTGCGCCCAAGTAAACACTTCAAACCACTCTTCTAATGTTCCTGCTCCGCCAGGCAGTGCAATAAAACCTTCTGCTAAGGAGGCCATTTTTGCCTTTCTTTCATGCATATCCTTAACAATAAATAATTCTGTCAGGCTGTTATGAGCTATTTCTACATCCTTTAACTTTTGTGGAATAACACCAATTACCTCCCCTTGATGATGCAGGGCAGCATCTGCCAAGGCACCCATACAGCCAACTTGGGAGCCGCCGTATATTAGTGTTCGGCTCTTCTCTGCCAGTTCTCTGCCCATCTCTTGTGCTGCCTCCGTATATGTATGCTTGCTGCCGGGACTAGATCCACAGAATACAGCTATTTTATCTATTTTCATTTAGAATCACCTGCTTGATATCTATTCAATAATTTATCTTTATGTGCGGTAAAAATATCTTCTAGCTCAATATTATATTGATTGGCAATAACGACTACATTCCCTAACACATCTCCCAGCTCTTCCGTAAGTGCTTGTTTATTCTCCTCGTCATTACCCGTTGTCTCATCTGGGCGGTCCCTGCCGATCTCAAGTGCACGAATAGCTCTTGCTACTTCTCCAGTCTCCTCGGCTAAAAAGCCGATTCGAACAAAAATATCAAAATCATGCCATCCTCTATTTCGATAGTACGCTTCGATCCACTCTTGAAATTCTCTCATATCCATTTCCTTGCACACCTTTCTATGATCAAACAATAGGCAGATTTTATCACAGTGTCAACTGTTCACAAGTCTCTGCCTATTTTTTATTATCTATTATTTTAGCTTTCCAATAAAGGATAAGCAAAGGTATAACACAACAGCTGACTAGTACACCTCTCAAAATATGAAGTTACCCGCATTTTTGTCTGCTGATTGGTTTTCCAAGACAGATCATTTAAGTAATCATTCTTAATCATGGTTGCTCACTATAAGCTGGTATTGCTTTTTCTAACTCTTAAGAACCTTCTCTTTTCTCTTTATTTTACCAGGCAGCTTTAATGCCAAAGCAAACACAGCTACACAGAAAACAAAACAAATCATCGCGACCAGATGCAAATGCTGATCATCCAAATGACGATTAAACGTCAAACCAAGTAAACTGGAAGATAAAATCGCTCCCAAATACCTGCTTGTCTGAAAAAGACCAGAGGCTGAACCTGTTTCTTCTGGTTTCACATGTTCATAAAGTGCTGTTTGCATCGATACATTAGTAAAGCCGTTGCTCATTCCCAGAACAGCCATAATGATA
Organism: Gracilibacillus alcaliphilus; assembly: GCF_016909015.1. Lineage (GTDB taxonomy): Bacteria > Bacillota > Bacilli > Bacillales > Amphibacillaceae > Gracilibacillus > Gracilibacillus alcaliphilus. The sequence goes on from NZ_JAFBFA010000003.1 coordinate 131,077, forward strand.
AGCAGCCAGAACAATGGTGATGTTTCATGATACGTTAACAACAGCCCTGTCCCAGCCAAAAGCAAGGCAGCCCCGATAACCAGTGGCAGCTTGGAACCATATTTGTCAATGATACGACCTGCCAGCGGAGAAACAATCACACCAAAGCCTGCCAATGATAGCATAATCAAGCCCGTATGCTGTTCACTGTAATGACGAACTTGTTGCAGAAACGTCGGAAATCCAAAAAAATAACAATAATAAATGAGGTTAATACTCATAAATTGCAGATAAATAAATGACACGTTATGGTTTTTCGTTAATCCTTTCATATCAATAAATGGCTCCGTTTGTTTTATTTCATAAACATAAAAACCTATTCCTGCAGCTAAAAATAGCAGCAATGCCCACCAACGGATAGTCTGATCCAGTGAGAGCAAAAATAATATGATGCCCACCATTGCTGTAATAAATAAACTTATCCCCACAAAATCGATTCGCTTTATCTCAAACTTCCCTTGCTCCGTATTTGGTAAGATAAATAAAGCCAATACAAAGGACAATATAATAAACGGAAAGTTAATCAGAAAAATGGATTGCCAATCCCATGCTGCAATCAGGAAACCACCAATGGAAGGTCCAAAAGCAGCTGATGTGGAAGCAAAAACAGATAGTATAGCTAGTGCCTTCCCCTGCCCTTTTGTTATATGCTTTCGAACCATGCTCATTCCACTAGGGAATAATGTCGAACTGCCAAGCGCCTGCAAAGCACGACAGCCTAAAAGAAAAGGGAAATTCGGCGAAAGCGGTGCCAGCATAGAAGCTGCTGCTACAAGAATTAACCCTGCTATAAACAACCTTTTGGGACCGAACATATCACTTAATTTTCCCATTACAGGCTGTCCAGCCGCACTCGCAAGATAGAAGATAGAAATAAGCCAGCTAGCATCAGCAAATGTTAGCGCAAATTCATGCTGCATTCTGGTCAATGCCACCGAAATCATCGAGGAATTCAGTGGATTAAGCAATGTTCCAAGCCCAATAGTTACAATAAGCAACCAACGTTTTCGTATTTTTTCAGTCATTATCATCACCTAGAATAGTATGTAGTCAATTTAAAACAATATACCTAGCATAGGGGAATTTAGGCAAACTGAAAAGTTTTTTAAAAAAATATGTGATTCCGAACATGGATAAACTATTTAGACACTTGAAGTATGCTGGAGAAAGAAAAATAAATATGCTAATAAAGAAAAAATATATTGCCATAACATCCGATTTAAGAAAATGTTAAGAAACGCTTTATTCTTGTTTTTGCAGGTATCAGCTATGCATTATTCACTATCCTATTAAATGGCATCTCGTCACCCATATTACTTGGTCAACTACAAGGTCCGCTAACGAATCCATTTGCTACTATGATTAGCATCTTTGTGACTAATATTATTTTGGGTTTTATAATAGGTGCCATTGCAGCTGCCATACTTTACAGCAGAAAGACAGAAAAAAATAATACCTGATCAAAAGCGACAGAGATAAAACAAGTGAGTTAACATGAGAATTATCCTTGCCGCATTTCATCTATCCATAAGAAAAACAGCTATTTATTAAATTTCCATTATTCTTCCAAAATGTTATCGTTAAGAAAGGAATAAATCAATTTCCAGGAGGGATTATGTATGACAAATGATTTTTATTGCGATGAAGTGCTCAGCGGTAATACTCCAGTTGATAAAGTGTTGGAAACAGACAATGTATTGGCCTATTATCATACCAAACCTTCTTATCCAGTACATATCGTGGCCATACCTAAGCACCATATCTCCTCTTTGATTACTTTGGAAGAAAACGATAATCAACTGCTGCTAGAACTATTTGATGTTATCAAAAAAGTGGCGGCTATGGTTACAGAGGCAAAAGGCGCTTGCAAAGTAATTACCAATCTAGGGGACTACCAAGACTCCAAACACCTTCACTGGCATATTATTTCCGGCAAAGCATTGAAATCATAAACAAAAGACTTGTTCACATTATTTTGGATTAACTATGTAAAAATGCTGGATTCCACCGATTCAACTACCGAATCCAGCACTTGCTGTTATCCCAGTTCTATTAGCTGAGACAAAACCAACAGCCCCACCTTCTACGCACTGAGAAACTCGTCTTCTTTCCGTATGTCTGGCTTTTCATATTTTTTGCGGTCATAAGTAAGGATTGTCTGCCTCCATGTTTTTCCTTATTGTCAGTCAAACTAGTTGATAAAATATACTGGGATATTTCGCTCTCCGTTCACCTCTAACACTTTAAGTAAATAATGGATTATGTTTCATAATAACAAGCCAGGGTATATAGTTAACAATCTTATCGTAAAAGAAATTCGAGGCTGGTACTCAAACTTAAATGCCCAGTTCATTCAAATTCTAATAGCAACTTTCTCTGTAATTTAAATTTTTTGATTTATTTTTCAATCCACCGTATTGGAGGTTCAGTTATGAGCAGTAAGGCTATATTATTTTTGATACTTTTCCTGCCTATTTCGATAATAAGTTTAACTGTTCTGTATATTTCAGGCTATCTATCTTTAGGAACAGGCATATCAAGTATTATCATGTCTGCCTTAGTTGGGTGGGGAACTACTAAATTAAATGAACTGGAAGGAAAGGCGAAAAGAAAACAAAATAATAGTTGATTCAAGATAGGATTCCCATCAATGAATAGTCATTCTTTAATGATTCTGACTTAACTCATGAGTTCCTTTTCGCAAGGGTTATTCATTTTTCCGTAATAGCTCACACCGAAATGATCATCTGCAGCAAAAGGATAGATATAAGCTAGTTTTTCTGCTAAAGAGGCTTCACTTCCTCTATTCATAAAGGCTGTCCAACAACGAACACTGTCAGATATATGCTGAGAGAACCTTTGGATCACTTCTCCCTGTGTTTGCTCATCTTTCTGATGAATAGCTTGATACAGCAATTCACCAGTCAAGCGAATCGCCTTCATACCAGACTCCGCCTTCTGTTTTTGCATGATGGTAGTCATCGTTTCTACACTTCGGTATAAGCCCAAAGAAATATTGCAGTAGATAGGAGCGATTAGACTCATACTGCCATACAGCTTTTATCTAATCGCTCTTTCTTTTCATTTGATCATCATAAGGTTTCTCAAAAGAAAAACGCCAACCAATCATTTCCTTCCGTCTCTACTACCTTTACAACAAAAGACTTAGGGTAACATTCTATCCATACGCTTCTACAATCCGCTCATACTCTGTCTCTGTAATAGAGATAATTGATCCATGTCGTGGTTTGCCGCCATCTGCATTTTTCGGGAGTCCAAGACGCAGTTTATCAGCTACACTAACCCAGCTGTTGGGAACTGTCAGATCATTGCTTGCAAAACCGATATAATGATTCGGTCCTCCATGATAGTTTGGCTGATCGATAAATAAATACCAGCGATAACCATGGAGATCACCAGGATTCGCTGGGAAAATACATGGCCCTTCACCGCCAGTAAACAGTTTGCCTTCTCCATTTGGCAGTCCATTGGCAACTTTTTCGCCCAAAGTCACCCATTGATCAAGCGGACCTTTATCAGAGGCATAGCTGCCCCCGCTTACTGTTGCGAGTAGATCAGCGGAACGATCCAAACGAATGGTCATTGTCTCCTCTTCCTTCATAAAGCGATAATACACACCGTCCTCTTTCGCTATCACCGCATCAATTGTTCCTTTTCCTTGCCCTCGATCTACATCGACCCAAACTTTGGGCTCTGAAAAGGTTAGAAAATCCTCTGTTGTAACATATATCATTCGATTGTAGGTGATATCTGAACGCATCTGAATATCATCTGTTGAATAGAGGTTCGAAGCCCAGAAGACGACATACTGTTTGATTTCCTCACACCAGAAGGCTTTTGGCGCCCAAGTGTTCCCTGCAAATTCACCAGACACCTCGACATGGCGCTGTTTGGACCAATGGACAAGATCATCCGAGACGAAAATTTCAATATGACGCGAACCATCAATTTGTGCCGTATGGAATCCATGGCCATGCCTGTTGGCAATTTTCAAATCTGTGGCAATCAAGTAAAATCGGCTGCCGTCATGTGCTCGAATCAGAAACGGATCCCTTAATCCGTATTCTCCAGCTTCGGAGGAAAACAACGGCTTTCCCTGATTCAAAGTTTGCCAGGCCAAGGCATCATTTCCTTTGGATATAGCGAGACTAATACACTCTGCGCCATCTCCTTCACCGGTAAAAAAAGCCCAAAGGTAGGCGGAACTCTCTTGTTCTCTCTTATCATTCACTATACTTGTCCCCCTTTTTTATCTATTAATCAACAATCACAGGACGCATCAGACCATCTTGATTAAAATCAAGCGGCGAAATACAGGTTTCCCGGTGATAACCTTTTCCTTCTGGAAACTGCTCCAATGGCGTACCAAAGCGGTGATAAGCAATATAAAAGCTGTCCGTACCTGGTATTTGTAAGATGCTATGATGCCCTGTGCCTAGAATATGCTTGGCACTGTTTTTCGTTAGAATAGGATACTTATACTCTATCGGGCCATATAAAGAAGTGGATACCCCATAATTTACATGATAGTTTTCACTTCCCGTATCATCACAAGACCATGTGAAATGATAGAGATTATCTCGCTTCAATACCGTAACCGCTTCGCGAAAGTTTTCCAAACCTCTTAAATTCTTGATTGTTTCTTCATGAATCCCTGCCATATCTTCTGTTAATTTTGCAATAGCACCTGTCTCCCCATTTCCAAACAGTATATAGTATTCTCCAGCTTCTTCATAAATGGCGGGATCAATCATCTGAGCCATGTCTAAGCCGTATTGATCGATCATTTCTGGTGTCAAGATAGGTTCTGCTTCGGCAGTGAATGGTCCTGTTGGCGAACTGCTTTGGGCCATACCGATACAAGAAAGACCATCAGGTCGTTTTCCACAAAAATAGTAGTAATAGTATCCGTTACGTGATGTGATACATGGCGCCCAAGCACTGCCAACCGCCCATGGCACCTGATCAGATGTCAGTTGGACAATTTCCACAGCATCTTCAAACTGGTCTAAATCTTTGGATTGAAATACCTTGAAACTAGTGCCAGACCAGCCTGTAAAACCGTCTGTTGTCGGATATAAATAAAACATGCCGTTAAAGGACACAAGATCAGGGTCAGCATGTAATCCAGGCAGCACAGGATTCTTTTGATCGTAATAGCGAAGGAGACGTTGATATTCATCTGTGGTAATCGGCAGCACGCCACCATGGCGCTTCTGATGTTGACCAAAATCGTACGCCTCCTCGTCTAATACTGTAAAATGACCGCTAGACAGATGATTCGATTGTAAAATCATGTAACCTTTTCCTTCCATAAAGCGATCCACAATTAAACACCAGGTATTACCGTCAGGTAGCTGATAAATTTCCGGCCCTTCCACGCCCGCTAACTCTTCCAGAACAGGTGATGATACGTTCTCATATATTCCGGTCAGGTTTTTGGCCCGTTCCATGATAATTCGGCTGGTTGTCTCATCTTTGGTAAATCGATAGTAATACCCATTTTCATAGGCAACCGTACTATCGATCACATCTCTATCTTTCTCCATATAGACAAATGGGTCACTAAATCCCTTAAAATCAGCTGTATAGGAAGCATACATTCGATGTTTTCCATCTACTTTAGAAGCCCAAAAGACTAAAAAGGATTCCTTCTCCTCATCATAAATGGCTTCAGGTGCCCAGACATTGCCAGCTTCCGGTACACCTACTGACACAGCTCGAGGTCCTTCCCAGTAAACAAGATCAGTAGATTCCCAAATGATAATGTCACGGCTCCCCTTTTCCTGCGCATATTCCCAGCCCAGTCCTTTTTCGATACGTAAGTCTGTCGCAATGATATAAAACTTCCCATGCTTAGCATCGCGGATTAGAAACGGATCACGAACCCCTTCCTCACCAATAGTAGACTGCAAAACCGGCTGACCTGTATTCAGATCGTGAAAATGCAAGCCATCCTGACTGACACTAAAATAAACTTGCTCCCCATTTTTCTCTTCTCCAATAAAATGAACCAATACATATGCTGACATCCACTTTAATTCCTTTCTACTCACTCTAGATAATAAGTTTTATTTATTGAACATGTTCTTAAAATACGATCCCTCAAACTATCACAAATGTGACACTATACCTCGGCAACTCCACAACTAAGCCACTTGTATCGCTTGTAACCGAAACAGATTCCTTTGTCAGATTCTCTGGTTGTTCAAGCGAATTAACCGCTGTTTTATCAGCCGCCAAGGTGTTTATCTGTGCAGAAGTCACATCTGCCAGTTCTACACATCTATCTGTTTCGGTAACATTGACTAATTTCAGAATTTGTTTGTCAGATTCTGCATCATAGACCGCATTAATATATAGAGGTTCTTTCACTGGCAGTTTCGCTTCGACTTCATTAAATGTGACACCATCAATAACCGCAGTTACATGACGGTTCCTCACAGTCAACTCACAATGATAGGTTTTCCCAGTCTTCACACCCCAGATCGTTTGTGTCAAATCACTGACACGCTGATTTTTCGTTGCACGAATAATCGAATCTTGGTTTTGCCAGCCGCCTAATAACCAAGCGAAATGGTTCGCCTCATCCTCCATCCCGAATTTCAATTGGAAGCCTCGGTCCCACTGACCGCCAGTCTTTTCAAAATCAAAGCGAATCGTGTAATGATTACTGTCTATTTCCGTCAGAACCTTCAAATCTCGGTCTGAAATCGTATCGTCAGCTACTTCTTTTATTTCGTTATTCACATGATCAATCACAGTAAAATGACGGTAGGAAATAGTGGCCATATCTCCAGCAACACCGATCTTCCCGCGAATAATTGGCTCACCCATTACTTCTGGTTCCGGAAAATATTCTGCTTTCCAAGCAATATTGTGGGTGCCTTGATAATGCATGAACAGTTGTTGGACATAGTAATTCATACTGCCATATACATTGGCTTGATCAAACCAAATTAGATCAGGGCGCCAATTAACATAATCTACATTGGCAAGCATTGGTGCATAACAAGCCAATGCTACCTTATCCGCATTTCGTTCCAGCCCAATCATATAACTTGCTTCGACAACAGCGTTATACCACTCATTGCCCCATGAGGCATATTCGCCAAGAAACACTTTAGGACCATTTGAATCATACGCATCATAACGATAATGATTTGCTAACAGCCAATCTGTTGTTTGATAGTAATGCTCATCAACAAGATCAGATCCCCATTCTTTCGCACTTTGCCAGCCTCGCTCATATTCACTCCCTGCCGCAAATGGGCCAGCTGAGTTAATCAATTTTATTTCCGGATAACGTTCTTTAATTGCTTGATGAAAAAAGGGATAGCGGTCAAAGAAGGGCTGGCCTACTTCCTCATTGCCAATTGCTAAATATTCTAAGTAAAACGGCTCAGGATGACCCATTTCCGCCCGTATTTGCCCCCATGTGCTGTCAACTGGACCATTCGCAAATTCAATTAAATCTAAGGCATCTTGCACCCACTCATCAAGTTTATCTAAAGGAACCATCCGTTGATGATGCGGGTCAACACCTCCTGGCAAGACGGGAATTGGTTTGGCACCTAGATCCTCACAAAGCTGAAAGTACTCAAAAAAACCTAACCCAAGGCTTTGATTATAGCCCCAAGAATTGCGACGACTTGGACGTTGTTCGACAGAACCAATCGTGTTTTTCCAACGATACATCGAATCTCGGTCGGATGCATTTAGGCTACCATCATGAACAAGGCAGCCGCCGGGAAACCGCATAAACTTAGGCTTCATTGCTGCTAATTTTTCTGCAATATCTTTACGGCAGCCGTTTTTTCTCCCCATAAACGTGTCTTCAGGAAACAACGAAATCATATCCAGTGCTACATTCGCTTCGGGTAAAAAGGAAATGGCCAAGCGACCTTTGGCCGTTGTTAGCGTTGCAGTCAATTCCACGTCATAAGCCTTCCATTCCTCAGCAGTGATGATCAGGTTGTCTTGTGCAACGATCTGACCATCATTTGTTTTCAACGTAACTGTTAGCGTTGTTGGCTGCATCGAGTTTCGTGCAAATAACGAAAAGCGGAAGTGTTTCCCTTTTTCAAAATACATCCCTTCGTTAAAGCCCGCATTCTGAATGGTAAATGCCTCTGTCGCATCAATTTTTAAATAGTTGGGATTATTCGCATGAAGTGGTGCATCGCTTAATACTCGTAAGGTGAGCTTTTCTTGAACAAGGGGCTCTCCATACTCATTTTCCCAGCCGTACAAGGAATGGTAACTAGGGTGGTCTATTGCCTCAAATTCAAAGGACCGATTTTGCACCATTTCAGCATATAGCCCTCCATCTGCCGCATGGTTCAGGTCTTCAAAAAATAGGCCATATAAATCTTCCAACGGGGCAGCTTTTTTTTCAGGCAACATCGTAATTTTAGGTATTGGCTTCATTATGTACACCTCTATTGATTGGGATTGTCTTTCATAACATTTATCTAAGCCGACCATTTTTCATCAAGAAGCCCGCTCATTTCTTTATAGGATAAGGGGCTTCTTGACGTAATTATCTATGAAGTACGCAAACTAGTTAATCGCTTATATGCTGCTAAATCGCAGCATTTAACCAAACTCTTATCTCTCCATATTCACGATTTCCCCACATAAAATAAGGGATCAAGGTGATATCTGTTGATTCAAAAGTTGGTTTTTGATAAGAATAGGTTTGATTTTCTGATGATACGAGACGTTTGGCTTCTCCAGTCAGGTAAACCGCATTTGGTAATAAATCATCACAAACCTTCTCTTTTAACGGTGCTTCTGTTAACCAGAGTGTACCTAAGTCACCTCCATTATCCACTTCTTCTGCAACATATACTAACGGTCCTCTGACCACTGCTGCCTTGCCTATGTCCTCGGTAACGTTTGTATGGGCAAAGACTTGGTGCAAAGACATATCTAAGTCTAAAATGATTTGATCATTATTTTCCCATGTACGGTCTATGACTAGGTAACCATTCTGCAAATTAGCAGTCCTTTCTTTTCCATTGATCGTCAATGTATAGTTATCTGCCCATGCTGGAATACGCAATGCTATTTTGCCTGCAACAGAACGTGCACTGTTAAACGTAATGGCAATATTTCCTTCCCAAGGGTAATTGGTTTCTTGGGTGACTGTCACTGCTTCATCATGCCAAGTTAAATTGGTCTCACTGTCTCCATATAAATTAATAAAGATATCATCTGCCACATTTAATACAAAATAATCACCAATCGAGCCGATCAACCTCGCCAAGTTCGGCGGACAGCAAGCACAAGTAAACCATTTTTGCCGCTCTGGTGTCACATGTTTATGATCGTGACGTTTGCAGGCATGTGCTCCATCAATTTGTAATGGATTGACATATAAGAATCGCTTTCCTTGCAGATCCATGCCACATAGGGAGCCATTATAGACAGCGTTTTCTAAAACATCAGCATAAGCTCCATTCGGCTCTAACGCCAACATCCGTTTTGCCCAAAAAGCGAGCCCAACCGAGGCACATGTTTCATTGTACGGCGTGTCATTGGGAAGATCATAATTCTCAGCAAAGGCTTCACCCCATGGACTCGCACCAATCCCTCCATTAATAGACATTTTTTTGTTAACTACATTTTCCCACAGCGTTTTTACAGCTGTTTTTAAGGTCTCATCCTGGTTCAAACGGGCTAAATCTGCTACAGCACTATAAAAGTAAACGGCGCGAACGGCATGCCCTACTGCTTCTTTTTGTTCTCGGATCGGCAGATGGGCTTGAGAATATTCATGATCACCATGCCACCAGCTTTGGGGTTCTCGTCCTTGCGCCTCTGCTTCTACATTAAAATAATTAGGCTTCTTTCCTCGTTCTTCTACAAAAAATGTAGCTAAATCCAAATATGTTTTATCATTTGTTACTAAATAGAGACGCACTAATGCTAATTCTATTTCTTCGTGTCCGGGATATCCTTTGATTTGTCCGTCATTCGGCCCAAACACCTCGGCAATGTAGTCAGCAAATTTCTTAGCAATCTCTAAAAAAGGTGTCTTTTTTGTAGTATCATAATAAGCTACAGCCGCTTCTATCATATGCCCCGCGCAGTAAAGCTCATGATTATCTCTTACATTCGTCCACCGTTTATCCAGTCCTTCTTTTACTTGATAGTATGTATTCACATAACCATCAGCTAACTGTGCGCTCCCAATTAAATCAATCACCTCATCTGCACACGCTTCCAATTCCTCATCAGGATAATTCCGCAAGCTGTATGCCACACTTTCTAACCATTTGTATACATCACTGTCTTGGAATACCATTCCATAGTACTCACCATCTTCTACACCTGCCGCAATCCGAAAATTCCTCAAGGCCCGGCTAGGTTCTATATCCTCCAATTGATCATTTAACACCTTCCATTGGTAAGGTATGACGTTATCATTGACAACCTTTTGATAGGTCTCCCAAAATCCGCTTGTTATCTTTGTTTCAGCCTTCATTTTGCGTTCCCCATTTCTTTATAAGATGTATCTCTATCTTAATCGTTATGGAAACAAAAGTAATTAGAGAAAAAATAGAAAAGGTGGACAAAAGCTAGTTGTTTTAATAATTTCATTCCAACCTGCTCTTTACATTTTTTCAATTCGGCCATAACATTTTCGATAAAAACGTGGGGATTGTTGATATTTCTTGGAAAACAATCTGCTAAAGTACTTTTCATCTTCAAAACCATGTTGATTGGCTATTTCGCGAATACTGTCGCTTGTCGTTAATAAAGCTTGTCTGGCTGCTTCTAAACGTAAGGTATTCAAATATTGCGTGATCGTTTCACCAACTTCACGCGAAAACAAATTAGAGATATAGGCCTTGTTGTAACCAAAATAATGAGCAATTTCTTCTACAGTAACAGTCCGCTGGTAGTTTCGCTGTAGAAATTGTTTCATATAATCAACTAAATAATGCTTATTTTTTTTAGCATTCAATGGCTGTTTATATTTCTCGCTAATGCTCAGCAACAATGTATGCAGATAGGCATCAATCAGGGTTGAATCAGGAAAATCCATTTGTTTAATCGTCTGCATTTGCTGGATGAGGAGCAGTTCATTATCGAGCATTATTTCCTGCGAAAAAAATGGCAGCTGCCATCCTTTCCCTGAACCATCTGTCTCTGTTGCCGCTTCAAAATGAACCCAGTAAAAACAGACGTCTGCCACATCACCGAAGCCTGCAAAATCAATCTGAGGAGGAATAAGTAACATATTTCCCGGATGAACCTCCATTTGTTTCCCTTCAATAACTAGTTTAAGTACACCTTCTGTAACAATCATCAGTTCAAAGTCTGGATTAATCCGATGATCATGATTCCAAGGTTCATTCGTCTGAAAAAAACCACACCAGTGAAAACGAGTGTTTGCTTGTTCTATAACTAACACTTTAGAAAAGTCTATTTCTATCACTCCTTGGTTTGCTATGAGCAACTTCAATCGCTTCGAAGCTGACAACACAAACTTTTTGTTAAGGCTACCTATATAAATGCGTGTAACACTGCCCAGGTGTGTCATCCTATTGGCGGGATTTTGACAGATTTGTATAATGCATCAGTGGATCTGATTTAGGAATGACACGAACAAAATTCAAACACAATAGTTGTCTCCATTTCGATGTTGATTTTTTGTAATGTTATTTGAAGCTGAAGAAAAGCTTCTTCTTCCCCTTGATGATTGATAAACGTTTTACGCGTTATTCTTGGTTTGATGCTGGAGCCAAAAGATATTTTCAGGGACTGCTCTTCACCTTTTAATACAATATGATTGTTGCCTATATCATAAGCCATATCTTGCAGAATAAAGTTTTCTATTACGGAGGAGGGCTTGGTGGTAAAATGAAATCGATCTGTTAAAGTTAAAACTGGAAGCTGGCTTTTTTCCAAGACGAACAACCTGTCAAAGTGGATTAAAGTTGAATCTGAATAAGCCTTTGTCATATTCAACTGAAATATCTCTTTATCACTAAAACCTTCTGCCTGTTGGATAATTGCTTGATACCTTTCCCCATGAAGCTGAGTCTGACCGTTAATTATTGGAATAGAATGGCCTTTGCCGCTGTTACAGATGAAATTATAGCGCTTATCGCTGAAATATGCCTTATTATACTGTCCTGCCCCTAAATCCTTTAAGAATACTTCCCCTCCGCCAAATAACACAAAATGCCCTATATCATTATGATTATGAGGTTCATTGTTATGTCCGCCTTTAGCAGCGAAGGCATACGTATGACCATTATGTGTGATTCGCGAAGTAAAAACGGAGGATTGTTCAAATAAAGCGCTTGTGTCCGGCCAACCTGTGCCTTGCCATTCCGATTCATACCATTGCAGCTCACGAAAGGCTGGTGCCCACCTGCCACAATGATCGACTATTTCTCTCTGCCCTGCTTCCTTCATGGGTATATGTATCTCAGGGAATTTTTTGTGAAGATAGTGCGTAAATCCAAGCATTGGCTTGGCAAAAGGGGCCGCATCCGAGAAATTTATCACATGGTTGCCAGCTAAAAAGATATGCTGCTGAAACTGAGCTATCTTACGTACCTTGTCAGAGTCGAAAAATTCATGAATGTCACCAGTTGCCCTTTCTAATAAGTCGAAAAAATAAATAAAATACCCGAAACCGTATTGCCAATAACTATACCCCTCTGTACACGCACCGTCTGCTGCAAAGCCATTCAAATAATGTTCCATACTACATACTACACGTTCCAATACCATATCCAGCTGATTCTGATCCTCTAACATATAAATAGCGGCAGCACCCACTGACCCAGCACAGACGGAAGCCCAGTTATGATCGGCACGTTCCCAATGGAACGGTCCATTGTTGATAAAATTCCTTAAGACACGCCGATCTATTTCGATTTTTGTTTGATCTATTAAAAATGAATCTAATCGTTCCTCCAATAAATAGATGATTTCTGCTAATGAAAATGCTGTTTCAGCTGCAAATAAATCAATCGTATACTTCAATGTGTTTGATTGTTGATATGCTTCATAGCTTTGTCCTTCCATCTGCTGATCCAAATGGGCAGGAAGACACCAAGTAAACTCCTGACAAACTTGCCATATTTCATTTTCTAGCGGCGTCAAAAACAGTGCATTATCTGGATCGATATAACTTAACAACCCAAAAGTCGTTAATCGCTTTCTTCGTTCAAAATAAAGTTGTTCAAACGTGCTGCGTTCTCCCGTTGTTTGAAACTGCCGAAAAGTTTGAAAAGATGTCTGGCTAGAAGAGTGGGAAAGGAAATACGCTGCCTGTTTCTTTAAATGGTCGATCATTTCCTTCTGTTGGTCCTTTTTCATTGCTTCCCATAGATTATTTACATGATCTGTTTGTCTCATTATGGTTGCTCCTTTTTGTTAAAGATGATTCCTTATAACAGCCGTTGAACTTTTTGATATACGGATTATTTCGTACTTACATTTAAACACAATCATCAGATAAAGGACACCATCCCTGCCTTCCACATATGCTAGACTATGGCAGGGATAGCAATGAAAAAATAAGTTTTAATCTTATAAAAAACAGACAACCATTTGTTTAATGATTACTTTGATCTAACCATTGATTCGCTAAGTTTTCTAGCTCAGATTTCGCTTGACTACATGTTAAGTAGCTAGGTTTCTGATAAATCTCCAAACAAGACTGAAAAAAGTACTAACAACATTATTCTGACAAAATACGAGATAATTTGACATCCTTGACCGTGATCGTTTGCTCATCTTCTTCGCTGTCTGCTTTAATGGCAAATTGGGCAGATGAGATTCCATTATGGGATAAATGAAATGGTACTTTAAAACGCCCATCTTGATCAACTGCTACAACAAATGGTTCCTCAACGTTTTTAGCGTCCACTTCTAACCTTACATGAGTGCTTTCTGTTATCCCTTCTAAGATAGCAGTAAATTCATAATCCCCTTGGAGTAAATCTGTTGTTTTTTGCGAAATTTCAAAAGATTGCGCGTTATCTAATCTAACGGTTAAGCCATCTCCAGAATCGACTATTGCATCTTCATTTGAGGACAAGACAGACCATTCCTCTGTACCTGATGCAAAATTCGGATTTAAGACCCGATTGGCACCATCAGTAGTTGCATGTTGAAAGTATTCATAAACTACTTTAGGACCCAAGTCATACCAATCTACCATTCCCATAGTTGACAGACGAGAAGGATCTTCTTCTGTGTACTGCTCTTTACTGCGATAATCCTTAAAGTTCCAGAAAGTATATCCTATGGTATATGGCTTACTCACCGTAACATCCCAATGAGCAGCAAAGTTAGCTGCTTGCCAATCCTCTGTACCGCCTTCTGTAGCTTTCCCCCGATTCCCATACATCGACCAAGTTCCGTTTTCTGTAATGATGATTGGTTTGTCAGGATATGTCTTATGCAGGATCTCTAACCTCTCATCAAAGTCACCTGCACCAAAGTCCTCTGCATTTCCTCCATGAAAACCATAATACTGGTTGATAGTGAGCAGATCCGGCTCTGCTCGAGTGATGTCGTCTGGATGATGCTGTGTATTGGAAGCATAAGTGACCGGCCGCTCCTTCCGATCAATCTGCAGCACCGCATCACGAAGCATATTATAAAAATCGACATGTTCTTGATTATTGGACGTATTTTCGTTACCTACTCCCCACATGATGATCGAAGGGTGGTTTACCTGATTCCAAGCCATAGCAATCGCCAATTCTTCAGAGACCGTTCCTTGATTTAATTGATGTCGAATAGATTCGACATCCATCCAGTAGTTTTCAACCTCATCCATCACATACAGACCAATCTCGTCGGCATATTGATAGGCATAAGGATGACGATTATAATGGGCATGCCGAATAAAATTCGCATCTGCATCCTTCATTAAATCTAGCTCTTGTTGATACTCCTCAACAGTTAACGATCGACCAGATAGAGTGGATTCCTCATGCCAATTCGTTCCTTTCAAAAACACTGGCTCTTGATTGATCAGCAGATCTGTATCTGTTACCTCTACATCCACTGCCCCGTATTGAGCGGAAAGGGCATCTTTTTCGGTTATCTCTGCAGTTGCAGTATATAGATAGGGCAAATCTGGCGTCCACGCTTTCAGAGAAGGCGCTTCAAATTCAAATGGAACAACTTTGACTTCGTTTGCCTCCAATTGTACTTGCTTCACTTTAGGATCGATTTCATCTACTCCCGGATCCAACACAACCTCCATTTGATCTGGTTTATCTGTTAAATTGAGTACAACAGCCTGTGCCTCTATTTTTTGATCTAATTTGGAAGCTTGCATATTCACTTTCAAGACTGTTTGCGGGTTGGTTGCCTCTAGAAAAATATCTCGCATGATCCCACTGTAGTCCCACCAATCAAAAGAACCTGGCGGAACACTGTCCCGATCAATATATACGTGCGGCTTGCGATCAATACGGATGGCAATGATATTTTCTTTCCCTGTTTCAAGATAAGAAGACACGTTGATGGCAAATGGCGTAGCACCAAACTTTGAGTCCCCGACGCTTTGACCATTGATAAATACTTCTGCTTTTGGCCCCATACCAAGTGATACCAATTTAATAAATTGACCTTTCCAATCTTTATCCACCTCAATGATTTTTCGATACCAAAAAGAACCAAATTTTCGTTCATACTTACCATCTTCATAAGCAAAGTCTAAGCTTGCCGGTACATTTTCCGTTGACCATGAAGAATCATCAAAGTCATCTCTCGAAGGTTCTGCACTATCCTTGTAGATTCCCTCTTCATCATAATAAAAGCCCCAATCTCCATTAAGAGATTGATAAGAACGTGGCGTTTGCTCTAATTCCCAAGTTGTAAACGCTGGAATGGGAAAACCATTTTGATATGCAACTGGAAATTCCTCATGATCTACCATATGAACACTATTATCCTCTACTAGCCTATCCTTATCCGACACACTATTTCGTTTACCTTCTTCCATTGCATATACTGTCATCCAAATCCCACCAATCAAAAGAATAGATATTATTCCAATCAAAACATATCGTTTTCTCAACTAAATCCCACCTTCTATTTGATATAGCTCCTTGCCGGTTACTATCAACGCATTAAGCGTCTATAAGTTTTTCCAGTTGCATAATCAGTAGAAGTAGGTATATCCTGGATAACTACAGGCACTATATCGTTCAAGAATTTTGAAGTACTCCTTTGAACGAAGTCTCGCTTTATCGCAACATTAACTGTTAGGTATTGCTTTCTATCTTTGTTTGTTGAGATGTCGCAACTGCTATCTTCACTTCAGCCATGGAAACATTTGGTGATTCTGCGCGGATGGTCATATCTCCACTCTCTTTTGTACTCCTAACATAGGCAAGCAATTTACCATGATGCACCTTTCTCACTAAGGAATTGTATGGCTGTAGATCTTGTGCATCGCCATTTTCCAAGCCAAGGATTTCCCCTGAACCATCGATCGATAACTGAATTTGATTGTCTGCTGTATATACAAGATTTCCATCGTCATCGGCTACGTAGATTTCGATATGAGCCACATCTTGACCGCTCGCTGTTAACCATTGTGAATCTGCACTGATCTCTAATTTTTTTGGTTGCTGTACCGTCTCTAGTTCATAGGAATAAGATTGACCATCCATTCCTTTAGCCACAGCTTTTAATGTTCCTGCCTGAAAGCTAACTTCCCAAGTCACATAGGCTTTATCATCATCCACTTTTTTGCTTCCTAGTGATGTGTCATTTAGGTAGAGTTCCACTTCTTCACAGTTGGTAAAACACTTAACTTGCATCTCCTCTTCATCTTGCCAATTCCAGTGAGGTTCACCATAGCCTTCAGCTGCTGCCAGTGGGAGTGCACTTAAAAAAGCCATCGGTTCACTACTCCATAACGCTTGACGATAATAATAGCTTGGTTTCTTAAATCCAGCCAGATCCAAAAAGCCTGCTTGAGAAGCTCTAATCGGCCAGCCTTGTGCCTCGCCTAAAAAGTCAACACCTGTCCAAATAAATTGTCCGCAAATATAATCGTTATGTTTTACAATCAGCCAATCTTCTAAACTACTGCTGTTTTCACTGCCGTAGGTCACTCTGTCTGGATATTTTTTGTGGTCTTCTTCATATAAATGTTCCTTGTAATTGTAGCCAACTACATCCAATGTATCCGTATATCCTGTCCTATTCGATAACTCTGGAAAGGCAATCGCTGCCGTAACGGGTCTTGTTGTATCGCATTCTTTCACATAGCGAACCAGTCGTTCGGCTATTGTTGCAAGCCTTTCTGCATTTGGTTTATTAGGATCATATTGTCTTTCAGCGGCCGGCTTATTCGCATCATTATTACCTGTCATCGTCTTGAAGTAAGGATGACAATAAGGATCATTCGGATAATCTACTTCATTCCCGATACTCCACAGAATAATAGACGGATGATTTCGGTCTCTTAAAACCATCTCCTTGATATCTGTCTCTCCCCACTGCGGGAAATCCTCGTAATAACCAAAATGCTTCGGCGGATAAACGTTGTGGCCGGTTGACCACTTGTTTTTCACACCTTCCCATTCATCAAAGGCTTCGTCCATTACTAAAAAGCCCATTTGATCACATAGATCAAGGAGATATGGTACTGGCGGGTTATGGCTCATTCGGATGGCATTACAGCCCATTTCTTTTAATGCTTCGAGCCTTCTTACCCATACCTTCTCAGGAACCGCTGCACCAAGCGCACCCGCATCATGGTGGACACAGACACCCTTTATTTTCATATTTACATCATTCAAGAAAAAACCTTCATTTGAATCGAATGAGAAATAACGGATACCTGTTGAAGTAAGTGAATGATCAATTACTACTCCGTCCTTTATTATCTCTGTTTTTACGGAATACAAATAGGGAGTATCCGGTGACCAAAGCTGTGGGTGGTGAATTTTCATTTGCTGGTCTATACAGAAAGATGATTCTGCAGCTATCATTTCTGTATGTATGACAGAGTCAAGAGATTCCCCTGCTTGATCAAGTAGTGTATTTTTAATAACAACCTGTTCATCATTCGTCGTCTCGTTTGATAATTGTACATTTACTGAAACAGTCGCCTCTTCTTCGGAAACCTCTGGAGTGGTGACAAATACACCATATTGGTCAATATGGATTTGATCTGTAATAGTTAGATAGACATCACGATAAATACCAGAACCAGTAAACCAACGGGAATCTGCAATATCTTTATGATTTACTTTAACAGATATAACATTACTGCTCTCACCAAAAGAAACAAAATCTGTTATGTCATAAGTAAAGGAACTATACCCGTAAGGACGCTTTCCGATATAATAGCTATTACACCATACTTGAGAATTATTGTAGACCCCTTCAAAAGTAATGTAGACCCGTTTCCCTGTTAAATCCTCTGGTAAATGAAAATGTTTTCTATACCAGCCAATCCCGCCTGGTAGATAGCCTGTTCCGCTTGAATGTTCCTTGGAAAAAGGCTCTTCCACAGACCAATCATGAGGCAATGTGACATGCCGCCAATTAGAATCATCAAAACCCTTGTACCAAGCATCGATGACATCATCTCTGGTAAACTTCCAATCAAGATTCATATTTTTATTTATTCTTACAGTTTCCACATTCCACTCCCCCATTCTATAACTCCGCTTATTAATACCTATAATCCTGCCTCTTCAACTTCTGAAACAACATTAACCATTATCCAAAGCAGTACTTATCTGTATTTTCTTAATTTTATTAAAGAGTTGAGAAACCATATATATCGTTACTAACTTCAAAACACTCCCTTAAAAAAATAAAATAAATCCAAGTAAGAATCAATATATGAAATGGGTTTCAAAATAGGATAGGTTGACTGATCTATATTCTATTATTTCATTTTATGCATGTAATAATTAGGATATTGAAAAACAACCCATAAAACACCATTTAAAACTGACCTTTATCCCCGAAATAAAACTACCCTTATACGAAACCCTTTTCATAAAAACTTAATAAATTAGGTCTTATTTGTCAATACTTTTTTATGCATTCAATACTTGACATGAATCTCGTACGATTAATTTTGTTGGGATAATCCACTCTTTTGCAGGATTCTCTCCATTTATTAATTCAACTAACAATTCGACTGCTTTTTCACCTAAGAAATCATAATTTTGGGTAACAGACGTGATACCCGGAGGAAAATATTGTGCTAAATAGCTGTCATCAAAACCTACTACGGAAACATCTTCTGGTACACGAATCCCAAATTTATTAAGGATTCTAATCACACCTATCGCAATAAAATCATTCACACAAATGATTGCCGTAGGACGCTCTTCTAATGAAAGTAAACTTTTAGCCAGTTCCTCACCAGATTCAATATCAAAACCTTCATCCATTACCCAATCCATATTTATATCTAGCTGATGTTTATTCATTGCGTTGTAAAAAGCATCGAGCTTTATCTCCGTCGAAGTAACCCCTTTTATCCCACCAATAAACGCTATTTTTCGATGATTAAAATTCCAGAGTAAATCGATCGCCTTATGAATACCATCACTTTCATCTGTTCTCACTACATGTGCATCCACATTCTCCATTGAACCGTTAACAAAAACAACCGGCACTTGTTCCATGATTTTATTCATTTCTTCCACATAAGATTTATTTGATTTTACGTCGTTAATCCGTCCGCCTAAAAATAGAATACCGTCCACCCTCTTATCGATTAAGGTTTGTAAATAAGTAGACTCATTTTCATAATCATTCATGGTATTGCATAAAAAAGTGGTATAACCTAACGCTAACGCTTTGGTCTCCATTTTTTGTACCAAAGTAGAAAAAAAGGGGTGATTAATATCAGGAAGTATGATCCCTATTGTCTTGGACCTTTTGTATAATAGGCTTCTCGCCAAACTGTTAGGCCTAAAATTATGCTTCTCAATTACAGCCAATACTCTTCTTTTTGTTTCCGGCTTAACACGTTCATTCCCTGTCAATACTCGTGACACAGTAGATGGTGAGACTTTAGCTTCATTGGCAATGTCATAGATTGTTGTATTTTTTTTCATATCTTCATCCTATCTCCCTATATGTTAATAAAGAAAATCAAATATATCATACAATGTATGATAGCAACAGTCAAAATTTTAATGTTTCGTTATTTGCCCGTTTATACACACGGGATATAAGAACTATTACTAAAGCCTTTTGCAAACTAGTCATCCCATCCTGTAGGTTTAAATGTTTTAAATGACAGGATTTCTGGATATCTTTTCATCACTCACTTATGAAACATGATACTTATTGAAAGTGACGGATGGTTGCTAGATATTTATTAACTTCCTTTATGTTTAATCATATCTGATTCAGTTCTAAGCATAATCTAAGTCACTTCTCGATCGAACAACTGTAAAACTCTCTTCCGTTTCTACCATTTCATAGATTTTCGCACGTGAGTATGGGGGTGCAAAAGGTTGATGCAGGATAAGTAGCCATACTCCTTCAAACGTTTGAAACATCATTCCATGACCACTATCATCTTGAACGAGCGGATCCAATTGTTCCCAAGGTCCATATAATTTTCCGGATTTTGAACGTGCGATCGTTTGTACATACCCCTCATTGTTATAACTAGACCACAACATCACTAGACTTCCACTTTTGGTTTTATACAATTGACAGCCATCAGATACATAAACCGTTCGCTTATTGCTTGGTATTTTCTCCTGATAAATCCAAGGGGCATCAGATGCTTTAAATAAATGGATAGGCTCACCAACCGCTGCGGTCAAATCAGACTTTAGCGGGATAGCTTCAAATGTACCATCAATGATCTGTATCCATTCATGACAATACACCATCCATGGTTTTCCATCTTCTAGGTAAAGCGTACCATCTAGTGTCATGAAGTTTTCAGGAGGTATAGGCCCATCCTTTTTTATCAATGTAAACGGCTCTTCCAAAGAATCAGCAACAGCAATAGCTGTTCCCCTAGCATGTTGCTGACCAAACGCCTCAAAATCAGCTTCAATTAGAGATTCCTTATTATGTAGCGTTACGAAAAGAAAGTATTTCTCTTGGTAAAGATGAACCTCTGGCGTCCATATACCATGAGTAGGATTGGCCCACGTTCCATCAGGAACCTCGAATACAACAAATGGTCCCTCCCAATCAATTAAATTTTCGCTTATATACATTAAAACGCCATCACGATTTAAATCCGTAAACCTCGGACTTCCTGAAGTATATAAATAATACGTTTTTGTATCATTGCAAGCAAACACAAATGGATCATGCACCAAAATTTCTGAAAGTTTTAGTTCTTTTTGAGGGTTTGAAGTATTTGAGGCCCAATTATAAATGGTCATCATACTTGCTCCTTTCTTTTGCTATTAAAAACTACAAGGGGTTTTATACACATCTGTAGCAACAACATAATAGAAGAAAATGATCTGTTAAAATACATTTAAAATCTTCAGAGTTAGCCCATTCCTAAGCAGGATAACTAAACAAATTCAACGTTTGTATTCACGATAAATAAAAGGCAGGGCAATCATCTATTACTAACTGTGATTGCCTCACCTTTATGACGCTAGGCTTTATCCTTATTTTTATGGATTAATAGTTTAACTCTTCTAATGCCGCCTCATAATATTCATTAGCTTTTTCAGTTAAATCTGGGGCAATATCATGAGCATTTACCTCTCCATTAGTAATGGCGGTTTCAACATCACCATATTCTCCGCCAAAATATACCTCACCTAAGAATGTTTCAAATCCAGGAAGTGCTCGGCCACCTAAGGAAACAGGGTTTTTTGCCCTTTCTAAGAAATCGTCGTGATAATGCGAATCAGGCAATAAAGTACGTAATTCATCCCAAATTTCCTGGTCTTTGATTAATGGTAATCCATCAGGGTGTTTAAATACTAAATTGCCATTACCATCCTCCATGGTTTTAAACGCCTCTAATTTCGCTTCCCAGCCATCTTTACTCCAGCCAAAGAATTTCATCAATTCATACGCCTCACGTGGATGTTCCGTTGCTGGAGAGATAGTGCCAAAATCAATATAGGCCGGTTTATTCTCTGTCTCGGCGTTATCTCCTTTTGGTACTACATATGGAACCCATTTCATTCCTTTATCTGTAAATTCAGGTTCTGAGAATGCCCCTACCGTCCACCAGGCATCTATTTGGATTGCGACTTTCCCTGTACTTGCTGGCCATATTTCCCTATCACCAAAGGCAGCCTCTGCTTCATCGGTATCAAACAATGGGGCGTGTACACCACTGCGGATAAACTCCGCACGAAGATTTGCTGCTTCTGCCCAATCGGTTGTTAAATCATACTTTTCTCCATCCCAGCCGAATTCACCTACTGCATCTTGATTGACTATAGGAGCTATCGTTAACAATTTACCGCCAGTATTATATCCGAATATACCTTGTTCTGGCACAGTCATCTCTTGTATTAAATCGATCATTTCATTATACGTCCAGTCAGGCGAAGGCATATCTACGTTCATTCGCTCAAATAAATTCTCATCTAAGAATACCGCATATGGAAAATAGTCTGTAGCTGCAGCCATTTTACGCTCCCCATCAAAATATCCTGGATCTACCATCGTATCTAACAAGTCCTCCGTCTCTGGATCTGCCTCAAAATACTCAGTAAAATCGCCTAACCAACCATTCCGAATCGCAATATCTACATTGCCATTATACCAGAAGACATCAGGTAACTCACCAGTGCTTGCCAAGTTGGTTAGATTATCGTTCCAACCCTCTGTGTCTAACGGGACAACTTCAACCGTAATATTCGGATATTTTTCCATGAATTTATCTGCCAAAAACTCATTTAATTCATGATTTTTCCACGATGCATACGTCAATGTAATTTCATCATCCGTCATTTCCGGCAAGGTGCCGCTTTCTGCACCGTCATTCACACCGTTGTCACTCTCTGTATTACTCCCTGTATCATCGGACGAACACCCCACTGCAATAACCAGTAGTACAAATAACATAACTAATAACTTTCCTAATGCTTTTCTTGTCATTTTTTTCCCCCATTTCTTGTAATCAAAAGTTTATTATATTACGGTGATTATTCACCGGTAATACCAGTCCGATCCACACTTTCTACAAAGTGTTTCTGTAAGAAAAAGTAAATAATCAATAATGGTAAAACACTAATTACCGTACCCGCCATCTTTATCCCTTCATTAATTCTGCTGGCATTATTTTCTGCTGCAGGGTAGAGTGTTTCATAATTTTGTTCAAATTGCTGCAGCTGTAATAGTATCGTCGTAATGTCTGTTGACTGACTTGTTAAATATAACGTCGTCAAATAGGTCTCATTCCAATACCAAACAAAGGAGAATAAAAAGGATACCAGAAATGCCGGGACAGCCATTGGAATCGCGATGCGGAAGAAACTGATAAACGGACCGGCTCCATCGACTTCGGCGGCTTCATATAATGATTTAGGTGTTTGCTTGAAAAATTGATAAAAAATTAAGATGAAAATAGTACTGTTTATCCCTTGGCCCAATGCTGCCGGTATCCAGAATGCATTTAAAGAGCCAGTCAGTCCTAACTCACTAAATAAACGATAGGTAGGCATCATCAGAATTTGAGGCGGGATAATAAAACTAAATAACATCAAACCAAACAATAGCCTCTTCAGAGGAAAGTCAAATCGTGCAAACCCATACCCGACAAGAGAAGCAACCACCACTTGAAATAGAGTAGGGACAAAGGCTATCACAACACTTCCAAACAAGGAGTTACGTATATTCATAACCGAAAATGCCTGCTGGTAGTTTTCTGTATATAGATTGGATGGAATCCAACGCACGGCTGAATCCAGCAAATCGGATAAAGGCATCATACTTGTAATAAACATATATAACATGGGGTACAAGTAAACAAAGCCGATACATAAAAGCAATGTGTAGATGACAACCTTCAGTAAAAAGCCTTTACGATCATTAAAACCGAATAGGAATCTAGCTAGTTTTGCCTTGATAATCCGCCATTTTTCTTTCCATGACACCGACTGGCTGCGCATCACTCCGGTTAGGCTTGCCTTATGTTTTACTGTCATTTCATCGCCTCCTGTTCCTGCCATATGTTAAAAGGCACGTTTAGTTTTTCTTTCGCGAAAGGCTAAGGCCATAATAATCAGCATGATCCCAATAATAATCGCATACATCCAAGCCATTGCTGAGGCAAAGCCATAACCTCGTGTGGCATCAAACATGTTGGCATAAATTAGTTCAATAATCGGATTTTGGCCACTGTTTGCTAGAGAAACAAGGGTATATACCATATTGATTAAAACAATCGGCTTAATCGTCGGTAAGGTAATCTTCCAAAAACATTCCCAGCTTGATCCGCCGTCAATTTTGGCTGCTTCATATAAGCTGGGATCAATCTTTTGTAATACGGCCAGGAAAATAAGGATTTGTACTCCAGAATACCAAAGAATGACAATAATCTGACTGAATAAATCAGCCACCACACTGGCGATAAACAGCGGAAAGATTTGGGCTAAGAGCCCGATAATAATATCTTGATTTACTAAAGGAATTGAGGTGGCCCCTTGGTCAATTAATTGGTTAATCACGGGGCCGCTTGCCACAATAACCGGCAGGAAAAAGATCGTTCGAAACGTTCCTTTAAATTTAATCTGTTGATTAAGCAGTACCGCTATAATCAAGGCAAATACAACAATGACCGGCACGCGCAGTAAGGTGTTTAAGGCAAAGCCAAGTAACTCCTGCAAGAAAAACATATCTTTCAGCCACACATCGAGATAATTGTTTAATCCAACATATCGAAACTGTAATCCAACCGGTGTGATACGCATACTGTTTAAACTGTAGTAGAAGGATTGTGCCATCGGCCACATCACTAATAATAGGAAACCTATCAACCAAGGCAGAATAAACAAGTAGCCGTAAATCGTATGTCGTTTTATTTTCATTCGCTGTGCACCACCTTATAAGACAAGCCATCAATACGCTGGTCATCTATCTCTTGTTCCGTATCGCTGTAGTTGACATAGATGTCTACTTCATTATCATACGTAACCTTGGTTACACTGCCAAAGCGCTCATGTCCAATAATCCGGGCACCTTCGATGTATTGATGGATGGCTTGCAGTTCTTGGTAATAGGAAGGAATGATCTCTCGATATCTTTCATATTGCGAACTGTAAATCTCCGACGAGTTGGTATTTTTCAAGGCTGCCGGATCTTCTTCCGTAATATAGAAGGAAGGGGATAGTCCTTGTTCTACCAGTTGTAAGAAAAATTCCTCCTGATTGGCTTGGAAATTCGTATATTCCGCATACATGGGAACCAATCCTTTTAAGGTCAGTGCGATAAAGGGAATATCCTCATCGGTAAAGACATAATCAGATGACTTGGTTGGTAAATCGATAATGGCATTGGTTTCATTCCATAAGTATGCAAAAGGCTGTTCTAACACTAAATCGAATTCTTGATGATAGGTCTCGATGATGTCTTGATATTGATTTTTGGTTGCCATTCGATCAAACTCTTGGTTACCTTCACTATAAGAAAATAAATGATTAGAAATACCGCTTAAGGCGATTTGTGAGACACCTTCGTTCTGATACTCCTGCTTCATGTTGTTTAGCAGTGCAACAGAAGAGGCTGGATTCAAATAGTTAAAGGACTGATAGACATTGCCATAGACATTATCTGAATGTGTACGTTTATTGAATTTTTTCATCAGTTTATATCTCGTTTGCGTTAACTCCTCCATATTGATACGCAAGGCATCTTGATAAAGAAACAGATTAATATTCTCCGTTTGAGACCAATCTAATAACTCATGTAAGGCTAATTCCTTCTCTAAACCAGACTCTGGGCGATATGACCGCACTGGCAAGCCGCCATAGAGTCCTTTATGCTGCCAGCCTTTATAGATTGATAACATATTAGCTACACCATCATTTTGTAAGTGCTGCAGTATTTGCTGTGCCTCGTCAAAGGTGGTCATCACAACATCCTTTTTCATCAGTAATCCATCTTCTACTTCCGCACCTAAGAAATCCACCCTTGCCTTAAACTCTTCTGTTTTTTGATTAATCAGTTTATTATCTAATAAATAATCTCGATAGGTAGAAGCGAGTCCCATATAATTCGCATGATTTTTTGAAACAAATTGATAATGAATTTTAATATCAAAGTCATTTCTATTCTTCTGACGAACTGGCATGATACCTCCGTCTTGGCTGGTCGGTTGGTTATAAACTTGACGATAAATAAATTTAGCGGTAATCCAATTATAAGGAAGGATGGCTCCGCTAGGGTAAGCTTCTATCTGTGCACTAAACTCCCCTTCTTCGATAATACCTAAGTAACCGATTTCTGCGTCTGTCTGTACCATACCAAACACAGGTGCTAAAATATTTTCAGGATCATTGAATGGATCCTTATCATTAAACAAGGACAAGACATAAGGGTCATCAATACCAACATTTCTGCCATACACCATTTCTGAGTATGGTTGTCTGTATCGGCCATCATTATCTTTTAAATGTATTAACGCCCCTGATCCGTCTGGGATAAACATGTAACCATCACGTTCCCCTAACTGGGAATAGCCGAGAAATGGATAAATGTAAAAGCCGGAAATCTTATAACGATCAGAGTTTTCTTCTATAGATTCTTGAGGAATGTCAACAGTTACTCCTTCATTTGTTAAAGATACTTGGACCTCAAAGCCGATTTCTAATTCAGGGTAATAGATATTCGCTATAAATCCAGTATCCGTTTTGGCAATTTCTTTAGTTGGATTTTCAGAATACATATCTGCCCGATGAACAACAATATTGGTATCAACCAAATATTCCATCACAACTCCCGATGTAGTAAAGTTTTTCCATGATTCATTACTGTCAATCGGATCCTTGACCGTCGAATACATGACAGCACCGGTCTGTTTGTCTCGCAAAATAACCGATAGATTCTCTTCTTTTAAATAAAGCTCATATGTTTCATTGTCGATCCAGAAGACATGATCATCAATTTCATCTCGTTTTTCTGTTATGATTTGAGCCCTTGCCTCTATTGCTACTTCTTCTTCAATTTGCTCTGGAACGATATCTTCTGCCTGTTCTTCACCTTGTTCCACTTCTTCATTCTCTGCACCTTCACTATCTTGTTCTTCTGTGTTTTCTGCAACTGGTACATCAGGTGTAACTGGCCCATCAATCGCCTGTTCGCCATCATCATTTTGTATAACCAAGTAGATAAAGGCACTGGTGATCAAGAGGAAGGTTATCCATTTTATAATCGTTGTTAATTTAGGTTTAGCGATTTTCAAAACGATACACCCCCTCATTAATAATCGAAATAATAAACTGTATCATCTGCAAAATCAGTATATATACGATAAATAATAATAATAATAGGATCAAAATCATAAACAGAGTTAATAAAATGATTTTAATGGTCTCTTTATTTGTATAACCATTTATTTCCTTTATCATGATATAAAGCAATACCGCAACCCACGCATAAATAATGAAATTTGCGAGGTAGAGAAGATAGGCCTCATTATAAGTAAGTACATTGCTAATCAAAATAAGGAATGGTTTAAAAACAAAATAGGGTGCAAAGGCATAGACAAAACCGCTGAATATATGTTGAAACTTTCCCTCTCCATCATTAATCGTACATATTAAATAGAGAGATGAGATTACTAATAAGAACGCCCCCAAAAACATCCCTGTATCTAATCCAAGTGTATATTCTCCATCCCTTACATAGCGGAAGATAAATCCGGAGAAGTATTTCTCAGCAATAAAAAGCATAAAGAAAATCAATATCCATATCACGGTCGATAGCATGCCCGTTTTATTTTCGTGCTGAATGCTGTAATAACTATTTAACGGATGACGGATCATGTTTTTCATAAACACGATATCGTCCCACCATTTCAAGCGGAATCGCGCACGCACTTTGTTGCGTATCCGATGAGTCCATTGATATTTCTTATTAAGGAAGGAGAATAGCTTGCGTAAGATCACAAGTCCTATGAGTATATAAACGAGATATATAATATGTTCTCTCATCCATGTATTGCGAACTTCCCAGAAGGCATCCGAATATCCCTCTTTATATTTGGCTTGCCGGAAGGCTTCAGAGGCTTCTTGGTAATTCTCCTCTTTGAAATAAGCTTCCCCAAGCCCTAAATAGGCAAAGTCAAACAACCCATTTAACCGAATGACCTCCTGCCAAGGCTCTTTACTCATGGCGTAATCTCCGTTTTGATAAAGTTCCAAGCTGGTATGAACAAGATCGGCAAACTCAGTTGGTCGAAAGATTTGTATTTGATTCTTTTCAGGGTCTAAGGCATAAATTTGATCATGTTCATCAAGAGCAATGGCCGATATTTTGTTAAACAAACCGACCCGCTGACGCCCATCATCTTGTCCACCAAAGACAAATAATAAGTTTCCTTCGCTTGTATATTCATAGATAAACCCATTTTCGCCAGCGACAAAGATGTTATCTAATGATCCTAACCCGACAGAGATAGGGAAGTCATCATATACAGTGGTCTCTAAGATATTTTGCCCAGCAACATTTAATTTGCGTATCCCTTCGACATTTTCTCCTTGTGAAACGGCATATACTAATCCCTTTTCATCCATATTAATATTCGTAGCAGTTGCCGGAATGATATCGAGCATTCGGCTTAATTGCTCTTCTGTAAAGATTGCTTTACGGAAGGCGGTGAGAGGTGTTACCACTGTCTGGTTGGGAGCAAAGTAACCAATAAACTCTCCTGTGTTGGCATTCATTTGAATAATTCCGTTCGGATTACCGCTGGAAATGATGTAAATATTGTCACGGCGGTCTACAGCTACCTTTTGAGGAATAAAGTTAGCCGTCTCCCCGAATAAGACACTATCCGGCCGCTCAAATTCTTGTAACAGCTTTCCATCTAATTGAAAAACAAATATTTTTGCTGCGACCTCATCTGCTACATATAACTTGTCATCATGGGAAAGGAAAATTCCCGTCGGCCTTTGTAGTATATCCTCTCCAATTACTTGGACCAGTTCTCCTGTGGAAGTACCGACCAAAATACGCTGGTTGCCTGTATCAGCAATGTAAATCAAGCCATCCTTGCCAATTTTCATATCCTGTGCTTGGATAAATAGTTCATCATCCAATTGCACAATCGTTTCTCGTACTGTATAGGCAGTTTGTGTTTCTACATATTGTCCATAGCCATCTTCGGTGAAGGTTTTGTACGCTGTATTAGCAAGCACACTTTCGGATGTCAGTGTAAAGGTTAATACAACGAATAACATCACCTGTATTAAATTTTTTATCTTCGTCATTATTACACCTACTTCAATCCGGAGTGTGACATCGTGTTCATGACCTTACTTTGTAAGATAATAAAGAGAATGAGATTTGGTATAAACATAATTAGTGCTGCTGCTGCTGCCATTCCTTGGCCAACTACCACGTTGGTATCTGCTGCTAATGTGTTCATGAAGAATGCGAGTGTTCGCATACTTTCACTTGTTGTAAATAAGGTAGATGTCTCCAAGTCATTCCATACCAATTGGAAGGCCAAAATCGAAGCAGTTGCAATGGCTGGTTTAATTAAAGGTAAAATAATCTTCCAATAAATCTTGAAATTACTCGCACCGTCAATAACTGCTGCTTCGATAAGGGAATTCGGTATCTGATCAATAAACTGCTTGATCAGAAATAAGCCAACAGGCATAGCAATCAAGGGTAATATATGTGCAAAATACGTGTCTTCAATCCCTAAATAGGAGACGGTTAAAAAGCGAGGAATTGTAACCGCAATAGGGACAAACATCAAGGCTGCATTATTAATTTCAAAGATCGTATGTTTACCACGAAAATGTTTTTTGGATAAAACATATCCTGCTAAAGACGAGATAAAAACGGATAAAAAAACGACAGCAACAGTAACTAACAGACTATTAAATATATACCTACTTAATGGAATACCTGATGTATTAGCCAAATCAAATAGATTCCGAAAATTATCCAATATGGGTTTATCTACAAAGAATCTTGGCGGAAAGGCATACAGTTCGTCTAACGGTTTCAAAGCATGATTAATAATAAAGAGGATGGGTAGTAACATGAAAATGGCAAATGGAATTAAAAACAGATAAAATTTAAGCTGATCTTTATGAAATTTCTTGGGATTAATCCCGTTACCTTTAAAAGCCATCTCAACCTTCCTTTCTTAAGTGGGTGTTCAAGAAGTTCAAAGCGGCGCAGTCTTTGAGCAAACGGTCTTGCACGCCGGAAAAGTGATCTTCTTTTCCAAGGAGCGGAAAAGCAAGCCAACGCAGAAATTCGCCGTGTCATTTTTACTGGACTTTTTGAACAACCTTTCTTAGGACTCACTAAAGAGCTTTTTCGAAACATAGGAAAACAGATAAATAATCAACAGCAGTACAACAGATAGGGCAGCTGCATACCCCATTTCAAAACGGATAAATCCATAATCCTCAATGTGATTCACAATTAGCTGGCCGGCATAACCAGGTGTAGGATTGGCGCCAGTTAATTCGACTCCTATTGCACCGGTTGAGAAGGTGCCCACGATAGCCATTACGGCACCAAATAACATCTGTGGTTTCATGGAAGGAATCGTAATATAAATCAATTCTTGCAATCTATTTTTGATTCCATCAATTGCCCCAGCTTCATATAAAGATTCATCTACATTTAACACTCCAGCCAGCATAGCCAAAAAGCCAACACCCATACTGCTCCAGAGGGCCACAATAATCATAATTAATAAGATAAAGCGTGTGTCCTGCAGCCAAATTAATGGTTCTGTAATAACTCCCCATTGCATTAACAAGCTGTTGGCATAACCGGCTTGATTACCGCTAAAAATAACTTTCCATACCACTGCCATGGCTACCCCTTGTGTCATAGAAGGGGAATAAAAGATTAATGCTAAGACCATCCGCGGCAGCGGTGTAAGCTGGGCTAAAGACCAAGCAAGTAAAAAGGAAAGCACATATCCACCCGGACCTACAATCATGGCAAACAGTACGGTATTCGGCAGCACATATTGCATAAAGATCTCATCTTGTGTTAACAGATTGATATAATTGAGAATCCCAATAAACTCAGGTATCTCCACTGTATTAAAGTTAGTGAAAGATAAGATAATGGCCATTGCCACTGGAACAATAATAAACAGGGAAAATACGGCAATGTATGGGAGTAAAAAGAGATAAGGACTTTTATTATCTTTGTACATAGTGTTGTCCCTCCATTACTCGTTTTGATGTTCAGGATTGTCATAAGGCTCAATCCGTTCATCGTTTTTGATAAACCCAAACTCTTCTAGCTTTCGGGCAGTTTCACGATTAATTCGCTTGCTGGCAAGGTCAATGGCTGTACGTAAGTTTTCGCCATCCAATACAATAGAGTTATAGGCATTACTTAGTTCTCTTTCCAACATGTAACTTCCAGGCACACGCGGCACCTCTGTTATCCAATCTGCCTGAGAGAGAATGACCTCTTTATGACTGGTTATCCATGGCAGCCCATTGTATGCTTCGATATTTGCCGTATTCCACATATATTCTTTGCCGTACGTGGTTTGCAGGATGTTTCCAAAGGCGATTTGCACTTCGGTGCTGGCCCACCACTTCATAAACTCCCATGATGCCTCTTTTTTATCTGTATCTTTAAACATGATATTGCTTTCTGCTCCGCCGGCAGACCATCTCTCCACGCCCCCTTGCCCATTTTCAATCCCTGGCATTAAAGCGATCTCCCAGTTATTCGCTATTTCAGGCGCTGCATTGAGAATCAGGTTATACATGTGGAAATCAGAGATACCAATGGGTAGGGAACCATCGCGGAACTGCTGATAAAAACTTGGCACATCATACGGAATGTTATAGATCGTAAATAGCTCTGTTAGTTCACGCATGCCTTCAATTGTTTCGTTCTCATTTAACAAGGTACGATCGATCGTTTCACCGTAAAATCGACCCTGGTTTTGATAAATAATTGGCATCGTACCTGCAAACGTCTTCAAACCAGGCATGCCTGCCGTTGGATAGAAGAAGTTCATCCCTTTGCGCTGTAGTTCTGGCAAGTAAGTTCGCACTTCATCCAATGTATTTGGCACAGGCATGCCTAAGCGGTCAAGGATGTCTTTACGGTAAAACATCACCCAAAAATTCAAGGTATCAGGTAAGGCGTAAATACCATCTTGAACGGTTGCAGGAACATGCATGCCTTCTGGGAACAGCTGACTTGTTTCATCAAAACCATCTAGCTCACTCAAGTCTTGTAGGGCACCACGCAACGCAATTTCAAATGGCATTGCATAATTCACACCTAAAGCCACATCAGGAGCTTCATCTGCCGCATTAGCTAAAATCAGCTTATTTTCATCCGGCATAATGGATAAATCCACCTCGATGCCGGTTTCTGCTGTAAATTGTTCATCGATCATTTGCTGCATGATTTCAATATATTGTCTGGGACGGTTTACCCAGACTTGCAAGTGCTCCTGGTTCACATTATTCACGGCATAATCTTGTTTGGTAAACGATGTGAAAAGCCTTGAGATACTTGCCCATTGCTTTTCAAAGAATCCAGGCCCAGTGCTGATATCGCTTTCATTTTGATAAAAATATAGTTTGTCAATGGATACACCATTATTATTAATGTCTTGTAGCAAGGTACCCAAATCTGCTGTAATAGAAGATAACTCATTTTTTCTGCTGGCCAGCTTATCAACTTCATCCGCCAAACTTCTGAGTTGCACCTCGGCTATGGACAAGGCGGAGAAGGTACCAATTTCATTAACACCAGGATTGAATGGTTGGATCTCTTCATAAAGTGCAGCCAATTGATCAGCCCAATCCAGCAATTGTTGTTTAGTATCTGGAATGTATGATTCCACATCAATATCCCGGTTGCGGTCTACATTTGGTCCAACTAAATTGGTTAATTCAAGTGAAAGAGTCTGTATTTCAGAACTTAATCGTTCTACTTCTTCAATTGTCTGTTTCAACGGTGCGATACTTAATTGAAAACTTAACGTATGTTCTCCTTCTTCTATGTAAATCGGAATCTTATTCTGTTCCATATCAACAAAGGTCATTTGTTGATATCCTGTGGTATAAGAGACAGGATAATGCTGGAATGACTGAAATGGTATTTGACCATCTATTTTTACATCCATAAATACAGGGAAATCAGGCTTAGCATTTTGATTATAGTGCATACCCAGATAGTAGTATCCACTTTTATCAGCGGTAAATGTATACGTGATTTCATGTCCGGAACTAGAAAAGGAATCTCCGTCAATATGATTTAACAGGATATTATCCACACTGTACGGAGTAAGGTTGGCATTATAGGAACCTGCCGCCCTGATTGAAGAATCATTTTTGTATGTATACTCTTCCGCTTCTAGTTCAATATATTGATCGCCTGTTACATCTGCTTGTTCATGTTCTGGTAATGCTTCTACTCCTTTGAGGAAAACAGTTCTAACCATCAAATTGCCTTCTGTCACTCTTAGTTGCAGACGATTTTCCCCTTTATTTAATTTAATAAGAAACGGTTCACTATCACGATAACTAGCGTCAACAAGGTATTTCTCTTGCCATTCCTTCACATTAATTGGCTGTGGAGTAATTTCATTGTTGTATTTATCGCTCTGCACTTCACTGGGATTTTCCCATTTGCTTTCAAAAACAATATTTTGTAATTCATAAAATGGAAATTCCCCATTTATTTTCACTTCTAGTTGGGAAGGTAATACTTGCTCTCCTTCAATAAGATAGTCAAAACCTATTTGATAATAAGCTTCCTCAGGTGCTTCAATCGTTAATTCTACCTCATCTAATCGACTGATTTGTACAATGTCTTCTTCATCATATTTGGTGATGAAGGTTGAATCGTTCACTAACTCGCTTACATTATCAAACGTAATTAAGTCATTCTGATAAACGTTAACATCTTCATTTGATAGATAATTGCTGTATTTTTCATCTAATACATTCACATCACTGTCCGCCTCGTTTGTTGTTTGCTGATCATTTTCTTCAGCTTGCAATGTCATGTTAGTCCATGCAAAAGTCATGTATATAATACAGCAATAAAAAATGATAATGAGTAAACGAAAACCCTTCAAAGCTCCCACCCCCATACTTTTTGGTATAGATTAAAAACAATTTTATTTTCTAAAAGCATTAAATATATAGACAATCACACACTTTAAACATGCATTTAAAAATTACGTTCATGATTTCATTTTTATCTCAGATGAAATAGGTCAAAATACTAGTACTAAAATTAAATAAAAATGTTTATGAAAGAACTTTTCAAGTGTAGTCTCAAATTAATGAAATGGGTTTCATAAAAACAAAAGAAAATCCTATTGTATGTTTATACCCTCCTTTAACCATATTCAAATAATAAAACAAGTCTCATATAAAACCTATTAATGTCCTTCGACTCTTCAAAAGATATCTCACTTTATTAATATGATTAAATCAAAAAAATTATGAAACCCTTTTCAAAAAATATATTAAGCTACTGCTATGCATTTGTCAATACTTTTTTTGGTGCTAATTTGTTACAAAAATCACATACTATTAACCTTCCTGGAGAATCTAGCCTTCAGCAAAGCCTTCTCTATTTATTAACTCCGTCTAAATTTATCTATATTTTATCTAATCATTCGTCTGATATAATACCGAAGTCTCCATTACATATCCCTTTATCATGAGCATTTAAATGATAACCCATCTACAGGCAATCCTCTTATTCTCCAGTTGTGTTTTGGTATTCCAAAAATCACCCAACGATAAAGCACGAATGACATGGAAGCTTGCGACTACAGACGATTCACAACGTGATACATTTTGAAAGTGATTATACTAAAAAAGCCGAAATCTTGTATTCTTATAGCGTTCTAACTAGATTCTCATAGAATTCTCATCAAATCTTTACAGATATCTTATTTGTCCCCTTTAAGATATTTACAGAAGGGAGGAGAAAAAATTGGCAATAGAGATTTTCAGAAGAAAAGAGCAAAAGTATCTAATTACATTGGACCAATACGCGCTCTTATTGGAACAACTCATACCATACATGCGTCCAGATAAATTTGGTATAGAAGGAAGATACACTGTCAGCAGTTTATACTTTGATAGTGATGATCACAAGATTTATTTTGAAACCAAGAACAAACTATCTTTTCGGCAAAAACTCCGTTTGCGCACTTATGGTGAAACGGACATCGATGGAACTGCTTTTTTTGAAGTGAAACAAAAACATAAACGCGTTGTCAACAAACGAAGGATGATGCTGCCATTAAGAGAAGCATATCTCTACCTAAACGCATCAAGCAACAGACAGTTAACTGACTTCCACACATCTAACCAGCAGGTACTTCGTGAAATCGAACATTTTCGCAGATTGTACAAATTGAGGCCAGAAATGATCGTCAGCTATGACAGGCATGCACTCCACGGCATAAATGATTCGGATTTACGAATTACATTCGACTTCAATTTACGATGCCGTAATAATAATTTGCTTCTGGAGCACGGGGCCGATGGGGAACTCTTTATCGACCATAACCTGGTTGTACTAGAAGTGAAGGTAAATGATAGTGTGCCGCTATGGTTAACTCGTATTTTACAAGCACTACAATGTGAGCAGCGAAGCGCTTCGAAATATTGTACTAGTATGGAATTGCTGCAGAAAAACCAATTACAGAACGACTTAGAAAGAGAACATGTATTAGCAGGAGGAAGATAAAATGGACGTTATTAATCAAATATTTGGTTTACAAGTTGGTGAAACATCCAACATTTATATGATATTACTTGCATTGGTCATGGCAACCTTATTGAGCTTGATCATTACGAAGGTATACATTATCACATATACAGGTGAACGTTATAGCCAATCATTCGTACATACCATTATTATTCTGAGTATCATTGTCTCGGTAGTCATGAATGTAGTTAGTGACAATGCCGGTGTAGCATTTGGGTTATTTGCTATTTTTTCACTGATCCGATTCAGAAGTGCTGTTACCAATGTGAAAGATATTGCATATATTTTTTTCGGGCTTTGTGCAGGTATGACATGCGGACTTTTTCGATTTGACTTAGCGCTCGTACTCACCATATTTGCGTGCTTAGTACTTTACTTACTTTACAAATTTGAATACGGAAAAGGAAAAGATACACAAATCTTAAAAGTAACTGTACCGGAAAACTTGAATTATGAAAACTTATTGCAAGATGTGTTTACCGAGTATACACTAAGCTCTTCCTTGCGTCAGGTTGAAACTACCAACCTTGGAACAATGATTTTATACACGTATGCTATTCGGATGAAAAATGAAGCGAGTGATAAAGATTTATTAGACCGCATCCGCGAAAAGAATGCCAATTTAAAAGTATCAATAACTTATACAGAAAACAGCAATGGTTAGAAGGACAGATTTTACTGTTCCTTCTTTTCCGTCTAAATAACCACTTTCATATTCCATTTTTATATTTTTAAACAAAACTTTCCTTACTCATCCATTTACGCTCACGTGAGGCCATGCATGTACATCTCGCAAAATCCTATTCTTTCTTTCGTTTTAACGCAAGAGGCACCTGACATTCAATGCCAAGAAACGGAAACAAGCTCGTTTAAAGCTGGCTTCAAAAAATCAATAAATTCATTCACTTCTTGTGTTTCTACTTTTGTCAGCACATAGGTTGCCGAGGAGGGTGTGAAAATCTTTTCGGGTGGTATAACGGACAAGCTGTGATTTGCTATTTCCTCCCTAACCATCGAAACAGGCAAATAAGACACCCCCAGTCCATGTTCTATAAATTTCTTGGTCACCTCTGCTTGATTAACTGCCATTGTCCGAACAGTTGGATAATGTTTCTTCACTTCATTTAACAAGGCATCCCAATAATCCGGATGGTTATGAGTGATCAACCTATTATTAGATAACACTTCACTTTCTATCCTATTTTTTTGCATACTTGCTCCAACTAAAATAACAGGTTCTTCATGTATCTTTTCTATCTGCAAGCCGGTTTGCAAGGGCTGGACCCTTGACAGACCTAAATCGGCTCTCCCAGCACTAACCTCAGCGCCTATTTCAAAAGACTTCATCACATTGATAAATACTTCTATCTCATTATTTTCGTCGATAAATGCCCGCAACAAGGCTGGTAAAAAGGAAGAGGCAATTTGTGGTGCTGCGGCAATAATTAATTTGCGTTGATAGCCTTGCTTCCATGATTCAAAACCTTCCATCCCTTGCTGGTACGTTGATACTAATTCATTGGCATAAGAAAGAAACTGATATCCAGCTGGAGTTAACCGAACGGCTTTTCCTTTTCGTTCAAACAGTTGAATATTCAAATGCTCTTCTAAACGCTGAATATGTTTAGTAATTGCCGGCTGAGTAAGAAATAGTTCCTCAGAAGCCTTTCTGAAATTCTCGAATTTTGCAGCAATAATAAAGGTTTTTAGCCATTTTATATCCATAATCCACTTCCCCTCCACACTAATAACGAATCGTTATTAAAAATAACCGTTTTATTTAATTTTAATTATATAAGTTATCCACTATAATGCAATTAACACCTACAGATTTAGCAAAGATTATACTGGAGGAGGAATAGATGGATGAAACAACAGCCAAAAGATATGTGGAATGCCGATTTATATGATGGAAATCACTCTTTTGTATCCGAATTTGGGCACAGTTTAATTGAACTATTAGCACCTGTAAAAGGGGAACAGATTCTTGATGTTGGGTGTGGTACAGGAGATTTGGCTCAGCAAATATGCCAATATGGGGTGTATGTACAAGGAATCGATCAGTCGGAAAATATGATACAACAAGCACAGAATAAATACCCTGATATCATGTTTAAGGTCCAAGACATTTTGAAGTTGGAATATAATAGTGAATTTGACGCTGTTTTCTCCAATGCTACGCTGCACTGGATCAAACAGCCAAAACAAGCTCTTCATTGTATATATAACAGTCTTAAGCCTGGCGGGAGATTTGTAGCAGAGTTTGGCGGTAAAGGTAATGTCCAGATTATTACAAATGAAATCATCCATCAATTAGAAAGCTTAGAGGTACCCTATACACCAGAACAATTTCCATGGTATTTTCCCAGCATCGGCGAATATACCTCACTTATGGAGGAGATCGGCTTTAACGTCATCTTTGCCCACCATTTCGATCGGCCTACTCCTTTAGAAGGGGACGATGGTTTGAAAAATTGGATAGAAATGTTTGCCGGCAACCTCTTTAAAGATTATTCAGAATCTGTAAAAGAGCAAGTGATTAGCAATACAGAACACAGCTCACGAGATATTTTATATAAAAACAATCAATGGGTTGCGGACTATAAAAGACTTCGTGTTATTGGGATAAAATAAGACTTTTCCTCTGGAGCAAGAAGCTTATCAGATATATAGTTTATAAGCTTCTTAGCTTTTAGAGCATGCCAGAAAAACCTGCCTGTTCTTTTTCGCCCTTACACATCTATTTTATATTGTAATGATAACTCATCTGCAGGCACTCCCCTTATTCCCCAGTTGTGCTTTGGTGTTTCAAAAATGGTAATTTCTATATCTTGAGGAGATATGCCTAATTCACGATCGATTCGCTCAAACAATAGCTTAAATAGATGTTTCTTAGCTTGCACTGTTCTGCCCTCAAACATACTAATTTCAATGATGGTGTATGCTTCTGTTCTCCCATCTGCAAAATAAAAATCTTCTTTAACCATAGGAAAAAAGCGATGAAATTTCTTTTCTGGTGGAAATGCCAGGGCATCGACCATACAAGTATGAATAACCTTTGATAATGTTTCCTTGATTGGATTCAATCGATCCCTTACTCCATAAATTTTTATTTGTCCCATTCTTCCTCACCCTTCTCAGCTAATATTAGAGTACAGTATACAGACAATCCAAGAAAAAAGGCAATGTTCAGGCAATTAAAACCTTCGTATAATTTAACAAGAATTAGAGAAAATAAAAGGTAAGTATCATTCAAAGCAGTAAACAACACATTAATTGGAGGTGCTTGACTTGAACCAGCCTTACCAATGCCCTAAATGTAAAACAAACCGTTCACGCTTTAATGTGATTGAACAGGTTGCAAAACCAGTAAAATTAGATGCCTCTACTGGAGAAGTGATTAATAATTATGCACAGGAGCTCTTAGAGGCTTTTCATGTTGCCTACAATGGACCAGACCGAAGAATACAGTGTGGCGTATGCGGCTTAATTGAAGATGAAAACACCTTTATTAAGTATGCCCAAACGCCATAAAGCGAAACTTCTTGGGTTGTTACCCCACGCAGACTTCGTTGACATCCCACAAAACCTTGAAACGGGGAATTACGGACAGTTGGATAAATTTATAAGGGAGGATAGATAACGATGACCAAAAATCGAAAAGGACCCAAACAACAAGAACAACCCGATTTGCCGAAAAGTGTTAAACAACCCCATGGTGAACCATTAGCAGGTTCACATAAGGTAAAAAATAAAAATCATTCCCGGCAAAAACATGGCGCATCACATGATATGTAAAAGCAGTATTCAAACATCTAGCATGCAATCCTAGAATACAGCCTGTCGTATTGCTTTATTTTGTAAAATGACTGAGCAGAGCAATTGACACTCAGTCATTTTTCGTAAGCTCCCCTTTGACACAGTCATCCTATACACGCAGGTCACCTTTTAACAGCAAAAAAGTAGCATACTCCGCCAAGCATCCAGAACGGCTCCCAGAAGACTAATCTCCAAAATGTTGCATAAGCATCTAAATCAAACTGTAAAAGGTTAATAGCACTCATAGAAATCGTTATAAAATTCAATAAACCATACAAAAATAATAAAACACCTGCCGCTTTTGCTATATAGTAAAGTATCTTCTTTATGACAGCATTACTCCACTGAACAAAAAGCAATAACAATAATATAGCACCAAGTAATTTTATCAATCCAGTAAGCCACACAATCATGATAAATGAAGGTTCAGGATTGAGGGACATCTCATATACAGCCCCACCAAGAGATCTAACCCCAAGCATACCACCAATTGCCCAATAAAAACTCATCCCTGCAAAAATAATAGTCCAAGCTATTCCTAAAACAACGAACCAATGATTACGTCTAAAAGAGAAACTTTGTTCCATTTTCTCCCTCCCTATTGGGATTCAAACAAATAAAGAGCTAAAATCGTGAGTACTTATATAAGTTCCTTTACAAATAATACCCTATCTCGACCTGACCCATCATAGTCTGTACTCACAGGAATACCGTCGATTGACTTATCACCAGATTCAATCGCAAAGCCCATTCTTTGATGATATGCTATCGATACTTTGTTAACCGGCGAAGTAACACAACGAATTTTGGTGCAATTCTCAAGCTGAGCCTTAGCGAAAAACTGCTGATAAAGTACTCTGCCAATCTTTTGTTTACGATGATGGGGATGAACGCCAACAAAATGGATGTATGCTTCTTTTGGGTAAGTCTGAGATAGAAAGCCAATTAGAAAACCGACCACCTCTTCATCCACTTCGGCAATAAAACTAGTATCATTAAAATGATCAAAAAACAGCCTTGGAAGCATATCCGACATCTGACGACCTCCCCACCAATCATTAATTAATGGTGATACCGTATTATAATCTGCACTTCGCACTGTTCGTATCTGCATGTTTTCCTCCTTATCGATAAGTGTTACAGTTATTCTAACATAGTTTTTTAACTAAGTTGGTTATCTCTATCCATAAACTAGGTTAGAGAAGCTAGTATCCTTTAACTTTTCTATAGGTTTTCGTTGATAATGTAGACACGTTGATTGAACTTACTTACCTCACATTTTTTTCACGAAGTTAAGACCTATGGTTCAACCGATGCCATATAACCTTAATTAATGCACCTCTTGATCCAAAGTAATTGATTCCTATGCTTAGTCAGCTTCCATTTGAGTATTGAACTCATTTTTTTCTTCGACTGCACGAATATAGTGCCCGTCCGGATCATAAAAAGTGAAATAACCAAAATCATTAGTAAATACAGGTTCATTATCAATATGAGCTCCAGCTTGTTTAATCCGTTCATGCAAAGCAAGCAAATCGTTCGTTAATATCTCAATCACTGTCACGTGCCCTGTACTGCTTGTGATAAAGAATGAACGAGGAAATACAAACTTCAATTGTGTGACATCTTCCGGTTTGGTTTCCATCAAAAAAATGCCCGGCCCGTTTCCATTTTTCAGTGAAACATGTGCCTCCCCAAATGAATAGTCTGCTGAAATCAATTTG
The DNA here is from genome assembly GCF_016909015.1 of Gracilibacillus alcaliphilus. Classification (GTDB taxonomy): domain Bacteria; phylum Bacillota; class Bacilli; order Bacillales; family Amphibacillaceae; genus Gracilibacillus; species Gracilibacillus alcaliphilus. The sequence goes on from NZ_JAFBFA010000003.1 coordinate 172,578, forward strand.
AAGCCTAATATATCACAATAAAAATCGACTGATTTTTTCAAATTTGTTACTGGAAACCTCATGCAGCAGTAACCGATTACATCTGCACCATTCTCCTTTTTGTTCAACATATTCTACATCTCCTTTTTAGATCTATTTTAGTTGTGAATTACTAGATTATCACTTGCTTTTTCAGCGCACCCCATTTTGCTTCTTTGCCTGTGCCTATAGCGAGAGTTATTTCATACCGTCCAAAGGTCTTAACTATATGTTCCTCATGTTGGAATACAACACACTCTTGTACTCCGCTTTTCCTCCCTAAAATTCGAAGTAATACCATCTGCTCGTTCCTTTCAATCCACATCTGCTTTCTGAAAATAAACCACCATGACGACAAAGCCTAACAAGGCCGTAAAGGCAATAATGATATAAGAATATTCCGGCGGATAGGTTGGCGGGAGGGTATGATTGGCTATATCTCCTGCCGCTGCCCATGGAAATAGAGCTCGATGTTCCGAATTTCCACTCATAACATTTATCAAAGTAATAACAACTGTAAAAATAATAGTGGGCACATAATTTTTCATCACAAGTGTTACCAAAATAATAGGAGTGGAAAGGATAAACAACAGCAAGCCGCCTACAGCAAATTGACGGATAGATGCTAATAACAGGTCAACAGTTAGTCCGTCAAACTGTGTTAACCAGCCTAAAAATAACGTAAGGGCCCAGGCAATTGCGGTCAAAAACATGATCCATAAGAAAAGCAGCAGCATTTTACTCATAATAAAGCTTATTCGTGATACAGGGATAGTAAATAGATTTTTCAGTGTATCCTCCACATATTCGCGATTGAACAAATAGGTAGTCACCACTCCATATAAAGGAACCCCAATAATCAGCACCGTATATAAATTCACATTGTAAAACAGGTCTTGAAAAGGGGTAGATGGCTCATTCAAAAAAGTAGCTATTACCACAACAAAAGGGGCTACAACTGATCCAAGAATGCTGATCACAAACATACTGGAACGTTTAAGCTTCAGCAATTCTGCCAATACTAAATTAACCAATCGTACCACCCCCGACCAATTTTTCAAAGTAATCCTCCAGCCGGTCTTCACTTAACTGTATTTTTAATACGTCTATATCATGCTGGACAAACAGCTTATTCATTAATGCTCGTTCCTCAAGCTGCGAGTATATCCGGATTCTTCCCTCGTCATATACTTGGTAATCAAACATCTGAAAGTGTTTCTCCAATAGCATGATTGCTTTATTATCATTCGATACTTGGAACTCAAGGTATTTGCGATTTTTTTGCCGAAGCTGGTCAAGGTCTATCTCTTCCAGAAGTTTTCCTTTATGTATGACCCCCATATGATCAGCCAACTGTTCAACTTCTGATAGAATATGGCTCGATATAAAGATGGTTATATTCCTTTCTGCTGCAAGGGACTTTATCAGCCTTCTCATTTCCTTTATGCCAATAGGATCTAAACCATTGGTAGGTTCATCTAATATTAAGAGTTCCGGATAATGGAGGAGAGCCCTGGCAATCCCTAATCTCTGTTTCATACCTAATGAATATTTACCAACCAGCTTTTTCTTTTCATTTTGCAGCCCAACAATTTCTAATGCCTCATAAATGGCATTTTTCTTGTGTATTCCCTGAATTCTTGCGTTAATCATCAGATTTTCTTTAGCAGTTAAATTTTCGTAAAACCCCGGTGTTTCCACAATAGAGCCAATTCGTCGTAATATTCCTTTCTTGTTGCTGGACAAATTCTCGCCAAACAGCTCAATTTCTCCATCAGTCGGTTGGATAAGACCCAATAACATCCGAATGGTAGTTGTTTTACCAGCCCCATTTCGGCCAAGAAAGCCGTAAATATCCCCGTGATTAACTGTTATACTCAGTTGATCCACAGCTTTTTGATCCCCATATGCCTTTGTTAAATTGGTTGTTTTAATAACACTCATTCCACAACACCTGCTTTCAATTAAGTTGATAGTTTCTATTATAGGGGATTGATTTTAATAGGGACTTAACCATTTCTTAATTGTTTCTTAATTGGCTCTTACCCGTATGTTTAGGGATCAAAAAACCAAAGGTTGTTTTTTTCCATGGCATACTTTCCACCCAAATCTGGCCATGGTTTCTTTCTACCAGCTCCTTCGCAATAGACAATCCTAAGCCACTGCCGCCATATGAACGATTCCTTGAATCCTCCCCGCGATACATTCTCTCAAAGATGTTCTCCATATCTTCGTCTGAAATACCAGGCCCCCGATCCCAAATAAGCATTTGATAGTTATTGTCAGTCTCGATCAATTCGACTCCCAAAATTCCTCCATCCTTGCCATAATGCAGTGCATTCTTTATTACATTCCCAATAATTCGAATCAGACTTTGATGATCCGCCATGATATAACAAGTGTCCTCTGGGATATGAACTTTTAACTCGATTCCCTCTTTTTTCAGTTCAGGTAAAAACGAAATAACAGATTCTCTGGCAACCTCTGCAAAGTCCAGCCGTTCTTCCTTTAGTGTGAATTCATCAGCATCCAGTTTGGCCATATCAAAAAGATCATCTAACAACTGTTTTAAACTGTTCGCTTTTTTGGATACGGTTGCTATATATTCATTTCGTTCCTGTTCTGAAATAGATATGTCATCTTGTAAAGCGTCGATATATCCAATAATCGAAGTAAGCGGAGTGCGGATGTCATGTGAAATACTGGATAAAATCCTCTTTCTTGCTGTTTGAGACTTGATAGACTGGATTTGGATCTTTTCCAGCTGTTCAAGTAAGTCATTGATAGAAAAAGTCAACTCATCTAGAGCTTTGTCATGATTAGCCAATAATCTTGTATTGGCATTCTCATATACAGCTCGTTTCAATTCTGTATCCATGCGCTTAAGCTGAGCAAAGTAGCGGATTCTTGTCGATAATAAAATGACCGTTACCAGACATACCCCTAAAAACAAGCACCAACTTATGATAGCTGGCATTGGCTCATTTATATCTATCATTAATATACCAGTTATCATAAGTAACTGAAGCACCAATAGTATGCTAACCTTGTCATTTCTCATTTGGCTCACCAACAAACTTATAACCAATTCCCCAAACTGTTTGGATAAATTTTGGATTGGAGGGATCTGTTTCTATTTTCTTTCTGAGTTTCCTGATATGAACCATAACGGTATTATCATCTTCAATATAGTCACTTCCCCAAACATGACGAAATAGCTGTGTTTTTGTGAATACTTGTTCAGGATGGGCAGCCAGAAATCGAAGCAATTCAAATTCTTTTGCAGTTAAAGCGACCTCTGCTCCATTCTGGATGACGGCATATTTTTTTAGATCAATCGTCAAACCGCTAAACTGGATTAAACTCTGTTCCAATGCTTCCACATTACTGCCCAATATCAAGAACCGTCTCATTAGCGATTTGACCCTGGCAACCACTTCATGAATGCTGAACGGTTTGGTAATATAATCATCCGCTCCAATACCTAATCCCAAAACCTTCTCTGCCTCTTGATCCTTGGCAGTGAGCATTAATATTGGAATATTTGTTTTATTTCTAAGCCGTCTGCACACCTCAATACCATCGATCTTTGGCATCATTAAATCCAAAATAAGGAGGCTGTATCGGTGTTTATCAAATAAATACAGAGCTTCCTCACCATTTACAGCAATATCTATCTCATATCGTTCTCTTTCCAAGTATTTCTTCAGCAAATCACTAATTTCCTTCTCGTCTTCTGCTATCAATATTCGAATATCTTCCATCGTTTCACCTGCTTTTTCTGATATTCATACGACATTTAGTTCGTTTACCTGTTACTTACCATATCATATTTTAGAAAAGATGAACTGGAAAAACTGTCTCCCCCTGCTTAGCCTTTTTCTAAAGTTTTAGAAAATGATTAGATAAAACCTAAAATAACCACCTCTCCGTCTATGGAAAGGTGGTTATAGCTCATTTACAGATTAAATCTTTCTTTAATCATTTTCGCTGCGTCTGCAGCCTCTAGGTGGGTATTGTTGATCTTGTTATAATTATCTTCTTGGATTTCACCTTTATAAGAATTTAACCTGTGATTTTCCATTGTCTCTCTCAAATTCTTCTCAGATAATTCCACATTTCTGTAGGCTTGTGTTCCAGCCGGTGCGGGCTTGTATTGCGGTTCAGCCTTTCTTCCAAAGCAGCCTCCAGTTCCACATAGTAAACCACTGCGTCCTTTGATTCAAAAATTTCACGTATCTAAGCCACAGAATCCCAATCTTTCTGCAAGTCAAATGCCCACACATAGGTGAATATCAAACCGTCCAGATCACTCTCTGCAACTGCCTTAAATATTTCTTTACGAAATAGATCCACTAGCCGCCACATTTCTGAGTTTAAGTTAAAAAAAGGTGCCAGCAAATCAATCGTCATATGATTATGAAGCAGTTTCAGCTCCGTTTTTCTCCAGTTCTTGCCCCACTGTATTTTCCCGACTGCTTGTGGTCCAAATAGAAAAACAAGCTTCACCCAACCCCTCAGAGCATACCTTGATTTTTTTCAAAACAGATAATTGATTCAACTACGCAGTTGACCTTCTATACAAGTAACAATATTCCCGCCAAGCAAAATTTTTCCATCCGGTTCAAATCTTACTTCAACGCGCCCATTCCTGCCTACACAATAGCCTTGACCAGCTGTATAACGTGAACCATGGATCAGCCCTAACTTCCTCACCACCGTGGCAACACAGCCATTACCACTGCCACAAACAGGATCCTCCGGCACACCTTCACTAGGAGCAAACGAACGAACTTCAAAGGCAGGGTCTGCATTTGATGTTGTGGCTCCAAATACTGTTACACCAGTTACGCCCGGCGGCGTCAGAGAAGCCAGTTTTTCCATATTTGGGCGTAAATGATGCACCTCTTCAGCATCCGACAGTTGCAATGTCATCCATACAGCGCCTACATCAACCGTCAGACTAGCTTTCACGCGATCCACAGCTATGCCAAGGGCATTGGCCAGCTGCTGAACATACTCGTGGTCGATTGCTTTTATCTGTGGATCAGGCAGGGCGAAAAACAATTTTTCTCCCTCTATCCTAATATCGACTAATCCGACAGCACTTTCCTGTACCAAGCGTCCTGCCGTTTTTGGCTTTCGACCATGTTTCAATATGGCAAAAGCCGAACCTAATGTAGGGTGACCGGCAAAAGGGAGTTCACTTTTTGGTGTAAAGATCCGCAGTTTATAATCTGCTGCTGGATTGGTTGGTTGACAAACAAACGTCGTTTCCGATAAATTCGTCCAATTAGCAATCTCTTGCATTTCTTTAGTCGTTAAACCGTCACCTTCTAGTACAACGGCAACGGGATTTCCTTTAAATGGCGTATCTGTAAATACGTCTACTTGTTGAAATGGCAACTGTAGTGTCATCATGCATTCCCCCTCTAGGTTAAAGAATTTTTGTTATCTATTTAGCTCACAAATTTGATTAGTTAGCATTATACTATATATATTCCCAAAATTATATTTCATATAGAAAAATCTTTCAAAGATTAACCTATTACTACATTATCTCCGTTAGACATTGGCCTTTGAGCAATAAACCCAAATACTGTTTTATAAAGCGAAACTTCATTCAGCGGGGGTACGACACGACATCGCAAACTTAGTCTGTTTCCTCCATCCCCCGCTCTCCCACTTAGAAATGACGTGTTCCCTTATTTCTTGAAGTGGGAGTCTCACAGCCAGTTACACTGCGATAAAAAAAGAGCAGTCATTCTGTCTTGTTCCATATGGAATACATCGAATGCTACAACTAACAAGACTTGGTGAGAGGTTTTAAAAAACCGAGCTTTTTATGATAAAATGAAATGATGACGTTTTTGTAAATATGGCTTCTGGCTCCATCGAAGAAATATCTTTAATTTTCCACCATACTATCACAACATTTTATAAAAAGGAGAAAAAACTAAAGATGTCTACACTACAAATACTTTTAATTGCTCTTATTATCATTGGCATTATTTTTTTAATCTTTTTAAAAAGAAACCAACTTAATCCAGCACAGACACAAAAGGACCCAATCGAAGTTATCTTTGAAGCGCTGATTAAATTTAGAGTGGATCAAAATACAACCTCCCCTCTAGTATTCATCCATGCATTGAGATATATAAAGCGAGAGACGGGTATGGGGTTATTAGCGTTACTGAAACATCTAAAAAACCAGCAAACCCTGTTGCAAAAATTAGATAACCCTCAATTTGTACAGAATGTAAACGACATGCTGCAATCTCCGGAAAGTGAGTATAAAGCTGTAAAATACGTACAAGAACAGACTGGCTTAAATATGAATACTTCAGAAAAGATTGTCCTTGTATTTAAGAAGAAGGAACTGCTATAAAGGAAGATGACAAAACCCCGGTTGGAGAACAGATTTAGAATAAGGACAGAATCTGAAGCACGATTTAAGAAAACCCAAGAAGAGTATGGCCTCAGCAGATTTACAAGAGTGTGTTCAAAAAAGGCCGAGAAGTTCAAAGCAGCGTAGTTAAATAATCGAACGTATGCTTTTAATATATGAATCGTAATAAAAAATCGAGTCTATTCTCCCTACACTCTTTTCAGAAGAACGATTTACTTCCACCATGGCGATAGATCATGGAACACATACCAATCAGTTTAGGATACAAACAGCAATTTGAAAGAAACCTTATGGCCACTCCATGCTATAATAACTAAGTGTAAATAAAAACTTGGAGGTTATGTAATGGGAACAGATAAACCAGTAAAGATAACCATTGAAGCAATTGTTCAAGCACCTGTTCATCAAGTATGGGAACATTGGACAGAGCCGGAACATATCACAAAATGGTCCTTTGCCTCTGATGAATGGCACGCACCAAAAGCCGAAAATGATTTACGAACTGGCGGCAGTTTTGTCACAAGAATGGAAGCAAAAGATGGAAGCTTTGGATTTGATTTCAGCGGTGTTTATGATGAAGTGAAAACAAATGAATTGATTTCTTATACACTCGGCGATGGAAGAAAAGTGATAATCACCTTTGTTAGTCAAGGCAATGATACGAAGATAATAGAAGTGTTTGAAGCAGAAGCCGAGAATTCCATTGCCATGCAAAAGGAAGGCTGGCAGGCTATTTTAGATAATTTCAAAACATATAGTGAGCTTGCTAAATAATTAACAGAGAATTGTCGAGGCTGCTGCACAACTAATAGTGCAGCAGCCTCGACTGATATGCCCTTACGTTTAGCTTTCGTTTGCTGGAAATAGCAAAACGATGATTTCTTAACAGTCTGAATTTCTTTATTATCAAAATTCACTTGGGTAATCCTCACGATTCATGACATAGATAACTTCTCCTACCATCTCTTCAAAATCATCCGCGTAATTAGTTTGTTTAACAAAGAGCGCATTATTTTCATCATCTTTATTTTCAAAAACGACATAATGATTGGCTCCATCCACTTCCACCCGATAGTAACTGGTAGAATTCACAAACCCTGCCGCATTCTGAGTAATTTCAAATGTTTCCTCACTGCCGCTCTCATCCGTGATGATTAGGTTTTTTTCTTCTGAAAAATGAAGCATAGCCTGTTCTCCTGTATCCGACAGTCCATACCAATCACCAGCATACTTATCTGATGGCTTACAGCTTACTAGTAGAATAAGTCCGAATAAAATAATTGCTGTCTTGATTAATTTGCTTGTCATATGTATGCAGTCCTCTCTTATGAATTGAGTTTACTCTGTTTTTATAAACAGACTTCCATGTTACGAATATATGGATTCGCAGTACACCTCATTATTTCAAATAAATTTCAAATAAACAACACTTATAAAAGACCTTTTTTCCATTTTTTCAATAGCTGTTCTGATTCTTTAATTATATCCTCCGCAATAGCTTCTATAGAGTCCAATAATTCCTTTAATACAGCATTGACTCTGCCATTCTCAAATTCCTCTAATGGTTCTGGCAGTTCATCTTCGTCTAATACAGCATATTCCCCGCTTGGCTTTCTGACAATATCAATAATTAAATCTTCAAATGTTACAATTGCAGGAGTAATTTCCGTCTGCTTGACAATGTTAACATACAAACCCAAGAGCTGATCATGATTATCTCTAAATAAATAGATATTATACGGTCGGTCACTCCAATAAAAAGCAAACGTATAACTGCCTTTTGGTATATTGAGTATCGAATTATTTACTTGCATGGCAAAAGGAAACTCGATTTTGTGATACAAAACAGCTTCTTTACCAGTATGAACCCTAATCTCTCTGCACGGGTATTCAACCACCGAACCATCATATCTGATTTTCCTTTCGCTGACGAAGTTATTTTCCATCACCCCCACCTCCCTTTTATCCAAATAGAATAGAGAAGGAAATCCTATAGCCCTCCACTAATTATGGTAATCACTTAACCTTTCACGAGCATAATCTCTCAGCGCAAGCAATTCTTCTCGATTCCATTCCAGACCGCCCGTTTCTCTGTCTGATTCCTCAACAGCTTCAGAAGAACGATAGATAGAAAGGGTCATTTGAATAAGAGGGTGAAACGCTTCGGGCAGATGAGCCAGTCCCCATTCGCCCCCTTCATCCTTGCTATAGACAATTTGCACATTTTTGCTAAGTAATTGAAAAGAACGGCACATGTTTAGAATGCCATAGTAAGGCGATTCCAGAATATGTTCCTTCTCCAAAATCCATTCTAAATCATCAAGCACTCCAAACATAAAGTCATCCCAATCCACATCACCAAATACTACATCAATAGGCTGACCAACTAAACAATAACCGCGTTTTTTCACATATACCAAATGCACATACAAGTCGGTATCAAATGCCTCGTTTCCATATTGCATGTCACCGTTCAAAATCCGATCACGCCAGGATGAGCTGTAATGTAATTGATAAGGAATTGGCTTTGGTATATGTTTAGCTGTATCAGCCGTTATCACAGACAGTTCAATATCTCCTATGCTGGGCCGCAAATCAGAATATTTGGCTATAGATATACTTACCTTCTTCGCTAAATCTGGGACAAGTGGTTCAGTCACCACTACAAGTATGTCGATATCACTTTTAGGAAAGTAGTAACTGCCAGTCGCCAGAGATCCATGCAAGTAAACACCAGCCAGCTGCTGCTTCAGATGGGATTGCAGCAATGCAACCAATTGATCCACATAATCTTTGATCTCACTGTTTACTTGCGGCCATTTTTGCGGTTGGCTCATTATAATTCTTCCTTTCCATGTTAATTATCAACTATTTAAAGCTGCCGCCATCAATGGAGGATGATGAACGATTGCACCAAGATAAATGTCATTTCCCAAAATAAATTCCTTTTTTCTATTGTAATCGAAAGCTATCTTTTTTTAAATAAGCTAAAGTGATGGATTGTCAGATAGACAATCCATCTTGGAGAATATTTGTCCTCCATGCATTTTGCAAGAACGGGCTCGGCTCCCCTACACTATAAAGCTGTAAGTAGTGCATCGCCCTCGTACAAGCAGTGTAGAATATCCTGCGCAAGCTTTCTTCACCATATACGTTTTTCGAAGCATCATAAATAATTACGGCATCAAATTCAATTCCTTTAGACAAATAAGAGGGGATCACTACCACGCCTTGTTCGTATTCAGCGGCACCATGCTTCACAAGCTTAATACCATCAATATGAGACAATCCTTCATATGCCTGTTCACTTTCCTCTGCCGATTTGCAGATAATCGCAATGCTTTGATAGTTACGGCTGCGCAGATCGGCAGTCTTGGCAGTAATATGGCTGTGCAGTTCTTGATAATCGGGCAATTGCTGCAGTGACGGTTTTTCTCCATCGCGCTCAAAAGGAATAATACTTTTCCCATTAGGAACAAGGCTTCTGGTAAACTCAATAATCGGCTTGGTTGAACGATAACTCCTTGTCATATTGATGAGTCCCGTCTTATCGGAACCGTAAAGACTAGTAAGGGTATGGAAATCCACCCTTTCACTCGCATGAGCAAAGATCGCCTGGTTAAAATCACCAAGTACTGTCATCCTGGCCGCAGGAAATAAACACCGCAGAAATTCAAATTGAAATGGAGAATAATCCTGCGCCTCATCCACAACAATATGTTTGATTGAGCTGTTGATCTGAAAGCCCTGAATCAGCTCTTTTAATAACAGAAACGGCGTAGCGTCCTCATAATACAATTTATCTTCTGCCAGCATTTCTAATGTAGAGTGACAAATAGCCTCTAGCTGATCCGGCGTCTCCCCTTCCACCCATTGTGTAACTCGCTGAGGATCAGCAAAGAACTGTTTGTATATCCCCTTAAAGTTAATAAAATGAAATGCTCGGATTCGTTTTTGCAATGGCTTTATTTTTTGCTGAATCAGCAGTTGAGCCAAGGCTTCTCGCTCCATCTCATAGTCAGCAATCGCTTCTCTTTCAAAACCTCGTTTTTTGGCTAAATAGCGATGGGCTTGATGATATTCTTCATTGCTCAATAGTTCGATTTCTTCCTGCACCCATGGCTCTTGCTGTTCGTTTTTTTGAAACTCCTCCAGCTTAGCTAATAACCAATCTCTTAATTTTTCTAATCTATTATAAAAGCGAAGTGATGTATCATGACTGTAAAATCGTTCAGCTATTTGTTGGGCAGTAACAATGGATTGCCCTCTGAAGCTAATATGCTTAAACAACATACCCGCTAATTCCAAGGATTGTCTGTACGACTGAATCGCCTCGAAAAAACGAGTAGAGGCCTTAAATTGGATGCTCGCCAGTCTTGTTTGATATGACGGTGTATGGTTCGCCGTTAACACATATTCCAGCTGCTCATAGGGATTTTCCACATCAAACTTTTTACTTAGACGGTGATCTAAGTATTCTTGGAAAGTGACCTGCTGCATATTTTCTTCACCTAATTCTGGAAGTACATTGGAAACATAACTGCTAAACATAGCATTCGGTGAAAAAAGAATAATTTGATCCGCATGCAGACTTTCGCGGTATTTATAGAGTAGATAAGCAATACGCTGCAGTGCTGCTGATGTCTTACCACTTCCTGCCGCTCCATGCACAATCAACAGTCTCCCCTGATCATGACGAATAATCTGGTTTTGCTCCAGCTGAATTGTCGCAACGATATTGTGCATCTGCTTATCATTTCCTCTGCCTAACACCTGTTGTAAAATCTCATCTCCAATCGTGAGACTTGTATCAAATAGGGATTGCAGGATACCATCACGAATCAGGTATTGCCATTTTTTCTCCAATTGACCATGGATAGTGTCTGCAGGCGTGTCATATTGAACCGGCCCTGGCTGATAATCATAATAGATACTGGAGATCGGAGCACGCCAGTCATATATCAAGAAATCCTCCCCATTCTTATCCATAAGCGAAGAAATTCCAATATAAATTTGTTCTGGCACTGAAGTCCCTTCTTCGATAAAATCAATCCGCCCAAAATAAGGATTCCTTTGCATACGGTGCAGAGTGGCTAAACGTTCAGAGGCGTGCTTATGGCTGCTTTGACTGACTGATAATGCTTGAGCCTCTTGCCGTAAACCAATAATCGTCTCCAGATAGTCATCAAAGGTGTCCGTATTTATCTTGACCTCATCCCAAAAGTGTTTACGAATATGAACTACTTCGTTCTTACGTTTGACAGTTTCTGCTTCCAATCGGTTCATTTCCTCCGCAATCGTCCTTATCACACTGTCTGCTCGTTTTTGTTCCTGTTGAAGTTCTGATTTCATAGCAAACACTCCTCTAAATAAATTTTCACAAAAAGGTTGACTAAGCAATCTATATAGTGTACTATTAAAATAGGGAAAATATATTTGAAAATAATAAAACACTACATATCTATATAAATTTACCATAAATCCTCCTCCTTTTCAATGTTTTTTGATAGGTGGGGGGTTTTTATATTCATCTTAAAGAACGATTTTTTTTATGAAACCCTCTTAAAGATTTTTCTGCTATTGCTTGAAAAACAGCAATCTGCAAGAAATCTTAGCATGATTTATATCTTATACTAAGAAACATAAGTACATGATCTCCATCATGTAACTAGCTGTAAAAAGGAGTGGGACCATTGCGCAAGATTGTTTTATCCATGGTAATGTCATTAGATGGATTTGTCGCTGGGGAAAACGGGGATAGTTCATGGCATGTGATGGATCAGGAGATGCATGATTATATGGATGATTTTTTAGATTCTGTAGACACACTGCTTTATGGACGGATTGCCTATGACATGATGCTTTCACACTGGCCGGCCGCTGAGTTTCATAGTACAAATTCCAAAAAAGAACAAGCCTTTGCCCGAAAAATGAATCAAATGCAGAAAGTTGTTTTCTCTCGAACATTAACAGAAGCGACATGGAATACTAGAGTGGTAAACGAAAATATAGCTTTGGAAATGGAACAGCTGAAATCACAGCCTGGAAAAAACTTGGCACTGCTTGCAGGTGCCAACATTGCTCAGACTTTTATCCAGCATGATCTTATTGATGAATACCGCCTGATTATCAATCCTGTTCTACTAGGAAAAGGTCAACGATTATTTGATGACGTTAAACAAAAACTTGATTTAATCGAATCACGCACTTTTTCTTGTGGAAATGTATTATTGGTTTATAGATAAGCAGGAATAATTCCCCAATGAGGTTGTCATGAGAGCTGGTGGATCTTATTAAGATACGGGGGGAGTAGTAAACCAGCTTGTGCTTACATACTTAGATAAGCGTGAATTTCATGTTTGAGGCGGCAGGTCATCAAAAAGGGAGGAACAATCGGATGGACATAGATGAGCTTATCCAAGTGGTTCCTTATAACGAACAGTGGGATACTCTATTTCAAAACGAAAAAATAAATCTTTTGGAAATTTTCGAGGAAACTGCAGTCGACATACAACATTTTGGTAGTACAGCGATATCAGGAATGTGTGCAAAACCGATTATTGATATCTTGGCAGGTGTGAAATCCTTGGAGTTACATAACTCCATAATTAGTCAATTAAGAAAACTTGGCTATGAAGAATTTGGAGAGGCTGGTGTAGAGGGGAGATTATACTTTCGAAAACGCCATGTTCATGCTTATAATCTTGCTGTTGTCGTCTGGAACGGAGAGCACTGGGTAAACAACCTGCTCATAAGGGATTACTTAAAGAAGAATCCAGATATAGCTAAGCAATACAGCGAAAAGAAGCTTAAAACCATCCAAAATGGACATACTACACTGCTCTCTTATTCAGATGAAAAAGCCGATTATGTAGAGGATTTACTTAAGCAAGCTAAGCAACACATAAAATACACCTGAGACAGAACTGCCTGTACATCGGCGGTTCTGTCTTTTTTAACACTAGTCACTTTCAACTGTTTTTTAATTTTTATCTATACAGAGAAAGCCTATGAAAATGAGACGATTCCTGACAATTACTTTCTCTCATCAACTGGTCTAAAAACATCACCATATATTGATGACGTTGATCGGCCACCTTTTTAGCTGTGGAAGTGTTCATGCGGTCTTTAAGTAATAGAAGCTTTTCAAAGAAATGATTAACCGTTGTTGTTAACTGTGATTTATATTCCTCAGGAGTTTGATGCAATTTCGGTTCTACTAGTAGATTAAATAACTCCTGCCCCTTATCCCCCCATAAGCAAACGCCCTCGCAATACCGATAGCCCCCATAGCATCCAACCGGTCTGCATCTTGAACAATTTGCCCTTCTAAACTCTCCATTGAAGATGTTACACCAGCACCCTTGAAAGAAAGATCTTGAATGATTTGACAAACATGATTAATCATATCCTGTTCAACATGTTGAGACTCTAACCACTCTCTTGCCACTCTTGGACCAGCTTGCTCATCACCATGGTGAAATTTCCAATCCGCAATATCATGCAGCAGGGCCGCCAATTCCACCACTTCTTTATCAACCTGCTTATTAGTTTCCTCCATAATTTGCAGGCTATTCGAATAAACTCGTTCAATATGCCACCAGTCATGTCCTGTTGCTTCTCCAGATAATTTTTGTTTTACAAATTTTCGCGTTGCTACTACAACATCCATTGCAATACTCCTCACTTTTCTGTATGTCGACACCTAAGCAAAATGGTTATTAATGGAGAGGCTCTTTATTGAAAGGCAGTGAGATTTATCAGTTTTAGAACATCTGCTATATGTAGAATGACGTCATTCATGATTCCTTTCTTCTTTCACTTTGTTGGGATTCGCTCCCCGTTTCCAGCAATTTAATTCATTGTTATGACGATTCTTTTCGTTCATACATAATACCGATAGCTTTATTCATGAACTGAACGATATCTTCATCCATAGGATACACGGCAATTCCACCTGAATGTTCTTTAATAACATCCCACATTTTTGCCGCTAAATAATGATTGTCACCAAACATGTCATATACTTTTTGCATCCACCGTTCCGCTAAACGTTGAACTTCTTCTGAGGAGGGATCCTTGTTTAACACAGCTCTCACATCACCAATAATGTCAGACCACTCCTGAACATCATCTATACTTCTTTCAGCCTGTATATCTTTGATTATCTTTTGTTCTTTTTTGTTAAGGTAAGGGTCATAAAGATGTTGCACTATTTCTTTATCCTGTTGAAATAAACGGATGATCTCAAAGATGAGTGACCATTTCACCTCTTCTTCAAACTGGATGGAGTACAATACGCCATTCAGTGCTTGTTCTAAAGCCTGTAACTGTTTCTGTTGTTGACGTACCATATCCAATTGCTGTTCCAATGACTGCTGCCAGTTCACTGCTGATTCACCCAATTTCTCCTTGATTTGTTCTAGTGAAAAACCCATATATTTCAAAGCCAATATTTGCTGCAGCCGCAATACATCATGTTGATCATATAGACGATGACCTCCTTCTGTTGCAGAAGATGGTTTGAGCAGTTGAATCTCGTCATAGTAATCCAATGTCCGTACCGTCACACCTGTCTTTTTTGATAATTGGCCAATCGAGTACATTTGATCCGCTCCTTTTTTTTTGATTACAACTTCAGTATAAAACAACACGTTGCGTGTGATTCAAGAAAAAATAATCACTATATAAAAGAACATCTAGATTTATGTCTTTTCACGCAAAAGAAAACAAACCAGTTCAATGAAATAAATTAAAATGGTTTGTTCTTTGAACATCATTATGTTAGTTTTTCAATAACCAGTTAGCACAAACACGCCAGATCTACCCTTTCTTTTTATACTGATACAGGTATATCGTCACTGGCGCAAAAGTAGCGGCAATCATACCGGAAACAAGCACTCCCCACCCCACTTGTGCTAGTGTTACAACACCATGCATGGCATCACGAATCGCACTCACTACGATCGAGATGGGATTAATATCAACGAATCCATACAGCCAAACTGGCAATGTTTCGGGATCTACAAATACATTGCTGACAAAGGTAAAAGGCACGATGAAGATAGTACTTACCATAATTAATGACTTTTCCGTTTTAAGAATCAAGGCAAGCATCGTCCAGATCCAAGATAAACAAAAGGCAAAAAACAAAACCAACGTTACCCCTAAGAGGATGCCAGTAATACCTCCCACTGGTCTAAAACCGAGGATAAGACCTAGCGCTAACATGATAGCTGCCGCAATAAGGTAACGAAGCATATCCACAAGCAATGCACCAACAAGCGGTGAAGGCTGCCAAATTGGCAGTGTTCGAAAACGATCAAACACTCCTTTTTCTATATCTCTCTTTAAATCAATTCCCGTATACATTGTTAACATAGTTACTGTCATAGCAAGCACGCCTGGAAAGATAAATTGCAAATAATCTGCTGTGGATCCAGCAACTGCTCCGCCAAACAAGTAAGTAAACATCAGCAGAATAATCACTGGAAGAACTGTAATATCAATCAATTGTTCTGGTACATGTTTGATCCTCAGGAGCACTCTTCTTCCAAAAATCAATGAGGAAGATAATGCGTTGGGGGGCTTTGGTTGCTGTGCCTCTGTCATCAAATTATTGAAAAGCTTTTTCTCATGAACACTGTTTGTTTCTGTTGGCTGATCCATCAGTTTGCTCTCTCCTTTGGCTGATCTTGATAGGACGATTCCGAATAACTAGTCAGTTGCAGAAATACTTCATCGAGACTTGGCTGCCCATAGGAAAATTCATGGACACCCACTTTTTCCTTTTCTAATTTTCTGATCTCTTCCATCGCTGTCGTGTAATCACTCACCTCATAAAGCAATTCTAGTGGATTTGAATTTTCAGAGACAGCGGGCGCTAAAATCTTTATTGCTTTATGACGCTCCTCCCAATCAGCAAAACGGATCCGTAATACCCCCATTTTTAGAGAAGCTTTTAATTCACTGCTTGTTCCCTCAGCAATCACTTTTCCTTTTTTAATAATTGCAATGCGGTCTGCCAAGTAGTCTGCTTCTTCCAAATACTGTGTTGTCAAGAACACCGTCGTACCAGCGTCTCTAAGACTGCGAATCATCTGCCAAACCTGATTGCGGCTTTCAGGGTCAAGCCCTGTTGTCGGTTCATCAAGAAAAAGTATATCAGGTATGCTGACAATACTTCCTGCAATATCAATCCGACGACGCATCCCTCCTGAGTAATTTTTCACCTGACGTTTTGCCGCTTCTTCCATTCCAAACACACGTAATAATGTTTCCGCACGTTTTTTTGCCTGGCTCTGAGAATATCCTAATAATCTGGCAATCATTATGATATTCTCTATTCCTGTTAAGTCCTCATCCAAAGCAGCATACTGTCCTGCCAAGCTGATTCGTTTTCTCACTTCCTTCGGTTCACTTGCAAGGTCGTTACCAAATACCGCTACCGTACCGCCGTCTATGGGAAGTAATGTAGATAACATGCGTACTGTCGTAGTTTTGCCAGCTCCATTTGGGCCAAGGAAACCGTATACCGTTCCTTTGAAAATGCGCAAATTCACATCATCCACTATCCGATTTCCCGCAATTTCTTTTACAAGACCTTTTGCTTCTATAGCAAGCTCTGATAAAGCATAAGATCGTTTATCCTTTATCAAACACCTCACCTCTTTTATCAAATTTCTGTTACTTGAGAACAAGACTGATTAACCATGTTACAAGAGCTGCCATCACAATATAACTTATCATAGACATCCCCATGCCTAATGCAGCTTGCCAGATATAAACGACCAGCAGCAGTGTGGAAATAAGAATTGCGGCTATAATTAGAAATGCAGCAGCTTTGCATATAGCAAGCCCAATAGCGATCGATACCATACCGCTCACCACAAAACTCAGAAAATCAAGTTCTAACCACTGATTCATCGGAAACTCAAAGAGTCCCCAAAGTATAATTACAACACCTATAATTACCAAAGACCACCCCAGAATTTGCCATCCCATTGTACGTCCACCTTTCTGTTGTGTTATTTTTTCAGGTTGATTACTCATTATTTCCCCATTATTGAATGAATTTATTAATTATTCATTCATTTTGTGATAAAAGTGTACACCACTAAACAAAGTGGTGTTTACGATTCCGTGCTTAAGCCATCAACAATCATCTCTGCCAACAACTCCAATACTTGCGGATAATGGTGGCTCCCGACATCTTCCCTATGGTTGTCAACAACTACTAATGCATTAAACAGTGCAATGATGGTGTCTAGTTCAATATCGTTTCGAAATTGACCAGCTTCTCTCCAACGCTTAATATTCTCGATTAGGAAACTGTACACATAACTGTTCTGCCACACATCTGGCTCTTGAATATGCTCCATAATAATTTGCGTGACTTCCGTATTCTGGTACCATACAGATAAAATTGGATTTTCTTCACTTGTTTGGATCATGAACGTTAAGAATTGTTTGATCACCTCCTTTGGTGATTGATCCATATCAATTTGCGCGACGATTCTTCGTTTTGCTTTTTCATTTTCCGTCTGATATACTTCAGAAAAAATTTGCTCTTTGGATGAAAAATATTTATAAAATGTCCCAACCGCTACTTCCGCTCGTTCCGTAATGGCAGCTACATTTGTTTTTTTAAATCCTTGCTCCCAAAATAAATGATGAGCAGATTCAAAAATACGTTGTCGTTTATCCAACTGTTTCAATTCCAGCACCTCTTCTTGTATTGAATGAATTAATTTATTATTCATTCACAATGTAACATACTAAAAAATGAATTGTCAATGATTTTATTCATTTTTATCAAAACAGGCTAAGATAACTGAACTCTACAGCGCTGCCTTATAATAATGACTCACCTTTTTTGAGTGTAAAAAAGAACCTATTTTGAAAGTAAAAGTGACCAAAATAGGCTCTTATCCAGCAAAAGGATATGAAAACATACCGATAAAAATAGATACATGCTATTATGCGATATTAATAAACTTATAGGTTTCTTCCAGAACTGCTTCTACATTATCTACCAGCAAAGCGTGTCCTGCATCTATTGGAGCATAACGGAAGTTAATTCCTGCCTGTCTGAAATCCTCTATTATTTCAAGTGTCATCTCTTCTGATACTATTAGATCATGGCTTCCCCAGATTACTAGAATAGGGGCACAGATATTCTGTATGTCACCAGTTCCATCAACCACACCATTAGATACTGTACTTATATTGAACACATTTGCTGCATGGGCAGCATCTAATGTATTCCGTTGCTGTGTTGCGGCTTCTAAATAGGTTTGATACTGTTCTTCTGTCGGTTGATTAACAGAATAAAGCACTTGATCCATAGCCGCTTTGAAAAACGCCTGATTATTGTTTTGTTGGGCCTCTACCATCATATTTAAGCCCGAATCTGTTACAATTTGATCCCTCGAATGAATTCTTTCACCATTGGTCTGAAAAGCCGGATAACCTCGTGTAGACATGGAAGAGAGCAAAACGATTTTATCGACATGTTCTGGGTAATCAGCAGCAAACTGCATAGCTACACCGCCACCATTTGACCACCCCATCAAGCAAACTTTCCGCAAATCTAATTGGTCAACAAGTTGCTTTATATCATCAGAAAAATCCTTTATAGTATCGATTGGCTGATGATAACTTGATTTTCCATAACCACGTAAATCAACGGCATAGATGGTAAAAGCAGGATCCATTTCTTCAAGTAATAAATCCCATTGAACAGACGATGCCATATTTCCATGGATTAGTAGTAAAACACGCTCCCCGCCGTCTCTTTTTACATAGGAAAGATTCTCGCCATTGCTTAAAGTAATATTCATACATGCCCTCCTTTTTGTTTGATTAGATGTACAGTTTCTGATTCTTGTCTCAATCCATATCCAGTCACCGCAACTGGTTCGCTGCGGCGAAATAAGCATTGCTGAACTGCTATTCATTGTTGATACTGCATCGTTGCATTATTTTCCACTCGAATCTTATAGCTAATTCCAATCACACAGCTGTATCCGCTGTCATATTGCCTTTTCGGATACAAATATATATCGTTCAAACCTGGCTAAAACATGACTTTTTTGAAATGGATAGTGCTCGTAAAGGTAATCGATAAACCTGCCAGGCCATTCTGTATTACCTGCAAACATATCATAATGTATCGGAATCACTGTGTTCATTTCTGCTGCCACAGCTAATTCCGCTGCCTCTCGTACATCCATATTTCCGATAATATTCTTCTGATTGCGGAAATAATCTCTGCCATTTATCGGGAGGAAAGCTAGATCAATTCGCTCTTCTTTTAATAACTCTACTAATCCGTCATACACAACGGTGTCACCAGCATGGTACAGCTTAACACCTTGCCAGTCGATCATATAACCGACAAAACGATGCTGCTTATTGTTATCATACTCAAACGTTTCATGGGCGGCCGGAATCGCTTTTATCTCTATACCAGATTCCATCAACGGATGGTTGGTATCTGCTTGAATGATATTTTCATCTGCGACACCACACGTCTTTAATAATTCCTCACAACATGGCGGTGCAATAAATTTCGTTTTCTTACTTACTGCTGTCATTGCCTTCACTGTGACTGGATCCAGATGATCAATATGGTCATGAGTAATGCAAACATAATCTACACCCGTTAGCTCCTGCCCACTAAAAGGAGGTGGAAAATTACGATAAGGTACCGAGTCTAAATACGGATCAATGGCTATAACCTTATGATCGTGTCCTTTGATTACTATACTAGCTTGACCGAGATACCAAACGGCTAACATATTTTGTGGTACATTAGTCGTTTTTATTTCTTGTAAAATAGCTTGACCTCTTTCTGAACTGTTCATTTTATCAATCTCCCTTCTATAATCCAAGCCCGCCATTTATATCGAGCTCTGTACCTGTTACTTGTTTCGATTCATCGGAAAGTAAATACATCACACCATGGGCAATATCTTCTTCTGTCTGCATTTCCCCCGTCGGAACAGCAGTTTTTGCCCGTTCTTTCAATTGCGCTTCACTGATTCCCATGCTTTCATGTAATTCTATTTCACCTTTAGAAGCAACCCAGCCGACCGTCACCCAATTGGAACGGATACCATCTTTTGCGTAATGGGCAGCAATGCTTCGATTCAGGGTAAGCATCGCCCCTTTGGAACAAGAATAGGCCACTAATTCCTTTGCTCCTTTATAAGCATTGGTAGAGCCAATTTGTACGATGGAACCCCCGCCTGTCTTTAACATTTCTTGAATGGCATACTTAGAACAGAAAAAGGCACCTTTCATATTGACAGCAAAGATGGCATCGAAATCCGGCTCTTCTGTTTCTAAAATGGTACCACGCGGAAAAATACCAGCATTATTAACCAAGCCGTCTATCCGGCCAAAATAAGCTATCGTCTTTTCTATTAATTCCCGGCAAGCCGCCTCTGTGGAAACATCTGCGTGGATAAAAACTGCCTTTGTGCCATACATTGTTTCAATCTCTTTTGCCGCCGCTTTTCCAGTCTCACTATTTCTCCCATTAACTACTACATAAGCTCCTTCTTTTGCACAAAAATGAGCAATTGTTTTACCAATCCCTTGGGTTGAACCGGTGATGACAATAACTTTCCCTATCAGCCGATTGGACATGAATGATCCCTCTTTTCTTAAATTAGTCAATGCCACTTTACCTGCCTCCAATGTAACATGACTTCCGGGACACCGCCAGTTATAAATAGGCGAATGATAGGATGAGTTGACCATTTTATATGAAAAGAGTCCAATCAACGCTGAACTTTTTCATACTGGCGGTAGTCAACCCTATCACTCAGAAAAAGGGAAATATTTAGATTTGATTCAAAAAAAAGAACGACTCAGAACAATTCGTATGTTCTGGCACGTTCCAACGCCTGCAATCGGTTTTTGGCCTGTAGTTTGCTATAAATATTATTAATATGTGTTTTGATAGTGGAGAGTGAAACCTCCAGTTCGTTGGCCATTTCTTTATTAGAAAGTCCTTTGTCCATCAGATGGAGAACAGATTGTTCCTTTCGCGTGATAGAGGGTTTATACCCATTTACCAAGGCGGATTCGTGAGTCTCTGTTCCGAGTGGAAAAATGAGTCGTTGCAATTGTTTCACATATGACAGAGGGACTTTTTTGCTAGGACGGTGATGTTGCGTTTGACGCCGCTTAATATATCGATTCAATAATTCTCCGAGTGCAGCTCCTTCATCCACAAAAATACGGATATAATTCTCCGGCCATGCCAAGGCCAGAGCTTCCTCCAATACATCCATGCATTGTGCTTGCTTTTCCTGTAAAGAAAGAATTCTGCTCTGCGATATAAGTAAACGGATTTGTTCACCTTGCCGACCCGTCTTATTTGCGTGGCGAATCAGCCGCTCTATTAACGCCGTAGCTTGTTCTATTTGTCCCTTTTCTGCCAAGAAGACGGCCAATAGATTGTATTCCTCCATCATGGATGCCGGGATTTCATCTGTATATCTTAAGCCGCTTGTTCTTATCCATTGATTGATATATTTCTTTGTTCCTTGCATCTTTGCCAACGTTCCCTGAACCAATGAAATCCGCCTTGACAAATGTGTATTCGCTTCCAATATATCTTGTTTGCCTAATTCTTGCAGCTTGCCATTCGCAGCTTTCCAATCTCCTTGTGCAGCTGCAATGCGGGCAAGCCATAGTTCAGCTATGATCACAAGACTCAAATTACCATACGATTTCCCGATATCATATGCCTTGCGCATATACCGCTCTGCTTCATGCAGATCATTACGTTCATACTGTAATTTGCCAAAATCGATATGGAGATGAGCAATAAAATATACTTGTCCTGTTTCAGACCAAATAGACAGCAAAGGAAGAACTACTTCTTCGGTCAGATTCAAACTATCATCAGATACATAAATATCCCAAACCGGATGATAACCATCTTGACCATTGCCAAATCCAACGAATAAATCCCCTTCTGGATGTTTTGCGACATATTCCTTTGAATATTGCACGACGAACTCAAAATCTCGATCTAAAAATGTGCGGAATGCAACCAAAAAGGGAAGACCCGCTTGCAATGTCTGAATGGCCTTCGGAGAAAGAGAGGAATTGTCTTCTTCCAGCTTGCGAACAGCTTGCCAGTACGCTTCATTAGAGGCCTCGACCCGCCCTGATAAATACTGAGCAGCGATTTTGGCCAGCAGCAGTTTGGGCTTGGTAAACAATAATACTGCCGGAATGGAACTAAGCCATCCCCCCAGCGTTGTCCATTCTTGGATCATCAATTCTGGTGTCCTTACTTCCAATAAAAAAAGCGCCGCTTCATAATCCTCCCCTGTTAAATAATGTTCAATTGCCTCATCAAGATAGCCATTCTCCTCCAGCCATCTTGCTGCAGTAAGATGAAACCCTTGCCATTCGAGCGGTTTACTTTTTTTCAATTGTCTTATTAAAAATGCTTGAAACAAATGATGATACCTGAACCATTCCTGCTGTTCATCTAAAGGGACAAGAAACAAACTGTTCTGCTCCAATTGCTGCAAATATGCTTCACTCTCAGTCATTCCAGTCACCGTTCGACAAAGTTCACCAGTCATTCGCTCTAAAATCGATGTCTGCATTAAAAAGCGCTGCATCCTTTTTGATTGATAGGAAAACACTTCCTCGAAAAAGTAGTTCGAAATATCACGCTCCATTCCAGTCATCTTCTGAACTAGTGCAATCGAATCAGCCTTGTCGGGCAAAGACATGACTGCTAGCCGCATCGCAGCAGCCCATCCTTCCGTTCGTTCTTGCACAGCCGCTGCTTCTTGATAGGACAATTGCATTGCGCCGTTCTTAACAAAGAATTCGGTCGTTTCCTCTGAATTGAAACGGAGATCATTCGCTTCCAGCAAGTTCAGGCCATTTCTTGCTCGTAATCGCGACAAAGATAATAAAGGCGTCACTCGACTAGTGATATAAAGATGGACATGGGCAGGAAGCCGTTCCAGCAAATAAACAACACTCTCTAGAATCACTGGATCAATCAGCAGATGAAAATCATCCCATATGATAACCTGTGTCTGTGGCATACGATTCAATTCGTTAACAAGTGCCGCAACCAGTGCGTCTCCAGCCTTATCTTCGATGACATGACGAAGTACAGGCTGTTCATCAAAATCCGGATAAGCTTGCTTCAGTGCGGCAATCGTATGGCCCCAGAATCGGGCAGGATCGTTATCCCGCCGATCTATCGATACCCAAGCAACAGGCTGATCCAGTGTTATTGCCCACTCACTGAGCAAGGTTGTTTTGCCATACCCGGCAGGGGCTGTAATCAAGGTGAGCTCATGCTCCAGCCCTTTATCTAACCGATGAAACAAACGAGTCCGCTCCACAAGTGCTGCTCGAGATTTGGGGATATGCAATTTGGTGGCAATGATAATCACGTGCAATCACTCCCTGTTTATTCAATGAATGAGAATGAACGTATGGTAACTATTACTTTTTTACTATTATACCAAATTAAATGTATTTGTCTTATCTTGTTTGAACACACACAAGAAATATTTACTCCGTTATTTCTTTAGTTGATTACTTATGGTTCGTCTATCTTGCTAGAACGAATGGAAACAGTCTTAAAAGCAACAGATGTGCGTAAAAACTGGGGGAAATTTAATGATGATGTGTTCATAAGGGCCCGCAATTCGTCAAACGTAATCGATATGAATGGGCAGCTTTAAGTAAAGAACAACTTCTCATGCTTTTGATTCCTTTCGTTTTCACGCGTCAGTTTTGCCCGAAAGTGATGGTACTATTACCTTATCCATTAGAGACTTTGATATTGTAGCCAATGGAGAAACAGAAGAAGAAGCAGTTACTGATCTAGCCGAGTTCCTCATTGATTATGCAGAAGACTATTTGAATGACTATTCCTTATATTCCAGATCTCCCAATCGACGCAGCCATCTCCCTTTTATAATGAATATTTTTTTACAAGATGATGTTGAGGGAGTCAAGCAGCTAATTACATGCCTACATGGAGAGAAATAGAGCGATTTTGTAAGCGTGATGGTTGGGAAATAGTTAAAAAGAAAACAAAACATACTCATTAAAAAAAGTGATGAAAGATGGATCAGTAAAGTATACAGGGGTCTCTAGGGGAACAGGAGAAGTAAAAGGGAATTTATGAAGAGAAATATTAAATAAACAGCTTTAGGTCACGGTAGAAGAGTTTAATAAGAATAAATAAGAACCTTCTTGCAAACGTTATTTCATTGTTTGCAAGGGGGTTTTGCTGTACAAGAAAACTCTCAGATTTGGTATATTCCTTTTTTCTTCACAATAAGTCATTCTCTGATAACGACAAAAATACATAGTCAGGCGTGATCACCGCACTATCCAATTTAGCTAACCTCTACACCCTCCGCCAATAATAGAGAGCCAGCTGTGTTCGGTCACGTACTTCCAATTTATCTAAAATAATGGAGATCGTGTTACGGACGGTTCCTTCACTGATAAATAACTGACTGGAAATTTCTTTGTTGGAGCAGCCTTGTGCAACAAGCTGAAGGATATCGGTTTCCCGTGTCGTTAAAACGTCTAGTCCCTTCTTTTCCGGTTGTGTCAGCTGTCTTAATACATTGGCATGAAGTACGGAACTCCCAGAATCCAGTGCCCGAAGCTGTTGTGCCATATCTTGCACTGGCGCCGACTTAAGCAGATATCCTTCCGCACCAGCCAACAAAGCCAATCTTATATTCCGTTCATCTTCAAAAGTTGTCAGCATCATCACGCGAATTTGCGGCCAGCGTCTTTTAAGCTCACGGGTGGCCTGAATACCGTCCATTCCTGGCATTTGGATATCCATAAGAACAGCATCTGGCTGTGAGGCTTCACAAGCAGCAATAGCTTGTGCACCATCATTTGCTGTTCCGATCACCTTGATATCCTTTTCACGGGAAAACAGTAATTGAAGACTCTCATATACCATCTCGTCATCATCAACAATAATTATCTTCATCTCCAAGCCCTCTTTCCTTTCTAACTATGCTAGGTTTCACTAAGTCTCTTTTCGTCGTTTTCCAGGGGCAGAACACAAACAAGCTGAAATCTTTCTCTTAGGACAGAAGCAGACAAACTCCCTCCGACTGATTCCGCGCGCTGCCGCAGATTTCTAAGTCCAATTCCATTTCCATTCGCGGATCGAAGCACACCATCATTGAATATGGAAAGACGAATAATGCTTTCACTGATATCCAAGGAAACCTTTACTTGTGTTGCTTCCGTATGGTGTGCCACATTTGTCAGCGCCTCCTTCAAACATGGCTCTAATATCCCCCACAAATAGACTGGGATTTTTGATGTATCTCCGTGAATCTCCCAATCGACTGGACACTTATTAAATTGCTCCCCTATGCCTTGAAAGCTTTCCAGACCCATAGCATGTATTGGTTTCATGTTACGAACGGTTTCTCTTAAGTGACGGGAACTCTCAGAAAATCTCTCTTTTGCTTTTAAAAAAACCTGTTCCGCTTGTGGATCGTCTTCCTTCCAGAGTTGTTCAAATGCTTGTAATGCCAAAATAGCTCCTGTCAGTTCATGACCCACATGATCATGTAATGACTTTGAAATGCGGTTTCGTTCTGCTAATTCTGCCACTTTTGCTGTCTGCACATTGGCCAACAGCAACTCACGCTTAAAGGTCTCTAACTCGAATCGCTGCCGCCGCTCCCGATCGGCTTCCTTTTTATATGCTTCTACATCCTGTGACCAGTTATAGATCGCCATTCCAGTAACTGCTGCAGAACATAAAACCGTCAGCAATACCAATGAATACTGAGATTCCATGAATAAAAAAAGGAAAGATAGCAATATAAACCACGGCTTTCCTTTCAGCATCGTTTCAAAAATTGGAACAGCAAGGGCAAACCAGGCACCTGGCCAAAAGATAGCTATAATGAAACAACCGACCTGATCAAAAATAGTTGTCCAAGCAGGCATCTCTATTCTCCATCTCATGAGAGATATCGTTGCCAGAAACAGCAAAAGGAGTACTCCTGCCTCGCTGTCATCACTAAAAAGCCAAAAGATACAGAGTAAAAGAATAGCTAAAGACCGCCATATAAAGGTGCACGTCACCGGAGTCCATACTTCATATTTCTTTGGCTCCATATGCTGATTCCCCTTCTGCCATACAAATTTTTGATTGCTGCAAGACCATTTTCCAACTTCAGGCTGATTGAAAGCTCTCCTCCAACAGGCACTACTGTACCACAGGGAAGCAAGGTAAAAAAACGGATACAAGTCTCGCTGTCTTCTTTTTTCCAGTGTATCATGTGAATCCATCCAAAGAAACTACTTACTTGTTTGATCACGAAGTTGGCACCGCTGATGAAATTAAGAGAGCCGTCGTTTACTGCCAATTACAAGGAACGCTGCTGTAAACAGCAACAGCACAACAAACGGTACTGCCAGCTCAGTCGGATCTGCTTGAGTAGCTACAATTATTAGTGATTCTGCTAGCCAGTAAGTGGGGAATAGCATAGCAAGCCGTTGTAACAGTTCAGGCATCAATTCAACCGACCATATCATACCTCCTGCCATCGTCATCAGCATAATGGAACTCATTAAAACCACAAAAGCTGTCTCTTTATGCCGGAATAAGGAAAACCAAGCCAGGGAAAAACCAATGGCTGTCAGTGCAAATAGCACATACACCACCAATAGTAAGAACGGATTAATTAAATCATGGCCATATAAAATACCGCCAGCAATAACCACTACGATCTGTACAATTAAAATAAGTGAATAAGCCAGTAAGTTTTGCCATAGATATTGTAAATGTGTAACAGGGGCAACCCCAATTCTCATCAGTACTCCTTTTGTACGATCTTCCATGATAATGCTGGTAATTCTGGCTGCTGCAAAAAATAATACAACACCATATAGCTGAAAACCTAACGGAAGTAGTGTCCACTCTTCATTCGGCATAAGAATGACAATAAAAGGTAAAACACATAATAAGATGATATTCATAATATTTCTGAAACAGCGTCTAATCGTAAACAAGAAAATAGTCATGTCAACCGCCTCCTGCCAAGCAGTACGATTAATACTGTTAATATAATAGAAAGCACAATCAGCATCCCCATACTCAGATACATTTCACTCGTTTCCAACCCTTGCATTCTATAGATAATAGCTGTCTCACCAAGTGTTAATGGATTGATATAGCGATTAATCCAATCAATAAGCACTATGTCTGGAATCGGAATGAACAGATAACCTGATAAAATCATAAAGAGAAAAAGATACGCATATCCAATTAATTCAGCAATTTTGTATTTCTTTATGACTGTAACAGCTATCAAAAATACGAGCTGTGACACAATAGAAACAAACATAAGGACAAGAACAGCCCAGCCTATATTTCCCCAATTCACACCATAGACCCAATAGGTGAACAACACCATAATGGTTCCATTTAGGATATTAAACAGGACACTGCTTATCACAATAGAAATAGCATGAATATATATCGGATAAGGTAAGGATCGTAGCCGCCATCTGTTTTCAGAAAACAGATCACCTTTGATCGTTTCCATTGTATAAAAGCCTCCAACAAGTTGAAAACCTATAATGATACCTATGGAAATCATCTCCATTCCAGTCCGTCCATACTCATCAACAAACTCATCCCCTATCGCAAAGCCGTTCACCGTTATAATCGCTAAAGGGAGCAAAATTAAAATAACAAAGCCAATATAACCACGGAGCATTCTCCGTAACGCAAAATAAACAGATCTGAGTAGCATGTTATTCCTCCTCTCCATCTCGCAGTGTTTTCCCTGTCAAGGTAAGGAATACATCTTCCAATGTTGGCTTCTCTGCTGTAACCGAACGGACTCCTCCTGCCTTTTTAACCACGGCAAGCACGTTATCAACGTTTTCTGCACCACCACTGGAAATGATCTGGATTTTCTTCTTGTTGTGTATTACTTGTTTGACGCCATTAAGGCTGCGCAGTTCTTCCAAAGTCTCACTGGTCGGCTCATCTATTACTTCTAAATGTATTTTTTCTTCATGTTGAATATTTTCAACCAACTCTTCTAGTGTACCTTTGGCAATGACATGGCCTTGATCCATAATGACAATTTTGGAAGCAAGGGATTGGACTTCTTCCATATAATGCGTTGTGTACAAAATAGTGGTGCCCTGCTTTTGCAATTCACGGACGGATTCCAGAATATAATTTCTCGATTGCAGATCAATTCCTACAGTTGGTTCGTCCATAATCAGTAGTTTCGGTCGATGGACGAGCGCACAAGCGATATTTAAACGCCGTTTCATTCCCCCGGAAAATTTAGCAGGCAGATTTTTCGCTCTATCGGTTAACCGTACAAAAGCAAGGGTTTCATCCACACGCTGTTTAAGCTCAGCCCCTCTCAAACCATATATTCCGCCAAAGAACTCCAGGTTTTCACGAGCGGTCAGATCGTCAAATATGGTAATGTCTTGTGTGACCAAGCCTATCTGTTGTTTAATCTCCATGATATGATCATTCAATTTTTTCCCAAACAACGAGATATCACCAGAGTCTACTTTAATCAATCCTGCCAATGCATGAATCAATGTTGTCTTGCCAGCTCCATTCGGCCCAAGCAAACCGAGAATTTCACCTTTTTCTACCTCAAGATTTACATGATCTAAAGCTCGAAAAGAGCCATATCGTTTTACGATATCGTTCATATACGCAATTATCATGTACGATAACCCCCTTCATGAATTTGTTTTATGATGTTATTATCGCAGGAGATAATGAGCAGTAATAGTTACAAATGTAACGAACTTAACTAGTAGATTTAAAACTGGCCTCATTACCTTAGTGAGACGTATAGGAAAACAACGCTTTTTTTGAAAGTACAGACTACATGCGCTCGCTGCTTAACTTTATTTTAAAGCAACATGAATTACAAATGTCACTATTCACCACTGAAAACTCAAATTATACTATACACAAATCTTTTTTTGTGAGGTGACATGATGCAAAATAACAAAATGACTGCTGCTAATTATTCCAAACGTTCTCTTGCCCCGGACATTGCCAGAGGGTTTATGCTTTTATTAATTGCAATGGCTTCTATCTGTTCAATGTGGAACTAGGGGTATACACTCGTCCTGCTGGTGGTACAGTGTTAGATCAGGCAGTAAATTTTTAAGCTTCATCTTACTGGAACAGCAGAGTTTACCCAATGTTTGCCGTATTATTCAGAATAGGATTAGCAATAGTGGTTAATCGTCAAACTGAAAAAGACATGGCTGATAGAGATATCAAAAAGTTAATTCGACGCAGAGGATATTTCCTTTTGCTCTTCAAGGTGATTCACGGCACTTTCGTTTATGGCGGTGAAATTCTTCGTACAGTACAAAAATAAAACAAAGAGGTTATCTAGAAAGGGCGTAATGCTGTTATTACAAATGTCACTATGATTCAACGATCTTTTCGTTTATGTTCTGTAAAGAGGATGATTGAGCAAGATTTTTGTTTTATGAAACAAGTTTGAGAAAAAAGGAAGTGTATATATGAATCATCAACGTCTGTCACTCATATGGAGAATACTTATTGTTTTCACAGCTATCTCTGTCATTTGGTGGATATCCAGTGGTGTTAATGCCTGGATAGGAGTTGAGGGAGAATACAATCGTACAGCTCACATCCTATCAGCATTACTTATATTCAGTTTGGTCATTCCATTGATTATTGTTGCACGTAAGTATCTAGACAAACGGCCCTGGACAGGATTAAGGCTTACCTCTTTCAAAAAGGGGTGGAAACCGTTTGTTTATGGAGGGCTCAGCTATCTTATACCAGCATTGCTAGGAATAATCATTTTTTCCTTGTTTGGGTGGACAAAGGTAAATTTTCAGTCCTCTTTTGGAGAGCTGTTAGTTGCTGTTATCGTGTTGGTAATACTTGTATTTATGTCTGAGGCATTACCGGAAGAGCTTATTTTCCGTGGTTATTTTTATCGTAACTTAAACAATTCCCTTTCCAAATGGAGGGCAGTCTTAACTCAGAGTGTGTTATTTGTATTGTTTGCTTTAATTATTGGAGCTGCACCTAGTATTGATCGAATCGTATTTTTTCTAGCAATTGCCATTGTGATAGGTATGATTCGTGTTATCACTGAGAACGTATGGAGTGCGGTTGGTTTTCACTTAGCTTTTCAAACGATGCAGCAAATGTTTGGAAATCCTTATCACCAAGAATTAACTTCTTCGACACCAGCTCTTATGGAAATTGTGATTTTGGGAATCATTCCGTTTTCCTTTGCGATTGTAACACTAAAACTGTTTGTTAAAAAAGAACCGGATTGGAAGGAAGTAGATCCGGAATAGAGGCTATTTCTTTTTGTATATTTCAACAATCGCGCCCTAATGTATTGAACATTTATGTTCCTGAGAAAATAAGGTATACTGAGAATATAGCTTAATGGAGGGTGCAAAACATAATGGATAAATTGTATGTGTACCATGTAGTTACCGAAAAACCTATGAAGCTTGGACAAATAATAATATTTGATAAACACCATTATAATGGTGTCTATCACCGAGTTATGGCTTGTAAAAATATATTAGATGGCGCCAAGCCTATTGATAACTTATCCAAATTTATCAATTCAAATTTGGAATACTGGACTGTTAGAACATATAGAGAATTAGCGTTGGAAAAGGTTAGAAAGGAAAAATACCCAAAATACCCTTCTAGAATGTCATGTTTATACACCTCAAAAACTTTTTCAGACGCAGAAATGTGGGCAGATTCATTTATAAATAGTGGTAGAAATGTTTATCAAATAGTTAAATTACGAACAGATGGTAAGGTATTTGATGGTGATGCGTATAATGTATTTGACGGAACTGATAATTCTGAAGAAAATGAGAGAAATGCAGATTACTACTGGAGTCAAAAACCTAATAAACTTGGTAAAGACAAATTAGTTGAAACCTTAATAGATGGCAATATAGAAGTCATAGAAATAGTAAAGGAATTTCCACAATAGGGCACAAACGATAAGCCGGAGCTGGCATGGATCTTATCTTTGACATACTTATTGTGTAAATCTTATGGCACCGCGAATTATATGTTTTCTTAATATACAAAGAAAGTTATTTCCTATTCAACTTTTCAACAAAAACAGCCTTTAACCAGCAACGGTGCAGCAGACTGACTTACAACCTGCTCCCATATAAACTGATTAAAATAATGCTGTGAAAATCTGCAAAGGTAAATTAATCAATCCATTCTTGTAATCTCCCAAATTCTAAAGCCGGATTAAGTTTAGTTTGGCCTGGACAAATCACTAACCTTACAATCGCTGATCACGACTTCAAAACTTTTCACATGGTGCAGGTATGTCTTAGACGGTTTTAGTATTACATGGAATCTTTAGCAGTAATAGTTACAAATGTAATGAATGGTATAGGAAAAACGCAGCCAAAAATAGGAGCGTTGAAAACAAGAACCATGCTGTGGTAACACTGGCAACAGCAGGAATGGCATTGGCTTAACAACGAGATACAGTTGTTTGGACAACATATAGTTTATCTTGTGGAACAGGTGGGAAATTGATTGATTTTGGCTCTTTAATTATACACTTACATAGACGCGATCTGCTCTAAGTGTAGCTGGTTTACAACAGCATCAACTAAGGGAGCCAAAGGATTGATGATAGACTGTGCTGTCGCATATTCTGCTTGCTTAGCAGCCTCTACCATAGATAGCTGAGCAACCGAAATAATTCTATCTTCTATATTTTGTACAGCCTCTAAGATTGCCTGATTATATGCTTGTTGCTGACCTTTCATCAACAATTCAAAAGCAGCGTTTATTACTGTTATCTCTATATCTAAGGAATTTTGTTGTTGATCTGCATGATGATGGAGCCGCTCCATTGTTCCCTGAACGGTGGCTGGGTTAGTAAATAGAATCGTTTGAGGCTGCTGTATACGAGATATGGCTTCAAAATACGGTTCATCCACTTTTATAATAGGTACGGATATTGATAGCACTTCTTCTTGTAATAAAGCAATATAGTTGGTACATGTAATCAGAATAGCGTCCGCATGACACTGTGTCACCCACTTAATTTGCTCCTTCACTTTCATTTGAGCCTCTGCCACGGTGAAATGTTCATTAGATGTCATGTGATACAGGAGAGCCGGATCAACAAAATGGATGAATTCAACATCATATGTAGAAAATGAGGTATCGATGTAGGTAATATTTAAATAATGTGCATGTAAACAGGCTATTCTTTTTTTCACATTATCTCCACCTTTGAAGTTATTTGGACTATCATTATATCAGAATGTGGATGGAAAAATTAAAAGTGTCATTTAGATTATGCAAGGAAGCAGAAAATCCTAACGATCTGTTCAAGTTATCTCAAGAAGAACTGGACTGCATTAGCAGCACTCAGTCCGATTGCCTCTTCTGTTGATCCTTCTCTGGAAGCAAAGGCCCCATCTCTCGCCATGTCCTGCGTCCCCACTCTATAATTAATTCACAATAACTTTCTGCATCATGCATTTGCTGTTTAACATCAGCAATAGTCATAGACCAAGATACTTTTGGCAATGGAGGCGCCTCCCTCTGTCTGTTCACTTCCCAGTTTCGAATACTTGAAGAGGTATCTTTGGCTGCCAGTTTCCGTATTTCAGGGCCAGAGAGGTTATACATAAGGTACGTACCCAGCTTTGATTCCACCCACACTAGCGCTTCACCACTATAACCATTATGTTGAATCATATAACAGGCAACAGTAAGAAAATGAACTTGTCCATAGGCAGAGTCCTCAAACTCTAAAGCCAGAAAGTCATGATAAATCGATTGACATGTCCTTCCCTCAGTATGGAAAGCACCACAATCTGCACAATATTCTCCCACGTTTTTCCCTCCTCTGATTCAGATAAGCTATCTCCAGTATAAACCATCCCGGTAACGGTGAACTACTCCCACCACTTATCACCCTTCCAGGCCGCTTGAAGTGGGGGCTTCTCGACTTATCGTTTCTTTTATTAGCCAACGAAAAATGACCGAGCTAACCCTCTTGTTCCAAGAGTTTTTATTCCTATGCTAACGCTAATAAGCGCAATCCTTCCTTTTTGATATTCATGGCTGCATTATAGTCACGGTCTGCCACATAACCACACGAACAATGGTAGGTACGTTCAGATAGTTTCATATGTTTTTCTGCACCGCAACAAGAACATTTTTTAGTGGAAGAACCATTTATCAATTTTTATCAATTGTTTCCTCACAGCCTGGCTGCCTACTAACAAAAGTTATTTTCTCACCCCATCCAGCAATAGGCGCAGGACATTCATCGCGTCTTCGATGGCGTCTTTTTGTTCAAGATGATCAGCAATCCATAATACCACTTCATTCATTGCTCCAGAAAGACAATGTGTCAGCGCCTCTGTCGAAACAGGCTGGATTAAATGTTGCTCCTGCATCAGCTGCAATTGTTCTCTTAATGAATTCATCGAATACTTTTCATCCATTTTGCGAAAGGTATCCCAACCTAAGACGGCTGGTCCATCAATCAAAAGAATCCGTTGATTATGTGACGCTGCTGCCCCCTCAAGAAAAGCTTGGCACCCATTGATTAACTGATCCCAGCTATGATTACTCTTTGCAGCAGCTGTTTCCACATATTCTCCGATTTCTTGTTGAATGGCCTCAAATACCGCAAGAAACAGCCCCTTTTTATTGCGAAAATGGTGATATACAGCTCCTCTTGTTAGACCCGCTTCTTTGACGATCTCTTCTAAGGCCGTATTTACATATCCATATTCTGTAAAATGATGACGTGCGATGTTGATCAAATTTCGAATCGTTTGCTCTGTTTCTACTTTATTTTTCCGCATAACGACTACACTCCTCACTCTGTCTGGCGTATTAATGCCAATGCATGTTCATCGTTTGATTTTATTAACGTTCTTAATCCATTCTTGATTATCCTTGGATTTATATTATCATGATTTGCCAGCCATTGGAGCACTGTTTCTGGATTTTCTTTGGTTAAGTCATTTATATGATTGGCTACTGACTTCTGAACATAACGGGACTTGTCGGATACTAATTGATCTAGCAAAGATAAATTATATTGTATATGATTCTTTAGCAGCGGCATCTTTTTAGCCCATGGGAGCCTAGGCCGCGTTCCTTCACTGACCAGCCGCCTGACATGTGAGTTAGGATCTTTTAACCAATCTTGAAAATAAATCAGGCAGCGATCTGTGTCTGCCATTAAGTATGGCCGAATAGCATATTCTGATGTATGTCGCTTAGTAATTTCATACAATGCTTTCAAGGATAAATCAAAGTGATCTAAGCCATATTTTTCAACAAAGCAGGCGATCGGCATCAGAAAATAACCGTTGGTAAACATTCCTTCTTCGGTTTGATTTTCCGGTCCTAGAATTTTTCGTAAGACAGCTAAAGCTTCTTCATAATCGACAGGAAGGTGTTGCTTTAAGGCACTTGCAATCACTTCGACCCGATCCTTCAATTCTTTACCTTCTACCCCGACAGCTACCATATCTATAAAAGAATATTTAGAAAAATTAGTGTAATGCGGCTTAATTAAATCAGCCAGCCTCAAGGCCAATTCCTTATCAAAATAATATTTTAAAGGGATATACTCACTCATCATATTTCCTCTTTATACTGGTCTTGAAAGGACTCATCAGGCGGTATCACTGTAATGACATCAATCAATACGCCATTTGGATCACTTGTAATAAAGTGCCTTTGACCAAATGCCTCATCACGCAAATCAAGATGTAAAGGCAGGTGTTTTTCCTTAATCAATTGTTGATATATTTCATCTACATTTTCCACCTCAAAATTCAAAATTAATCCTTGAACAGGCTTTCCAAAAGAAGAAGGAACGGTTTCATGATCAGCTTGTAGGATCGCCAGCTCGCTGCCAGTCTCTTCCTGCTTCAGACTCATATACCAATCCGCCTCAAACACAATCGAAAACCCAAAATACTGTAGATAAAACGCACTTGTTTCCTTTACATTCTTCGTCATCAATACTGGATAAAAACTATTAAGTCTCACTTGCTCCACTCCTTTATTTTTAGTTATCCTGATTTTAACATACATACAGTATGTATGTAAATAACAATATGTGTTATGTCTTTTCCACCATTAGCTTTCCAACGTAGACTGCTTTGGAATCTCTCCCCATTTGGATGCAGGTCTTACGGACAATTTCACTGAGTTAAAGCTCAAACCACTATTTCAGGTTGTCTGATTGGGTTACGTATCAACTGTTACATGCAAAAAAATAAGCTTGATATATTCAATTATCTAGCTTGTTTTTTAGACCCAACCATTTTTTTATTTTTAGAACATTTGAGATCATCATCAAAATAAACCCAACAATGCACATGGTTATGCCAACAATATCTGCTGTACTTGTCATGCTAAATAGATCACCATATACACTCCAAATTGCGAAACCAATAATACAAATGAAAAATCCTATATTTACTAAATACCCCTTGCCTTTCAACATAATAAGTTCCCCCCTAACCATCCTATATTTTCTACTTGTTTAGCAAATGTGGAAGAAATTTCAGCACCTTACCTTTTACTCTGTTGTCGGTATTGGTGCAGCTTCTTGTACAGGTTGTCGTAATGGATCAGGTGCCAATTATAAAAAATAAGCTTGATATAACCCATTACCAAGCTTATTTTTTAGACTTAGATCGATTTTTCACTCCTAGGACACCATAGATAATTATCAAAATAACCCCAACAACCAATATCATTCTGCCAACAACATCTTGCGTTCTTGCTATGTTGAATACATCATATATCATCCAAATTCCTGCAACAATACCAAAAACAATAAACCCTATTTTGATGAAATAACTCTGTTTTTTAGATTGAATAGGATAACTCTCCTTTAACAATTATATATTTTATTCCTATCCAGCAGAGATGTTACATAGTGCTTTTTCACAGATGTTGTATGGAACCCTTTCCGCTAAAGAGAGGGCTTCTTTTTATTGTTCAGGATGAGGTAATTCAAAAATGACTTCTTGATCTGACATAACTTCATACTTGAAAGCAAATTCGTCATGATAATCTTTCATTTCAATATACACTACATGACCTTGTACTTCCTCACCAGGGGCCAATTCTTCATCTCCTTCAGGAAAGAACTCATCATAAGACGTATCTCCACCCTGCTCATCTATCCCTGATAAATTAGCAGAAAACATTTGATGTGGAATATAGGATTCATCGCTAATGTTTTTAATCGTGACATCAACTACCGCCAACGTATAATCATCATCTCGACTAGTCATGACATCTTCAATTGTTTTTCCATTTACCTCGTCTGCAAAATAAAAATCATTGACAGTTACCTGATAATCAAACTCATATAAATCACTGGTAATAACCGCTGTATCACCAATACTATAAACCTCTTTTTCTTCTTCCCCTGAATTTTCTGTCGTGTTTTCCATGTTTTCTTCTCCACCTGAATCGGTAGTTTCTCCTGTATCATCACTTCCACATGCAGCTAACAATAAACTTGTAAATAATACTGTCAGTAATAATTTTTTCAATACTATAATCCTCCCAAATTATGAATATAAGTTTAATTACCATATCATCTTTTCGTTGAACACACTACTAGTTATGTACTAGATTTCAAATCTAGTTTCTTCTTTTGTAGCCTCAGCTTCAAATGTTAGATAGTAAACATTATGATCCTCAAAAAAACCATGATTATATACTAAATTCCCGGTAATTGCCTCTCCAGGTTCTAACACATCATTTCTTTCCGTAAATATCTCATCCAGTGAAGAAAGCATAGAATAATCTTCATTATATAACTGCTCTTGAGGTGTAACAGACCTATCACCAATATTTCCCATCGTTATATTAGCTACAAGAAATTGCCCGCCTTCGTCTGGTTCATATCCCCTATATTCCAAGCATATACCATCTACATTTTCTGTTGTATCCTCTAGTTCTGGTGAATCAGACGTCTCATTTTCATTATTTTCAGCTTGATCATTGCTACTACATGCTAAAAAAACAAAGAGTAATAATCCTAGCCATGTAATTCTAAAAATGATTTCATTCACATTTCTTCCTTTAATTACCATTCACCCAATACAAACACAACAATTATAACAATATCAAAAACAAAAATCAAATACGCTTCAAAACACTTTGGCTTTTAACTAACCAATACTAAGACGATTTAAACGATTTTAAACTTTAGGGAAAATTTAATGCTCCCCTAGAGAATTTTCAATGTGATATTACAGCTTCATTAGTTTGGATAACATGGAAAAAGTATTCCCCTGAGGAAAGGAGTAACAATAGCTATTATAGATTTACGCTGTGACACCAAACATGCCTCTAGAAGAAAGGATAATGGAAGATATGTGTAAGATTGTACGGAGTATTGATTTTGTCAATTACAATAGAACATAGAGCAGAAAATCATCTCAGCCCCTGCATCATTCGTTTTCCCTGCTTCAGCTTCTGTCAAGAGAATAGATGTTCATTACGGATTCTGAAGCAGGGAGATAGTATTCATCAACTCGACCTTTATGATGATAATTTTTCAACTTTCCTTCATATATCAATTCTAATTCCAACATTTCCTGCAAATCATAAGGTGCAATCAATGATGAAGGCTTTGCAAAATCAACAACAAGACACTCCATCAACACAGTAGCAACAAACTGAGAACAGAAGAATGCTTTGTCTCTTCTTATCGGCTTGTTCACGATAAATCCAAGCAAACCTAAGAAATTATAACGATAAGCTTCCTTTTGCTCTTCTATTTCCTGTATATATCGTTTCATTTTTTCGATGTGGACATCTGTTACCGTCATAGAATATACAGCACAATCCGCCTGTTTAAATAAACCCTGCTTTACATTTTCTTTTACAAACCCTCCATTGAAGGGGTTGCTTAGTTTCTTTCTTCCAAAACTATATACCTCTGATAATTCCGAGTGAAAGGATATCGACGCATGGTTATATGGCCTTTTGGTATACAACTTTATCAACCTTGTAAAAAAGGAACCTGTATCTGTTAAAAGAATATATACCTGTTTTTTTGTCATGACTATACTCCTTTTCTTTTCTCATATAAACAATTCCTATTATTAATGTACACCCCAAAACATAAGAACAGCTTAACGGTTTCTTAAGAAAATCTTAATTTTTTGGGAACAGCCAGCATGTGACTAGGTGCCCTCTTTATCCCCATCAAGCCATTCGTAACATCCTTGTTGCTTTCTACTTGTGTGCAACATTAAATTAAGTTATTATAGATTCACAATATCTTTAATTAAAGGACTGATTATCACAAATGAAATTTTCCAAGGCAACCGATTATGCATTACATGCACTGCTATATCTGATTATGCATAACGCTGATACCCAAAGGGTTCCGGTACAGGAATTGGCTAGCTCGTTAGATGTTTCCGCCACCTATCTATCAAAAGTACTCACCAGATTAGTTAAAGCAAATTATATCACTGCTTCAAGCGGTGCAAAAGGAGGATATCAATTAAGGAAAAATTGGGAGGCGATCACCATTTACGATATCGTCGTTGCCATTGACGGCGAACAAACCTTATTTGAAGACAGTTTTGACCATGGAGAAGGCTGTAAGATTCAAGCCCTTATGCAAGAAGCAGAAAACAATTTACTTCATTCCTTGAAAAGTAAGTCATTGAAAGATCTAACGTAAAGTTTGGGTCTTTTCAGTCCAATTAAGGATATTGTGAATCTATAATATATATGAAGGTGATAAATATGGTATATGAAGCTATTATTATTGGCGGAGGACCAGCTGGATTAAGTGCAGCACTTAATTTTGGCAGAGGAATGAGACATACGCTTGTTATTGATGATCATAACCCGCGTAATCAAGTAACCGATGAATCGCACGGTTATCTAACCCAAGACAGTATTTCCCCAAGCCTGTTCCGGCAAAGAGCGGCAAATGATGTAAAGAAATATGATGCTGTGGAACAAATACATGATCGAGTAATCGATATAATGAAACAAGACCAGCTTTTTTATGTGACAACGCAAAACAGCTCCTATACCGCACAGCAAGTCCTTATAGCAACTGGATTAAGAGAAAGCCTGCCAACTATTGATAACATAGAGAACTTTTACG
Source organism: Gracilibacillus alcaliphilus (assembly GCF_016909015.1). Taxonomy (GTDB): domain Bacteria; phylum Bacillota; class Bacilli; order Bacillales; family Amphibacillaceae; genus Gracilibacillus; species Gracilibacillus alcaliphilus. The sequence continues at coordinate 212,253 of NZ_JAFBFA010000003.1, forward strand.
GCAAATCGGTCTTTTACTGCCCTTGGTGTGATGGTTATGAAATGAGAAATAAAACATTAGCAATTATTAATCCGACTCAAGCGATTATGCACCTAGCTAAAATTGTCACGAATTTCGCTAAAGAAATTATTTTATTTACTGATGGCACAGATATATTAGATCAAGCGGATAAACAATTATTAAAAAAGAAACAGATATCTATATACTATCAAAAGGTACTTGGAATGAAAGGTCAACATGGCGAGGTAACAGCACTTCAATTGGACAATGGAATTGAGATACCGATCGAAGGTGCCTTTACTTATGTTCATTGGGATACAGATTTCGGTTTTCTCCAATCTTTACAAGTAGAACGGGAAGAGTCAGGCAAATTGAAGGTCGATTCGTTAGGACAAACCAATATCCCTGGCCTTTTTGTAGCAGGAGAATCAAAAGAAAACTTTGCCGGCCAATTAATAGATGCAGCAGCAAATGGAGGTATGACGGCTAAAATGATGATGATGCAGCAATTTGAGAAGGAATTTACCTCAGACTAACACTTCATTCAGCGGGGCTCCCACTACTTGTTAGTTGAGTCCATCGGAGGTTGATTGAAATAGGAGGGCTATCAGCATACTAACCACTTGCAGGATTATCATTTACTTTATCTATTTGTATGAAATGGAAAGCAATCTATAAGTGTCCACAGACCTCCGTTATCGACAAAGGAGGTCTGTGAATGGTCATTTATTAAATTAATATCCAATTAAGACATCTTTTTTAATATTTCGTTTAGGTACTTGCTGCTTCTGTAAATAGGCAGTTACTGCTCCCACCATATCTTTTGGTCCAGCAACAAAGAATTGACTATCTGTCGAGGAGGAAATCAGCTTATCTAATTCCTTATTCAGATGATTTCTTTCATGAAGATAGGTCACTTGAACAGCCGTCTTGCACGCTAATTGATCCAATTCATCTTGGAAAAGATAAGATTTGTTGCTGTCCAAGTACATTAAATGAATGGGTGGATGAGCCCCTTTAGCTTCTATTTCTATTTGTTTAAGGATGGATCGAAATGGCGTAATCCCAATCCCTCCTGCTACCAAAACGACAGGACTATCCGTTTGTAAATAAAAGGAGCCAACAGGCCCAGCCAGTTTGATAGTGTCTCCTTTCTGTAAGGATAACATTGCTTTTTTGAATTCACTGGGATGATTACTAATTTTCATCGTCATTTGAACCACGTTCTCCACAGGCGCTGAAGCGATCGTAAATGGACGGGTATGATCTTTGATTTTCTGATGGGTAATCGTAAATAAACCATGCTGACCAGCCTTCCAAGCGACCTCCTGCGGCTTTTCAAATCGAAACGTATAAACACCTTCTGCTTCTTGCACTCGTTCTATAAAAGGTAAATCTCTTTTTTTAAAGATGGAAACCATATCTTGAAAAAATGCCATCTCATCCTCTCCTTTCTTCTTAGCTTCCGTTATTTTCGCCAAAATGTCGTGCAATTAGCCTTGTCCCAAATATTAAAATCAATCATTTTCTCTAGGAGCTCATAATTCACCTCACGATTCCACGGAATCCGAATCATCCCTTTGGTATATTCATAACCTGCTTTTTGAATGTCTTCTTCCACATGCTTGATCGTCGCCTCCTCAGGCGCAACCGCTAAATGTTTCTTCGCTACACTAAATCCAATGATAAATGTACCATGATCCGTAAACATCGGTTGATTCCATTTTATTTCCTTTACTAATTTTGGATATTTTTCGGTAATCCAGCTGAAGATTGCTTCCGTTCTTTCTCTATGTGCCTTATGATCGATTCCTTGGAGAAAACCAGCGAAAACCTCTCCATTAGACGCCTTTTTATCCAGAGTTACTTCTTCTGTTAACACCTTTTGCAATTCTTCTACTTTATATGCCCAACCATGTTTGGCACCTTGGTATGCTTGTCCTTTTGCCTCAAATCCAGTATGATCAAGGTGTACATGGGTTATATCACCGGCTTCTGTCAAAGTCCAAGTTACGATGGTATCAATCGGGCCGCCAACCCATGTATAGGATAACGTATGCGGTTCCTCTACCACTAACACTTCACAATCAACAATCAGATCAATTTCTTGATTCCAAAACTGACACTTATGTCCCACAATCGGTTTAAAGTTATTTTCCATCACCCATTGAGCTAGTGTTTCAGGTTTCGTTAATGCTTGCCACACTTTGTGAATCGGGCTTTTAAATTGAAAATCTAATGCTATATCTGCCATCTGTTATTCCTCCAAAATAGATTTAAGTATTGCTGCTCGTTCCTTCCAAAATTGATCATAAAATGCCAGCCAATCCTTCACTTCCTGCAAAGGCTCTGGATTGAGCCGGTACTTTGTTTCTCTGCCTGCTTTACGATTCTTTACTAAATCAGCTTCTTTCAGAATCATCAAATGTTTCGATACGGCTGTACGCCCCATTTGAAAGTGAGGAGTCAATTCATGTAAAGCTACCTCATCCGTATCTGCCAATAACCGGATTAATTTACGCCTTGTTGGATCTGCAATAGCTACAAACACATCCCGTTTCTCCTCTGTTTGTTTCAAAACGTTCTCCCTCCCGATACGATACCAAATGGTGTCCTTTTGATTATAAGACACCATTTAGTGTCGTGTCAATGATCTTATTATGCGGCAAACCAAACAACATATGAACATAACGTCCACTTTATTTCTCCAGCCTGCTTATCTATTTAATGATTAGGTCAAAGAAAGAGAAGGGGGAAGGCGTATTTATTGAGGAGTTAGAAGCACAAAGTAGCGGTATGTCTTACTTAACCAATCAGTAATTTGATGGACTCCAAAAAATATTTATATGAACAGAGGGACATGTTTCCGCTGTTCAACGTTCCGGTTTACCAAGTTTTTCAGTAATCAAATGATTTAAAAATTCCAACTACATCCTGAGCATGCTTTTTCCCAGCTAGGGTCAAACATGACATGATGGACAATCAACTGACGGCGACCTTCAAACAGATCAAGCAAACTGGCTTTTCTCTTTGTCCCTGCAAAAATATACTCTTTATTAATTTCCATCATTGGCAACTTGCGCCGCTCGGCATTTAATTCATCCCGTGCCTTGGTAAGTTCCTTTTCCTTCTGCAATAAATCCTTACGGGCTGCCAGCCAATCCGCTTGAGAAACAACGGTTGGTTTTGTATTTTCTTGCATGATAGACATGTCTCCTTTCCATTATTAGCAATCAAAAAGGGTCTCTTATCTCATAATGAATCACCTTAACTGCATTCGGAACATTGAAAAACATTTGATCAAATGAAAGCTCACGATTACTTATTCTAACGTTCGTTTCATGCCGTTGATGACACCCTGCTGCCATCCTTCATGCCAGAGAGTAAATACGAACAGATCTCCCACTCTCGTTAACCTTTTATCCTGAAATGCAAATACGTTGGCTGCCTCATCTCCTAATCTTCCGGAAAATGTCTCTATCATTCGTTTCTTTTGCTCTAATAATAACTCGCGTATTTCATACAAAGTTAGCGGAGTGGCAGACCAGTCGTTCGGACTTGTTCCTGTTTTGAAAGCCTCTTGTATTTTTGAGGGAATCTCGCCTGATTGATTCATGCCAAAGTAATACATGATTCCCTCTTGTGCGGCAGAGATATGTCCTAAATTCCAACGTAGGGAATTGCTATACCCATTTGGAATCACATCCGCTTGTTCTTCGGAAATAACAGAGTCAAGTAATTGAATCGATGACTCCCTGTAAAAATCATATTGTTCAAAAATTCCATCTTCTTTCATTGCCTTCCCTCCCTTTTGTTTCATTCTATTTCAATGTATCATATATGGCTGCTAAGAAATTCTTCTCGATTGCCCAAATCCTCTTGCTTTTTCAATGAATTAGCTAAAAATATCCAAAGGGGAAAACGATACAGACTTATTTCTAATCACTACCAATAAAGAATTTGTTTCCTATATCTATTATATTTCCTAATCAAAGCATACAACTAGTGACGAGAAATTATAATTGGTGACTTAAAGAATCAGTTCCGTGTGTGTAATGCATACACTACTTCGATGTTGGATCTGAATCTGCCACTAATATTTTCTGCACAGGGAGAAAGATTTTTATTTAACTGTTGATTGATCCTCTGTTTCCTTCTCTAGTACATTCTCAATATAATCTTTACCCCATTCATACATCGCAGCTAGAATCGGCAGCAGTTTTTCCCCATGTTCCGTAAGAGAGTATTCCACTTTGGGCGGAACAACCGGATAAACTTCTCGATGGACGATTAAATGATCTTCCAGTTCGCGTAATTGATTGACAAGCATTCTTTGAGTAATACCTGGCATCAGAGCCTTTAATTCCCCAAATCGTTTGGTACCTTCCCTGCCTAAATGCCACAAAATTAACATTTTCCACTTCCCACCAATCACCGCAAGTGTTAATTCCTTTTCACAATTAAATGTTTTCTCTCCTAAATTCGGCATGTATGACACCTCCGCTTTATTTTGTCTCACAGTATACTTTTTAGCACTATATGTGATTAAAGTGCGTACTTCTCAATTCAGAATATACTCAGTATACTAGGTAGCATACGGCTGAGTAAATAGATTTTTCAAGAAAACACAGCCAGCTGTTCAACACAATCAATCAAATTATATTGAAGGAGCGAATACAGATGAAATTACAATTAGCATTAGATCTTGTCGATATTCCAGGGGCAATTGAATTAGTAAAAGAAGTAGAAGAACATGTAGATGTCGTAGAAATTGGCACACCTGTCGTCATTAATGAAGGGCTTAAAGCTGTAAAAGAAGTAAAAGCAGCTTTTCCTAACTTAACTGTATTAGCGGATTTAAAAATTATGGACGCAGCCGGATATGAAGTAAGCCAAGCCTCTGCGGCAGGCGCTGATATCATCACTATTTTAGGTGCGGCAGAAGACGAATCCATTAAAGGTGCCGTTGAAGAAGCGAAAAAACAAGGCAAACAAATCCTTGTCGATATGATCGCTGTCAAGGATATTGCAGCCCGTGCACAAGAATTGGATGCACTAGGTGTAGACTATATCTGCGTGCACACAGGTTATGACCTGCAGGCGGTAGGCCAAAACTCCTTTGAGGACTTGCAGACTATCAAGAGTGTCGTGAAACATGCCAAAACCGCCATTGCAGGCGGCATCAAATTAGAAACACTTCCTGAAGTAATTAAACAACAGCCTGACTTAGTGATTGTAGGTGGTGGAATCACAAGTAAAGAAGATAAAAAAGCGGCTGCAAACGAAATGCAGACATTAATTAAACAAGGTTAATGCTGCTATGAAGACTACTCAATATGTAGCAGATATTGTGCAGGAATTAAGTCAGACCACTCCCTTTATTGCCGATGCAGAGGCAGAGAAATTAGCAGATCAGATGTTAGCCTCCAAAAAAGTATTTGTAGCTGGCGCCGGACGATCTGGCTTGATGGGTAAAGCCTTTGTTATGCGAATGATGCATATGGGAATCGATGCCTATGTAGTTGGAGAAACTGTCACAGCGAACTTAGAAAAAGGTGATCTTTTAATTATTGGATCAGGTTCCGGGGAGACAAAAACGTTAGGCGCCATTGCCCAAAAAGCAAAAAGCTTAGGCGGAACCATTGCCGCTGTAACTATTTCGCCTCAGTCTACTATTGGACAGTTAGCAGATCTGGTTGTGGAATTACCAGGTGTAACAAAAGATCAATCAGAAGGTAATCAGCAAACTATTCAACCAATGGGCTCCTTATTTGAACAAATGATGCTGCTATTCTATGATGCCTTAATTCTGCGCTGTATGGAGAAAAAGGGCTTAGATTCTCAGCAAATGTATGGTAAACATGCAAACCTTGAATAGATCCAAATAATGGAACAACCTGGTACTGACAGGTAAACAGTACCAGGTTGTTTTCTTTTTTTACATCTAATCGTTAACCTTTGCCAGTTTTTATAGAACCAGAGGATGGCTTTACTTTCCAAGCTGGTAAAGATAAATAAGTAATCCATCTCCACAGCCATTCCAATGGACCGATTCGAAAATAACGAAACCATACCATACTGTACACTATCTGTACAACAAAGATCGTTATAGCAATCAGCGAAGCAATTGCTGGTCCTACCTTACCAAACCACCCAAATCCGTAACCATAGAAAATCAAAGTACAGATCACAGATTGCATGATATAGTTAGTGAACGCCATGCGCCCTACATTAGCCAAGGGGTTTAACAACACTTCCCATGTTTTTTTCTGTATCAATAAAGCAACCAGCAGAATGTAGAACACACCGATTAGCGGACTGCCTAACAGATGCTGAAATAGTTCCAATTGACCTAGCAGTGTCTCTGTCCCCCAGCTAAACAGCTTCAACGATACAGGGATAAGATGCGACAGGAAACCAACCCCGCCTGTCCACCAACAGATCTTCCGTAATGTGGCACGGTTTTCCGTTACATGCTGAAACCATCTTTTCTTGGCAAAATAAACACCTAATAGAAACAGCCCAAGAATTTGCGGATAAAAAATAATCTGGTTTAACAAGGAGGAATTCCAATCCCTGATCCGCAGCGATTGAATTTCTGTCCATGATCCGCTGCTGTAGATTACCTCATCTTCAGTTATCCATTGCTGGACTTGTTCCATCCATTCCGGGCTTGGTTCATAGCTTCCATCTGTACCACTTAATAACATGATTCCAGGAATAAACAGAAGCAGCAGAATAGACCACACTAGCAGTGTACGGGCTTTACGCTTATAAAACAGCAATAAAATAAAGCCAAGCAAGGCATAATGAAGCAGGATATCACCATACCAGATAAACCACCCATGAATTAATCCGAACAAGAGTAAGGCCAGCAGACGTCGAGAATATAGAGGAACAAAACGATAGCCCCTTTTTACAGCGCTGTCTTTCATCAACATCATACCATACCCAAATAAAAAGGCAAAAATAGCTATAAATTTGCCGGCAACAAAGAAATCAAGCAATGTTTGTGCCGTTTGATCCCACCAGTTTGACGAAACCTCTAATTGAAATTGAATCGTTTGCAGTGAAGTCGTAAAGAAACGCATATTAATCAAGAGAATACCTAACAAAGCTAAGCCTCGAACAATATCTAGAAGCTTAACCCGCTGGTTAGCAGGCAATGACTGCATATTTCATCTTCCTTTCCGCACCAAAATAATCGTGTTCTGTCTTGAACAAATTAATTGTAAAAGACAATTATAAAGATTTTATAACGGACAGCCATTAAAACAGAAATCAAGAGAAAGAACATTTATTCAAATAGCATGTAAATGCTGATTTTAGGTAATACTAATAAACATCTGTTTTATCGCAGTGTAACTGGCTGTAAGATTCCCACTTCATGAAATAAGGGAATACGTCATGTCTAGGCGGAAGATCCAGCAGCCAGTAACGGCCCGATTGGTTCAATTAACATTCAGTGGGGAGAGAGGAAACTGACTAAGTTCGCAATGTCTGCACTAGCAGACCTATTCGTCGAACTCCCCACTGAACGAAGTATCACTTTATGACGATTGGTCTTGTGAGAAATGGAAACAGAATATTTTTGCGTAAAAGGAGAATGATGATGAGCAAGGTAGCTATAGTAACGGGTTCTGCCGGCGGATTAGGCAAAGGAATAGCTGAAAGGTTATGTAAGGATGGTTTCAGTGTGGTACTGCATGATATAAATGAAGCCGTACTAAATGAGACTGCTGCAGAGTTTGAAAAAAACAATCTTTCTGTCATCAGTGTGAAAGGAGATGTATCTAAACGAGAGGATCAATTTAATTTGGTACAAGAAGCAGTCGACAAATTTGGCCATTTAGATGTCTTTGTCAATAATGCCGGAGTTGAAGCAGTTTCTCCATTTTTGGAAATAACGGAAGAACAGCTCAATAAATTATTCCACATCAATGTAAATGGGGTCGTTTTTGGTACACAAGCAGCAGCCACTCAGTTCATTAAACAAGGAACAAAAGGGAAGATCATCAATGCCTGCAGTATCGCAGGACACGAATCCTATGAAATGCTTGGCACTTATTCTGCTACTAAGCATGCTGTAAAATCAGTTACACATGCAGCTGCGAAAGAGTTAGCCCAGCATAAAATCACCGTCAATGCTTATTGTCCTGGTGTTGCCAAAACGAAAATGTGGGATCGAATTGATGAAGAAATGGTGAAGCAAAGTGATGATTTAAAACCCGGGGAAGCTTTTGCACAGTTCTCGGCAGACATTGCCCTTAAACGATATCAAACACCTGAAGATGTTGCTAATTTAGTATCTTTCTTAGCTTCGGATGATGCAGATTATATTACTGGTCAGGCTATCATAACAGATGGCGGTTTGGTTTACAGATAATAGTTAGCTCAGTGAACTACTTACCACTTAGCTACGCTTGAAGTGGGAGCTTCTCACTTTAACGACGAAAACAACCTTTCGTCTCCATGAGCGTTACTTCGGGAAGTTCCTGCCCTAGATGTCCGACGATTCGGAGTTTCCTTAGCACCTTGGATATTTTACACATGGAAGAAATGAGCTTGGTTTTCACATTTTAAGTTTCTCCATGCAACCTCATATGTATCAAAGAACACTTCATGGTGTAATCGCAACGCATGTTCGGTCAATTCATCTCCACCTTTCCGTTGGGCTATCGCCCTTCACACGCTTGAAGATGGAGATTTCTTGGCTAAAATTTTTAAAAACACTGATTCCTGTATAGGTGGAATCAGTGTTTCTTTGTTTTAGCGCAAAATCTTCTCCATTGCTTTTCCTTTTACTAATTCGTCGATCAATTTATCCAAATAGCGGCTTTCCCGCATCGTTGGTTCTTCGATCCGAACCGCACAGATCACCCCTTTGATCGAGGAACGTGAAGGATGTAATTGGGGAGATTCCGCAAAGAAAGTCTCAAAGTCGGTCTCGTTTTCCAGCTGTGCTTCCAGCTCATCCTGGCTGTAACCTGTTAACCAACAGATGATTTGATGCACTTCTGCTTTTGTCTGCCCTTTTTTCGTTGCTTATGTCACATAATGGGGATAGACACTTGCGACACCATGGGTATACCTCACTAATATAATTTTGATTAATTTATCATGAAAAAGAGACAGGCTCAAATGTCTTTTATTGCCTATTTATCAATCAGGAATGCAAACCGTCATTTGTTTGGTGTTCTTGATATCACAAAAAATCCAAAAGTTTATCCGGTTACTCCCAAACAAACTTTCGGATTTAGAAACATATATTTTATTGACAGTGATGAGGTAATCAACACATAATTTTTTAAGAATGACTGGAAATCCCTTTCCCTCCCTTTGGCTCCAGCGTACAAATTCTCTCCATTCCTGTAATAATTGGCTTTGCGTGTTTGATTAGAGTTTGTGTAGACTCAAGTGTTAAGGAGGCTTGATGAGTGCTTTCATCAGCCCACACTTCATAAACATAAACAGCATTTGGTTCATCTTCTGAAGCGCTTACAATATAAACCTCGCATTCCTCCAAGTCTTTCATCGACTCCGCTGCCTCTAACAAAATAGCTACCAATCTATCACGATCGGCTTCTTTCGTCGTAAACTTACCAAACAAGCCGAATTTATTCATCTTTTTCCTCCCTCATAACGGCCTCTTCATATCCCATGCCTGTCGATACAGACAATCATATCCGAAAAGGGAACACGGTGCAACTCTTTTTGTCACCAGGGTTCCTTAACATCTTTATGGGAAAAGCAAATACAGTGTGGCAGAGATAAAAACACTTCACATAAAATAAATACTTTTTAGTAGAACTATCCTGCTCCATTCGTTGAAGAAGAAATTCCCCCAATTGAGGATACCGCAAAAGGATAGTTACACTAGTTAAAATTACCTCTACTTCACCATGAATGCTGATTTCCACTCCTATCAAAAAACAAAGGCTAGGAGCAACCTCTGTCTTTATCTATTTTTCTGCAAATGTCTATTTAACGTAGCTTCGACTTTTTTAAAGTAAAGAAACCATCCAAACCAATTCAGCACATATATCAAGATAAAAAGCAAGCTACTCCAGAGAATAACCTTGCCGCTAAGCGGTATCCAGCCAACCACACCGGCGATAATAAGCCACACACTATAAGAGAGAACAAAATGGAGCAGCGATTTCTTAATGATATTGCTTCCGCTTGCTCCAAAAATAAACGAGGATAGGCCAAAATATATACCTAATAACAGGCTGGCTCCCATATTCATCCATATTTCCGAAACCGTAGCCTCATATTCATTTACTTTCATAATGGTAAGGGCAATAAATGTAAATATACCTCCAAAAGCAACACCAAGCATACAACGCCTAAAAATTTCAAGTATCATGTTACTGCCCTCCCTGCATTAGTTTATCCTTAATTGCACCTACATACGTTCGTGTAATATATTCCTTGTTGCCGGATTGAAAATACACACAGAGATTGCCATTAAAGGAGGCCTCAAATTTTTCAATCCGGTGAATATTCCCGATAACAGATTTTGAAAAGCGCATAAAACCATGGGGGATTAAGAATTCTTCCACTTCATACAGCTTCATTTTCACTTCAAAACGCCAGTTTTTAGACACAGCATATATTTTTCTTTTTTCGGCATGAATAAAATCAATTTCCCTTGGCGCTAGAAGTACAGTTTGATCTTCATCCATGCCAAATAAGCGCTGCTGCTTGGTCTTTTTAACGATATTCACGATCTCCTCCAGTTCCTTTGTCCATTCCTTTGCCTGGATGGTGATCTGCGTTTCTTCATGACTCTCATCGATATCGATGTTTATTTTCATGCTCATCCCCCCTAAGCGCGCCCCAATCCCTTGTCTATTTTACAGCCCGTTTTAGAAAATATGGGTAACGAATGATGGCGATAATAAAAGCAGCCAATCCAATGGCGAATAATATCCCCAATGTTTGGAAAAGCTCCGACACCTGAGTAGTTCCTGCCATGGCATCCTGAAAAGACTGATGTGCCCAATACTGAGGCAGGAAGCGGCCAATTGTTTGCATAAAACTCGGCATCATGTCAAATGGAATCCATAATCCGCTTAACATCGCACCGCCTAGAGCGATTATTTGGGTGAAAGCGATTCCCATATTTTCTGTATGGACAGTAAGAGCCATGGCCAATCCGATTGCTGTAACTGTAAACGTAATGAACAATGACAACATCAACAGAACCAGTGGCTCTTCTAATGAAACATCATACACTAACTTTCCAAATAAGAATAACACTACAATCTGAATCAACACAATATACATGAAAGGGAGCCACTTCCCTAGCAAATAATAATAGCTTTTGATTGGTGTGCTTGCAAGTCTAGCTGTCATCCCCTTATCCCTGTCTTTAATAAATATCTGCACCATCGAAATCATAATAAAAAATACAAACATAACCACATATCCCGGGACTATGGATTGGATCACTTCCTGCTTTGTTGCGTTGTCGGCACCTGCTGTAAAGATGGAAATAAATAAAATGGTAAACAGAATCGGCAGAATCAGCATCCAAAAAACGAGCCCTTTGTCTTGTAAATGTTTCTTTAATTCTACTTTCATAATTGCATTCATTGTAACACCTCCCCATTTAGTCTCTCAAGTTACTGCCGGTTAATCTGAAAAAGACATCCTCCAATCGCGGGCGAACAAGCTCCAGCCGTTCTACCTCTATGCTATTCTGTCTGCAGTATGAAATAATTTGTTCCATTGCCTGCAGCGGTTCCTCGGTATAAAGTAAAAAGACATCCTTTTCTAGTGAAACCATCCCGTATGATTTCAGTTCTTCCACAGAGATATTACTCCCTTTAACACAAATGGAAGACACGGCATATTGTTGAAGCAATTCACTTGTCGTGCCATTTTCGACCATCTCTCCACGATCCAGAAAAGCGACATAGTCACAGAGCCTTTCTACCTCCTCCATATAATGGCTGGCATAAACCACCGTCTTTCCGGCCTTTTTCAATTCCTCAATCATTTGAAAAATATAGTTTCGTGATTGAGGATCAATACCAACTGTTGGTTCATCCATGATGATCAGTTCCGGATTATGCATCAGCGCACAGCCAATATTCAATCTACGCTTCATACCTCCTGAAAAGGTAAATACTTTATCTTTTCCCCTATCTTGAAGACCAATCAGCGTCAATACCTCATTTATACGCTCTTTCAACTGACTTCCTTTTAAACCATACAGATTGCCAAACAGCTGTAAATTGCTGATTGCTGAGATATCCTCCTCCAAAATGATATCCTGTGGGACATAACCTAATTTCTGCTTTGATTTGTCGGATAGTTTTTTTTCGTTAAATGTAATATCTCCTGTGTAGTCACGAATAATTGATGTAATCATCTTAATCAATGTGGATTTTCCTGCTCCGTTAGGACCGACCAGACCATAACAAATCCCTTTTGGAATAGTAATGGATACATCTTTTAAAGCTTTTGTCTTGCCATAATGCTTTGTTACATGATGGATCGTTAGCATTCTCATCAGCTCCTTTCACATATATTATGGCAAAGAAACGGGAAGCTGCCGTAACAAATGGTATAACATGCAGGATTTTATGTGTGAAAAGCTGAAAATCCTGCATAAAAAAAGAGTGAAGCCCGATTGGCTCCACCCTGTTTTAGCTTGTATTAATCACCCACATACTGCCCCTCAAAATGATCAAGCATTGCACGGACTTCATCTGTTGACGCTGTATTCATCAATTGATTCCTTAATCCGCCTGCACCGCGAAATCCGCGGACATATATCTTAAAAAAGCGGTGCAGCGCCTTGAACGAACGTGGCTCTATTTCGGAATAATGATCAAAGAAATCCAGATGAGATCTTAACAGACCAAGCAGCTCCTGACTGCCATGTTCTTTTGGTTCTTTTTCAAAGGCAAAAGGGTTGGAAAAAATACCTCGTCCAATCATCACACCGTCCACACCGTATTGATGAACGAGCTGCAAACCGGTTTGACGATCTGGAATATCTCCATTAATCGTTAACAATGTATCTGGTGCAACCTGATCACGAAGCTGCTTAATTTCCGGTATCAGCTCCCAATGGGCATCTACCTTGCTCATTTCTTCTCTGGTACGCAAATGAATCGACAGATTCGCAATATCTTGTTTCAAGACATGTGTCAGCCATTCGCGCCATTCACTCAACTCTGTGTAACCAAGCCTTGTCTTCACACTTACAGGCAGTTCTCCGGCTTTGGCTGCTTGAATTAACTCTGCCGCAACTTCTGGACGGCGGATCAGGCCAGACCCCTTTCCATTCTGTGCCACGTTAGGCACAGGACAGCCCATATTTATATCCACACCTTTAAATCCTTGTTTGGCCATCCCAATACTCATTTGCCGAATATACTCCGGCTTGTCTCCCCATATATGGGCTACCATTGGTTGTTCATCCTCTGTAAAAATCAAACGGCCGCGTACACTATGATGTCCCTCTGGATGACAATAACTTTCCGAGTTGGCAAACTCCGTAAAAAAAACGTCAGGACGAGCGGCTTTACTCACTACATGACGAAAAACAACATCTGTTACATCCTCCATTGGTGCCAGCACAAAAAACGGCCGTGGTAAATCACGCCAAAAATTATCTTTCATCTTACTTTTTCAATCCTCTCATCTATGGATAGCAGGCAAAAGCCTGATCATAAAATTTAAAAACAGGTATTCCTTTTTCTTTGCGTATTCAACTTCAATACTTCCGCTCCAATTAGGGAATTATATCTTGAACGATTTTGCTAAATGTAAGCTCATCTGCTTCATGACAAGGAGTTCATCTTTCTCTTTCCTCATTTTTCCCATACAGAGATGAAATAACTTCCTCCCGTTGATTACGACGTCTCTTCATCATTTTATTGTGACAATACTTGTAACGTTTTGTTGCGATTCAATTTATTAACTTTATTTCATTTATGAGAAACATATGCCTGTTTAAAGCTTTCCATTTATTTTGCACATTCCCAGCTTCTACACACAAGCCTATTTGTATCCTTTTGCTTCCTAAATAGGAAGATTAATTTTTATTATAACAAAATAAGTGCATTTCTTAAATTAACTCTTTAATGAAAAAAAGTTCAATTGATATTACCCCCTTTATTGTTTAAGAATATAATATATAAGGTAATGATTCCATTAATCAAAAAGATTAATATAAGACTATATATTATAAAAGTAATATCGGGTGCGAACAAGCTGATACTTTTCCACGGAGTATTCAAAGAGAACACAAAAATCGGGATTAAACCAATTGCTAACAACAGTGAAAGTACTCCAACAGAGCTATAAAATATTTTATGTCTAATTAATTTTCTTTTCCATTTAACTAAATGTATACCTGCTAGAATGGCTAGCAGTAATGTAATACCTAATAAAATCCATTGTATGCTGTTATTGTGTGCTGGCAATTCATCTGGATTATCTCCATGTATAATCGCTCGAATCCCTTCCATTATATAAGAGATTTGCTGATCTTCTGTAGTATGATATTTATTTGTTAGAAGTACTGCTGCTGTATTTTCTTCTTGTATAAAGAACATTTCAGATCGAAAATCAGGCGTTGCTCCTCCGTGAAAAGGAAAATGTTCCGTCTTGGAAAAATGCCATCCCAATCCATATTTCCCCGTTTCTTCTGGAGGTGTTTTTAACCATTCAAGATACTGATTAGACAACAAGTCTCCACCGTATAACATAAACTTCAGAAATTTCATTAAATCATTTGCAGTTGATACTATATAGCCATATGGTGCCCCTCCACTATCATATAAACCATCACTTACCACAGGGTTACCAAACCATGACTCAAACCCAGGTACATATCCTTTTTCACTAGCTGTTTCATAATCAGCAGCAGTATGATGCATTCCAAGAGGAGCGAAAATCTCAGTATGCAGGAATTCCGAAAAGGATTGATTTGTCACCTTTTCAATGACAGCTCCTAACAATAAATAATTTGCAGAGTTATATTCATACACTTCACCAGGAGCATTTGAAAGCTTCACTCCACTTAATTGCTTCACTGCTTCTGTAATTGCTTTCTCATCTGTTGTCTGATTATCCGTAACCTTTAGTCCTTCAAACTGACTGATACCACTTGTTTGTTCTAATAGATTTAACACAGTTATTTCCTGTGAGCTATTAGTTTGATAAATAAACGATGGAATATAACGATCGATGGGGTCATGAAGGTTTATTTCACCATCTTCAACTAATATCATAATGGCTAGTGCGGTAAAGGGTTTACTCAATGAACCAATCAGAAATGGGGTATCTTCCTTCACAACTGAATCATCACTCATCATTCCCCATTGTTGAAGATGAACAGTATCTTCGTTTTCCAAAATTGCCAAAGATGCCCCAGGAATTTTATATCTTTCCAGGGATTCCTCCACATATTTTTCTATTTGTTGCATGGTATTATCCTTTTGAGCAAAAGCAGAGGATGGCATCATAAAAAATATTACTATTATTAAGAAGATAAGCACTCTTTTCATTTGTCTCTCCCCTTACATTATAATTATTATTTATGATCTAATATAGCTTTCTAGAAATTCATGCAACACTTTATAAGATGAATGGAGATTAAAATCGCTATCCATTAATTTCTGGTAAGCTAATCCATCAAAACAGGCTAGCAACACACTTGCAATCGCTGCAGCCTTCTCTTTATCATCTATATAGTTCTGTAATGGACGTGCAATACTTTCTCTGCCATCTGCTAAAATCTTCGCTACTTCCTGATTAAAGACCTCCCTTTTTAAACCTAACGAATATAATTCGTACCTCCAGCGATACCAATCAGGGTCTTTTTCTACTCTGGATTCAATTTCGGATAGAACTTTCATTGGATCTTTATTTTGACCTTCATATTGACTGTGGTATTGTTTTTGAATGGATTCTTGCACAGAAAATAAAAGTTCTTCCTTACTATTGAAATAATAATGAACTAGTCCAGGTGTGATATCAGCTTCATTAGCAATATCTTTTATGGAAGCATTACTATATCCTTTTTCACTAAAAACTTTATAGGCAGCATCCATTAATCTTTGACGTTTATCGTTCTTACTCATACTATCTCCCCCTTTTTAGTTGGTTAACCAACCAAATATTAAACTTAATATTACAAAAAGTCAATATCCAAGATCAGCCTCAAGAAGAGATGTCAGGTAAGTATGACAACTCATTGCCATAAATAAAGGGCGCTATCTTCGTCTTCGAAAATTTGCACCCTTTGTTTATAATTCATTTGATTATAATCCATCTTTATGACATTAAGTTTTCACTTTCTGTATCAATTAGAAAAGTGACACCAAATTTATCTGTTAAACTCCCATAAGCAGCACTAAATGAAGTTTCTTGGAATGGCATCTTCACTTTCCCTTCTTTTTTTAGCGCTTCAAAAAATCTTTTTGACTGTGCGGCGTCTTTCGTGGAAATACAAATCGTGACCTGATTGCCTTGTTCAACAGGTAAAACACTCGGACTATCCGAGATCAGTAACACCGATTCTCCAATCTTTAATTTTGCATGTGCGACTTTATTTTTTAAATCTTCAGAGGGTAGATCTGGTACTTCAGCATACGTGATATTTGTCACAACTTTAGCCTCTAATGCTTGTTCATAAAACTGAATAGCTTCTTTCGCATTTCCATCCATCATTAAATAAGGGGTAACTTTTACTGTCATTCTTTTTTCCTCCTTTTGCTTGAATTCCTCTATACTACCACGTTTATCTCATTGTCATTTCTTCTCAATTGCTGTATTAATAAACGTATCTATATCTGCCTCCATTGCTCAAGAAAGCCGCTTATTCTTTTTGATAATATATCACTCGAAATATTTGTGATCACCTTCACAAACGGGGCATATTCTAGCCATACTTAACCAAGTTTTATCTACTATACTAAAAATATAAACATTGATCAACATTTCACAATAAGGAGGGAATCACATATGAAAAATGTTTTTATTTTGGGAGGAACAGGATTACTTGGCTATCACACTGTTCAAGAATTGCTGAAACGAGAATACGTTGTATCTACTGTTGCACTGCCACCTCTGCCTGCACCAGAACTGTTACCATCAGAGGTAGAGTGTCATCTTGGAAATATCAATGAAATGGACGATAGCGACATTTTAGATATGTTAGCTGGGAAAAACATGTTTATATATGCTGCTGGCGCGGATGAACAGATGGTTCCAGAAATACCTGCAACTCGTTTTTTCTATGAAGCAAATGTCATTCCAACACAGCGGTTAGCCCGCCTTGCCAGAATGGCTGGGATAAAAAAATTCATTATTTACGGTTCTTACTTTGCACATTTTGCCGAAAAGTGGCCAGATCTTCATTTAAAGAGAGAGGCCTATCCGCGAACCAGATTATTGCAAGAAGAAATAGGAGCTATGGAAGGGGAAGGTCAAATGGATGTCATGTCTCTTCGTCTCCCATATATTTTTGGAACCATGCCTGGACGCACACCACTGTGGTCCAGGCTTCTTCCGCAAATCCAAGGAAAAGAATTTGATCCAGTACTTGGCGGTGGAACAGCTATGGTCACTGTGCAGCAAGTAGCTGAAGCAACTATTGGGGCTTTGAAATATGGAAAACATGGCGAGTCCTATCCGATTTCTGATACCAATATGAAGCACAAAGACTTTTTCCAAATGATTGCCGATCTACTTGATCAAAAGGATACCGTTATCCAAATAGTTCCACTTGAACAAATGAAACCAGCTATGGAACAATACGATGCGCAAGCTGCAGCAGAAGGAAAAGAACACGGTATCCATCTGGCCGTTACTACCGAAATTCAAAATCGCGATGCCTACCTTGATTCAAAGAATACCATGCCACTCTTAAAATATGGTAAGGCAGATATTCATCGGGCGATTATCGAGACAATTAAACGGTGTATAGAGGATATGAAGTAAATAATATTAGAGTTGTTTCCCGTCCTTATTTTAAGGACGGTTTTCTTTATTAGGCCTAGGCGACTTCCAGCCGCAGAGCAAATCAGCCGGGTTTCGATTCAATCTTTACTACTTTTCCAAGCCGTATATGCGATTGTAAAAACGGCAGCAAACAGAAACACTAACCACCCAGGATGCCAGACATCCCAAATAAAACCGATTGCCAGAAAAATAACAGTTGCCAATGGCCAAATTACCGCATGAATCCAGCCATGTCTGCTCGATTTCTCATATTGTTCATATTCCTTTACATATTCTTCATTGTTGGTCACTAATCGTTCGCTCTCCATTGCCGATCCTGCAATAATGAACAAGTACACAGCAAATGCCCATATCAACGGCATTAGCGCTAGGAGGGGATCTCTGTCTGCATGACCTGTGTCGTTAGTCAAAAAAGGTATCCCAAAACTTAATATAATAGTCACAATTCCGGTGACAATTAATATTCCATACCTTTTACGATTGGCCAAGCTTTTCTGTCTAAAATCTTGAATAAACGAATCATCAAAAATTAATGGCTGTGTTTCAAGTTCCTTGTACGCTTTTACGCTTAAGCCTTGCCACACCAAGATGGCCACTCCAACAGCAACAACCATCATAAACAATACATAGCTAAACGCTTCTTGAAAATACATAGGTAATACAATCGAGACTATAAGTATAGCCACCCCAGCTGCGATTTTTTTTGCGCCCTGCTTCTTATTTAACAGATAGGCTTCCACAACTTCCTGACTGGCATAGTAGCCTTCCTCAGTCGTTCCTTGTTCTCCAAAGGGCTGATCTTCATCCTTTAATAGGTAATCGAGTGAAACCTGGAATAGCCTGCTCATTTTCACTAGTTTCTCAGTTTCTGGAAAGCCTTGGCCATTCTCCCATTTACTTACCGCTTGTCTGGAGACTTGAAGCTTTTCGGCAAATTCCTCTTGGGACCATCCTTTTTGTGCTCTTAGTTTTTTTAGCTTTTGATAAAATTCCATTTTCCTCACCTCATCCTTATTGTAAACCGACAGCGGTTATCATTCTACCTCTCAGAGGTTGCAACCTTGCCATTTTACGGTTGCATCTTCTCTTTTTTTGCGTAGCATCGCGGTTTTTCTCGTTGCAATCACTATTTAGTGAGTTTTGCATGAGGCTAAATTAATATTTGTGAAAAAATGAAAAATAAAACCAAATAAAAGCAATTCTGATTCATGACAATACCTCTATAAAGATAGACAATCCCAATTGTATTTTAAGATAATATCCATAACCACGTTTTCTCCTCTCACACATCACAGCAAAGGCCTCTTAGAGAAAACCTTTGCCGCGACATCACGATCGATTGCGATTTTCCACTTGGTGAATCCAGTTTAAATCTGCTTCTAAACGCAAAAGAGAACCGTTGATCAGTAAATACTTACTCTCATCACCTTGCAGTAGAATTTCTGTTTTTAACTTCGTTAGATCCATAACATCTTTCATGATCATCGCCTTTTGCTGATCCAGCATTTTCTGTTCTTGTTCAAAACCAATTGTACGAGAACAGCTCCATTTAAAATGAAAATCATCTTTTGCAGAATGATAAGGGACTGGTTCTAGCAGCCAGATTTCTAACTCCTTTTTACCTTCTGTAGTGATTTCATAAAACTTTCTGTCTTGATCATCTGTCCCTGCAGCTAAGACAAATTGATCACGGATCAGGCGATCGAGAGTAGTATAAATTTGACCAGGATTAATTTTCCCTTTAATGCCTAGAAGCGATTCCAGCTCTAACTTTAATTCATAGCCATGATTTTTTTGCCGGTATAACAAAGTTAATATTCCATACTTAACTGACATAGTTGCTCAACCTTCTTTGAGTGATGATATATTACTTATTTTACTTGCTGTCGCACTAGAAATCCAGGCGGCCAACAAACTCAAAGACACACCAGCAACCAATGCTACGATATTATTCCCCAACGGTAATTGAAAAGATATAAATCCTTCCAGAAACTCAGATTTACTACTGAAATAAAGTAAAAGCGCTCCTGCTGCTACACCGCCTAGAACTCCTGACAAGCCAATCAGCAGCCCCTCTCCAATAATCATCTTCCTTACTTGCTGTTTCGTAAAACCAAGTGCCCGCATTGTCCCTATCTCAGCTGTGCGCTCTAGCGTATTCATTAATAAAGTATTTGCTGTACCAACACTAGCCAGGCCAATAATAAAAACTAACATAACGAGAACTAACTCGTTCATACCAGATAATGCAGATGTAGTAGAGGCAATTTCATCTTCGATCATTTCAACCTTTGCCAAATGGCTGCTAAAATCCTGCCATAGCTGATTGCGTAATGATTCAGCCTGATAGCCATCATGTAAAGTCAACAGCATAGTAAAGCTATTCCCCCAACCAAATCCATAATGGAAATAATCCTCATCCATAAACGCGGTATAGCCTGAATAATTCGATGTATTCACCACATCAATCACTTCCAGTTGTTGTTCCCCTGAAGGTGTATTAATAGAAATGAGTTCTCCCACATTTCCGCCCCATTCCGTAAAAGCCCTTTCACCTAGAAGAATAGAACCTTCCTTGGTTAATTTATCATATAATATTTCCCTCTCAGCATGATCAAATAATTTAGGCCCTTCTTTATTCACAGCGAAAACGGAAAATTGCCTCTCCTCTCCATCCATGTTTTCCCATGTGATTGGTGCAGCCTCTGTTAATAGCTCCACATTTTCAACAGACTGATAAGACAGCAGTCTGGCCTGGTCCTGATCAGACCAAGGTGTTTCTGAAGTAACTCTTAAATCACCGCCATACGTGCTTCTGATGTCCTTTTCATAACCTTCAGGGGCAGTTTCTATAACAGCACTCAGCAACAATATCACAGCTATACCAACTGCAAGGATAGCAGCTGTATTGGCATTTCGATTTAATTGTTGGGTAAGATTTTGTGCTGCCAAGCTGCCAGAATAACCGAAACATATCCTCCATATAGGCTTACATATCTGTTTCAGACCTAATAACAAGAATGGGAACAACAGAACAACACTTGCCAAAATGGCTACATAAGAGACAGGATGATCGATAAATAGGAACAGGAACAAGCCTATTCCCAGAACGACCCTAAACTGGTATTGCTTTTTGGATGAGTCCGACTGATTGGTCATTTTTAATGCCAACAACACAGAGGTTTTCCCTGCTGTGTAAATAGGAAATAAAGAAAAGATAATTGGAAATATAATCCCTATTATGACAGCCATTAATACAGGCACTTTCCAATTTAATGTGTAAACCACATCAAACTCAAACACACCAAGGAATGTTTGCATAAACATATCTCCAAGCCAAACTCCTAACGGCACTCCAATAGCTGTACCTATAAACGCCAAAAGCATTACTTCCATCAGAATAAGTCTAGAAACAGAGCGTTGCAAATAACCAAGACTTTTCATTATCGCAAATTCCTTTTTTCTCTCCATAACGCTTGTATAAATCAGATTAAAAACAATGAATCCGCTGATAAGCATGGATAATCCAGCAATAAGGTAAAAGAAGGTATACATTCCCCCAATGTCGTTGCTTTGTCGATCATCCGCGACAACTGGCTGTATATATACATGTGAATCACGAAACTCTTTCTGAAGAGATGGAAATAAATTCTCTCCAGCTTTATTGGTTTGAAATCTTAGATAGGAAACCTCGTTATCCATTTCCGTCCATTCTCTTAACAAATCAAGTGGAGCAATAACACGGAAACTGGTTGACTCCGCACCTTCCCAATCACTCGGACTTGCAAGTAACTGCGTATATTCCACAATAGCGGAAACCTCAGCTTCTCCCAAATTGGTAAACCTAATCGTATCTCCTACCTTTTTATTTAATAGGTTAGCAACAGTGTCTGGTATCACCAACCCTTCATTATCTAAACTTCCCTCCACCACTGGCAGTTTCAGCAAAGAACTAGTCTGATCATTCACACCTGTAATTCGTACAGATCGTTGCTGAGGCGAATGATTACCCTCCAGCTCAAAAAACGCCTGTTTATCTAAAGCAAATAATGTTTCCATTACAGCTGAACTAGCTAATACAGAAGAAACATCATCCTCTGAATAAGTGTGTTCATCACTTAGCACCCAATAATCCGCATCCGCTACATACATTTGTTCATAATAATCAAACACGTCATTTGTTGTTTTGTCTGCAATCAGCATAGATGTGACAAACGATATACCTAGAATAATTCCCAATATAGAAATAAAACATCGCTTTTTGTTTTGTGTTATGTTACGCCATGAAATTCGCCAAATATTTAGCATAGTCTTCATCCTTTCTAGAAGCCTCCTGATCAATAACTCCATCTTTAAAAAGAATGATTCGATCTGCGAAACCAGCCGCAAAAATATCATGTGTTACCATGATGATTGTCTGATTTTTTTCTCGATTGAACCTTGAGATTAGCCCCAGAATTTCTTCAGCTCTATTTCTATCTAAATTCCCTGTTGGTTCGTCAGCTAATAAAACGGAAGGACTATTGACAAGTGCTCTAGCTATAGCTACTCGTTGTTGTTGACCGCCACTCAGCAGATTAACACGTTTTTGGCCAAAGTCTTTTAACCCGACAGAATCAAGTAACTTTAAAATGGTTTGATTCTTTTCTTTCGTTAAACTGCCATCTGCATGAAGTGGGAATGCTATGTTTTCTTCTACCGTTAATGTAGGAAGGAGCTGATAATTTTGAAAAATAAACCCTATGTATTTTCTGCGAAATATGGTTCGTTCTTTTTCCGACATGATACTTAATTTGTTCTGATTTATTACTATGTCTCCTTCTGTAGGTATGTCAAGACCGCCTAGAAGCTGGAGCAATGTACTTTTACCAGACCCACTTGGCCCCATTACAGCTACAAATTCTCCCTCTTCCACGGTCAAGTCAACACCTTTTAACACATGAGTTCTTTCCTGTCCTTGGATAAATTCCTTATTTAAACCTCTAACCTTAATCATATTTACTCCTCCACAACTATATACTAAGTATATATAATATTAAGGTATTCCCTTAAAAAAGTCTATAAATTTAGGTTTAAACCAAAGATGAAACAGGTAAATTTTAAAAAATCATGTACAAATCACACATACTAAGTATGCATTATTTATACATGATTTTAATAGTTAGAATTGTATATTTTAGAAAAAGATATCAAATAATAGATGTTCTAATGTGAAATACCACCACGATTTCCTGATACGTCCTTGGATCTTCTCGATCTTGAGAAAGACAACCATTTAGAATCTTGATCATCCTTCAATCAACGCTATATCCTTTTAATTTGGCAGATTTAACTGCCACGATACACCGTAACGATCATTCAGCCAGCCGAATTTCTTATTGAAACGTAGTCACCTAATGGCATCAGAGCTTGTCCATCTGTCATAAACTTCTCATAACAGTTGATCGATTTCCGTTTTAGAATCACAAGTGATATAGATGGAAAATGCAGGGTAAAGGAAAACTGATGTTTTATATTATTGTCAATACATATAAATTCTTGTCCTTTGAAGGAGAAATTTTTTCTGTTGCCTGTCTTTTTGTCACTGCCACATTTCCACTCTCCCCCGAACTTCCTCTAATACTTCCTCCGGCATTTCTCTGACTTTAACGTCCTCTCCCAGAAAAAGCAGCCAATTGATCATTTCATTTACTGCTTCTTTATTATTCACATCAACAAATGTTTTGAGAATAGCCATAGTTTGATAAGGATTCGTATAAGAAATCGAGACAGTTAACGGATGATATTTTTTGAACTGGGCTATTGCCTTTGGACCAAGATCAAGGATAAGATTGATCGCTTCTTTTTGCTGGCCCTGTTTTTCTAAAATTTTTTTCTTACTCATTCTTTTTTTAGCAAGATAAGGCCTCACATCCGTCAGATAATCTACAGGAATAATCTGCGTCTTTTCCTCTGTCAAATGGAACCCTTCAATCAGCCAATAGCTTTTTTCCCGATAAAGGTGCAGAAGGTAAATCGGATAAGACTTTATTTCCTCTGCTTCCTGTACAGTAACCCATAAATAGCTGTCCAAAAGCAGGTTTTGGATAAGCTGTTCCAGGATAGGATGTGGCAGGTCAGACAGATCAAGCAGGTCTGGGTTGTGAGGATTAGTCCCTTCAAAAAGCAGAATTTGATTTAAAAGTACCAGATCATCCTGTTGATTTTCAGAGATAAGTCCAAGTAATTTTTCTGCTAAAGATTGTCTGCTTGTTAAATAAGGCAGCTGCTGATTCCTGGTGGCCATAAAGGCAATAAAAAGGGCTTTAATTTCATTATCTGTGAACCGAACGGCAGGCAGTATCGAGTTATTCATAACAAAATAACCCCCATCCCTGCCAACTTCAGCAACAAGCGGCAGACCCATCGCTTCAATTTCTTTAATGTCTCTAATAGCTGTCGAACGCGAGATATTAAATTCCTGCATAATTTCCGAAATGGTGAAACGGGAACGATTGTTGATATATCGCATGATAATGTTAATTCGCTCAACTTTTTTCATAGAAGCCTCCTAAACAGTATCACTTTTTGACATGATTTAAGGGTAGTATAAACGTATCAAATGAAAAGATAAATCATTTGGTACAATTTCTAAAAAAGGAAGGTAATGAATATGGCAAATTATAGCTTGGAAGAGAAAGACAGCTTTGTTGTTTTAGGTTTTGGAACAGAACTTAAGAGTGATTATACAGGTTACGCCGGCATCAATAAAGAGAAAGCAGGTTTTTGGGAGCAAGTTCAACAGGATGGCAGACTTGACGCATTAAAATCTGTCGCAGCAAATGACTATATTTTCGCTGTGAATGAAGCAGTGAATAACAAGATGATGTATTATGCCGGTGTCATGACAGAAGAGATACTACCAGAAGCAACACGAGTGATCCAATTTCCTCAAGGGGAATACCTTGTTGTGAAAGGTGAAGGGGAAACTGCGAAAGCATTGCGTGAGACACTTACTGGTATCGCCTTTGGACAGGCCTTGCCAGAAGCAAAAGAAGTTGCATATGTCGGTGGACCAAATACGACAGTTGAAATGGGACAAAGAGATGGCTTAGTTTTTGGTGAAATGTGGATTCCAGTTGTGCGACAATAATACTGAAAGAAGAGCCTCATTTTGAAAAAGCTTCAACAAAATGGGGTTCTTCTCTGTGAAACACTATAAAATATTTGTTCAGCCACCAGCTGGATTTCGATAAGACGAGATTAATCTATGAACCCCATACACGATCTGCTATTGTCACTACATGTTGGAGCTTATTCCATTGTTCTTTTTCTGTTAAAACATTTCCTTCTTCCGTACTAGCAAATCCGCATTGAGGACTTAAAGCTAATTTATCAAGATCGACATATTTTGTAGCTTCATGAATTCTATCGACGATGGAATCTTGATCTTCTAACTTGCCCTTTTTAGAAGAGATAAGACCTAGTGTAATGATTTGATTTTCTTTTGTTGCATATTTTAGCGGTTCGAAATCACCACTGCGTTCATCATCATATTCTACCATTAGGTAATCATAATCCAACTGACCAAACAAGACTTCAGCAATTGGTCCATAGCTTCCTTCCGTTAAATGTTCCGATTTATAATTTCCACGGCAAATATGAACGTATGTCTTCATATCTTCGGGAGCAGCAGCTAATATTTCATTGGTTGCATACTTGAATAATCGTAATGCTAGCTCTCTATCGATTCCCTTCACTTCTAATAAACCAAAATCCGAAAAGAATGAATTCCAAGCTGTATCATCAAAATGCAGATGTCTGCAGCCCGCTTCATATAACTTCGGTATTAATTCTTTATACATTTTTATAATATCGTCAAAAACCGCTTCCTCATTTGCGTAGAGTTCCCGCTCGGTTTCCGTTACATCTCGATAAGTAATCAGGTTCGGACTAGGAATGGTCAGCTTCACTTCCACTCCATACTTCTTAGCAATTTCGTTCGTTGCTTTGAATTCTTCTATAAAGCGGTGCTCACCCAAGTTTATTTTTCCTGTAATGGAGAAGTTAATAGCATCTGTTTCTACATTGTTATGGAATACTAAAGGTCTGCTTTCCACCCTATCAATCCCTTCACACGCAGTGAAAAAGTCCAAATAGTACCACGCACGCCTAAACTCACCGTCTGTTACTACGTCAAGCCCTAATTCAGCCTGTTTGGCAATAATTTTTTCAATTTCGATATTTTCAATGTTTGTTAATTCTGCATCGGTGATCTCTCCAGCCGCATGTCTTGCTCGTGCGTCCTTTAGCGACTGTGTTCTAAGAAGGCTGCCTACATGATCTGCTCGTATTGGTAAATGGTTTGTCATCTATATTCTCCTTTATTCAAGTAAAAGAACGGCTAACATTCTATGATTGGTGTCCATTCTATTGAATTAATGTAAGTTACGTCTACCTTTAAAATTAATATAACTCAATAACTCATTAAACTGCAATCATTTCAAAAAATTATTTTACTTTTGCAATAACTTATCCATCACATAGCTCTTTATTCATCCTGATTGAAAATAAATCTCCCCTTAAACAAGACATATCCAAGAAGAGAAACTTTTGCACTTTTATTTAACATACACAAAATCCGATTAGAAACATGTTACTGACATGTATTTCTTAACTACGTTTTTTATAACTGCGCTCTGTTGGAAAATGAATATCTGTCTATCTATCTACATAACGGACAAGAAATTTCACAAGCTTCTCATGGACATGATTAGAGTCATGTCCAAGCCATATTAAATGTCCCCATGAATCAAGTAAACACAATTGAGAGTCAGAAATTTGCTGATCAGCATAACAGGCATGTTGCAATGGAACTGCGCTATCATTTTTACTGTGCATGATGAGAGTCGGACAAGAAATGACCTGCAAGTGCTTGGCAGTGATATCTTTCGTTTGTGATAAATCTATTAAAAATCCATGTCCTGATCGCTGACGATTATTCATTCGGCGGATTTCATCCATATCATTATCTGACATTTTGCTTTTTATTTCCTCATATGAAAGGTTACTAAAGGAAGGTGCCATCTGTTTAAACATAAACTTCGGAAAACCATTACTTATGTTTGAAACCAGTTTCCATGTGATTTTTTCCATAAATGGACGGAATACAACCTGAGCTATTTTGTATAAGTTATCTTTAGGCGTATGCCACTCATTTGTTACAGCACTTTGTAATGTTAATGTTTTGACCCTTTCCGGATAATGAGAAGCAAAATAAAGCCCGCTGGGGCCGCCAGCTGATACAGCAAGAAGATGTACCTTTCCAATTTCCAAATAATCCAATAACTTCACATAGTACTCACAAGCCTTGGACAAACTTTCTCCAATGGCCTTTGATGTTCTTCCATACCCTGCCCTTGAAGGTGTAATAATCTTAAAGCCACCAGTGATTAATGGGCGGTATCCAAATTCCTCATAACAATTGGAATGCCCACCATGCAGGACCAGAATTGGAATATCCCCTTCTCCTGTGACGGAATATTCAATGGTTCGCCCATCTACAGTGTACATTCCAATTTTTCTTTTCATTACCTTCTCCCCTTTAATAAACAGCAATTGATATAACGACATTATATGATATCATCCACATGATTGAGGAACTGTTCTTCTGAAAGGACTTGTACCCCGTTTCTTAACAATAAAGCCGCTGTAACTCCATTTCCAGCAATTTTTGTTCCTGAAAATTCGCCATTATATATCATTGTACTTCCACAGGATGGACTGTTTTCTTTAAGGACAACTACTTTAGCGTTAGCTTCCATCACTTTTTTTAAGGTAATGCGTGCTCCTTTTAGATATTGGTCTGTGACATCTTCACCTGATTTTCCGATTACTTTAGCCTTCCCATCTAACACATCTCCTCCGTCACCGCCCACTATTTCGGCCGGCTCTCTAGGAGTTGAAAAACCACCAAGCAATTCTGGACATACAGGCATTGCTTTCTTCGCTTTAATTAGTTGGCTGATCTTATGGTCTAAACAATCCGTCCCATCATATCTCACCTTTAATCCTGCTAAACAAGAACTTACTAGTATCAATGCTTCTCCCCCTTGTCTAGTGACATCACACATTCCTTGCTGACATAGCCAGTACATTACGCGCTTCGCAAATAATCTTTAGTACACACATTAATAATTACAGGCAGGTTGTAAAAATACTATTTCTATTGGATAACATAAGGCAGCAGATAGTCCTTCATATACCATAAAGGCCTTGAAGTCTCATCTTTCATACTGCCTGTCAAAACAGTAACCAATTGATAGTCGGGTGCAACAATAATATACTGCCCTTCCAGTCCAGAGGCAAAGAAAATCCTGCCTATTTGATTGTCATATGTTAGATTCCACCAGTGATAAGCGTAGGAAGTACTCTCATCAACGTTAACCTTAGGACTTGTCGATTCCTCCACCCATTGGGAGGATACAATTTGTTTGGTTTTCCATCGCCCTTTGTCTAAATATAGCGTACCGATTTTTGACATATCCACAGTTGTCAGCGTTAACCCGAACCCGCCAATAGTTATATCTTGTCCATCGCAGTTCCACTTATAATTTGTAATACCAAGCGGTGTGAATAAATACTTCTCGGCAAACGCTTCTGTATGTAATCCAGTAGCTTTTTGTAAAATCGCACTTAACAAATGAGAAGAACCGCAGCTGTAGACCATTTCTTTTCCAGGAGGTTGATCAATGGGTTGACTGAGCACGAAATCGACCCAATTTTTGCTGGGTATCATATCGTTATTACCCGGCCATTGTAACCCTGACGTCATGGTTAGCAGGTGCTTAATGGTGATCTTCTGTTTCCCTGTGTCTCTGCTTAATGCTGGAAAATAGTTGCTTAGCGGTATGTTGATATGTTCAATGTATCCCTTTGTCTATTGCTATACCAATCAATATAGATAAAATACTTTTTGTAACAGAATATGTTTTGTGCTGCTTTTCCTTCATTTTTTGATTTCGGTAATATTCTACTATCACGGTATGATTGCTCATAATAAGGGTGCTATCCACTTTATCTTTTTTTTAGCTTCTTTTTAAAATTGTCTAGTGTTTTCATTTGTCTGGAAGCCCCCTTATTTTTTCAGTTCATAACCTGCTATAATTTTTTTCCGGTAATCACCTTTCTTACAATTTTCCTCATTTTCATCTTTCATCAAGCAAATAACAATTTTTTCAATTATATGGTCATTTAACTTCATACTAAGGGTAATGTCTTCCTAGTGCAACTGTTAATAAACGGAACAGCCTTATTTTAAATTCTGGCCGTTATAGTTTTAGAAAAAAATGTACGGAACCATGATTATTTTCCTCTCACATACTGTGCTGTAACGGATTGTCCTTCTTGGATCAGTTGCAGAGGCGTTCCTGCAAACATAATTTGTCCGCCTTTATGTCCTCCATCAGGGCCAAGATCGATAATCCAGTCTGCTTGTTTTATCACATCTAGGTTGTGCTCAACCACAATAACAGAACTTCCATTGTCCACTAGATGGTTTAAGATGTGCAGCAGGTTGTCAATGTCCGACATATGCAAACCTGTAGTCGGTTCATCCAAAATATAGACTTGCCCCTTGTGCTGTAACTCATCGGCCAGTTTAATCCGCTGGCATTCTCCTCCTGAAAGAGTGCTTAGCGGCTGTCCTAGTGTTAGATAGTCTAATCCTACCTCACATAGAGCTTGCAAAGGAGAAGAAATGTCGTCATTGAGAAAATGAAACGCCTCAGATACAGTCATGTCTAATACATCTGAGATAGATTTTCCATTTAGCTTATATTGAAGCACATCCTCTCTGAATCGTTTTCCACGGCAGGTTTTACAAGTAGTTCTCGTCTCCTCAAGAAACGCAAGATCTGTATAAGTAACCCCATTTCCCTGACATTCCGGGCAAGCACCTTTTGAATTAAAACTAAAAAGTGATTTACTTACCTGATTGGCATGTGAAAAAGCATCGCGAACATCATCCATTATGCCGATATATGTCGCAGGGTTAGAGCGAATCGAGGTACCTACAGGCTTTTGGTCAATAACAATCGCCTCTGGATGCTGTGCTGCAAACTCATTAAAAATTAATGTGCTTTTTCCTGCCCCTGCCACACCGGTAATTACCGTCAACACACCAGTTGGAATAGAAGCAGTTAGGTTCTTTAGATTGTGTGCGGAAGCTTCAACAATAGGAAAGTACCCGCTGGGTTTGCGAGTGTTTATTTTTATCGACTGTTCCATCCGCATATATCTCCCAGTCAGTGTATCTGT
The DNA here is from genome assembly GCF_016909015.1 of Gracilibacillus alcaliphilus. GTDB lineage: Bacteria > Bacillota > Bacilli > Bacillales > Amphibacillaceae > Gracilibacillus > Gracilibacillus alcaliphilus. The sequence goes on from NZ_JAFBFA010000003.1 coordinate 242,541, forward strand.
ATCATATAATCCTGAAACACTGCCTTGATAAACAATTTCTCCTCCATCTGTTCCTGCCTGCGGGCCAACATCGACAATATGATCAGCAATGTTTATCACATCTCGATCATGTTCTACTACAATCAACGTGTTTCCTTTGTCCCGAAGTTTTTCCAGCATCTGATTAAGTCTGTGTACATCCCGGGGATGCAATCCAATACTTGGTTCATCGAAAATATAAAGCATATCCGTCAAGCTGCTGTTGAGATGTCGTATCATTTTCACACGCTGTGATTCACCACCCGATAACGAGGATGTTGTTCGGTTCAGTGTAAGATAATCAAGACCCATATCAGTAAGTGTCTGTAACCGGCCTAACACATTGGAAGTAATTGGTTTTGCTATTGGTTCCTTTATCGTTTCGATTATCCTTGTCAATTGTCCTATTTCCATAGCAGCAAACGCAGCAATATTATAACCGTCGATTTTGCAATTTAATACTTCTTGATTTAACCGCGTACCATTACATGCTGTGCAATGTGCTATCGTAATAAATTTTTTAACGTTATTTGATAATTGATGGAGCTCTTTTTTTAAGTACATACGTCTGAACCGGTCTACCACACCTTCAAAATACTTGACGGGTTCATTTGTTAAGGGCAGGACTATTTTTTTCTCTTTTCCATATAGTAACGTTTGCCACTCTGTGTTCGTGTAATCCATTAACCTTTTATCTGGATCAAATAGACCTGATACTAAATGTTTCTGCCAATACCAAGTCCCTACGGAGAACGTAGAAAACAAAACGGCCCCTTCATGAAGTGATTTTGTTCGATCGAATAACTTCTCTATATTGGGCTGAACCTTCTGTCCAATTCCATGACATTCTGGACACATCCCCTTAGGGTTGTTAAAGGAGAAGATATCAGATTCACCAATGAAAGGTTTTCCAATACGTGAGAATAATAAGCGCAGCAATGAATAGATATCTGTAACTGTACCAAGTGTGGAACGTGAGTTGCTGGCCAAACGTTTTTGGTCAATCACGACCGCAGGAGACAGATTTTCAATAGATAGTGCGTTTGGCTGACTATACTTCGGTAATCGGTTTTGAATATATGTGGTATACGTCTGATTTAACTGACGCTGCGCTTCTTTACTGATGGTATCAAAGACTATTGATGACTTCCCTGATCCTGATACTCCTGTAAATATAGTGATTTTCCGCTTTGGAATTTGCAGTGAAACTGCCTTTAGATTATTTTCGTTTACTTCACGTAAGATGATATGAGTATGTTCATTCATCTTCTGCTCAACCTCCTATATAACGGATAATAGCACTGGCATACATGTGCTATTATTACTATACATAACTATTCTTGACATCTTGTGTCTTATTTTATTAAATAGTTATAATAAATCGATGAAAAGGGTGAGGTTGATGCGAGGAGACCGGCTTGTATCTATACTGTTATTATTACAATCCCACGGGCAAATGACTGCAAAAGAATTAGCAGAAAAGCTGGAGGTTTCCGAACGAACTATTTATCGAGATATGGAGGCCTTAAGCGGAACCGGTATTCCGGTTTTAGCGGAACGTGGGAAAAACGGCGGCTGGTCATTACTAGAGGATTATCGAACTAATCTAACAGGTTTAAAGGAGTCCGAAATCCGGACGCTGTTTATTCATCCTTCTACACAATTATTGGATGATTTAGGCTTGACCCGTACATCTGAGGAAGCCAGAAATAAACTAATCGCTTCCCTTCCCGCTGTCTACCGTGACAATGCACAAAATGTTTGGAATCGAATCCATGTCGATATGAGTACATGGCGTCAGCGTAAAGAGAAAATGGTCTCCTTTGAGGTGCTCAAGGAAGCGATTTGGAACGAAAATAAATTAAAAATTGTCTATGAACGTTTGGACGGAAAAACAAATGAACGCATAGTCAAACCACTTGGACTTGTGGCCAAGGGAAGCCATTGGTACTTTATTGCTTCCAAAGAGAATGACGAGATTCGAAATTACCGGGCCTCACGGATATGGTCTGCCGTTCCAATAGAGGAAACGTTTGAAAGACCTAAGGGTTTCAACCTCGCTCAGTATTGGGATTCGTCGACCAAAGCATTTATAAAAAATTTACCTCGATATGAAGTGTCAGTGGAAGTATCGCCATCTATCCTAACTCGGCTAAAATTTGCCGGACGGTTTGTGCAAATTATTGATATGGAAAATAAGGAGCAAGACAGCTGGATCACTGTCAGACTTTCATTTGAAACGGAAGACGAAGCGAAGGGATATATCCTGGGATTCGCCGATCAAATAAAAGTAATCGAGCCGATAGAATTACGCCAGAACATCCTTGAAATGGCTAAAGCCACGGTAACGTTTTACAGCAAACAAACGTAATATTTGTTGTTCCTAATTCCATGCAGAAAATAGGTAATTACTTTTGCTGAATAAGTGTCTTGCACCGATTGATTATCCATGGCAATAGAGCATCCGTACCTTGATTAGCGGTACTCCAATAAAGTTCCTGGAGTCCGCAATGCAGCTGGTAACATAAAAGCCGCTCTGAAGCATAATTGGTATTACCCCTTAGTTGCAACTCTTCCCTTACGTGTGTCATATGATCTTCGTTCCAAAAAAGAAGGGTAGCCAGTTCATATAACGGATCGCCAAAAAGTGCTAAATCCCAGTCAATTACTGCTGTGATACTGCTTTTATCTGTTAACACATTGTAAGAACCAAAATCACCATGAATTAAGGTGCGCGTCTCCGGACAATACTTGTTTAAATTTGCCATACAAGTAAACATTTTTTCTATCGTATGCCTATCTAACTGATTATGAACACGATTCCAATCGTAATACGCAGAATCCCAGATACTTTGAAGAAAGGCATTCCAACTTGAAAAGGCTCCCTCCCCTTTTGAATTAAATCTTCCAAATCCACTCGTTCCTGTTAAATCAGCATTTGCGATTGCTCCAACCACATCAACCACAGATTTAGTAATTTGCGGGAGTTCCTCCACCTCCAGATCTTGAATTCTGATGCCATCAGCCTTTCTGGCAATACAAAATGCCTTACCATTTTTCATATAATCCACTTCGACAACCTCTGGAATCGGAAGTGACTCACTGCGAAACATCTGACTAACATACGCATCTTTTTTAAAGCCATCGATAGCTGTATTGATTCGAATGACATAGTTGTTTTTATCAAATCTGAACCCGAATGCTTGAGAAGACAGCCCCTCCGTCAGCTGACAAAAATCAGAAATAGTTCCCCAGCGTTTTTCTAAGAAAGCTTTGACTCTATCTTTAGGAATGGTTGTTTTCATTTACCAACACCTCCTCTCTTTTTATCGCAGTGTAGCTGGCTGTATGACTCCCACTTCAAGAAATCACGTCATGTCTAAGCAGGAGATCCAACAGCCAGTAACTGACCGGTTGATTCAACTAACGTTCCTTGGAACGACGTTTCACTTTATTGACATGGTTGAGCCCATATTAAATATAAAAAACCTGCCAAGTAACGCTCTTCTCTCACAAGCTTTAGATCAGATTTTTTTACAATATCAGAGATATTTCTATTCTGGTGACACCCTACCACTTTTACTGACAAAGGATCGACGAATTTTTGCACTCCAGCCCAAAATTTGCTTGTGCTAATACCATGCTCCAATAGCAGTATTTTCCCTTCTGGCTTACACCACTTTTGAAAGTTGTTTAGGACAGCGACAGGCTGTTGATAGGCACATAGACTAGTAGAAGATATAATTGTGTCGAAACTGTTCTCTGCAAATTCCATCGTTTCGACATCTTGTTGGATCAGTGTTGTTGAAAAAGGGTAATCCTTTGCCGCATGCTGTGCTGTTTTCAACATTTCGCTGCTAAAATCCACCCCTGTCAATTCAATATTGCTATTGTAGCAGGGAAAATTAAGCCCAGAACCAATAGCAACTTCCAACACCTTTCCTTCGGCTTCTGGAAAAATACGCTGACGAAATTTATATAGCTGGTCATTTTTCCGTCGTTTATCATATTTTTCTGCCTGTTTATCGAATTTTTTAATTAATGATTTGCGATCCATGTCATCCCCCGTTCCTTATTTATTTTAATAAAACCATGGATGAGTTCTTCCTGATTAGTTCAACAACTGATTTGAAACCATCCTGTTTCTTTTGGAAAATCGTTTCTGGTCAAATTCTGGCCAATAAGCATTTGACGATAACTCAACTTTCGCACACTGAAATAGACAAGTAACCCTTGATATAGTTAGGTAAACCTGCCACCCATTGCTGTACTTGATTTTTTATTAATTTT
>NZ_JAFBFA010000004.1 GCF_016909015.1 Gracilibacillus alcaliphilus
AAACTCGACTGCCTGTTGTTTTAATTCCGCAGAATAGGACTTCCAGCTTCTCGATTCTTTCAAGCCATCTACTCCATCAGCCTGATATTTACGAACCCAGCTTTTAAGTGTCGATTTACTTATTTCATACTCTTTAGCTAAAGCCCCTACAGGTTTCCTCTTTTCTAATACTTGCCGTACGATTTGAATTCGTTCATCTAACTCCTGTTTGGTCATTCTTTTAGACATACAAAATACTCCCTTCATAATAGGTGAGAATTTTTATTATTTCTCTGTCTACTATAAAGGGAGCATATCACATGTGCTTTGCCTAAGTATCTCTTTTTTTTTACTAGATATAATAATCATTTCATCTGCTAGTTCTTTTAATAAGAAATCGTTTTCTGACTCTATTTTCCGCAGCAACCACCTCTTTTTTTCCAAGGCCAATGTTTAATGTCTGATGATTTCATTACAATTGGCTTATTCGTTTTTTTATGACTTACATGCTTTTTCAATTGCTTCGCCTTCAAAACATCCACTCCTCTTACATTTATTGTAGTTATTTTTTGATGAACTGATTGGGCGATCATGATGACTTAATCGAAACATAGCACTCTTGATAATAATCATTCATGATCCGATACCATTTTACTGTCGGCGTATTTGCTTTATAGGAAACTATCACCATTTTTATGTTTTTATCTAGATGATTTTTAATATCATAATGAGACGGCTTAGGCTCAGTCGAAGGGTGAGTATGATATATGGCCAGAATCTGTTCACCTAAATCATTTGCTTTCTGTATGGTTTGTTCCACTACTTGTTTACTTACAAAAAAACGCCTGTCGGATTTCCATTCATTTTGCAACGGCCAAATTGACATTACTTCCTGGCGGTTCCCCGAGAGCATGCCACATGCCTCATATGGCAATGCCATTCTGCCGTGTTCTACCATTTGATCATGCAATATTTGCGGTATAATTATTTTTTCACGTTTCATATCCACCCTACTTTTTAACATAGAATATAATGCAGCAATTTTTCAACCTTCCTGCCAGCACTTATCATAACTGCTTACAGCCAGTAGCGGCCCGGTTGGTTCAACTAACGTTCAGCGGGAGGAGAGAGGAAAAGGACTAAGTTCGCGACGTCTGACTAGCACATCCTATGCGTCGAAACCCACTGTACGAAGTTTCACTTTATTACCCACCTCATCATATGCAATCAACTTCCATATTGGTATTAGAAAAATTTGATCTATCATCAAGTCAGTCATTATCTAATTTTAGATAGAACGAGCTTTATGGAAATGTTAGTTCACCTGCTCCACCACTTTACCTTCTTTAGCCCTAAAAACTTTACGGGCGGTTACATTAAGACCAATGTTCTATATTAAAATAATGGTGGCAAATCCGCCAAACAACTATACGGGTAAGTGCATGCTTTCATATGCTATCTATGTAGAAAACTAATCATGTTTATATTCGGAGGTGTTTTTTTAATATGAAAGCAGATAACTTAAACGGCGGGCAAGAACTCCTCTGTATTAATACAGAGAAAGTATATGACTGGATTCTAAATGAAGCAGCGTTCGATTTATCATTAGCTGACTTGGAATTACCAGTTAATCCGGCTACAGGACTCCCATTAGAATGCAACGACATTAATGTTGATTCCATTTCTTGTGCGATTACCCCCTCTCCTGTTGATCCAATAGTTATTTTAGACCGGGTGGATCAACAATTTGTAGTGGACGGTGCAGAGGTAACATTACAGTTGGTGAATATTCGCAAAAAATTTGAGGTGACTATTTTTGCGGATTTAATAGATAACCTTGGAGGAATGACTGTTGAAATAGATACAGTAGAATTCACACGTTGTGAACAAGTAATGCTGTGTGCACCGGAAGGTACAGACATCCATGTATCTTTCACTGATCTAGAGTGCTTTGTATGCACAGCTTCTTGTGATACAACAAGTACTCCTAACACACTTGATGTAACGATTAATGTACGTCTATGCCAAAGCATTCAATCAACTTTTGAAGTAACCATTGAAGTAGTAGCTGACTTCTGTACACCAAGAGATATGTTTCCAGTACCTCCTTGTCCATCACCTACCCGTCCGCCTCAATGTCCAGTAGTTTTTCCATAACCACTGACAATATTATTAGTAGTAATACCAAAATAAATTTCAGCATAGATTTAAAGAGAGGGGGAATTCCTCTCTTTATTTTCTGTGGAGGTGAATGTAATGGATAAAGTGAAACAAAAAATGACAAGATGGCATGAAATGAATAATTCTTACTTAAAAAAAATACATGTATTAATGAAAGAAATAAAAGCACCTGAAAAATTGAATATCATTAGTTATTTTACATATTATTCTAATATTTATCATAAAATTGGCGCTGAAAATTTCTGCTTGGGTTCATTTCACATTTATAATATTGGCGAAAAACCGTTGACAAACCCTTACATTTGTATAAAATTATCCCCCTCCTCATGCTTTGAATTTTCAGGTAAGTACTTACATAAAGATACAAACCAAAAAGTCAAATTATCGAATTCTTGGGAAAAAATAAATGATCCAGCAGATAAACAAGAATACTGGCTAAAACCAAATAATCTTCAAGTACTTCATCCATTGGAAACACTCTCATTTTCAGATTTTCAGATTAAATGGTCACCAGTATCCTCTTATGCTGGAAGTATTTTGGGTTTTGCATACGGGGATGAATTAAAAGAAGGTATTAGTGCACTTAACCAAATTAATCTGAGTGGGCAAATAGATAAGGAGGATACGGATGCATAATACAGATGATCACCAATCCACATTCCGAGAGTTGATGCAAATGTATATGAAAGAAAATTTTGAAGACTGGAAAAACAATGACCAAAGAAATAATCATTTTATTTTTTCGGAAACCCATTTAATGAATGTGTTAATTGCTCATTTTCTTATAAAAATGGAGGAGGACTATTATAGCCAAGAAACTGACGAATGTAATCTAGAGGAAATCGAAAAACATTTGGATCTTTTGATACAAGATAGTCAGCACGCATTTGAAGAAACTATCGATATGATTGAAAAAATAATAAACCAATCTGAAAGTTAATTGAGTAAATAGAAGCTACATTTCATGAATGATCAGCAGGATCAAAAATCTGCTGGTCATTGTTTGATTTTATCTATAGAGGGAAACAATTCACCCTTCAAAGCAGGCCTCTATCATCAAAACTAAATGAATAATAATAAAATATGTGTCAGCTTATACATAAGTCCAGTCACAAGACATCTTTAACTAATAGTATAATCTTGAAAATAATAATTTATTTTCTAAACAGAATTCACGAAAGGAGGAGGATGTAATGTCCTCTAAATGTTTTAAAAACGTTACAGTGGTTGACAAAAAATCTCAAAGATCACACCACCATTCATGTTGTAAAAATGAGGCCACCTGTAAATGTAATTTTAAGAAACGTGAACTAAAACCTGCAAAATTAGATAGTGACTGTTTCTTAGTTAATTCCTTGGTAGGTACCAAAAGCGTCCAGAAGGTGGCTGAAAGGTTCATTCCGCTCACCGATTTAGGAATACCGATCCTTGGTGATATCTTATCTATTACCGTTACTCCTGACCTAGACGGTATTACGCGAAATGCTCGAATTATCGAAGATAAGGTTGTTAATATGGGGCTTATACCGGCAACTGTTTCCATATCGGTATTAAATATTGATCTTCCGATTACGTTTACAACAAGTATTCCTTTCCAGGCACATACCGATTTTCCAGGAGCATGCCCGCAAGATATGCTGCAAGAAACTCCATTTGAAATCGAAGGAATCTTCACTCAGCAAGTTCCGGGTCTTGACGTTGCTGGTGTTGTAACATTATCAGGTATCCTGATTAAAGTAATATTGCGTACAACGATTACCGTTACGCGTTCCGTTATTAAAGACGCGGAAGGTAATTTGTGTGACGTAGATCCTAACCGCTGTAAAACACAAGGAACTCCACCATCATTTAATTTCCCTGCTCCATCCAACGGTGGTACTATATAAAACACATTCTGCAGCTGAATCGGTGATACAATTTATGTCACCGATTCAGTTTTTGTTCCCTTCATCCTTTTTTAAATAGAGAAAGAAAGGATGAAAGCTCTGACTTTTTATTTAGATTATCAGTATGCTCTGTGTTACTATTCGCTGATTCTATTAGCTTTTCTGTAGATTCCGGATCATCTGTTAATGTTTTTTCTATGTCCATACTGGGTATTTGCTCGTCTGTTATGTTATTGCCATGGGATAAATGATTATTTTGAACAGAAATAGTCTCTTCCTCATTAGGTAAAGTATGGTTAGTATCACGGGGGGCCTCTTTACTTTCTGATTTACTTTTAGGTGTTTCTTTACGAATTATAATATTTCTGTTTAAATCATATGGTGCATTACGAATTTTCCCCTTTTCCCTATTTTGTAATTTTTGTTCTTGTTGTGGATCAGTATAATAAGATTTTTCGTTAGTTATTTTGGTACGACTATAGTGTTGCCTATTTACTTGGTTATTTTTTTTGTTTAAGGATTGTTCAACATGGTTCGAGGGCTGTAACATGCCTTGTAATTGTTTGTACTCCGATCTCTTTGGTGAAAGGTTGTTCTGTGCCCTTTCCTCTTTCATTCTCATCCATTCTGTTATTTGAGCAATTTCCCCTTTCAAACTTTCCAGCTCTTTTTTCTGTTCCATGGCAGTTATTTGCTGATCACTTATTAATTGATTTATTTTTTCAGAAAGCTCAACCCAGGGGAGCTGTTCCAATTTATTTTTAATTAATTGCCCATCTTGCTTTAATTGTTGTAAGGAAGCTGTAATAGCTGAAAACTGACTAGCGAGGTGCCGTTCCTCCATTTGATGATTGGATATTTCTTCTTGATAATTATTTTCCATAGCCTTCATGTCTCCTTCTAATTCAAGTAGTCTTATTTTTAAGTGATAAAAATCATCTTTCGTCTTAAGATAATCTTCCAATAAATTACCATCTGTTATGGTTTTAATGGTTTGCTTGTAGGTATTGAGTTCCTTTTTTAAGTTCTCAATATCTTCAATACTATACAGCTCATATCTATACATTTTTATTCACCCTTTTTCACCACATTAATATACTATTTATGAAACATCAATATGTGACAAATGTACATGTTTTTAATCACAGATCACAGATTGTGTTAACATACTCATTTTATGCACAAATTTCCCTATTTAGGCTAAACACAGCTACATTTGATGTTTAAAATTATCTGGAGGCCGTTATGATTATAGTGTTCACCTAAAAATATGATTATCATGATAATTCCGCTATATCACTATATCGTTTGGATGGTTTATTCATAAGCTACCTATGAAAGAAATTTATCTTATTCGGAGGTGTTTGCAATAATGCAAGCAAATAATTTATCAGGAGGGCAAGAGCTCCTCTGTATTAATACAGAAAAGGTGTATGACTGGATTCTCAATGAAGCAACATTTGATTTAGATTTAAAAGATTTGGAATTACCGTTGAATCCAAATACTGGAGAGCAATTAACATGTGAGGATATCGATACCGATACGGTGTCATGTACGGTTGTGCCTGCTGCTGTAGATCCTATTGTCATTTTGGATCGAACAGATCAAGAGTTAATTATTGATGGCACTGAAGTAATCTTACAAAGGGTAAACATTCGTAAAAGTTTTGAAGTCACTATTTTCGTTGATCTAACTCCAGAAGCTGGTGGAGGTACAATAAAAGTAGCTGAAGCAGAATTCAACCGTTGTGAGCAAGTGATCCTTTGTGCACCAGAAGGAACAGATATTAATGTAAGTTTCACCGATTTGGATTGCTTTGTATGTACAGCTTGTTGTGATGAAACAGTAGATCCAAATGAACTGGATGTCACACTTACTGTACGAGTTTGTCAAAGCATTCAATCAACATTTGAAGTAACACTTGAGATTGTTGCTGAATTCTGTGAACCAAGAGATATGCTCCCAATTCCTCCTTGTCCTGCACCAACAATGCCGCCTCAGTGTCCAGTAATTTTTCCAAACAATGACGAGGTGGCAAAAGACTAAGTTTTCTGGGCATAGAAATAAAAAAAAGAGCAGTGGTGTTATATCCCCTACAGGTAGAGATTCCAAAAAGAGAGCATGCAATGATGCTCTTAGAAGACTTCCTGGAAGGGGATTTTTTGTACTATAAGAAGATTAAGATTGCAAACAACCAACACAACACGCGAGATCATCAGAGGAGATTGAATTTTCCATCCACATTTATTTATCCTTACAACATACCTTGTGGAAACAGCCTTATAGATGATAAACACGTAAATACATAAAGCGAGACTGCTGCCAATCAGTGGGAAGCATACGGACGATGGCACCAGGATAAAGTAATTAACCTAATAATCACAAAAGAAATCCCTTTTTCTTCAATATATCTCGTTTAGCCTCAATTCCTATGTGTAATAATAACTATATAAGCATAATCTAATGACAGTACACCAAATAAGGAGGAGAAAAACATGCAGCTAAATGTAGCTCAAAAGTTAATTCAAAATCATTTACTGTCGGGAGAAATGAATGCTGGTGAAGAAATCGGACTGCGAATTGACCAGACCTTAACACAGGATGCAACAGGTACGATGGTCATGCTTGAATTAGAGGCCATGGGCATTGATAAGGTCAAGACAGAGGCCTCAGCACAATATGTAGATCATAACTTAATCCAAGAAGATTTCCGTAATGCCGATGACCATTTATTTTTACGGAGTGCAGCACAGAAATTTGGAATTTATTTCAGCAGACCTGGTAATGGGGTCAGCCACCCTGTTCATATGCAGCAGCTAGCACGTCCGGGAAAGACCTTATTAGGCTCAGACAGTCATACATGTGCCAATGGTTGTATGGGTATGTTGGCCATGGGTGCTGGGGGAATTGATGTCACTATGGCTATGGCAGGTGAACCTTATTTTGTAAAAATGCCACGGATTATGGGTGTAGAGCTTACAGGTAAACTGCCTGATTGGGTTAGTGCCAAGGATGTCATTTTAGAAATGTTACGCCGGCATGGCGTAAAAGGCGGAGTTGGTAAAATCATTGAATATTACGGACCAGGCCTCAAAGAATTATCGGCGATGGATCGCCATGTCATTGCCAATATGGGTGCCGAATTGGGCGCAACGGCAACAGTATTCCCTTCTGATCAGGAAATAAAGCGTTTCTTAAAACAACAAGGTCGTGCAGAAGATTGGATCGAGTTAAAGGCAGATAAACAAGCAAGCTATGATGAATATGAGCAAATTGATTTGTCTTCCTTAGAACCATTAATTGCTACACCTTCCAGTCCAGACAATGTAATGCCAGTTGCAGAGGCGGCTGGTGAAGCCATTTATCAAAGTTACATCGGATCTTCTGCCAATCCAGGTTATCGTGATTTTGCTATTGCCAGTGAAATAGTCAAAGGCAGACAAATTGCGGCTGGGATTTCGTTTGATATTAACCCTACCTCCCGTCAATTGCTAGAGCAGCTAGTGGAAACAGGACATATTGCCAACTTATTGGCAGCTGGTGCCCGCATGCATCAAGCAGGCTGTAATGGTTGTATTGGAATGGGTCAAGCACCAGCCACCGGCCGCAATAGCTTGCGGACAACTCCTAGAAATTTTCCAGGACGATCTGGTACAAGGGAAGACAGTGTGTTTCTCTGCAGTCCCGAAACAGCAGCTGCTTCTGCATTAACAGGCGTAATCACCGACCCGAGAACATTGGATATCCCTTATCCAAAAATAAGTGAACCAACAGCGTTTTCTACTCAAGGTATGTTAGAAGCACCTCCTGCAGATAATAGCGATATTGAGCTAGAAAAAGGGCCAAATATTACGACTATTCCTGATTTTGAACCGCTTGAGGATAACTTTGACCTGCCAGTGCTATTAAAAATGGCTGATAATATTTCGACAGATGAAATCCTTGCCGGCGGATCACGGGTATTACCTTACCGTAGTAATATTCAAAAGATCAGTACCTTTGCCTTTGAAATAATCGATGAAGATTATTATGAAAAGGCAATGAAAAAAAGAGATAACGGCGGGCATATGGTAATCGCTGGTTTTAATTACGGGCAAGGCTCAAGTCGGGAACACGCTGCACTTGCACCGCGCTATTTAGGCCTGAAGGTTGTGCTTGTCAAAGACTTTGCCAGAATTCATCTGCAAAATTTGATTAATTTTGGAATCTTGCCATTAACGTTTGTCCAGGAAGAAGATTATAATCTTCTCCATCAGAGGGATATCCTTGAATTTCGTGATATCCATCATACGATTCAGAATCAGCGGCAATTTGATATTCAGATTAAAGATAGTGATCATGCCATTACAGTTCAACACGACCTGACCAAACGGCATCTTGATATCCTCTTAGCAGGCGGGATTATTAATTGGATTAAACAAAAACACTAAAAACAAAAGAAAGGAAGTTAGCAATGGGATCACAAGAATTTGCTTGCAAAGCATGTGAGGGAACAGGATTATTAATGGATGATGAGCAATGGCAATTTACATGTTCTATTTGCCATGGCGACGGATTTATTTCTGTCTTCGAAACGGCCGAAAACCTACAAGTAGATGACAACAACCGTGTAATTGATTAACAGGAGAGCATAGAAAGAGACTAAGGGTTAATTAGCTAATTGTCCCTTAGTCCTTTTTCCTTTAATTATGCAAAAATTTCAAACAAACGGCTTCTGGTGCCTCTACATCTTTTTGTAATAGAGTTAATGTACCTTTCTCAGCATCCCGTTCAAATAACACAATCGTACCTGACTGTTCGTTAGAAGCAACAATAAATTGCTCTGACGGGTCTAAGACAAAATCGCGCGGCCAATCTCCTTCCGTATTCGTCCACTCGATAAATTCAACAGTAAAATCATCCAATACACGGTAGACAGCAATCGAATTGTGTCCACGGTTACCGGCATAAACAAACCGGCCATCTGAAGATAGATAGATCGCACTACCTTGGCTATTGTCCGTAAAATCTTCCGGTAATGTCGAGATATATTGCACCTCTTCAAAACGGCCATCTTCCTGATTATAAGACAAGACAATCACTTCATTACTTAGCTCTGTCATCACATAGGCATATTTTCCATTTGGATGGAAGGCTAAATGACGCGGACCGCTGCCTGGTTTGGTTTTTAATACATTCACTTCTTCTAAAGTGCCGTCATTCGGACGATAAGTCGTAATCGTGTCACTGCCTAAGTCTACTACAACTACAAATTGTTCATCTGGTGTATAGCCTGCATAGTGCAGATGTGGTTTCTCTTGGCGTTCATGCGGGCCGCTACCTTCTTGCTTGACAGAACTTGGAGCCTGCAGAGAACCATCTTGGTTGGCCGGGAAGGCCTCCACCAATTGAGTATGATAATTTGCTGTTACCACTAATTGGTTATGACTGTCTACACTGACGTGACATGGCGCAGAACCTGGGGTTGTCTGGCTGTTCAATTGTTTGAGATTGCCTTGATCATCTGTGATTTCAAAAGCAGTCAGACCGCCTTGATCCCCTTCTTTTGAAACCGCATATACATAACGGTTATCCTTGCTTACCGTTAGATAAGTAGGATTATCCAGTGGTGCTGCCAGTTCGACATTACTTAGTTGCTTCGCCTCTGTATCTAAAACAAACCGGTATACACCTCTACTTGCCTTTTTAGTATAAGAACCAATATAGCCTATGTATTTCGTCATTTTCCTCAACCTTTCTTTTATCAGCATTCCCCATAACTGAAACATGGAGAATAGCGATCAGGGATCTTACCTATTATAACAAAAAAGAGAAATGAAAGAAAACTTGGCAGCCGCCAAGCCTTTTCATTTCTCTTACATCGTTGTTTTCTTTCTGCGCATTTGATAATAAGCATAGGCACCAATGCCAATCGAGGCTAGGATAGGCAGGACTCTTCCTCTTCTCACATGTATCCCTCCATTCTGGTAGATAAATGTTATTCTTTGCAATCTTGGCGATTTTACTCTGATTTTATTATTGAAATTTATTACCAACAAAAAGAAAAAATAAAATAAATAAGCCAATCGTAAAAGGCAAAGCCCCGATTAAACTCAGACTCATCCCATCATAACCACCAATTACTTCATTACCGATTAAATAAATAATAACACCTGCCGCACAGCTTAAAAAGCCCCACCAGTAAGGTAATTTCTTAAACAAGCTAAAGATCATCCCTACCAGAAATAAGCAGAGAAAGATCCAAGGTATAACTACATATAATACATAACTCACATGACTCATCCTTTTTTACATCAAACAAAATTATCGCAGCATCAAATCCTCCCAGCACCTCGCTGATTAGAATTCCATACTGATTCCATTATAAACCTATTTACGCTAAGAAAAAACCAGAAACTTGTGACAGTTTCTGGTCATTTATCATTTTATCAATTTACCACAGATGTCTAAGTTTCTTGTGGTTCTATATTCTAAGCAGCTAAATAGGATTTCTTTAACAGTTGTCTTGTTCGAAACACTCTGGTCTTCACTGCTGCATAACTAATATTTAAAATATCCGCAATTTGTTGATCATCTAATTCTAGTTTGAATTTCAGCTGAAATACTGGTAAAAGAGTTTGGTAGCTGCTAATACATTGTTCAAGCTCTTCTAACATAAACGAGCAATTCAAGCTGTCTTCCACAAAATTACCAGCACATACATTCAGCTCTTCCATCCAGTTGGCCTCTTGAAATAAATTCATATGGGATCGTTTTTCTTTACGCAATTGATCAATTGCGGTTCTTACCGTGATCGTCTTTAACCATGCCCCTAACTTCTCTATCTGTGGCAAATTCTTCCCTTGGTTAATCACTTTGATCCATACTTCCTGCACGACATCTTCAGCTATTTGTTTATCTTTGACTACCTTAAATGCCGTATAATGCATCATCGATTGGAATTTTCCTACCATCCGTTCAAAAATGTTAGAATCCCCCATTTGATTTCTCCTCCTGTTCTAAAGGGTTTCTATAACTCCATTCGCTCGATAAATGTTGCTGGTACTTGTGACTTATCGATCGGCATACTTTTGATTAGCATATTCTCCCTGTCATATATACCAATATGCCATTCACCATCTTTATTTCCTTCGATATCAATTAATTGATTGATTTCCTTGCGATCAGTGATCTTCAATAAATTCTCTATTTCCTCGTAGGGTGCGTCATATAACATCTCCGGATTACCATGTTGATCCATGATGGCAATCATTTGTACGGAATCCTCATTTATTTGCACCAATTGGAGTAATCCTTCTTCTTTTAGAAAGTCTATTACATGCTCAAAAGTTAATGGAATTGTATAATAATAACTATTGGCCTCATTCGGATAAAATTCCATACTCAGGCCTTGATAATCATGTAATCCTTTCAACTCTTGATAATCCATCCCCAGATAATCTTGTCTCAATGCCTCCATCAGTCTATTGATCGTTTCAGGATCCTTTATATTTTTTGTTTGTTGAAAACCGGATAAGTAAACCCGCTTTAATTCAAGGTCTTTATCAAATAACATAGGGAACAGGCTTTTCTTAAAATCATCATCTTGGCTTAGTACCGCAAAAAAGGAATCCAATGCATCCAGGTTATCAACATAATATCCTCGGCTGAATGTTTTTCCATTAGATAATAAATACTCGATACCTATATTGTTATAACTCCAATAGTAGTCAGGATCATTACTTATATTTTCCTCAATCAGGTGTTCATGTAATGTCTGTGCGTCTTGAATTATTTGTCTATCTTTAATAAAAAAATCTTCTGTTCTTTCAGGTGCATCATAATAATAGCCAGGGAATAAATCACTGTTTACCTTTACTCCTATTATTTGATCAGCAGCAGGAATCTTGTTTTCAAAACCGTACCAGTCCATTACAACCGACAACAACAAGATAGCTGAAATGCCTAAATAGATAACAAAGCCCTTCCACTGATAAAAAACACGCCAAGTCTTTTGAATTAACATCTCTGCCAATAAATAACCGACGATGGCACCGAGTGCATAACCAAAAGTCAGCCAAGAAAGCATCGCTCCTTGCACTAATCCAAAGTAAAAACCGCCAAGCAGCATCATACAGAATGTTAAGCCAAACTTAAAAATCGGCTTGATAATGCGAAAAGCAAAAGCTTGCTGTGTCGCCTCGGCTGGACGTACCCGATATAACACAAAGGCAACGATAAGAAAGCCCGTAGAGAAAACCCAGTAATACCAAAAATTCTTATCAACCGGATAGTAAATTGCGTATTCAACCAGCCAAATAATCGGAGACAGTTCTCTCAAAAATATATCAAATAAGTTATTATCACCAAATCCTACCAACAGCATACTTAAGTTACTTTGAATAAGCACAATAATTCCCGTTGGAAACAATAATCCTATATAAGTAAGTACACCTTGCAGGAAAGAATTACCTGTTAAATGCCCCACAAAAAAACTGCTGGTAAAAAACAAGGTATTAAATAACATCGTATAATAGAAACCATGAATAATATCGTCAGTTTGATAAAGAACGGATACATGATCTACACTTAATAATGCCCACATCAACAGACTGGTAATTGCCACCGGAATGAATAATTGGATGTATCCCATTATAAACTGATGGGCAAAAATCGATGACCGTTTAATGGGCAGACTATGCATAAAATCGGATGAGCCCTTACTATGCATATAATGACAGGCAAAGACAGCCGACAATATTGGGAAAATGATGATAAATAAAATCTGAAGATGTTGATTTAATGGAATAAACATCATTTGCTCATTTGTGTTAATGTTAAAATGAGTTGGGGTGAAATTTGCACTTGATACTTCCATCAACACTTGTACGGGCATTATCAGCACTAATACAAACAAATAAGCAATTCCAATCCAGCCTGTTGATCGAAAACCTTGTTTGACCAATTCTTTTTTATAAGAGAATATTTTCGATCGCATAGCCTGCCTCCTCCATTTCATAAATAAATATTTCCTCTAACGTTAATGGCAAAAGATCAAAAATGACAGGATGATATGCTGCAATGGTCTCCTCAATCTCACTTGCACTGCCGCGCACTACACAAATATAGACACTGCCACGCTGTTCTTTTTCCACAATCTCTAATTTAGTAAATAAACTGTCATCTACCTCTTGTTTAAAGGCAAACTGAACCTTGTGTGTATCTGACTTCAAATCATCTAAGCTATTTTCGATAAGCAGTTTGCCGCGGTGGATCACGCCGATGGCATCACATATATCCTCTACCTCTTGTAAATTATGAGAGGAAACCAACACTGTCATGTCCCGTTCTGCCACATCTTGAATAATCCATGATTTAATCTTCCGTCTAATAACTGGATCAAGACCATCAAAGGGCTCATCCAGAATAAAATAATCAGGTTTGGCACATAATGCCAGCCAAAAAGCCACTTGTCGCTGCATCCCTTTTGAGAACTTGTGGATCTTCGCCCTCGGGTTTAAATCTAATAATTGCTGGATATGTTCAAAGCGCTGTTGATCCCAATCAGGATACATATTGGCATAGAAACTTGCCATTTGTTTGGTTGTAGATTGTGAAAAGAAATATAATTGATCCGGAATGAAAACGATCCGTTCTTTTAGTAAGCTATTCTCAAAAACAGGCATGCCGTCAATCTGAACCCTGCCTTGGTCCTGTTTAATAATACCGGCAATTGCTTTCAATAAAGTCGTTTTGCCTGCACCATTTGACCCTAGCAGACCATATATCGAACCTTTTTTCACGGTCAAGTTTACATTTTCCAATACGAGGCTTTTTTCAAATTTCTTTCTTACTTGTTCAATCTGAATCATTTGCTTCCCCCCTTAGATCACAAGGATTGACTCTCTTCTATTAGCTGATATAAATCTTCTTTCGTCATCCCTAAAAATAAAGCCTCTCTCATTAATTTTTGCAGTTGTTTGCTAAGTTCCTCTAATTCGGAGCGGTTATCTATTTCTGCTAATTGATTCACAAAACTCCCCTTCCCCTTGACCGAATATATATATCCTTGTGTTTCTAATTCTCGATAAGCCTTTTGAATCGTATTCGGATTAATCGATAACTCTTGAGCTAATGAACGAACCGATGGTAACTGCTCATCTTGTTTCAATATGTCGCTGAAAATCAATTGTTTAAACTTATCTACCAGCTGCTCATAGATCGGTCTCCGATCACGCAAATCTAGTTCAAACATGGCACCCTCCCTTTCAGTGTATGAATTGTACCAATTGTATTAACTGTACTATGTTTCTTAATACAGTTAATTATATATCTTTTTGGCAAACTTGCAAGTCTTTATTTAAAAAAATATCCATCAAAAAAAATCGGGCTAATCGATGGTTAGATCGATTTCCCGACTCTTTTGCTACAAACGAACTTCGTCTGTACGTTTATCCTAGGTGATTGGTTATGTCCGCATCTTCTCGTAATTGACTGATCATATCCAATGCTACTTCTGATTGCTTTTGCAAAACAATTTGATCCTCTAAATCCGCTCTTACCTCTTCTAATGAAGGGATATCTTGCTCTTCTTCGGATTGATTGAGTTGTTCCTGCTGTTCCACCATCTGGTCATACAACGCTTGGACTTCTTCATCGCTGGGCTCTAATTCACCAGATTCATTAGCTATCAGATTGTCTACTTTTACTTGTTCCTCTACCTGCTGCATGAAATCTTCTTCAGTTGTTCCCTGTTCTTCCAAAGCAGTGATCAAATCTTCTTTAGATTCAAGACCGTTTTGTGCTAGCAGCTCATTAATCACTGTATTTACTTCATCTTCTGAAGATTCCATCCCTTGCTCATCTGCTGCCTGTATCAATAGTTGCTGATCAATCATATTTTCAGCTACTTGCTGCTTCAATTCATCCTGGTTCAATTCTTGGCCGGTCATCTGCATTTGCATTGCCGCTTGTTGAAACTGTATCGTATATATCGTTTCAAACTGTTCTCTCGTGATCTCTGCTTCATTCACTTCGGCAATAACATCAGGTAGCCCTTCTAAATCTGCCTCTGGCATTTCCAGCTCTTCTGCTGGTTCATTTGCTTGTTCGTTTGTTTGTTCACCTGTGTTGGTTTCCGCATTTTCGTTCTCATCTGCTTCATCACCACCACAAGCAGCTAATATAGAAAGCATTATAAGAAATGCAATGCTTAGTAAGCTTTTTTTATACATCTATTACACATCCTTTTCTGTTTTATTCTACCTTTTGGCGAGTGTAGCATACTTTTATCTAAATGCAAAATCATAAATATGCCATATTTTAGGCCTGTAAACATTTTGTAACCTGATAATCGCCCTGTTGCCAAGGTTTGAATGGACATGCTTACAATAAAAAGTACAAGAAGTGTAAAAACAGTAGAAATATGAAAAAAGTACAAGCATGTATTATTTTCACCGACTGACTACATGTTATGTGCGCTTTGAAGAAGACTTGTCCGGCAATTTAAATGCTTTGGTAAACCTGGACATTTCTTAACCCTCTAATGTTGGATAATGTGTCCAACATGAGGGGAGCAGTACAGAAAAGAGCTCTTCTTTTCGGAGGAGGCTGAGAGCGCCAGGCCATGGAACGCGGAGCCTATTTCTGGAGCGATTACACACCTATTTTTTATGCTTGCTTATACTATAAAAAGGGAGACCAACATCATCGCTGTGTTGATCTCCTTTTTTCTGCAAACAAAGTTTATCCAACTGCATTAGCTGTGATTTCCGTCTGTTTCCTTCATTAATTGATTTTTTTTCGATACCAATCCCTTGCTGCTTCTACTTCTGTCCGGCTTAGTTGGTGACCGTTGTATTCCCAGTGTATGTCTACCTCTGCACCATTGTCTGTTAGGATCTGCTCCAAATCAATTGTTTCTTGTTCTGTACATAATGGATCATTATGGCCAGCTGCTAAAAATATCTTGATACTTGCCAAATCAGGCAGCTCGATACCTCTTCTAGGTACCATTGGATGATGAAGAATCGCAGCACTCATGGCGTCTTGGTAGTGAAACAGCAGACTTGCTGCAATATTAGCTCCATTGGAATAGCCGATAGCAATGACATAATTACGGTCAAATTGATATTCTACCGCTGCCTCATCTAAGAATTCATGTAGCTCTTTTGTCCGGTAAATAAGGTCTGCTTCATCAAATACGCCTTCCGCTAATCGCCTAAAGAAACGCGGCATACCATTTTCTAAGATATTCCCCCGCACACTTAATACATTTGCAGCGGGATCAATAATCTCTGCAAGAGGCAATAAGTCCGATTCCGTACCACCTGTTCCATGCAATAATAATAATGTCGGCCCTTGTAAATTCTTTCCTTCTTTAAAAATATGCTTCATCGTCACAACCACTCCAATATCTCATATTCGAAATAATAACCGATTCATTCTACCTACAAGTGTAAGAAACTTCACACATCATGTCAACTGCTTGCTTAAGCTATCATCCCATACTAAAATAAGAATATCATCAAACAGACGAACAGTTTGTACAACAATACACAATAACAGAGGTGGTTACACATGACCTATTTACCTTTTCTGCTCAACTTACAAAAGAAACAAATCATCATAATTGGCGGCGGCAAAGTAGCAGCAAGGAGATTGCAGACATTGCTTCCCTTCCGGCAAAACATCACATTAATCAGTCCTGAAGTGACAGAGGCTGTTCAACGCTTGATAAAGCAATATGACATTGAATGGGTGGCAGCACACTGTCAGCGGCATCACTTAGAGGCGGCAGACATGATTATTATTGCTACTAATGACCAAGATACCAATCAATATATACTCGATCATGCCCCCAGTACTGCCTGGATTAATGCAGCTCATCACGCAGAGAAAGGGAATCTCACCTTTCCCGTTACATTAACAAAAGGACGATTGCAAATCGCTATTTCAACTGGCGGTTCCAGTCCTATCTTAGCGAAGAAACTAAGGCAAGAGCTGGAAGCACAACTGCCGACCACCTACGAAGATTATATTGACTTCCTTTATCAAGCCCGCTTAGCAGTGAAAGCACATATTCATTCCAGCGATGAACGACAGCAACTATTGCAAGAAATTGTCGATCATCCGATATACTCCCTGCCAGCCCAACAAGATTGGCTGAAGGAAGTCACACAAAGAGGTTACGGCAACTCAGACAGGTAACGGGATGGATTGTAGTCAAGGGACCGTTTCTTTAGGCCTATTATGAAAATCTTAACGGCCCTCTAAAGATTGGAAAGAGGTAGAATCCTGCATATCTGAGAAACAGAAATGAAACAGCCAAGCTCCGTTAGCATATCGGTGCCAGGCTGCTGTTTAGCTATTTAATAGTGCTTTGACAGAAGAATAAGATGGAGCATAGAAAAAGGTAGAAGTGGTCATACACACATTTTTAGTTATTACGTCTTTTCTTCCATTCTCATTTTTTTTTACATCCATTTACTAGTTACCCCAATGTTACCTGTTGTGATTAGAACATGTTGGTTTTGTACACACACTTTTATAAACAACTAGTTACCATTAGATTCCTGTACGGTTGTTAATTGCCGCAGTGCTCGACCAGAACGAATCTGTTCTTCTGCAAGACTTATCCCTTCTTCGATACTTGGCAGCACTCCAAACAAATAGTAACGTAAACCAGCATTTAATAGAACCTGGTTATAATAATAACTATCTTTGTTCTCCCCATGGAAAATGGCTTGAATGATTGCTGCTTGCTCTATAGCAGAATGTTTATGCTCTTTATCAAAATCCTTAGATGCCAAACCATATTCCTGTGGCTTAACAATAAAGGACTGTAAGCCTTCTGGTGTCCAATCAAAGACAAAACTATTGCGATGAACAGGTACATCTTCTGATCCTTCCAGACCTTGGACCACATAAGCATGTTGGTAATCGAGCTGTGCAAATACGTCTGACAGCTTATTGATAGCCGTGCGATGAAAAGCTCCAAGCATTATATTTCGGGCACCGCTGATATTAACAAGCTTTTCTACTGTGTTAAACAAGGTACGCACTCCGATTTCTTCCCTTAAAGATCTCAATCGCGCAAGCACGGAACAATACTGCTCGGTATCAGCAAAGCCGAATTGATGATTCAGCATTTGTGCAGCTGCAGTTTGACTGTCTGAATTGGTTGCAATACCTAACTCGTGAAAAATTGCTTTTAAAGAAGTGCCATATTTGGGTGGCAAGGTATCGCTTGCCGCGATAAATACTGGTACCCCTTGCTCAGCTAATAATAGTGAGACAGGAATGGTGGCAGCAAAAGAATGCCTGCCATTATATGGACCTGCAAAATCAATCGTTCGACGCTGCACCTCTTCCGGTAATGGCAGGTGTTCGGCATGTTGTGTAAGTGTATGAATAAATGCCAGTAGTTCTTCTGATGATTCCATCTTTATGCGGGCACCAACTAAATAAGCAGCAATTTGCGCTGATGTTGCCTGATTGGAAACTATGATATTGGCTACTTCTTTCGTCTCTTGGTAGCTTAAATCTTTGGCTCCCTTTTTTCCTCTGGCTACTTCCTTTATCCATTGCTGCATGGACGGTTCACTCCTTTTCTAGCCTCTTCCGTTCTTTCCACCAAAATCTTAACCACATTGGAGTGATGGCCTAAATAATCTGCAACCAATATTTGCTGGTCTGCTGGCACTTCTAATGAATCAATATATTCTTTAATTCCTTTATCTAGCAATCCGGTAAACAACAAATAAGGAAGCACTATTACCGATTTACCTTGCTTTACCTTTTCCAATAACAATTCTTCAAATTTAGGTTCAGCAGCAGCCAAAAAACAAACATCTACCAAGTTGTTTGGGAAATTGGGTTGAAGCCCGGCTGCGATTTGCTCCATATCGTGAACAACATCTGGGTCACTGCTCCCTCTCCCAACTAACAGCAAATCAAAGGTTTCTGGCTGATCACTCGGCAATTCTCGAATTCTATCTGCTAACGCCTCAACCATACGAGAATCTACCTCAATAGCACGTCCGTAATGAAAATCAACTTCGGGGTATTTGGCCTGTTCTCTTTCAATCAGCTCTGGTATATCTCTTTTCGCATGGCCTGCAGTTAATAATAAGATTGGTATAATAGCTATGCTAGTAGCACCCTTTTCTGCCACTTCCGCTACTGCCTCCGATAATCCCGGCTCTTGTAATTCCAGGAAACAAACCGATTGAATAGGGACATCAACTTCGCGTTGCACACGTTTGATTAGTTGCATGGACTCATGCTTTGATTGTTTTACTCGACTGCCATGACATATGTATATGATCGCTTCCATGTTTATCCTCCTCACACTTATATTAGTAAAAAAATCCCTATTTATATAGGTATAGTTTATCATAAATGGAAAGCAGCTGAAAGATGGAAACAGGCGTTTTCCAACGTGATTAAAAGCAAAAAGCCAGCTAAAATACTGGCTTTTTGCCTATAAGCTTTGAGTATTATCCACATTCTATGTACTGCAACAAGGTTAGAAAAGACATACCTTAAAAATGACGCCAACTAATCTGCAGGCCTCATTTCCAATATATAGATGATTTGAAGGGGCTTGACATGAATATTTGATCCATTTCAGATAGACCCCTCACACTGAAAAAGTCAGTATAACTGGTTGTAAGACTCCCACTTCAAGAAATAAGGAAACACGTCATTTCTAAGTGGAAGATTCAACAGCCAGTAACAGCCATTTGATTCAACTAACGTTTGGGATGCAAACAGACTAAGTTTGCGACGTCCTGTGTGTCTAAAAGCCCCCACTGAACGAAGTTTCACTTTATAAATGCAGCACTGGTGAGGCAATGGTGTTCCACCATATAAATAAGACGATAGCCACTCCAATAAACATAATCAGACTTTTCAGAGCATATGGAAGCTTGAATGGGATAATCCACAGTATCAACCCTAGGATAACGACTGCGGCAATAATAAAAATAACTGCATATAAGAGCATACCTAAGAAATTATCTACAGGTATTTTCATAGCTTCACCTAAAATACTCACAATTACACCTCATTAAACTATAACTATTTTCTAATTCTATGATACATTACTTTCACGATTTTGGAAGTGTTTTTTTATAGAAAATACTTTTTTATAAGGTCAGCAAGCATATAATTTTTCATGCGTTCATTCTTATTCAAGAATAGCCATGTCCAGCTCCAAGCGCCAAACTTTAGAGATGTCACGTCATGCCCTGCGATAAGTCCACATCGACTCCTTCCGTCGCCGTGTTTCCTTTATCTCCGTTGTGACGCTCCAATCTCTACATTTTTAATAGGACACTTTTCGTTCCACTATAGGAATTTTCGAAAAAATTTATGGAGCATTGTATAAGCAAAACTAGGGCTTTTACCATAGAAACTTGGCTTATCGCCAAGTTTTACTAAGTAGCACATACTTCTTACAAGGATTTGACCTCATTTTCAGATTGGTTCATATCTCTACTGCAACTCTTTAATTAGTGCATCCGGCTTTTCTCCCCGCAGAGCCTGTAGGATATTTTTTGCGGCATATTTTTTCATTTCTTCTCTTGTTTCAGCTGTTGCTGAACCGATATGAGGTAGCGTAACAACATTAGAGAAGGTTAATAACGGGTTATCCCGTTCTATTGGCTCTTGTTCAAAAACATCCAGCCCAGCCCCAGCAATTTGTTTTTTCTCTAATGCTGTAATCAATGCTTTCTCATCGACAACTGCCCCACGGGAGGCATTAATAAAGAAACAGTTCTCTTTCATTTTCTCAAAGGCTTCCTTATTAATCATATGGTGTGTTTCATTTGTTAATGGTGTCATTAACAATATGTAATCAGAGTCTTGCAACAAGTTATTATATGATTGATAGGTTACACCCAGTGCTTGTTCTACTTTTTGATTACGTGAACGATTATAATAGGAGACCTCCATATTAAAGCCCAAACTGGCTCGACGGGCCACTTTCTCACCGATTCGTCCCATGCCGATAATACCCAATTTCTTACTATGTACATTGTGACCAAATTCCGGCAAATCAATGGCCTTGGTCCATTTGCCTTGTTTGACATATTGATCTAATTCCGGGATGCGCCGGGCTACACTTAATATCAAACCAAAGATCAAATCAGCCACCGTTTCATCTAGTACATAAGGTGTATGTGTAGCTAAGATACCTGCCTCCTTTATTGCGGCTACATTCATATTATCATAGCCGACAGAAATATTGCTGACCACTTCTAAATTGGTTCCAGCCTGCAGCAGTTCTTGATCTATTTTATCTTTAGAAGTTAACAGCCCATGAAACTCCCCAATCATTTCTAATAATTCTTCTCGCGGCATTTGTTTAGAATTGCCCCACTCTTTAACCGATACTTCTGCCTCCAGCATATCTCTAACTGAATTGGGAATCGTTTCTGTCACAAGTATTTTCTTTTTCATCATATGCCCTCCTGTTAACACCTGTTTATTTATCGTTCGGCCAACATCTCGATAATGACACCAGCCGTTTCTTCAATCGACTTGTCTGACACATTGATAACTGGACAGTCCAGTCTCTTCATTAGTTTATTTGCCGTCTGTAATTCACGTTCAATCTGATCCATTGAGGCATATCTGGAATTAGCAGGTAAACCTAATGTTTTTAACCTGGCTGTTCTAATCTTAAGTAATTGATCAGCATTGATAGTTAATCCGACAATCATACGATCCAAAGGCCTTAATAACTCCTCAGGCGCTTCCATATCCGGCAAGATTGGTAAATTGGCTGTCTTAATCCCTTTATGGGCAAGAAAAATACTTAATGGTGTCTTCGATGTACGTGACACACCAACAAGAACCACATCAGCTAGTAATAATCCTTTAAGGTCTTTACCATCATCATATTTAACAGCAAATTCTACCGCTTCAATTCTTCTAAAGTATTCTTCGTCCAAAACTTGACGCTGCCCCGGCTCCGGCATAGGTTTACGATTAAACGTATCAATAAAGGCTTGCATCATCGGTCCCATTAGGTCGACAGCACGAACGTCTGCGGCAATCGTATCTTCTTTCATTTTTGCACGCAGTTCTGGCTGTACTAATGTATAGACAATAAATCCATTCTTATCTTGAATCTCTTCAATAATTTTTTCGATCTCTGCCTCTGTTTGAATATGGCTGTAGCGCTTAACTTGGACATTATTATTGGCAAACTGTCTAATCGTAGCTCGAACAACTGCCTCTGCCGTTTCCCCTACGGCATCTGAACAGACAAATACATATGCTTTCTCATCCATTTTATTCATCCCCCCGTTTATACAGGTTATCAAACTGATTATCCACTATTGCTTTTACTATGTGTGTCTTGGTAATTCTTCCAACCACCTTCTCTTTATTTTGATGATTTTCTTTTACCACTGGCAAGCTGTCAATTTCATAGTACACCATCATATTAGCTGCTTCGTAAACGCTTTTATTTGCGGATACCGTATAAACCTTAGGCTGTCGAGTCATCACTAAATGAACAGGCATATGAGCTGCTTCTGCATTTCCTAAAGTCACTTTCAGCAGGTCTTTTCGGGAAACAATCCCTTCTAAATGCTGCTGTTCATCGACTACAATCAATGAACCAACATCCTCCATAAATAAAGAAATGACGGCATCCTTTACGGTAGTTGTTGATGGAATCGTTATTGGAACACCTTGGATGTCTTTGACAAGTGTCTGCTTCCAAATATCCTGTTGACTTAACCTACTGGATTCCTTCGCCAAAAAATAGCCTACCTTTGGTTTGGCCTCGATATGTCCCGTCATAACTAATACGGCTAGATCAGAACGCAGTGTACCTTTGCTGACACCTAGCATTTCAGCAATTTGTTCAGCGGTAATCGGTTCATGTTTTCCTAGAATATTCATAATTTCCTTTTGTCGTTTTGTAAAGTCAATCATTTTTTTCCTCCTGATTCTTCGCAAACAAACACTTACTTTACTTGTTTGAAACAACAGAACAAAAACCCGGCCTATTTACAAGTTTTTATGACGAAAGCCTTAGTTTTTTCTGAGACCATCATCCATCAATTCTTACAAAACAAATGAAAGGGTATGCACAACAAATGCTAATTTCTTGCCTTTTGGTATGTCGAATCGGCAATTTAGGAAAAGTGCTGCGTTGCCTCCACCATTTTTGTAAGATGTTCCATATACATTTGGACAAGCTGTTTTTGTACATCTTCCTACTAGTCATCATAACATATTACCTATCCAGCGAGAAATGTTATCAAACTATCCGCCTGAAAGAAAGGCCGAAGGAAGTCTCTGTGAGATACACTCACAAATGAAAGTCTCACTTTATCACGACCGCTCTCTTGGGGATACTTTCTCCTTCATGGCTTTTTGATTTATTCAAGCATGGAGTGTACTTTTTATATGTGCCTTGCTTCCTGATAAGTTTCGCTAACCATCTGTGAGAAATACACTCACAAATGGAAGTCTCACTTTATCACGACCGCTCTCTTGGGGATACTTTCTCCTTCATGGCTTTTTGATTTATTCAAGCATGGAGTGTACTTTTTATATGTGCCTTGCTTCCTGATAAGTTTCGCTAACCATCTGTGAGAAATACACTCACAAATGGAAGTCTCACTTTATCACGACCGCTCTCTTGGGGAAGCTTTCTCCTTCATGGCTTTTCGATTTATTCAAGCATGGAGTGTACTTTTTATATGTGCCTTGCTTCCTGATAAGTTTCGCTAACCATCTGTGAGAAATACACTCACAAATGGAAGTCTCACTTTATATTACGCGAAATTTGTCATAAAAGCTAGCAAGTTTTTGTATGGTATAGTATGCTATTAAAAATTAGATGAATAGGAGCCCAGTGTTGATGAAGGAACAAGGAAAAGTGAACTACATACTATTATTAATTGTTATTTTTGGCGGTTTTTTTATTTTTGGAATTTCTGAGAATATCAAAGGACCTGCACTGCCTGACATGCAAAATGAACTTGCACTGACTGATGGAACATTGGGGATATTGCTTGCGATTAATTCATTTGGCTTTTTCCTCGCTTGTACCTATACGTCCTGGTTAATTGCCAAGATAGGTGCAAAAACAACGAATGTCTTGACCTTTGCTTTAATGGCTTTATCTGGTGTGTTTATTTACTTTTCAAGTAATTTTACTTCACTAGTAATCGCATACTTTTTGCTATACATAGGTAATGGTATGCTTGAAATCGGTTTAGCTATTTTGGCTGCCAGATTATTCACAAAAAACACTGGTACAATGTTGAACTTATCACACTTTTTCTTTGGGGTCGGTTCTACTGTAGCGCCGATTGCCGCTGCTCATTTGATGGGATGGGAGATATCCTCCACCATACTTGGCTGGCGCGGGATGTATTTGATTATGATGAGTCTATCACTGTTGCCGATTATCCCTGTACTCTTAAGTAAATTTCCCAAAGAGCAAGGTTCTGAGACAGAAGAAAGAACCTCATTTAAGAAATTGACGAAAGACCCGATTGCTTGGCTGATTGTTTTTGCCTTAACCATGGGAGTGACTGTAGAGTTAGGAATTGCTGCCTGGCTGGTAAACTATTTAGTAAGGGTTAATGAATGGTCACTGGCAGACGCCTCTGGTTTGTTATCATTATTCTTTTTTATGTTTATGATTTCCAGATTAGTGTTGGGTCCTTTAACCGATCGAATTGGTTATGCGCCTTCGATTATTATCTTTTCCCTTGTTGCGGGGGTACTAAGCCTATTTCCGATATTTATGGGAGACAAGACTGCGGTCTTATTCGCTATTGCTGGATTTGGTGTTGGGCCAATCTATCCAACAATGATGGCCTTAATCGCCAAACAGTACCGTTCAGGAACTGATGCTGCAATTACCTTTGTTGTCGTTATGATCGGAGTGGGCGGTATCATCTCTAATCTATTAATCGGCTATATCATTGAACTAGTCACAGCATTCTCCTTTGGGGCTACTGTAGAGGAAAGCAGTCAAATCGGTATGCAGGCAGGCTATTTCTTTATTGGGTTTACTGCTCTCCTATGTGCAATCAGTACGTTTGAGATACATCGGAGATTGAGAAAAAACGACAAAGTCACGATATAACCAAAGCCGATTTATCCACGCAACTAAAGTCATATCTTTTCACGATTGGTTTGGTTTATACTTAATAAAAAAGACAGCTATCACTATTTCTAGCATCAGTAAACAAGCATGGCTGTTACGCCATGCTTGTTGCTAATCCGTTAATCCATCAATTTCTATGGTTTCTACCGTAGCTGTGCCATTATCTAACACTTGTGCTTCTGCCTGAATAGTGTCTCCTTGTTCAAGGAAGATGGCTAACGGAGCTTTGCTGGCATTAACTGTATAGATGACGGAATCATCTTCTAGTAAAAACTGGACGATTTGTCCTTGTTCTGTCGAATGAACCAACACACGATTAACCATACCTTCGATTGTTTCGGTTATAGTATCACCAGTAGCTTGACTATTACCAGGATCTTGCAGCAAGGCCATCCGATAAGCATCTAATGTGGCATTGGCTGTATCACCAAACACTGCAAAATCGGAATCATTCGCCTTAATATAGGCATATTGTTTGTGCAGTCCGTTTGGATCTAATACATTCACCACCCATGTCGGGTTCCCATCAATATTGTATAATACTGGCATATAGCCTTCCCATTTTTTCTCAGGAAACTCTTTATTAACGATTTGTTTCGCCCCTTCACTGTCCATAATACCGTTGTTTTTCTCCCCACCGTAATAAGTAAGCTCACCTGTACGGGCGTTGACTAGTGTATAACCTAATGCCGAATCGATATTTTTCTTCGGTGAGGTCATGTCGGTAAAGTAATACATATCACCATTTTCATCAAACATCGGGGTAACACCTGATTCTGAGCCCGATTGGTTTGGTAACTTGACATCCCTTTTACCGAAAATACTGTTTAACCAGCCATGAATATACTTGCCGTAATAATTATTGGTCAAGGTAGCCATTTCAGAACTGATCGAACCTTCAATAAAAGCCGGAGCTTCATCGGTCTTGTAGGCATTCATCTCACCAGTTACAGGGTCAATCACTACTACCTTCAGTTTCTTCAGGTTCGGCTTGTTGGTAATGTGCATCGGCCTATAGATGGTTTGCACATACCATGGCTTGCCGTTATCATCGACCTCAATTTGTGCTTCTCCGCTTTGTATATACTGCGGATATTTATTATAAATGACACGCTGTACATACTTATGAAAGTAGCTGGAGTTGGTATACTTCATGGCCTCTTCTTCAAAACTCGGCTGGGCATTGACATCAGTGGCAGAAATCATAAAATAACCAGCTGTCTCATTTCCGCGAATAAATTTCCAGAAATCAGCAAATTCAACAGGTGCCACATACACAATCTCATTATCCACTTGTTGTACTTGCAATTTACCTAAATCATAAAACTGAGGATTCGGCACAACACTCATCGCCTTTTGAATCTTATTGCGTGCAAATTCAGGTGCCACTGTGATCGGTGTTTCATCTTTTGATAACGGTTCTGCTTCCGCTTCTTCACTGACTTTAATTGTTTTTTGTGACGAGCCTAATACTGCAAAGCCGGCAACAATAACCACGATAAAGGTTAGTAAACCTAATACATAGATACCTGCAAGTGGTGTCAGCACTTTTTTCTCTATTAATTTATTGGGCTGCAGCAAAAATATCAATACAGGAACAAGAATAATTGCCACGATTAAATTAATCATTAACATATTTGGAACAGTAATCGTTGGCATAACAAAATAATTGATCATTACCATAATGATAAAACCAAAAACGAATAGCCATAGTGCGAAATTCAATACCCGCTTTGGCCGTAATGACGATACCGTCATTATCACTATCACACACAAAAGATATAAAATAAAACTTATTAAGGTTGCTAGTAAGACTCCCATTCATTTCTTCCTCCCTACTGTTATCTTGTTTACGGGTGAATAAGCAAAAAGGATTCATTTTGTTTCATCACTTCCATAATTCGTTAACATGACCGCTGTTGTCAGACCATCTGTAAGCTCTTTAAACGAAAATTCCCCTTGAAAAAAGTACAAAAGAATTATCTGCAAAACGGCATCTATAAAAAGAAAACTCCCGCAACACAAATGCTCGTTCCTTTAAATTGTTCATAAATTTCACCACTGTATATCCTCTGATAAATCCACAAAGGGCGTGCTAAAATGGCCGTATTATCGATAGTTCGTGAAACACCCAAAACTTACTCCAGCCACGATCAACTATTCAAAGAATTAATCCATACGTTTTTCGAAGAATTTCTGGAGGAATTTTCCCATGTCGTTCACACTTACCTAGATTTTATATAGATTAAGCCACTTTCAGAAGAAGTGTTTACCGATTTGAATGAAGGAAATGTGCGTCGATTGGATATGGTGTTGGAAACAAAGCTAAAGGGAAAAGAGGCCGTTATTATTATCCATGTTGAACCACAAAGCTCCCAGCAGACACATTTTCATGAACGGATGTTTCTGTATTTCAACATGTTGTATAATAAGTATAGAAAACCGATTGTGCCTATCGCCATTTTTAGTTACCAGGAGAACTGGGAACGAGATGAATATACGATGGCATTCCCATTCCACCATGTGTTAACTTCCATTATATGTACATGTTCAAAAAGTCCGATGAAAAGGACCAAGAAGTTCAAGGCGGTGCAGCTTGGAGTAGCGGAGCGTATGTTTTAATACGTGAGCAACGGAGAAGCAAGCCAACGCAGAAATTCGACGTGTCCTTTTTATTAGGCTTTTTGAACAACCTCTATATGACCCTTCATTTGCGTAAACAGAATTGATTGGCGTAACTACATTCAATCGAATAATCCTGTTGCAGCTGCCCTCCTTAGTAAAATGGGATACTCAGAAAAGGAAAAGGTACAAGTCGTTAAAAATAGCCTGCCATTATTGACGCAAGAAAATTACCATTTTACGTTATAACGTACAAAATAATCCCCACCTGGTTTGATGAGGATTTAATCGAGGTTTTGTATGATACTGTCCGCCTACATTATTGTCATGGCTGTAAGGATGAAGAATACAAAAATAACTAATAGATAACTAACTATGTAATTAAAAAATTGACGATGTAAGTATTTATGGATCAAATCCACCGTTCTTTCCGATTGAAAAAAAGCCAAGTCCTTGATCATTCGCTTCGAACGATGAATTTGCATCAAATATTGGATCGTCTCCGCTCCAAAACGAAATATCATATAGCAAAAGAGCACGATGGTACCCGTATTAAGCTGTTCCCACGGCGTACCTAAGTTAGGTCGTCCATATGGCTGTGTTTCGATTGCAGTGTAGACCATCACAAAGGCAGTAACGTATAAGGCTAGCCAGACTAGCATATTGACTTGTCTCAGAATCCGTTGGAATATATTTGGAGAAAGGTCCAGACTCATGGCTCCAAGCAGTTTAATGATTCTGGCATAATCGACCATACTGCGGCTCTGCTGGACAGTCTGACTTACGTAATAAGACCACATTTCCCCATGTATATAAAACCGTGGAGAATAACGGAATTGTATATCCCTCCGTTTCCAAACTGCTTCATTCGCTTGTAATTCTGATCGATTACTCACTTTGAGAACTCCCTCATCTAACAGCTGGCCTGCTTCCAGCGATTCTTCACTTTCTGCTTGAAAATCCTTGCCTTTCATTGTGAAAAAGCGATCTCGCCGATACCTTCGCGGACCGCGCTGTCCCCATAACAGGGCAATAAGGTAAGCCGAAAAGATCATAAAAATTACAGGTAAAGGAATAATCCCCCAAAACAGCATCCTTCATTCCCCTTTCAATTACCAGCCTGTAGTTTTTCGGTCTCTATTACACAAACACTACTAGCTTACCATATTAAAGTCCTTTGATGCCAAAAATAATGATAGCTTAGTTTGCTGCAGTCATTATCCAACACAAAATAATCTGACGATAGGATTTCGTGAATATCTTCGAATACTAATATATCAACAATTAGCTATACCTGATTTCTCTTCAAAAACTTAACCAAACAGAGAACAGCTGAGGCTAATGATGAAGAGACCTTACCAAGCTTAATCCTATACTCCCAAATAGATAGAATTGGCTCTCTCGTTTATCAGGAGCGACCTATGGATTTGAAGCTTCTTGCGAAACACAGGCGCATCCATACTCCCTACTGATCATAAATATCTTTATTTGTTTGGGTTCGATTAATTCTTGCAAAGTCTACTTTTGTAAAGGTAACTGTGGAAAGAACTAAGAATAAGAGCCCGAACAATAACACGACGAAAAAACTAATTTGCGGCGTGATGATGATGTTACTTATCTTAAATGCCAGTTGATCAGAGACTAAATCATTTACAGGCTGTGATAATTTTTCCAGAGTCAATGCTCTGAAAAAGGAAGCGGCATATGTCATCGGATTCAGAAAAGCGATATATTGCAAACCAATGGGTAACAGGCTAAGTGGTACATACACTCCGCACAGGAATGTAATCGGCGTTGTAAATGCGACAGATGTGATCTGAAAAGTTTGTGAATTTTTAACGGACATCGCTAAAAACAAACCAAAAGCCGAAAATACAAGACCAACAAATATCATGGTTGCTACAACAGCTAATGGCGTCAATACGGAATCATACCTCAATCCGATAAAGTAGCCTACTATCAAAATAAGTATTCCTTGAAACGTAGCAATAATTGTCGAGGATAAAATTTGACCAATGACTATTTGCACTCTTTTTGCTGGACTTACAAGCACTTCCTTCATATACCCCGATACTATATCATCAATCGTTGACGTGGCTATATTCAATGATGTCTGAAATACAACAATGATAATAATCCCTGCTAATACATAGCTGATTGGATCAGAAATGGCGGTACTCTTAAAAATGGTGCTTAACAAATATAAATAAAAGAAAGGCACGATTAAAACTAAAATTAACTGCACTCGATTTCTTAGAAATAACTTGATATTTCTCATGCATAATGCTGATATAATCCGCATGTAACTTCACTCCCTTATCTCCTTGCCAGTGATTTCGAGAAAAACATCATTTAACGTCCCTTTACGAATCTCCAGATCTATCATCGATAATTGATGCTCACTAACAATTCTTGTCAATTTAGATAAGTCATTCATCTCTAGACAAAAACGCTGCTTCTCTTTGGTATACGTCACAGCATACTTCTCAAGTAACTCACTTAATTGCTTTGGATCTGAACTAGCAATGACTGCTTTATCACAAGTATACTGTTTTTTTAATGCTTCTGGATGATCGAAAGCAATGATTTTGCCATAATCCATTATCGCCACTCTATTGCTAATCTCAGCTTCATCCATATAATGTGTCGTCAAAAATATCGTTATATCTTTCTCTTTTTGTAATTTAACAAGATAGTCCCATATATTTGCCCTTGTTTGTGGATCTAAACCTGTAGTCGGTTCATCCAAAAACAACACTTTCGGCAAATGCAGCAAACTGCGGGCTATTTCCACACGACGCTTCATTCCACCCGATAAGCTATTTGTCATTGCCTTTCTCCATTTGGTTAAGTCAACTAAATGGAGCACAAAATCAATTCTCTCGTTCATAACGGACTTAGGTACACGATAAAAGTGACAATGCATTTTTAAATTTTCTTCTACCGTCATTTTAACGTCAAGAGTCTGCTCCTGAAAGACGACACCTATCACACTGCGAATATAGTCTTTATGCTGATCAATTTCTTTTCCATCAATCATTAACGAGCCTGAAGTCTTTTCAAGTATCGTACAAAGTGTGTTGATAGTTGTACTTTTTCCCGCTCCATTAGGACCTAAGAAGGCAAAAATGCTGCCTCTTTCTACCTCAAAAGAAACATTATCAACTGCATGGAATTCCCGATATTTTTTGGTGAAATTCTTTACTGCAATTATTGGAGACATTATGAACCTCTCCTTTTGTTAAAATAAGAGATCAACTTATAAATTTTATCCAATGCATTTCCTGCACTTGAGGAATTTGCTAACTCCTCTTCTAAAACTTCCTCCAAGCCAGCCAGTACCTTTGCACAATCATTGGGATGAACCCCAGTGTTTGCTGATATTTTTTCAACTAGTTTCCCATTATTCATTTTTGTTTCTCCTTTACCATAAGTTTTAAATCAACCTCTCAACTTAAATAGACTGACTGCCGGTCTATTTAAGACGATTGGAAATAAGATATCTAATTTATTTGTAAGTTTAGAGAATAGGCTATCCCATTACCAACCAAATCCTTTTTCACAAAATCTCGTTCTACTGAAAAAAGCTACATTTCTACCTGAAGCATTTTTTTCGTCACTCTTTCCGTTCGGTTCTCTATAGCTTGATTAGACAACTTGCCTAGTTGCAATTCATCAACGATTTGCCCATCTTTCATAAATAACACGCGTTCACTTTGAGCTGCTACCTTCGCATCATGTGTGACCAGCATAATCGTAGTACCTTCTTGATTAGTCTGAAGGAATTGATCCATAATTTCTTGGGCAGACTTTGAATTTAAAGCACCTGTAGGTTCATCACCAAAGATGATTTTCGGTTCATTGATTAATGCACGGCAAATACCCGCTCTTTGCAGTTGTCCGCCGGAAACTTGATGCGTCATTCGATCGGCCAAGTCACCGATCCCTGTTCGTTCCAATAACTGCTGTGCCTTATTTGTTAATGCTTTTACCTGTTTTCGGTTGTCCCGCATCGAAGGAAGTATAATATTATCTATGATCGTTAAATTTTTTAAAAAAGCGGGCTGTTGAAAGACAAACCCCATTTGCTGCCGGCGAATATCCGCGAGTTCTGCTTCTCCACATTCAGTAAGGTTATGATGGATAAATGCTACCTTTCCGCTGTCAACTGTATCCATACCGCTTAGGGTGTAGAGTAAAGTTGATTTTCCTGATCCAGAAGGCCCCATAACAGCAATAAACTCTCCCTCATAAATGGTGACAGATACATCTCGTAAAACCTTGATTGATTCTTTTTCAGCAGTAAAAGATTTATGAATTCGTTGACCATCAATTATTTTTTTCATAATTTACTCCTTTACATTTTCTGCAATCTTTATTTTTCCAGCTTGACTGGTTCCCAAATTAGTGGCTAATAAGGTGACAAACAGCATTAATATCGGAAAATTCAAATAAATGAATGGGTGGCTAACAAATGTTAGTGCATCGACACCAAAAGAAGAAATAGCCATTCCTGCAATTGTTTCCCCAACGGTATTTGCCAAGATACTTCCTCCAGTAACACCGATGACTAAAATGAAAATGCCACGAGCTGCATATTGTTTAGATAGATCCTGATTAGTAAAACCAATTGCTTTTAATATCGCAATGGCTGACCGATCTTTGGCTACCAGTAATTTCATAAACAATAAACTTACTAGTCCTGTAATAAATAAAGCCACTATCAAAGCAATATTCGCTGCTGTTTTAATGGAAGCCATCGTGGTGCCGAATACTTGTTGCTTATGATTGTGCGTATCTGTTACTTTGACAAAAGGTAAAGCTTGCGATATTTCTTCAGTTTTAATAGCAATCTGATCAGCATTGTCAAGCTTGATATAATAATTTAGCCACATCGTTGGAGCACTTTCCGCTGTGAAAGTTGCTTTGGCTGTCTTGCCGCCATTAAAAATATTAGAGTAAATCCCCGAAACAATAAAGCTCTCCAAACCGTTTTCAGTAATGATCTCTATTGTATCGCCCACTTGCTTTCCAAATTCGGCAGCATTCAGTGAAGATAAGGCAATTTCATTAGGCTGTGCTGGTGCTTTTCCTGTATTATATTCAATTGGAAATGCAGAGTGGTCTCCGAGTTCAACTAGTATTTTTTCTTCAGAGCCGTCTTCTTTCTTTGCTTTAAGCGATTTAGAGGTAATTTGGACAACCTGAGCGATCGTCGCGTCCTTATTTAGAAAATCGTCGACTTGCCGTTCGTTTTCCGTAAGTTCATCGGATGGATACATACTGACCATCAAGTCCAATTCTCCAAATCCAAGATATTTTGTAAACGATGGGGAGGACACAGTCTGATACGTGTTCCACGGTACAATCATAATAAAACAGGACAGCAACAGCACAATAAGCATCGTTGCATATAGCTTTTTCCGGGAAAGGACATCCTTTACTCCTAAAAATATATTAATAGGTAGGAGTCTATTTTTACTGAGAAAAGGATATTTTTTTCGGCTGCTTTTTTCTCCTGGGCTGCCATTGCGGAGAGCTGAAGCCGCAGAGATGGTTCGAAATCGTCTTAACAAGAAATGAATGTAGCCAATAACTAACAGAAAAACTACTATACTTCCAAAGATAGCAAGCAGCATACTCCAGCTGGCATATTGACTTTCTCCCATATAGAGCCGAATATTCGCTAATAACGGGTCACTGAAAATAAAAGACAGCATTAAACCGCTCAAACAACCTGCCAAAGCAACTGCTGCATATTTGGCTAGATAAATTTTTTTGATATCGGCTAATCGTAAACCAATTGCCTTCATTGTTCCAATTTCTCGGTAGTCCTCTTCTATTTTGGTTAATAGGGTAAATCGAATACACATAAAAGCAATGATTACTATGAGAAATCCCACCAACAGGATTATCGCAATCATAATCCCATCAGACAGTCCATTAATGATTTTAAACAAAGAGCTGGTTAATGTCGGACCGTTGGTTTCTAAACCCTCAGCTGCATATGCTGTTTCAAATTGATTGATTCTGGATCTATCTTTCAGCTGAAATTCAATCAAATATTCAAGCGTTCCTTCAGACTGTAATTCTTGATAATCCTTTTCGTTTACCAAAAAACGTTTTGACGAAGCTAAAGGGGAATTCATTTGTCCATCTCTAAGGAAACCTGCAATGATAAACTCTTTCCCGGCAATGATTGCTTGTTCTCCAATCTGGGCTGTTCCGTCTTTCAGATAACCGATCGGCACATACAATTCACCTACTGCTGGTTGGATAGGCTGACCGTCCATGTCAATCAGGTAATCAAAATATGGACTTTGTGTGGTAAAGCCATTGTCTTGAATATTATCGATCAGATTATTGTCACCTAATTGAATCTTTGATCCAATAATATTTAAAAAATCCAGCACTTGATAAGCTTTTACATTCTCATGTCCTGCTGCAAAATTTTCCAGTCGCTCTTGATCTAGATCACCGCTGTGCATTTGTAAGAAATCCGGCACTTGCGTCTGCTTTGTTAATGTATCGATCGAGCCGACGAGATTAATGGTTAAAATGGATACTAAACT
Organism: Gracilibacillus alcaliphilus; assembly: GCF_016909015.1. Classification (GTDB taxonomy): domain Bacteria; phylum Bacillota; class Bacilli; order Bacillales; family Amphibacillaceae; genus Gracilibacillus; species Gracilibacillus alcaliphilus. Next base: position 34,372 of record NZ_JAFBFA010000004.1, read on the forward strand.
TACAAGTGCTGTCGCAGCAGTAATGAATAACATCGTCGTAAAACTAATCAGCTTATTCCTTAATAGGTCATTACGTATCATGCGCAAATACATATCTTTTCCTCTATTCTTTTGCTAGAATTTTCATCAACTGTTGACTAATCACCCCTTGTTCTGTTCCAAACAGTCTTTCTGCATTACTGGCAAAAGCCATCATTCGTTGTAACTGCTCCGCTTGCGTTAATTCAATTGTCGCCTCATCAAAAATAGTAGCAGCATACACCAGCAACATCTCCACACTTTCGTAAGGATAATCAGTTTGAAAAATACCTTCTTCTAGTCCATCTTCGATAATCTTTGCAAAAATCGGTGTAATTTCGGTAAATAACAGCTTCTGGATCTTCTGGTGCATCAGGGCATTTTGCGGTTTATGAATATGTGTCATTAGTTCTTCAGAGACAGATCCACTCATATTTAGTGAAGTAATCGCCATAAAAAATCGTTCGATAACAGGTATTTCCTTATTAGCAGCAATTGCTTGTGTCCAATCAATCATTTTTTCGTTATAGCGCTTGATAATTCCATCCATAATTGCCTCTTTGCTTTCAAAATGATAATATAAGGTGCCTCTAGCAATTCCAACCTTTTTCAAAATGTCCTTCGTACTTGTGTCATCATAGCCCTGTTCATTAAATAATGCTTCCGCTACATCTAAAATTTCATTTCTTCTTTCTTGTGCTCCCTTGACTACTCTCATCGATATCGCCCCCTAGACCGACTGTCTGTCTATATAATTATGTAATTAGAGTATAATCCAAAAACCTTCAACATTATATAGGTCTTTTAGATCATTTTAGTATGAAAAATAAAAACCGGATAAAATCAAGTATGTTTCCTTTTGATTTTATCCGGTTTCACTTGTTTTTATCTTTCAAAATCAATCGGCTCTGCTGTATTAAGAAATACAGTCGTTTCTTTTGGTTTCGTTTCCGCAATCTTAACACCTTTACGATAAGAGGCAATCACTTCGGCCTGTTTACGGATCGCATCATAGACATTTCCAGCATTCAGAACAATAAAGTTAGCTGGTTTACCAACCTCTATACCATATTGCTCTTGAATATCCAAGACAACGGCACTATTTTTCGTAATAAAATCGAACGACTGAATGATTTGATTGTATCCTGTTAAATGGGCAATATGGATTCCCATATGTAAAACCTGTAACATATTACCTGTCCCAAGCGGATACCAAGGGTCAAAGATATCGTCATGACCAAAGCTGACATTCAGACCTGCTTCTGTCAGTTCTTTCACCCGTGTCATACCGCGGCGCTTAGGATAATCATCAAATCGGCCTTGTAAATGGATATTAACCAGTGGATTAGCAATAAAATTAATATCAGCCAGCCCTAACAGTTTCATTAACTTGGAGACATACGCACTGTTATACGAGTGCATAGCTGTTGTATGGCTTGCTGTAACTTTGCTGCCTAAATCACGTTTATAAGCTTCGGCTGCTACTACTTCTACAAAACGTGACTGTTCATCATCAATTTCATCACAATGAATATCGATTAAACGGTCATATTTCTCTGCCAAATCAAAAGCGATCTTCATCGACTCGACACCATATTCACGGGTAAATTCAAAATGAGGAATACCGCCAACGACATCAGCACCTAGCTGCAGGGCTTCTTCTACCAGCTCTGTTCCATTTGGATAAGATAGATACCCTTCTTGTGGAAACGCCACTAGCTGCAGGTCTACATAGTCTTTTAACTCTTCCTTCACTTCCAGTAAGGCCTTCAATGCCGTTAAAGATGGATCACAAACATCGACATGAGTACGCACATGCTGAATCCCTTGGGCAATCTGCCATTTCAATGCCTTTGTTGCCCTGGATTTTACATCTTCTATCGATAACGATTTTTTCCGCTCCACCCAAGTGGAAATACCTTCAAATAAAGTCCCACTTTCATTCCACTTCGGCTCCCCTGCCGTTAAGACCGAATCAAGGTGTACATGCGGTTCAATAAATGGCGCACTGATTAATTTTCCCTTTAAATCAATCGCACCTTTCTCTTGTTTTGCTGGTTCGATCTTTGTAAAACAACCATCTTCGATATGGATGTTCCACAAGCCCTCTTTTTTTGGTAATGCTGCATTTTGAAAAATCACTTATGAAACCTCTTTTCCTAAATTAATTTTTTCTTTCGCCGACATTAGTTTCACGGTTACAAAGGAAATACCTGTATGCAATAACGCTCCCGCAATCATACCATTTAATGGCGGAATACCAGGCAAAAATTCTGCTGCTGCAAATCCCCCTGCCCAAGCAATAATAGCAGACCAGCGAATCATTTTAAATTTCATCTGCTCAAAGACTGGATATTTTGCTTTATGCAAGATAAAGAAATCCGCCAGCAGGATTGCACCTATTGGAGGTAATGCTGACCCTAACAAGGTTAACCAGCCAACGAAATTATTATATAACCACATCGCAAAAACAGTCCCGATTATACCGTTAAAGATAACAACTTTCCGTTTATCGAACTTAGTAATATTGGAAAAGCCAAGCCCTGAAGCATATAACGCATTATCGTTTGTTGTCCATATGTTTAATCCTAACACAATCACGGCAGGGACAATAATTCCTTGCACAAACATCACTTCAGAAATATCTCCTAGTCCAGTTGAAACAGCCCCAACTGCACCGAATAAGAACATCAGTGAATTCCCTAAGAAAAAGGCAACCAATGTCGTCACAACAGCGATTGTTTTTGTTTTCGCAAATCGCGTAAAGTCCGGTGTCAAAGTTCCGCCGCTGGCAAAGGAACCAATACATATCGTTAACGCTGTTGCCAATCCCAGAGACGCGTCTGGCTGGTAAGCAAATAATTCGCGAAGGCCACCCAGGTCATCAATAGCAATTCCTACAGAGACGCTTCCTAAGATAGCAATAGAGGGAACCGCAATAAAACTTAAGAATGTCAATGCCTTCATTCCGATAAAGGCCGAAGTTGTCATCGCCATACCAGCGACAATAATCAATGGCAGCATGTCTATTCCAGTCACTTTATGAACAGGGACTGCAAACATAGCAATCCCTACACCAAACCATCCTACCTGAGTTGCCCCTAATAAGAAAGATACTAAATAAGACCCCTTTTCACCAAAGGCATATCGGGCTAACAAATGTGTCGATAAACCTGTCTTGGAGGCTATAAAAGCTAAACCTGAGGTATACAGCCCTAAAATAAGGTTTCCTATCAATACAATCACTATAAACTCAGACATGCTTAATCCCAACCCTAGCTCTCCACCCGATAACATACTTGCCGAGAAAAAGGTAAACCCCACCATCAGTATAAACATCTTCCAAAATCCACGTCTGTTGGTCTGAGGCACTGCCTCTAATGCAAACTCTTTATCCATCTATAAACTCCTCCTTGTCAGGTACTGGTACCAGGTCGGGCTGTTTTAGTGCATGTTCAAAAATTTCGATAAAAAGAACCATCATCGGTTAAGTTCACTACATCGTGTTGCAACACCGATACTAGCACGTCGTGTGCGTCGAAAGTTCAAGGCGGCGCAGCCTTTGAGCAGACGTTCTTGCACGAAGAAAAAGCGACCTTCTTTTTCAAGGTGACGTTCTCGCACGCCGGAAAAGTGACTTTCTTTTCCAAGGAACGGAACGTATGCTTTTAGTACGTGAGTAGTGGAAAAGCAAGCCAGCGCAGAAATTCGCTGTGTCATTTTTATTGGACTTTTTGAACAACCTCTTTTATGACATAAAAAAACTCCCTGCCCAACCGACAAGAAGCCCTCAATAAATAGACGCCAATCGCTATCTACTTACGTTACGCTGTCCTTGTCAGCCTCACGGGACTGAATTAAAGGTACCAATATCAAATTAAAAATATTATCTCAGGCTAGTCGAGATTTGTCAATAATATGTTATTTCTATAAAATGAAACACTTTTATCTCACACCAAAGCCTAACAATAACAAGAATAAGACATTATTCTACAGTTACACCGTTTCATACAGTTGCTGCAACCATTCTTGTACTGGCATCCCTTCACGAATGGTCTCCACTTCTTCCTGTGCAATCACATGACCATCCCTCATCACGATTACCTCATCCAAGATCGTTTCTATCTCTAGCAGTTCATGTGTCGTAATCAATAAGGATTGCTGCTCAAGATCAATAAAGTGAATAATTCCTTGGACAATCTTTTGTTTTACGATTGGATCCAGTCCTGCAAGCGGTTCATCTAAGACTAGATAAGGACAATCCCTTGCAAGTGTTACTGCTATTTTGGCACGATTGACCTGTCCTTTAGAAAGATAGGCCATTTTTTCCTGTCGGTCTAATTGAAAAAAATCTGCTAATGCCTCTGCCTTCCCCCGATTAAAATCATGGAACTGTGATTGATAAAAGTCAAATAACGCTTCTACTGAAAAATAATGATAAAAATAGGCTTGTTCAGGGCAGTAAGAAATCAGTTCACTTCTATCATGAGGCAGTTCTATGCTGCCACGGTCGGGGCTTAACACACCGGCAATTGCTTCTAATACTGTTGTCTTACCACTTCCATTTTCTCCAATAATTGCAGCAATCTTTCCACGTTCCACTGTAAAAGAACAGTTCCGAAGTCTTTTTTTTATACTAATATTCTTTACATCTATCATTTGGTTTCCCCTTCCTGAATACTAGCGATAATTTCTTGTTTGCTAAAGCCTAGTGCCTCCATATCATGGACAAAATCATTGACATATTGTTGCTTTAGTTCTTCCCTTATTGTAGTGATCAGTGCTCGGTCTTCCGTAACAAATGTCCCTTGTCCTCGCTTGGTTTCCGTAATGTGCCGTTGTTCTAGTTCACGGTAAACACGTTGAATTGTATTTGGGTTCACCGAGGTCGCTATCGCCAATTCTCGAACCGATGGCAATTTCTCTCCTGGTTTCCTTTGCCGGCTGACAATTTCTTGAATGAGCTGATCCATCACCTGCAGGTAAATCGGTTTATTTTGTTGAAATTGTGGAGGCATTACCTATACCTCCACCTTGTATTTAAGCAAAAACAATGACAATTGATAAAAAAATACCAAGATAATCAGAAAAATAATAACTGCTATCATCGATATCTGATCATTCACCCAAAACATGGAAAGAGATTTGTTCAACCGGACAGGCACCATCGACCAGGAATCCATCCATGAAATTTGCCTTAGCACAACTTGAACCAAACTTACTAGAGCAACAAAAAAGAAATAAATCAAGATCAAACTAAGAAAAAAATTAAATCTTTTTCTTAATAATTGGTATAGCACCCAAGCTAGAAAAACAGCGACAGTCCCCATAACAGAAATAAAGAATAGGTATATGTACGCCGTCGCTAAACCTTGCAGAATATCTGGAATCGTATCTCCGACTTGGCCTATTAGATAAAAAACAAGTGTTAAGACTGCGATAAATAGAAAGTAAATTGTAAACAAGATCCATCCATGAAAAAATTTAATCAGGACTTGTTTCGGCAAATTCCGTTTCACAAATAAAAACAGCGACAATTGATGTTTCTCCATATTCAAACTGAAAAGCACTGTGGCAGGCATAAGAACAAAGCTTAATGCAGAAAGCTCTAGCGCTGTTTCTACTCCTGAATGACCATCTTGATTAAGCAACACGGTACCAACTAAGACGACACCGGCTATGCTCATTAATATATGAAATCCCCGCATCATAAGTATTTCCTTTCTCCATAACCCTTGATAAACAGACATAAACTCACCTCAACGCATTAGTGTACTACCTATATAGTACACTGATACAAAGCAAATGTCTAGCTTATTGATATTGATCGATATCGACTCGATCCAATATTAGGTCATTTAACTTGGTTTGAACGATAAATTGAAAACGCTGCAGTTGTTCTAATTGCTGTGGATTTGCACTCTGCATCACACGGTTAAGTTTCTGAGAGAAGGCCTCCAATTCCATGTGAGCTTCGGTATATTCTTGATTCATCTCAAAGTCATTTCGATTCGATTGTTCTAATTGCTGATCCACTTGCTCCAAAATTTGTTGACCTTTTGTTAAGAGTTCTTCTATTGATTCTCTTGTTGTCATTATCCTCACCTCTGTTATAGTGTGAGAAGACAGGGCCTATTCCATACACAATTTCATTAAGATTTGCTACACTTAAAATGCGTGTTCAAAAAGTTCGGCAAAAAAGGCCATCATCGGTTAAGTTCGCAACATCGTGTTGCAACACCGATACTAGTACATCCTGTACGTCGAAAGTTCAAGGCGGTGCAACTTTGAGCAAACGATCTTGCACGCCGAAAAAGCGGTCTTCTTTTTCAAGGAACGGACGTATGCCATTTAATTCGTGAGTAGCGGGCTTACACAGGAAGTGTTGACTTCTGCGTTACCCACACGATGTGAGTGAGCTTAGTAGCTGCTCCTCAACTGCCAACGTAGAAATTCGCTACGGCATTTTTGTTGGACTTTTTGAACAACCTCTTAAAGCATCATCCCAATTTAAAGGAGCTTATCATATGCATTCAATTATCCACTATTCACACCAGCTGCTGACAGAAATTATTCAACCTGGCGATACCGTTATTGATGCCACTTGCGGAAATGGTCACGACACCTTAAAGCTCGCTGAACTAGTAACAGCCACAGGACAAGTGTATGCCTTCGATATTCAAGATCAAGCCATTATTAACACACGCAGGAAGTTAACAGACAAAGGTATTCGCCATGTGGAACTTATCCATGATGGCCATGAACATATCGATCAATATATACAGGATCAACCTATTGCAGCTGCCATTTTCAATTTAGGCTATTTACCAAAAGCTGATCACAGTATTATCACTGTGCCGGACACTACCATTACCGCACTCAGCACGTTGCTGCAATCCTTAAGAAAAAACGGACGTGTCGTTTTAGTGATTTATCACGGCCATCCAGGGGGAACAGAGGAGAAAGAACAAGTACTGGCATATTGCCAGAGCTTAGATCAGAAACAGTTCCAAGTACTGCAGTATCAATTTATCAACCAAATCAATCTGCCGCCATTTATTATAGCAATTGAAAAAATTTAGGCCACTCGAAGCATTTTACAGGTCACTCGGCTGGTCTTACTAGCCACTCGTCGAATATCTCATAATAGAAAAATGCCTAGGTTCCTCACAACCTAGGCTTATCCTTTACCAACAAGTCGATTATACACACGGATATTCCAATGGAAAAATTGTGACTTGCGACCGCTCACTTGTATTAATTTCTTGACAATTGGCTGAACGTCCTTCATTTTCTTGACTTTGGGATCTGCCAAATACAAGCCGACCAAGCCATTCTGCACCATTTCATGAAAGGATCGATCCGGCAGTTGCTGAATTTGCTGATTGGTTTGTTCCACAAAATAAATCAACCGATCTTCTAATTTCTGTTGATTAGCGTAATAATTGCAGAAATTCAAGTCGCCCTCTTCCTCATCCTCTTGCTGATCAATAAAATAATCCAGCATAATGTGCAGTCCTTGCAGAAAAGGAAAATAGCTGGAGAAAATTTGCTCTGCCAGTTTTTTTGTCATTTGATTATTTAAACCATAGGAGACCAGACAGAAAATGCCTAAGGTAGAACCCGTACAAGCTGCAAACTCATACCATGTCAGCATTGGCCATTTATCACGGTGCTGTTCAAACCAATTCTCCAAGCGTGGGATGCGCTGGCTGTGCTCCACATGTTTATGTACTTGTAAATCACTATACATACGTTCTAGTTCTAACAAATATGGCTGAAAAATGGAGTGCTGCTCAATCGTACGGAGCACACTTTGACACGTTTTGACTAAGTCTTGTAAATAATCAGCGTCTTCCTGCTCGGTACGGTACTGGTAATAGGTCTGGATAGGGTTCTCAGGAGTCAACGCATCCTCCATCGACTGATGCAGCATACGAAAATCTAGTGGATCGAGAGAGGTACTACGATCACATAAATTATCGAGATAATCGCTAATTGTTTGATAAGCAATGATAAATCGAATTGCTTCTTGCCATTGCTCTCCAGCCAGGAAACTATAGACACTGCCGCCTTGACAGTGGAATTTCTTATCTTTAATACTGGCTAACGCTTGTGTCCGTAACTCCTCATTTGGAATCTGACTAGCCCGTTCACGCCAATAATTTAGTTGATTATTTACTTCCGGAAATATCTTCTTGTATACATCTTTCATTAATAAAGGAGCGCTTACTGGAACATTTGTTGACACATTGGTTCCCTCACTTTTCTCATGATTATCTCTCTATATTCGTGTTCAAAAAGTTCGGTAAAAAGGACCGAGAAGTTTAAGGCAGCGCAGCTTTGAGCCACGGAGCGTATGCTTTTCATACGTGAGTAGCGAAAAAGCAAGCCAACACAGAAATTCGATGTGTCATTTTTATCGAAATTTTTGAACAACCTCTATATATGATATCATATAATTATATACTGATAATAGGAGGTTACCATATATGATCTATACTTATAAAGAAAAAAGCCCTGTTATAGATGATTCGGCATTTATTTCACCGGATGCAGTGATCACTGGAGATGTGGAAATTGGCGCAAACAGCAGTGTCTGGTTTAAGGCAGTTATCCGTGGAGATGTTGCACCTACACGTATCGGCAAATATACCAATATTCAAGATTTATCCTTATTACATCAAAGCCCAGATCTGCCACTTATTATTGAAGATCATGTAACGATTGGTCATCAGGTTACTCTGCATTCTGCCACTATCCGGGAACGTGCGTTAATTGGCATGGGTTCGATTATTTTGGATGGCGCAGAAATTGGCGAAGGGGCTTTTATTGGAGCAGGAAGTCTTGTCCCTCCCGGAAAAAAGATACCTCCGAATACATTGGCACTGGGCAGTCCAGCTAAAGTGGTCCGCAACTTAACAGAAAAAGATATCGAAGAAATGCAGCGGATTAATGCAGACTATGTAGAAAAAGGAAAGGTGTATAAAGAAATAACCCAAGCAGATGGATAGCAAGTAAGAGAACTATATCTGCTTGACCTTCTGGCTTTTAAGCTAGCACTACTAAGAGTTTTCTAAATCATTTTCACAAAAACCCTTGCAGTTCAACAAAGTAGAACTGACAAGGGTTTTACACTAACTTATTTTTTTAAAGCTGTTTTTAACACATCTATTTTATCTGTTTTCTCCCATGGGAAATCGCCATCTGTTCGGCCGAAGTGACCATAGGCAGCTGTTTTGCGATAAATAGGTCTTCTTAAATCTAGCATTTTAATAATACCGGCTGGACGCAAATCAAAATTATCACGAACAGCAGTAACCAACTCTTCTTCCGAATAATCACTTGTCCCAAATGTATTTACCGAAATAGAAACTGGCTGTGCCACACCGATTGCATAGGCTAACTGAACCTCACATGTCTCCGCCAGTCCTGCTGCTACAATATTCTTCGCCACATAACGGGCGGCATAGGCCGCAGAACGGTCTACCTTCGTTGCGTCCTTACCACTGAAAGCACCGCCACCATGTCGGGCATAGCCGCCATAGGTATCCACAATAATCTTACGTCCGGTTAAGCCTGCATCTCCTTGAGGGCCTCCAATGACAAAGCGGCCTGTTGGATTGATAAAATATTTCGTTTCATCATCAAGCAACTCAACAGGAACGACCGGCTGAATCACGTGCTCTTTCATATCTTGTTGGATCTGTTCTAATGTCACGTCTTGATGATGTTGCGTGGAAATAACAATCGTATCAATACGCAACGGCTGGTTATTATCATCATACTCCACTGTTACCTGTGTCTTACCATCTGGACGCAAATAAGCTAAGGTATGATCTTTTCTTACATCACTTAAACGCTTTGCCAAGCGATGGGCTAAACTGATGGGCAGCGGCATTAATTCAGGTGTTTCATTATTAGCAAAACCAAACATCAGACCTTGATCACCGGCACCAATCGCCTCAATCTCATTATCTGTCATTTGACCTTCCCGAGCTTCTAATGCTTCATCTACCCCCCCAGCAATATCAGCAGACTGTTCATCGATGGCAGTTAGTACACCACATGTTTCTGCATCAAAACCATATTTTGCTCGTGTATAACCGATATCTTTAATTGTATCTCGTACAATCTTAGGTATGTCCACATAGGTAGAAGTAGATATCTCTCCTGAAACAAGTACCAGACCTGTTGTCACTGTCGTTTCACAGGCAACACGTGCATTTGGGTCGTTTTTAAGTATTTCATCCAAGATAGAATCAGAAATCTGGTCACATATTTTATCTGGATGTCCTTCTGTTACGGATTCTGAAGTAAATAAACGTCTATTTTTCGCCATCTTTCTTGCATCCTCCCTATAAATGTTCACTAAAACTTTCTTTATGTAAAAGTCTGCTTTACTGATTAGGTCTGTCTAATAAAAATCATCTCTTCCACTATACACCGTTTCGGCGAAAAATGCACGAAACATTACATAAAAACAGCAGAAACGGGGACTTGAACAATTTTCCAACTATTCTTTACAACTTTTGACATGCTTTGCTTGGCAATATTTTAGGAAGATATCCAACGTCCATAAGCTTCTGCCTCAAACAGACAGAAGCTTATGGACGCTTATGATTATGGTCTAGCCTGCTAATATACGCTAAACTATAAGGCAGCACATCATCTTTCATAATAAAACTATATTGGTTATTTTTTTTCAGGTCAGCAGGTAAAGATTGGAGCAAGACAGGCCCTTCTGTCTCATAATAAGTGTTTTGTGCTTCTAGGCGATCGATTACCGCATAATAAATATTCTTAGCAAGCTGATCTCTTTTTCCTGCTACATAGTATTGACCAATAAGCCGTATATCCTTGACTAAGCCACCTGTTTCTTCCTTTACCTCCCTAATGGCCGCTTGTTGTGGTGTTTCGCCTGGCTCTACTTTACCGCCTGGGAATTCTAAGCCGCGATCCTTATGTTTCGTTAACAACCATTGACCGTCCAAACGGCAAATTACCCACACATGTTTCGGATCGGATTCAAAGGCTTGGCCTCCAAAAGATAGCTGTACTTTATTGTTATAAAAATCATAGAAAGTCTTCATATATCTTATAGTACCTTTTTCTATCATTTATTGCGAATGTTTACTATCGTTATTTAGCAATTTTGAACAGCAAATGCCTTACCGTCTCATGACTTAATAACGGAAGTTAACTATATACAGTACAAAAAATCCGTACCAGATCAAAGTATACTTTAGCAAATAAAATGAAAAGAGACTCCACTTTTAACGGAAGTCTCCACCTCTTCACATATGCTAATTAAACTCAGCAATCATGCCAACAAATTAAGGTCTATCCTTTCCTATTCCACGATAATATCAGCTATCTTCCAAGCTCCATCGACGAATTGAAAGGTTAATTGCAGGGTATATTCCCCATGTAAGGGGCTTTGATTATGTTGAATAAGTTTCACCTGCTCGTCTTCTACCTTTGTTTCATATGGCTGATCTTTAACAAACCATGGCGGTGTTTCCGTCGGTAAGATATAAAGTCCATCTTCTTGCTCTGTATAGTAAAAATCTATAAATGGCTCAACTACATCTGATAAAACATATGGCTCAAATTGTGCCATCAATTCTACCTTAGTACCTACATCCTTCACTTTATACTGCTCATCTACCTCTTGAACCAATAAGTCCATAAAGGTATCTGTCAAATGCACTATTTCCTGATCAGATAATTCTGGGATTTCATGATGGGCTGCTTCCGTCTCTCCTGCTTGGACTAATCCTTCTTGTTTAGGTGATTGCAACTCGTAAGAACTGAGCATAAACACCATAAACATTAGCAGAAGTGCACTGGTTAACATGGTGATGGTTTTCTTCATGTGGTCCCCTCCTCTTTATCCTTCTATACATCTATTCCTTTTCTCACTAAGATTAAACGTATAATTGTTATCCTATAAGACGTAACAACATCCTAAAAGGTTTCATTTATCTGAAATATTGATACCAGATTCCTGAATAGCTTGTCTTGTTTCAGGTGTTGCCAGCTGATAGATCATTTGCATGACTTCTTGTAAATCTTGATCATATTCCTGATTTTCAGGATCTTCATGATACTGCAGAAAAGGGATATGTGCCCGCAGAAATGTACCAAATTCATCGTGATAAACCTCATCAAATTTCTCTCTAAGCTTAAATATTTCTTCCCCAGTGGCTTCAATTGTAAAAGATGTATTATTTCCATATGGAATTTGAGAAATCTCTTTTGTTGCTAAATTTACAAAGTACTGGCGCTTTTCCATCTTTATCACCTCATCCAATATTGTATGTCATTTCAATCAAAAACATGTATTATGTTGTCTGTCGTTCATCAGCCTATGTAAAAAAGCTCCTTACTAATTTCTAGTAAGGAGCTTTTCCATATTGACATTATTCCTGCAACATATGGCGTTGCAGTTTATTAGCAGCATTTCGCGGCAGTTTATCACGAAAATATATTTTTTTTGGTAATTTAAAGCGTGCCAGATACTGGCGGCAATGGGTTAAGATATCCTGCTCTGTTATCGCAGGGTCCCTTACCACTACATAGGCGACCGGAACCTTTCCCCACTGTTGATCCGGTTCTCCTGTGACGCCCGCCTCCACAATTCCTGAGTATCTAAGCAATACATCTTCTATTTCTGCAGGGTAAATATTTTCCCCACCCGAAATAATCAAGTCACTCCGACGATCGACCACATAAAGAAAACCGTCTTCATCGACATAGCCTACATCCCCTGTATAAAACCAGCCATTTTGAAATGCTTTGCTATTGACTTCGTCCTGTCGATAATAACCAGGGGTTATCATTGGCCCTTGGACAACAATTTCTCCTGTTTCACCAGCCGGCAATGATTGATTGCCCTCTCGTATTTCCAATGAAGCGGAAAACAGTGGTTTCCCTGCCGAACCTAGTTTATGTAAAGCGTCGCTCTCATGTAAAGTGACAATTTGTGAAGAAGTCTCTGTCATCCCATACGTTTGAATAATTGGTATCTGTTTTTGTTTTGCCTTTTCTAATAATGCCTTCGGTGCTGCGCCTCCACCCAAGAGCATACAGCGAAAGGAATCTGGATAGTTCTCACTGCCCAGTCGTTCTATCAGCCTGGCACAAGTCACGGCCACTACCGACAGCATCGTCACACCATGCCTTATAATCGCATGATGGACTTGCTCAACATCAAACCGTTCTAATAAATAAACAGGCATCCCATAGATCACACTTTTGAATAAAATTGACAAGCCGCCAATATGAAATAGTGGCAGACAAGCCAGCCATTTGTCATTCAGACTTAAGCCAAGGTTTAAAACCGAAGCAATTGCACTTGACCAGTGATTGTGATAAGTATGCTGCACCGCTTTTGCCCTTCCAGTTGTACCTGAGGTAAACATCATATTGCAAGTAGCTTGTTCCTTGATTTGTTCGTGAATAAGACGTGCAGTGACTGGCCGGTTTTTTAACACAGAAAAAGTCAGCACCTGTACAGGTAAATGGGCTGCTTCTTTTTGATAAGTCTCTGTTGTAATCAACAGGCTCACCGAGGCATCTTGACACTGCTTGCGCCATTCTGCTGGCGTTAACTTGGTATTCAGCAAAACAACCGTGTGCTTGAGGTAAGTACAGGCCCAAAACAAACACACCATATCCAAAGAGTTATCAGACAGAATTGCCACATGGGATTGGTCCTCCAACATTGGTATTTGTTTTGCAAGTGTCATGGAGCGCTCTCGCAGCACTTGAAATGATATCACAGTGCCATCAGTCAGCTCAATTGCCGGATGATCAGGTGTAAGATAAGCACGCTTTGTTAACCAATGTTCCATATATCCTTCCCTCCCACTTCTGCGATGAACATGCCGTTTTTTTTGTAAAAATAAAGAAGCTTTTGCATTTATGGCTAGCAGACATAGATACGGCCAAATACTCTTGTAGAAAAGTGTTTTTCTTTTCGAATCGCTCACTATTCTTTAAAAACTTTCCCATTCTTTTGAAAAAGGTTCCGACACACTCTCTTATGAACTGCCCCATACCGGATAGACAGTATACCACCAGAGAACCATCGGAACCACATTTACACTTTGTAAATAAAAGGAAAAGTCAGCCATGCTGTTCTTCTTTGAACCTTACGTACAAGACATTTATGCAAAAATTCAAACCTGCTTCCTATTCACTTCATGCCTTCTTATGGGAAGCGCGGGAATTGTTTAAAGTCTGGTTTACGCTTTTCTTTAAAGGCGTCGCGGCCTTCTTTTGCCTCGTCTGTTGTATAGTAAAGCAGTGTCGCGTCACCGCCCATTTGCTGCAAGCCAGCTAATCCGTCAGTATCGGCATTAAATGAAGCTTTTAAGAAACGCAATGCTGTCGGTGACTTCTCTAACATTTCAGAACACCATTGAATCGTTTCCTCTTCCAACTTGTCTAAAGGTACGACTGTATTAACAAGCCCCATCTCTAATGCTTCTTGGGCATTGTATTGTCGGCATAGATACCAAATTTCACGAGCCTTCTTATGGCCGACAATACGCGCCAATAAGCCAGCTCCATAACCGGCATCAAAGCTTCCTACCTTTGGACCTGTTTGTCCGAAAATGGCATTGTCTGCGGCAATGGTTAAATCACATACAATATGTAATACATGCCCTCCGCCAATCGCATAACCTGACACCATGGCCACCACTGGCTTAGGGATTACGCGAATCAGCCGCTGTAAGTCTAATACATTTAAGCGTGGAATCTCATCTTCTCCCACATATCCGCCATGACCACGCACCTTCTGATCACCACCAGAACAAAATGCCTTATCTCCTGCACCTGCAAGTACGATAACACCTACTTTGGAATCATCTCGTGCATATGTAAAAGCCTCAATCAATTCATTAACTGTTTGCGGCCGAAAGGCATTACGCACCTCTGGACGATTAATCGTAATCTTGGCAATACCATTATATGTTTCATAAAGAATATCTTCATACGTGCGTTCTGTAACCCACTCTACTGTCATAAAAATTTCCTCCTTTGATTAATAAACTCCTCTACAATTGTACCAAAAAAATCAGATTGTTCCACATGAATTGCATGTCCTGCCTCTTTTACTTGGATCAATCGGCTATTTACCAGCAATTGATCCATTTGCTGATTGATTTGGACAAATTTCTGATCCTGCTCACCAACTACTAATACAATAGGCATCACCAAATCCGGCAAGCTCCCCCAGCAAGAAGACATTACACCTGTGCCCATTACTTCCAAGGAATGGGCCAATCCAGCTCGCGACTGTGATAATCGCTCAGCTCGAATAACTGCTTGTTTGTCTGCAGGTAGTTTTTTCTGCGCGCTAAAAAGCGGAATATTTTCCCAATAATCGACAAATGCTTCAATTGGATGTTCCCTAATAAATTGGGCCAATTGCTGATCCTGTTTTTGTCTTTGCTGCCGTGCCTCGTGTTCCATTATTCCTGGTGAAGCACTTTCTAACAGCAGGGATTGAACATGGTCAGGAAATAAGCTTGCCAATGTTAAGGCGGTTCTTCCTCCCAAGGAGTACCCCACTAAATGAAACGACTTCACACCTAGTTTTGCCAGAACTTGCTGGATATCCTGACAGCATTGACGAAGGGAAGCTGTCTTTGCCTTTGTTTTACCATGTCCAGGCAAATCAATCAAGATCAATTGATGATCTGGCAACAGCTTTCGAAATGGGTACCAAGTGGCAACCGTCCCAGTGAATCCATGCAAAAAGACAACTGCTTCTCCTTTACCATAAGATTCGACCCAATAATGATTAATATACATCAGGTTCACCCTTGATTTTATGGTGTACAAGCTTTTCGATCTGCTGCCATTTCACCTGATGCCATTGGACATTTTCATCACGATTAGTGACCACCTCAATTAAAGATACGCCCTCTGTTCGATAGCTTTTGGCTAGTACCTTATTTAATTGCGGCCAGTCATGTGGTTGGACATACGGCAGATCATACAACCGTGCGGCATGCTCCATATCGATTTGCTGCGGTGTACCAAATAGTTGTTCATAGTGCACTGTTTTTTGCTTTGCTTGTGGTAAAAAAGAAAAAATACCTCCACCATTATTATTGATCAGGACAATCGTGACATTCAACAGGTATCGTTTGGTTAACAACAAACCATTCATACTGTGCAGGAACGAGATATCCCCAATTAATAAAGTCACCCTTTTTCCAGTGGTGGCCATGCCCAGTGCTGTTGAGACTACTCCATCAATACCATTGGCTCCTCGATTAGCATGAATAGCAATTCGTTTATCTGAATTAAACCAGAACGTATCAATATCACGTATCGGCATACTATTGCCGGCAAATAAACTGCTATCGGCAGGGATTTGATCCGCTATCGCCTGAACAACCGTTCCTTCAGTTAATTCTTCTTGATGATCCGCCAATACTTCTTTCGTCAAGAGGTTTAGCTGCTGCCAAAAGGACAGCCATCCATTATCCATCCTCTCTGCTGCCTCCGTTAATTGTTTAGCGATATCTACTGGATTGCCTTGAAGGTAACTAGCTGGCATAACCGCTGGATTTCGATAACTAAAGACTTCATCAATAATAAGCTGCTCGATCGTTTGTTCTTGTAACAATTGAAGAATCGCCTTGGAAACAGGCATCGCCCCGAAGCGAATCACCAAGTCAATCGATACCTCTTGTCTTACTTGCGGTCGTTTCAGTATACTGTCATAGCTGTCTATCACCACATTACTGCTTGTTTCCAGCCGCGCTAATGACAAGGGGTCGGCAAAAACAGGGATATGCCATGTTTCTGCTAATTCAATGACTGCTTCCGCTAATCCATCATAAGAATGAGGGCCAATAACGATAACTGGTGATTCTTTTTCCGTCATTTTTTCTTTTATTCTCAATAAAGTTTGGCTATCTAATTGTGTATGGGCAGATGGAAAACGTTCAATGCTTGTTTCTGTGTATCCCCAAATATCTGGCTGTTGAAAGTCAGGAATAAGTGGTTCCCGAAATGGAAAATTAAGATGGACTGGGCCTGCTACTGCATCTTGTGCTGTTTGCACCGCTCGATCGGCATGATTTCTTGCATATTGCCGCATCACAGTGGTCGATTCGGGTAAAGCCATTTCATGAAACCATTTGACATAACTGCCAAAGAGCTTGATTTGATCAATTGCCTGTGCTGCTCCGACATCACGCAGTTCATGCGGACGATCCGCAGTCAATACAATTAACGGCACTCTTTGCTGAGCCGCTTCAATAACTGCTGGAAAATAATTAGCAGCAGCGGTTCCTGATGAACAGATAAGCACCACAGGCCGTTTGGTTTCCTTGGCAATTCCCAAAGCAAAGTAAGCAGCCGACCGTTCATCAATATCTACCCATAACTGAAAGTGACTATAGGCTGCAAATGTTAAGGAAAGTGGTGTCGAACGTGATCCCGGAGAAATCACAATATCCCGCACACCACTTTTATATAATTGATCTGTAAAATTGCCAATATAGGCAGTTAAAGCTGTTGTGCTACTCATAGCCAACCTCCCAAAGCGTCCAGCATCGGGGTAAACTTGATCGCTGTTTCTTGATACTCTCCATGTGGATCTGAATCACGCAGCACACCACACCCCGCAAATAGGGAGGCATGTGTATCATCTACCAATGCAGATCGGATAGCCACGGCAAATTCACCATTAAACCTACTGTCCATCCAGCCAATCGGTGCTCCATACCAGCCCCGTTCCATTTGTTCAAACTGACGGATAAACGCCAATGAGTTATGACGCGGGAAACCGCATAAAGCAGGTGTAGGGTGTAATTTTTCAATGATATCAACAATTGTATAATCTTCTTCTAAGACAGCTTTTACCGGCGTATATAAATGCTGTAGATTCTTCAAAGGATATAAGACAGGTTTATCTGGAATATTGACATACTTGGCAAAGGAATGAACCGATTTCCTGATCATATCCACAACAAATTGGTGCTCTTCTAAATTTTTCTTATCGTTTAATAGTTCTTCACCTAAATGGCGGTCTTCTCTTTTGGTTTTTCCACGTGGAGCTGTTCCTGCCAGACAAGTGGAATAGACATGATTATTATCCACCTTCACCAGCCGCTCCGGTGTCGCTCCTATGAAACAAGTCCGATCTTTTTCCCAGGCAAACACATAATTGTTATCTTGTACTTCTTTCAATGCAGCTATTATTTCCGCAATACTGCAGCTATGACTAAATTCCACCTGGAGTTCCCGAGCCAACACGACCTTATGCACGTGTTCCGCAGCGATTTCTTCAGTAGCTTTTTGAACCATTTCTTTCCATTGCTGAGGATCCACTTCATGTTGTAAGATAATTTGATTTTCCTTTGGCGGGAATTGTGTGCTTTGCAGTAACTGTTGTTTCTGTTCTGTTAATTGTTTCAACAGATCATCCAATTCACTATCGTGTGTCACCTGAGTTGTCGTTGTCACAAAATATTGCCCCTTCTCTATTGTCAATAAAAAAGTAGGTACAATTAATTGACTGCCAGCAAATTTAGCCCATAATTCTTTCGTCTGTTCTTCTGGATCAAATGGAAAACCGGCAAAAGCGATTGGTCCTGTTTTGACATTATCAAATGAGTTGACGATAAAACTGTTTTGTATCGCTTCAAGCCATTGTTTTTTGACAGCTTGATAGGAAGCTGCTTGATCTTGATAGTAAATAGCTTGACCAATTCCAACCAACTCCACCTGTTGATCTGCATTGGACCAAAAGATGCGGTCATTACTGAATTCACTGCCTGCATGGAAAAAAACAATCGGATCAATTGGTTCTATCTGCTCCGTCACACTTACAAAGGCAGGTACAGATTGTTGGATAGCTTGTTTTTGTGCAGACTGCAGCACATCATCTATATTTTTTTCTTGAATTTCAATCATTGCGAACCCTCCAATATAATAGGGCAATTTCTTATAAAGACCTCCATCCGAGAGAAGATCTAGGATGGGTAACAAAACTTTTCATGATATTTAACGTCTGTATGCCTCTATAGCCCCTTTGATCTTCTTTCTCTGTTAACGCGAGGGCATATAGACGATTAGCATCGTGATATATGCTAATTATTATAGGGGTTGTTCAGTTGTGAACTATTATTTTTTCCCGTCATTATATAGTATATCAAAAAATCCTCGATCAAAGGGCAATTTCTGCTTATATAAGATACACAAGTCTTTTCCAAGGGTAAAATCCCATTGATGACGATAATTCAAACAGGTTCGTAACAATCGTTTGACACACTATCAAGTATTCACTAAACTAGTAATGTTACGGTATATTTAATACATTAAGTGCGTGTTCAAAAAGGCAGATAAAAAGGACCGTCATTGGTTAAGTTCGCAACATCGTGTTGCAACTCCGATACTAGCACATCGTGTACGTCGAAAGTTCGAGGCAGCGTAGCTTTGAGTAGCGGACTTGCACAGGAAGTGTTGACTTCTGCGTTACCCACACGATGTGAGTGATCTTAGTAGAAGTTCCTCTATTGCCAACCTAGACATTCGATGTGTCACTTGTAGCGAACTTTTTGAACATCCTCATTAAGGAGATAAAATATCATGGAAATAAATTCTTCCGCAAACCATCTTAATGAAAAACCAGGCTTCCATGTTTGGTGGAGATTGCTGCGGCCACATACATTAACAGCTTCTTTTATTCCAGTGTTTGTTGGCACTATGCTGGCTATCTTAGATAACCATTTTCAGCCGCTGCTATTTGTAGCCATGCTGCTCGCCTCCATGCTAATTCAAGCCGCTACCAATATGTTTAATGAGTATTATGATTATAAGCGCGGCCTAGATAATGAGCAGTCAGTTGGAATCGGCGGAACTATTGTACGAGATGGTGTCCAGCCCGTTGTAGTCAAGCGTTTGGCATTTATTTTTTTTGGCATTGCTATATTAATAGGGGTTTATATTTGTATGGAATCAAGTTGGTGGATTGCTGTCATTGGCTTGGTTTGTATGTTAATTGGTTATTTATACACAGGAGGACCGCTGCCGATAGCTTACACTCCATTTGGTGAATTATTTTCAGGACTATTGATGGGAACCGTCATTATTGCAATCAGCTATTATATTCAATCTGCTACTGTTACTTGGCAAATCATATTTATTTCCATCCCTATTGCGGTCCTGATTGGTTGTATTTTATTAGCTAACAATATTCGTGACTTAGATGGAGATAAAGAGAATGGACGCAAGACTATAGCTATTTTGCTCGGCAGAAACAAGGCAATTTTTTTGTTATCAAGCCTGATGTTAATCAGTTTCAGTTTAACTGTAGCTTTTATCTATAGTGGCTTATTGCCTTTGTACAGCATGATCAGCTTACTCAGTATCTTCAAAGCACGGGAAGCCGTACGCACCTTCCATGCCAATACGACCAATGTAGGCATGATTCCAGCAATGGTAGCCGTTGCTAAAACTAATACCATCTATGGATTACTTATCGGTATTTCATTGCTTTTACAAATTATATATCCTTTATAGTGCGAGATGAGAGGAGCTGAGCTAATTGACAAACACACTGATGTCTACTTTAGGAATGACGGTCACTGTCCAATCCCCTGAACAAACCGTCGTAGAGATGTTGGTTACGGACAAGGTGAAACAGCCGATGGGATTTCTTCATGGCGGGGCAACGACAGCTTTAGCAGAAACAGCTGCCAGCCTTGGTGGTATGCAGCATGTCGACAGTACCAAACAATCCATTGTTGGCATTGAAATTAATTGTAATCATCTCCGCAGTAAAAAGGACGGTAAAATTATCGCTGTCGCTCATCCTATTCATGTCGGCAGAACAACAATGGTATTTCAAGTTGATATTAAAGACGAGATGGACAAGCTGGTTGCAAGTTCCCGCTGTACATTGGGAATCATCACCACTACAAAAAAAAATCGAGCATAATCTGCTCGATTTTTTTATGTCTTCTTTATCCATTTTTCTAATTTCAAAAAAATAAGTAAGAATATTAGTCCTACGACAATCCCTTTTATTAGGTTGAATGGTAAAATTCCAATTAATACCGTATTTAATTTAACGGCCTGCGGCATTGTTTCCCATCCCATGAACCAGCTATAGGCGGGAATAAATAAGAAGTAGTTCCCAACGGCCATACTAACAGCTAATAACAACGTACCGAATAACAAGCCATAGAGCACACTGCGCTTGGTCTTGTATTTCATATACATAAAACCAACAGGTACAACAAAGAAAACACCTGCAATAAAGTTGGCTACCACGCCAATAGGGTCGGAAACCGCCGTTATCAGCAAGTAGAGCAGGTTTTTAATCCCTACAACGATAATCCCTGCCACAGGAGAAAAGACAACACCAGCTATCAATGCTGGAATATCACTAATATCTATTCGTAAATAAGGCGGAATAAATGGGATTGGTAATGGAAAACTTAAAAACATTAATAGTACAGCTATCGTCCCCATAATTGATAAAACAATCAAACGATATAGATTCCCTGAACGTGTGGAAGATGGTTTCAATTACAGCTCCCTCCTTTTATTGGACTTGTTGAGCAACCGCTATAAAGTCCTCTTATATAGTAGTTTTATCTCAGTCAGTTGTCAATCCTTCTTATCATGGAGGCGCAATTCCTCACAACCATCTGGTCAGCGCTGCATCAGAATAATTCAAGTGGATTCAGACTTTCTTTTCCTGTCATCGATACAATCAGATTGGTTAATAGATCAATTTCTTCTTGTATATCCTTGATACTCACCGTTTCAACTGGTGAGTGCATATACCGCAGCGGCAAGGATACTAAGCTGATTGGTACGCCCTTACCCGTTAAACGCATCCGATCGGCATCTGTTCCAGTTTGTCTTGGAGTAAGCTCATATTGAATATCAATAGCCATTTTTTGTGCTGTGTTCTCCAACATTTTATTTAATGGCCTATTGATTGGTGCACCTTTGGCAAGAACAGGCCCTCCGTCTAAACGAACATCACCATATTTGTTTCGATCCACAGTTGGATAGTCGGTTGCAAAGGTAACATCTAATGCCAAGGCGGCATCGGGATTTAATCCTGCCGCAGCAAAATAAGCTCCGCCCATATTGGTTTCCTCATTGACGGTACTAACACCATATACCCCAATTTGGATATCACGCTGATGGAGTTGTCGCATTACTTCTGCGACAATAAAAGCCCCTGTTCGATTATCTAATCCCCTGCCGGATAAGTATCGATCCATCAACAGTTCAGATTCTCGACGATAGATTACCAAATCACCAATCTGCACTTTGTCAGCTAGTTCTGCTTTATTCTTAGCTCCACAATCAATAAATAAATCCCCTATATCAAAGTCATCTTTCATACCGCCATGATGCTGGGCATTTACACCAATCACACCGGGTACAGATTGCTCCTCTCCCAAAATCTTGACTTTCATTCCAATTGCAGCTTTTAGGTTAATTCCCCCCATTTTATCCACATAGACAAAGCCTGATTCATCGATACGATTCACTACAAAGGCTACTTCATCACAATGTCCAGCTAGCAATAAACGGAAAGGGGCTTGTTCATTTTTCACAGCAATCACATTACCAGCGTGGTCTGTTCTGATCTCATCCACATACGGCTTCACGTAATCGATCCATTTTCGTTGAATATTCATCTCCAGACTTGATGGAGATGGAGTATGTAGTAACGATTGTAAAAATTGCAAACTTTCCTTTTTCATGGTCAATTCCTCCAGTTAAAATGGTTCATATAATTGCATTAGGTAAGTAATTTAATTAGCATAAGACAGTTCGCCTCTGAGCAAGCTGTTAGGAATATTATAGCAGAGACCTCACCAGAACAAAATAGGCTGCCCCATCTCCTTGCACTGCTTTCAATTGTAAATAAGTATACCAAGCGGAAAACAATCCCTACTTGGTATCTTTTATTAAACATTATATAGATTTCTTCACCATAGTCTCGGTATCAAATTTACAAACGAAAGACTCTCTTATCTAGGATGGTACAAGTGGATATATTTTATTCTTTGCTCAGCCATTTTGCTTATCATTCCTAGTTTGTCATTTGTCAGCACCATAGAACGTTTGCCTTCACACGCTTATGCGACCAGTTTAAGTCCGACTACCGAGCCTAAAACCATGGCTATAAAAATCATTCTTCTCCAGTCTTTTGATTCACCATAAAATATCATGCCAACCAGTGCCCCGCCGACAACACCAATTCCCGTCCAAATGGCATAGCCTGTTCCCATCGGGATAAACTGTAAGGCATAACTGAGTAACGCAAGACTTGAACCAAATCCTAAAATAAGCAGGAGAACTGTTTGCCAATCACGTTTGACAGAAAGTTGATTTATCATTGCAACGCCAAATGTCTCCAATAATCCAGCCACAATCAAAATAAACCAAGCCATCAGGACTCCACTCCTTTCTCTGTCTTCTCAGGCGTAACTAATTTTAGCCCAATAACTCCGATCAATAATGTGGTTATTAAAATGATCTTTTCCCATTTAAAAGCCTCGCCGAAGAAAAATAGACCAGCAATGACAGTACCTGCTGTACCTAACCCCACAAAAACGGCGTAGACTGTTCCAGCTGGAAGTACTTGTGCTGCCGTAATCATTAAATAATTGCTAACGATAATAGCGGTAATCGTTCCAACCCATGTCCAAAAATCATAAGCATGTGTTAAACCAATTACCCAAAAAATCTCCAAAAAAGCGGCCACAAACACTTTAAGCCAATTACGATTCACTAAAAACACCTCTCCATTCATTTTATCAGAAATAAAAAAAGCCTAAGAGAACACTGTTAAACAGTATCTCCCGGGCTTTTATCCCTCCGTGTCACAGCTAATGCTATGGGTTTTCTCTCGGACCAGTCCAACACCTTGCTGCGGAACCCTAGAAAACATTGAGTTGGTTTATTTCAATTATTATTGTACCTAAAAAGACGATAATTTTCTACTATGATACAAGTCTTTAATAAACAATTCGGCAAATTCTTGATTTAAAAGTACAAACCCTTTCATTAACTAGAGTGAAAAGATTTCGGTTTTTCTTTTTTAAAAGATAACGATCAGTAAAGTGACCCGCCTCAAACATATTTAATAGACTGTTTTTTTAATGAAATAGTTCTAGATTTTTGCACAATTTATATGAACAGCTAATCAATCGTTTTCTCTACTAGCCTCAACTTTTGTTCGGCTTGTTCAATGTAAACTTTAGGGATATCACCATCCTTTTCAACTGGCGTCTGAAATTGATTGAAGGAGGCTTGCAGTACACCACTGTCCGCTGTCTGATCGACATCGTCCTGATACCGGTGTGTAAGTACAAATGGACTACCTAATTGCACGACTGCCTCAGGCTGTTCTACCTCCCCATTTACAGTTTCAAAAGGAATCCTTAGAAAATGGTAGCCATCTTGATTGGCTAATTTGCAATCAAAATAACCTTGCTGATAATCCCAGTTCCCAGCCAGCACAAAACCTTGTTCCTCAAGAAAATCCTTGATGGCTTGATAATTATAAGTTTGATTCGTTAATGTTGAATTTAATGCATACACTATTATCACCCCTTTGTTATAGGGTTTCCTGATCTTGACAAGACATACCTGTAGACACAAAAAAGGCTCCCTAAGTATCATGACTCAGGAAGCCTTGTGTTTCATTATAAACGTTTTTCTAGTTGTTCTTTCTCTGCTTCAAATCCTGGCTTGCCTAATAAGGCGAACATGTTTTTCTTGTAGGCTTCTACACCAGGCTGATCAAATGGATTAACACCTAACAGGTAACCACTGATTGCACATGCCTTTTCAAAGAAGTAAGCGACATAACCGAATGTGAAAGCATCTAATTTAGGCAGGTGAACGAGTAAATTAGGAACCTGTCCATCTGTATGTGCCAATAGTGTTCCTTGGAAAGCCTTTTGATTAACGAAATCAATTGTTTCTCCCGCTAAATAATTTAAACCGTCTAAGTCTTGATCTTCTTTTTCAATGGTAATGTTTGATTTTGGTTCCTCTACATGAAGCACTGTTTCAAACAAATCACGACGTCCTTCTTGTACATACTGTCCCAGAGAGTGTAAGTCTGTCGAGAAGTTCGCAGAAGATGGGTAGATTCCTTTAAAGTCTTTTCCTTCACTTTCACCGAATAACTGTTTCCACCATTCAGCAAAATATTGCAAGGATGGCTCATAGTTAATTAACATTTCAATCGTTTTACCTTTGTTGTAGAGAACATTACGCACAGCTGCATATTGATAAGCAGGATTTTTATCTAAGTCTGCCTCATTTAATTCTTCCTGCGCTTTTTGCGCTCCTCGCATCATCGCTTCAATATCAATACCGCTTGCTGCAATTGGCAATAGCCCTACTGCAGTTAATACAGAGTAACGCCCACCCACATCATCAGGAATGACAAAGCTTTCATAGCCTTCTTCGGTTGCTAATGTTTTTAAGGCACCTTTCGCCTTATCTGTTGTAGCATAGATGCGTTTTCTCGCTTCTTCTACACCATATTTTTCTTCTAAGAACTTGCGGAAGATTCGGAAAGCAATTGCTGGTTCGGTTGTTGTACCACTCTTTGAAATAACATTGACAGAGACGTCTTTTCCTTCTAATAAATCAAATAAATCATTAATATAAGGTGCACTAATACTGTTACCTACAAAGAATACTTGTGGTGCTTGACGCTGATCTTTTGACAGTTCATTATAGAACGAATGATTTAACATCTCTAGGGCAGCGCGTGCACCTAAATAGGATCCGCCGATTCCGATTACTAACAGTACATCAGAGTCTGACTTGATTTTCTCTGCTGCCTTTTGGATACGGCTAAATTCCTCTTTGTCATAATCAGTTGGTAGATCTACCCAACCTAAAAAGTCATTACCTGCACCTGTTTTGTTATGTACCATTTCATGTGCTAATTTTACTGGTTCCTTGAGATAAGCTAGTTCATGCTCACCAAAGAAAGTTAATGCCTTTGTATAATCAAAGCGTACATGAGTCATAGTGATGTGAACCTCCATTAATAATTATTTTTTCTAATATAAATGTAACGAAAACTGCCTATTAAATCAAGCATTCTTACTGAATATTTGATTTTTTTTTGGAAATATACCGGTTTTAATCAGCGAAAATTTGTAATACTGTATCACTTATAGTATATTTTCAAAATCAGCATGCCCTGACCCCTAAAAATGCTGATCGGCCTTTTTTGTGGATTCTTTTTTGGGGAATGTCATATTAAAGGCTTACCACGAGAAGAAATAAAGGTTAATATAGAAACACTATGATTTTTTTGATAGAAACAAACAAGTCCAACATCATACCCATCCAAAGGATAGAGACAATGTTGGACTTGCTATTCGTGTGCTTTCAAAAAAGTTCGATTATTATGGTAATCTACTTGGCTTCTTCAATCCATTCTTTTAGTTTATTTTTTAACGTAGCAAAGCCGTGCGTTCCTTTTTTATCAGCAATTGCGCTCTCTTTCTTATCTTTTAAAATTTGGCCTTCGATAGCTCGAATAGATAATGCCATCTTATGATCTTCCGGATTAATTTCAATAATTTTCACCTTGACCTTATCCCCTTCTGTCACATGATCTGTAATATCTTTTACAAATCCGTTCGTCACCTCAGATATATGAATTAATCCCTGTGTTTCTTCGTTAATGGTCACAAATGCCCCATAAGGCTGTACTCCTGTTACTACGCCTTCCACCGTGTCCCCTACTTTGTATTTATCGGACATCGCCTCCACTCCTTTCCTTTATTTTAACCAAGTAATCTATCTGCTAGACAACAAGTTATATTACCACATTCATTGATTAAATAGCAAAAGTCTAAGTTGGTATGCTGCATTTTTCAGCTAAAATACTGTGTGTTCTGTCAAATCAATATATTCTTAATGTAATCATAAAAAGTTAGTGTAATAATTGCAAATAATGTGAAAGTGACCAGACAATCACTGGTTTTTTTAATTTTTTTTAAAAAAATAGGGAAAGTAGGTTTAAAGGTTGGAAAAAGCGGGCATTCTATGTATATGAAAGACTTTCTCGTATTCCCCTAAGATGGCAAAGCGTTTAACGCTTTGCTCTTTTTTTGTTTTAATCCCTTGATAAGACTTTTGGCGTGACAAATGGTATGATTAAATACCAAGAGAAGAATTACTACAAGTGAGGAGTGTAGCACGAATGAATTATTCCTTTGAAAATACAGTAGAAAGAAGAAATACACGAGCAGCGAAATGGGATTTAGTAAAAACATTGTATGGGGCAGAAGACGTGCTGCCTATGTGGGTAGCAGATATGGATTTTGAAGTGCCTCCTGCCGTAAAACAAGCCCTTATCAAAAGAGCCGAGCACGGTGTTTTCGGTTATACTTTTACCGATCCGGATCTTGATCAAACGGTTATCGACTGGCTGGCGTATAAGCATGGGTGGCAAGTAAAGAAACAACATTTGCTGTATAGTCCAGGGGTCATCACCTCGCTACATATGGCGATACAGACATTCACCAATGAAAAAGATAAGGTATTGATCCAAACGCCGGTATATCCGCCGTTTTATAATATTATCCAAAGTCATAACCGTACATTAGTCACTAACAAATTATCTTTAATAGATCAGCGTTATCAGATTGATTTTGATGATTTTGAACAGCAATTACAGCAAGGAGTTAAGGCGTTTATCTTATGTAATCCGCATAATCCAGTTGGCAGGGTATGGACTAGAGAAGAACTGGAGAAAATGATTGAATTATGTAAGCAGTACAATGTATTGGTTTTATCAGATGAAATTCATGCCGATCTTGTCTTACAGCCACATCATCATATTCCAGCTGCTACGATTGACGAAGAGATGCAGGATCATATAATTACTTGTATGTCGCCAACCAAAACCTTTAACTTAGCTGGATTACAAGCTTCGTTTGTTGTCGTAAGCGATAAACAGAAACGAACAGCATTGGAAAACATGTTTAATATCCAAGGCGTTAATCACTTGAATACGATGGGAATTACAGCCTTAGACGCCGCCTACTCAGATGGTAAGGAATGGCTGGAGGCCTTGATGATACAATTGCAGAAGAATATTAATTATGTACAAGAAGCCTTTCAAGATCATCCAGAAGTTACCGCCTTTCGTCCAGAAGGAACTTATCTAATTTGGCTTGATTTCCGCAAGCTTGATCTTACGCAAGACCAGCTAAAAGAATTCCTTCAAAAGGAGGCAAAAGTCGGATTAAATGACGGAGCGTCTTTTGGTGAGGAAGGAACAGGTTTTATGAGAATGAATATAGCCTGTCCATTATCTGTTGTACAAGAAGGGGTTTCACGTATCCTGCAAGCCCTAACTTCCAGACAAAATTAGACCATTACAAAAGAGTGAGCAACCATACTCACTCTTCTTTCTTTTCCTCGTCGTCGTTTGTTTCGGTTGGATCGGTAGGCTCCTCTTTGTCCTGATCAGCCATCGAGATCACACCGCAAGCAATCCGGTCACCGGAATTGCCACCTGGCTGGGTTACACCATCATCCTCATTTTCATGAATAATAATTGATGTCCCATCTTCTCTTAAAAGGGAATTATTCCCTTCCATTAGTGTAGCCCCTGGCAATTCAAGCTCTACATCAACCGTCCCATCGGAGTCAGCTTCTAAATTAGGCATATCTCCTAAATGAGCACCATCAGGGTGCATTAATCCATGTTCTTTTCCTTCTGGATTAAAATGATTACCTGCAGACTCAAAATCTGGTCCTTCACACTTGGCATATTCATGGATATGGACACCATGAAATCCTGGTGTCAATCCCTCCGCCTTAATATGCACGCTAACTTTGTCCTCTAATTCATTAAAGGTTGCCGTACCAATCGCATCTTTATCTGTATTAAATAAACGCGTTTCAATCGGAGAACGCTCCTGATCCTGACAAGCGACTAATAAGGACAAAGCAAGCACGGATAAAACTAATTTCACTGGTTATCGCCTCTCTTCTATCATCCATTAGTCAGTATGGACAATTGGAAGAGATTTTAATCATTTATCATGTATATCCTGGTATTTTTGTTCAAATTCGCGCTGTTCTTTTTTGGCTGCTTTTTTTATTAAATACATCGTCAAAACAGCTCCAGCAGCAAAAATAATTAAACTAATAACAGAAGGAATATATAAGGATTTATCTTCCGGGAAGTAAAGAAATTCCATCATGTTCTATCACGATCCTTTTTCTACATAATATATCACTATCCTCATTGTAACATAAAATAATTGCTTACTCTCCCATTGTTTATTAAGAAATGATGACCTTTTCGTTCTCTAAAATAAAAAAAGACCGTTACCATTAAGAAAACGATAACGATCCCTTAAGAAAGACAGAGCATTTATTTCCCTAAATGCTCTGCGATCGTTTCGGCAATCCCTTCTAATGCCTGGTCTTCATCATTGCCATCCACAGTAATGCGTACCTCTGCCCCTTGCGGCACACCAAGAGACATAACTCCCATTATTGATTTTAAATTGACAGTCTTTCCATTATAGTGTAATTCAATATGGGATTCATACTGACCTGCTTTATTGACAAGTAATGTTGCCGGCCTAGCATGAATTCCAGTTTCACTTAAAATGGAAAAAGATTGTTCTCTCATCGTTTAAATTCCTCCTCATCGGTTCAAGATAACGCTTTCGCTATTGACCTATCTATATTATATACGATAAAACTATAATTAGAAACCCAAAACTTAACACTCACATTACAAGTACAGAAACGACTTGTCATGGTTATACCACACTTGAAATAACAATGGTTTTTGATAGTATATATCTGTCCATATTTCAGTCAGTTGAACCGTTGATTAAATAATTTAATATCTATGAGGTGTTGACATGCAATTAAATGACTTTATGTACAAACATTACCTCCATTTAGAGCTTAAACCACCTTTGTTTTATAATTGGGATATTGGGATCCGTTTTGCCCTTGGTATAGAGTGGGAAAGAGAACACGATTATCCAAACAATCCTTATGTATTGGGGTGTTATAAAAGAGCGATTACTTTATTTGAATCCTTACACGCTCCAGCAGAAGATATATTTGTTGTGGTCGATGTTCATGATTTTGATCAAGGAAAAAAACTGAAACATCAGTTAAAGAATTTTCACCCTTATGTTAAGAAATCCTTATTGTTTCAATTGAAGCATCAAACATTACCTTATATTTTCCCAGAAGATGACGCAAAAGGTACATATCAAACACACAGATTTACTTTGAAATGCCAGACATCCGATTTTAAATATGCCCCATTGTTAAAAGCGATTTGCAATCAAGATTTGGGTTTAAAACCTAGTATGTCCCATAGAGTATACTTCATAAATATCAATAGACAAACGATCTTTCACATTTATGATGACAGAGGTTGTGATTTGTTGGCAACTTCACTTGCTGCCATAAGCGACGTCTACCATAAACATAATGACTGGATTTTAGATTATGACAGACCTGAGATTAATAAATTATTTCAATAAACAAGTATAGAGATTCGTCCTAAAATGACCTTGCACGTCGCTATCAATCCTCCCATCTAATTTTAATGATGAAAGTAAAAAACCTTGCATGAGAGCTTGCCTCTAACAAAAGAATTCGGTTACTATTTGTAATTGCTTAAGCTTTATGATACGTTTTATTTACCAAAATAACGCTGAACAAGCAATGATTGAAGGAGGGGCTAAATCATGAGTGTACACATTGGAGCAAAACAAGGTGAAATTGCAGATACTATTTTACTGCCTGGCGATCCGTTACGCGCAAAATATATTGCTGAGAATTTTTTAGACAATATTTTTTGCTATAACGAAGTTCGCGGTATGTATGGCTACACAGGAACATACAAGGGAAAAGACATTTCTGTACAAGGTACAGGCATGGGTGTGCCTTCTATCTCCATTTATGTCAATGAATTAATTCAAAGCTATGATGTGAAGAAACTCATTCGTGTTGGGACCTGTGGTGCCGTTAAAAGAGATGTAAAGGTACGAGATGTTATTCTTGCCAGTACTTCTTCCACAGATTCACAAATGAATCGAATGGTATTCGGAGGGATTGATTATGCGCCTACCGCCTCTTTTGATTTATTGAAAAAGGCATATGAAGCAGGAGAACGTAAAGGCCTGTCTTTAAGAGTAGGAAATGTCTTTACAAGTGATAGCTTCTACCGTGATAATATGAAGGAATTGCTAGCATTGTTAGATCAATATAATGTACTAGCCATTGAAATGGAAAGCACAGCCTTGTATACTTTAGCGGCTAAGTATGACCGCCAAGCATTGTCTGTATTAACCGTATCTGATCATATTGTTACAGGGGAAGAAACTAGTGCCGAAGAGCGGCAAACGACCTTCCATGATATGATGGAGGTATCGCTAGAAGCAGCGATTCAATCCTAGCCACTCTCTATTGGTGAACCAATCAACCTGAACCACGTATTGACTGGATTTGATCGTTTTTCTTATACTTGATGATAGAATTTTACTAACGTACCAAAAAAAGCTATGTTATAATAAAGCTATTATTTTAAAGAGGTTGTTTAAAGGAAACTTCCATCATTGACGTTCATCCGAATTGATGGCCAGAACCGTGATAAACGACTAATAGTTTCTAAGTATATGGAAGGATGTTTTGGAATTGGAGCTTTTCGCAAATTTCCCCCTTTGGGCTGCCTTGATTGCGATTGTCTTTGCACAAACGGTTAAAGTTCCGTTGCATTTTATTGCAACAAAGGAATTCAAACCAAGTTTAGCATTTAGTACTGGTGGCATGCCCAGTAGCCATTCTGCAGCTGTAACTGCTGTGTCCACGGGAATTGGCATTGAACATGGGGTTTCTTCTGGACTATTTGCTGTATCATGCGTATTAGCCGTAATCATTATGTTCGATGCAACAGGAATTCGCCGCCAAGCTGGTGAACAAGCTATTTTACTAAATACACTGGTGAAGGATTTCCATCGTTTTGTCTCTGAGGCGAAAGACTGGGCGCAAAAAGGTGAATATGAAAAACAAAAAGAGTTAAAAGAATTGTTAGGGCATCAGCCTATCGAGGTATTCTTCGGCGGCTTAACCGGTATCGCTCTGGCCTTCTTGTTATATCCACTCTTTTAGAGGTCGTTCAAAAAGTCCGATAAAAATGACACGGCGAATTTCTGCGTTGGCTTGCTTTTCCGCTACTCACGTATTAAGAGCATACGCTCCGTTCCTTGGAAAAGAAAAAACTTTTCCTCCGTGCTAGACCGTCTCCTTGAAAAGGAAGGTCGCTTTTTCTGCGTGCAAGATCGTCTGCTCAAAGACTGCGCCGCCTTGAACTTTCGACGCACACGATGTGCTAGTATCGGTGTTGCAACAGGACGTTGCGAACCTAACCGATGATGGTCCTTTTTATCGACCTTTTTGAACACGCACTTTTAATAAAAAAACGAGGACTACTTATCGTCTTCGTTTTTTTTATTGCTTTATTTGTCTTCGCCATCAACGGAAACCGGAATCACTTTGTCTTCCTGAATGTTATGAAAAACCTCTCCAGGTGTTAGATTGGTGATCATCGTAAAACTGGATAGGATAGCTCCTATCAGCAAAAGCAACAATAAACCATTTGCTAATAAACTTCGTAAACCCATAAAAAAAGATCACACCTTTTTAAGTGTCATCTTTTCCTTTTCTATCCAAAATATACTTGTGGATTCTTTAAAACATTTGATATCCGCTTTTTCGCAGGAATCGTATCACGAAGCCAGCTGTGATGGTACCTACAAATCCCGATAGCAGAATAACCATATCCTGAATGCTTAATGTCACTAACTCCTTACCTAATGTTGAAAAGGCATAACCAGGATCAGTAAAGTAGGTGGAAAAGGGAAATGTATCAACAATCAATAGTACGACTATAGGAAACACGAAGGCCATCAGCCATGTTTGCCGTAGAATCATATTGAGAATAAAGCTAATACCGAAAAACATTACAAAGAATAATAACACCATAATAAATAATTGTATCATATGTATACCTCTCTCACTTCAATGCAGTCACTCCTACTATTGTATAATGTCTATCAGATTCGTGCAATACTGTTCAACTTTTTGTAAAGAATATCTTGGATTATTTAGAAAAAGCCTCAACAAGCTACCACATATGTTACCAAAGTTGATTGTTTAAAAAATCTATCATTTTCTGCTTTTCTATTCCACGAGATTTTTTCTCCTGCTAAAAGTTATTCTAAAACCTAAACAAACACCATCAATTGTCAGTTCATGTCTAACAATTGACGGTGTTTTTCACTTTTATCAAAAGCTTCTTTATTCGGCTATAATATCATCTAATCGGCTGGTATCTACCAAACCATTTAAGTCTGGTTTTTGATCCATAAACTGTAGTTCATAAGACGCATCAGCCCATGCTTGTAAGGCATCAGCATGTGTATCTAAACGTGACATTCATTCGCTCCCAGCCTTTTTCTAATACTGTTTCCGGAAGAGTAGTCTGTGTCAAGTTAAAAATAGTATCATTTTACAGCTGTTAGTGTTTCATCTGTATTTTCCTGGGCAAATTCTACAGCAGCCTTATGTCCACGCAGTACTTGATCAACGATTTCTGATGATTGTCAACAAATTTATTGGTAGTAACAAGAACCACACTTGGTAATGTTTTTCCTAAAAAACATCATCCCATTCTGTAATCACATGTGCATTTAGTTCTTCTACAAGATAAGTTCCCCATGGTTCTGGAGCTGCGGCAGCCTCAATTTGACCTTGTTCAAACATGCTAATCATGCTAGCCGGTGCGACACGCGATTGATGTTCTACCGTACTCTCCTATCATCCGACCTGGTCTGGTCCCCATTAAGATAATCCGATCTGAAAGTAAATTAGCTCACGGATATTATGCGTGGCAAAGAGGACCGTTTTTCGGGTGGTTGCCAAATATATTCGATTTCTTTATGGAGATTAGAACGAGTTTGCTCAGCTAATGCCCCAAAAGGTTCGTCCATTAATAAAATCTCTGGATTCATCGCAATAGCACGGGCAATAGCCACTCGCTGTTTCATTCCCCCTAATAGTTCATGGGGATAAGAATCAAGAAATTTGCTTAAATGAACTAGTTTTAAATGATCAATTGCTTTTTGCTTAACCTCTTCTTTACCGATCGATTTTCTGCTTTTTCAATGCAAATACGACATTATCTAACACGGTCATCCACGGCATCAACGCAGCCTCCTGAAAAACTACGCCCCAATCTGATCAGGTGAATCGATGGCAGTATGATCTACCTTTATTTCTTCCTCTGTCGCTGATTCCAACCTAGCAACAATATTCAGTAAGATTGATTTTCCGCAACCAGACGGACCTAATAAGGAAACAAATTCACCAGTTGTTACATTTATATTGATCTTTT
Source organism: Gracilibacillus alcaliphilus (assembly GCF_016909015.1). Classification (GTDB taxonomy): domain Bacteria; phylum Bacillota; class Bacilli; order Bacillales; family Amphibacillaceae; genus Gracilibacillus; species Gracilibacillus alcaliphilus. The sequence continues at coordinate 68,882 of NZ_JAFBFA010000004.1, forward strand.
CAAAAACAGTATAGCTTGTTTTAATAATTTATAATCCTCATCACTTTACTCGAAAAATGGAATAAACGTGCAAAAGCAAGACTTAATTAAAAATAGCGCTTTCTCTTTCTCCATCATTATGTATAATGATTACAATCAAGAACAAGCAGAGGATAGTTCCCCTGCTCTTTTGTTAGATTATTTTGATGTAAAAATATTAAATTTACCTTTTTTCAAAACTAAGCCTAAGCCGCCGACTTTCAATAGGGCACGGTTATCGATGACTTTCTTCATTACGGTTGCAGTCCATCCGTAAATCTGCTTGCCATTAAAGATAGAACCCATTGCATCATTTTCACCTAAGGAACAAACGGTTCCGCGATTGATAAATTCAAACGGGTGCAGTTCACCGCCTTTAACTAAGGCTACAAGGTTATGCGCACAAGTTTCCGCTTCCTGCATTGCGATTTGAGCAGTTGGCGGGAATGGACGGTCGATTGCTTTGTTCCAAATTAAAGCACAATCTCCAACCACAAATACATCTGGGTGAGATGGTGCACGCAATTCAGGCGTTACTTCTACTTTCCCACGGTTATCCTCTATATCTGACTCTTCCACTAAATGGTTGGCACGCACTCCGGCAGCCCAAACCGTAGTCATAGTAGGGATTTCTTCTTTTTTACCGTTTTGTTCCACGGTAATTCCATCAGCACGAACCTCTTTCAAAAAGGCACCTAGCTTAAATTCGACTCCGCGTCCTTCTAAAGAGTTCATCGCATACTCAATCAATGCAGGATCAAATCCAGGCATAATCGTTTCCATTGCTTCTACCACAATGATGCGTACTTTGCTGCGATCAATGTCAAATTCTTCACAAAGTTCTGGTACACGGTTGGCTAATTCTCCTACAAATTCGATACCAGTAAAGCCGCCGCCGCCGACAACAATGTTTAAGCGTTCCTGTTTAGGTTCTGCTTCATTGTTATACTGAGCAAATTGATACTCTAAGTGCTCACGGATTAATCTGGCTTTGTTTGTGCTGCCGATAGTAAGGGCATTCTCTAATAATCCAGGGATACCAAATGTAGCTGCCTCGAATCCTAACGCTACTACTAGATAATCATAATCTAATTCGCCGTTTTCCAATTCGACTTTTTTCTCATTCGCTTTGATAGCAGTTACCGTATCCTGTACAAAATTAACCTTCGCCGAATTAATCACATCGGTTATTTTGAAACGACCCTTATCAGGAGCAATTGTTCCTGCCGCTACTTCATGTAACCAAGTAGACTCATAGTGATAATCATTCTTGTTAACAAGTGTTATCTGAGCGTCGTTTACCCCTAGTTGTTTTTGTAATTTTGCTACAGTAGTTAAACCCCCGTACCCTGCACCTAATACTACTATTTTTGGTTGACTCATCTTTCTCACATCCATCATCATAAAATTTTCTGAAACAATTCGTGATATTCTTCACGTAGAATCACCTAGTGATACATAACAAAAATATTAATTCATAATATATGTTAGTCTTTTTTCTGATAATTTTCAACCCTTGACATGAAAATATCTAAAAATAATCGTTGTATTGATATAAATTCTCAATTAGAGTGAAATAAAAATGACAGATTTGTTAGAATTGTGATAAAATAAGAAGCGTTGAGCGCATGTATTGACGAAACAATGAGCGGAACGTTAGCGCAATAACCAGTGGGAACATCAACGAAATACGTAACGACATTGTCAGCGCGATATCAGGCGCAGTATTAAGGGGGAAATTAACAAATGTCAAAAGAAGTTTATGATATTACTATTATTGGAGCAGGCCCAGTTGGTTTATTTACTGCTTTTTACGGTGGATTGCGACAATCTTCTGTCAAAATCATCGAAAGTTTACCACAAATTGGCGGTCAATTAAGTGCCCTATATCCAGAAAAATATATTTATGATATAGCAGGTTTTCCCAAGATCAGAGCACAAGAATTAGTTGATAATTTAAAAGCACAGACCGATCTATTCCAACCGGAAATTGTCTTGAATCAATCGGTGGAAGAAGTCGAACGCATCGATGCGGAAACATTTCGAATTACTACTTCCACAGAAGAACATTATTCCAAAGTAATCATTATCACTGGTGGTAACGGGGCTTTCCAACCTCGAAAACTAACAATCGATCAAGCGGAAGATTATGAAGACAAGAATCTTCATTATTTCGTAGATACAATGGAGAAATTTCGGGATCAGCGTGTCGTGTTATTTGGCGGAGGTGACTCTGCGGTTGACTGGGCATTAATGCTTGAACCTATTGCGAAGGAAGTTTCCTTAGTACATCGCCGTGATTCCTTTAGGGCTCATGAAGCAAGTGTTGATAATTTGATGAAGTCGAATGTTCAATTACTAACTCCATATGTACCTGAGAATTTGATTGGCGAAGAAGTAGTCGAACAAGTTCGCTTGAAAGAAGTGAAAGGTGATAAAGAAATTATCCTTGATGTCGATCACGTCCTCGTTAATTATGGTTTTATTTCTTCTTTAGGACCAATCAAAAACTGGGGGCTTGAAATAGATAAGAATAGTATTGTTGTTAACTCCAAAATGGAAACCAATATTCCAGGAATCTATGCTGCTGGGGATATCTGTACGTATCCTGGAAAAGTAAATCTAATTGCTGCCGGGTTTGGTGAAGGACCAACGGCCGTCAACAATGCCAAGGCATACATGGATCCGAAGGCAAGAATTCAGCCAAAACACTCAACCAGCATGTTTTAAAAAAAGCGCAGAGGGCTCGGAAGGGACTTGACTATTCTTCAACGAATAGTTATCCATAAGAAAAATTCTATAATTTCCAAAAAAAGCTAAGGAATCTGCCGAATTATTTGGAGAAATCCTTAGCTTTTTTATTATGTTCCTAGCAATTTCCGGGAGTACCCTCGCGTTCTTTTGCTTTGAATGAAGAGCCGCATCCGCAGGATACAATTGCATTCGGGTTATCGATTGTAAACCCTCCACCCATCATATTCTGTTTAAAATCTATCGTAGTCCCTTGGATTACATCAATATCAAATTTCTGGATCGTTAATGGAATATCATTTGATTCTTCGGTGTGGTCCAATTCTTCATTTACCTCATAATCAAATCCTAAAGAGTATGATAGCCCGCTACATCCCCCGCCTTTTACACCGAAGCGCAAACGCACATTATCTCTGTCCTCTTCCTTCATCATTTCTTGGATTTGATACTTCGCATTATCCGTTATATTAATAATCATTGAAAAAACTCCTTTTCCTGATTACTTCTGATTAATCATTTGTATATTAAGTATACAAATTGCTTATTATGAATTCAATTTTTTTGTTTTTCATTCCAGATAAATATACCTTCTGCTGTTGTTTCAGCTGCACCGCGCATCCAGACACGACCATCCTCAGCCCAAGTAATAAATAGGTCGCCGCCAGCTAGATGGACAGTAATTTCTTGCCCTTTGTTAACTTTCTGATTTAAAACAGCTGCAACGACAGCTGCACATGCGCCTGTACCACAAGCCTGAGTGACACCTGATCCCCTTTCCCAAACTCGAAAATGTAATTCTTGCTGATTAGCTTTTTCAACAAATTCGACGTTCACCCCTTCAGGGAAACGGGAATCTTTTTCAATAATCGGCCCCAGACTATGCAATGGTGCCTGATGGATATCATCAACAAAAAAGACACCATGCGGATTGCCCATTGATACTGTGGTTATCGTCAATTGTTGGTCATCTACCTCAAATGGTTCAGCAACCACGGTTTCACTGTCTTTACCTAACATAGGAATTGCAGATCGCTGTAGCATTGGTGCCCCCATATCTACTGTCACCTCAGAAACGAATTGGTTGTCACCATGTATCGCTGCCGTCACATTTCCAGCTTTTGTTTCTATAGTAAATTGTTTAGCATGAACAAGGTGGTGCTCATAAGCATATTTAGCCACACAACGTAATCCATTGCCGCAATTTTTTCCTTCTGAACCGTCTTTATTAAAGATACGCATTCCGACATCTGCCTGATCAGTTGGATGGATTAAGATCAGCCCATCAGAACCTATCCCTGTATCTTTGTTAGCCACAGCAATTGCCAAATTTGACAACTGCTCTTCCTGCAAGTTAATCTCAAACATATTAAGAAATATATAACTATTGCCAAGCCCATGCATTTTTGTAAATGGTATATCCATTGCTATCTTACCTTCTTCCATCATGTACTTTTTTATTATAATTGGTCGATTAATTCATTATCGATATAATCATTTATATTCTGAAGCAGCTCCTCTGGCGTTTCTGCTTTTATCGGCTGGCTGTTTACGATAGCCACATGATACTTGCGGCAAATACCGCAATAACTGGTACAGCCATACTCAACCACATCTACATCCGGATCTTTTAGTAATTGTTGCCGGACACTTTCTGTACCTCGTGCTAAATTCTTCACACAGAAACCTATTCTTATCCTGATCATTATCATATCACACCTTTAACGGAACAAGCGTTAATTTTGTCTTTACCCTATTTTTAACACACTTTGATTTACAAATAAATAAATAAAGGCTAAAATAATATAGAGAATATATAGTAATGTAATCAAACCAGATTTATTAATCAAGTGAGACTTGATGAAAACAAATGCGGCTAATACCTTACCACATTTGTTTCCAGTGTATGGAAAGGAGACTTTATAAAATATGGATCACCAAACTGAACAAGTTCAGGAAGTTTTAAATAAATTACGTCCCTTCCTATTACGTGATGGTGGAGACGTTGAATTAGTCGATGTAGAAGACGGTATTGTGCGTCTTCGACTAATGGGCGCTTGCGGAAATTGCCCAAGCTCTACCATTACCTTAAAAGCAGGAATTGAACGTGCTTTAATGGCAGAGGTGCCTGGTGTAACAGAAATTGAACAAGTATTTTAAAGAAAGCGGAATTTTCTCCGTTAGTAAGGCCCCCACCATACAGGTGGGTTTTTTTGTGCCAAGCAACATGTTACGTCAGTAAATTCATTCTTATGAATTGGGAGGATGATTCTTTTTCTTCTGTCCATCGAATGGCTCTCATGGACTCAGAAATAACTTTTTCTCTTCTTCTGTCCATAAGATTCCCTCATGGGGAATGCCCATGTCACAATTTAAAACAAATCAACAAACAGCTGTTATACGGCCTCAATCGAACCAAGCCATATAACAGCTGTTTTAATTATTCTTTGTATTCTTTTTGCAATTCTTCTACAAATGAGCCTTTTCTTTCTACCTGGAGCGGAATCCACTGAAAATCAGGATATTCTGCTTGCCATTGGTTTAAGATAGAGAAGACCTTCTTATCATCCACAACAGCTATCATGGTTGGTCCTGCTCCACTTAAAAAAACACCATACGCCTCTTGTCTCATATAATAGTACAATTCATCATAATGAGGGATTAATGATTTACGATAAGGCTGATGGAAATGATCCTTTTCCATCATGGCACCTAATGTATCCCAGTCGCCATTGCAAATGGCTGCTACACTCACATTAGCGACACTGCTAGCCTGTACACTGTCTTTGAAACTAAATGTATCTGGCAAAACCGCACGGGCATCCTTCGTTTTTAATTCAAATGAAGGAATAACCGCAACAAAAGTAACACCTTGAACCGGTAGTTGACTATAGGTCACTTCGCCGTCATAATGCCCTACAACACAACCGCCAATCAAGGAAGGTGCTACATTATCCGGATGGCCTTCAATGTCTGTGGCAATCTGCAATTTATCACGTTCAGTTAACTGTAAATCCAACAATACATTAGCTAATTCGATACCTGCAATAATAGCCGTCGCACTGCTTCCCAGTCCTCTGGCTAAAGGGATATTGCTTGTCATTTCTACGTGACAAGCAGGGATTTCGTCTGCCTTATTATTTAAAGAAGCTACTTTTTCAACAATTTCATAAACTAAGTTATCTTTGCCCGTAGGAATACCAATTAATGATTCCGAAACAGGCGTAAACAGCCACTCTTCAGCTTCTGTAACATGTAACTCCAAATACAAGTTCAATGCCAAACCAATTGAATCAAAACCGGCACCTAAGTTAGAAGTGCTGGAAGGCACTTTAATCATCCAACTCATGCTTGTACACTACCTAAAATTTCTTTGATAATCACTTCTTCATCATTCGGCAGGACGGTAGGTTTTACTTCGCTATAATCAATAGCTGTGTTCGGATCTTTCAAACCATTTCCAGTTAACACGGTTACGACGGTAGATCCTTTCTCTACCTTACCTTCTTCTAATTTCTTAAATAAACCTGCTACCGAAGCACAAGAAGCTGGTTCTGCAAATACACCTTCTTCTTGAGCAATCCATTTATAGGCTGCAATCATTTGTTCATCTGTGATTTCATCAATTTCCCCGTTAGATTCATCACGGGCATTGACAGCTCCTTGCCAGCTGGCAGGGTTACCGATACGGATCGCTGTTCCAACAGTTTCTGGGTTTTCAAATACACGATCGTGTACGATAGCTGCTGCCCCGCTTGCCTCGAAGCCCATCATTTTTGGTAACCCTGTTTGTTTTTTCTCATTATATTCTTTGAAACCTTTCCAGTATGCGGTAATATTACCCGCATTTCCAACTGGAATAAATAAATATTCCGGCGCCTTCCCTAATTCATCACATACTTCAAAGGCTGCTGTTTTTTGACCTTCAATACGATATGGATTCACAGAGTTTACTAATGCTACTTTGCCAGTCTCCGCTAATTTACGCACGTAACGAAGTGCATCATCAAAATTCCCCTTGATAGCATATATCTCTGCTCCATACATTACTGCCTGTGCCAGCTTCCCTTGGGCGATTTTTCCATCAGGAATGACGACAATACATTTAAGCCCTGCTCTAGCCGCAAATGCAGCCGCAGAAGCAGATGTGTTACCTGTAGAGGCACAGATAACCGCTTTTGCTCCATCTTCTACTGCCTTTGCCATCGCCATAACCATCCCACGGTCTTTAAAAGACCCTGTTGGATTTAAACCGTCAAACTTTGCATATGCGTTGATGCCATATTTTGCAGACAGTTTTTCTAATTTATAGAGTGGTGTATTGCCCTCAAATAATGTTAGTAATGGTGTATTTTCTTCTACTGGTAAATATTCTTTATACTCTTTTAATAATCCTTGCCAAGCCATGAATTAATCCTCCCCATCGACGCGGTAACAACTTATAATTTCATTGACAACGTCTAGTCCTTTTAGATTTTCTCTGCTATTTATTAATTGCTGCTTACTGATTTTGTGGGTTACCATCACAATTTCAGCCATATTTTCTTTCTCAGACGGTAATTGCAGAATCTTTTGGAAGCTTACTTGTTCCTCTGTGAATACGTTAGTGATCTTTTGGAAAGTGCCAGCTTGATCATCCACTTCCATACGGATGAAATACTGCATATACTTCTCATCATCTTGTTTCAGCTGTTTTTCAAACTGTGGGATGATATATTCGTTTCCTGTGATACCTAAGCGAATATTCTTCACGACATCCATCAGATCGGAAACAACAGCCGTTGCAGTCGGCATACTGCCTGCACCCGGTCCGTAGAACATAGTCTCTCCAACCGCTTCCCCATACACATACACTGCATTAAATTCATTTTTCACTTGTGCCAGTGGATGTTCTAACGGCAACAAAGTCGGTTCTACACTTACTTCTACTTTGCCATTATTAATCGATGCAATACCTATCAATTTAATAGTATACCCTAAACTGGACGCGAACGTAATATCTTCTTGAGAGATTGTGCGAATTCCTGATACCTCAACATCTTCTAAAGCAATTTCCATCTTAAATGCCAGATTTGCTAATAGCACCATTTTACGGGCAGCATCTAAGCCATCAACATCAGAGGTAGGGTCTGCCTCGGCAAAACCTAACTCTTGCGCTTCTTTTAAGACAGGTTCAAACGGTAAAGATTCATCTGTCATTTTTGTTAAAATGTAGTTGGTCGTTCCATTCACAATTCCCATAATTTTTTGAATCCGGTCTGATGCAAGCCCTTCTGTGAGTGAACGGATAATTGGAATACCGCCAGCCACACTTGCATCATATAAAATATCACAATTATTCTCTTTAGCGAGGCGCAATAATTTTTGGCCGTGAACTGCCATGAGATCCTTATTTGCTGTTACGATATGCTTTTTATTTTGAACCGCCTTTTCTAACAGCAGGTTGGTATCTTCAATTCCACCCATTACTTCGATAATAATATCAATATTGGGATTGCTCACTAATTCTTCTGCATTATCGGTTAACCATTCTTGTTGGATCACCACATCACGCTTTTTATCCAAATCGTGAACTAAAATTTTCTCTATTTTAATCTCACAGCCTACCTTGTATTTAATTTCTTCTGCATGGTTTTGTAACAATCTCACAACACCAGTTCCAACTGTTCCCAAACCACACAAACCTACACTTATTTGATTCATCTAGACGCCTCCCTTTGTTTGCATAACGAGTACATTTGTTTTTCTATAGTGGACATTATACATCTGAATCCCTTCTTAATCAAGGTACAATCATCTAAAACAGTCAGAAAAATAATTTTCCTTTAGAAGGCGGTGGCATGTTTCAGTAAAAAAATCCCCAAACAGGGGATAAACTATTTTATCACAGTTCTAATCGTCTGTAAGACTCTCACCTTATCCAAACTTTATCATATCCAATCTAATTGTATACTATTTAATTCCCTCTCATCAATCCCTAATTGATAAAAGAATGTTTTTAAATGTCGCTGATAATTTTTTTGGTACTCTATCATTTGTTTGATTGGGGTGGCAGATTGAGGTGATTGCCGAATTTGATCAACCCAATCAAAGAGATGAATAGGAAAGATTAATCGTGCATATAATAGCTTCCAACCGAAAGGCGACAGCGGCATCTCTCCCAGATAAGACCGCAGGAATGAATAGCATTCAGGATCCTGTAATCCTTCCTGTTCAAGCAGAAATGGTCTTAATTTCTCTGCCAAATCACGTACACTGTGATCATATATAAAATGATTACAATAAATAAAATCTGCTGTCACTTCGCCGTGATAGCGCCCAAAAGTGATTGTTGGCTGATCTTGCTCGGAAAATTGCCGTTCCTGCTCTACACTATTCATATACTGAATAGCGTTCTCAGCAATGCCAACGATATAAGGGAAAAAGTTCACAAACTCTCGAATCATTGAATTGGTTGGGCGTTGTTGATATAGTTGTTGATATAGAAGTTCATACTGATCTACTTTATTGGCCCAAAGCTGTTTCCATTGCCCATAGTTATTGATCTCACTTGGTTGATAGGGATAAGTAAATCCTGTTTGCTGAAATCTAGCCAGCATTTGCGCTTCGTCTTGTCTTTCAGATCCTTTGGAAGCAACACATAATATATATTTATCTTTACCTACTGAGGTAATCCATTGATTATGTATATTTTGGATGGGACATGCCACGTTTGTCCAGCCATATTGATGATAGTGCGAAGCAATACTATACATTTCTACGGCAGCTTGTTCCGACATTGTTCCAGGTATTATAAAATAATAGGCAGATTGGTCTTGATAAGTAGTGTAAGGTTGTTGTGTCACTTGCTTGATCGGAACTCGGATCGGATAATGTAGAAATACAGAATGCACTTTTATTTCCCCCTTCGAACAAATATATTAGAATATATGTTAATCAAGGGAAAATATGATGAATACGGGATGTGATTTTATGTCAAATGAACGTAAACAAAGCGAACTCGAAGCAAAAGCAAGAGCCATGTTATTAGAACGTGGTGTAAAACTGAAGGATATCGCAGAATTAGTTTATTACCTGCAAAATAAATACCAGGAAGAACTTACCCTAGAGAGATGCTATGAGAACGTCGACCGTGTTTTGATGAAACGTGAAGTGCAAAATGCAATTATCACGGGGATTCAAATCGATATGCTGGCAGAACAAAAAAAACTAGACAGCCCCTTACAAGAAATTGTCGAAACAGATGAAAGTTTATACGGGATTGATGAAGTTATTGCCTTATCGATTGTGAATGTATATGGTTCGATTGGCTTTACCAATTACGGCTATATTGACAAACAGAAACCTGGAATCTTGGAAAAATTAAATGACAAAGCCAATGGCTGCCACACATTTTTAGACGACATTGTAGGGGCTATTGCCGCTTCTGCCTCTTCAAGATTAGCACACAGTGCTGAGCATGATGATGTAACACTTGATGACGAATAAAGTAAGGCTCCCATGAGTAAATTTCTTATCCTCTACTGATGGTTAGTGAAACTTATCAGGGAGTTAGTGTCCGTTATCCTTACCTAGTTTCTTACACCTTAGGATGAAGGGGTTACGGACGATTAGCACCGTGATAAAACGTACACTATAATCCATACAACGCACAACAACCGGAAGAACTCTATTTCATTTCTTCCGGTTTATTTTTGATTGAACTCAATTTTTGCTTTCTGAGAAACTGGGACGGTCAGGTTAAATCACGCATATAACTGCCAAATTATTAGCCAAGCAATGAACAGCATACTACTAATACTTGATAGGAGATAACCCGTCTTACGAATGTTGGATACTTGTGTTTTTCTCCAACAAACAATCACCATTACCAAAGAAATCAAACTAATTGCCGTAAAGGCATAATTTAATATAAAATGAACCAACAGTTCGGAATATGCTCGCATCGCATTGGTCAACATTCGTACCGCTAACACCAATATATTGAGTATCATAACGGTTCCTGACAGATTCAACAGCCAATTCCATTTGGTTAATGATGTGGATCGCTGCCTCTTTCTCCATCTCCAGAAAATGCGCAACATTAATAACAGAGGAGAAATGAGAAAATAGACGGCACACCATATAAATACCCCTAAACTAATTATTAAAAATGCCTGCGGTTTATCCATAGCTGTATAATCAGAATAAGAAGTCGAGATTTGTTCAACTTTCCCATTCTTTACGTGAAAATACATAACCTTATTTGGTATAAAAACATGATCTCCGTTAATCATTTTGTAAACATAGGGACTGGTTTGCACATAATTAGCCGTAAATCCCGCGATATTCGCTTCTATTTCATGCTCACTAATAGAGCGTATTTGTAACGGCATAAGATAAGAATAAAGGTTCATAAAACCACTGTGTACTCGCCGTGCAGACAGGTAGCTGCCTTCCACCGTGTCAGAAGTTGGCAGATTCGCTTGGATGGTCTGTTCTCCATCTCCCACTAATTCGTCCGTCAATCCAAATAAGAGGTCTACCTCATTTGCTTGATTGGTTAAAATAATAACAGCAAAATTCTCTTCTGGTACGATTTGAACATTGCTAGAGAAGGCAACTGTATTACCTGAGTGCGTTAATCCGCGATACGCACCATCATATTCCCAAAATCCATGTGCAATCCCTGGTACCCCCTCCTGAACCGCATAACTGGGGGAGAGAAGCTCCGTTAATGTTTGGTGATCTTGAAATAGAGACGTATTTCCTGACGAGACGGGCATCAATGCCATCGCAAATCTGGCCAAATCTTCTGCCGTACCATTCATCCCTCCGCTTGGATACATAGAAATGTAGAATGGTGGGGATTCTTTAAACTCACCTATTCCAGATAAACTGTACCCTTTTGTTTTATGCCGGAAGATCTCTTCCCTATCCTCTGCAGGCAAATGTATTGTTGAATGTTCGATTCCCAATTCCGCAAAAATATGCTCAGATACATAATCGTCAAATGACCGGCCTGTCACCTGTTCTACAATGTAGGCAGCCAGTGCAGTCGAGTAATTTGAATAGGCCACTACCTCTCCTGGCCGATAAACTTGGTCTGGTTCGGTTATCTTCAGTGCTTCTTCCAACGAAGTCAGATGTTTAGGTGAATCATAAAGCAAATCATAAATATTCTCTTCATACCCTGCATTATGGTGCATCAAATGTAACATGGTAATGGGCTCATCAAAAGTTAATGATGTTAAAAAATCCTCTGGTAAATACGTTTGGATATCTTCATATAAATCCAGTTTCCCTTCTTCCACTAGTTGCATGACAGATACCCAAACAAATAATTTTGTGATCGATCCCCACTCAAGGATAGACACACTTGTGTCGATGGGTATTTGCTCCTCTATATCTGCATAGCCATATCCTTTGGATAAGACTATTTCGCTATCTTTAATAACCACAATACCTGCACCTGCTACCGTTTCCCCTATGTAATTGTTGACATATCCATCGACAACATCCTCCAATTCTGTTAAAGAAATACCTGATGGTGTCCTCTTTTCTTCTGCTGATACTACATTTGGAAAATATACACAAATCAATAATACCAAAAGACATCCCAACATCACTCTTTGTTTCATACACCTCTTGTCCCCCTTTTCTTCAGAACATTAACACCTTCCAATCGTGTTTTCCACTGAAAGGGAATATTCTTCTCTCGCTGTGTTTTAACTGTCTCTGTTTTTTCATCTCTAAAAGTTATGTATTGATTTATTATTATATTTTCACAGCTGTAAAATAAGCTAACGATATAATACCGCTAGCTTTATACTTACTATTATGATGTTAAACTTCCTCTGTTCCTGATAATGGATAACTGCTTTTCTTCTCTTTCAACAACGGAGAAGTAAAAATAAATAAGCTGACAAACAAAGCAATACCAAGCATCATAATCTTAATAGCGCTTAGAGGGATAAAGAATAAGGAGAACAATACACTAGACCAGACGATGACTACTGCAAATATCTTGATCCGCAATGGGACACCTTTACCGCTTTGATAATCCGCAATATAGTGTCCAAAGTATTTATTTGTTACTAACCATCGGTGTAACCGTGAAGAGGATTTACCGAAACAGAAACCAGCCAAAATAACAAGGGGAGTGGTTGGCAGCAAAGGGATAACGATCCCGATCAGCCCAATGAATAAACTAATGGATCCTCCAGCTATCCAAAGCAACCTTTTAAATTGCAGCATGTGATTCTCACCCCCAGTTTTGCTTTATCACTTAGACTTTATTGATAAATGTATTAGCTACTCCCATTTCATTGGCCAAATAAAGGCGAATATTCTTACTGAATTGACTTAATGGCTGATAATATTCCTGCAGCAGTTGCTCGAGTTGATCATGATTGATCTGCTTATATTCCTGAACCACAACTCGTCGTTGTTCAATTAATAATTGATAGGCAGATTTGTCTGATTCCGGGATAACTTGTTCATCCACTAAGATATCAATAATATCTTGGTAACTACCTGGGTCACGCATAATAAAGCCATCAATCATCATGTTACCTACGTCAATTAATGACTCAATTAACAGATGAGTGATCCGCTCTAACGCATACTTTTCCACCTCTGTTTCAAATGAACGATCCTTGACATTTGCAATTGTTTCATCAAAAAAATCAAGTAATTCATTCATTTGTCGCATATCTACAAAGTACACTAATTATTCCCCCTCTGCATGTTGTAATGGATTTCTAGTTGTTCACTTGCTTGACAATAAAAAAACGACAGCCAAAATTACAGTATTCATACAAATAATCTTCACACGTACTGAATTTCGTGTCAAAAGTGGCTTTGGGATTTTGATCATCATAAAACCCTTTTAAGCGGAGTTGTTCATACCCCCAGTCGCCAACAATAAAATCATATTTCATCAAAATATCTGTATAGCGATCTTTAAACGACTTTTCTTCAAAGCCCGCACGATAATCCTTAATTAATTCATATTTCTTTCCCTGCACTTCAATCATAATATGTCACACCTTTTTGCGCTTAGATTTTACAAATGTTACTAGCATGAAATTAACCTTGTTGTTCACACTAATGTTAGTAGGTAAGGATAATGGTGTAAAAGGAGGTTATTTGATCTTGATCAAACGTAGTATATTCTCTACTTTTATAGGTTTCTTTCTCCTATCTACTATAGCATATGCGGAAGAAAATGTGGACAGAGAAGCAGAAAAAATCGCCATTTATAAACAGATAGAAGCCGTTACCTTGATTCCATGGTATTATTTAGCTGCCATTGACCGCTATGAGGCCAATATCCGTGAGACGGAAGCAGACGAGTCCTCCTTTATTGATATCGAAATTCCAGATGACAAGTGGTATGGTGCAACTCCAGGCAGACAGCCTTATCCCCCAGAATTTATCCAGATGTTTGGCGGAATTGGAGAAGATGGGAACGGTGATCAACTTGCTGATCCAGCCAACGATATCGATATCGTTTATACCATAGCTAAATATCTGCAACGTTACGGACATACTGCACAAGATATTCGAACTGGCTTATGGAACTATTACCAGAGAGAATTAACCGTAATGTCGATAATGAATTATGCTACATTATTTGATACCTATCAAACCATTTCCTTTGATGAAACAGCTTTCCCTATTCCCCCTGGTTATAATTACAGCTATCGGAACACATGGGGCGATGCCAGAGGATTTGGCGGCAGGAGAATTCATGAAGGAACAGATATCTTTGCCAGTTACGGAACTCCTGTAAGAACTGCTACCTATGGCATCATAGAATTGAAAGGATGGAATAAATATGGCGGCTGGCGCATCGGCATCCGTGACATCTATAACCGCTACCACTATTATGCACACCTCAATGGTTTTGCAGAAGGATTGGAAGTAGGAGATATCGTAGAAGCCGGACAAACAATTGGAACAGTTGGTTCTTCTGGATACGGTCCGCCTGGTACAGCAGGTAAGTTTCCACCTCATCTTCATTACGGTCTTTATAAGGATAACGGCAAAACAGAGTGGTCGTTTGACCCCTATCCACACTTAAAAAAATGGGAAAGAGAAAATCCGTAAAGTATTCACATTCACTTTACGGATTTTCAGCATATATCACGGAGCTAACCATTTGTAACCTTCTTACCGATAAGAGCTCCCCTTATTTTTTTGAGGCTTTCCTTGCATTTAGGATACTTGCAATTAATCCACCCCATAGTATCACAATACCAATTATCGCCATGACAATTGCACTTGCAGACATGATGTATCCTCCTTTACTCCATTAGAAAGCATTCGGTTTCTGTTGTTTGGAACTTTTATCTTTCTTAAATACTTATGCTTGATGATCCTTCTTTGGCCATTTCTTAATCGTAAGCAGCGTACCAATAAACATAACTCCAATTGCTAACAACCATCCGAAATTGAACAGGAAGTCTAACGGATAATCACCATAGGCATTTGTTAGGTCATTCTTTAAGTTTTGAATTAACATAAACCCTAGGACTACAGGTGTGATCACACTTAAACATACTCTCCACCACATACCTAATTTAATATCCGACACGCTGTCTGCATGACCTTGTAAATCTTTCAATAATCGAGCAAACCAAGCAATAGCTACTACCTCAAACAACCCAGCTAGTGCAACACCATAGTTATTAATAAAGTAGTCAACTGTATCTAACAGGTTAAGCCCGCCTTGGGTTGCATAGAGAATCGAAATTAGTGCGGAGAGCCCGCCTCCAAGTAAGACCGCCATTCCCCTAGAAAGCGAGAATTTTTCTTGCAGCCCTGCGATATACGTTTCTGAAATCGAGAGCATCGAAGTAATACCTGCCAAGAATAAAGAAGCAAAGAATAAGAAGCCAAAGAAACCAGAAGCAGGCATTTGACTAATAATCTCTGGGAATACCATAAAGGCCAGCCCTACTCCACCTTCTACTACATCATCAATCGTTGCTCCCGTTTGGGAAGCCATAAAACCTAATATAGCGAATACACCAATACCAGCTAATAATTCAAACGATGAATTAGCAAAACCGGTGATAAAGGCGTTATTAGAAATATCCGACTTTTTCGGCAAATAAGAGGAATAGGTAATCATGATTGCAAATGCAATCGAAAGACTAAAGAAAATCTGGCCGTATGCTGCTACCCATACAGAGCCATCTATAATCCTAGACCAATCTGGTTTGAAGAAGGCATCTAAACCTTCGAATGCACCTGGCAATGTAACTGCGCGAACAACAATTATAACAAAGACAATAAATAAAGCCGGGATAAAAATACGATTAGCAAACTCAATACCTTTCTTTACTCCTCTTCCTAAAAAGAAGAAAACAAGTGCCCATACCACAATAAGAGGAATCAAAACCATAGGTACAAATGATCCAAACGTTCCAGCTTCCTCTAATTGCAAGAAGTCATTCAAGAAAAAGCTAGTCGAGTCATCTCCCCATTGTGTACGTAAAGAGAAGTAGGCGTACATTCCAGACCAAGTGATAATAATTGGGTAATAGGTAGAGATAACAAAGGCTATCAGTACTTGCCACCAGCCTACCCACTCCATCCCTTTACTTACTTTAGAAAAACTGCGCGGGGAGGAACTTCGGTATTTATGCCCGATTGTATATTCCATAATAAGTAACGGAATTCCGGCCGTTAATAATGCAAATAAATACGGAAGAAAGAAGGCGCCTCCTCCATTCTCATAAGCTACTGCTGGAAAACGCCAAATATTTCCTAACCCGACAGCAGATCCAATTGCTGCTAAAAGGAACCCCAATCTTGTTCCCCATTGTGACCTGTTATCCATCATTCGAACTCCTTTCGTTGACTTAATAGTAATTCCATGAGAGAAACAAGAAGAATGTGTTACCTCCAAATCTTCCATAGAAACTATCCTGTCATTCCAACCTTAGAAATTATACGTAGTTATGAATATTCTGTCAAATAAAAATACTATCACTATTTTATACTTGATTCAAGCTATTTCGCCCAAAAGCTGCTATCCAGCGATAGCAGCTCCCAGCGCATCCTCTATTCTATCATTTGCGGATCAATTGGAATAGATAAATTGGATGACCCCTCCCCATTATGATAATAATTAGGCACATCACCTGGATGAAATACCTTTGTTACGGGGATATGTTGCTCCAATTTCACCGGTTTGGAGGCAAATGGGATCACTACCCTCATTTCTACCTCAACAAAAACATTCACTTGAATCAAGGCACCATTGATCCCTGTCTGGACAATTTCACTCGTTGTTTCGGTCCCAACACTACCGAGCACTTCTATATTCACAGGAATTCTTGGACCCAAATTAGCCAACAACGGGATTCCCAATGCTTGACCAACGGGAATTTCGATTAATAAGCCTCGTTCCCGAATCTCATCTAATAAGGCTTGTTCGGATTCGTCTAAATCTAATATTTCTACCTCAATCGGGACTCCAGTTTCAGGCCGCTCCCCGCTTTCCAGTAGTTTCAGGAAATTTTCTAAACGGTACTGTACATTACGCTGCACTCGATTCTCAACAACCGCATTAAAGACATAATTCTCTATCCGACCCTGATCATCTAGCTGTACCTCCACTAAATCACCGTTTTCTAAATCTTCAGATATCTTCTTGCTGACGGCTATTCCTAATGCCTGGTTAGCAATCTGGGATACACGTACCTCAGCAGTGTTTAGTAAAACAGGCTTTATCCCTTCGTTTACCACTAGGATACTTGCAATCATAGCCAATACAAATAGAAAGAAAGTGATAAACAGCATATGATTACCAGGTGTTTTCCTCCATTGTCTTCTCCTTGGTCTCCCGTACATAAAAAATCTCCCCCCATCATATCTTTATGACGGGAAGGAGACTTTTATAAATCATTATCATTTTTTATCAAGTGATGGGGTCAAAAAATCCAAAGCAATGTACGATGATTATCGAATGGTTAGCACACTCGCAGAACGTTTCTAACCATTTGTACGAATTAAAACGAGACTGCCATCATTGTGCAATTCTTAATAAAGCTTCTTTCACTTTCATTCCTGGCTGCCATCCATATGATTTGGCATAATCGGTAACACTATCTAAGCTTGCTTCCTTTAAATCATTGATCGTCTTCACACCTACAGCTCTGCCGGCAACAATCGGACGATCGGCTAACTTCTCTGTCAGCAGCTTCACATCAAGAGCACCGCACATCACATAGCCAACCTCATTGGAAATCACTAACAAGTTGGTATGCGGTAATTTAACTGTTACAGCAGTGAAGGTATGATTCTCTATCGTAACTGGATACACTTCCATCATCATCACATACACTCCTCTCTATTTAGTTTATGAGAGGAGATGTAAGTATGTGTTATTGATTTTCTTTTAACAAATTGGCCAGTAGATCACGCATAAATTCCGGCAAGAAAAAGTGCTTCGTTTTCGATCGAACAATCTCGGGAAACATGTTACCAAAGGTAAACATATCCGGTGTTGCCAATATATACATCCTGTCGGGATCAAGAGGCTTTCCATCAATCTGTACTTGTTGTACCCTTTCTTCTCCATCTTGATCGATAACCGTATCAATTGAAATACCACTAAATAAAAAGGTACCGATTATTTTACCGCGGAAACCAAAACCTTTTAACTCTAAATGCTGCAGAGAGTGCTGAAAAGTACCGCGAATCACTTCGAGCAATTGTGCACCTCTTAATTCAACGGTACAGGGATTTATTGGATGTGGACAAATTCGATGGACATCACCATAAGTAACTGTTCCTGCTTTAAGCCCTTCTATTAGTATGCCTGCATTTAACATGGCAATATCGGCCTTTGTCCACCGCCTTAAATAGTCTGTTAAATCTTGTGTGAGTGGGGTTTGCTTAAACCAATCCACTTCCAATGGATTGGAAATCATGGCAACAGGCTGATTAAGAACACTTTCTGCCTCTTTACTAATTTGCTCCAAATAATAAGCTGTATCTGCATCTCGGTCTAAATACTCTGTCTCTACCGTATAGGCTTGTTTATCCGTTAATTTATTCAAAGAATGATCCCAAGTTAAATGCACTTCACCAACATATTTTCCATACTTGCCAGCAGCAGTCAGCAAACTCTTGTTTACCACTTTCCCGCTTTTCAATAAATGATGAGTGTGACCGCCAATGATCACATCAACTTCCGGATAACGTTCGGCAATCACTTCATCCTCTGATAAGCCCAAATGGGATAATAATATCAATACATCACAATTTTGCTTAAGCGTCTGAATGTTTGCTGATAAATAATCATAAGGAGAACTGGCATTCCAGCCTAACGGATGATAAAAGGCATTAAAAGTTGCTGTCATTCCAAAAAGAGTCACCCGTAAGCGCTGGGATGTTTCGATTGTAATATATTCCTTGAGCCAATTTGGCTTATCTCCATGAATAGGGCTTAAATTTGCACAAGTTACTTGAAAATCGGCCTGATCATAAAGTTGAAATAAATCTTGATATTCTAAAGTAATTCCTTCATTATTTCCCAGTGTTGCAAAGTCAAAGCCTGCTTCATTTAACAAATCGACATTGGCTTTTCCTTTAAAGGCCTCGGCAATGGGATGAAAACGATCGACATGGTCACCGATATCAATTCGAAAGCTTTGTTCTCCCCGCTCTTTATATTTATCTCGTTCCTTCTTGAAATAATGTGTAATATTTGGCCATTGTTCAAAATGGCTATGTAGGTCATTACAATAATAAAAGTGAATCTGTTCGATCATCAAGCCAAGCCCCCTTCTCCCTCTATCCCTTCCTCTTTCTTGATATCTATTGATCAAAGGCAGCCGAATATCTCACGGTACCTTGTATATTGCGTAATGAGCCATCTGTTAACTCGATCGCCATAAAGGTCTCATCAGGCACATCAAATGGTGCCTTAATTTGCCACTCACTTGCTTTTCTAAAACCAAACTTCGGATAATAGTCTGGATGACCCAATACAATCACAGAAGAATGTCCAAGTTCCCTTGCCTGTTTAAGAGCTGCCTGAATTAATTGACTGCCTATTCCCTGATATTGATAAGCAGGTAAAACAGAAACAGGCGCAAGTGCTAAGGAAGGAGATATTCTGTTCTTGCAATCTATAGAAATCTTTGTCAAAAGAATGTGACCAATAACCGATTCTGAGTTATCCACCGCAACCAAAGATAATTCTGGGATAAAAGCCTCTGATTCCCTAAGACGGTGTACTAATTGATGTTCACTATGATCACTGTGTTGTTCATGCAAAAATGCCTGACTAACTACATTTTCTGTAAACGGATAATCCGTCTCTTTTTCTTGTCTTATTTGATATGATATGGTTATCCCTCATTTCTAACTATGTCCCTATTTTAATGAGTTCCAAGGAAAGCGTCAATTGGAAAGCCCAACATAGATATAATTGTGATAAGATAGTAAAGAAGAAAACAAAATCCATTCTTTCTTTAAGAAAATGAGCAGTTAATAGACAAGCTGAACAGCGTATTCCAATTTTAGTAGGGTAAACAAAACAAATGGAAACATAGATTGGCTTATAGCAAACACGGTTAAGCATTAAGAAATTAATCATATACAACAAGCATATCTCTTTGAATAAACAGTAAAAAGGAGTTTGATTTACCAATGATAATGAGCAAGGAAGTTACGATTCCAGCAACTTATAATTTAAGCGGAACCTTAACCATACCAGAGCAAAATCAAGCTGCTTCGCCTGCCATTCTTATTATTCCTGGTTCAGGAGAAATAGATCGGGACGGCAATACCGCAGGAGAACCTCCAATCAACCTCTATAAAGAAATGGCGGAATGGTTGGCTGAACAAGGTTACCTCTCACTTCGTTATGATAAACGTGGGCTTTTCAAAAGTGAAGGGGAATTTATCAGAACAGGATTTTATGACTTGATCGAAGATGCAACGGCATGTATCCAGTACTTGAAAGGTCTCCCAGAAGCAGACTCAGAACAGATCTTCATGCTCGGTCACAGTGAAGGTGCCATCATCACACCTGCTATTCAAAGACAGCAGCCAGTTAATGGACTTATTCTCCTTAGTGGATTAGCAGAGTCAACGATTGACCTTACGAATAGACAGAATGATGAGCTTTTTGAAAATATCAAGCAATCGAAAACCATTAGAGGTTTACTCTATCGCCTCTTTAAACTAGATGCATTAGAAAAAAGAATGCTGAATATGCAGCGAAACAAGCTGCTTTTTGCCAAAGAAGATGTTGTCTCTGTAAACGGTAAGGCTATCAATGTCAAGTATCTGCGCGAAGTCTGGCATTACAACGTTTGTGACCTCTTACCAGAGATAACCTGCCCTGTATTGACCGTAACAGGAGAGAACGATAAACATGTCCCTCCTGAACACGCCCAGGTTATAGCAGAAATG
Source organism: Gracilibacillus alcaliphilus (assembly GCF_016909015.1). Taxonomy (GTDB): domain Bacteria; phylum Bacillota; class Bacilli; order Bacillales; family Amphibacillaceae; genus Gracilibacillus; species Gracilibacillus alcaliphilus. Next base: position 90,071 of record NZ_JAFBFA010000004.1, read on the forward strand.
GTTTCAGGGGACGGGGAATGGAAGATCATTGCAGGTGTTAATCATTCACTTCGGCAGTTTGAAGAACAACTTTCAAATGAACAAGAAACTGATTATCTCGAAAAGCAAGCACAATTACCAATTGCCAAAGATGTGTTGCAAACCCTCAACAATTGGTTAGACAAACAAACAAGAAGCTAAAGGAAACCAAGCCGGCACCTGCTCTCCCCGCAATTGCCGGCTTGGCCATATTAATCTGATCTACATCTCATTTTACTGTTTTTGTACAACCTTCCCCTTCTTTTTTCGATTCACTTATATAAATTTCACCTTGTTAAAATTTCGCCACACACACGCAATAATGTCATTTGATTGTAATGGTTTTATTTTACAAAAAAGTGCTAAACCCTCCCCTGCCCGACTCACCTCTTTTTCCGTCTGTCGTTCCTTGTCATATCTTATAATAATTTGTTATATCGGCTTAAAGTTTTCGAAAACTCGTTGTGATATTCTCGTGTTACAGTGTTTCATAGAGAATTAGACAATGTATAGTACATACTTGCTAGTTTAATTTTTAATTTAAATCAAGGAGGAGTAACATTGGTACAATCGCAATTTAATGTGAGAAAGTATTTTCTATCTACAGCAATTGTTACATCAATTGCTTTATCTCCTGCATTCACAGGTGATGCGTTTGCAAAAGCAGGACCAGAATCTGCTGAGGGGGACTTAAGTGTCAGTCAAAGCAAGAACGTTCAAGTAGCAGAGGAGCCTGCCCCATCGTCTAATCAGACTTCCTCATTGATTCAGCAAGGTGACACTGGTGCGGCTGTAGAAGATTTACAGAACAGCCTGCAAAATCTTGGCTATTATTCTTATCACATCGATGGAATATTCGGAGATATTACAGCTCAAGCTGTACGTGACTTCCAAGCAGATCAAGGCTTACAAGTTGATGGTATTGCGGGACCTAATACATTAAGTGCATTAAAAGGGGTAACCTCTAACAATACAAATACACAAACACAGGCAAATGAGAGCAACAACACAGGGGATGACACACCAGTTGTTGAATTAGGCAACGTTGAGGAAGACACTCCCCCACCAGCAGAAACATCTTCTTCCCTTTCATCTGATATTGTCTCAGTTGCCGAAAGTGTGATTGGAACGCCATATGTTTGGGGCGGTACAACACCTAGCGGGATGGACAGCAGCGGTTTTATCCATTATGTGTTTAATCAAGTAGGTATTGATATTGACCGTACTCACCGTGATAATTGGGTAAATACTGGTGTACATGTCGATGCTCCTAATGTGGGTGATATTGTCTTCTTCGAAGGAACATATGACACAGAAGGTGCCTCACACAGCGGAATCTACATTGGTAACAACCAAATGATTCATGCCGGTAATGAAGGTGTAGTGGTTGCCGATATCAGTATTGACTACTGGCAAAACCATTATCTTGGCGCTAAATCATATATTCAATAATAAGGCAAAGAGTCTCCTAGTGAGGCTCTTTTTTGATGAAATGTAGAGAAGTTACGTTAAATCATATTGTTTCGGACTTATTATTCAGATGATAAATGATCGAAATCAGAATAATTCCTACGGAGCAAACCATTAAAAAGGCAAATGACGTGCGCAGACTAAAGGACGGAGCAGTAACCTGAGATCGTAACAATGGACACTTCTCGTCCACGGATTCGATCAGACACTTTCGCTGCCATGAAAAACGCAATCGGTGTAATCGGGGCAAGCGAAAAATCCACAAGAACCAAACCACCTATAATAAACAAAATAATAAGTGAATTGAATTGATCTACAACTATGAGTGAACAGCAAAACAACCCTGTCCCAGCTAACCCCAAAACTAAAATAATCCTGCGTCCAAAACGATTTAAGATTCCCCTCGAAATAGATGCCCATAATCCCTGCAATCGATTGTAAGGTCAAACTGATGCCCAACTGTCTTTCTCCCATTTGTATATCCACTGCCAAATCGGCAAACAATACTGTCCATACCCTAGTCTGCATACCGAGTAACAGAAAGATTATAGATAAATTAAAGCGCTCCCTTTTGTATCATTACGAAACATAGGCTCTCTTTCACCTCTGTATATTCATTTCTATATTTCATCATAAGCTCTACTTATCATTGGCAGTCACCTCCCAGAATGTTTTTTACTACCACACTGAAAAAGGGTTAGATGTTAAAAATTCCAACAATAAATTAACTCTATTAACTAAAGATATACATAGTGTCAACTAATATCTAAAAATGAAGAACAAAGGAAAACAAGCGGTCTTCAGCGACGAATTTGTACAAAACGAAAAAATTGAAATTATCATAAAAGATCAAAACGTGCCCTTTGCCGCATGGTCACGCAACATGTCAATAAATATTTCCAAAGCCTTAGTTTGAAATGGTGATTTGGTGATAATTGAAAATTGACGTACAAGCGGAAGGCCTTTGATTGGTAATATGTTTAAATCACCATATTTTATTTCTTTTTGAATCGTCCATCTCGAAAGCAAACTAATTCCCAGCCCTGCAGCTACCGATTCCTTAATTGGCTGGGTACTGCTGAAATACATCAACCGAGAAGGTTTAATTGCCGATTCATCGAATAATTTTTCAGTTGCTTCCCTTGTTCCTGAACCATGTTCCCGCACAATCCATTTCTCCTCTGCCAAATCACTGACTGTCATTTTTCCTCCTTTATGCATTAACTTGTGTTCCGGCGCAACGACAATCACCATCTCATCCTCTGCCAATTGCTCTATATTAATTTCCTTTTCTTCAAAATGTCCTTCCACAATCCCTATGTCTAGTTGGTGTGTCGCTACCTGCTCAGCTATCATGGCTGTATTGCCAATGGTCACCGTTGGCTCAATATCTGGATAGTTCACTTGCAAATCCGCAACAATTCTGGGTAGGACATATTCTCCAAATGTATAGCTCGCTCCAATTCCCAGTGATCCATTGGCTTTATTAGTCAAATCATCTACTAACTTCTGCATGGTGGTATATAAACCGAGAATTTCCTTGCCATAATGGTAAACAATTTCCCCGGCTTTATTTAAGCGAACATATTTATTGCTGCGTTCCAATAAACGCATACCGATACTATCTTCCAAAGCACGGATATACTGGCTGACCGCTGGTTGTGTCATATAGTGCTCTGCAGCCGCTTTAGAGAAACTTTGCTTTTCCGCAACTGTTATAAAAATTTGCAAATGATTGTCGATCATTTTTCCTCTTCCATCCCTCCACTTTTTTTCTATTATAACATTTTACTTATCATAACTATCATAATTAATAATTTTTCTTATCAAACTGTATCCGTTATGCTAAGTTAAGGAGGCGGTTTCATGATGACACAACTATTACAGCAGATAAACAAACAAAATTTCCACTCTTTTGAAAAATGGCTGAGTGGGGTCACATTCACTTTTTTTATTGCCTTGATTGGATATGTATTGGCGAAAGTGCCTGGCTTTGACCATGTCGGTCAATTAGCCTGTGCTATTCTTATTGCCGTTATGTACCGGCAATTTTTCGGATACCCTGATTCTTGGCGGGCAGGTATTACGTTTTCAACGAGGAGACTTTTGCGTGCAGCTATTATTTTATATGGATTAAAATTAAATATCGATATTATTTTTCGTGACGGATTAGGACTGCTTGTACGTGACAGCTTGGTTATTGTGTTTGCGATTGTTGTAATGATGTGGCTTGCTAAATTATTCCAAGCGGATAAACATATTTCCCTTCTCCTTGGAATTGGCACAGGTATTTGCGGAGCCGCTGCTATTGCTGCCGTTGCACCAATTCTGAATACAAAAGAAGAAGATACTGCCATAAGCGTTGGTATTATCGCAATGATAGGTACTGTATTTGCAGTTGGCTATACGATTATAAGACCATTAGTACCTGCCGACGCAATAGATTATGGAATTTGGTCAGGCATCAGTTTACACGAACTCGCCCATGTCGCCATTGCTGCAGAGCCTGCCGGTGAGGAGGCATTAGCCATAGCACTATTAGCAAAGTTAGGCCGAGTATTCTTACTTATTCCCGTCTGCTTTATACTTATTTATGTTATGCAACGCAAGCGTAAAGAGAAGCAAACCCAGCACAAGGTGGAATTCCCCTGGTTTTTACTCGGTTTCATTCTGATGAGTCTAGTTGGTAGCTATCTGCTTGGAGATGTGATTCCTGTATCAGCAAACCTGATGGAAGGCATTGCTTCTGCAACCACATGGATCTTAACCGCAGCTATGGTTGGATTGGGGCTGAATGTAAATCTCAAAGCCCTACGAACGAAAGCATTAAAACCACTGTTAGCCGTTATGATTACTTCCAGCTGTCTTACCATTATTGCTTATTTTATTATTTGAAACATGAGTGTTTTGTGCTAAAGGGGTAACATCAAGCAACTCTTCCCTTATCATTCTCCAATACAAAAAGTCATAAGAAATCAATTCACTTGTTTCTTATGACTTTCCCTTTAGATATAACAACTTGCTCCATTCACAAGGAAATAAGTTTAATCTTCTCCTATTTTTTTATCCTGGCTCTTTGGCAGTCTGCCTGCCCGTTTGGCTGACTCTCTAAGCAAGAATTCTACGTGGCTGTTGACACTGCGGAATTCGTCTTGTGCCCAACGCTGTAAGATTGCATAGAGTTCCGGGTCCACACGTAAGGGGAAATTTTTTTTCTTAGCCATAATAAAACCAACTTATTGATACAGTGATCCTGTATTAATAACCGGCTGGGTTCCCCGATCTGAGACAATCGCAACAAGCAGATTATTAATCATGGCAACCCGGCGCTCATCGTCTAGATCCACTACATTGTCCGTTTCTAAACGAGCAATCGCATCTTGCGCCATTCCTACAGCACCTTGGACAATCAGCTTACGTGCAGAAATAATCGCACTTGCCTGCTGACGCTGCAGCATAGCCTGAGCAATCTCGGTAGAATAAGCTAAGTGTGTAAGCCGCGCTTCGATCACATCGACACCGGCAACCTTTAAACGTTCCTGAAGTTCTGTTGTTAATTCGGCAGATACCTCGTCTGCATTCCCACGCAGTGTCAGCTCATTATCGCTGAACGAATCATATGGATAAGTAGTTGCAACAGCACGAATCGCTGTCTCACTCTGAATCTCCACAAATTGTTCATAGCGATCTACATCAAAAACAGCCTTCGCTGCATCCACTACCTTAAATACCACAACTGCCGCAATTTCAATCGGATTCCCATTGACATCATTTACTTTCAGACGCTTGCTATTAAAGTTACGCACCCTTAAAGAAATCGTTCGCCGAACCGAGAAAGGCACAGTTATGACAATCCCCTCCCGGCGAACCGTCCCCATATACTTTCCTAAGAAGATTACAACAACAGATTGATTGGGCTGAACAAGCGTAACCCCGCTAATCAGTACACCAGCAATAACAACCAGCACGATTCCCAAAAAAATTTGTAGTTGTGTAAGACTAAATATTCCTGCACCAAGTAACACTGCAATCACAACAATCCCTAATATTCCATTCATACTCCAAGCTTTGCGTTCTTGCATAACAACCATCCTTTCATATCTTATTCATATTATAATGATATCATTTTTGGATCAAATTGTAAAACGAAAGATTGAATTTTTTATTATCCAAAAACACAATACTTATTTAAAGACATACAAAAAGTGCTAATACACCCTTTTCAACTAGTATTAGCACCTTGATCTATTTATGTCATGATGATAAAAATGTGTATGTATATAGGATTTCACTTTATACTCTTTGTCCATTGACACAGTATATTTAGCTGTACACAGATGAACCACATCAAGTGGAGAAAAGAAATAACAAATGGATTATTTTTCCTAAACATATGTTGTTACCATTTATTTATATAGTAGTGTCAACCAACACTTCTTCTTTTAATATAGTGAAAAAGATTCCTTTTCTTCTATAAATGGGGGATGTGACGAATTTTCAAAGGTGAAGAATTTTTTACTCGGTGCTGTCAGCTGATTTAAAAAACGTAGTGCTTGTGTATGTGTCGTTAGATAATCAATTTTTCCATGAATTATATACACGGGTATAGAGATTTTAGTCACTAACTTTGTTAAATCCATATGTGCCATCGTCTTACCTAATGATTGATAAGACAAAACACTTCCCTTGAGGATATTAATTTTCTCCTTTAACTGATAATGACGATTCATCAACACATCTTTTAGACCCCGAAAAATAGAATAACGGGCACCACTCTGATCAACGTACGACATCCCTGTTCCCCTTTGATCCCAATAGCATACGGTAAATAATTTGTGGAGTTCCAGCTTATTCGCCTTAACTATAGGGTAAAGCGGATAGCCTGGACCACCGTGTACTACTAGTAATACCGTCAGAGTGTCATCTGTCGTTTCTATTATTAAACCTTGCCTCACATTATTAATCTCAACATATTCTTTGGACAAGGTTGTAGCAGATTGTTGTCTTTTTTTATTGGATTAGTTTCACTATGCATATCCCCCCGAATTCTATTATATACCTAACACATTAACCGCCTCCTTCTTACTATGTGCCCAAAATTATTTATGTTGCATGACCAGCTATAAAAAATCGCAACCGTTTCACTCTCTTCTGATTCAATATTTCCTGATTTGTGCAACAACCATCAGCACAAGCTTATCACTGCCCAGACTCATAAAAAATGTATCCGTGAGGTGTATCCCTCACGGATAGTGTCTTTAGTATATATGTTCCACCTGATAACCTTTGTCCTCCAGTTCCGTCACAATGCTAGGATCAATCGTTAAATGAGCTGTACCAACAAAGACAAAATATGTCTGTCCACTATCATCCTGCAGAATTTCATCAAGTGTATCGGCCATGTCGATATTGCGGTTATCATTGATCTCTGTCCAATATTCATCATTTATGTCTGCTTCTTCGTACTCTTCAGACATACTGCGCATTGCTTCTATATCCCCGGCAAGCCAATCTTCAGCAAGTTCATCCAATTCAGCAGGATAACTATCAAAACCTTGAACAGCCTTCTCTAATGTCTGTACCTGTGTTTCCATGGAATAATCGGTAAGCATTTGAAACTGCTGTTCCGGGCTTTCTAAATCAATAATTTCTTTGTCATCTTCTATAGCTCTTTCCAGAAAATATAAATCAACAGCATCTTGTGCATTGACATTGCTCATTGTCATGCCAATCTGCAGCAGCATCATTTCAACATACCATGGTTCAAAATCATTCAGTGTCTCTACATCCATTCCAGCTGATTCAAAAATGGAGCCAAGTTCTTCATACGTATCCTCTGACAAGACTTCTTCCAGTGTGGTATCATCGGAGAACATCACATAATCCATCAATTCCTCTTCCGATATATCAACTTCCAACATATTAAATTCTGGCAGCACCACATCAGCACTTTCAAAAGCCTCTTCAATCGCCGGATCTAATGGATAAAAATCATCATGACCTAAATGAATCGTACCCTGCAGATACATTTCCGTATCACCATGTTCTACTTTCCATAAGAAGCCGCCATTACCTTCCCCACTCGCCTCAGCTTCATCTGTTTCTACTCTGCCATTGGTGTCTTCTGCCGTCTCTTCCATTGGATCATTATTTTCGCTGTCGTTATCGTCTCCCGTATTACATGCAACTAGTAAACCTGCAAGTAAAAAGGTGAGCAACGATAATAAAATTTTTTTCATACTTTTTTCCTCCCATTTCATTTGTTGCTTCTAGTATACGGACATTTCGTCGCCCATGCATTATATATCACATAAGTGGAGAACATCAAACAATGAATGGTGCATTTTTTTATATGAGCAACTTAATATTTGGATAGTTTTTAGTTTACTTTCTGGCTGTTATGATTTATAACTTGCACATTTTTCTTTTATATTGTCTTTCGTTTCTTCCTTTTTAGATTCATCTACTGTTTCTTTTTCCTTTATTTCTTGCCCTTAAACTATCATCGTAATTTTCTTCCTTCTATGCCTGAAATTGCTATCAGTAATGAGGATTTATGATGTGGAAAATTTGAAGACAGTCTTTCATCGAAATTAACGTGTGGAACCCTCCCGTAAAATGTAATTGTGTAGTTAAGAGGAACGGGCATAACCGTCTGTCTCCACAATTACAATATATGGTTAATTTTCCTCAAATCAGTAGACCGATTCTACCCACTCTGATTTTTGTCTTATTGAAAGTCGATCGGTATTGTTGTATTCTTATGTTTTTCAAAATCTGAGTACTAGATGTTAGTGTACTATACGGAACAGCTTCTCATTTAGTTTCATTTTCAACAAAAGCACTTATTTTCAAAATGCAATCTTATCCACTTTTCTTCGCAAATTGCCATATTTTTTTATTTTCATTCAGTTTTTAAAAAGGTATACTGTAAAAATAAATGTTTATGAACCTATAAATAAAACAAAAAGCACAAAGTAATCAGCTTTATTAGAAAAGTAATATTATCACATTACCACAAGCTTATTCTTCGTGCTTCTCTTCTTATTGATTATTCGATGGAGTCTTCCATCTCGAATTACATATAATCTTTATTCCATTTCACCCAAATCTACTTCAAAAAACACTTTCATCCCCTGATCCGGAGAACTGACAATCTTCAATCCTCTCCCAAAATGTTGATGCAATCTTTTATCCACATTAAAAATACCGACACCTGATTTGCTTTTAGATTCCCCGTTTAAAATGTTTTGAATTTCTGCTTCTTCTACCCCGCCTCCATCATCTTCCACCGTAATCGTTGCTATGGAATGGGAGTAATCTTTTTTACAGCTAATTGTAACCGTCCCTTTGCCCTGTCTGTTTCTGATACCATGCAGTACCGCATTTTCCACCAATGGCTGAATGGATAATAAAGGCACATGCACCCCTTGTTCATCCTTCAGCTCCCAGTTTACTTGCAATATTTCTCCAAAGCGAACCTGCTCAATATATAAATAGGAACGAACAATTTTTAATTCTTCTTCTAAAGGTATCAAATCTTTCATATGCTGAAATTGAAATTTACTTCTTAACAAATTACTGAATTCATTCAGAAGCTTTTTCATTCCTTCTAAGTCTAATTCGCTTAACGCCATAATAGAATTCAATGTATTAAATAAAAAATGCGGCTTTATCTGAGCCTGCAGCCAGGATGTTTCCAGCTGTATTTGCTGCTCAGCAACATGCTTCAAAGTTATCAAAGAGTCCATACGTGCTTTCAGCTCAACTGGTTCCACAGGTTTTGTAATATAGTCATTTGCTCCAGCTAGAAAAGCAGCCTGTATATCCGTACTACCGCCAGTAAGTAAAAGTACAGGTAATTCTGTAAGAGAAAACCTTTCCCGAATGATACGAGTGAGTTCATATCCTGATATTTCTGGCATCATAATATCAGAAATAATAATATCCCATTCCCGCTTTTTTAGTTCTTCTACAGCCTGTTTGGCACAGGAAACAAACACCGTATTATACATCTCCTCTGGAAGAATAGCCTTTAAAGCCAATAAGCTGGCAGGATTATCATCTACTACTAAAACAGATGGTGCTTGACCATCTGTCCAAGACGGAAGCTCTGTTTGTTCTCTTTTCTCTTTCTTGACAGCTTCTTCTGTCTGCTCTTCACGAGGTGACTCAACCACTTTTTGCGATGCCAGCGCTAACGTAAATGTAAATGTTGTTTTTTCTCCTTTTTTGGAAGAAACTCGGATAGCGCCGCCATGAAGCTCTATTAACTGTTTAGTAATACTTAACCCTAATCCAAAACCGCCTTCAGCCATTTTATTAGATGTCTGTCCCTGTTCATAAGGCTGAAATATTCTCTTTTGCACCTCCTCACTAATTCCAATTCCCGTATCCATCACCTGAATTTCTGCATTATTTTCTTTCACGGAAGCAGAGATAGTAATCGATCCATGATGGGTATACTTAATCGCATTATCTATTAGATTAAAAAAGATTTGTTTCACACGATTTTCATCTGCATATACATAAGGAAATTCTTTGGAAATTTGATTAACGATTGACAAACCCTTTACATCGGATGAAAGACGCAAAATATCTATAACCCCTATAACAATTGGTTCCAATGCAATTACCTGTTTATTTAACCTAGGTTTATTAACCTGTAAGCTTCTTACCTCCAATAATTCTGTCAACAATAGGTTCATTTGCTGTCCAACATTCAAGACGGTATTTAATTCATTAATACTCCGCTTCGATAAAGTTGTTTTTTCCCGATCACGTATCGCCTCAGATAGCAATAATATACTATTTAAAGGGTTACGGAATTCATGGGAGGTATTTGCCAAAAATTGATCCTTTTCTTCATTCACTTTCTTTAATCTTTCCGCTACTTTCTTTGTTTCCTGATGCTTTTGAAAATACCCTCGAAACCAGAAAATAGTATAACATGTTACAAAAATCATCATATCAAATGGGTAGAAGGTCAGATATACACTTTGTCCTGTCCATATAAAATTCCAAATACCATGGTTGGCAATAGCAATAAAACCGAACAGCAGAAGATAGGTAGACTTTGGATTGTTCTTATACATCCGAGTAATCGAAGCAACAGTAACAACCACCGTAACAAAAGCAAAAATATTATAAATCGGACGAAGAGCTAAAATTTGCGGCATAGATAAAAAGATAGTAACAAAAGCTAATGCAGCCATTCCCCATTTAAAAAATGGGAAAATTTTATTCCAATAAGGCAGCTTTTGATGATCAGTACATTGAACATAGGCATAATAATTAATTAAATACACCGTATGTATCAGCCAATATTCTAAATCATAGCTTATATTAACAAATTGCTGCAGTAATTTCTCACCTGTATAAAAGAGAAATCCCGAAAACAAACTAAAGGTCAGTAAAGCAAAGGAAAGAACCTTTTTAACCCGTCCTCCGATAAAATAAATAATTAAAGCATATACAGTATGAATAAGCAGTAGGGCTGCAATTACTACTTGAGAATAGTTTGTAAGCTGTACTTCTCTCATAATTGTTTCCTCTGTACCGAATCGTAATGAGTGATATATACCGCCTTTTCTGCTGTCTTTATAATTTGCAACCTGAATAACAATATCTATATTTCCTTCTTCGTCCGCAGTAAAGGTCAATGTCTGAGGCATGACATTTGCAGTATATTCCGCTTCTGTTTCAGCTGGCTGACCAATTTTTGCTACTTCCCGGCCATTCACATAGATTTCTGACGAGGTGGGGATTTTTGGTATGTATAATTTAAAATTCCGGTCATCATCCGGCTGTACCTTCATTTGCAGCCTGTAGGATCCATAACCAAAAGGAGAGCCCAGCTTATTCTCCCAGCCATTGGGTACTTCAATCGTTTCTGGTGCTTCAACAGGCAATGTGTTTTCCTGTATGATAAACTGAGATGGATAAAAATCCCACTCTCCATCCAGTTGCAACGTTCGACTGTCTTCTATTTCCCAGGTACTTAAATCAAGCTCTCCATCAACAATAGCAGGTGTTATATTTTCTTGAAATACGCCTACCCAAATGAGCCGTAAAGCAGACAAACTAATAATAAATAGAATGACAAGAATCCCCGTCCGGATATAATCACGTTTCATTTATATCAACTCTTCTTTTGAGGACATATTTAAATCCTGAATTTTTTACAGCATTATATACCAACACCTGCTAATCTTTCAGTTTCAAATTATTACAGGACGCTGGTTTTTCCTAGTTATTCCTTCTATATTATATTATAAAATAGTCATTATATATAGTTAATTAGGAATGTTATGTCTACTATTAAACCTATAGTAAAATTTCAAAAAGTTATTCTCGACTTCGTTCCTCTTGATTTATGGCGTCCATTTGCTTCATATGTAGCTAGTTCAAAAGCTGATAATTTAAATTAAAATCACTAATACGACATGACAATACCGAGTAAACAATCATACATACGGCCGCCTCTATAAAGCAAAAAAGCACGAAGTAATCAGCTTATTAGATGAGGAATGTTATCATAAGCTTATACTTCGTGCTTCAGTTCTTATTGATTATCCGATGGAGCCCTCCATCTCAAATTTGATCAATCTATTCATCTCAACGGCGTATTCCATTGGAAGTTCTTTTGTAAACGGCTCAATAAAGCCCATTACGATCATTTCTGTTGCTTCCTCTTCGGAAATACCACGACTCATTAGATAGAATAATTGTTCCTCTGATACTTTAGAAACTTTTGCTTCGTGCTCTAAAGAGATATTCTCATTGAGAATCTCATTGTAAGGAATGGTATCAGATGTAGATTGATTATCCATGATTAAGGTATCACACTCGATATTAGAACGGGCACCGTCTGCTTTACGGCCAAAGTGCACCATACCAAGATATGTTACTTTTCCGCCTTGTTTCGAAATTGATTTCGATACAATCGTAGAAGAAGTATTTGGCGCTAAGTGGTGCATTTTTGCACCGGCATGCTGATGCTGGCCTTTACCTGCCAAGGCAATGGAAAGGGTATTACCACGAGCACCTTCGCCTTTCAGAATAATAGCTGGGTATTTCATGGTTAATTTAGAACCAATATTACCATCGATCCATTCCATGGTTGCATTTGCATCACATGTGGCACGTTTGGTTACTAGATTGTACACATTGTTTGCCCAATTTTGGATTGTTGTATAGCGGCAGTAAGCATCTTTTTTAACAAAAATCTCTACTACAGCACTGTGTAAGGAATTCGTTGTATAAGTTGGTGCCGTACATCCTTCTACATAGTGAACAGAAGCTCCTTCATCTACAATAATAAGCGTCCGCTCAAACTGCCCCATATTTTCTGAGTTTATACGGAAATAAGCTTGTAATGGTGTTTCTGCCTTTACGCCTTTAGGAACATAGATAAATGATCCACCAGACCATACCGCAGAGTTTAATGCAGCAAACTTATTATCAGAAGCTGGGATAACTTTACCGAAGTACTCTTTGAACAAATCTTCATTTTCCTTCAAAGCTGTGTCCGTATCTTTGAAGACAATACCCAAGTTCTCTAAGTCTTCTTTCAAGTTATGATAAACTACCTCTGACTCATATTGTGCCGATACACCAGCAAGATATTTCTGTTCTGCTTCCGGGATGCCTAATTTATCAAAGGTTTGTTTAATTTCATCTGGAACTTCATCCCATGACCGTTCAGAACGCTCCGATGGTTTAACATAATACGTAATTTCATCAAAATCTAATTCAGACAAATCGCCGCCCCATTGTGGCATTGGCTTTTTGTAAAATTGTTCTAATGCTTTCAAACGATATTCAAGCATCCATTCTGGTTCTTCTTTCATGCGGGAGATTTCTTCTACAACTTTACGAGTCAAACCTTTTTCCGTACGAAAGATCGAAACATCTCTGTCATGAAAGCCATATTTATATTCGCCTATTTCAGGTGCCTTTTTAGCCATATTATTACCTCCTATTGATGATGGATTTCCGTTGATTACTCTTCTTCATCAGCCGCAACAGCTTTCTCCATTGCCTTCCATGCCAATGTTGCACATTTGATTCTGGCCGGAAACTTCGATACACCTTGTAATGCCTCGATGTCCCCTAAATCAATCTCGACGTCCTCCACATCTTCACCTAACATCATTTTCGAGAAAATGGATGACATATAAATAGCCTCATCCTTTTTCTTACCTTTGATTGCCTGTGTCATCATAGAAGCAGATGACATGCTAATCGAACAACCTTCACCTTCAAATTTGGCATCTTTCACAATGCCATTTTCTATTTGCAGATGCAATTCAATGCGATCTCCACAAGTAGGGTTGTTCATATCTATTGTAACAGATTCTTCTGTTAGTGTTCCACGGTTACGCGGGTTTTTATAATGATTCATAATAACTTGCCGATACAATGTATCTAAATTATCAAAAGACATCGCCGAAATACTCCTTCGCTCGCTGGATTCCTTCTACTAATCGGTCAATATCACTTTCATCATTGTATAAATAGAAGCTGGCTCTTGCTGTTGCCGTAACTTCTAACCATTTCATCAACGGCTGTGCACAATGGTGCCCTGCCCTGATAGCAATACCTTCTGCATCCAATACCGTTGCCGTATCATGAGGATGTACTTGATCCATATTAAAGGTAAGTACTCCACTGCGTCGTTCAGGACCGAAAATCTTTAATCCTTCTATAGCAGACAACTGTTCTATTGCATACTGCACTAATTGCTGCTCATGAGCTAAGATGTTATCCATACCGATATTCTCCAGAAAATCAATCGCGGCACCTAACCCTATAGCGCCTGCTATAATAGGTGTGCCTCCTTCAAACTTCCAGGGAAGCTCTTTCCATGTAGAATCATAAAGGTCGACAAAATCAATCATTTCACCGCCGAATTCTACCGGCTCCATCTTCTCAAGAATAGCTTTCTTACCATATAATACACCAATACCTGTCGGAGCACACATCTTATGGCCGGAAAAGGCATAAAAGTCACAGTCTAAATCTGTCACATCCACTTTCATATGTGGAATCCCTTGTGCCCCATCCACAACCACAACCGCCCCTTTTTCATGGGCTATTTGTGTTATTTCTTTGACCGGATTTATGGTGCCTAATACATTGGAAACGTGTGTGACAGCTACCAATTTTGTCTGCTCTGTAATAGTTTGACGAACAGCTTCCAGTGTGATCGTCCCATCTGCTTCCATTGGGATATACTTTAACGTTGCACCAGTAAATTTGGCTGCTTGCTGCCAAGGAATTAAATTACTGTGATGCTCCATTTGTGTCAAAACAATCTCATCACCGGCTTTTAGAAATTGACGTGCATATCCATAAGCTACCGTATTGAGTGATGTGGTTGTTCCGCGAGTGAAAATGATCTCTGCTGTAGAAGCTGCATTAATAAAGTGTTTGACTTTTTCTCTTGCACCCTCATACTGATCTGTCGCTCTTGTTCCCAGAGTATGCACACCGCGGTGTACATTAGAGTTGTTTAACTTATAATAAGCATCTACTGCCTCCAGAACGGAAACAGGTTTCTGGGAGGTTGCCGCAGAATCTAAGTAAACTAACGGATGTCCATTTACTTCTTGACCCAGAATCGGAAACTGCTTACGAATAGATTGTATATCCATTAATAAACTTTCCTTTCAATTACCTCAGTCAATTGATTACGAACGGCTTCAATCGGGATCTCTGTAACTACTGGAGCTAAGAAACCATGAATAATCAGACGTTCTGCTTCTTGTTTAGAAATACCACGGCTCATCAAGTAATACAATTGAAGCGGGTCTACACGGCCAACAGACGCTGCATGACCTGCCATAACATCATCTTCATCAATTAAAAGTATCGGGTTCGCATCACCTCGTGCACCACTGCTTAACATCAGTACGCGTGACTCTTGCTCTGCATTTGCACCTGAAGCACCATGTTCAATCTTACCAATACCATTGAAAATAGCAGACGCATTATCTTTCATTACACCGTGCTGTAAAATTAAACCTTCACTTTGCTTACCAAAGTTAACAATTTTGGCAGTATAATTCTGCACTTGTTCGCCACGTCCAACAGCAACAGTTTTGGCATAAGAGTACGAATTATCACCAATTAAATGTGTAATATTCTCGGAAACAGTATTCCCATCGTTCATCTGACCTAGATTCCATTCAATGCGTGCATCACGATAAGCTACCCCGCGACGGTTGACATAAGCAGTCGTACCTGCCGCAAAATTATCAACAGAACCAAAATTAATTTGTGCATTATCATGAGCGATTACTTCTGCAATAACATTCGCCACAGCATGTTCTTCTTTATTTTGTGAAATATAGTTCTCAACATACGTAACAGAACTGTTCGCCTCGGCCACAACGATTACATGGCTAAAGGTTGCAGCTTCGTTGTCTTCTTGCCAGAAAACAGCTTGAAGCGGCTCTTCCACCTGTACATTCTTTGGCACGTAAACAAAGACGCCGCCATTCATCAAAGCAGTGTGTAATGCTGTTAACTTATGTTCATCCATTTGCACAGCGTCTTTCATATAGTATCGCTGTAGTAAATCACTGTGCTCCGCTAAAGCAGTTTGGATGTCTGTTAAGATAACACCCTTTGCTGCCAGCTCATCAGATAATGAGGCATATGCTACTGTTTGGTTGCGTTGAATCACTAAGTTTTGGTTATGATTTTCTTTATCTAAAAATACTTTAATATCTTCAGGAAGTTCATCTAATGATGAGATAGTCTCCCCAGATACGCCATGTTTATAATCATCAAAATTCCAGCGTGTTAGGCTTGTTTTATCCGGCTTCGGCATTTCTAAGCCTGCAATTAAATCAAATGCCTGTAAACGCAGTTCTTTCATCCAATCTGGTTCGTTTCTGTTTTCTGAAAATGATCGGACATAGTCCTGATCAAATGGAAGTTTAATTTCCACAGTCATATGATACCTCCTACCCTTACGCTTTTTGTCCTACAGTTTCATCTTCAATGCCTAATTCGTGTTTAATCCAGTCATATCCTTCCGCCTCAAGGCGCTGAGCTAATTCTGGACCGCCAGATTTAACTACACGTCCTTGCATCATAACATGTACTTTATCAGGAGTGATATAATCCAGTAAACGTTGGTAGTGTGTAATAATCAAGCAGCCGAAGGATTCGTTGCGTAATTTGTTAATTCCTTTTGCAACTACTTTTAATGCATCAATATCAAGACCAGAGTCAATCTCATCAAGGATAGCAATTTCCGGTTTTAACATCATTAATTGCAAGATTTCATTACGTTTTTTCTCACCACCGGAGAAGCCTTCATTTAAGTATCGCTGAGCCATATTCTTATCTATTTCCAGATAATCCATTGTCCCATCCATTTCTTTAATGAATTTCATTAAGGAAATTTCATCACCTTCTTCACGGTGAGCATTGATAGAAGATCGTAAGAAGTCAGAGGTAGTTACCCCGCTAATTTCGCTTGGATATTGCATAGCTAAGAATAGTCCTGCTTTTGCACGTTCATCTACTTCCATTTCCAGTACATTTTCACCATCAAGCAAAATTTCACCTTTGGTTACTTCATAATTTGGGTGTCCCATAATAGCCGAAGCTAATGTTGACTTACCAGTACCATTTGGCCCCATTACAGCATGGAATTCACCGCCATTAATGGTAAGATTAACACCTTTTAATATTTCCAGACCTTCGATTTCTACATGAAGATCCTTAATTTCTAGAGTAGAACTTGCCATAACTACATACCTCCAAAACTTATATTGTATTAAATTGAAGTGGAATTACACTCATTCTCACTTTATTCTCATTATAATCTTAAACTATTTAGAAACTATAATCAACCATTTACTATGCAAATTTCTAGGAAAGGATTCCAGTCATTCCGTACATTGTACGCAAATTTGCCGTTCATGTCATCTATTATCATTTAACAAAGAACAGAGCTTGTCTCTTCAGACGCTAACGAGTGATCGATATTCTCATTGCTCTGATTAGAATAACTTCGTTTTATTTTCAGTATCCATCCATAAATTTTTCTTTCTTAATTACTCAACTTTCGCACCTCGAAAAACTGCATAGTATTCATAGACACAAGTATTTGTAGTTACTTCAACTGACTTCTTGACAAAGAAAGCAACGTATGGCAGCTATCGTGAGCAAGGCAACCGCTGCAGCTGACCGTTTCGCTTTCCGAGGGGCATGCTCTTCAGCTAACTTTTGCCAAGAAGTCACTTGACAAAAGTGGATCTTCAGATCATGCGAATCCCTCCGGAGTCGAAACGGTCGGCCTCCGCTATGGTTTGATGCTACACTGTTTACGAGTCTTAGCATATAAGACCATCTTCTGTTAGTTCATCAAGGAATGATAAAGCAATAACAGATATTAGGATAGCATTGATTGTAGGTATAAGGATGAAAATAATCTTGATGTTGCCCATTTTCCTTTATAGAATACTGTCATCAGAAGTAATTAGATATAAGCTTACCCTAGGAACCATCCAGCCATGATGCTATTTCTTTCATGAAGTGTAGAACTATTTCCAGCGCAGGTCAACTACGGATACTCCTATGGGAACAGACGAGCTGAAGATCCACTAAAAAAGTGATCTTCTTTTTTAGTTAGCTGAGGCCGTCCTCATGGAAAGCGAAGTGGTTGACCGGAGCAAATCTTCGCACCTTTATTCAGTCAAAATAATGACAAGGCAAGGGCAATATGGGGGAATAGGTTTACGCAATGATAACAAGGTGTATGTGCCTATTTATGTGTGGGAAAGTTGAGTTACTATATATAGTAGTGCAAAAAAGAACACGCCCACTCCGCGTGAACGTGTTGCTTTGTTTATAAGTTTATCTGTGAACCAATCCTTGAATATCTTCAACAACATGCTTTCCTTGACGGTAGCTTGCTTCTCGTTCTTTCTCTACTTCCATTCGCTGGTCTAATTTACGACAATATTCTGCGTAGCCAATTCCATGTGTTCGCTGCATGGCTTTCTCCATATCTGGAGTATACTTCATGTCTACATGATGGTCATTAATAATAAATCAACCCTTTCTTATTTTCACAATGTCTATTGTAACATGTTCTAACACAGCTTCCAAACATGATTTAACGAGGTATAGAGTTATCTTAACCGCTGAATGACCAAATACACGAAACAGCACGATAGAGAATTAATCTTTTGTTTTATTTCGGTTATTTATTACGAAATGCTCTGCTTTTTACGCCACTTCTCTAATAAATGAAAAAGATTGGTAACTGATTCAAATGCATAGACTTGCTCTTTTACTTTACCATCGCGTATCCACAATAATGCTGGTACACTCTCCACTTGATGTTGATGCATAAATTCAGGAAAAAAAGAAGCATTCATACGATAAAATAACTGCTGCTGTTCTCCCTCCTCTAATATACGAAGCATCTTTTCAGCCAATTGACAAGTAGCACAAAAGGGAGTGTGTACAAATACAATCATGGATTGCCTATTCTGGATTTCTTGCTCCATGTTATCTTGTGTTAATTCTTTCATTATGATCACCTTCTAATCCTTACAAATAAATAGGGTTAATTTTAATATGAGCTGCCAGCAAGGCAACAGCCAATTCTGACTCTGGTGTTGCCGCTACCTCACGATAAGATTTGTCCACATAGATATGTGCTGCATGCGGCAGTTCTTTGCTTAACTGTTTTCTCAGTTTCTTACCTGCTGCGTCTTCATCAACCAAAATATACACATCTCGGTCATCCATTTCAAATGATTCGATTAAACCTTCTAAACGCTCCACATTTATCGTTCCATTGGTACATACAATTTCGAGCTGTTCTTCAACTATTCTGGCAACCTTCTCTTTGTCTGACCTGCCTTCTACAATGATTAATTTCACTTCATCTACTGACAATTGGCTCACCCACTTTGTCCTTTATCCATTTCCAATAATAGCTATTAGTACGTCCTCTATATAGTGTATTCTATGGAACTGCCTGATGAACTTATGCCTCCTGAACCTAAAAGAAACACCCATGTTAGTGAAAATCCGGACAGACCAACTAGTTCCCGACTGCATAAAGATAGCATCCGAACAGGACGGATGCTACATTACAACAACTTATGCTTCATGAATAAGCTTATCATATTCTTCTGCTGACAATAAACGGTCCAGCTCACTCTCATCGTCCACTTCCACGACAATCATCCAAGCTTTATCATATGGTGATTCATTAATTAGTTCAGGGCTGTCTTCTAAGTTTTTGTTAACTTCAACCACTTTTCCAGTAACTGGAGCATATAGTTCAGAAACCGTCTTAACCGACTCCGCACTGCCAAATGGTTGATCTGTTTTTATTGTATCTCCAACTTCCGGTAATTCAATAAATACAATATCCCCCAATTCGGATTGAGCATGATCGGTTACACCAATCTTTACTTTATTTCCATCTCTTTCGACCCATTCATGTTCATTTGAATACAAATATTTTTCAGGTAAGCTCATCTGTCATTCCTCCTATTATTTAGTCCAAGTATCCTCGAATGTTGCTTCTTTAAAACCCACAGTCGCCTGCTTATCTCCAATAGTCAAAGGACGCTTAATCAGCATGCCGTCTGCAGACAAATATTTCAACATCTCATCTAGCTCCATATCCTGTAGTTTATCTTTTAAACCAAGTTCTCGGTATTTTTTACCACTAGTATTGAATAATTTCTTCGGTTCTAACCCACTCTTTTCTAAAACTTCTCGTAACTTTTCTTCACTCGGTGGTTGTTCCACAATATGTATAGCTTCAAAATCCAAGTCATGTGCTTCCAGCCATTGCTTGGCCTTTCTGCATGTCCCACATTTTGGATACCAATAAAATTGAAGAGTCATCTAACTTCCTCCTTTAAATACCTTAATCATATTTTAACGAAAAGCATAGATAAAAACAAATAATCTGGCGGCAGACTATTTTACAAAGCGTAACCGTTACGATAAAATGGGTTTATATATTTAGTCGATTAAGGTAAGGGTGAACAATATGAAAGATACAATAGTCGAAATGAATAATGTCAACTTCTATTATGGAGAACGTCAAGCATTAGAAGATATTAATTTTACCATCGAACAAGGTGATTTTATCGGGTTGATCGGTCCAAATGGGGGTGGTAAGACAACCTTAATTAAATTACTGTTAGGTATGGAAAAGCCAGACTCTGGAACGATCAAAATGTTTGGACTGCCGATGCGGAAATTCAAAGAAAAATCTAAGATAGGCTATGTCTCCCAGAAAGCCAATACATTTAACCGTGGTTTTCCTGCTACTGTGGAAGAGGTTGTCAAGATGGGATTAACCGCCAAACTCGGTTATTTCAAACGTCTATCACGCCAGCAAAAACAACAAATCCATGAAGCAATTGATAAGGTCGGTATGTCAGAGTATCTTCATGAGAATATTGGTGACTTATCAGGCGGTCAACAGCAACGCATCTTTATCGCTCGTGCCCTAGTCAGCAATCCACAATTATTAATATTGGATGAACCGACAGTAGGTGTCGATGCTGAGAATGTCGAGAAATTCTTTGATTTATTACAAGAATTAAACAAGCAAGCCATCAGCTTATTACTAGTAACACATGATATTGGTACAATGACTGACCATGCGTCAAAGATTGCCTGTTTGAATAAAAAATTGCATTTCCATGAGCATTCCGATGAAACGAAACATTTGTCTGACGATCATATATCTGATGTATATGGTCATCCGCTTAAGTTGGTAACCCACAAGCATTAATGGAGGAAACACAATTATGTTAATGAATATGTTTGAATATGAGTTTTTAAGAAACACTTTTTTCACCGGTATTATTATCGGTTTTATTGCTCCATTGCTTGGGGCTTTTATTGTTGTCAGAAGACTTTCGTTAATTGCGGATGCACTATCTCACGTAACCTTAGCAGGGATTGCGTTTGGCTTACTCTTGGAAAAGAAAACAGGAGTTAACTTTATCACTCCCTTTTATGGCGGACTTGGCTTCTCTGTAATTGGTTCTTTAATTGTGGAGCGATTACGCAGGGTCTATCATTCCTTCCAGGAATTGGCAATACCGATTATTTTATCTGGCGGAGTCGGTTTAAGTGTTATTTTTATCTCGTTAGCAGATGGGTTTAATAACGATTTATATAACTATTTATTCGGATCGGTATCAGCCGTTAGCAGACAAGATTTATATATCATTATTGTGATTGGATTAATTGTCTGTGCCGTCATCTATTCCTTGTACAAAGAATTGTTCTTACTCTCATTTGATGAAGAACAAGCAGTAGTTACCGGCATCCATGCCAAAAGAATTCATTTTATTTTTATTGTCTTAACCGCATTGGTGATCGCTGCCTCCATTCGTATTGTTGGGGTATTGCTGGTATCGGCATTGATGACACTTCCAGTCGCGGCGAGTATCCGGATTGCAAAAGGATTTAAACAAACGATTATTTATGCGATAATATATGGAGAAGCAGCTGTTATACTCGGGTTATTTTCCGGCTATTATTTAGAAATTCCTCCGGGAGGAACGATTGTTATGATCCTAATTCTGCTGCTAGTCGCTACAATGGCAGCAAAATATCTGATCACTAAGGTAAGGCAGCGTAAACATCGTCTACAATTGAGGTGAAAATACTATGAATACACAAGAAGCACTTGCGGTATTAAAACAGAAAGGCTATAAGTATACCGATAAACGTAAACATATGATTAAGTTTTTTGCGGAAGAAGACCGCTATCGCACAGCTAAGGATTTATTGGAAAACATGGAACCAAGTTATAAAGGCATTAGCTTTGATACCATTTATCGTAATTTACATCTATTTGCTGAATTAGGCATATTAGAAACTACCGAATTAGATGGGGAGAAACATTTCCGCTTGAATTGCGGTCATGAACACCATCATCATTTTATTTGTAAAAAATGTGGCGTCACGAAAGAAATCCACCACTGTCCAATGGAAGAAATCTCAAAAGAACTGCAGCGATATACGATTGCAGACCATAAATTTGAGATTTATGGCTATTGCCCTGCCTGTCAATGAAAACACAGAATATCTCTGTTTTTCTGTTGGTTGGATTAGGCGGGGCGATTGGAGCTGTCTTACGTTTTTTGGTAGCGGAATGGACTCCACAGACAAACTTTCCCATGAGTACTATTATCGTTAATTTAATCGGCTGTTTTATACTAGGTTATATTACCTTTCAGCCCTGGATTAGACAAAAGCTGACTCCAGCTGCTTTTACTGGCTTATCGACTGGAATTATTGGTTCTTTCACTACCTTCTCCACCTTCATTGCCGAGGGGTGGGTCCTGACAGAAAACAATATTATCTGGGCAGTTGGATATCTCCTGCTGACTATGATCGGTGGTTTGTTAAGCTGCTGGCTGGGAATACGTTTAAGCTATATAAAGGAGTAAATGTATATGTCATATCTTGTTGTCGCTGCAGGTGGAATCGGCGGGGCTATTTTGCGCTTTGCATTTAGCTTATTATTGTCTGCAGACCGCTACCGGCTTCCATTTGGTACCTTGCTGGCCAATATTATCGGCAGTAGCCTGCTTGGATTCTTATATGTATGGCATCAAGACACCACTATTTCCACTACGATCTGGCTGTTATGTGGTGTTGGCTTCTGTGGTGCCTTTACCACCTATTCCACCTTTAGTTTAGAGGTTATTAAGATGTTGCAAGCCAAGCAATGGAAGCGAGCCAGTCTTTATTTTTTCGGTTCGATTACAGTCAGCCTTTTGATCTTTGCCAGTATCGTTTATTTACTTGGTTAAGTGCTCATTCTTCACTTTTCTATTTAGAAAATGATAAACAGTATTAAAGTTTGCTCTGGGTAAGCACATAATCATCAAGTGGATATCTCTTAAAAACATCTTATTACACCATATCTTAATAAGGGGTTTTTATATGATCTTGACTGACTGTGTAATCTGTTCTGCTGCTTTCCAGCCCCTTGAAATATTCGAGACTAGTCCTTTTTACATGTTTGTGTTTCTAACCATTTATCTAAAGCTTGCCAAGGCATAAGCGCACAGTTGTGTCTTGCCCGTAAGTTATGCACTCCTTGAAGTGATGCTGTTTCTCCTAAATCAACATCGTCTTCTAATTCCCCTTCTCTTATTAGGCGTTCAAAAGCATACCTCTTTATTAGGCATTCTTCGAGTGTATGGTTTTTTAGAAGGTCTGTCATCATGGAACAGGAGGCATGCTAATACTACATCCTTCACCTTCAAATGATAAGTCTTCTATCCCTTTTTCTCCTACTTGTAAATATAGAATCATCACACCCCCACATGTTGGGTTCTTATAATGAATTTTATCAATAACAGCTTCTCCACTCAGCATGCCATAATTCGCTTGTATTTTGCATGATCCATCACTATTTGGCGATATAAATCGTCTAACATCATCTGACCCTCCAAATAAAATCAAATGAGACTGCTTGTAAATCGAAACAATTACGATTCAAGAAAAAAAGTTAATGTTACTTGACCTGATCAATTATAAGGAATATTTACATAAAATAATTTTGTGTTTGGCTTATCTTCCATTCTTTTATAAGCAATTTTTGTACAATCAATCCATTGGATCTTCTGATATATTTCTTCTAACTTTCTGTTGATTTTTTCATCTATTTCATTTACTGCTTTGATTAATTCGGGTAATTTTAAATCAAATTTTTCTGCTAAATCTTTATGAGGTAAATAGTTTGTAAACTGATTAATAAATGCTTCTGGTGTTAAGCATTTTTCTGCTATCTTATCTTCCATTTCACAAACAGATGTATACAACAACCTTTCTTTATCTGATAAACTATTTAGAATCCTATTTAAAAACAACTCACTTAGGTAATAATTCATGTCAACACCCTGCCCTTGAAATATTATATTATCGTCATAAAACGTAATCGTTACGTTTTATCATATAGTATTTACTCTACCATTAAAACATCCTTATGAACAAGACTAATGAACAGGTTTCATTTTTTTTTGAATTGTCTCAGCCGAAATATGAGTACAGCCTCTCTTAATAAGCTATTTTTCAAGTCTAGCCTGGTTATGGTTAGATACAAAAAGCCAAAATAAGGCCCTCTCTTAATGAATAATATCATGCCTATTTTAGCTTTTTGTATATTTATATGATTGAAAAACTGTTCTTTTGATTTAGGACAGGGCATTCTTTGCTAACATAGAAATAACCATATCGTCCATTGGCGGATTATGAAGTCCCGCCCTGACATCACGATACAATTGCTCAAATGGTAATTGTTTGGAGAGCCCTCTTCCTCCTGCTATTCGCATCGCTAAATCCACAATCTCATTGGCACTATTTGTAGCTACTAATTTAACAGCTCCCAGGTCTCTCATAATCTCATGACGGCGCTCCGAAAAGCTATCCCATTTTTCTGCCACACTATACATCAAATGACGAGCCTGTAACAACTTAAGTTCCATTTCCCCGATTTTAGTTTGAATATGTTCCACTTCTGCTATCGGTTTATTTAAGCTGTTAGGCTGAAAGCTCTTGGCAAATTCTATCGCCTCATTTCGCGCTGCCATAGCAATGCCCAGATAACAGGCAGGAATATGCAGTAACCAGCCATTTGGTGTCGGGCGCTGTGGCTTATCATATAATTCCACTATATTCTCTTTTGGCACACGGACCTGATCAAATACTAGATCGTCACTGCCTGTTCCTCGCATTCCTAAAGTATCCCACGTCTTCTCCACATCAATACCGTCCAATTCACGTGGAATCAAAATGGAGCCTACAGCTTCCTTATCTTCCACATATACGTTAATAATATAATAATCAAGTACAGCAGCCATAGTTGCAAAATTCTTTCTGCCACTGACAAGATAGTGATCTCCATCTTTTACAGCCTTTGTTTCAGGCATCCCGCCTCTTGTCGGACTGCCTGTAGCCGGTTCGGTATTACAGCGATTAATTAACTTCTGCTTCTCACTGATTTCTCGTGCTAAAAAATCAATTTTTTCCTGTTCCCACTGATTTTCTTCAAAAATTTGCTTAATGGCACTTAAGTGCCACCCGATCGAAAGCGCTACCGCTCCGTCTCCTTCTGCCAACCTCTCTTGTATAAGTAAAAATTCATATAAGGAAATATCTTCTCCATTATATGCCTTTGGTAATGTTAAAGATAAGTAGTGGCTTTGCTTTAAAGCTTCTAAAGCCTCTATAGGCAGTGTCGCTTCTTGATCCCCCTGCTTTTTGTATTGTTTGACTTCTTCCGCAATCTCTCCTGCCATTTGGTATAGTGTTTCCTGGCGTTCTGTCTGAATAAAAATATTTGAAAACCTCATCCATCATCAGCCTCCTTTACATCTCTACATTAAATGATAGCGAAACCATTTGTTTTTGGCTACCTATTTACATCGAAATAGTATTTTTTTTACATATGTCATTATGTTTATCCTTGCAAGTATATAATCAAATGGAAATTAATTTTATAGGGGATATTCAAAACTAGCTTGACATACACCCTTTTTCCATGAAAACTAATTTAGTTGGGGCACAATTATTAAGCGAGATAGATCATGTCTGCTTATCCGATAAATATAAAAAAGTTCTATACCCTCTTTTGATACGCTGCTCCAAAAAGGAAATAGAACTTTTTCTATATCAATTAATCTTCTGTCACTTGCTGGACTTCATCCATTTCTGATACACTCAACACATGGTCAAGGTCTAGCAGCAATATCATTCCGCGATTCTCTAACTTAGCGACGCCTTTTAAATATTGATAATCAACACCGTGAACCAGTTCAGGTGCCTCTTCGATCTCCCCAGGCTCCACGTCAATAACATCTGTTGCAGCATCAACAATAAAGCCAACTTGGAGATCATTCACATTAGCAATTAAAACCCTTGTCTGCTCCGTAGCCGACGTTTCAGGCAGTCCTAACCTCGTCCGCAGATCAATAATAGGTGTCACACTGCCGCGCAAATTAATAATCCCTTTAATAAAATCAGAAGTCTGCGGGATAGCTACTATTTCGTCTAACCGTTCAATTGATCTAATTTGTGCAATATTCACACCATATTCTTGATTATTCAAAGTAAAGATAATTGTTTTTGTTAAAGATTCCTGTACCATTTTTGCACCAGCTTTCTAATCATTTAATAATATGGAGATTTTCATGTCACCGATATCCTGATAATGAATAGTCACCTCTAACGCTCGCTTGAAACCGGATAACTTCGTATCCCCATTCAAAATCGTTGGGTGTGTAATGTCTGTTTCTATTCCCTGATTGGCTAAATACGTAGACAGACCACCAGCCAGCATATTTCCCAGCTCGCCAGTAAAGGAGTCCAGCATTTCTTCTGGAAGTGGCATTCCATATAATAATACACCAATTTCACTAAATACAGAAGCATCTGCTTGAATGACCAGCTCTCCTTTAAAAATGCCGCTATAACCAACCAAAACACCGTACTGCACTGGAATACCTCCCGTAGTAATCTGCGGGGCTGTAAAGCGGTGATTTGCCGTGATAATATGCTTAATTGTTTGTATAGAACCATTATATAATTCCTTAATCATCTCATTACTGCTCTGTTCTGCTGAAGCTATCATACAAAACCCCTCTCTAAACGATACTCAGGAAAATAAATGTATCCTCATCGCACCAATAGTAAATTAAACCTAGAAAAAACGAGATAAAACATACTATATACCTATCGAAAAGAACCATCTATGTAATTTATCCTATTTAATTATAAGTTTATTTTACTATAAATTAAACCTTCCTTCAATGAAAGTTTTTGCAATAAATATTTTAGACTAAATGATATGTGTCACACTATTTTTCCCCATTCAAAAAGGAGCTCGTTGGAATTTATCCAAAAGCTCCTCTCTTTATCAAGGGGATATTTCATTATTGAACGGCTTCTTTAATATCATTAGCCATTTCAGCAACGGATACTAAGCCGCCGCCAGAAACATACCAGTAGTTTGCGTCCAAGTAGACAATTTTATCATTCTGTGCTGCATTTGTACCTTGCACTAAGTCATTGTTTAACGTTTCTTGTGCGCTAGCCTCACCACCAACAGTCACGTTACGGTCAATCACAAATAAATAATCAGGGTTTGTATCAGCAATGTACTCGAAACTAACATTCTGACCGTGTGTAGAAACTTCAATTTTCTCATCTGCTGATTTCACTCCAAGTACATCATGAATGATTCCAAATCGTGAACCAGGTCCGTATGCACTAATATTACCATCGTTTGTTAGGATGATTAGACCTTTCTCATCTAAATCTGCTGTGGAAGCATTCACTTCATCAACAACATCCATAACTTCTGCTAATTTATCAGTTGCTTCTTGCTCTTTTTCAAAAATTTCACCTAATGTAATAACATTGTTTTCAAAGGAATTAACAAAATCTTCTGAATCTACTCCCATATAGATAGTTGGGGCTAATTCTTTTAAGTCATCATATACTTCTGATTGACGTCCTGAAATAATAATTAAATCTGGAGCTAACATAGCAATTGCTTCAAAGTCTGGCTCTTTTAAGCCACCAACATTCGTATATTCTTCTCCTTCAAATTTTTCTAAATGTGGAGGTAAGCTACCTTGAGGCACTCCAGCAATTTCAACACCTAATTCGTCTAATGTTTCTAAAGAACCATAATCAAACACAACTACTTTTTCAGGGTTTACAGGTACAGTAGTAGTATCTAATTCATGTTCTACCACAACTTCACTTGCTGCTTCACTATTATCAGCTGCTGCGCCGTTGTCACTACTTTCTTCTGTTGACTGATTGTCAGAACCTGTATTTTCATCCTCGTTACTTGCGCCACAGGCTGCGACAAATAAAACCATTGCTATAATTGATAAAAGTAATAGAAGTTTCTTCACTATTTACACCTCTTTAATTATTTTGTCAAACAAGGAAAAGTAAAGATGAATAACAGCCTATCTCAAACACTTATATATGGATTAAGCCGACAGTCTCCAGAACATATATCATACATGATCCGGTATCATGGTGCAGCTGCTATGTTTTGAAAGGAGCTTTCTACTTTTCTCTATTGCATATATATAATAATCGATCATTTTTCTTTAATTGGCTGGGCCCTAACCGCTTAAAGATTACTATGATCTTATTATTAATGAAAATATAAACAAATCTTACATTGATCAATATCTTGGATTTGAATGTCCATATCATATACATCTCTTAGGACACTTTGATCTATCATGGCATCCTTTGGTCCTTGATGAATAATCTTACCGTTTTTTAAGGCAACAATATAATCAGAATAAACAGATGCAAAGTTAACATCATGAATGACAATCACTACTGTCTTACCTAAGTCATTAACTAACCTTTTTAATACCTTCATAATTTGTACAGAGTGTTTCATATCTAAGTTGTTTAAAGGTTCGTCTAATAGGATATAATCTGTATCTTGGGCGATAACCATGGCAATAAAGGCTCGTTGTTTCTGACCGCCACTTAGTTCATCTAAAAACTTGTCTTGCATATCGGTCAATTCCATATATTCAATGGCGTCATTAATAAAACGGTGATCTTCTTTTTTTAGCCTGCCTTGAGAATAAGGAAAACGCCCAAAGCTAACAAGTTCCTTCACAGTTAAGCGCACATTAAGATGATTAGATTGCTTTAAAATCGCAATTTTTTTGGCTAATGTACTGTTTTTTACGGTAGATATTTCTTCATCATCAATGATAATTTCACCTGAATCTTTTGTAATCAAGCGACTTACAATCGATAACAGTGTACTCTTACCTGCACCATTAGGTCCAATAAATGATGTGATCTGCCCTTTAGGGATGGAAACAGAGACTTGGTCTACCACCGCTGTGTTTCCATATTTCTTAGTAATCTCCTGAACTTCTACCATTTTTTACTCTCCTTTAGAATAAGATATAAGAAATATATTCCACCAATAAAGTTAATAATGACACTTAGTGTTGTTTCAAAAGAAAAAATTCGATCAACGATTAATTGGCCACCTACTAAGGCGATTATACTAATGAAAACGGAAGCAATCAGCAGGTAACTATGCTTATACGTTCTCATAAATTCATAGGTTACGTTAGCAACTAATAAGCCTAGAAATAAGATTGGTCCTACTAATGCAGTTGCTACTGAAATCCAGATAGCAATCACAATCATTAATCGTTTGACCACTTGATCATAGTCAATTCCTAAGTTAATCGCTTGTTCTTTGCCAAGTGACATAACATCTAAAAACTTTATGTACTTCCAAAAATAAATGATCGTTAAAATAAGGATGCCAATCGATAACCATAAAATATTAGTATTGACATTATTAAAACTAGCAAACATACGGTTTTGAACCATCATAAATTCATTTGGATCAATTAACACCTGCATAAATGACGTTAAACTGCTAAAAAAAGTTCCAAATACGATCCCTACCAACAAAAGAAAATAGATATTCTTTTGTTTCTTAAATAAAAACTGATAAAGCAAGAAGGCGAATACTATCATAGCCCCTACAGACAAACCAAAGTTCAAGTTATGGTTGACAGCTGCTACACTGGTTGAACCAAATACAAAAATAATAAAAGTTTGAACTAATACATAAAGAGAATCCAAACCAATTATGCTTGGTGTTAGAATTCGGTTATTCGTAATCGTTTGGAACACAATGGTTGCGATCGCAATAACCGCACCTGTTATCACAATGGCTAAAATCCTGCTTGCCCTTCTAGGTAAGATATATTCCCAATTTCCTGGCACACCTACAAATAAATAAACGGCAATTAATACTAGACTGATAACTAATAGTATGGTTAATTTTATTTTCAAACTAAGACGCATAAGCAGATCTCCTCATCAATAAGTACAGGAAGATCCCACTACCAATAACACCTACTGTCACTCCGATGGCGATTTCGTATGGATAAATTACAATTCTTCCTAACACATCACAAACTAACACAAATATTGCTCCTAGTACTGCGGTATGAGGTAAACTATTTTTTAAGTGATCACCTCGGTAAATCGAAACGATATTCGGAATAATCAACCCTAAGAATGGAATCATACCTACAGTAAGAATCACGACTGAGGTAATAATGGCTACAATTACAAGCCCGATATTGACCACCAACTTATGGTTCATGCCCAGGTTTTTGGAGAAGTCCTCCCCCATCCCAGCAATAGTAAAACGATTCGCATAAATATATGCAAAGACAATGAGCGGAATGCCTATAAACAAGATTTCATAACGCCCTTGCAAGATTAAGGCAAAGTTGCCTTGCAGCCAGGAAGACATATTCTGGATAAGATCATTCTTATAAGCAAAAAAGGTAGTAATCGAACTAATGATATTCCCGAACATGAGACCTACTAAAGGAATAAAGATTGGGTCTTTGAATTTTACCTTTTCAAGAATCTTCATAAAAATAAAGGTACCCAATAATGCAAATACAAAGGCTACCAACATTTTCTGAATGGGACCTGCTGCTGGAAAGATCATTAATGCAATAAGAATACCAAATCTAGCGGAATCCATTGTCCCAGCAGTTGTTGGCGAAACAAACTTGTTTCTGCTAAGCTGCTGCATAATCAGACCACAGATACTCATACTCATACCTGCAATAATAATACTGAGCAGCCGTGGAATTCTGCTTGTAACTAAAATCTCTTTCTGTTCTTCTGTTAGATTAAAAATATCCTGAGGGTTTAAATCAATTACTCCAATAAATATGGATATAATAGATAGGATAATAAGTAATGGAATTAAATAACGCAGCTTCATGCAAGTACCTTTACCTCTCTTAAACTTTCAATAATGAAAATCATTATCAATTAACCTGATACAATTTTATCATATTCTATTATAGAGTCAATGTTTTTTACCTATATTCACTGATAAAATCGCTTATTTGTGTAGGTTTTCCAAAGTAATCGCTTACAAAAGTCTCTTTCTTCTTTTCTTTCACTTTTAGGATCGTGTGTCAAACGAAGATGCGTTATAATATAGAAAGATTTCATTCATTAGAACTATTTCCCCATCATGAAAGTCCGAGGTGAACTACTTTGTCAGATATACTGTTACAGTTCGATTTTGAGCAGCAGCCTTATCAATTTAAAGATCCTATCAAGATCTGGCATACTTATCAAATAAACAATGTGGAAGCAATTTTCGATGATATAGAGACCTATCTATCCAGTGGCTACTATATTGCTGGCTGTCTATCTTATGAGGCTGCCCCTGCCTTTGATGTCAATTATATCGTTTCAGATCAAAGCAGACTCCCACTCTTATGGTTCGCAGCATTTGAAAAACCTGAAACGTTGAGCATACCTTATCAACAAGGAAATTATTCATTATCCGATTGGGAGTGTGCGACAGATTTTGATACCTATCAGTCAGGTATCAAGAGAATAAAAGATGCCATCGCTGCTGGCGACACGTATCAAGTCAATTATACTACCAGGCTTCAAGCGAATTTCCAAGGGGAGAGTTACAGCTTTTATCAACAATTAAGGACAAACCAAGCGGCTTCTTATTGCGCTTATTTAAACCTTAATCAGTTTCAAATATTATCTGCTTCTCCCGAATTATTTTTCCGTATGGAGGATGGAGAAATTACAACCAAACCAATGAAAGGCACGATCAGAAGAGGGAAAACATGGAAGGAGGACAAGCAATTAAAGCAGCAGCTCTTTCATTCAGAGAAAGATCGTGCTGAAAATGTAATGATTGTTGATCTATTACGTAATGATCTTGGCCAAATTGCTGAGATAGGAAGTGTGAAGGTAACTAACCTATTTGATATCGAAACCTATCCGACAGTCCATCAAATGACTTCTACCATTAAGGCAAAACTTACGACAAGCAAACTTTTCGACGTGTTTAAGGCATTATTCCCTTGTGGCTCTATTACAGGTGCCCCCAAAATAGAAACCATGAAACAGATCGCTGCCTTGGAAACAGAGCCAAGAGAGGTTTATTGTGGAGCTATAGGATACATTACCCCAGAGCGTAAGGCGGTCTTTAATGTACCGATCCGTACAGTAATTATAGAAGATAAGCGGGCTACTTACGGAACTGGCGGTGGGATTACCTGGGATTCCACAAGCGCTTCAGAATACGATGAGCTGCAGCAAAAGGCACAAATCCTGCAAGCAAGCCATGCCGCTTATCCACTACTCGAAACGATGAAATTAGAAAATGGACACTATCCATTAAAAGATTACCACCAAGACCGTTTGGAACAATCTGTTTCTTATTTTGCTTATCCTTGGAATCCCTCACTATTGAAACAAAAACTGCAGCAGACAGCGATTGAATATCCGTCTGGCTTATTCAGAGTGAGACTGCTGTATGATCCAAATGGGGAAATCGATATCACCTGTAAAAAAATGGAGAAGAGAACAGGGGAGCAAACCGCTATCCTTGCACCTTTTCCTGTAGATCACGAAAATCGCTATCTCTATCATAAAACGACCAACAGGGACCTATACAAGGAAATCGACCTTGTTAAACCCGCAGAAGTTTTCACTTCACTATTATGGAATCAGGAAGGTAATGCGACAGAATTCACAATTGGCAACCTGGTAGTGGAAAAGGATGGGCAATACTTTACACCGCCAGTATCTGACGGCTTATTACCTGGCACTTTTCGTGAGAAATTAGTTAGAGAAGGTATTATTACGGAGGCTAATATCCACTTATCCAGCCTTACTTATGTTGATCAGCTTTGGTTTATCAATAGTTTAAGAGGCTGGGTAAAGATAAAATTAATCGATTACCAAACAAATCAGTCGCCATGCTAAGGACTATTTTGTTACTATGTGATTAGGAAAGATAACGAGGAGGATAAACAATGAATGCATATGAAGAATATATGAGAGAAGTTACACGGTCGATGCGAGCTGAATTAACTAACGCTGGGTTCCAAGAGCTAGAAACATCTGAGGCCGTTGATCAATTTATTAGTGAAGCAAAAGGAACTGCTTTAGTGGTAGTTAATTCTGTATGCGGCTGTGCCGCAGGTCTTGCTCGTCCTGCTGCCGTTCAATCACTGGAACATGGTAAAAAGCCTGACCAGCTAGTTACTGTCTTTGCTGGGCAGGATCGCGAGGCTACTAATAAAATGAGAGAATATTTTGTAGATGTGGAGCCATCTTCGCCTTCTATGGCTATTTTAGAAAATGGAGCATTAAAACATTTTATTCCGAGAGAGCAGATTGAAGGTTATGAATTAGAAGATATTATTAGTCAGCTCACAACTGCCTATGATCAATATTGTTAACGACAAGAGGCTGTTGCACCATTAGGTAACTGATGGTGCAACAGCTTTTTTCTGCTTTGATATTAACACAAGCAGATCGACTGAACATAGAAGAAATAAATGATAGGTATCAAGTGCAAGGCAATCGCTACGGTATGATTCTACAACATTTAGGAGTCTTAACCTGTCCATCCCCCTTCGCTATTCATCAAGGAATGATAGTAAGGTATAGGTGTTTGTTTATGTATGTGAAAGTTGCGTTTAATTCAAACAGAATCATCTAGCACAAAAAAAGAACAAGTGATATTTGTATAAATCACTTGTTCTTCTTCATTTCTTTAGTTAGCTACACGACGCACATGTCCCGCAAAAGTCTTTTTCCAATATCCGCTTCCCATGTTAGCAATTTCTACACCGTTTGAACTTTGGGAACCGATGAACTGATTGTTTCCTAGGTAGATACCTACGTGACCATTCTTTTTGTATGTATCAAAGAAAACAATATCACCAGGCTTCATATCACTTGTAGAAACTTTTGTACCAACTGTTGCTAAAGCGTCTGTACTTGCTGGAAGACTAATTCCACCTTGACCAAATGCCCAGCTTACAAAACCTGAACAGTCAAAACGTCCATTTGCAATATCATAAGCGCTTCTTCCACCGCCAAATACATAAACAGAGTTACCAATATATTTATTACCAGCATTCATAATAGTTTGTAAGTTTCCACTAGCTGACGCAGTTGTTTTTGGTTGGCTTACTGTTTTCTCAGCTGGTTTGCTGCTGCTAGAAACATTGGCAGTATTATTTGAACTGTCTGAGCTGTTAGCACTGCTGTTGTTACTGCTGCTTGATTCATTATCATTACTGGAGGAATTCTCATTTGAACTTGAAGAACTTTCTGCTGCTGAAGCATTTTCTTCTGTATCGGCTGCTTCACTTGCTTGTTCTTCTTCCGCAGCTTCTGCCTCAGCTCTTGCTCTAGCTGCTTCTTCCTCTTGCTGGATACGACGACGTTCTGCTTCTTCTGCCTCTTCAATGGCACGCTCTTTATTTGCTAAAAGCTCATCTTCAATCTTAAGATCACCTAAAATATCACTATTTTCTTCTTCTTTTTGTTTTAACTCATCTTTTAATTCTTCATTTTGATCTTTTTGAGCAACAATTTGTTCTTGCATTTCTTCATAATCTGCTTTAACATCTTCTAATTCTTGTAATTTCGTATCTAATTCTTTTTTATTTGCTTCAACTGCTTCTTTATCTTCTTGCTGACGTTCTAGTAGATCTTGATCCGCTTGTGTAATTTTGTTTACAAGAGATACACGGTCAATTAAATCGATAAAATTATCAGCTCCAAGAAGTACTTCTAAGTACCCGGTAGAACCGCCGTTTTCCTGTAAAGAAGAGATTCTTTCTTTTAAGATTTCATTTCTACGCTCTATATTCTCTTCAATTTTTTCAATCTCTTTTTCTAAATCAGTAATATTAGATTCTGCTTGAGCAATCTTGTCCTTTGTTGCTTTAATTTCTTTTTCATTGTCTGCGATAGCTTCGTCCAAACGTTGGATTTTCTCGTTTAATTCAATTAATTCTGTTTTAATTTTTTCAATTTCCTGTTCTTTTTCACTAATATCTGCTTGTACCTCAGACCGTTGTGACTGCACTTCTTCTTTTGTTTCCGCGCTAACCGATTGAGCAAATAACAAACCTGTGACAACTGAAAGAGCAACAACAGAACTTTTTACCGTAATCTTTTTCTCTCGCATTTTTAATAATTCCCCTACTTTCGTTCATTTTGGTATTCTATGTATAATTCTATATTCTTATTGAGATCTATGATGTATTTCTTTTGAACCAGACTCAGTGTAACATACATAGATTTCAATCGTATGATGCTAATGTTACAAATATATTTCAAAATCGAGAAAATAATTCTTATATTTTGTCAAGAATAACAGCTGTATATAGCAAAGAATCGCAATAAATTGGCATTTTACCTCGAATCCAAGAGAAAAACAAATGTAACATTTCCGTCTTTTTCTATCAACATTTTTTAATAGAAAATAATTCTTGCAAACCCGAACTTAGATTTCAAGTTTACGTATTCGTTATCTATTATAGCTTATTATTTTCTAACCTCCCTGTCTTTCAAAGTAAATTAAACTGTTCACTGCTCTTATTTCCCATTCAAACTAGACAAATTTTGTAGAATTCCGCCAAAAAAACCCGAATCTATAAAAATAAATTCAGGTTTTTATTCGCATTTTAGCGATTATGCTCTACTTTTGACCCGGCTCTTTTCTTCTATTTTTCTTCGATACTAGCTTTCTGGGCAATCTGTTTTTGTTTCTGATAGATTTTATTACTCGCATGTAAGGCAGGCATCGTTAAAACAATCGCCAATACACTCATGCTAAAAAAGAGAAACAACCATTGAAAATGCCATAACCCATACAGTACCGCAAAAGCACCTAATGCCATACAGACAGTTTGAAGCGGGTTTAGCAGCACCATGAAGAAGCTGGTTTTTATCACATCCATGATTTTCATATCAAAATGTACATAGACAGGAAATAGATACAAAATAGTTAAAACTGCCATAATAGAAATAATGAGAAAAGGAATCGTCAGAATTAAACTTGCCTGGTTGGATACAATCGTAATAAACAGAAAATCCAGATACAAAATGTACGCCAATAGCACAAATGGATACCCGAGTAGATTGGCTGACAGCAGCCCCTGCCGAAACTGTTTCCAGAACTGTTGGAAAACAGGAATATCTGTATGACCTGTTATCCATTTTCTTACGACCGCAAAAGTTGCTACCGTTGCTGGAAAGAAGCCAGCCACCACTAACCCCATCATACTAAAGCCTAGCCAAAGCAGGTTCAAATAAGCAACCTTTGTGATCCATTCTAACACCTTATTTAATGCAGCCATGATTTTCTCCCTTTCTTCTATCCCTTTAATCCGCTGGTACTGATGCCTTCCACCACATAACGCTGAAATATAAAGAAAATAATAAACACAGGGATCAAGGATACAACTGACATCGCAAACATGGCTCCCCAATTAGACACTGTTTCATTACTTAGAAACATATTTAATGCCATGGAAACCGTATAGTTACCTGGACTATTCAGATATAATACAGGACCTAACAAGTTACTCCACGTCCAATAAAACGTAAAGATCGAAGTGGTTGCTAAGGCTGGGACTAATAACGGTAAAATAATTTTGGTGAATATCCCAAAGGTATTACACCCATCAATAATAGCAGCCTCGTCCAGTTCTCTAGGTATAGTCCTAATGAATTGAACCAATAAAAAAATGAAAAAAGGATGACCAAAATAAGCCGGGACTACCAATGGTTTTAAAGAATTCAACCAATCAAGCTGAGCAAAAATAATATATTGCGGAATCATTAGTACTTCAGATGGCAACATTAAGGTCATAATCATAATCGCGAACCATATTCCTCTTCCTGTAAATTTTAATCGTGCAAATCCAAAGGCGATCAAGGAACATGAGATCAGATGGCCAAGCAAAACTAACAGGACATAGACAAATGTATTCATAATATAGGTATCAAAACCGTAATTCCCCATCCCTTGCCATCCTTGTGCATAATTTTCAAAAGTAAATGGCTTGGGTATTAAGTTGCCAGCTGTTGCAAAAATTTGTCCGGTCTCTTTAAAAGAACTGGCAATCAGCCAAAACACAGGGTACAGCAGCAGAACAGCTAAACCGCTGACAAAGACATGATAGATTATTTTTTTGATATGCTTTGGTCTCATCACTTATCTGCCCCCTTCCGATTCGTAATGAACCCAGAATTTGGAGGAATAAAATATCAGTGATGTGATAACCGCAATCACGACTAAAATAACCCATGCCATTGCGGAAGCATAGCCCATATGGAAAAATTCGAATCCCTGTTTAAACAGATAAAGGGAATACAATAATGTTCCATCTAATGGTCCGCCAGTACCTTTTGAAATAACATAAGCGGGAACAAATGTCATAAAAGTTCCAATTGTCTGCATAACAGTATTAAATAAGATAACAGGACTTAACATTGGCAGTGTAATATGGAAAAACTTTTGGAAATAGCTGCCACCATCTACACTTGCTGCTTCATAATAGCTTTGCGGAATTGATTTTAAGCCAGCTAAAAAGATAAGCATCGACGAACCAAATTGCCAAATTGCTAAAAAAATTAACATCCATAGCGCTGCAGTAGGATTGCCAAACCAGCGAACTGGATCTAACCCTAAGCCTTGCAGAGCCAGATTAATGATCCCCTCATCACCGAAAATGTTGCGCCACATAATAGCTACGGCCACACTTCCACCAATTAGTGATGGTAAATAATAGACAGTACGGTAAAGTCCGACGGCTCTGGAAGCAGTATTCAATAACATGGCAACAAACAATGCTGAAACAAGCTGAAGCGGCACACCAGCCAATACATAAATAAATGTAACCTTTAGTGACTGTATATATCGCGGATCACTGGTAAACATTTCGATATAGTTTGCAAATCCAATCCATTCAGGAGGATTAAATAGATTATAAGAAGTAAAAGAAAAATAAAGTGAAGCAATCATAGGAACAATCGTGAATGCTAAAAACCCAATAATAAATGGGCTGATAAATAAGTATCCCCATAAATTTTGCTTCATATGAGTCTGCATAGTTGTGAACTCCTTTCCACTATCTCTTTTTTAACAAGAATAGCTGACCTGTTAAGAATCAGCTATTCTTGTTCCTCATTCTTTTAGTTTCCTAAAATACTTTCTGCTTGTGTTCTGAAATGCGCTGCAGCATCCTCTGGCGTAACTTCCCCATAGGCAATCTGCTCACTTAAATTACCCAACAGTTCGATAATTTCACCAGCTCCTGAAGGATCCGGCGCCCCCATTGGTGTGCTGTTTTCTTCTGCCCAAGTCACATATTCAAACACTTTTGCCTGCGCAGCGTCCACTTCTGTTGACAGTTCTTCCTGTACAATTGAAGAAACTGGTACACCTCTTTCTCCTAA
This sequence comes from Gracilibacillus alcaliphilus, assembly GCF_016909015.1. GTDB lineage: Bacteria > Bacillota > Bacilli > Bacillales > Amphibacillaceae > Gracilibacillus > Gracilibacillus alcaliphilus. Next base: position 128,939 of record NZ_JAFBFA010000004.1, read on the forward strand.
GATGATCTTATTGGCCTCGATATCATTGGCCCAGAAGTCAATAAATTCGGCTGCTGCTTCCTTATGATCAGAATTTTCCGATATAGAAAAATACATGCTCGGCTTTAGGAATAAACCTTTCTCCAGTTCCTCACCAGGAGGCGGAGCAATCTCAAAATTAATATCTTCATTCATTTCTTGAATCCCTACATATTGATTAGACCATTGATGAACAGCTACCCCTTCTCCCTTCATCACAGGGCTATCTTCCGGTCCAGCATATTGAGCTGTTTCATCAGGACTTGGAGTAGCTCCAGAGTCCACTTGCTCTTTTATAATTGTAAAAAAGTCGACAAATAATTGATCATCTTCATAGCCAAGCCCATTACCATCTTCCGCATAAAGCCGGCCATCATGCTGACGTAAGTAAAGGTTAAAAAATACATCTGACTGCATACCAGTATCAAATATATAATCTGCATTAGCTGCTAATTCAGCCATTTCTTGATATTCATCCCAACTATACCTTTCCGGCATTTCATCTATACCTATTTCTGCTAAAATCTCTGGATTATAGTGTGTACTTAGTACGTTAGAACCTAAATTAAATCCATAAATACCATCATTAATTCTTCCTGCTTCGATCGTATTCTCTGCAATATCAGAGATATCAATCTGCTCGCCAAAGAATGGTTCTAAATCGGCAAGCTGCCCATTATCAGCATATTGTGAAATATAGGATAAATCCATTTGAATAATATCAGGAAGTTCATTTGCAGCTGCTTGAGGAGCTAACCTTTGCCAATAATCATCCCAGCCTGCATATTCCGCTTCAATCGTTATATGAGGATTTTGTTCTTCAAACATTTCAATTACTTCTAATGTGTAATCATTTCGTGATTGATCTCCCCACCAAGCAATTCTCAAGGTGATATCTCCGCCTGTGCCGCCATCTGTATCATTATCTGCATCACCACTTGTATTTTCCGTTCCATCTTCACCACCACATGCAGCCAGCAAAACCATCATGATGACTCCGAATAATCCCAATAAAGATTTTTTCATTCTTCATCTCCCCTTTTTATTATTTTGTAAGCGATTACAACCATATGGTAACAGATATGTTCGTCAAGGTATTATAGAAAAATCAGTGGTCAATGTTTAAAAAAAAGAGCATTTTGATTACTATGATTATTTCTCTACTTTATTAAAATAATTTATTAACAGATAAGATTTCTCTATAATTGAAACGTTTTAGTGAAACAATACTTACAACAGCAGAACTTGTCCTGATACATTCTGCCTCCTCTCTGACAAAGGAAAGACAGAATGTATGAAATATCCTATACCATCTCTAATCGCTCTTTCTTCTAAACAATTGACCCATTAGCTAATCTGTTAATGTCAAAAGATCTTCCTTTGTGTTATTCTCCTCTTGTCTTAATGATTTCAGATGGTGTACTGCCTTTTATCCGTTTGAACAATTGGCTGAAGTATTGGGGGTTGTTGCCGAAACCTATTTTCTCTGCTAATTCAAATACCTTGATATCTCTTTCGTTCTCAATAATTTCTACTGCCTTGTTAATACGGGCATTGGTTACATAAGATGAGAAACCCTGCCCTACCTCGGCTTTAAATGTTTTGCCTAAATAGTCAGCATTCATATATAAGTGATCAGAGGCTATCCCTTGTAACGATAATTCCGAATTGCTTAATTCCTCTTCAATCACAGCCAGCATTTGCTGTACTATTTTTGAGTATTTAACCGATGTCTTTGAATAAGTAATTAAGCGTTTAAACAGTTCTGTGAAAAAAGCCAATAATTCTGAGCTGTATTGATCATTCTCGATCTGTTCAATTGCTTCTACCCGATCTTCTGTCGTAACATGCGGATACTTATTCATTAATATAAGATACAGCTGCACGGCATATCCCTTCACCAACTTAGGAGATATACGCTGCTGCTTTGCCTGCTCCACAAATGCCTGAAAATATGTCGACAATTGTACTGTTTTCTCACTTCTTAACATACGTAAGACCTTGTCAATGTCTACCTCCAAATCGGCAGGGATTTTTTCTTGAAAACGAAAGGAACTGGCGTAGTCTATTGTACTTCCCCTGTCTTGGTAAAAAAGTTGTTCCGCAAGGTCGTATATATTCGGAAAGGAACCATTATGACGTAAGTTGTAATCATTAATGATTATGGCAGTAAAGCGATGTTCCTGCATTTTTGGATTAGTCGATAAAAAATGGGCTATATAATGATTGATTAACACATGCCTTGGCAGACTGGTAATCCATTTATTATCTAGACAGATATCAATCACCAGTTCTTCTCCAAATTCTTTTACCACGGCTTGTTTGATATCTATACATTCCTCATAGGTTAGCTTATCTTCTGCCACTAACATGAAGAAGCCAAATTCTTTTCCTTGAAACAAGGCACCCATTAACTGATGGACTTTGGCAGATAGATTTTCGGTTATAGGGTGGCCATTGAATAATTGCTGCAAGATTTCACGCCATTCCATTTTGATGCTTAATTTCTTTTCTTGTTCAGATGTATCGATTTCTTGAATGACCTCTTGCAATGCTTCCGCAATTTGTTGTTCATTACAAGGCTTTAACAGGTAATGTTTCACCCCGTAGCGCATGGCCTGTCTGGCATACTCGAACTCATTATAACCAGACAGAAAAATCCACTTGATCTCTGGAAATTCCGCCTGAGCCTTTTTGATTAAACCAATCCCGTCCAATCCTGGCATCGTGATATCCGAAATCACAATATCTGGCTGCTGTTCCTTGATAAATTGATAACCTTCTATTCCATTCATTGCCTTACCAATTAAGTTGGTTTCATACGCTTGCCAATCTACAATAGAAGAAATCCCCTCCAAAATCATCCGTTCATCATCTACTAATAACACGGTATACATTACATGGTTCCATCCTTTCTTGGTAATCTAATAGAAACAACTGTACCTTGATGTATAATACTTTCTATCTTCAATCCATATTCCTCTCCAAACAGCATCCTTATGCGTTCATTAATATTGCGAATACCGATCCCTGTACCTTTTGCTGTATATTCTCCTTGTTCTATTTCACGAATATAGTCTGGATTCATGCCTGGTCCGTTATCTGCTATCGTTATGATTATTTGCTGTTCTTCTTCTCGCACCGATAAAGTGACAGCACAAGGTCCGATAATTTCCTGCAGTCCATATTTAATCGAGTTTTCAATCAATGGCTGAATTATAAATTTAGGTACCATTACGGTTAGATATTTTTCTTCTATATCCTTTGAAAATTGCAGCCGCTCCTCAAAGCGGTATCGTTGAATCGTGATATAGTGATCCACGATAGCCAGCTCTTCTTTCAAAGAAATCAGGGCTTCTTTTGTATTAATAGACGCACGCAGCACATATCCTAATGATTCTGCCATTTGTGCTATCTTCTTTTCACCTGCCATTTGAGCGGACCAATTAATCGATTCTAACGTATTATAGAGAAAATGCGGATGCACTTGTGCTTGTAAAGTCTCAAATTCCGATTCTTTAATAAGCAGCTGTTTCTTATAGTTTTCAATAATTAAATCATTGATTTGCTGCATCATTTTCTTGAAGTTCTCATGCATTTGACCTGCTTCATCTTTGGAGGTCCTTACTTCCATACCGACATCTTCATAATTAAAATCACCCGTCTGCACCTTTTTCATTTTCTTATTCAGACTTTCAATTGGATTGACAATTGTGCCAGTAAATTTAACACCTAGAAATACAACCAAAATAAATAAGATCGAATAGGTCAAAAACACTGCCGTTCTGGCCTTTGTGATAACCGTAAACAGACTGCTGTATGGGGTAATAATGACATATGTCCAGTCCAAATGATCTGCTTCAGATTCGGAATAGGTAAAGAAGTACTTTTCCCCTTGATAGCTGATAATCTGATATCCTTGTTTCCCTTCCATATATGATGACGGCTTAAAATCCTCGAAAAAATTTTCACTTGCAAACAGCTGATACTCCTGTTTGTCAAAAATCAAAAAATTAGTTCCTTGTGCCTCCATATTATTAGTTAATTCATCCATCATTTGCCTGATATTAACTCGAATGCCCATTGTACCTAGATTCTCAAGTGAAAAATTGATATATTCACGAATTCCTCTTACTGCTGTCACGCTTTCATCCTCTTCTGAAGGAGAAACCCAACTGATTCCGCCCTCTGCCTCATTTGCCGCTTCCTTCAATGCTTCTCTTCTTTCTTCTGACAAGCGAACGGTCATATTTCCGCTGGCATATTCATTATCCGATGTGTCATATACTTGGATCGATTGCACATATTTGTTAAGGGCACCAATTTGCAGCAGATGTCTCCTCAATTCACTGCCAAAAAGAAACTTATAGTAATGAGATTCAGTATTATTTATATCTAATAAGTAAGATTGTACATACCGATCTGTGGCAATTTGATAGGATAACTGCTCCATTTTTCTTAATTCGGATTCCATTGAATTCATCGATACTTGTAACGCTTGAGCTGATTGGCGGTAGATTTCTTGATTATACAGATTAAAGGCATATTGCAGAATCGATAATCCTCCTACACTAAAAGATAACAGCACTAAAGTCGTCAAAATCACCATCTTATATTTCAAGCGGAGGTCTAGAAAGAAATCCGTTAAATATGTAATCATATACTCCTCCTTTCAAAATGACAACGTTTTCATTGATGACCTTCATTATAAACTGCCAAGAATTGGAGGTCAATTGATGTTTTTAGGGGTGAGCCAGTCGAGTACATGATAAATTCTTCAGTTAGCTAAAATTCTTGCACTTGATTTTTCTTGGGACCGAAGTTTTACCAATGAATTAAACTTATGATAGACTATTTATGATAACATCTATTTTTAACGCCTTTACACGAGAAAGCATATTGAATGATTAAGGAAAGAGAGGAGCTTTCATAGTGGAAATTAGTGAAGCTGCTTATTTAGCAGGAATAATTGATGGTGAAGGTACTATAACACTAACAAGGATGCATGAAAAGGAACACAGACGTCCTTCTATCACTATTGCTTCTACCGATTTTGAGCTGTTAGAATATATCCAAACCGTTACGGGTGGCCACATCTTTAATAAAAAGAATTATAAGCCAGATAAGTTTAAAGATTCTTATATACATAGTATTAAAATCAAAATAGATGTTTTCTATATATTGAAAGAAGTCTCTCCTTACCTTAGAATTACTAAAAAGAAAAAACGTGCAGAATGGATTTTAAAACAATATGAAGAAGTAACTGTAAGAAATGGAAAATATACAAAGGAAAAGTTATTAAAGAAAATGGAGTTCGAAACACATTTTTTTGAATTATAAAGAATTTATCACTCATTAAATCTCTGCTTTTATCTAGATTTGTTTCACCTGTGTAAAGCTTATGTTCAATTTGATTACTCAACTGTTCCACACACAAAACCTCTTACTATCATTGCATAAATCCGACTTACCTTATCATTATTTTAACTGAATAAAACGTGCGACAATTTATACAAGAAGTAGCATATGACTGAATGATCTTTCGAAAGGCTGATCTGATAACTTTTTATGTAAGCATTCGTATAAAGGGACAATGGGGCAAAATCACCATCAAGATTTTTTCGTTCAAAAAAAAACCACCAATTATGTATTGGTGGAGACGGTGGGACGTGCTGTTCCATGCTTTCGTCATGGCACTGACTATATCTTGAACCTGTGTAATCTAATCAGGTTCCTCGGCGTATTATGCGAAATGTAGATTTACTTTCTGAAAATAGAAAGCAGTACTTCACATCCTAGTACTCCGCTGATAAAAGGGAGCCTATAAGTCGATACACGGCTGTTGAATTACTTCACATACCGCTCGGTATTGCCTTATTACCCAAGAAGGTAACGTAGGTTTCACCGATAAAGCCGAATTTTCACTTATGTGTTACCACATAAGGCGACTATTGTCTAATCGAACCCACGTCCAAGGATATCGGCACTCAGGTGTCTACACGCATAGTTGGTATATTCGTGATTCGCTAGCTCTTCTGCCTACCAACAGGCGTCCAAGTAGCTAGCCTGATTGGTCTCTTCTGCTAAATCCCCAGGCGGAGGATCGCAGCGTAGCCCACTGATAAGTGAGACCCTTCTATCTGACACATGGGCGATGGCAGGAAGGATCCTTTAGGCAGTGCTTACGCAGCTGCTAAAGAGTAATTGTTTTCTTTGCCAGTTATTATTGGCGTAACGTTTTACGAGCCGTAACCTCGACGCGCAACCTGAGCTCGACCTACCCCTGTCGAATCCGTAACGTCCCCTTATCAAAAATAAAAGGATGAACGGAATAAGCTGGTCAGCTCATCTATTCAATTGTTATGTCTGTAACGACAACTACCATTATACCATATAAAACAGATAATTCAAGGATTGCTGACTGGAAAAACTTAGTTCAAGCGATCCTTGAGAGCACGGTCCATATCCCGTTTGGCTTGCTTCTGTTTTAAATCTTCACGCTTATCATAATTTTTCTTTCCTTTACCAAGACCTAACAAAACCTTCGCAAAGCCATTCTTAATATAAACTTTCAATGGAATTAGTGAATAACCTGCTTGTTTGGTCTCACCAATTAATTTATCGATCTCTTTACGATGTAATAACAGCTTGCGCGCACGTGTCGGCTCATGGTTAAATCGATTGCCTTGTTCATATGGCGCAATATGCATGTTGTTGATATAGGCTTCCCCTTGTCTAATGGTGGCAAAGCTGTCCTTTAAATTAACTCTTCCGGCACGAATAGATTTAATCTCGGTACCTTGTAAGACAATGCCAGCTTCATATGTCTCTTCAATAAAATAATCATGGCTTGCCTTTTTATTTTGTGCAAGTACTCTTCCCTTTTCTTTTGCCATCTTCGCTTCCCCCTGTTATTCGGTACCACTTATTGTACCAAATATTCAGCCATCATGCGAGTCAAGGTTGCTCTCTGTCTCATGACTGGACAAGCCCCTACCCTTAAGGCAGGAGCTTGCAGCCATAAATACCTTGATTCACAGATATTAGCGTCTCTTTTTCTTTTTCTGCCCCTTTTTCTTAGCAGGCCTTTTTCCATTGGATTTTTGTGCTTTTTTAGCTACTTTCTTTAACTGACCTTTATCCTGTTTATTTTTATTGCTGCGATTAACTGGGATAGGTCTTTCTTTTCTAGGCTTCATGCCAACGATCTCAAAATCGACGGCGCGTTCATCCAAATTAACCTGAGCTACTTTGACAGTTACAACATCCCCTACTTGAAAGACATTTCCTGTCCTTTCACCAATCATAGCATAAGCCTTCTCATCAAAATGGTAGTAGTCATCTGTCAAGTAACTGACATGGACAAGTCCTTCCACTGTATTCGGTAATTCGACAAATAAACCAAAATTCGTTACGGAACTTATGACACCTTCATATTCTTCACCGATCTTATCCAGCATATATTCTGCCTTTTTCAAATCGTCTACTTCCCGTTCCGCATCCACAGCAGCTCGTTCTTTCTCTGACGCGTGCTTGGCAATATCAGGCATTCGATCCTTCCAGTACCGTCTTGTTCGTTCATCTAACCTACCTTCAATCAAATAGGTTCGAATCAAACGATGAACGATCAAATCAGGGTATCTTCTAATCGGCGATGTGAAATGAGTGTAGAATTCTGTCGCCAAACCGAAATGTCCAACACTTTGTGGATCATATTTCGCTTGTTTCATCGATCTTAACATCAGCTTGGAAATAATCATATCTTCATCCGTTCCGGCCACTTCATCGAGAACACGCTGCAATGCCTGAGGATGAATTTCATTAGATGTACCTTTTACTATATAGCCAAATCTAGCAATAAATTCAAAGAATGTCTGCAGCTTCTGCGGCTCAGGATCCTCATGAATCCGATGGATAAACGGGACATCCATCCAATGGAAATGTTCCGCAATCGTTTCATTAGCACAGAGCATAAATTCTTCAATCAGTCGTTCTCCTACTGAACGTTCACGAATTATTACATCCTTTGCCTTCCCTTGCTCATCAACCAGCACTTGCGCTTCTTTAAAGTCAAAATCAATCGCTCCTCTGCCAAAGCGTTTCCGGCGTAATACAGAAGCCAAGTCTTCCATTTCACGAAACATAGGAACTAAGGCAGCGTATCGTTCCATCATTTCTTGATCCTGATCAACCAAAATTTGATTGACGGCTTTATAAGTCATTCGCTCTGTCGTATTAATAACAGCTTGAAAAATGTCATGACTAACCACTGTCCCTTTGTCATCAATCTCCATATCACAGCCAAGCACTAAACGATCTACCTGTGGGTTTAATGAACAAATACCGTTGGATAAACGATGAGGGATCATCGGTATCACACGGTCGACTAAATACACACTGGTACCTCTTTCAAAGGCCTCTTGATCAATTGGTGAGTTTTCTGCAACATAATGAGTCACATCGGCAATATAAACTCCTAATTTATAATTACCATTTGCTAACTTGGTAACTGTTACAGCATCATCAAGGTCTTTTGCATCAGCTCCATCAATTGTAACGATCGTTTCTTCGCGCAAGTCACGGCGATCTTTCAGCTCTTCTGGGCTTATTTCCTCGGAAATACTCTCAGCCTGCTCTAATACCTCTTTAGGAAAATCAACTGCAATCCCATTTTTATAGATAATTGACTTAATATCCATACCGGGATCATTTTTATGACCAAGGATTTCAATCACTCGTCCCTCTGCACTTAAACGACCTTCTGGATATTTAGTGATCTCGACAATCACTTTATGACCATCAACCGCTCCTTTAGATTCCCCCTTTGGAACAAAAATATCATGAGGAATCCGTTTGTCATCGGCAATCACAAAACCAAAGGCTCCATTGTCATCATATGTGCCGATCACTTCATTACTATGACGCTCGATGATACGTACGACAACGCCTTCTGCCCTTTTATCCTGGTCATCTCTACGGTCGACACGGACAAATACCGTATCTCCATTCATCGCAGAAGCCAAGTCAGCTTGATTTATATAGATATCATCCATTGTGTCATCCTCTGGGATTAAGAAAGCAAATCCCTTGGTATGCATTTGGATAGTACCTTTGATTAAATTCATTTTCTCTGGCAGCCCATAGCGATTCTTCCTTGTCCTAATTAAAGCACCGGAATTCTCTAAGTGATTGAGTGCCTTAACTAGTTCGGTAAATTGTTCTGTTTCTTCCATTTCCATTATCTCTTCCAGTTCATGAATCGATAATGGTTTTGTCGCATTTTCTTGAAAATAGTTCAAAATATTTTGTTGTAATGTTTGATTTGTTGTCATATTTTCACCTCTTTCTCTCTATTTCTTTAGTATAACAATTACCAGTCCAATGATTCTAAAAAAGCTGCAACATCTTCATGCAGCTGATCCTTCTCTTTACTGAAGGTAATTGCATGGCCAGCATGTTTATACCATTTGATTTCTTTCTGATCTGTTTCTACATGATCATAAATGTAATTTGCACTTTCAGGGTTAATCATTTCGTCTTGTTCTGCTTGTATGACCATTGTTGGTGCATACAGCATGCCCACATTTTCTTTCACCTTTGTAATAGAAGACTCAATTTGCTTAAACAACGCTTTAGAGTTAATCACCAGTTGTTCTATCTCCTGATCTATTGTTTCCTTATCCTTGCCTTCTAATTCTTTATAGTCTTTTGCAAATTGGCGAAACCCAATCGTCAGCTGTTCTTCATTATCAAAAAACATTGGCGCACACATTGTAACGACACCAACCACAGGATTATTGCAAGCAAGATATAAAGCTAGTACACCTCCAAGTGATAATCCTGCAATGGCTATTTTTTGATAACCTTGTTCCCGTAAATATTGGTAAGCCTGATCTACGTCGTGCCACCATTGGTCAGCACTAACATCAAGCAAATCTTCCGGTGTTTTTCCATGTCCGCGATAAATCGGAGCATAACATGTATAACCTTTACTATTTAAAAACCTGCCCAGCATGCGCATGTCAGCAGAATGTCCTGTAAAGCCATGTAATAATAATACCGCACGTTCCCCGCCTTTAAACATAAAAGGTTCCGGTTGTTTCATCTTCATATCATTCTTTCCCCTTTCTGCACCACCTACTATAAACTATTACCTATTTTAGAAAGAAATAAACCCTATTAGTTCTGGCGTTCTATTCCTGTAATGAAAAACATCCCTTGCAAATAAGCAAAGGATGTTCATTGATGCTATTTTCATTTATTTTTATATTAAATAAGCTATAGCAAAAGTCAAGACAAAGAATAGACTACCTGTAATGATAGTACCCCGATGAAGTACAGCGTCTATCCCACGAGCCTTTTGCTTACCAAATAATTGTTCAGCACCACCAGAAATCGCGCCAGACAAGCCTGCGCTCTTCCCTGATTGAAGTAATACCAATACAATTAGGGCAATCGCATCAATAACTAATAAAGTAATTGCAACAGTCAACAAGTTGCAAACCCCCCTTAAACGTACAAATACATAATATCAATGTAGCAAAAAAATAATAGAATAGCAAGACATTTTTACTATACAGGGACAAAGAACACGCAAATCCTTAAAAATATCCATTGCTGATCATGTATAATAGAAATACAGCATAAACAAACAGCGATAGCGAGAATTCTATCATTGGGGATTTTTTTATTCCTTAGTTCCATGATAAAAAAGGAGGATTAGTAATGCCTGAACATTCATTTTGGGTCCCTGTCCGTGATAGCTGCCGCTTATATCTAAAAGCCTGGCTCCCAGCAAGCCAGCCTGTAGCCATTGTCCAAATTGCCCATGGTATGGCGGAACATATTGAACGTTATCATGATTTTGCCGCTTTTCTCAATTCTCAGGGGATTATCGTTTATGGACATGACCACCGTGGACATGGGAAAACAGGTAAAGAAACAAACTCGCTTGGCTTTTTTGCTGATGAAGATGGTTTTCAGACAGTAGTACATGATTGCCTGGAAATAACCGAATATATTAAAACACAACATCCGGAAGGGCTGCCTCTCTTCCTCCTTGGTCACAGCATGGGCTCATTTATCAGCAGAAACTATATTATCGAGTCTTCTGATGAAATTGATGGAGTCATTTTGGTTGGTTCTGGCTCTCAGTCCAAAACATTGCTTACAATTGGGAAACAGCTGGCAAAGTGGCTTGGCAAGGTAGAGGGAAAAGACAAGCAAAGCACCTTGATGCATAAATTGAGCTTCTCAGGGTATAACAAGCGCACAGAGAAAAGAACTGCAAATGATTGGTTATCTACCGATTTGGAGCAAGTGAATCGTTACCAAGCCGACCCTTTGTGCGGATTTATTCCCAGCAATCAATTTTTTTATGATCTATATACAGGAATAGAGAAGATGCAGTCTAAATCCTTAGCCAGCCAAATACGTAAAGATTTACCAATGTTATTTATCAGCGGAAAAGATGATCCTGTTGGTCAATATGGCAAAGGTATTCACACGGCAGTCACTTTTTATCAATCACTTGGTATGGAGAACATTGATTATCGATTATACGATTCGGGCAGACATGAAATATTGAATGAAAAGGATAAAAATCATGTATTTCAAGATATTATTTTATGGATATTCAAACAAAAGTCTTGTCAGAAATCGACTCTATCTTTATAATGTCAATGATACCCTGATATTTTCCTTGAAATTAGACCATGTTCAAGGGTAAAATTAGGTTGTAGAGTGATCTAAAATTCAAATCATACTTAGGAGGTTTTTTATTATGGCAGTAGAAAGAACAGTAACAATTACAGATGAAACAGGAGTACATGCACGTCCAGCAACTGTGTTAGTAAACAAAGCAGGTAGTTTCTCATCTGATATGAACTTAGAGTATAATGGTAAATCTATCAACTTAAAATCAATTATGGGCGTTATGTCTCTTGGTATTCCACAAGGAGCAGAAATCAAAATCGTTGCTGACGGTTCTGACGAGCAAGAAGCTCTTGACGCTATTGTTGATGTAATCAAATCAGAGGGGCTAGGAGAGTAATATATTAATGGCACCACTAACTGGTATTGCAGCATCTAATGGAATAGCCATTGCTAAGGCATATAAGCTTGCTATTCCTGACCTTTCTTTTGAAAAAACAAAGGTTGATCATCCAGATCAGGAAATAGAACGCCTAACAAGTGCCCTTGCCATTTCTTCTTCTGAATTAGAAAAAATCAAAAAACATGCCCGAGCCTCACTAGGTGATGAGCATGCCGAGATTTTCTCTGCTCACTTACTTGTTTTAAGTGATCCAGAATTGATTGATCCAATCAAAGACAAGATTCAGAATGAAAAGGTAAATGCGGAGTTTGCTTTAGATGAAACAGCACAGATGTTTATTCAAATGTTTGAAAGTATGGACAATGAATACATGAGAGAACGTGCTGCCGACATTAAAGATGTAACCAAGCGTGTAATGGCGCATTTATTAGGTGTTACATTCCCTAATCCTGCCTTGATCGATGAGGAAGTTATCGTGATTGCAGAAGATCTAACACCATCTGATACCGCACAGCTGAACAAGCAGTTTGTGCAAGGTTTTACTACCAATATTGGCGGTCGTACCTCTCATTCTGCCATAATGGCACGTTCTTTAGAAATTCCCGCTGTAGTAGGAACGAAAAATGTTACCGAGCAGGTTAACAAGGGTGACGTTATTATCGTAGATGGTATCCATGGCGAAGTGATCATCAACCCGACAGAAGATGAAATCAAGTTTTATCAACAAAAGCAGGAAGAATTTGAGCAGCAAAAAAATGAATGGGCTAAATTAAAGGATGAACCGAGTGTTACTAAAGACGGTACACATGTAGAATTAGTGGCCAATATTGGTACACCTGAGGATGTTTCCGGTGTATTAAATAATGGCGGCGAAGGAGTAGGTCTATACCGAACCGAATTCTTATATATGGGTAAAAATGAGCTCCCAACAGAAGATGAGCAGTTTGAAGCTTATAAATCTGTTTTAGAGCAAATGAAAGACAAGCCTGTTGTCGTCCGTACTTTAGATATCGGCGGTGATAAGGAACTTACTTATCTGGAATTACCGAAAGAGATGAATCCATTCTTGGGATACCGCGCTATTCGTCTTTGCTTGGAACGCGATGATATCTTCCGTACCCAACTGCGCGCCCTATTGCGTGCCAGCACTTATGGAAATTTAAAAATTATGTTCCCAATGATTGCTACACTTGATGAATTCCGTCAGGCAAAAGCAATTCTGCTGGAAGAGAAAGACAATTTAGTACAAGCCGGCACAGCAGTTTCTGATGATATTGAAATTGGTATCATGGTAGAAATTCCATCTACCGCTGTTATTGCACGCCAGTTCGCTAAAGAAGTGGATTTCTTCAGTATTGGAACCAATGATTTAATTCAATACACATTAGCAGCTGACCGAATGAATGAACGTGTAAGCTATTTATACCAGCCATATCATCCAGCTATCCTTAACCTCGTCCATAACGTGATTGAGGCTGCACATGCAGAAGGCAAATGGGCAGGTATGTGCGGTGAAATGGCAGGCGATTCCATCGCTATTCCAATTCTGTTAGGATTAGGTCTAGACGAGTTCAGTATGAGTGCAACATCCATCTTACCTGCTCGTACACAGATCAAACATCTATCGAAAGAGGAACTAGCTTCTTATAAGGATCAACTGCTAAGTATGAATACTGCGGATGAAGTAGAAGCATTTATCCGTGAAAAAACAAATCAATAATAGTAAAAACTAGGCCTGATCGCTTGCTTATGCAGCGATACCCTAGTTTTTTTATTAGAGATCAAAATATAGATGATAATGATTGGCACAGCCTGGATTAAACGGTGCTGCGCAAGCAGGACATTTATTGGAATTCAAATACTGATAGATCGTTAATTCCGTTTTACATACTCCGCACAAAATAGCATATTGGTCAAATTCATGTTTTCCCCATCGTTTCATTGAATGGTCTGCACAAGCTTGGTGGCACTTGTAGCAGGGATAATATTTGCTGCAGCACTTGAATTTAATTGCAATCACATCTTCTGTTTGATGATAATGTTCACAACGTGTTTCCTCATCGACGGTAAGTCCATAAATAGTCGGCATAGATAGTTCTCCCCTCTATGGCTTTTTTCTTTTATTATAGCATAGGAAACAGCCTACATTATAATCTAGAACAAGCAAAAACTACGCTAAATAATGCAGGTTATGTGAAGTGGGTATGTCAGCATGTTGGCCTGCGCTGGAAAATAGTTCTATACTTCTTGCAAGAAATAGCATCATGATGGACATCCCCAAAAGAAAGCTTATCTGCAGTTTTTCACTTGATTACAGGCTTTTTCATGTGCCTAGAACCCATGCTGCTAGCGGTTGTAATAATTGTAGCACTATTTACCTAGCGTAGGAAATAGGTGGAGACTCCTGCAGGAATAGCGCAGTGCGAAGACCCCACAGGAAGCGTTCTTTGCTGACGAGGAGACTGAGCCAAGCCTGCGGAAAGCGCAGCCTATTTCCGAAGCGCGGCTCAGCACATACTAACATTCAAAATCCCCCCATAGAAAAAGCCTGACACTTCACATAACCTGCATTATAGACATCATTATTCATCCTATTTGTAGCTACAGATGATAGTTTTTCTTTACTTATACAAAAACCTCCTATCTATGTGGTTGTACATAAATAGGAGGTTATATGCTTTGTTTGGTATGATGCCAACGAGAACTTTGTTGATGACATCGTCCCAATAACTTTTACTTATTTGTCCAAGTTATAGAACGCTGTTTGACCAGCATATTTCGCTGTACCAACCAATTCATCTTCGATACGTAGTAACTGGTTGTATTTTGCTACACGATCGGTACGAGACGGCGCACCTGTTTTGATTTGACCAGCGTTTGTCGCTACTGCAATATCAGCAATAGTTGCATCTTCTGTTTCACCAGAACGGTGCGAGATTACAGCAGTGTAACCAGCGCGTTTTGCCATTTCAATCGCTTCAAAGGTTTCTGTAAGTGTACCAATTTGGTTTACTTTAACAAGGATAGAGTTGCCTACACCTTGCTCGATACCTTGGGCAAGACGTTTTGTATTGGTAACGAACAAGTCATCACCTACTAATTGTACACGGTCGCCGATGCGATCTGTAAGAAGTTTGTGACCTTCCCAGTCGTTTTCATCTAAACCGTCTTCGATTGAAATGATTGGATACTTGTTAATCATTTCTTCGTACCATGCAACCATTTCTTCAGAAGTACGAACAACCCCTTCGCCTTTCAAGTTGTACTTACCATCTTCATAGAATTCAGAAGAGGCAACATCCATCGCAAGCTTCACTTCTTCACCTGGTTTGTAACCAGCTGCTTCTATTGCTTCAATGATAGTAGATAATGCTTCTTCATTTGATTCTAAGTTTGGTGCGAAACCACCTTCATCACCAACACCTGTGTTATGACCTTTACCGCTAAGAACCTTCTTCAAGCTATGGAAGATTTCAGCTCCCATACGAAGTGCTTCACGGAATGTAGGAGCACCTACTGGCATAATCATGAATTCTTGGATATCTACGTTGTTATCGGCATGCTCTCCACCATTAACAATGTTCATCATTGGTGTTGGAAGTGTTGTAGCATTGAATCCACCTAAATAGGAATATAAAGGCATACCAAGGTAATCTGCTGCTGCATGTGCTGCTGCCATCGATACACCAAGAATAGCGTTAGCTCCTAATTTCCCTTTGTTTTCTGTACCGTCAAGTTCAATTAATAATTGATCAATTACTACTTGACGTGTTACGTCTACACCTAAAAGTTCTGGTGCAATCACTTCATTCACATTTTCTACTGCTTTTAAAACACCTTTACCTAAATAACGGTCTTTGTCACCATCGCGCAATTCAACTGCTTCATGTTCACCAGTTGATGCACCACTTGGTACTAATGCAGAACCAAATGCGCCTGATTCTGTAAAGATTTCTACTTCTACGGTTGGGTTACCACGAGAGTCTAATACTTCACGTGCGTAAACATCTGTAATATATGGCATAATCTATCTTCTCCTTTTTCAAATACTTATTTTTTGATCAGGCTGTCGCCTGTCATTTCTTCTGGTTTTTCTACGTCGAGTAAATCTAACAATGTTGGTGCCAAATCAGCTAAAATACCGCCATTACGCAATTCTATCCCATCCTTGGTTACAATAACCGGAACCGGGTTGGTTGTATGAGCTGTCATCGGCTTTCCTTCTATTGTTATTACCTCATCTGAGTTGCCATGATCTGCCGTAATAATGGCATGACCGCCTTTTTCAATGATTTTATCGACTATTTTACCTAAACATTCGTCAACCGCCTCGATCGCCTTAACTGTCGGCTCCAGCATACCTGAATGACCAACCATATCTGGGTTAGCAAAATTTAAGATAATCGCATTGATCTCATCTTTATCTAGCTCATTTAATAACGCGTCCGTTACTTCATAAGCGCTCATCTCAGGTTTCAAGTCATAGGTTGCTACCTTGGGCGAATCAATCAAAATACGTTTTTCACCAGGGAATTCCGCTTCGCGCCCGCCACTCATAAAGAAAGTAACGTGCGGATATTTCTCAGTCTCAGCAATACGAAGCTGCTGTAAATCATTATTTGCCAGCACTTCTCCTACTGTATTCTCCAAATTCATCGGCTTATAGGCGATATGACCTTCCACCGCTTCACTATATTTCATCATGCAGACAAAATACAGATCTTTCGGAGCATGTTCCCCACGCTCAAAGCCTTGAAAATCCTTATTGGCAAAAGCCGCTGAAATTTGAATCGCACGATCTGGACGGAAGTTATAGAAAATAACCGAATCATTATCTTCTAAAGTAGCCTTAGGCTGTCCATTTTCATCTGTAATCACGCATGGAATAAGAAATTCATCATACACCTCATTGGCATAAGACTCGCGCACTGCTTCTAACGGATCGCTATACTTAGGTCCTTCTCCATATGCAATCGCATCATAAGACTTTTTCACACGATCCCAGCGGTTATCACGGTCCATCGCATAATAACGGCCAGAAAGAGTAGCAAACTCGCCTACACCCAGTTCATTCATTTTGTCCTGTGCTTGCTTAATATAAAATTCCGCCGTTTGCGGACCAACATCGCGCCCATCTAAAAACGCATGAACAAAGACTCGATCTAAGCCTCGTTTAGCTGCCAATTCCAATACCGCATACAGGTGATTAATATGACTGTGAACACCGCCGTCAGACAGCAAGCCAAATACATGCAAGGCCTTATCGGCTGCTTTTGCTTGTTCAACAGCTTTTACTAATACCTCATTATCAAAGAATTCTTTATCCTTGATCGCCACATTGACTCTGGTCAAACTTTGATACACAATACGCCCAGCACCAATATTTAAGTGCCCTACTTCTGAGTTCCCCATCTGACCATCCGGGAGACCAACTGCTTCGCCGCTGGCAGTCAATTGATTGGTAGGGTATTGGTTCCAATAGCGGTCAAAGTTCGGTTTATTTGCCTGTTTCACGGCATTACCTTTTACTTCATCCCGTATGGCAAATCCGTCTAAGATAATTAAGGCAGCTAGTTTGTTTTCACTCATTTTGCACCAGCCTCCACTAACTGTAAGAAAGAATCAGCTTCCAAGCTAGCGCCACCTACTAAGGCACCGTCAATATCAGATTGTGCTAACAGCTCGTCCACATTAGCAGGCTTTACACTGCCTCCGTATTGAATGCGCACTGCTTCTGCAGCTTCTGCGGATACAGATTCTGCAATTACCTTGCGGATAAAACTGCAAACCTCATTAGCTTGTTCGGAAGTAGCTGTTTTACCAGTACCGATGGCCCAAATTGGCTCATAAGCAATAATAGTAGCTTTGACTTGTTCTTCAGTTAGACCTGTTAAGCCAGCTTTCACTTGCTCTTCTACCACGGTCATTGTTTCGTTTGCTTCACGTTGTTCCAATGTTTCCCCAACACAAATGATCGGAATTAAATCATGTGCAAAGGCAGCATGCGCCTTTTTATTCACTGTTTCATCTGTTTCTGCAAATAGTTCACGGCGTTCAGAGTGACCTATTACGACATAGGTAACACCGATATCGCGCAGCATGCTTGGACTTACCTCACCAGTAAATGCTCCACTTTCTTCAAAGTGCATGTTCTGTGCCGCCACATGTAGATATGTTCCTTTCGCTTTCTCTACTAGAGTTGGCAGATAAGGGAATGGTGCACAAACAACAGATTCCACTTGATCTCCTGCAACAATTTTGTTTTTTGTGTCTTCAACAAAATCGACTGCTTCTCCTAGCAGCTTGTTCATTTTCCAGTTACCTGCTATTACTTTTTTACGCATATCTTTCTCTCCTTTGCCTTACTTATCTGTTAGTACAGTAACGCCTGGCAGTTCTTTTCCTTCCATAAATTCAAGGGAAGCACCGCCACCTGTCGAGATATGATCCATTTGATCTGCATAATGGAATTTTTCAACTGCTGCTGCAGAATCGCCGCCACCGATAACAGAATAACCTTCTGTATTAGCTAAAGCCTCAGCAACTGCCTTTGTACCATTCGCAAAAGTATCTAATTCAAATACTCCCATCGGACCATTCCAGATGATAAGCTTAGAGTTTTTCACGACTTCTGCATATTTTTCACGAGTCTTTGGACCGATATCCAATGCTTCTAAATCAGCAGGAATCGAATCAATATTGACGATTTGTGTATTCGCATCATTAGAGAAGTCATCCGCAACGATAACATCTTCCGGCATGATAAAATTAACACCTTTTTCTTCTGCCTTCTTCATATAATCTTTGGCTAGTTCGATTTTGTCTTCTTCTAATAATGATTTTCCGATTTCATGCCCTAAAGCCTTCACAAAGGTGTATGCAAGTCCGCCGCCGATGATTAGATTATCTACTTTATCTAATAGATTATCAATGACACCGATTTTGTCTTTCACCTTTGCACCGCCAATAATGGCTGTGAATGGACGTGCTGGATCAGACAATGCCTTTCCTAATACATCCAATTCTTTTTCTAATAGAAAGCCTGCTGCTGAAGGAATATACTCAGCTATACCTGCCGTTGAAGCATGTGCTCGGTGTGCCGCACCAAAGGCATCATTTACATAATAGTCTGCCAAGCTGGCAAATTGTTTCGCTAATTCAGGATCATTCTTTGTCTCACCTGGTTCGAAACGAACATTTTCAATCAACAATAAGTCGCCATCTTCTAATTGACTAACCGCTTGATTTACTTCATCGCCATAAACTTGATCTGTTTTGATAACAGCTTTACCGCTGAGGTCGCTTAAACGCTTAGCAACAGCGTCCATACGCAATTCTTCGACTACTTCGCCGCCTGGGCGTCCAAGGTGGCTGGCTAAGATCACTTTCGCCCCTTGTTCCGACAAATACTGAATTGTCGGTAATGCAGCTCTGATACGTGTGTCATCAGTTACTTTTCCAGCTTCCATTGGTACGTTGAAATCGACACGACAGAATACCTTTTTCCCTTTGACATCAATGTCTTTGATTGTTTGCTTATTCATGTGTATGAGCCTCCTTAAGGACATGTTTTGAAATGAGAAGCTTCACAGCCTCTGCAAGTAAAGGCTGGATTGCAGCGGCACGGAAGCTACTCAATAAGTGAAAACGGAAGGAGGATTGATCCCCCTCCCGTTGGTCTTTTCTTATAGTCCTTGTTTTTTAAGGTATGCAGCTAAGTCTACCACACGTGAAGAGTAACCCATTTCGTTGTCATACCAAGAAACTACTTTTACCATGTTGCCTTCCATTACCATTGTAGAAAGAGCATCAATAGTAGAAGAGTTTGTGTTTCCAATATAGTCAACTGAAACTAATGGCTCATCAGAATATCCTAAGATACCTTTCAAGTGACCTTCTGCCGCTTCTTTTAACGCGCCATTTACTTCTTCTACTGTTACGTCTTTGTCTAATTCAGCAACTAAATCTACTAAAGAACCGTCTGGAGTAGGAACACGCATTGCCATACCATTCAATTTACCTTCTAATTCAGGTAATACTAAAGATACTGCTTTCGCTGCACCAGTAGTTGTTGGGATGATATTCTCAGAAGCAGCACGTGCACGACGATAGTCTTTGTGTGGTAAATCTAAGATTTGCTGATCATTAGTGTATGAGTGGATCGTAGTCATCATACCACGCTTAAGACCGAATTTGTCATTTAATACTTTTGCATAAGGAGCTAAACAGTTAGTTGTACAAGATGCATTAGAGATTACATGATGGTTTGCTGGATCATATTTGTCTTCGTTAACACCCATTACCACTGTAATATCTTCATCAGTAGCAGGAGCAGAGATGATTACTTTTTTTGCTCCAGCTTCTAAGTGTTTAGCAGCTGCATCACGCTTAGTAAAGATACCAGTAGACTCTACTGCTACTTCTACACCTAAATCTCCCCATGCAAGGTTAGCTGGGTCACGTTCAGAAAGTACTTTGATTTCTTTTCCACCTACAACAAGGCTATTTCCATTTACGGAAACTTCTTCTGCTAATTTTCCGTGAACAGAATCATACTTAAGTAAGTGAGCAAGCATATTAGCATCTGTTAAATCGTTTACTGCAACTACTTCTACCTCATCATTGTTTAGAGCTTGACGAAAAACGTTACGGCCAATACGGCCAAAACCATTAATACCAATTTTTACTGCCATGCTAAAATTCCTCCTTAAAATTGTGCTTATAATTTATACTTAAAGGGATTTACCCCTTTAATAACTGTTTTGCTGCTGCTTCATCGGTGATTAATATATTACTCTTTCCTTGCTTAAAATACGATTGGATTGCCTTTGCCTTTGATGAACCTCCAGCAACCGCTATAACATATTCTGCCTGATCTAAGTCTTCTAATTGCATACCGACAGTTCTGGCCTTGTGAACCACATGTCCCTGTTCGTCTAAATAGAAACCAAACGCCTCACTAACCGCCTGATTTCGCTGCAATTTTGTCAGAATCTGTTCCGATGCTTTTCGCCGTTTAGCCATCGTCATTGCGTCACCGATACCATGAATAACAATCTTCGCATCGTGAATCAATTCCAGAATTTCTTTGATGGTCGGCTCTTCAATAATAGAATAATATGTTTCTTCACTCAACGGATCTGGAACATACAGCATGCGGTAATTACCATTTACTTTCTTAGCCATTTGGGCACAGATTGTATTGGCTTGATTTTCCACTTGCTCACCTAGTCCGCCGCGTGCCGGTACAAACATACAATTCTTAGCATGCGCTAATGGCGTCATTTGATTCGCAACCTCAGCCATCGTTGTACCACCTGTAACAGCAATTGTTTGATCGGAAGTTAATATACTGCTTAAATATTGTACACATGCCTTTCCTAGGTCTTGCTTGACGGTTGCTTGGTTATCACTGTTCCCTGCAACAATAATGACATGCTTCAATTGTAATTTATCCTTAATTTGTGTTTCTAAAACACGAAATTCAGAAATTTGATCCATAAAAGAGGACAATTTCTCAATCATAAAGTCTCCTTCAAGTGTTACTTGCATACCTTTTGATGTAACCGTGATAAAGCCATGTTTATTCAAAAAGTCAATTTCACTGCGGACAATTCGCTCTGTCAGCTTGATATTATCAGCCAGACTTCTCCGCCCAATCGGCTGCATCAATTGTATGTATTGCAACACTTTATATCTTCGTTGCATGATATCGAGTAAATCTGGAAACAGTTTTTCTTGAATTTCTATTAATTCCTTCAAAACGGAAACGCTCCTTTAGCTTTACCGGTAAAAATTTGTCCCTCGCAGTCACATACCGTCCCACCCAGGATAAAAAAATAACTTCCTTGATCCAATTGTAACAAAAATGTGTACAGTGCTCAACTATTTTCTATATTATTTTGCTTCTTTAGATAGTTTTCCACCGTTTCTAGGTCAATAATTCCGCTATCAATGATCATACCATTATGTTCTAAAACTGGAATAGCTATATGGTACTTTTCCAACAATTGCTCATCTGAATAGATATCTATCTCCTCTATGTCGAACCGATAATCATTCTGTAACAGCTCTAGTAATGTCTTAGCCTGCTGACACAAATCACATACAGCTTTACCGTATAGTTGCAGTCGCATCGTTTGCTGCCTCCTTCCTTTTATAGGAAGAACCAACAAGAAACAGTCTTCTCAACAGACATGCCTCTTGTTGGTCCTTATCTTTTTTTGCCTGCATAGTGTGAGGGACAGAAACCTACACTGGCTGAAAACCGCCTTTTATTACCGTACAGCCGTCATAGCTGTCCGGGTCATCTCTCGGATAATTTCTGCTGAGTGCTGCAATTTTTGTTGTTCAGATGGTGATAGTTCCAAAGTTAATACCTCGCGCACTCCCTGCTCATTTAGAACAGCGGGTACACCTATACATATATCATGTAAACCATATTCTCCCTCTAAATGGGCAGAAACAGGGATAATTGCATTTTCATTTTGGAAAAGGGCCTTCGTTAACCGCACCAACCCTAAGGCAATCCCATAATAAGTAGCACCTTTTCTCTGAATAATATCATAGGCCGCATCGCGTGCCCCTTCATAGATTGCAATCATATCTTGGTTATTATCAATATCTTCCATGTTTAAATATGTCTGTAATGGTACTCCCCCTATCCGTGCCTGACTCCAAACAGGCAATGAGGAATCACCATGCTCGCCAATAATATAGGCATGAATGTCTCGTGGATCTATTGCCAGATGTTCACTTAATAGATACTGGAATCTAGCGGTATCCAGACTTGTTCCTGAGCCGATCACACGATGTTTAGGCAAACCGGATATTTTTCTAGTGACATGTGTAAGAATGTCAACTGGATTGGTTGCAATCAGGAAAATGCCATTAAAACGATGCGACATGACTTGTTCGACAACCCCTTTGAAAATACTGGCATTTTTAGCCGCTAAGTCTAACCTTGTTTCACCTGGTTTTTGATTGGCACCTGCTGTGATTACCACTAAATCAGCATCTTCACATTCCTGATAACCGCCGGCTTTGATCCGCACTGGCTCAACAAATGGCATACCATGATTGAGATCCCGTGCTTCTCCATCTGCCTTTGCTTCATTTAAATCAATTAAAACAAGCTCATTGACAAGGGATTGATTCATAAGGGCATAAGCATAACTAGTTCCGACAAAACCTGTTCCAATAACGGCCACTTTTCTTAATTTTGTTTGTAGTTTAATCATTGTTATCCCCCTCACTATCTGTTCTACTTATACTATATCTCACTTTACAAGAATGAGGAAACTATCTTAATGGATGAATTGATAAATTACTTTTGCGTACATCCTTGGTTACATAGTGCTTTATACGAATAAACCAAATACGTAGTACAACTAGATATTTCACAAAAAGTGCTGTCTGCTAAAACATATTGGCATTATACAAACAATTCATAAATGGTTTCTTCTACTCCGGCTGCCCCGCTGGCAGCTAAACCATATAAGTAATTTTCTTTAATAGATATAGCCGTAGCACCATGCTGCAGATAATGATTCCAAGCCTGATTTGTTTCTACTTCCATTTCAAGAACAATCGGAATCGATTCCCCTATCACCATTTTAATCCGTTCTAAAAAATCGAGGTTATGCTCCGTCACATTGGTAAGAATAATCCCATCTATATGGTGCTGTAGGGCGGCACGGATATCGTCAATGGACAAATCGCCATAGATAAATACCGGCAAAGTCGTAAATGAAGTTAGATCTTGAATATCATGCCAAGTTAACTTACCAGTATCGTATTCCTCGGCAATTTTCTCTTGAAAGGTTCTTGCGCTCTCCGCATGTTTTTGTAAGAAAATTGGATCCACTACAAAATTGGCTCCTCCCTTCTCTAATTGATCAGCATCTTGATAAATGATATCATTAGAAACCGACAGGACAATAGCTTGATAGCCGGCTAATTCCGCACGCTGGAGGAAATGTCTTGTTAATTCTTTATCCTTGAAAATATGAGTTTGGAACCATAATTCACTATCAGGTACTGCATCACGGATTTCCTCTAGACTATAGGAGGAATAGGCACTCACGATAAAGGGAACTTCTTGCTGTTTGGCAGCTAGGGCAGTGGCACACTCTCCATCAGGATGAAAATATGTCTGAGCTCCGACAGCCCCAAGCAATAACGGAGACACCCTAAAATGCTGTTCCTGTTCATCTGATAATCGAAGGA
The DNA here is from genome assembly GCF_016909015.1 of Gracilibacillus alcaliphilus. GTDB lineage: Bacteria > Bacillota > Bacilli > Bacillales > Amphibacillaceae > Gracilibacillus > Gracilibacillus alcaliphilus. The sequence goes on from NZ_JAFBFA010000004.1 coordinate 153,240, forward strand.
CACTCGGCTGTCTTCTGCGTTCCAAGATATCAGATAAATACCTTTTTCCCTCTACTGTCAGCTGCTGTTCAGCTATTTGCCGTTTGTTTCTTATCTTGCTTTTTGTCATGACTTTTGCCAATACTATCCTTCCTCTCATTCAATGATAAATATGTTAAGAGAAGTCACCTACTACTAGCATAGTGGGGATGCAGCTTTTCCCATACAAAAAGTCTCTCCTTCAAGGGAAAGAGAGACTTTTTGGTATCCCTCTTATTTTTCAAACTGCTGTCTGCTGGATTTGGCACCTTTTAAGTGGTTTACACTTAAGGTTGCCGGGTTTCACTGGGCCAGTCCCTCCACCGCTCTTCATAAGAGTTAAATTCTGTGTATAATGTTTTTTTCTATGATGTGTGACCTGTTTTATCAATCGAAAACTTCGCTAGACATATCTATCTTAAGCACCATTCCCGTCCACATAATCGTTTCAGGGAAAATTTTGCCCTGCATATACAGTCTATGATAAAGATATCCTTTGTATGACTTAAATTTCACATGCATAAGTGGAAATAGTTCCGCGTAATCGTTGTGCTTCTTTGTACGTACAACGGTTATGCACCACTTGTAAACCGCCTTCCAATGCCACACGCTCTGCTTCTGGAGAAACGACGCCTTCTTGCAGCCAGAATACTTTCGGATTTACTTCAATTGCTTCCTCTGCAATCCCAATTGCCGCTTCTGGGCTTCGGAATACTTGAACAATATCAATATCAACCGGAACACTTTTTAAATCCGGATATGCCTTTTCTCCAAGGATTTCTGTTTCTCTTGGGTTAACTGGAACAATCTTATAACCTAACCGCTGCATTTTTCTAGCTAAACGATAACTCGGGCGAGCCTCATTACCACTTAAACCAACGATAGCTAATGTTTTTTGTCTCGTTTTCTCCTCACCGTTCTCTGTATAACGCTCATAAGGAGAGTTCAATGCCCACTTGATCACACCTTCATCATTGACCACTGGTTTGGTATCTTCTGATCCGATGCCTGTTGCTTTGAATAGTGCTTGATCCAGATCATTTCTAATATCCCGGATCGATTCTATCCCGACTGATAAACGGACTAACTCTTCAGATACGCCTGTTTTTTCTAATTCTTCTTTAGTCAATTGCTGATGTGTGGTGGAACCCGGGTGAATAATTAAAGATTTGGCATCCCCTACATTAGCGACATGAGACCATAGTGACACATTATTGATCAATTCACGACCTGCATCACGCCCACCTTTAATACCGAATACGATAATAGAGCCAAACCCGTTGTTGAGAATTCTTTTGGCCAATTCGTGTGATGGATGACTTACTAGTCCTGGATAGCGCACCCACTCCACAGCTTCATGTGCTTCCAAATGCTGAGCAAGTTCTAAAGCATTTTGGTTATGTCGCTCTACACGAATATGCAGTGTCTCTAAACCTTGCAGGAGCTGGAAAGCATTAAATGGACTTAATGCAGCCCCAAAGTCTCTTAATAATTGGACACGAACTTTTGTAATAAACGCCAATGTGCCAAAATCGATTGCATAACGAATGCCATTATAGCTGGGGTCAGGTTCTGTAAAAGATGGATATTTCTCGGAATTCCAGTTAAAACGACCACCGTCAACGATAACACCGCCAATTGAAGTTCCATGTCCGCCAATCCATTTTGTTGCAGAGTGCACAACTACATCCGCCCCTAATGTAATTGGCTTACATCCAAATGGTGTAGCAAAGGTATTATCAATAATTAATGGAATACCTGCCTCATGCGCAATTTCTGAAACACGCTCTACATCTAAAACTTGCAGCCCAGGATTACCTATAATCTCTCCATAAACCGCCTTCGTGTTTTCTGTAATGGCCGCTTTAAAGTTCTCCGGATTAGTTGGATCGACAAACTTTACTTGAATGCCATAGCGCGGGAGCGTGACATTAAATAAATTATAAGTCCCGCCGTATAAGTTAACACCAGCAACTATTTCATCCCCAGCACTTGCCAAGTTTAAAATCGATAAGGTAATAGCAGACATTCCTGACGCCGTAGCAACCGCTGCCACTCCATCTTCCAGCAGCGCCATTCGCTTTTCAAAGACATCTACTGTTGGATTACCAATTCTGGAATAAATATTACCAGGTTCATCTAACGCAAATAATCGCTCCGCATGTTCTGTGTCATGAAACACATACGAAGTAGATTGATAGATTGGCACCGCACGAGAACCTGTAGTTGGGTCCGGTGACTGTCCTCCATGTAAATGAATCGTTTCTGGATCATACGTTGTTCGTTTAAAATCTGTCATGATTATATCCTCCCCAAATGAATCTCTGCTATTTACTATATTTTTAGAAAAACGTAGCTTGTCAAAAGCCTTTGTTTTACTTATATCATTATTGAGTATAAAAGAAGCCTTCTCCATAAGAAGAAGGCTCTAGTTATCACACTACACACATGTCTCCTACTTATCTGTCAGGATACCCTGCAGGAATTAGCACCTTTTAAGTAATTACTTAATGGTTGCTGGGCATCATTGGGCCAGTCCCTCCGCCTCTCTAGATAAGAATACTTAATCCCGAGTATTTTACTCATCATTCACTTTTGATATGTAATACTGTAGCATGGTGGCTATGGCTTGTCAATTGTTTTTTACTAGCTGGCAAAGGCTTGATTATGTTGTTCCGATTCTTTGATACATTGTTTACATTTAACGGTTGAGTTTTTGTTGAAAATAACGAAGAGGAGCTGTTTACTCCAGTCCATTTGCTTCCAGCTAACCGCCATATCTCAAGTTTTAGTTACTATAGAAATAAGTTGCTCTGTTTTTTCCCAGAAGTAAGGAAGATTGGATTTCGTACTTTCTGCTTTTCTAAACAGATCTTCACTAGTATACATGCCAATCAGAGCTAAAGTTTTCTTAAAATAAGGTAATCTGTCTGCATGAATCTCAGGAGCATCTGTTGCCAAGATAATATGACACCGGCAATAGGTTGCAATGATCCAAAAAATACTTTCTCTATGTTTATTTTTATCAATCAGCGTTTGACAACCTTCGATAGAAATAGATTTTGCTGATAATGAAATATCGGATAAAAAGAAAATCGGTGTCTGTGCATAGGCAGCAGCCAAGTCAAAGGTGTCACTCAAATCATGCAAACTCATTTGCACATCATTTTTCTTTAGAGAAACAGCATTGATTTCTTTTAACAGTGCTTGATAAACATCCTCCATCTGATATGTCTCGAGAACTTTTTCTACTGCTTCATAACGCCGGCGCACGGTGGGGTTTTCCAAGGCAGCAGTTAGAAACAAATGCGTAAGTACACTGGTTGGAAATAACCAGCCCATTACCTGTTCATGGAAAGGCTTCTCTTCAGGAATAGAGCTGAGGCCGGAATTTATTTTATTTTTAATTTGCTGACAACGTCTATGGATCCAATATTCCTTATGATAATCTTCTGCTACTTCTTTCTGCAGTGGTGTCAGTGAATTTTCTGGATCGGCTAAAAAAAGAGTATGGGCAAAGCTGTAACTAAGATGATAGTCACTTAATATCATTTCTTTATTACAAAATAGAGTACTATCCAAATGAGTTGCTTCTAACAGAACACCGTCATACATAAATTTTCCGATTTTTAGTTCAGGTATATTGGAAGAAACAATCATAATATCTACATCGGAATGAATCGGCCAAACTTCATCGAAAGACTTTTGTATAATCGATCCAGCCAGATAGGCCCCGACAAAGCCAGTTTCCTTTTGGGCGATTGTCTGTACCCAGCTTCTTGCCTTTTCTATAGCCTCTTTTATTTGCATCTCATCAGCTCCCTTTTCATGATATTCGTCTATCCTATCGAACATGAAATAGCGTATTTACAACGCTTACGTATTGTGGCCGATAAAAAAGCATGCCCACTCATCAATTGATACGAATTAGGCATGCTATGTATTAGATAATTTAAAACTAGCGCGCTCGGAGGGATTCGAACCCCCGACACATGGTACCGGAAACCATTGCTCTATCCCCTGAGCTACGAGCGCATATGTAAACAAGAACTACTACAGTATACGGCTGAAATAGACTACATGTCAAGCCCGATATGCTAAACAGTGAGAAAATCTTAAAAATTGTCGAGGAAAGCATGTTAGGATAAGGAAAGAAGCTAGATTTTGTTTGGTTCAAGGTTTAAAATGATATACTTCAGGGTAGGATGAAATTAGAAAAAGGGATCTTGCACTTTGGCAAGAGAAGTATCATTAATTTTCTTAAGCAAAAAACAAACAAAACTTTTGACCTTTTTTGACCATTGAGTTATCATAGAATTAGTCAACAAAGAATGACGAAATAAGTTAGCGTTTAAAGGAGGAATCTTTTTATGAATTTAATTCCAACAGTTATTGAACAAACGAATCGTGGCGAGCGAGCGTATGACATATATTCTCGTCTACTAAAAGATCGAATCATTATGTTAGGAAGCGGAATTGATGACAATGTAGCAAATAGTATTGTTGCCCAAATGCTGTTCTTAACAGCAGAAGACCCAGATAAGGATATTTCATTGTATATTAACTCTCCTGGCGGTTCGATTACAGCTGGTATGGCTATCTATGATACCATGCAGTTTATTAAACCCGATGTGTCCACTATCTGTATCGGTATGGCTGCTTCTATGGGGGCATTCTTACTAACAGCAGGTGCACCTGGTAAACGATATGCGTTACCAAACAGTGAAGTGATGATTCACCAGCCGTTAGGCGGTACACAGGGTCAGGCTTCTGACATTCAAATTCATGCTAATCGTATTATTGAAATGCGCAACAAATTAAATAAGATTCTTGCTGATCGTACGGGGCAGCCAATCGAAATTATTGAAAGAGATACCGATCGTGACAATTTCAAAACTGCTGCAGAGGCAAAAGAATATGGCTTAATTGACCATGTGATGGAGAAAAAGCCTGATAGCTTAAATTAAGATGACAGAGTGGTGTTGCAGTTAGCTGCAGCACCATTTTTTCTTATTGTCTAGGAAATTATAAAATACTCGCTTGTGATAACTATTTGCAAACGAATAGCCACATCTAGCTCCGAGCGCCCAGCAACTAGCGCAACTTCCCTCAGCTTCGTACGTTGCTGTGACGTACAGAATGTGCTAATGCAGGTGTTGCGCGACATGATGTCGCGATTTTAACCTGTAAGGGCGCTCTGCGCTTTTGTTCTTGCGTAGGAAAATATAAACATTGGCCTTTATGAGGTAACCTTAATTACTACTGCTTGCTACCATTAAGCACAAATGATTTCTCCAGAATATCTTGCAAAATAAAAAAGTGGTGTGACCAATTTAAAAGCCCTATGGTCATCCCACTTTTTTACACTACTTGGCCTCGACAAATTTCACTAAGTCTGCTAACGCCTCGTCCTGATCACTGCCATCTACTACAATCTTAATCGTGCTTCCCTTGGACAATACCAAACTCATCAATCCCATGATACTTTTGGCATTTACCCGCTTATCGTCTTTATCAATGTATATCTCAGATGTATAGTTATTTGCCATTTGAACAAATTGTGCTGCCGGACGTGCCTGTAAGCCTGGTTCAATTCCTATGACTATTTCTTTTTCTATCATGCATTACCCCTCCTCTGTTGATCAATAACTTTATTATATTCCTAAAAGCATGAAAGTGTGACTCTCATGCTGCCTAACATAAAGTAACAGCAGGGAATATTCGCCTCCTGCTGAAGCGCGATAAAAAAAGCCGATTATTTAATGATTAATTTCTCGCCACGTAATTGATCGGCAAATTGATCGATCTTTTTCAAGCGATGATTAATGCCAGACTTGCTAATCTTACCACCAGATACCATTTCACCTAGCTCTTTTAATGACACATCTTGATGATCCAGACGCAGCTGGGCAATCTCCTTTAATTTATCAGGCAATGCGTCTAAGCCTACTGTATTATCAATATAACGAATATTCTCTACTTGTCGAAATGCGGCACCAATTGTCTTATTTAAGTTTGCTGTTTCACAATTAACGAGTCTATTCACCGAATTACGCATATCACGAACAATTCTGACATCTTCAAACTTAAACAAGGCTTGGTGTGCACCAATATAATTCAAGAATTCCGTAATCTTCTCGGCTTCTTTAATATAAGTAATATAGCCTTTCTTGCGCTCTAAGATTCGCGCACGTAAATCATAAGTATTTAACAGGGCACATAAAGATTGGTTGTGCTCTTCATGAAAATTGTAGATTTCTAGGTGATAAGACGAAGTTTCCGGATTATTAACAGAACCGCCTGCCAAGAAGGCTCCTCGTAAATAGGCTCTCTTACAACATTCTTTTTCTGTATATTTTTCAGAAATGGCGTGAATAAATTGAAGGGTTTCCTTCAGTATTTCCAAATCTTGAAGCATTCCCTTTACTCCCTCATTCATCCGCACAATATATACATTGTTTTTTTTCAACTTCATTTTCTTACGAACCAACAGTTCAACTGGGAGCTGATAAGTCGATTTAATTAAAGTATAAATCCGTCTTGCAATCGCTGCATTTTCTGTTTGTACATCTAATGAATAATGATTTCTAGAGAAAGAGATAGCACCATTCATGCGAATCAACGCGGCTAGTTCCGCTTGCTGGCAGCAAGCCTCAGCTTCAACCTTTGTCAACTCTTTCTTAATATCTGCTGCAAATGACAACGTCCTCCCCCTCTCTTTGTCAATCTATTAACGAACACAATACGTTAGCCACCTTGTCCGTATCATGACGCAAGGAGCGATTCAGATCTTTCACAATATCTTCTTCAATCACTTCTAATCCCATTTCTCTTAATCGCTCTAAATCATACCGTACAGGCTGAGCATTCTCCTCTGCATATACTAATTGCAGGGATGGATCAATCGTTTGATTATGGACAATGACGGACTGTATACATCCTTCTCCTATATGATCCATAATGGCTTGCACATGATCAGAAGCCGTATAACCATTGGTCTCACCAGCTTGGGTCATTACATTACACACATAAACCACCTTTGCCTTTGTTTCACGTAAGGCCTCGCCAATTTGCGGGACAATTAAATTAGGCAGAATACTAGTATACAAACTTCCTGGTGCAATCACTACTAAGTCTGCTTCTCTAATGGTGACAACTGCTTCTGGGAGAGGTAAAACAGGATTTGGTTTAAGAAATACACGTTTAATACGCTGGTTTTCTTTTGGAATATTAGATTCCCCAACTACGATATGGCCATCCTCATATTCGGCATGGAGGAACATACTTTGATTAGCAATCGGATAAATATTCCCTTTCACATTCAATACGCGTGAAATTTCTTTAATACCTGTATAGAAATCACCAGTGACAGAGGACATAGCTGCCAATAACAAGTTCCCCATCGAATGTCCTGATAGATTGTTGCCTTTGGTAAAACGATGTTGAAATAGATACAACAACATGGGTTCGACATCTGATAGTGCGGCAATTACATTTCGTATATCACCAGGGGCAGGCATTTCCAGCTCATCTCGGAGTCGTCCGGAACTGCCGCCATCATCAGCGACAGTAACAATCGCAGACAAATCAATCGGATGCTGTTTCAAACCACGGAGGATAATAGGCATTCCTGTACCTCCACCAATAACGACGACTTTCTTCTTGTTTATCTGTGTCATAATTATCCCTTCCGTTTGTCTATATCACGATGGCTGACATGAGTGACATAGTTTTTTTGGAAATATTTCGCAATATACTCAGCAATTGCCACGGAACGGTGTTGGCCTCCTGTACATCCTATCGCAATAACGAGCTGGCTTTTTCCTTCTCGCTTGTACTGTGGCAGCATAAACTGCAATAAATCAACAGTTTTCTCCAGAAATTTCTGCGTATCCGACCATTTAAACACATAAGAAGATACCTCTGGAGTTAGTCCAGTTAAAGGCCGCATATGTTCAATATAATGCGGATTAGGTAAGAAACGCACATCGAACACTAAGTCTGCATCAATTGGCAAGCCGTATTTGAAACCAAAGGACAGCGTATGAACGGAGAATATCTCCTGATCCTTCTGACTATAGCGTTGGACAATTTCCTCTCGTAACTGTTTCGGCTTTAGTTCAGATGTGTTAATAATATGCTGAGAACGCCCGCGAAGTTCACTTAAAATCTTTCGTTCGGCATGAATGCCTTCCAGAGGCAACCCATCTTGTGCTAAGGGGTGTGACCTTCGTGATTCCTTATAGCGTGATACGAGGACATTATCGTCGGCGTCAAGGAACAGAATTTGATCATCTAACCATTCTTCTTGCCCTAGTGAATCCAGTGCTTCAAATAATGTATCAAAAAACTCCCTGCCTCTTAAATCCATCACGAGAGCCACTTTTTGAATATTATTGGTAGCATCCTTCATCAACTCTAGAAATTTCGGTAATAGGGCTGGCGGTAAATTATCCACACAATAGTAGCCTAAATCTTCAAAACTTTGTACGGCTACTGTCTTCCCAGCACCAGACATACCGGTAATAACGACTAAATGTATCTCTTCTGATTGTCTCCCCATAAACGCACACTCCTCATTCTATTATTCATACGCCACTTCCGTATTATCATGTATATGTGCGTGCCTAAAAAGAATCCCCTCTTCTCAGACAACCTGTACTTCTATTATACACAGTCTCAATCCGCTCTACCACAAAAAAAATTGGCACAGGTATGAAAACCTATGCCGTTCAAGTTCTATATTTATTAAAAAGGGGGTCAATTAGTTAATTACATAGTACCATTTTTATATTTCGTTCGTGTTACAGCCTGATTAAGTTAAAGTAACTTTGTATGTCTAAATCATTACAAGACTAGCTTGGTGTTTGTACTGCTTCTTCCAAGTTCTCAATATAGGCCTGTGCCGCCTGCGCCGCAATACTGCCATCACCTGTCGCTGTAACAATTTGACGTAATTCCTTCTCACGGATATCTCCTGCAGCAAAGACACCAGGTACACTCGTTTCCATGTTCTCATTTGTCGGAATATACCCTTCTTCATTTGTTATGCCAAGAGATTTAAATGGCTCACTTAGCGGCACCATTCCAATATAGATAAATGTACCGTCTATTTCTTTCTTATATTCTTCCTTTGTTTTCTTATTATACAATGTCACACTGCCGACTTTTCCATCTTTTTCATCAATAGACTTAACTACTGTATCCCAGATAAAATCGATCTTATCATTGTTGAAGGCGCGGTCTTGTAATATTTTTTGTGCACGTAATTCATCACGGCGATGAATAATCGTTACCTTGCTGGCAAAACGTGTCAAGTACACACCTTCTTCCACCGCAGAGTCTCCACCGCCGACAACGACTAGCTCTCTCTCCTTAAAGAAGGCACCGTCACATACAGCACAGTAAGAAACACCTCGACCGCCCAGTTCGTCTTCTCCAGGTACGCCTAATTTTTTGAATTGCGCACCCGTAGTAATAATCAATGTCTTTGTTTTATATTCCTTTGAACCTGCAATAACTGTTTTGTATTCGCCATGATCAATTACTTCTTTAATATCACCATATGCATATTCAGCGCCAAATTTTTTCGCGTGACTGAACATCTTATTAGATAAGTCTGGTCCTAGGATGTGTTCATAACCTGGATAGTTTTCTACATCCTCTGTATTGGCCATCTGTCCTCCTGGGATTCCTCTTTCTAGCATTAATGTATCTAAATTGGCACGTGACGTATAAACTGCTGCTGTCATACCAGCTGGCCCCGCCCCTGCAATAATAACATCATACATTCTTTCTTCTGTCATCCTTGTCATCCTTTCCTTGCCTTCTTGGCTTTTATCCCATTGCTTCACATACTACTCTGTTGACCATCAGCAGGCAAGAAAATTCTCCACTGATGGAAGTCTCACTTCATTATCATATCTATTGGGCAAAAGGTCTACTATTTTGCTCAATCATCCTTTTTCCACGGCGGACGTTTGGCAATGAGAGCTTGATGCTGGCGGCAGCCTTCCTCCCATAACCGTTCAGCCATCGTTTCCATTCCCATCTCATATTGACATCTGCTATACCATCTATAATAAGAAGGATGACCTTTTACCTTCGATTTATGCAGTAATTGAAATCTTCGTAATGCCTTTGAATAAAGACCTAGGTGACAAAAAGTAACAGCCATCCTTAGTTTCTGTTGTTCATGAATGGGATAAATATTATCCAGCCATAGGACGAACGGTGCCAGTTTACTCTGATCATCACTATAATAATAAAATACAGCCAAATTCATCATACTGAATAAGGCATTGGGATGATCTAGCAAATGTTTTTCTTCCATCGCAACCGCCTCGTCTTGTTCCCCCGCGAAGAATAAGGCATAGTAGTATTCATGTCGAGCCTGTGAAAAATCGGGAAATAAGATAATCATTTCTTCTAAAACAGAAATAGCATCTTGCCATTCTTCCCGTTCTAAATGATAAAAAGCCGTCTCCTGATACATCAGAAGGTCGTCCTCTTCTTCTAACAGCCAGTCTTCTGCCTCATCCTCTTCCTCTGTAAAATCCAATAACTGAAGAAGTTCTTCTGCTTCTTCTTTGAATTCATCATCTGAGGCTTTCTCCAAATATAATGCTGCATATTTTGCCGCATCTTGTAAAAGCCCTAAATGAGCATAATTGTTTGCTAACAAATAGTAACAGTCGATATAACGTTCGCCATATTGTGATAATACCTTATTTAACAGCTGATTGGCAAGATGGTAAGCCCCCATTTCGGTATGAACAATCGAAGCTTGGCAGATATATAATGGATCATTTGGCTGTCTTTCCATTGCCTTTTGAAACCATTTTAAAGAGAGGTCGAATTTACGCTTTTGATAGGCTTCTACACCTTTAGAAAAATAAAATTCCCCTTCAGGAATGAATGGTATCAGATTACCTTTTACTGGATATAACTTAGACATGCTTGATTCGCCTCCCCTCATTGATGAAAAACAGAGGTATACGCTACCTCCTACGATAAAATGCAATGACTAATGCATTATAACATAATTTACAGTTATTGAAAGACCTATTTTCCTTATTAAAGCATGATAAACTTGCTAATAGTATGTGTTCAAAACCAATACGTTTTGACAAACACTACTACCTATGAAAAGGTTGGAAATTGGCACCCCCACAGCAAACACGGAAAGAACACCCTCTAATAAATATATGTGACTTACAGCTGTTTGGGGAATCCCTGCAATATCGCCTCTTACACATATAACATGCAAAAGAAGAGGTAAATGCTACGTATCAGCAATGTCCTCTTCTTATCAATCAGCTTACTTTTGAAAAAAAGTATCTTCGCTTCGACGTTGTGCCATCTGTTCCTTTGTATAAATCAGCTTCATAGGATTGCCTGCAACAAAGGTGCCTGGTTCAACATCTTGATAGACAACGGTACCTGCGGCAACAACAGCTCTATCACCTATCGTCACCCCTGGTAATATGGTGCTGTTCGCTCCAATCATCACATGGTCGCCGATGTAAACGTCTCCTAAGCGATATTCTTCAATCAAATATTCATGTGCTAAAATAGTGGTATTATAGCCAATCACTGTATTTGTACCGACGTGGATTTTCTCTGGAAACATCGTATCTGGCATCACCATAAGGGCAAAAGCCGTCTGCTTTCCTACTTCCATACGCAAAAAAGTGCGATATAACCAATTTTTCACAGGGAGAAATGGTGTATATCTTGCTATCTGAATGATCACGAAATTCTTGGCGACCTTCCAGAATGATACCGTCTTATATATCTGATTTAAACTATTTCCATTATATACACGATAGCGATCGGTTTTCCGCATGGCTATTCCACTCCAGCAATTGCTAATAAATCATACATCTCATCTAGTATATAATCAGGATCATATTGTTTTAGTGTCTCTTTTCCTTTAATCGCCCATCCTACTCCAGCGGTCTGCACACCGGCATTATGTCCCGCCTCAATATCATGATAATTATCCCCTACCATGATAGTAGTCATCGGATTTGCTTGTAGTTGGTCCATCGCTTTCAACACTGGTTCTGGATGCGGTTTGGCATGCTCAATATCATCCAGCCCAATTAACACATCGAAATACGGGGCAAGCCCTGTCATCTCTAATCCTAATTGAGCAGTATCATGCAGCTTCGTTGTAACAACACCTAGCTTACAGCCTGCCTCTTTTAGACGTTTCATGGTTTCCAATACAGTCGGATATGCTTCGACATATTCCTTATGATTAGCCAAATTATGCTCACGATAGGTTTGCATCAGAACATCTTTTTTGTCGGGATTGATTTTTTCCATGCTTTCTATCAATGGCGGGCCAATAAATTGAATGATCTCTTCCCTTGTATATGGTCGATCGCCATGCTGTTCTAATGTATGGGTAAAAGAGGCAATAATCAACTCATTAGTATTAATTAGTGTTCCATCTAAATCAAATAATAGTGTTTCTAACTTCATCCAATAACCTCCTGCTTTCTGCAAAACTTATCAGGGATTAGAATCAATCCCATTGTAACGTGCGAAAAAGAGGGGAATGATCCCCTCTCTTCGACTGTCGATCATTTCTTCTTCTTTTTCGCAGCATTTTTGATACGGTTTCCTTGGTAGGTGCGATCTGCCAGTCCTTTATTGCGGCGGTATAGTATCAGAAGTACGGATCCAGCTATCAATAGGATGGAAAGTAACTGTGCTGCCCGAAGGTCAAACGCAGTGCTTACATATAAGCTGTCTGTCCGCATCCCTTCAATAAAGAATCGTCCAATCGAATACCAGATCACATAGCTGAGGAATAATTCTCCTCTGCGGATTGACTTACGTCGCAAAATCAATAACAATACCACTCCAAGAATATTCCAAACCGACTCATATAGGAACGTCGGATGGTACATGGTCCCATCAATACACATTTGATTCATAATAAAATCAGGTAAGTACTGATGGAAATTTTGATAGGTTGTCTCTGAAATGGGGCCGCCATGTGCCTCCTGATTCATAAAGTTACCCCAGCGGCCAATCGCTTGTCCAACAAGCAGACTTGGAGCTGCAATATCTGCGATCTGCCAAAATGATAACTTTTTGATGCGCGTATAGATGATTGCTGTTAGCACGGAACCAATCAATGCGCCGTGTATCGCAATACCGCCTTCCCATACCGCAAACCATTTCCACCAAGGACCGCCAACATATCGGTCCCATTCAAATACAACATAGTAAATTCGCGCAAAAATAATAGCTGCCGGGATTGCAAACATGAGCAAATCTACCATATAATCCTTTTTCAATCCTAATCGTTCTGATTCTCTTGTGGCCATCCACAATGCCAGGAATACACCGAAGGCAATAATCACACCATACCAGTATATCGACAAAGGACCGAGCTGCAGAAAGACAGGGTTTAGTGCAGGTGCCTCACATGCCAAGATTCATTTCCTCCGATCTGTTTACTCCGAATCCAACTTCATGCTTAATTCGTCGTCTTCTTCTGTTCCACCTTTTTGGATCATTTGTGTTAATCTGTGTGAAAATTCTTCCGCTGCATTGACTCCCATCTGTTTCAAGCGGAAATTCATAGCTGCTACTTCTATAATAACAGCCAAGTTACGTCCAGGTCGAACAGGAAGTGTCGCCTTCGGAACATCTACATCAATAATTTTCATTGTTTCTTCTTCCAAACCTAGGCGGTCGTATTGTTTCTTTGCATCCCATGTTTCGAGATTAATAACTAATGAAATCTTTTTATGGGATCGCACCGAACCCGCTCCAAAAAGTGTCATTACATTAATAATACCCAAACCACGAATTTCTAATAAGTGCTCGATTAATGGAGGTGAGGAACCAATCAAACGGTCATAATCCTCTTGACGAATTTCTACACTGTCATCAGCAACTAAGCGATGGCCCCGCTTCACTAATTCCAGGGCCGTTTCACTTTTACCTACACCACTTTGCCCTGTTATAATAACACCTACGCCATAGATATCAACAAGCACGCCATGGATAGCAGTAAAAGGTGCAAATTTGGCCTCAAGAAAATTAGTGATCCGGCTGATTACCCGAGAAGTTTTATAACGTGAACGCAATAAAGGCACACCTGATTGTTCACAAGCCTCTACCAATTCTTCAGGAATTTCCATATTTCTTGTGACGACAATTCCTGGTGTAATATCGGTACATAAACGATAGGAGCGGTCTTTTTTCTCTTCTGGTGATAATTCTTCAAAAAACGACAATTCCGTTTTTCCAAACAGCTGCAGTCTATCTTTTGGATAATATTTAAAATAGCCAGTCAATTCAATACCTGGACGGGCAACCTCGCTCATAAATATCTCGCGATGCACTCCTTCCGAACCAGCAATTAACTCGAGCTGAAAACGATCCAATAGATCCTGTGTACGTACTTTCGGCATGATAATATCCCCCTTTTTAACACACTAACACTCTGTTTAAAATGCTTTACCCCTATTGTAGCACTTTTGCACAATGATTCCATAACTTTCTTTGAAAAAGGGGAAGGAAATCATATCCTGTGAGGAAACACCACTCCCCTTTTGCTATGTATATAAGAAAAAACAGGAAATTTGCTTGAAGCTTTACCATTTAACTAAGTAAAAATAGGAGCTACTTCACGAAGGTTATGTGAAGTGGCAAGCTTTTCAATGTAGTGATTTTGATCATTTGTCTGCGCTTGACAGCGCTTCGGAAATAGGCTGCGCTAGGTAGTAGTGCTGCAATGATTACAACTGCTAGTATCAAGAGTTCTAGGCACATAAACGAGCTTGTAATCAAGTAATAAAACAGCAGAAAAGCTGTTTTTTAGCTATATCCATCATAAGGTCTATTTCTTACATAAAGTGTAGAACTATAAGATAGCCCAGGCCAACCACGAAGACTCCTATGGGAAAGGCGAAAGTGTCGGGTAAAAACGTAACAACTGGACCGAAGCAACTGAGATAAAGGAATCACGGGGAGGAACCGATGATGACTTATCGTAGGGTGCTTTCGGGAAGTTGTTACGTTTTTGACACTTGTAGCCAGACAAGGAACAGGACGAGCTGAAGATCCACTAAAAAAGCGGTTTTCCTTTTTAGTTAGCTGAGGCCGTCCCCATGACAGGCTAACGTCGCGACGTCCTGTACGTCGAAAAGCGCAGTAGTTGGCCGAAGCGGATTCTTGCACCCCTTTAAGGTCAATATGTGATCATAGCCACTTCACATAACCTGCCTTATCGGTGCCTAACTGCTTGTCTTATATGTTGCTGTCGATTACTGATTTTTTCAGTAATAAAGCGAAATCCCTCTATAAAACAAGACACTTTTTATGGAACCGCTGATTATCCACTTTATTTACTTATAAGCTAGGGCATAGATTTTGATCCTCCTACAAGAAAGACTAGTCTATTTTGCTAGACTAGCCTTTCCCTGCTGATTTATGCTGTTCCCAAAGTGAAGCCCTTATCTGTTAGATAGCGGCGATAGGCAATACTAACCCGGTCACTGATTAAGGATAATTCTACTTGCAAATCTAGTGGAAGATCCTCCGGTTTTTGATTTTCTACAATTGGTTTATCCTGCATAAAGATAATATCTTGGAAGTCTTTCGTTTCCTGATCTGTCTGCTGGTTATCATAATTAAACGACATAATACCATAAACCATTGAAGAATTTTCATCAATTGGGCGTACTAATAATAGGATGGTGAATTTATGGTCTGTGTCTGGGTCACGCTTGGTAAATCGAACCGCTAATGGACGATAAATACCATAAGTATAATACACATCTTTCGCCACTCCTGAACCATCAGGATCTGGTTGAAAAATCGGAATCTCATCAGAAAAAATCGATCCATCCTCTTGATTATTCATCTTATAAGGCTGTATTTCTGTATGTTCCTCATCTCCTAAATATCCACCATGAAGCACAGCTAAGTGACCTACATCCAGGAAATTCTCAATAATCCGAGGCGGCTTGGCATCGACAACATGACCTCCCCAAACAATATTCCGATAATTTGGATCATCATATTCCGGATAATCAAATAGTTCAGGAGCATTGTTGTTAAAGTTTACCCAAATCAAACCATATGCTTCCTTACAGGCATACTTGATTGCCTTTGCCTTTGTTGGTATCGCCCGATCTTCCGGAAGTTGTGGAATTTCGACACAATCCCCTGTTTCATCATATTTCCAGCCGTGATATGGACATACTAAACAATTATCTTTAACTGTTCCTAGTGATAATGCTGCTCCTCGGTGGATACATAAGTCCTTAAATGCTTGTACCCCATTATCTGTTCGAAAAATAACGACCCGTTCATTTAAAATAACAACCTGAATTGGTTCCTCTTGTACCTCTTCAGCAGGACAAGCTACGATCCAGTCATTTTCTAAAATCTTCTCTGTTAATCGCATATACAGACAGCCTTCTTTCATGAGTATTTTTAATCATATTTTACGGCAGAATTAGTTTAACTTCAACCCAATACGAACATTTTATAAAAAAAATGTATTTTTATTCGTTTTTTGTTGAAATCTAAGAGAATAGCGCTATAATAAATATCATCATTTATGATACTTTAGGGGGGGCTATCTTGTGCAAGACCACAAAACAAATATTGTTGTAGGGGTAGATGAGAAAATTGGTGTAAGAAAGGCACTCTTGCTGGGATTGCAGCACGTACTGGCGATGGATCTGTATATTGCACCTATCATTATCGCAGGTATTCTGTCATTATCAACAGCCAATATGTCATTTTTTATTCAAATGTGTTTCCTCGCTACTGGAATTGGAACGATTATCCAAACAGGTTTTGGTATTCGACTCCCAGTTGTTCAAGGACCATCTTATGTACCAATTGGGGCAATTGGAGCGATCGGAAGCAAGTTAGGTTTGGGAGCTATTGCCGGAAGCTTGATTCCAGGTGCTATTATTGTAGCTTTAATCGGTATTCCACTGAAATGGTTTGCGAAAGTCGTACAAAAAATCATCCCGCCGCTGGTGGGTGGAACAGTAATTATTATTGTCGGCATCTCGCTTATGCCAATCGGGATGAACAATATCTATCAATCACCAGGTAACATCTGGCATAACATCTTGATTGCAGGTGTCACAGCAGGCGTTCTGATGATTTGTATTATGCTAGGCAGAAATCAGACTCGTTTTGGTACTGTGGTTCGAATCGTGTCTGTTTTGATTGCTATCTTTGTAGGAACGGTAGTTGCCAGCTTCTTTGGGCAGGTAGACTTTTCGCCTGTAAAAGACGCTGCATGGTTCTCTTTACCGAAATTCTTTCCATTCGGAGCACCAATCTTTGATATTAGTGCAATCTTAACAATGGTGTTTGTTTATTTTATTATTCTTATTGAAACAACCGGTACTTGGTTTGTCGTTTCCTCTGTTACTGGAGAAAAATTAGATGAAAAACGTTTAAATCGAGCTTCATTTGGTGAAGGATTAGGATGTTTTGCCAGCTCTCTTTTTGGCAGCACACCGATGACTGGTTATTCTTCCAATGCAGGATTACTAGCGATCACCGGGGTTGCCAGCAGAATGGCGATAATGGCTGGCGGGTTTATCCTGATTGCACTAGGATTAGTTCCAAAATTATCAACAGCCATTACCTGTATTCCGGAACCAGTTATTAATGGGGTATTTGGTATCGTTTGTGTAGCAGTTGTGACAAATGGAATGAAGGTTATTCAGCCATTGTTTATTGATGACCGCAATATGCTTATTATCGGGATTCCCATCTTATTAACGATTGCTACAGTTATTCTTCCAGCTGAAGCAATCGAAGCCACACCAGACTTTATCGGCTATATCTTATCATCTGGTGCTGCTGTTGGTGCGATAGCTACTGTATTATTAAATCTATTGCTTCCTAAAGCGCTAGCCAAGAATCCATAAGTTACAAAAAGGGGGGAAGCACACGAGCTTTTTTAGCTTAGAGATAAGGCTTTACAGTCGGAAAGCAATCTGATAGAGCATCGCACATAAAAAGTATCATTCACTCAGCATACAGGGAACAGATCTCGCCTTAGATCTGTCCCTGATTTTTTGTTTTCAACAATTTTTATCCATCTGCTATTTAATCTTCGAACAATTTTTTGCATTAGAAAAAATTCGTTTTGCTGATACTATACAAAATATATGCCAAAATATATGTCTTCTTTGCTCATAAAAAAACCGCTATAAATCCATAACGGTTTATGCCTTGGTAAGGCTATTGATAAATGTATTCAAGATAGAAATGATGATAGCTGAAATTATCGCTATACCGAAACCTTCGATCACAAAATAGCTGCCTAAGATAATTTGTGTTAACCATAGTGTAACAGCATTGATGACTAATAAGAATAACCCTAAAGTCACGATGGTAATAGGTAATGTAAGGACTACCAAAATCGGTTTGACAATCATATTAAGTACCGACAAAATGACACTGGCTAATAATGCGATCCAAAAACCATCAATAAAAAAGCCAGCAAACAAATAATCCAGCAACATCAATACTAGGGCATTCAGTACTAACGATACAAGTAAACGCCCCATTAGTATTCACCCTCTTTAGGGATGATAATCAAGGCAGCAATATATAAAAGCGTTAGTGGGATGCCAGCTGTAAAAATCAACAATACGACATATATTAAACGCAATACGGTTGCGTCTAAATTACTCGCCTCTGCGATTCCACCAAGAACACCACCCAACATCCGATTCGTTGATGATCGATATAATCTTCTCGACACATATATCCCTCCTATAACTGTCCTATATTTGATCATGGTACCAGATTTTGCTACCCCTCAGTGGAAGATCAAGCCTTACCACTGAGGACATTCTTCTTTTATCGTGGTGTAACTGGCTGTAAGACCCCCACTCAAGAAAGGAACACATCATGTTAAGTGGGAGATCCAACGGCCAGTAACGTCCATTTGTTTCAGCTAGCGGTCAGTAGGGATGAAAAAATCCATTGAATGAAGCTTCACTTTATTATTCCCTAGATGGGACACTTCTAAACCAGAAGAAGGGATTAGTTAAATTCCCATGTGTAAAAAGATTCCACACCTAACCATTGTTTGGTGGCAAGTTCAATATCATCGGCTTCTTCTTTAACAGATTTTAACATTCCATCCGCCTGGGATTTATGGGCCATAATGGTCTCTAACTTTTTGGAAATCCGATCTGATACATCATTTTCGATATCAGGTCCGCCTAGTTCTTCTACGTGTGTATTGCTGATAGCCTGTGCCCATACAGTTGGCCGTTCTGCCGCAGGGAACATTTCAACAGCTCTAATAGCTGCCGCCCCAAAAGCATTATGATCAGGATGCACCGCATGGCCTGGATAATGTGTTATTACTAAAGATGGTTTTATTTCGTTCAAAAACTGAAATAGGTGAGCCGCTACATCTTCAGTAGACTCAAACTCTATTGTTTTATCGCGGTAACCTAGCATCTCTAGGTGGATATCTAATACCTCACATGCCTTGATCAATTCTGCCTTGCGAATTTCTGGCAGAGTCTCTCTGGTAGCAAACGTGGGATTTCCCATGTTCCGTCCCATTTCCCCTAAGGTTCCACACAAGTAAGTTACTGGTATTCCTTTTTCGCGAAATGTGGTAATAGTTCCTGCCGCTCCAAAGGCTTCGTCATCTGGATGCGGATAAATAACAACTACATGTTCTCCCATATTAGTTCCTCCCTTTTCCTTAATATTTAAACGGAGTTTCACTAATTTGCAGTGCCACCATTAATCTGCCTTCTCGATCATGACCTGCCATTAGTAAACGATTGTTTTTATCTAATTCATATTGACTTACACCTTCTGCATAAATCCAGCCGATCTCCAACTTTAATCCAACACGATATGTAGAACCGGCACCAACAATTTTTCCTCGTTGATATGTTACTTGTGCATTACGAATAAATGCCCCAGCGTTATATGCGTCTTTATTAAAATGGCTGGCATATGCCCCATTGGTTGTCTCCAAATGGATATACACCTCTTTATTTGCAAATGCATCAATATACTGCTGTAATTGATCTATTTCAATTGGTTGCATAGCTGATCATTACCTCCCTATTAGTAAATTAATTGATTATAAATATCACTAATCTCTTATTTGAAAGTCTTACCTTATTATTTTAGCATAGAGCGCCCAGAAGTTCTTACGAAAAGGAATTTAAGAATAGAGAAAGAGGTGAAAAACTGCCCAGCTTGGAAGTATCCTCCACAAGTTAGACAGTGTTTCAACATTATTATTTGATCAACACAGCCATTCTTTCTTTATCCCTTTCCAGAATAGGTTTTAAATAAGCACCTGTATGGGAATCTGCGACCTCTGCCACTTCTTCTGGTGTACCAGTAGCCACAATCATCCCGCCGCCATCGCCACCTTCCGGACCCAGATCAATAATATAGTCAGCAGCTTTAATCACATCTAAATTGTGCTCAATAATAACTACCGTATCGCCATTATCGACTAGTCTTTGAATCACTTCAAGCAAACGAGAAATATCATCAATATGCAATCCAGTTGTTGGCTCATCCAGAATATACAGCGACTTACCATTAGAACGGCGGTGTAATTCACTAGCCAGCTTTACACGCTGTGCTTCTCCCCCTGAGAGTGTCGTCGCAGGCTGTCCCAGACGAATATAACCTAAACCTACATCATAAATGGTTTCCATTTTTCGTTTGATTTTTGGGATATTTTCAAAAAAGTGTAACCCTTCTTCAATAGTCATATCTAGAACATCCGCAATATTTTTACCTTTATACTTAACTTCCAATGTTTCTCGGTTGTAGCGTTTGCCCTCACACACTTCACAAGGAACATAGACATCAGGCAGGAAGTGCATCTCTATCTTAATAATTCCATCCCCGCGACAGGCCTCACAACGTCCGCCTTTGACATTAAAACTAAAACGTCCCTTCTTATAGCCGCGAATCTTCGCCTCATTGGTTTGTGCAAACACATCGCGAATATCATCAAAGGCACCAGTATAAGTGGCTGGGTTAGATCTTGGCGTTCGACCAATTGGTGATTGATCAATGTCAATCACCTTTTCAATATGTTCGATACCTCGGATCTCTTGGTGTTTTCCAGGCTTCCTTTTCGCTCGGTTAATCTGAACAGACAAACTCTTATGCAGAATTTCATTTATCAGTGTACTCTTTCCAGATCCTGAGACACCAGTAACTGCTGTATAGAGACCAATCGGAATCTTGACGTCTACATTTTTTAAGTTATTTTCTGCTGCACCGATAATTTCTAAGTATTTTCCATTTTGTTCATGCCGTTTGGCCGGGACTGGAATAAACTTTGCTCCAGACAAGTATTGGCCTGTTAAGGATTTCTTTTTCTTCATCACCTGTTTTGGTGTTCCTTGAGCGACTACTTCCCCTCCATGTTCACCAGCACCTGGTCCAATATCGATCAGATGATCAGCAGCTAACATGGTATCCTCATCATGTTCTACAACAATTAAGGTATTACCTAAATCACGCATCCGTTCCAATGTCGCAATCAATCGGTCATTATCGCGTTGATGTAACCCAATTGACGGCTCATCTAATACATAGAGCACTCCAGTTAAGGCTGAACCGATTTGTGTTGCCAGCCGGATACGCTGTGCCTCTCCACCAGATAAGGTACCAGATGAACGAGATAAAGTGAGATATTCGAGTCCGACATTAATTAGAAAGGATAAGCGATCATCTAACTCACGGATAATCATATGTGCAATTTGCTTTTCTTTTTCTGACAGGTTTAGGTTTTGAAAAAAGTCTAATGCATTTGTCACTGATAGTTCCGTTACCTCACCAATATGCTTTCCATTAACCTTGACAGCTAATGCCTCATCTTTAAGTCGATATCCGTTACAGCTTGGACACGCCTTCTGTGTCATATATTTTTCCATCTGCTCACGAATAAAGTCAGAAGATGTTTCATGATATCTGCGGGAAATGTTTTGAATAACTCCCTCAAATTGAATGTCATTTTCGCGGAGTAAACCGTAATCATTCTCATAACGAAAATGGACCTTCTCTTTACCACTGCCATACAATATTTTATCCCATTGTTTCTTCGGTAACTTGTCTACCGGTGTATCCATATCGATTCCATAATGATCACAAACACTCTTAAGCAGCTGCGGATAATATTGTGAACTAATTGGCTCCCAAGGAACAATCGCCCCTTCGTTCAATGACAGCTTCTTATCTGGCACAACTAAATCCACATCCACCTCTAATTGTGACCCTAAACCATCACAGGTAGGGCAAGCCCCCCATGGACTGTTAAAAGAAAACAGGCGCGGTTCTAATTCATCGATTGAAAATCCACAAATGGGGCAGGCATGATTTTCACTAAATAACAGTTCTTCTTCTCCGATAATATCGACAATTACCTTTCCCTCACCTAACCGAAGCGCTGTTTCTAAAGAATCTGTTAATCGACCGGTGATCCCTTCCTTCACAACAATCCGGTCAATTACTACTTCAATCGAATGCTTTTTATTTTTATCTAATTGAATATCATCGGTTATCTCACGCATTTCCCCATCAATACGAAGTCGGATATAACCCTCTTTTTGCAGATCTTCCAATACCTTTACATGGGTTCCTTTTCTGCCTGAAATCACCGGGGACAAGATTTGTAATTTCGTCCGTTCCGGATATTCCATCACCCTGTCTACCATCTGTTCAACTGTTTGTGAACTGATTTCTTCCCCATGGATCGGACAAATCGGATGACCGATTCTGGCAAATAACAGCCGCATATAATCATAGATCTCTGTTACGGTTGCTGTAGTGGAGCGTGGGTTTTTACTTGTTGTTTTTTGGTCAATCGAAATTGCTGGCGAAAGACCCTCGATCGAATCCACATCAGGCTTATCCATTTGACCTAGGAATTGACGGGCATATGCAGACAGCGACTCGACATAACGACGCTGTCCTTCCGCATATATCGTATCAAACGCTAAGGAAGACTTACCAGAACCAGAAAGACCCGTTAAAACAACTAATTTATCCTTTGGTATATCTAATGAAATATTTTTAAGATTATGTGCTCTCGCACCTCTTATCGAAATGGATTTCTGTGCCATTTATTTCACCCTTCTGCTTTCAATTCTAAAACAAGGTCACGAAGTTCTGCAGCACGCTCAAAGTCAAGCGCTCGGGCAGCATCTTTCATTTCTTGTTCCATTTTTTCGATTACTTTTTGCTTTTCTTTCTTCGTCATTCTACTTATTTCTTTTGACTTTGTTTCATAAGTCGCTTCTTCTTCTGCCGCTATTGTCGCGCGAATAACATCACGTACCTCTTTTTTAATCGTTTTTGGTACAATACCATGTTTTTCATTGTATGCTATCTGGATTTCACGACGACGATAGGTTTCATCTATTGCTTGCTGCATCGAATCGGTGATCTTATCTGCATACATAATAACGAGACCGTTCTCGTTACGAGCCGCTCGTCCCATTGTTTGAATCAAAGAACGCTCCGACCGTAAGAATCCTTCCTTATCAGCATCTAAAATTGCAACCAATGATACCTCTGGGATATCTAATCCTTCCCGTAACAAGTTAATCCCAATAAGCACATCAAATTTACCAACACGCAAATCGCGAATAACCTCAATTCGTTCCAAGGTCTTAATCTCAGAATGAAGATAAGCAACCTTCAGCCCGATTTCTTTCAAATAATCGGTTAAATCTTCCGACATCTTTTTCGTTAACGTAGTAACCAATACACGTTCATTCTTTTTCACACGCTTATTAATTTCACCGATTAAATGATCAATCTGTCCTTCAATTGGCTGAACCCGAACCTCGGGGTCTATCAAGCCGGTAGGCCGGATAATTTGTTCCGTCATCCTTGGTGTATGTTCTAATTCATAAGGTCCAGGTGTGGCAGAAACATAGATTAGCTGATTGGCCTTCTCTTCAAATTCTTCAAATTTTAAAGGGCGGTTATCCAGTGCGGATGGCAAACGAAAACCATGATCAACTAGCACCTGTTTCCTCGCCTGGTCCCCATTATACATACCACGAATTTGTGGTAATGTAACATGAGATTCATCAATGACGATCAAGGAATCGTCTGGAAAGTAATCTAATAAAGTATATGGAGTCGAGCCTGCTTCCCTTAAGGCCAAATGACGGGAATAATTCTCAATTCCTGAACAAAAGCCCATCTCTGCCATCATTTCTAAATCATAATTGGTCCGCTGTTCAATACGCTGTGCCTCCAACAACTTATCTTCCTCTCTAAAACGTTGGAGCTGTTCTTGCAATTCCAGCTTGATATTTTCCATGGCTACCTTTAATTTTTCTTCACGGGTGACGAAGTGGGACGCTGGAAAGATAGCAATATGTTCCCGATCACCAATAATTTCTCCTGTTAAGGCATCTACTTCCCGAATCCGATCAATTTCATCACCAAAAAATTCGACTCGCACACACTGTTCTTCCCTTGAAGCTGGGATAATTTCAACAGAATCTCCGCGCACACGGAATGTACCACGTTGAAAATCAATGTCATTGCGCGCATATTGAATAGCTACGAGCGATCGCAATAGTTCGTCTCGCTCTTTTTCCATTCCAACACGAAGTGAAAGCACTTGACTGCCGTATTCTTCTGGTGAACCCAAACCATAGATACAAGATACACTAGCTACAATCAGGACATCATTCCGCTCAAATAAAGCAGATGTGGCAGAGTGCCTCAATTTATCAATTTCGTCATTAATACTGGCATCTTTTTCAATAAAAGTATCTGTTGAGGGTACATAGGCCTCTGGCTGATAATAATCATAATAACTCACAAAATATTCCACTGCGTTATTTGGAAAAAATTCTTTAAACTCACTATATAATTGACCAGCCAATGTCTTGTTATGGGCAATAACTAATGTAGGCCGATTAATTTCCTTGACTACGTTACTAATTGTAAATGTCTTACCTGTACCAGTAGCACCAAGTAAAGTTTGATGGCGTTTCTCCTCTTTCACACCACTCACTAATTCTTTGATAGCTTTTGGCTGATCTCCTTGCGGCTGATATGGTGATTGTAATGAAAAAGTATGTTCTTCCATTATGCCCCTCCGTTCTCTTTCCTCTATCTAGAATTAGTATACACTATTTCTGCACAAAAAGCGAACAAATATTCGTTGTTGTTTTTGGAAAGATTTATTAGCAGTTCTTTTATTATACCTAATTCTTTTTTATTCGAAAAAAGATACGTTTGCGTTTTTCTTGTTTCAATTGATCATATTCCCATTATGACCTTTATTTTGACCCAATATAAGAGGGGATGGCAAAATTGGAGTTATTGATGTTATACTGTGTGGATTATCAGATCGTTAGTGTCCGTTCTTTCCCATTTTGTCTTCTTTTTCCTGAAATGGAGGTCTTGCCAGATAAATTATCCAGGCATAGTGCCCCCTCTTATTAAACGCAGCCTATCATCTCCTTGTTCCGTTCTATATAGAAAACAAACAACCCACATTAGCTGTAGGTTGTTTGGTCGTATTGGTTAACTTCATATAAATCAATTAAGTCTATTTCTGGATGCTTATCCACAAACCAGCGCAAGGCGAAATCATTTTTAAACAAAACTAGAAAATCCTCTTCTCTATCCTTGACAAGTAAGTTTCGTTCATCAAACATACTTGGATCGACTTGCTCTTTTTTTAGCCAGCGTGGGATACGATCCCCTATCGATTCCAACAGTACCTCGACATTATATTCATTCTTCATGCGGTGCTGAAACACTTCATATTGCAGTTGGCCAACTGCGCCAATAATCAATGAATCGATTGGATACCCGCGAAACAGCTGAATGGCCCCTTCCTGAACCAATTGTTCCAGTCCTTTTCTAAATTGTTTTGCCTTCATGACATTTTTAGCAGATACACGTTGGAACATTTCTGGCGGGAACTGTGGTAATTCATCATACTCGCTTTTCAGCTTACCATCTAGTAAGGTATCTCCAATCCGGTAAGATCCAGAATCATATACACCAATAATATCACCGGCATAAGCTTCCTCTACAGTATCTCTGGAGGAAGCAACAAATTGCTGAGTTTGCCCTAAGCGAATGGTTTTCCCTGTACGGGCAAGTGTTACATTCATGCCTCGCTCAAACTTGCCTGAGCAGACACGTAAGAAGGCAATACGATCTCGATGCTGAGGATTCATATTGGCTTGAATCTTAAAAATAAAGCCTGAGAAATCTGGATTGTCCGGGTCCACTACTTCGTCTTCCGTCCGACGCGGACCTGGCGCTGGTGCTAATTGGATAAAGGTATCAAAAAATGTCTGTACCCCAAATGGTGCTAAGGCACTGCCAAAGAATACCGGTGTTTGTTCTCCTGCTAGTACCCGTTCTAAGGAAAACTGATCCCCTGCTTCATTGATTAATTCTAATTCTTCTAATGTTTCTTGATAGGTTGCGTCTTGAGCTATGGCAGTCTGATCCATCTCATCCAGCGGAATATATGTCTCTTCTTCATTCCCATTAAATTGAATAAATTGATCGTTATAACGATCAAGAATCCCTAAGAAACGTTTTCCCATTCCTACCGGCCAATTCATTGGATACGTTTCAATATCTAAAACCTCTTCAATTTGATATAATAAATCGAGCGGTTCCCTGCCTTCACGGTCTAATTTATTAATAAATGTAAAAATGGGTATTCCGCGCATTTTACATACCTTAAATAGCTTAATCGTCTGTGCCTCGATCCCTTTTGTAGCGTCAATAATCATCACCACACTATCTACCGCTGTTAAGGTTCGATAGGTGTCCTCACTGAAATCTTCATGACCTGGTGTATCCAAAATATTGACTTTATAGCTGTTATAATCAAAATTCATCACACTGGAAGTAACAGAAATACCACGTTGTTTTTCAATCTCCATCCAGTCAGAGGTAGCATATTTACCTGATTTTTTACCTTTAACCGTACCAGCTGAGCGAATCAAATTCCCAAATAGTAATAGCTTTTCCGTCATTGTCGTTTTACCGGCATCCGGGTGGGAAATAATCGCAAACGTCTTTCTTTTTTGTACTTGTTCTTGTAAATCCATCTATTTACCTTCTTTCTACAATCACTATCCGATCTTTCTATGCTTATAGCCTTTCCTATTTTAACATTTATCTGAAGAAAAAACAGTATCAAGATGTGAATAACGGTAGAATCTGTTATAATGTAATGATGAATTCTTTTAATAAGGATGGGATCGTTTTGCAGCAAATTAATATGACCAAAGAATCAATCCGCAGCCTGACGGGTGAGCGTTTTTATAAACGAGGCAAAACCTATTATGAAAATGGCAAGGTGTATGGTCTTTCCTATAATCCGGATGCGAATTCCTGGCGCGGGCTGGTGAAAG
Organism: Gracilibacillus alcaliphilus; assembly: GCF_016909015.1. Taxonomy (GTDB): domain Bacteria; phylum Bacillota; class Bacilli; order Bacillales; family Amphibacillaceae; genus Gracilibacillus; species Gracilibacillus alcaliphilus. The sequence continues at coordinate 180,695 of NZ_JAFBFA010000004.1, forward strand.
GATCCAAGGTCTACACAGTCAGAATTTATTTCGAGAAAGATCTGCATGTAGATGCTACTTGTAATTGTCCTGCATTTGAGACATTCGACACATGTAAACACATCGCAGCTGTACTGCTGGCTATTACACAAGAATCACAATCCAATCGCCGCAAAAGATTTGCAGTCGATCGCAGCACATCAACTATACCTGCACAAGAAACTGACTTATTTGCTAAGCAATTGCTGCATACTTTCCGACAGCAAAAAACAACAAGTGGTGAATCACTCGTTATTCAAACGGAATATATCTTAGCCTTAACCAAATCCAACAAAAACGCACAATATATTTTAACCCTGGAAGCCAAAGTTGGTGATAAACGTCCCTATGTTATTCGCGATATTCGAGAATTTATCAAGGCCTTTCAAAAGAATGAGCCTTATAAAATCAATCAAAGCTATACGTTCCAGCCTGAGAACCACACCTTTTCAGCAAAGGATCGCCGCATGATGGAGATGTTAGTTACTTGCTTAGAACAAGAAAAATTATTAGGCAACAACTATATCCTAAAAATGGAGCAGCCGCGAAGTATTCTGATACCGCCGAGCTTGATTGATCGATTATTAGCACATTTACAAGAACTGTCTTATTATTTCAAGACTACTTCCAGTAAAGAATATCCTTATATTGATGTAAGCCCTATGGGAAATCAGTTGCAATTCAAGCTGGATTATCATTCTTCAAGCCGTTATACACTTGAAATGACCGACTTATCTGACTATTATTTTCTGGAAAGCTACAACTATGTGATTCATGAACAACATTTTTATAAATTAAGTTTTCAACAAAAAATGATCATGGAAAAGCTGTTTCGTGTTGCTCCTTTTCAAAGCAAGCTCAAACAAACTATTTCAGCGGCAGAAATGAATGATTTTGTTCAACATGTTATCCCGCAGTTCGAACAGGTCGGCCAATTGTCTATGACGGAGAACATGGAGCAGCAGATCAATACCGAGCCACTAGAAGCAAAGGTGTATATCGATGAAATGGATGGTGCCTTAAAAGCAATAGTCGAATATCATTATGGCAAAGAGGTTTTTACGCCTTTTTCTTTAGAAGCCGAAACCAGCAAAATCGTTAAAAGGGATACCTATCAAGAACAGCAAGTAGTAGAATGTCTTCAAGAAGAAGCATTTATTGAAATGAATCAAACCTATTATCTATTTAACGATGCAGCTGTCTTTCACTTCATTCATGATGGAATTATTCAACTGCAACAGATCGCTTCTGTCTATTTAACCCGAAGTGTAAAACAAATGACAGCAGGATTAGATGATATTCAACTGCAATCCAGGATTGACTATGAGCCAAATGAAGGGATGCTTGATATCTCTTTTAATATTGAAGGCATTTCTGAGCAGAATGTTCAAGCTATCCTACAGGCTCTAATTGAGAAAAAACATTACTACCGAATTCCAAATGGTGCACTGCTTTCTCTGGAAAGAGAGGATTTCCAATCCTTCCGGCAATTACAGCAGTCTTTACAACTCACGAAAGGACAGCTGCAGCAAGGAGATATCAAAGTTCCCGCCGCTCGTACTTTTCAAGTAGAGGATGCATTAAATAAGACCGATTTCCGTTACAGCGAAGCATTCGAAACAATGCTGCAGGAGCTAAAGCATCCCGAGCTATTAGAATTTGAACTGCCAGACCAGCTGCAAGCAGATATGCGTGATTATCAAATTACTGGTTTTCAATGGATGAAGACATTATCCCATTATCATTTGGGCGGGATACTGGCAGATGATATGGGGCTGGGGAAGACATTACAGACAATCAGTTATTTATTATCCGAAGCACAGCAAGCTAAAGAGCCTTATCAGGCATTGGTCATTGCACCAGCTTCTTTATTATATAACTGGCAAAAGGAAATCGAAAAATTTGCCCCCAGCCTAACTTCGGCAGTATTAATCGGCAATAAACACGACCGGGAGCAATTATTACAAACACATCAAAATACGAATATCCTAATCACTTCTTACCCGACCTTGCGCAAAGACTATTTAATGTATAAAAATGAACTTTTCCACTGCATTATTCTTGATGAAGCACAGGCTGTCAAAAACCACCTGACCCAAACAGCCAAAGCCGTCCGCTCTTTACAGGCGAAACAATTCTTTGCATTAAGCGGGACACCGATCGAGAACGCATTAGATGAATTGTGGTCGATTTTTTATACCATTTCACCAGGATTATTCGGTAGTAAAAAGACATTTAGTCAGTTAAAGACAGATTACATTGCCAAAATCACACGCCCGTTTATTTTAAGAAGGGTAAAACGAGAAGTACTGCATGAGCTTCCTGACAAAATTGAATCTGTTCAATATTCAGAATTAACCAAGGAACAAAAGGAAGTCTATATTGGCTATCTGCAGCGTATTCAAGCCGAACTGGATGAAAGTATTGCCAGCAAGAGTTTTGCACAAGGTAAAATACAAATACTTGCCGGATTAACACGATTGCGGCAAATCTGTTGTCATCCTAGTTTATTTTTAGAAAACTACAATGGAAAATCGGGCAAACTCGATCAATTAATGGAATTGACAGATGAACTAGAAACAAACGGCAAGCGGACATTGATTTTCTCTCAGTTTTCCAGTATGTTAGCACTTATCCGGGACACATTGGTTCAAAATGGAAAAGAAGTGTTTTACTTAGACGGCTCTATCCCATCTGAACAACGCATGGAAATGGTGGAGGCTTTTAATCATGGAGAACGAGGTTTCTTTCTGATCTCATTAAAGGCAGGAGGAACAGGACTTAATCTGACAGGCGCCGATACAGTAATCCTGTACGACTTATGGTGGAATCCGGCAGTAGAGGAACAGGCTGCAGGCAGGGCACACCGTATTGGACAAAAAAATGTCGTACAAGTGATTCGCTTTATTACAGAAGGAACCATCGAAGAGAAAATTTATCAACTTCAACATAAAAAACGGGAATTAGTTGATCAAATTATTCAACCAGGCGAAACCCTGTTATCAAAGTTATCTGAACAGGAAATCCGTGAATTATTACAGTTTAATGAAAAACAGGAGAGCCATTAAGGCCTCCTGTTTTATTATTTGGATACAAATAATATTCCCAAATTATAATGTTCACCTTCATATAAGGCTCGTTGAGCAAAGCGGATTTCCCCATTCAAATCTCGTACACTTATTTTACAGTAAGCACGATTCTGATTTACTGCATGGTAAAATTCCTCTTCAGTAGATACTTTCACATCATTTACTTTCACTATCTGTTCACCGGGTACCAAGCCTAAATCCACTGCTGGCGTATCTGCGATAACACCTAATACAAGCAAGTGCTGGTGATGGGGTTGAAAGTATACGGCATGGTTGTGTTCCTGATTACGATAATAGTAAACAATAAACTCTTTGCCTAACAAAGCCAGCGCCAATGCAATATAGGTAATCCAAGTCACAAAATAACCAGCAATCGATAATGCCAAAATCACGAAGGCTAATAACAAATTCCATTTTGCCAGCCATTTACCTGCTTGCTGTGGTAAACGAGTTTTTGCTACATATTCAAATCCCTGCAAAAATGGCACTAGAATCAACCCATAGGAGTTTTCTCCTATATCAATCAACGGCCACCAATCAGCAAATGGTTCCAGCCATCCGCCCGGAACTAATGCTATAAACGGAATAAGCATTATTTTCTTGATTCGATGTTGCCCTACTTTTTTCCCTCTGCCACTATCAATATATTCTGGGAAGGTTTCCTCACTGCGCACTTTCGATAACTGCCATGCTTCTGCTATCAGCAGCATTCCAATCAGAAAGGGAATAAAAATCAGATGGACATCTTGGAACATCTCCATCATAAATGCAGGTAGGTATGCTGCACCAAATAATTGAATCACTGCTGTGATAAGACCCGCAATAGATAAGGTATACCCAGCCGATAACCAACTGAAACGGCCTGCTATCCCTGCTATCAACATTATCACACCTGTTAACAGTGCAAATGGTAAGGAAAAAGCAAACCCACCGACAATAGACAGGATCGAGATGCCGATCCCCATCATAATGGATATAGATAATGTATATCTCGCTTCATAAAAATATGAATAAACCTTAGAACCTATATTCTTCCGATCTTTTTTAATTCTTATGTATCCACTTAGAAAGATAAACAGGACAAACAAATAAATAAATGGCTGCAAAAACGCACGGCCGATCGTTAAGCCTGATTCAATCACCCATTCCACCCACAACAACTCCTCTTCACCAAACAAGAATCTATTATCTTGTAAAAATATCGTATCTCTATTATGGGCAAAAAAAGAAGATTTGGCAATGGGTCAGATGGACAAGTTCATAGAAAAACAGGAATGAATGATCATATATGGCTGCAAGTGTCTATAATGTTTGAAAAATGGGACTAAAAAACTGCACCTCCAATTATTAGATTTGTGTCTAACAATTGGGGTGCAGTTCAATTTGACATCAGATGCTTTCTTATTGCTTACTGTGCTACTACTTCTATAGCTTTTTCCAATTGCAGGTCGTCTTCCCCGTCCCTGATTTTCTCAATAATTTCGGTTTGCATCAGTTCAGCGGTTACCTCATCTACTTCACCTGAAACCTCTATATCGTGATCGGCTTGAAACTGTTCCACAGCTTCTCTAGTAGCTTCATTAAAATAGCCGTCTGTTCGTTCTGGCTGATAGCCTAATCCTTCTAAAATCAGCTGTATGTTTGCTATCTGGTTGTTGCTTTGATCATAAACAAGCGGTTCATCAATTTGAATAGGGTTCGTATAGTAATATTCTGGCATGTCCTGTTCAACGGTTGGCTTAACACCCACTTCATTAATGGAATTACCCTCAGGCGTTAACCAATTAAATGTGGTAATCTTAATTGTACTGCCATCCCCCATTTGAACTGTTTGTTGGACGGTTCCCTTACCAAATGATGTTTCACCGACAATATCATAACCTTCAGCTTCATTTAAGGCGGCAGCTAATATCTCGGAAGCCGAGGCACTACCTTCATTAACTATGGTAACAACAGGGTATTCTTTAGCTTCTTCCAAGTCAGAGAAATACCTTGTTTTCTTCCCTGTTGGATCTTCAATCTGCATATAGGCTTTGTCTTTTGGGATAAAATTCTTAAGAATCTCTTCCACAGCTGGCAATAAACCGCCTGGATTACCACGCACATCGATAACCAGCCCCTCAATGCCTTGATCTTCCAGCCGGACTAACTCTTCTTCCATATCACTTGCGGTTCCTTCAGAGAAAGAGGTCAATCGTAATATACCGATAAGTTTACCATTCACTTCTTCTGTCTCCGCAAAGACTGTTTCAATAGGAATAGAGTCTCGGGTAATCTCAATTTCCAGCATATCTTCTGCTCCAGGCCGCTGAATTTCCAAGACTACTTGGGTTCCTTTTTCTCCTCGAATCTTATTTACGGCTTCATGTACATCTAATCCTTCTAAGCTTTCCCCATCCACTGAAATAATCTGATCATTCGGCCGTAAACCTGCCTTCTCGGCTGGAGTATCCTGAATAGGGGCAATAATCGTCACCTTGCCATCTACCATGGATACTTCAGTTCCAATTCCTTCAAAAGAAGATTCAATCTGTTCATTAAATTGTTCCATCGTTTCCTGATCCATATATACACTATATGGATCTTTCAAGGACTCCAGCATTCCTTGAATGGCTCCCTCAATTAACTGATTCTCTTCTACTTCTTCTACATAGTTTTGTTCAATAATTGAAAAAGCATTGGCGATTTTTGACATGTTTTCTAGCTGCTGCTCTGACAGTTCACTTTGTGAACCAGAAAATAACCCCTGATCGGAGTTTGCTAGATTACCTTGTTCATCATTTATCAAAAAATTGCCGCTTATAATAGATACACCAGCAAACATCAATACAGCTCCAAGACATGCTGATAATATCAACATCAAAATAAATTTTCCCTTACTTACATTCATTACTCCACCTCGTTTATAGAATGAGACTTTTATTATTGGGGACTGATCTTTACATGAATGAACAGTAACACTTACCACCACATGAAGTGACCGTTAGCTTAGGTTTAGGCAGTAAGCCTTTCGGATAACTTCTGAGTATGACCAGATAACACTATTCACTAGATAATGACCCTTATCTCTATATTATGAAGGTTTAAAAAAGACATCACAAGTTTTTTGTGATGTCTTTTTTTATTCATGACATAGATCCAGTTCTAATTAGCCTATAGTCTCATAAAAGTACTGCTTTACTTGATATATTGTAATGGATCGACAGGGTTTTTATATCCGCCTGGATGAATCTCAAAGTGCAAGTGTACACCTGTCGAATCACCAGTTGAACCCATAATACCAATTTGCTGTCCTTGACTGACAGATTGTCCACTAGATACCTGCACACTGTTTAAATGGCCATATAAGGTACTATAGGTTTGACCATTAATATGATGAGTAATCATCACTGTATTGCCATACCCACTCATCCATCCTGCATAAGAAACAACTCCGCCAGCAGAGGCTTTGATAATGGAGTCTGCAGAAGAACGGCTACCAAAGTCTGTTCCATTATGCGGTCTCACATCACCATAGATTGGATGTGCACGCCCTGGATTAAAATGTGATGTAACTGGTCCGCTTGTGGGACGAATGAAGCCTGAACTATTACTTGAAGGGGCGCTTGGTGTATCAGGTTCGGCCGTCTCTGTAGAGCCGCCACTGCTTGAACCGCCACTGCTGCTAGTAGAAGGAGCTCTAGAACTGCTACTCTTTTTCGGTGTTGCAGTCTTTGTCTCTGGCTGAGCCTGACTTTGGGCTTGTCTTTCCTCATCGGCTTTCGCTTGAGCAGCTTTTTCTTCCGCAGCCTTACGTTCTGCTTCTTGACGCTCACGCTCTTTACGTTCTTCCTCTTCCTTAGCTAATTGCTCTAGTCGTTCTTTTTCTGATTCTGCTTCGGCAATAGCTTGTTCAACAGAAGCTGCTTGGGCGGCAATTAACTGTTCCTCTTCTTCTTGAGATAATTTTGCCTCATGAAGCTCCTCTTCTTCCACTTCTAATTGAGCAAGGATCTCTTCTTTGGATTTCATTTGACCATTTAATGTATCTTCAATTTCTTCCAGTTCTTTCTCTTGTGAAACAAGTGTTACTTTCTCTTCTTCCAGCTCTGCTTTACTTTCTTTTAAAGAGGCTTGTTTATCCTCTAGAGCTTTTTTATTATCTTCGATTGCTTGCTTATTTTCTTCAACGGCTATTTTATTTTCTTCCAGCTGTTTTTTATCAGCTTCCTGTTCTTCCATAATCTTCTTGTCAGAATCCATGATTTTATTAACTGCCGTTGCACGGTTAATAAAATCTCCAAAGTCTTGAGCACCCATAAGTACTTCTAAGTAAGTCGTATTTCCGCCATTTTGCTGCATAGAGCGCAATCTTTGTTTTAATAGTTCTTCACGAGCAGCGATCTTTTCTTCTAACTCAATGATCTCTTCTTTTAATCGTTCGATTTCTTCATTCAAGCGTTTAATTTCGGCCTTTACGGCTTCAATTTCTTCTTCTGTTTGTTTAATATCGGCTTCGGTATCAGCTATTTTATCGTTTGTTTCCGATACTTCTTGCTGTTTCTCTTCCAATTGTGCTTGAGTTTCTTTTAATTCCGCATTAATCTGATCCAACTCGCTCTGATTTTCCAATTGTTTAGATTGATTTTCTGAAAGTTCTTGTTCTGTTTGCTGCTTTTTCTCTTTGGCGTTATTCGCATCCTGATTGATTCGATCTTGTTCCTGTTGTAATGAGTCTAGTTCTTGTTGTACATTACCTATTGTTTCACCAGATACAGATTGAGCAGTTAAAAAAGTGGTAAACAATATGAGGAAACTCATTGCTACAGTTACTTTTCGCATAAATCATTATTCCCCTCTCTGAAAAAATTCCTTTTTATACTTTTAAGAACTTACGAACACTCATCAGACTTCCCCAAACCCCTATTGTTGCACCAATACCGATAATTATTGCAGCAACCTGCAGTGCGAATGGGAAGAATGGCAGTATCTTTATAAAATTAAATTCTTGGAACACAACTAAATTTTGGGTCAGATAGTAGTAACCTCCAAGAATGATTCCTATCGGAACAAGACTTCCTAGTATCCCTAATAATAATCCTTCTACAAAGAACGGGAGACGAATAAAACTATTAGTAGCACCAACTAACTTCATAATCCCAATTTCTTTCTTTCTAGCAAGAATAGTAATCTTTATCGTATTAGAGATCAAAAATATAGCGGTAAATACTAGTGCCACAATCAATACCAGCCCTACATTTCGAGCATAGTTATTAAACTGGAAAAGTGTATCTACATATTCTTGACCGTAATTTACACGATCAATATGATCAATCCCCTCAATCTCCTGTGCTATTCTTTCTGTATCTTGGGGATCTGTAGCACTAATCACAAAAACGTCATTTAATGGATTATCCTGCTCATATAATTCCCATGCTTGTCCTTGTTCACCGAAACTCTCAACCAGATTCGCTAACTCTTCTTCTTTGGTTAAGAATTCGATCTCATCTATTCCTCGGATATTCTCGATATTCTCTTCAATTGTACTAATGTCTTCTTCTTCCGTCGTTAAACTTACCAGTGCCTTAATCTGTACATCCTGCTCCAGCTCATCGGCAATATGATTTAAATTCAGCATTAAAACCAAGAATACACCTACTAAAATAAGTGTTGTCGTAACAGCTCCAACCGAAGCTACTGTCATCCAGCCATTTCGCCAGGTGTTTTTAGCTCCTTCTTTTATATGTCGACCTAAAGTTCTAAATTTCATATCCATACTCTCCTCGATGTTCGTCCCGTACAATAACGCCGTCTTCAATTGCAATTACCCGCTTCTTAATGGTATTTACAATCTCTTTACTATGCGTCGCCATTAGAACGGTCGTGCCACTTGCATTAATATCTTCTAGGATCTTCATAATTCCCCACGAAGTCTCAGGGTCGAGATTTCCTGTCGGTTCATCTGCTATTAATAAAGAGGGTTTATTAACAATCGCACGTGCAATCGTCACACGTTGTTGTTCCCCTCCAGATAATTCATCAGGAATAAATCGTGCTTTATTCTTTAATCCAACTTGGTCAAGTACTTGTAATACTCGTTCACGAATCTGTTTAGGCGCTACTTCTATTACTTCTAAGGCAAAAGCAATATTTTCGTACACAGTTAATTTCGGGAGTAAACGGAAGTCTTGAAAGACAACACCCACATTTCTTCTGAAGTGAGGAACCTCTCTCCATTTCAACTTGGTCGTATCTGTATGATTTACGGTAACAGTTCCTTTAGTTGGTATTTCTTCGCGGAATAACATTTTTGTAAATGTGGACTTTCCCGCACCACTAGGACCTACAATATAAACAAATTCACCTTGTTTAATCTTCACATTAATTCCATTTAGAGCTACAACTCCATTTGGATATGTCATATATACATCTTTCATTTCAATCATATATAATCACCTTTACATTTCATTTTAAGAGATTTCTTTCCACTAAAAAAAGCGTTACCTAAGAAAAGCCAAGAAGTGTGTACTTGGTACTTTGCTGTTTGACAGGCGAGATATCTGCTTCTCTTACAGACTAACTCTTATTTTTATTGTTAGAAAGATTAGTTAACTTACTTCTTGCAGGGGCAGCGTTTATTGCTTGCCTCATCTTTTGTTGTGGAAAATACACGTAAACATAAGTTAGTGGAAGAAATATGCACATATAGTTTTTTTACTGGGTTGCACATGTTTGCACAAACTCACAAAGTACGACATATTTCTGGAGCACCTAATGCTTCCCGAACTTCTATACGTTGAATAAAAAAGGATAACCATTCTCAATTGATGGTTTTAATAAGTTGTATTAGTACATATGTCTCTATGGTAAAATATTCTGTCCTATTATGTAATAACATATCTCCATAACCTTCTACATTATAACATTAATTTCGTTATTTTTCGGCTAAATTTTTATTACAATTTCATTTCAATGGGAATAAATTAGAGAGAAGAGGAAAAATAAGCCTTATTGCTTTTGGAAAAATCCCTTTTCATCTGCTTTTATATTGATTTTTAAATTTGAACAAATGATGAACTCTTTTATCATTTGGAGCATGCACCTGTTAAATCCCCCCGCATTGTATCATTAAACAAACAACCATTTTTCGTCAAAATGCTCTATTAAAGTGGGAGATGGTACTAATAAGCAAATAAGGGGGAAAAATGCGAAGAAAAATCCTGTAGAAAATAAAAAACGATAGGAGGAAGTACTATGTTGTTTCCAGACCAAGCTACTCACTCTCTATCGTTATACTATTCTCGTTTATTCATTTACTACTGATCGTAAATAAGCGTCAACAAACTCATCAATCTCGCCGTCCATTACGGCTTGTGTGTTACCTGTTTCTTGATCTGTTCGGTGATCTTTCACCATGGAATACGGGTGGAAAACATAAGAACGGATCTGACTTCCCCATCCTATTTCTTTTTGTTCCCCACGAATGGCAGCCATCTCTTGCTTTTGTTTATCTATTTCTAATTGATACAGTTTGGCTTTCAACATCTTCATCGCTTGCTCACGATTTTTTATTTGCGAACGTTCTGATTGACACGTCACAACTGTATTGGTTGGCAGGTGGGTAATCCTGACAGCAGAGTCTGTCGTATTGACATGCTGTCCCCCAGCGCCACTGGAACGGTAGGTATCAATTTTGATATCATCAGCATTTACTTCAATATCTATATCATCATCTAATTCAGGTGTTACATCACACGATACAAAAGAAGTATGGCGTCGGCCAGATGAGTCAAAAGGTGAAATTCGCACTAAGCGGTGTACACCCTTTTCAGCTTTTAGGTAACCGTAGGCATTATGTCCTTTGATCAACAAGGTAACACTTTTCACACCGGCCTCTTCACCTGGGAGATAATCCAAGGTTTCGACTTTATATCCTTTAGCATCTGCCCATCTCGTATACATACGTAACAGCATACTGGCCCAATCTTGAGATTCCGTTCCGCCAGCACCTGGGTGCAGCTCTAATATTGCATTGTTTTTGTCATATGGTTCATTAAGCAGAATAAATAATTCAAATTGATTGAGAGCCTCTCCTAAGGCTTGGGCTTCTGCCTCCAGTTCTTGATGAAGCTCCTCATCATTTTCTTCTTTTACTAATTCATAAGAGACCTCCGCATTCTCCAATGCTTCCTCATTTTTATCGAAGGTGTCTACTAATTCCTTTAAACCATTGGATTCAGCTATCAGCTTCTGTGCTTGCTGTTGATCATCCCAAAAGTTTGGATCAGCCATTTGTTCCTCTAACTCAGCAATACGGGCTCTCTTTACATCTAAGTCAAAGAGACCCCCTAAAATCCGCTAACCGATTAGCCATTTTGTTTAACTGTTGTTTAATTTCTACTAATTCCATTCTTCCACCTCATCTTATCTTCCGTGACAGTGTTTGTATTTTTTTCCGCTGCCACAAGGGCATGGGTCATTTCTGCCTACTTCCTGCGCCTTCACAAATGGTTTCTTGACTTTCTTCTTCTCACTGGTATCGCCTGAAACTTCCTGTGTGTCTTTTACTACTGCTTCACGTTTAATATTCTCTCTGATTTGAGCCTTCATAATGTACTTCGCGACTTCTTCATTAATATTCATAACCATGTCCTCAAACATAGCGAAGCCTTCCATTTGATATTCGCGCAATGGATCATTCTGACCGTATGCACGCAAATGAATTCCTTGACGGAGCTGATCCATTTGGTCAATATGGTCCATCCATTTCGTGTCAACAGTACGAAGTAAAATAACCTTCTCAAACTCACGCATTTTCTCAGGTGTAAATTCTTCCTCTTTATAATCATACTTCTCATTAATTTTTTTCATGACCAATTCGATAATGTCTTGATTATCTTTTCCTTTGAGGTCACTTTCCTTGATCCATTCTTCCTCTAACAAGTTAGCATGAATATACTCGATCAAACCAGATGTATTCATACCTTCTTCTGTATCTTCAGCAATATATGAATTAACCGTATGCTCCACAGATGTGCGGATCATTTGCTCAATAATACCACGGAGGTTATCAGAATCAATTACATCAAAACGTTGTTTATAGATAATCTCACGTTGTTGACGCAAAACATCATCATAGGAAAGGACTGTTTTACGGGCATCATAGTTGTTTCCTTCAACTCGTTTTTGTGCCGATTCTACTGCTCTTGATACCATCTTGCTTTCGATCGGCTGCGAATCATCCATACCTAGACGGTCCATCGCCTTCTTCATGTTATCAGAACCAAAACGGCGCATTAACTCATCTTCCATAGAAAGATAAAACTGTGTAATACCCGGGTCTCCCTGGCGCCCGGAACGACCACGCAGCTGATTATCAATCCGTCTTGATTCATGTCGTTCTGTACCAATAACGGCAAGTCCGCCTAGTTCACGAACACCTTTCCCAAGTTTAATATCTGTACCACGTCCAGCCATATTAGTCGCAATCGTTACTGCATATTGCTGACCCGCATTTTCAATAATTTCTGCTTCACGGTAGTGGTTTTTTGCATTTAAGACATTATGTTTAATGCCTGCCTTTTTTAATAGGCTTGAAATCAATTCTGATGTTTCTACAGCCACTGTACCTACTAGAACCGGCTGTCCGACTTGATGGCGCTGATTAATTTCTTCCACAACAGCCTTAAACTTGCCACCCATTGTCTTATAAATTAAATCAGGTCTGTCCTCACGGATGATCTCTTTATTAGTTGGAATGACAATAACATCCATGGCATAGATACTGCGGAATTCTTCCTCTTCTGTCTTGGCTGTACCAGTCATACCAGCAAGCTTTCCATACATCCGGAAATAGTTTTGAAATGTAATCGAAGCTAATGTCATGCTTTCATTTTGGATAGGCAGTCCTTCTTTTGCCTCAATAGCTTGATGAAGACCATCGCTATATCGACGCCCTTTCATTAGTCGGCCTGTGAATTGATCAACAATCACCACTTGGTCTTCCTCTACCACATAATCTGTATCTTTGTGCATAGACACATGTGCTTTCAGTGCCTGATTAATATGGTGAGTGAGCGAAACATTATTGAGATCAAATAAATTATCGACTTTAAAGAACTTCTCTGCTTTGGTCATACCATCTTCTGACAATTGCACTGCTTTTGTCTTCTCATCATATGTGTAGTCATCTTCTTGTTTTAATGTGCGGACAAACATATTGGCTTGCTGATACAAACTGGCCGATTTTTGTGCCGTACCAGAAATAATCAGTGGTGTTCTTGCTTCATCAATAAGAATGGAATCGACCTCATCTATGATAGCATAGTGCAATGAGCGCTGTACCATTTGTTCTTTGTACAGTACCATATTATCACGTAAATAATCAAAACCAAACTCATTGTTGGTACCATACGTAATATCTGCTGCATATGCGTCACGCTTAGCATCCTTGTCCATCCCATTTTGGTTCAGTCCTACCGATAGCCCTAGGAATTGATATAATTCTCCCATTTGACGTGCATCACGTTCAGCCAAATAATCATTAACCGTAATCACGTGTACACCTTCACCGGTCAAGGCATTTAAATAGGCAGGCATAGTGGAGGCTAGTGTTTTACCTTCCCCTGTCTTCATCTCTGCAATATCACCTTTATGCATAGCAATAGCACCAAGCAGTTGAACATGGAACGGTCGCATACCTAATATTCGCTTAGAAGCCTCTCTAACTACTGCATATGCCTCTACCAAGAGATCATCCAATGATTCCCCTTGTTCATATCTTTGTTTAAATTCCTCTGTTTTATTGGTTAATTGATTATCTGATAGTTGTTGTATCGATGGCTCTAACGCATCTATTTCGTTTGCAAGCTTTTCCATAGTTTTCACTTGGCGTTGGGTACCATCACCGAATACTTTTTTCAATAATCCTCGCATTCTAGCCGCTCCTCTTTTCCATCATGAAATCGATACATTTCCTTAAAATTATTTTCCATTCTTAATCATAACACTTGCACCGCAAAATTGAAAATATTCCGCAAAAAAAGAAGAAAGGAGGAGAATATAAGATTGGAGGGCGATCCTCCTCCTTCGAAAAATGGAGTTACCCTTTTTATACCACACTCTCCCCTAATCTCCAATTATCTAAAAAGGTAAATTGCTAATGATTAGACGTTAAGAAACCTGGTTTCTTTCAGCTGGAAATGTCTTTTTAGCAGGATAACCATTTATTAAAGTTTAAATACTGTTGTTTACCGGTACTTTTTGCAATAGCAAAAAAAGAAACCTTTCATCAAAAAATTTTGGCTATAAGCCATTTTTTTCAATATAATTTTCCGCATAAAAAAACGGTCCACCTAGGTAGACCGTCCTTTCTAAGTATTATATTAACTAGGCTCAATTAGCCCGTATTTGCCATCCCTTCGGCGGTACACTACATTGGTATTACCTGTTACGGCATTTTCGAATACGAAGAAGGCATGTCCTAACATGTCCATTTGCAATACCGCTTCTTCAGAATCCATTGGTTTTAAATCAAACCGTTTTGTTCTTACAATTTCTATTTCATCTTCATCAAATTCATCTGTTTGTCTTGCCTCAACTGCCTCTTTCTCTAGTTCAGCAAATACATGTTTTGGAGAACCTTGCTGACGGAATTTTCGATTTACTTTCGTTTTGTGTTTACGAATTTGTCTCTCTAATTTGTCAACAACAAGATCAATCGCAGCATACAAATCAATGTGCTGTTCCTCTGCTCTCAACAGTAGATTGGACATTGGAATAGTCACCTCTATTTGCTGCTCCTCATTATAGACACTTATATTTACATTTACATCAGAAGTGGGAGGTGTATCGAAATATCTTTCAAGTTTCCCTATTTTACGTTCTACAAATTCCTTAATTGCATTTGTTACTTCTACATTTTCTCCTCGGATGTTGTATTTCATAAAAAGTGTCCTCCTTTCAAACTATAAAGCTAACCTTTAGCTTTATAGTTTAATAATACCACACTTTGGATAAGTTAAACGAATAATATTCATAATTATTTTACAATTTCTTAACGAATAAAAAACATTAGCTTTTCCCCCTTGATTTACCTAACTTTTCCTATCCGAACGAAAAGCGCAAAGGCCCTATTAAAAACGTAGAGATTGGGCTTCTGCAGGGGTTATTTTTTCTGAAATAGCTAATAATGGCGGGTATTGGATGTACTTACTTTACTTTTTAACAAAAACACTTCGTCATAGGGACGAAGTGTTTATTTCTTGGAATCCATAAATCTGCCATCAAAGCTGGCTACATGCTTGTATGGATTCAAATAAGAATCATTTGATTTCGATTGTTTCTTCGTATTGTGCATATCATGCTTGATATGCTTCATAACTAGTGCAAGTGCTTTTTCCAATTGCTGATCAAGCTCGACTGCCTGCTTGCCAAGTGCTATTTCGGATTCTGAAAAAGGCGGGCGGATATTATTTTTACTTTCTTCGCGTTTTGTGATTAATTGCTCGATCCGCTCAATCAATCTGTCTCGTTCCTCTCTTTTTGCCTTGTCTATTAAATCCAATATTTGTTTCGTGGTGTCGATATAGGCGGTAATATGCTTTCTCATGCATTCACACCATTCCCGTGTTGTCTTACTCTCTCTTTTTGAACAACTTCCTTCCATGTGTTACGAAATTCCTCCATAATACCATAGGCTTGATCTAAGGCTTCAAGATCATCTTTTATATTAGCCTGTGTTAAAGAGTGGTAGGCAAAGTCATATAAAGGCATCATTTGCTTAGCAATCGCTGCATTAGGATCGAGAGTCACCATCAACTCACGAATAATATTCTGAGCTTTCTGAATCATCGTATTCTTTTTTTCGTAGTTATTCTCTTCCAGTGCCTTTCTTGCTTGTTTGATAAACTTTAAACAACCATTGTATAACATGAGTGTTAGTTCGCCTGGCGTGGCTGTATTCACAGAATTATTCTGGTATGCTTGATATTGTTGGTAAGCCATACAGAAACACTCCTCTTTTTCACTTAAATTTTTTTATCTACTAAAAACCCCATATATTCAAACATTGATGCATAAAGATCTAACATCTTCTTCGGTGGTATTTCTTTCACCACTTCGTCGGTATCTTTATCTATGATAGTTACAAAATAGCGATCGAGCTTTTCATGCAGCTCATATCGAATCCCTGTATTGGCTGTTTCTAAAAATGAATTAATACCTTCGATCATATTTCCTAACTGTTCTTCTGTTACATCTGATTCTTGCGTTACCATGTTTGTATCTTGTGTCACTTTACTTGTTGTTTGTTCATGGTTATTGGATCGCGCTCTTGCGGATTTGGATTGTTCAGATAGTATGCCTGATTGCATGAGTGGAGACCCAGTGATCATTTTACCAATTTCCATGACAAAGTCAGCTCCTTATTCTCTTTTCTCTTATTATCGGCAACTAACGAAAAATGTTAAATTGTTTTCTTAAGCTATTTAAGAAAATCTATTCATTACAATAAGAAACATCCTCTTGAAGAAAAATAGAGCCCAGACGGACTCTACTTGTTTAACCTTTCATATCAATCTGCTGGCCAAGATGAGGCTGGACAGAGCCTTCCATTAGCTTAATCATCTCTTCTGATTGGACTTGGGCTTGATCGATTGCTTTTTTCATCACGGCAATGTCTACCTGTTGTTTTAACTGGGACTGGTTCATCATCATCGATAAAGCTGCTATATCCATTAAGAAACTCCTCCCTTTACGCCATACCCATGCCGCCAAATTGCTGCATCATATAAGCCATTTGATTATTTGCTTGCTGCATGGCGGTCTCCATCGCTGTAAATTGCTTCCAGTAACGCTGTTCCACTTGGTCTAATCTTCTTTGAAAAGCTTCAATTCGTTTCTCCATATCAGATAAATTACGTCCAATGGTAAATTGGTTATCCGTATAAGAAGCTCGCCCGGCTCGTTCGTAGATGCGGTCCATTGATTGGTTAACCGAATCCGTTAAACGACGAGCAATCCCCTGCCCTTCATAACTGGTCCCATCACCGCGGAAAAGATTTTCCACTGCAGTCGGATCTTCTTCAATGGCTTGCTTTAACTTTGCTTCATCAATCTCTAATTTACCGCCATCCATATAATCTCTAGTTGTAGTAATACCTATCTGTACGAGCTGGCTAAAAGCAGATCCTTCTGCTCCGCTTACTGGTGAATAGAAATCACGCCGCATCTGTGTCAACACATCCTGCAATAACGGATCCCGGCGAAGCAGACCACTTTTCGCCATCTCTTCCCATTCTTCCAGTTGTTTATCAGATAAAGATTCCCGTTCTTCTTCGGTTGGTGCCTCATAATCACGATGGAACGGTTCATTTATTTTTGTGTTAATCGCCTCAATTAACGTGTTGTAGGTATCGACAAATTCTTTAATCCGGTCAAATACTGCTTCTGAGTCATTGGTAACATTTACGGTTACTGCTCCATCTGTTTCCGTAAATGTCTGTTTTAACTGGAAAGTAACACCATCCATTTGAAAATTGTTGGTTGTCCGTTCTGTTGATAAGCCATTAATTGTAAATTTGGCATTTTGACCTGCTTGCATATTGGTTTCACCAAAGCGCAGTGTTTCATTCAAAAAAGCACCTTTTAAACGGATATCTTCTCCATTGTCAGCAAATATACCTGTCTCCGTACGCCGCATGGAAAGCTGGTTAGTAAAAGAATCAAAGGTAAGCGAAACACCTACATCGGCATTGTTCACACGGCTGACCACCTGATTTAATGAATCACTGCCTCGAATAATAAAGTTTTGATAGGTTTCACCCTTGGAGGTGTTCGCACCAATACCAAAACTGGCATAGTTCTGCTGATAGTTTGCTTCGATAGTTGTCTCTTTCGCTAATGGCTCCTGAAACGTCACTCTGCCTGTGCTAACATTGACATTTCCAATCACATTTGACTCATTGCCATCTTCCACCAGCTGATAAACCCCATCATTTTCGCTGGAAGCTAAGAGTTTATAGGTAGTTGGCTCACCATCTTCGTTCGCAGGTGTAATCGTTAAGCTAAAATCATCAGCCACAATTGATTGACCTGACAAATTAATAGAGGTTGTTTCATCTGCAGTTAATGTCCGTTTATCCTGATTACGTCCAGTGGAAGCATATTCAATATGAACAGAGTCTCTCTCCTTAACTGCACCATCCGCAAATTTTATTTCATTACCCTCTAATAGCACCTGATTTGATTTTAACTCGCTTGAGTCAATACCAGTCACCACTTCGTAGCCTTTGCCATTTAATCGCACATTAACAGAGTCCACATCAATATTTCCATCCGTTTCTAAAGTAAAGGATTGATTATTAGCTGTAGCAAGTTGTGAACTGCTGTGAATGGCCCCTTGCTTCCATTCCATACCCTCTGTGAAATTCTGATTAATTAAGGATTTACTTGCATCAAAGTCCTTATCGGCAACCGCCCCACCATTAATCCAAGACGCTGATTTAGCCAATTGACTTACTTCGGAAATTTCAAAGGAAGATTGGCTTGCTGCACTGTTTGCTATTGCAGATATGAAAGCTTCATTGGTAGATGATGTTTGACGGGCACGATATGTACTTGGTCTCGTCATTTCTGCTAGTTTATTACGAAAGTCCAACAATAAAGTATTCATGGAGCGGTAATCATCACGTTTCCACTCCAAGGCTTTCTTTTGTTGTTCCAAGCGTTGAAGCGGCATACTCTCGGCTCTCATTAAATCCTTTACCATTTGCTCAATATCCATCCCACTGGCAAGACCGGTAATTCTCATCTCGTTCACGTCCTTTTTTGTCTATTTAAGTGCGTGTTCAAAAAGTTCGATAAAAAGGGCCATAATCGGTTAGGTTCGCAACGTCCTGGGACTGCGGTTACTCGCCCCACCGAAACCATTTGTTGCAACACCGATACTAGCACATCGTGTGCGTCGAAAGTTCAAGGCGGCGCAGCCTTTGAGCAACCGATCTTGCACGCAGAAAAAGTGACCTTCTTTTTCAAGAAGATGGTCTTGCACGCCGGAAAAGCGATCTTCTTTTCCAAGGAACGGAGCGTATACTTTTAATACGTGAGTAGCGGAAAAGCAAGCCAACGCAGAAATTCGCCGTGTCATTTTTATTGGACTTTTTGAACAACCTCTTTAACTGTATTATCGGATGCCCAGATAAAATGTGAAGGATTAATCGCGAGAAAATTAAATCACAGATCGCAGGTGCTATTTGTTTGTATATCTGTATCTATTTCTGCTGCCATTTCTGCCACAGTTGGTCAATTTGCTGCTTTTCATCACTGGTGAAGGTTTTGCCTCCGTAACGAATATCATCATACCATTCTTGTAATTGCTGTTTCGTTAATTGGTTTTCTGACCGTTCTAATACCTCATGTGCCGTTAAAGCATGGTGCCACTTTTCCTCTTGTTTAACCTCGTTTGCTACATAAAGATACAGTCTTCTTACCCTTTCTTCTGCAGTCTTTGGCTGGTGTGATGTTTTCCTTGTAAAGGTACGTACCCACTTATCCTTTTGTTCTTTGCGCCATTTGCGCCAGTCAAATAGATTTTCTTTCGTATCTTCATAATCCATTGTTGTTTGCTGATGTCCATTTCGGATAAACACCTGTTTTATCGCTCTCCAAAGTGCCGCCCCAATCCGTTTCAGTAAACGGCGGAATTTCTTAAACAACAGAGCGATAACAAATGCAACACCTGCTATTAATAAGATAATCACGAATATTTGCATCAGCAATTCGGTCCATTCTGCAAAGGCAGATTTTTCTTGTGCCGGTTCATCAGGAAACATCGACGGTGCCTGAACCGGCGGCTCTTCTGCAGGTCCACTCTCGCTCGAAAACAGTGATCCTAACCAAATAAAGAACTGAATAATCCCCCTGACCATGTGATATAGCGAGGACTGCACAACTTGGAAGTTCGTAATCACTAGAACAATTGCCAATGTCAGCAGCAGATAGCCTCGATTTAAGGTAGTCATTCCTTTCGATAGCTTCTGTTTCCCCTTTGATAATGACTCTTTTTGCAAATGATTCTGATTAGTTACGAACAGCAACATCACGATAAAGATCAAACCGGCTGTACTAAGCCAAGACAGATAAGGTTGTAATTTTTCCAGAAAGTAAAAAAACAGGTAGCCAATAAAATAACTTGGTAACGATACTGCCCACATCACCATACTCGGCAGTAATTGACCCCAATCTGCATAGGCATATTGAATCCCGCGATAACCTACTACTGACAAGATAAGTATGACAGGAACGATGATCCAAATCGAAGTGGTGATCAACCAACCGGTCAACAATATAACACCAGCTGTAAGTATCAAAGTCCATGCAGGGTAACGACTCAAACTAGCCAGTAAATAACTCAATAAAAACACAACTGCTATACCAATCAACCAATAATAGATACTTGTATCGGAAAACATAAAGATGCCAATTAATAAAAAAATCGGAAAGAAACATAAGCCCTCCATGAGAAGACGCCAGAAAATAGCAAATGATGTCCGTTGTTTACTCATCAGCTTGTCCCCCCGCTTTCTTCAATTGGGATTTCTACAACTTCCACCGCGTTACCTAGTTGTTCAAGAGCAGCAATCTGCCGGTGTACCTTCTCGGTTACTTGCACCGTAAAAATAAGAATATCATGTTTCGTTAATCCAGCCTCGACATCTTCTTGTAAGAAGGCACGAAAATTACGGCTGCGGTCGATCTTCAATTTGGCGATGGCATCCAATAAATAATCCCATTGCTGCCCACTGCTAGACGCCTCCACACGTACAGATGGCTTAATGCGGTCAATGGAATTTGTAAATGGTTCAACAAAGTAACCATTACAGCCAAAACCTGTAGCAATGCCGTTTGCCAGTGTATATTGTGCCAGCGAGGCCGCATAGGCTAACGCCTTCTCTATGGCCTCTGGATACTCCACTGGCAAACGGATATCTTCATTGGTGTCAAAGTTCACATAAATCAACAGGTGATGGTCGGCCGTATAATCTTTTTTGTTTACTTGCAATTGCTGTGTTCTGGCTGTAGCATGCCAATTAATTGATTTTAGTGAATCACCTTGTTGATATTCTCTGACACCAGCTTGCAGGAAAGGATCTTCGATAATCCAGCGCTTAACAGTAATATCCCCTAACCAGCTATGTGATGGAAGCGGTATTTCTTCTAATGGCACCAAAGCAGGAAACACAGTTACTGAGGTCGCTGCTTCAAACGAATCAAATACCTCACCAAAGCCAATCGCATCTCCAGTCGTAACAGCCACCGTCTGTAAAGGATAGTAACCGCGCTTACTGCCAACCAATCGATGCTTACGTGTGATTTTTTGATAAGGCCTAAGACTGAACAATGTGCGGTGAAAAGTCTCTTCTTTTTCCACATTTGTTCCCTCTTTAATTAAGTGGGGACTCATCTTGACCTCCAGTCGTAACCACGGCATAGGCAGCAACTTCTTATTGGCAATTTCATCAACCATTTCAATCGTTTCCCCCGCAAATACTGACCCTTGGCGAAACTGACGGTGATAACTAAGACCACGCAGTCCATACTTGCTATAGATCATACCTTGCAAAAAAATCACCAACAATAAGACGACAATGATCCAGGCAATATTCATCGCTTTTTTCAATCCTTTTCTGGTTCTGTTGGAACAGGAACCTTAGCTAAAATACTTTCTAACACTTGGTCCGTCTCCTCCTGTTTGACACCAATCCGTTTTGCCAAAACAATCCGATGGCCTAACACAGGTTTGGCCATTCGCTTGATATCGTCTGGAATGACATAAGTTCTCCCTTGGAGCAAGGCATATACTTGAACAGCCTTCAATAAAGCCTGACTTCCCCGTGGACTTACCCCTAATATAATTTGTTCATGGTGTCTTGTCTGCTCAATTAACTCTGCCAAATAGTCCAAGACATCTTCTTGAATGGTAACTTGACTGTAAAGCTGCTGCATAGCTGCTACCTCTTCGGTAGTGATTACTGAATCCAGTACAGCCAATGGATTATCACCATTAAACCTCTTCAAAATGGCGATTCCCTCTTCTTTGGTGGGATAACCCATATGGATCTTTATCATAAACCGGTCTAACTGCGCTTCTGGCAAAGGGAACGTACCCTGACTTTCGATCGGATTCTGTGTTGCGATAACCATAAATGGCTGGGCTAAGGTGTGGGTAACACTATCAATTGTGACTTGGCGTTCTTCCATACTCTCTAATAAACTGGATTGGGTTCTCGGTGTCGCTCTATTAATTTCATCTGCCAACAACAGATTAGTAAACACAGGGCCAGGACGAAATTCAAAATCGCCTTGCTGCTGGCGGTAGAAATAAATACCGGTAATATCTGTGGGAAGCAAGTCTGGCGTGAATTGTATCCGCTTAAAATCACCGGCTAGTGAAGTGGCTAAGGACTTTGCTATTAATGTCTTCCCTGTACCTGGTACATCCTCAAGCAAGACATGACCAGAGGCAATCATCGCCACTAGCAATAAATCAATAGTATCCTCCTGTCCCACCACAACCTGACCAATGTTCTCTTTCACTTTGTTTGTTAATACGGGTATCTCTGTTAATTCCATGACAAAACTCCTTTGTAAAGGTTGTTCAAAAAGTCCAACAAAAATGACGGCAAATGTCGGAGTTGGTTTAGATGAGCTTCTACTAAAATCACCCACATCGTGTGGGTAACGCAGAAGTCAGCACTTCCTATGCAAATCCGCTACTCACGTATTAAAAGCTATGTAATATGGAAAACCTTAATTCGCATGCTTCTACCTACACCTTTCGCCTTTCTAACACGTCAAGATGGGGGTTCAACATGCTGTTAGATATCAATTACCAGCAGATTGATTACGCTTTCACCTTTCTCCTTTATACCATTTCTAATTATAGGAAGCAAAAGTTACCTATGCATTCCAGTAAAATCAGTAGTTCACTTAATGCTTTTGTATAGTTTTCTTTCCTGTTTTTTGTTAATCTAGATAGCGGGTACGAATTAGTTATGGTGCAGCACTATAGATAGGAGATGTAAAAATGAAACAGGTCATATTTATAGGTGGAGGTTATGGGGGGATAAACGCCTTACACCAATTAATCAATCAAGGTATTCCAGATGATGTAGAAATCACGCTTATCGACCGTAATCCTTACCATGCATTAAAAACCGAGTTTTATGCCATTGTAGCAGGAACAAAGGCAGATAAGGAAGTGCGGCTTGATTTCCCAAATCATCCGAAAGTGTCTTACCTGTTTGGAGAGATCGTTGAAATAAATACAAAAAACCAGCAGATTCGTTTACGCAATACCGAAGAAAATGTTGATTATGACTATTTATTGGTGGGACTTGGCTGTGAAGATAATTATCATGGTATCCCAGGAGCAATGGAATATACCGAAAGTGTTCAAACCATTGCGAAATCACGACAGGCCAGTATTAAGGTGAATAATCTGCCTGCCTATAGTCAGGTTTCTGTTATAGGCGCCGGATTAAGTGGTATCGAAGTAGCCTCTGAGATACGAGAAAGCCGCCCAGACCTCAAGATTCGTTTGTTAGATCGAGGCGCCTCTGTGTTATCGGCCTTTGATGATAAAATCCAAAAATATGTAGAAGATTGGTTTCGTAATAACCATGTCGATATTCTGCATCATAGTAATGTAGAAGCGGTCGATGAAGGGATTTTCTATAATAACGGTGAGGGAATTGAGAGTGATGTCATTATATGGACAGCAGGAGTTCGTCCTAATTATTTAGTGCGCAGCCTTCCATTTGAAAAAGACCGGCATGAAAAGATTATTGTCAATGAATTCCATCAAGTGCCTTCTCATCCGAATGTTTACATAGTGGGTGATTGCGCTGCATCAGATTACTCACCAAGCGCCCAACTTGCAGGCATTCAAGGAGAGCAAATCGGGACAATACTTTCCGATATCTTACATGATAAACAACCACGCAAACCAAAAGACATTAAGTTAAAAGGGCAGTTAGGATCACTAGGCAAATCAGATGGATTTGGCAATATGTACCGTCAAGCTGTTACTGGATTCCTGCCAAGATTAGCAAAGTCCGGTGTGCTCTGGTTAAATAAACGACATTAATCAACTTTTTGAGGTATTGCGTAAAAAATCAGACATACTCTGGCTATATGTCTGATTTTTTTACATACTTTTGCCCTATCTTTGTAGAAAAAAGACTTTTTTTATTATAAAATAGGAACACATTCACATGCACATGCACTCAGACTATTTGCCAATAAATAGCGGAGTCTGTGTTGTGTTTAGCCAATGTAGAAAAAAGGAGTGATAGTCATTGTCCATTGCCAAATTGAATGATTTAATCGATCATGAAAAATTCAACCACCATTATCAAGCATTATATGACCTCCAGACGCTCACTACCATTGGTTATAAGGCTTATTTACAAACAAACGTTTTCAAGAATTTAGATATTCTTTTTGATAAAGTAAGCAATAGTTCACGCTTTTTCGAACTAGAAATACGTTCGCTTAGAAAGGCATTATATGAATATAACAAACTTTCTGTTGAAAAGAAGTTATTCCTCAATGTCTACCCGTTAAACCTGATACATGCAGGTATGATTCAGTATTTGGATTTCTTTATCGAGAAGACTGATTTAACGCCAAGTCAACTTACGCTAGAGATCAAGGAAGTAGATATCAAAGAATGTTCTTCCATGATGACAGATACCATTCAAACCTTACAGCAGCACGGCTATCAAATCGCTCTGGATAACGTTGGTAAACAGGTATCATCGATTCAAGCCGTATTAGAACTTAATCCTGATTATGTAAAAATGGATCGGTTTTTCGCTAAGGATCTTGCTACAGCTGTAGAAAAACAAGAAATGATTCGTTCTATTGTCACATACTGTATGCATACTAATACACAACTTATCTTAAAAGGTGTAGAAATACCTGAAGATCTCGATATGGCCAAGTCTATGGGAATCTCCATTATTCAAGGTGACTTACTGGCTCGCCCTGAACCATTCTCTGTTGTGAAAAAGTATGAATTAAAACAAGAAGGCAATATTGCAAGTAATGAATAAAAAATAGCTGCAACCAATAAACTGGATTGATTCTCATGTTTTCTTGCAGTTTTATTTTCCCTTTTACTTTCTTATGCAGCTGCCTAGCGTCAATTGTAACTTATCAAATCTTACTTCTCCGCTGACTTCCTAGATCTTCCCTCTTTGCAGAACGAATGGCGGCCTGTTTTCAATAACCATATACTATTTACTGCGTCCCTTCGGAAGAAGAAAATTGTATCATTTTCATAGATGGAAAAATAGCCCCCATGCCTGTAACGTGATATGATAAAGTTATCTATGGATAAGGAGCAAACAATCATGTTAAACAAAGCTATACTTGATAAGCGGCTAAATCGCATCATTCATTTATATGACAACCTGGATGACCTGATTGAATCACTTCCAGTTAAGCTTCCTGATGGAGCGAAAAGCAAGGTGAAGCAACTGATTTTCAGCAATAAAGAGATTAACGAAACCATCGCGAATCTAAAGGAAAGACGGCCGCCACGCCTGATTTTAGTTGGAAGAACAGGTGTTGGAAAAAGCAGTTTGATTAATGCTATTTTTGGGAAATATATTGCAAAGACAAGCCCGGTAGCAATCGGTACCAATCAGTTGGAACGATATAATTATGAGGCAGATGGTGATGTTTTATTTGAGGTCATTGATACACGAGGAATTGCTGAATCCTCTACAAACCAAAACACTAGTGCTGAAGAGGATTTCACCAAAGCGGTACAAGCATTTGATCCAGATGCCGTGCTGTTTCTGTCTGATGCTACCCAGCGTGCACGCATGGATGAAGATGTTGCCTATATCAAAAAAGTATACCAAGATATCGGTTTTGAAATTCCATTAGTAACTGTACTCACCCATGTCGATAATTTAGAGCCTGCCCGCATTAAAGAACCCGATCAATACACCGAATCCAAATTGCGTAATATTCGCGAAAAGAAACAGCAAATGGAGGACCTATTACAAGAATTACAGGTAAAAACCTCTAAAGTGATTCCTGTTTCAACCTATATTGAATGGGACAGGCCTGATCCCCATTTGCTCAGCCGAGAAGAACAAGAGACACTCACCATTGATTTTGACGGCAGATACAATATCGAGGAATTGCTGGATTTTTTGGAACACAATATCGATTTTCGCGCTGCCATCCATCTGATGATGTCTACGAGGATCGATAAAGCTGTGAAAAGAATATCCAAACTGATTATCGAAGCATTCGCAATCGCCAGTACAGCAATTGCCCTGACACCAATTCCTGTCAGCGATATGGCCGTACTAGTGCCATTACAGCTAATCCTGGTTATCTTTATCGCCTATCTCAGTGGAGCAGATGTTGATAAAGACAGTGCAAAAGAATTTCTTTTAAGCATTGGCGGGGTGGGTATCTTAGGCTATGGATTGCGAACTCTTGCCCAACAAGGCAGTAAATTTCTCAATCTCGTCTTACCAGGATCAGGCAGTGCTGTCAGCAGTACGATTGCCTTTTCTGGAACCTATGCCATTGGAAAGGCCGCACAGGCTTACTATATTGATAAGAAAAGTAAAAATGAGCTAGAAGCAATTATGAAAGAAGCTAGTGAAGAAGCGAAGAAAAAAGCACCTGAATAAACGATTTGTTTCGCGCCACATTGACACCGTTTTGTTGATGTGGTGTTTTTTTGTGATTAGTTCCTTTAAAAAACGGTTATATGTATGATAAAGGAGGGTGAGAAAATGCCTTGGGACACGACTGATTATCCCGCTTCATTTAAAAACTTGGAAACAGCTGTTAGAAAAAAGGCGATTGATATCGCCAATGCTATGATAGAAGATGGTTATAAGGAAGGACAAGCCATTCCAATTGCAACAGAACAAGCAAAAAAATGGTATGACAGCGCCTCAGAGCATGAACGGAATCAAGTGGTACAAATGAGTGATTAGGAGTTACGCCAAACAGATGGTAACCGGTCGGACAGCCGACCTGAGCTATTAGAAAAAGGAGCACATGTGATTCCTCATAAAGATGGCTGGGCCGTTAAAACTCAGGATGCCAAACAGGCTTCTGGTGTGTTCAAAACAAAAGAAGAAGCGATCAAACGTGCCGAAGAGATTGCGGAAAATAAACAAACCGCTGTTATTATCCATAAGCAGGATGGGACGATACAGCGGAAAATAGATAAAAACAGCTAGCTTTAACCAGGATAATGCCGTAACAATTTGCAGCATCTGATTAGCTTGGGCTATTATAGCCTAAGCCAACTGTAAATAAAATAAGGCTGGGACAAAAATTTCATAAAAATTTGTCCAGCCTATTTTTGTTTATTCAAAAATCATCGTCAAAGAATTCGGTAAAAAGGCCTATTAGTTCGGTTCACAACGCCTGCATTAACACGCCCTTGTACGTCGAAGACCAAGGTGACACAGGTTTGGTCAGCAAACATGTACAGAAGTTCCACTATTGCCAACTCTAAACCAAAAATATAACAAGATTACTTCTGTATACAGAAATTAAAAAACACAGGACTACCCTGCGTTTTTATTTATTCCATATATTTTTCCACTTTTTCTATAGTTTGAAATTCATCAATATGATCAAACTGCCGAATACACCGCTAAACAGAAGCAGACCTCTGTCATTATCCATAGCATGGATGAAACGATACAGGGGAGGGTTGATAAACGGCTTTACTGTTATTAGCGTAACAACTGCAATACCATCTGCGGCATTTGATTAGCTTGGGCTAGCATAGCTTGAGCCACTTGTGCCAAGATATTGTGTTTGGCATATAACATCATTTCTTTAGCGATATCTGCGTCGCGAATTCGTGATTCAGCTGCACTAAGGTTGATCACTGAGTTCTCTAAGTTATTAATTGTATGACCTAAACGATTTTGCATAGCACCTAAATAAGCCCGTTTAGAAGAAGCCTTTTTTATAGCTTCATCCAAAGTATCAATTGCATCATTTGCCCCTGATTGCGTAGTCAGGTCAATATCTTCGATGCCAAGACCTGCTGCCGTCACATCGCCAATCGAAACTTCAATATAATCCCCTGAATTAGCTCCTACTTGCAGACGTTTGTCAGTGAAAGAACCTTCTAATAAAGGCTGGGTATTGAATTGGGTTTTACCTCCTATTCGAGTTAGCTCTTCACGCAGCATATTTATTTCATCCTGCATAGACTTACGTTCTGAGTCACTATAGGTTCCATTGGCTGCTTGTACACTTAATTCCCGCATACGCTGTAAGATGGCATGACTTTCATTTACCGCTCCTTCTGCCGTCTGTAACAATGATATGCCATCTTTTGTATTACGGATCGCCATATTCATCCCGCGAATTTGCGCCCGCATTCGTTCCGAAATCGCTAAACCAGCCGGATCATCCGCCGCACTGTTAATCCGTTTTCCACTCGCTATACGCAGCATCGATTTTTGTGCTAACGCATAATGCCTGTTCATATGATGGTAGATAGACATAGCCATACTAATATCATTGATTCTCATCCAATCACCTCCTATTAGTAAATACGGCCTATTTTATATTATATCGGTTCGAAAGTACTTATAGTTAAATGGTTTATAGTGCATATTCAAAAAATTCGCTAAAAAGGCTCATTATCGGTTAAGTTCGCAACGTCCTAGGACTGCGATTAATCGCCCCACTAAAAAGAATTGTTGCAACACCGGTGCTAGCACATCATGTACGTCGCTAGTTCATGACGGGCAAACTTTAAATCGGTTATGATAAAATAGAAATGTAAATCACTCTTTGCAAAAAAACTAACGCATTTCACATGCTTATGCATTAATGAATTGCGTTAGTTTAGATTGTCATAATCACACGCCCCCTTATTCTTCCATTAACAGCTCAAAGCTTAAAGGTTCTCCCTTTTTAACCGATCGAACCACTTTTTTCCCCATTACTAAATCAAAATATTTAGTGGGTAAACCTGTGCCGGGGCGTATGGCTCGGACATTTTCTTTAGAAAGCTTCTCACCTGCCTGCATATCTTTGGTAATATACAGGGATCTTCTATGTTTTAATGACGCCACTTCATCGTTTACTGGACCATAGTGGATAACTCCAAGACTTTGCCATGCCCTTGTTGTTTCTTCCTTCAGCTGTTTTAACTCCTGTGGTTCCATGGAAAAGGCTGCATCCACTCCCCCTTCTGCCCTTGACAGAGTAAAATGCTTTTCGATGACTGCTGCCCCTAAAGCGACACCAGCCACGGCCACTCCAACACCCATCGTATGGTCAGACAGACCAACTTGGCATTGGAAAAGCTCCTGCATATGCGGCATCGTCCGCAAGTTCGTATTCTCAGGACTGGCAGGGTATGTACTGGTACATGTCAGTAAGATTAAATTCTGACATCCTGCCTCTTTAGCTGCTGTAACGGCCTCATCCAGTTCACTAGCTGTCGCCATTCCAGTTGAGATAATAAGTGGTTTTCCTGTTTGTGCAGCCTTCTTGATCAATGGTATATCCACATTTTCAAAAGAAGCAATCTTATAAGCCGGCACCTCTAATTTTTCTAAGAAATCAACTGCTGTTTCATCAAACGGCGAGCTAAAAGCTATTAATCCCAGCTCTTTACAACGGTCAAAAATCGGTTGATGCCACTCCCATGGTGTATAAGCCTCTTCATATAAATGGTATAAAGAGTTCCCCTGCCACAAACTATTTTCGTCCTCAATATAAAAATCTCCTGAACTAATATCTAATGTCATTGTATCAGGGGTATAAGTTTGCAGCTTAATAGCGTCAGCACCTGCTTCTGCAGCTGCCTCTACAATGGCTAATGCTCGGTCTAATGATTGATTATGATTGCCAGACATTTCTGCAATAATAAACGGTTCCTGATCTTTTCCTATAAGTCTGCCTGCAATGTTAATGGTCACTTCTCTCGGCTCCCTTCTGCAATTAACGTAAGAATTTCTTTGGCAAGTGACACTTCTTCAAGTTTATCTTGTTTAAAAAAACGTGCTAAGTTTCGCTTAATTTGGTTAACCGGCATTGGATCATCTGCTATTTTTCGTAAACAGTTTTGATAATCCTCGACTGTCACTTGCTGATGACAGCCTAGATACATAATCAGATTTTGCTGTTCTGCGTCCAAAACAGCTTGCTTTTGGTTTTCAGCGACAGCTGTCACTGCACTAGGCAGTAATAAATATCCCCTTTCCCACATAGCCATACCGCCAGCTCCAAAAGCAAAATCAGCTCCCCTGATCAGTCGTGCCATATAATCTATTTGTACATGTAATGTTGCTGAAGTTTCTAAACACAGCTGCCTAATACTGTTTAGCTTAGGATTGCTTGCTCCAATGACTACATCAACCTGAAAATTCAGTCCCAATTTTGTATTTTTTAGGGCTCGCAATATCTTTTCCGTCTCGTTTGTCGGGTCACTGCCGCCAAAAAAAATAAGTAATTTCTTCACTGCTTCTGTCTGATACAGCTTGGTATCTGCTTGGTAAAATTCTGGCCGTAATAACAAATACTTGGGCCCTAGTAATAATTGACAAGTTGCAGGCACCAATTGAGCATAGCGCTGTTGATAATTCGTATAGTAATTTTGATCAAGGAGAATATGACAAGCATGCTCGCGATTAGCTAAATCATCGATTACCATCAGCTTTTGTACAGACATTGCGGCTTGTTCTTCCCAAGCTTTCGCTATTTGGTAATGATCTACAATTAATAAATCCACCTTCCGAAACAAAGCGGCAATAATCGCTTGAGTGGCACTCGCATCCGATTTTTCTGTAAATGAATTGGCTTGATCGATAACATACACTGGATAGCCTTTCTCTTCGACGAACTCACGCATATCCCCTGGCAGTTTTCTCATGATAAAGCAACAATCTGCCCCAGCAGCTGCAAGCTGGTCTGCTAATGTCAGACATCTTTGAATATGACCGCTGCCTATTTCGGTAGATGCGTCTGCTCTAAAAACAATCTGCAACACTAGCACCTTCTTTCTGCTGTTCTTATTCTATTGAACAGGTTTTTGCTTAATATGGGCATTAAGCTTTGCTATTTCAGGATGATCTAATAAGAAATGGACTACTTTTTCTGTGCAGACTAGTTTATCTTGGAAATGGTCTGCTATTTGCTTCATGACCTGATAATCTGCTTCTGTATCTAAGGTAATTCGCAACTCTGGCTGACATAGATACTTTGGTGCATGATAAATGGCTGATTGGAATAACTCTGGATATTCATACGCAAAATAGGTAACATGTTCACGGTGCCTTGGCTCATGCCCATGTTGATATATATATTCCAAGCTTCGATAGGCAAAGGCTTCTGCGATCAACCCTCTAGCTAAGTTACCTTCTACCTTGATATAATCCTTATCTGTCCGCTGGATTTGATCAATCAATTCACCAGCTGTCTGATAATCAACAAAGGGACAGTCAGCGGTCACACGAACCACATAATCCGGCTGATAGATTTGAGCACAATGAAAGTATCTTGCTAACACATCTGTCTCCGAACCGCGAAAACAGAGAACATCATGCTCTCTGCACCATGCTTCGACTTGGTCGTCTGTCTGCAAATCAGATGTTGCCACCACGACTTGATCTGCTTGTTTTATCTGTTTGCAGCGTGAAACCACATAGTCTAGTACACTGGAATCTCCGAGTGGCTTCAGAATCTTTCCGGGTAAACGGGAAGATCCCATCCGTGCCTGGATAATAATCATTGTCTTCATTGGATTATTGCCCTCCTTTTTCAAGAATAAGGTCTTGAGGATAGCGAATTAATTGCAGTTCACCCTTAACAGGGTTGAATTGCAAGGCAGTTATTTCCTGCCCGCAGATGACTTCTTGTAAAAACCAATAAAAGCTATCAAGTCCTGCTGCAATGCTTAATGTAGAAGCACCGCCAAATCTAGGATTACATTCAATAAAAGCGATCTCTCCTTCACTGTTTTCCAAAGCCTGAAGCACAATATGGCCATAAAAACCGTTTTTCCCGCTGAATCGCTTGGCCGCTTCTGCTAATACAGGATGTTCTGTCACAGTCGACATTTGTGATTCACCTTGCACCACATAGTCTCGACTCCTCACAACTGTTCCTACTACTTCTTGATGTTTATTAACATACATATCTATGGTAAATTCTTTCCCTTGAAAATAAGGTTGAAAAATAGGATGTTCTAATTCTTCAGCGATTTCTTTAGCTGTATCCCTATCCACTCGCAGTCCCATATTCATCGATCCTGAACCATAGCGGTCCTTCACGACATAATAAGCTGCTTGAATATCCTCGATATCAACAGCTGTTTCAATTACTGGCAGATGACGCTCTCGTAAATCATGAAAGAAGGCCCACTTATCCCTCATTTTTGTGATGGTATCTAGGCTTGAAATCATCACATGGATATTATTTTCTTCTAAACGCTGCTTGTATGCTGCAAAGTAGCTAAGCTCCCCATCTCGTGTCGGAATGATGGCCCTAATATCGTGCTGCTGACAATATTGGATCAGATAATCTATCGATAGGTCTTTTAAAAAAGGAACCTGCCAAAACACATCTACAAAATGTCTGCCAATCGTGTTGCTGTTCACATCACAGCCGAATAACTTTGAATCAGAGTCAATACTTAATACAGCTTTTTTGACAGCTTGTAATAACGGTATTTTCTTGGATATGCTTGTAACTAGTACATTCATCTATGTTCCCTGCCTATCTATTAATTCGGTTAATGCATGTATTTCCCAATCGGCTTCATAAGCTTTGTCTAATCTAGTATTCATATGATCGCCAATGGAGCGAACGATTCTGACTGTTTCCATTCCTAACTTTCTCGCTGTTATAAAATCTTTGTGTGGATTATCACCAACATAGATACATTGCTCCGGTAGTTTGTCCAATTGTTTAAGCGCCAGCTGGTACGGGGCTTTGTTCGGCTTCCAGCATGCTGATCCGCCCAAGTCATCTGAAACCACAATAGCCTCGATACGATCCACTAACTGTAAGGCCTTAATCTTATTCCATTGGGTGATGGATGTTCCATCTGTTATCAAGCCAAGCGGTAATTTGCGCATATTGGCATCATCTAAAAATTGCACAGCATCATCATACAGTTGAATCGATGGTGTATGAAATCGGTAGACTTGGACAAGCTCAGCAATGTCTATATCATCGATATGGAAAAAGGCACAAGTTAAATCAAAAACTTGTCCTCTTCCTCGTTCTTGCCAATAGGCTATTAACTGGTTATAGATGTGATTTGGAGTAAACTCACTATGCCCCGCTATATAATGAGCAACAGCTTCAAAACCAGAACGCACATAATCATGCTCACAATACAGTGTATCATCAAGGTCTAATATGATGGTTTTATTTATCATGGGAAACCTCACTCTGGCGGTAGTGCTGACCCGCTGTTATCTTTTCTCTTAATGGTCTCTCTGTTAAACGGAGATGGTCTAGTTGTTGATTAGCTATGCAACTAAGATTGTGCTGGGCATCCATATACTCAGGCTCTATTTGCAGCACTTGCTCAAGAATTAGTTTGGCTTGTTCTACATCCTTTTGGTGTAATATAAGAAGAACTGCAAAATTATTGAGTACCGCTGGATTAGCAGACTCTGTTTTCAATTGTTTAAAGATGTGAAAGCTTTCTTCCCATTTTTGCAGTTTAATATAACAAGAAGCTAATAAAAAGGAACCTTCTGCTGTTAAATGATCTCCAGTCAATAGATCGATAGCTGTACTATACTCCTGCCTCCATAGATATGCGGCCGCAATTGCTTCCTTAACTTCTATTTCCGAATGCTGCTGGAATAATCTGTTCATTAGTTTTTCTAAATCTATTTTTACCATTATATTGGCGATAGCTTGTTGTGCCTTGCTTGTATCGCCTGATAAATTAG
Organism: Gracilibacillus alcaliphilus; assembly: GCF_016909015.1. Lineage (GTDB taxonomy): Bacteria > Bacillota > Bacilli > Bacillales > Amphibacillaceae > Gracilibacillus > Gracilibacillus alcaliphilus. The sequence continues at coordinate 214,773 of NZ_JAFBFA010000004.1, forward strand.
TGGAATGAATACGGTAGTTTGTCAGCTGCTCTGGTATAATGTCGAATGTATATCCTTTTCTAAATAGACGGAAAAAAAGCTCAAAATCTTCCGCACTGGCAAGACTCGTATCAAAATATAAATCTTCCGTTTTTTTGAGCAGAACCAAGCTACTCCAGAAATGGTTTCTTTTCAAGGAATGCAGAATTACATTGGCATTATTGACATCCTTTGGATAGCCTTTTGTTCGATGGAGAGCCTCTCCTCGTGTGCCAATCATTTGGCAATCATTAAAAACTAAATCGACCTCACTGCTCAGCAGAGTGTAATAGGCTGTTTCCAATCTTCTCGGATCTTGAATATCATCTGCATCAGCAAACATAATAATATCTGCTTTGGCATAGTTTAAACCTGTATTTCTCGCCTGAGCCGCCCCCATATTATCTTCATGTTGAATAAATACAATCCTATTGGGAGCATCGTTTATTTTCTCTTTAATAATAGAAGCTGTTTGATCGATACTGCCGTCATCCACCACAATTAATTCAAAATCAGAGAATGTCTGATTTAATATACTTTCAATCGCTTCTCCAATAAACAATTCACTATTATAAGCAGGCATAATAACAGATACCTTAACCAATCCTGTCACCTTCTCTCTTTACTTACCCCACCCTGTAGAAGCTGATCAATAAAATCCCATGTTCTCTCAGCAGCTTTATTATCTTGATAGTGATGGAATACCTTAGTTAATTCTCTCCTCCGTTGTTTAAAACGATCTTCCTTGTAAATAGCATTTATCATAGCATATTGCAAGCTGTCCAAACTCGAAACAATCTCACCTGCCAGCCAGTATTCCATTGGATTTAATAAAAAACCTCTGTCCGAGCTATACTTTTCCAAGTCAGGTGTAAAAAAGACAACTGGCCTGTCCAACAACAAATAGTCAAAATACACCGATGAATAATCTGTTATTAACAGGTCCGCAGCTCCCAATAGTTCATACAAATCCACCTGTGCCTGTTCTAAATCTTCTTCAAGCAAGGTATATATATGACTGTATTGCTTTTTTAGTTTCGCTTCTTCTGGATGCTGTTTGATACACAAGATAAAATCATGCCTGCTTAGAAATTGATTGAAAGCTTCCAATTCTTTCGTTTCTAGCTGAGAAATAAGCTGGGAACTCTCACCGTTGCTTTCTCCATAAACATTCTTTCTATAGGTTGGCATATAAAAAATAACTTTTTGATCGGCAATATCCTGCCGCAATATGGTTTTCAACTTTATCTTGCTTGTATCGGCAAATAAAAAATCATTACGGGGATAGCCAAGTATTTTATACTTAGCCCCAGTGACACCAAAGCAGGCATTAAATAAGGTACTAACTGTCTGAGAAGATGATCCAATATAATCTAATTTTGACCATGCTATATGATTGGCTTCTGCATTTTGATATGGATAATTACTCATGTAAGAAATACCTTTTAAAGGAATACCATGCCATAGCTGAATATTTATTTGATCCACTGCACACCTGTAATCATGTGTAGCTATCATGAGATAGCTTGTTATAAGATCATAATAATAGCTTGGAGTTAACTTTCCCTTATGCAGTACAGATACCTCATATGTATCCGATATACTCTTAGGTATATGTTTGCTTAAACAAAATGTATTGGAACCTGAATAGTTCTGCACTAATAAACATATTTTGTTTTTGTTGATAGAAAAATCATCGATATGGTAATAATCGAAAAAGGAGACATGATGTTTTTCATGTGTAATAGTAAACACCCCAAATGATTTTATTCCCATCTTGATAAGCTGTTTGGCAATTTCAATATCATAGGTACTGGAAATAATAATGCATATATCGTTCATTTTACATGCCTCAGCTGGACTGATTATCTGATGATCACAAAAAAATGTCCCTTGCTTTTCCTTGCTGTTATCGATAAAATAGTTAATTTCGTATTTTGAATTCAACTGCTGAAAGGCTATTTCCCCTAGTTGAGATGCACCAAATAAACATACCCTTTTTTTCATCATCTAATTATCCTTTACTAGTCATAATATATTTCATAAGAATACATTGTAGATTCTATCAAGATGGCTGCACTTCACCCCATACTCCATTCACACAAGATAAAAAAAGTGTTGTTGTGGTATAAATCCTTGTTTTATTAGGTTCTGTTCTGCAAATTCCTTTCCTGGTGAAGTGGCAATAAAACAATAATCAAACTTCATTTTTGCAGCCTTTGCTGGTGAATACACTTTATACTTCAAATAATCGCCTTGTTTGTAACTATCAATAAAACCAAGGCAATCACCATTTGTCAATCTTTCTTGAAGTATTTGCAATGCAACCTCTCCGCCAGTACCAGCCCCCCAAATCATGTAAGAATAATTGGTTGAAATAAAATGATCCCTAAGGAAATCTAGCCTGATATTGATTAGATCCTTTAACAATTTATTATTTTTGATGTTCTTTTTTACTACAGAATCTTTATGGATTCTATACTGAAGTAATTCTTCTTGCAGGTTTTGTATGATGAATCCTTCTTTTATTCCTCTCATCCAAAGATCATAGTCTTCCGCCAATTTATATGTTGATCGATATCCATGCATCATCTGAATAAATGATCTTTTCATCATAACAGATGGATGACAAATTAAGTTCTCTCTTAAAAAGTCATTTTGGAGAGATTCCTTCGATACTTCTGTTCCATACCTTGTCTGAATTTTTCTTTTTTCTTCGGAATGTGCATCTCCAATTGGAATAATTCTTGTTCCCAGCACATCTACTTCAGGGTGATTTTCAAGATAATCTATTTGCATTTCAAATCTGGATGCAGAGGATATATCATCCGCATCCATTCTTGCTATATATGTACTATCAGATAAAGCAATTGCCTCATTTAATGAATACGAAACTCCCTTATTGTGTCTATCGATCACCTTAATTCTCTGGTCTACCCTCTCATATTTCTTTATCACACAAGAGGAATCGTCTGTTGATCCATCATTAATTATATAAAAGTCAAAATCCGAAAATGTTTGTGCTAAAATACTTTCAATGCTTTCCGCTAAATATTCAGCTGCGTTATATACAGGCATCACAACAGATAAGACCGACACTTTTATTCACCGCCTTTGCGTTACAATTATGGAAATTAGAGATAAAGGAATCACCTATTCTGTAAAAGCAAATCTTCTACTCGTTCCCAAATACGTTCCGACGCCTTCCCATCTTTGAAAGCATGAAAATCATCTAACAGCTCCATTCTTTCCTCCGCATATAGATGTTTATCCGTTAGTAAATTCAAGATTTCCTGCTGGAGATTGGTTTGATCAAATACTTTTGGACCAGGTGTATACTTCTCATACGGCCAAAGGGATAATCCCCGTGTATTCTGATATTCTTCTAGATCAACAGGTGTAAATATAATCGGCCGCTTCAATAATAGGTAATCAATATAAATAGATGAATAATCTGTAATCAAGAGATCCGCTGCATTCAAGATTTCATATAAATCAAGATCTTTCTCGAACAACATTTGATCATCAAGAAAGTGAATATGGTCGCTCTCTATATTCTTATAGCAGTTCTCTTCTAATGGGTGCAGCTTCGTAATAAAAGTGATATTTGAACCTTCTAAAAAAGCAATAAAATAGTCTATATTAAAGTCAGCAAAACCGAAGATGTTGTCAGTCGCTTTATTCCCTGAATTTTCTTTTAGTATTGGAGATTTTCGATAAGTTGGCATATAAAATACAATTTTTTTAGTGTTATCATCTGGAATTCGGATTAATTCAGCTAATAGTTCCAATCCATTCGATGAAAATAGCAAATCATTTCTTGGTAAACCCGTCATCATAAATTTATCATTAGGTACAGAAAAACATTCACCAATGATTGTATTATACAAATCTGAATAAGAGGCAACTTTATCAAACATATCCCAATTCTCTTCTCGTGCAGCTGCTTTAGACTTGGAACCTAAACCTTTTAATGGGAAGCCATGCCATAACTGAATAAAGATATTTTCGTCTGTCTTAAAATCCGGCGACCTTACATCAAAGATAAGCAGCTTATTTTGAATAATTTCCTTAAAAAAGTGATAACCTTGAAAAAAATTATTGGATTGACATAATGTAATATGAAATTGCTTTTTAATTCTATCCGGCATTAATTTATGTAAAGCTAAAATATTAGAGCCTGAGTTGGAAGTCGTTACTAAACAAATATTTTTTTGCTTCACTTGTTCAGTAATCTTGTTGTCAAAGGAATATTCCGTAACTTGATACGTTTTTGACACTGGATCTTTATCATAAATACCAAATTGTCTTATGCCAAGTGAGATTAATTGTTCCGCAATTTCTAATGTATAGGTACTTGTGATAATGACTAGCACTTCCAGCTGTTTGATTAATTCGGATGGAGATATAATCTCAATGCCTGACAATTTAGTATGTTTTTTACTCAAATCATTATCACAGAAAAACAAAACATTATAATCATTAATAAGGTCTTTTAAAGCTTTATTACCTAATGCAGAAGCTCCAAAAAGAATAACATCCTTCAAATGACTACCTCCCTAGTCTGAAATAGCTTCATGATGTATCGCTATTTCTAAAACAAATAATTTAGTCTAAAAACCGCCATAATTTCTCAGATGAGCTGCCGTCATAAGTAGAATAATAATAAGTCAAGGTCTTTTTGCGCAGTTCAGCATAGTGATCTTCTCCATTAATAATTTGACTGATGGCCAACTGTAATTCTGTTTGTGTTCTGCATTTCATTCCTGGTGTTACCTTATCATAATCTAATTGAAGATTTTGCTCGGCATTAGAACCGCCATTAAAATCCTCACAGTAAAAAATGATTGGTTTATTAAAAATTAAAAAATCAGTATAAATAGAGGAATAGTCCGTTATCAATATGTCTATTTTATTTAATAATGGATAAATATCCATCGATTTATCGTATTCTATTATATTATCATATTCATTGGCTGTTTCTTTTTTTGTAAGTGGATGATTTTTAATAATAACAAGAAGCTTGTTCTCCTTACAAAACTGAGATAAGGAGTCACAATTAACAGATGGTAAACTGCTGGAAAAACGCCAAGTTGGTGAATATAATAAAATCTTATACCCTTTTTCTTTATATCTCTCTACCAATAATAACGTCTGTTCATCACTATCTATTTTATGTAATTTGCTGGGTGTTTGAAAAAATATATCATTTCTTGGCTGACCATTGATAAAAATTTGCTGATAGTTAAACATTGCTGCCTTTTGCTCTACCTGCGCTTCCGAACTCAACACTAACAGCTGATAAACTGGATTTTCCATAATAATTCTTCTATATAGTTTATAAAGCCCTATCTTTTCTCTTTCCATTTGAATAGGATTCAGTTTCCCTACTTTTTTTAAGCCAACACCATGCCATAACTGAACTTTAAAGCTATTGTATACAATATGGGGCTTAAAATAAGAACCCCATTCATTACTATCTACTACTACATATTTCGATCTTAATAAGATCCAAAAGCCTTTTAAACCGGGGTATTTGATCGGTGCCAGTCTTGCTTCTACAAGTCTTTCATATAATAAGTCATTTTCACATAAATAAAATGATTGAAAGTTAGTTTTCCCTTGTTTCTGTAAGTTATGTAAATAGAGATAAAAATACTTAGTATTATCAGCAAATCTTTCTTTGTTTCTCGGTATAAACGTTACTATATCCTTTTTAGGTATAATAATGGAAAGGGGGATAAAAAATAACCAGCCTACAATAAAGCGGTATACGAGCCCTTTCAAGAAAAATCTAACTGGTTTTTCTATTTTAAACGACACTCTCTCACCTAAATTCTCTCTATCTATAATTAAATAGCTGTTTCATTTAAGTCTAAACTACTTTATTACCCATACACTCCGAAAGTAAAATAATTACCCGTAACATATGTAGAACAGTAATGCACTCACCTTTTAGTCAAATATTACCAAAATTATCGAGGAACTCACTATTTTTTGTAAAGTACTGCATATTTTCTTTTATCTTCTCATCATCCCAATCCCACCATGCTATTTTATTTAACTTAGCTATTTCTGACGGAGAAAAGCGGTAACGAATGACTTTTGCTGGTACACCAGCTACAATTGCGTAATCAGGCACATCCTTGGTAACTACCGCTCCAGCCCCTATTATCGCGCCATTTCCAATTTTAATAGATGGCAGTAATAATACCTTTTTGCCAATCCATACATCATTACCTATAATAATTTTCTCATTATCTCTAACTGCTTCTATTACATCCTCATCGTGATCCAAAAGCGGTGGAACTGATTCTTCTCCATGAATCAACCGGTTATAGAAAAAGGGATGTGTGCTGATATATTGAGTAGGGTGATTGGGTCCTGCAATTTCTACTGTATTATTTATCGAACAAAAAGCTCCAATACTCTGTAATAAATTCGAGTGGGCCTTACACAATCTTTCATAGCCGTAACTATATTTACCTACTCGTACACCTTGCACAATTCTAGTCTGTCTTGTCGATTCATCCGGGATTGGATGCAGTAATGCACAAAAATGTTTTCCTTCTTCCAGCCTGTAGTCTTCCCGTAACTGTGTTCCAATTTCTTGATAATAAGAACTGGCAATTAAAATAAATATCTCTTGTTTATTCTCTTTCTCTAACTGTTTTGGGTTATATACAAGCTTATTTAGATGTCTATCTCCCCATCGCTCTTCATTATTGTCCAGGAAATAATAGATATCCAGTCCATATTGCGCTAAATTTGGAATAAGCAAATAACTTCCTTCTCCAGTTCCAAAAACAATGATTTTCTTGTTTGCTAACACTGTGTGAAATTTTTCAATCATCTGTTTAAATCTTCTTGTAACTGACATAGCACTTCACCCTTTTAAAAGCTGGTATTTATTATAATCGTGAACTGTATCAATTTCATACCAATATTCTTCACCTATTTCAAATGTGCAAAAGGATAAGCCTTCTTGTATTAGTTTGTTGATAATTTCATGCCACATGTAATTTGTTGTACTCATTTTATCTACGTAATAACAAAAACGCTCTCTGACCGCCAAACCCTTTAAAATGACAAATCCAGTCGAAACGCCATCTATCTCATCTAATGTAATATTTTTGCTAGCATATTGTATATTTTGATTTAAAATAGTTACCTTCACTTCATCTTGTTGATATAATTCCTTTTTACTGTAATACAATCCTGTATTCGTTTGTTCCTTCAAATGATTATAGAACATGGGGTCATATAATGTATCTCCGTTGATGATGACACAATCTTCTTCCTTTATAGTTCGTTCTATTTGGGACAATGAAGAGATTGGCCCATTCTCCCGATACATATCATTAAAAACAGTGTTTATGTTAGCGGTCTGGTATTTAGCAAGACACTGATCAATCATGTGAGACTTATATCCTGTGATAACAGTTATCTGATCAAAACATTGTGAGGCAAGAGCATGGTTTATATTGTGTTCTAATATGGTCATGCCGTTAGTACCTATTGTTATTAAAGGTTTTGGAATATGTTTAGTCATGGCTTTTAGACGCTTTCCCTTCCCAGCTGCTAGTATAAATAAATTCATATCCAGCTCCCCTTCCTCCTCTTATCAGCAGACACTACGAAAATCAATTATCCATGATATGATGAAAAGATCTATCATTATATAGATTTAGTTGAGTATGTGATGTACAGCAGTAATTACATCTTGGACATCCTTTTCAGCCATAGAGGGGAATAAAGGCAATGTAATAATGGTTTGGTAGACTTCTTCTGCCACCGGACATAAACCTTTTTCATATCCCAATTGCTGATAATAAGGCTGAAAGTAAACAGGTATGTAGTGTACATTGACACCAATATTATTATCGAGAAATGCATTAAAAATTTCCCTACGGTCAAATTTCGTGCTGTCTATACGCAAAATATACAGATGCCAGCTGGAAACTGTATTTGAAGATTGAACGGGAATCTGCACACCTGTTATATCTCGGAAAGATTGATTATACAATTCTATAATTTGTTTCCTTTTGCTAATAAATTCATCTAATTTATTTAGCTGTGACCTTCCCAGTGCTGCTTGGATATCTGACATACGATAATTAAAACCTAAAAATTGCATTTCATAATACCATGGACCATGATCATTTTCCAACTGTTCCCGGCTTCTGGTAATACCATGTGAGCGAAATTGAATTAATTTCTGATAATAATCTTCACTATTTGTAGTAATAATACCGCCTTCACCTGACGTAATATGTTTAACTGGATGGAAACTAAACATAGTCATATCACTAATAGACCCCACTCTTTCACCACGATAAACTGCACCAAGGGCATGGGCAGCATCCTCAATTACGACAAGGTTATGACGGCGTGCTATTTCACAAATCTGCTCTAATTCTGCCGGCTGTCCAGTAAAATCAACTGGTATAATTGCTGTTGTGCGCTTTGTAATATGTTTTTCTATTTGAACCGGGTCAATATTATACGTTTGTGGATCAATATCGGCAAAAATTGGCACCCCTTGTTGGTATAGTACACAATTGGCACTAGCTACAAAAGTCAGCGGAGAAGTAATGACTTCATCGCCTTTACCTATACCAGCTGCAAAACAAGCACCATGCAGAGCTGCTGTACCATTAGAAAAAGCGACTGCATATTTGGCACCCACATAATCCGCAACTGCTTGTTCAAAATGAACTACTTCCGGACCAGTCGTTACATAATCACTCGTTAATACATCGATAACAGCTTGAATATCCTTGTCATCAATCTTTTGTCTGCCATAGGGTAAAAAAGTATCTCTTATTGGTTGTGATGACATAGCCATTTCTCCTATCTATGGGTAAATCAACGATTGTTAATCAATTAATTGTTTTAATTCTTCTGTGGTTAACCAATCATTATTTTTATCGCTGCTATAGCTGAAATTTAGCGGAAGTGTTTTGCCATCCTCTGCATTTCTTTGACTCCACCAATTGAATTCAGGCTGGATCATGTAATAATTGGAGAACTCGACTGTGTGTCTGGCATCATCCTCTGTGATCATCACCTCATGCAATTTCTCACCAGCACGTATGCCAACAAATTCAAGTTCACATTCCGGAGCAATCGCTTTGGCTAGATCCATAACAGACATGCTTGGAATCTTGGGAACAAAAATTTCGCCGCCTTGCATTCTATTAAAAGTATCTAATACAAATTGCACTCCTTGATCAAGTGTTATCCAGAAACGTGTCATTCTTTCATCTGTGATCGGCAGTTTACCAGTGGCCTTTACTTTTTTAAAGAAAGGAACCACACTGCCCCTGCTGCCGACTACATTCCCATACCTTACAACAGCAAAACAAGTCTTCTTATCCCCTGCATAAGAGTTCCCAGCCACAAACAACTTATCAGAAGCAAGCTTGGTCGCTCCGTACAAATTAACTGGTGCAGCTGCTTTATCTGTGCTTAATGCCACAACTTTTTCCACCTGTTTATCTATTGCCGCTTCAATGATATTTTGAGCACCATTAATATTGGTTTTCACTGCTTCGAAAGGGTTATATTCACAAGCCTCTACATGCTTCATAGCAGCCGCATGAACAACATAATGAACACCCTCAAAAGCACGATATAACCGTTCTATATCACGTACATCACCAATAAAAAAGCGCAAGCGATCATCCTTAAATTCTTGTTTCATTTCATATTGCTTTAATTCATCACGGCTAAAAATAATTACTTTTTTGATGTTCGTTTCTAATATTTTTTCGGTGAATTTTCTACCAAATGAGCCTGTTCCTCCTGTTATAAGTATCGTTTTGTTGTCAAATTGCATCTGGTTAACCTCTCTTTAGTTAAATTAGTTATGTTGCCGTTCATTTTCACGCATTTCTAATAGAGGACGATAGCCACTATTTGGAGAAGCAATATCAACGGAAGAAAGATCAGTAAGTACATATTTCTTTTCAAAGTTTCTTCTCATCGCCTTATTATCTTCTAGTCTCGTTAAAGTCCAAGAGCCAATCCTGCCTGTAAGCTCTTTTTTTCCACCATTCCACCATTCTTCCTGATTACCGTAATGGGAGAACAATTGCAATTCATTCAAATATCGATCCCACTCATTCTCTGTATCACCTTCATAGTGACCGCCTGTCATTAATCGTACCTTGCCAGCCTGTCCATCGCTTAGTTTAAACTCTATTCCCTCTTCCGTCGCAACACCCGCTTTTTCTAAATTTATCCATGAAATATGACGCTGTATATTGCGGTCAGCTATTAATAGCTGTTTCTCTTCATCGACCATGATAAAATAGAAGTCACCATTCGGATTTTCTGTAGATTCAGGTGGAATAAAATCAGATGTTGACCGCCCTATATGCTGTAATGTACCAGCCTTATTAAACGTTGCTTGATAGTGACATCTGATTCGTTTGCCAAGCCTTAATTCACTTATTTCCGTTACTTCATCTATATGATAAACACGAGCTTCTTTGTTTATCTCAATTCCATTGAAAACAAATGTTTTTGGATCATGAACTATTATTTCGACATCATATAGCTTATTTTCTAACTGATTCAGTTCATACACAGTTTGGTTATAATCACAAACAAAGGCCGGTGTCCTTTTATAGTCTTTGGTAGAAAAGGAGTATGCTTCTCCATTCAAATGGATTTGAACATTCTCTGCAAAATCTCTTCGTTTTCCAGCTAGTACCTTTAAGTGCGTGCCCTTAAAGCGAAAGTGAATTTTGGCTGTTTCCCCTGTCGTATAATGATAAGAAACCACAGCTTCGCGAGATTTTACATCAGTTTTACAAACCCCTTTCTCCCATGGACCCTCATATAGGAAAACACCACAATCATTCCGCAAAACTTCTTCTTCACCTCCACACATTTTTTGGAAATTATCATTAAAAATCGGATCTAAATGATTATGTGCTGCAAGCACATTCTGCATATATTGTTCTATCGATTCTAGAGTCTTTTGAGACCTCACTCCACTATCCGATTCTAATTGATATTGTTGGAGCTGGCTTGCCAAAATTTCATAGTTTACTCTTAACACAGGAAACAAAAACAACTTAAAATATGTATTCTTTAACATTTCATTTATTTTTTTATCTAATTTGGTAAATCTTTTTCCAATGGAAGCACTATTGATCTTCTGTCGAATTTCTAGCAGTAATGTTTGTACATCATCAGAAACAGATAGAAATTTCTTAGCCTCGTTACTGATTGCCGTTATATCTTCTTGTAATGATAGTTGCTTTTTGTGGTGAGAATACGAATCAAACCAATGTTGTTCAACAACGTCTGGTGTTAATTTAGAGTGTACTACTTCTTCTAGTGGAATAAAAGGAGCTCCTTTTATATTGGCACCTGCTTTTGTTGTATTAATTACCTCAATGTCTTGATATTTCTCAATATAATCTTCTAAGCTTAACCTCATTTGGTTAAAGACAGAATGAGTTTGAATCTTGTTTCCATACACGTCTTCCACTTCCATTGCTTCTTCCATATCGCGCTCCTGTATTTCAGCTGAAGTTAATATCCCTCGTTTGATATCTTTGGCATAATATAAATTCTCTTTAAAAGCTAAATTTTGTCCTACTAATATAATCAAACCGACCTGTAACTTGGCGAAAATGTCAAAGGTAAACACTGCAACGGAGGGCGCGTCATCAATAATCGATTGAGCCTCCACATCTTTTATAAACACTGGTGTGACTGTATCTTGTGATGTCACTACATGTGTTTTTGGACCTTTATACTTCTGAATTGTCTCATAGCCGACGGTTGTACCATAAATCATTGGAATCGAGTTAATATCCTGTTCTAATAAAGGTTCAAACACCTTATAATTATGCAGCTGCGGATCGTATGTACAGACAGCATCAGGATGAAGACCATTGGCAAGCAGGCCTTTAATGGCCGAACCTACGGCGACGATGTAGGCTGATTGATTCGCTTTAATATATTTAAGATGTTCATACTCTTCTGCAAGTGATGGTCCAGCAGACACTAAAATAATCGGCTTACCTTTAAATACAGCTTGATAATGTTCCATAAAGTTCGGCGTCCCTAAGGTTGTTGGCAAGTTCATCAGACTATTGATTGTCCAGCGCTGTGAAAATAATATATTTGCTCGATTATTTAATTTAGTCGTTTGAATAAGCTGCTTAAAGACAGCTGAAAAATGATCAAAACTCTCCTGATAGATGCGCTGGTAACTAGGTAAGGTAATTAATAACACCTTGTTATATAATTCTTGACCAAATTGTTGTAAACAAGAGCTACCTGCTTGCTTATCCCATTCCAGCATCAAATGTTTCAAATTCCCTAACGGAAAATCTGTTAACTTTTGTTCTGCTAAAAAGTGATAGAAGATGTTCACATCTGGTTCATATATAGAGAATCGTTTGTCAGAGTATCGATCCATAATCATTTTGACATGATAACCAAATCCTAAGCCAAAGAAAAGAATATGATCGCAATCTTCTATCTCATTTGCATATTTACTCATCAGCCGTTCCGCTTCTTGGATAGGATCATATTTACTATGAAGTGTCATTTTTCTATTGGCTGCAGATACCTGTGGAATCCTGTTTCCATCCTTTGCTGAAATAATTTCTATATTGGAAGCTAACTTTGTTTTTTGATAAGCTTCTAATATAGCCGGATATTCTTTCTTCAAGTAACTTTTATTTTGGCTTAACATAATGGTTTACCTCTCTGTTCTATTCTTACTTCTTGCAGGGCGCTAGTTATTGATAGAATTTTCAATATGCTGTTTCAGTTGTTCTAAGACTGGCAACAATTCATACTGAATAATATCTGCTAATAATACCATATCTTTATTTTCTACAGCTTCTAATAATTCTGTCAGTTGCTGCTTTAATGTCTCCGTACTGGAAATATACTCTTTCCAATTGCTCACATATTGATTGTTTTGATCAACCAGCTGCATCATCTCGATCATCCACTGCAGTCCTTGCAGTAACTGGTCAAACTTCATCCATGCTGCTTCATCAGGGTGATTATAAAACTGTTCTGCTAATTCCTCTATTTCAGGTATTGCACGTGTAATATAATGATTAGTAGATAATAATGTTTCCTCTATTAATTCTTGGATAGATTTTAGAACTACTTCGATTTGGTCAAGATTGGAAATATGTTCTTTCATATATGTATCATGTTGCTCAAATACTTCTACTCCATCAACCAATAAATGACTGAAATATTTGTTTGATTTTTCTATATGGGTATTGATTTCAGCAAAAAGCTGGTCTAGTACCTCCACATCATTTTCAAAATAATACCGTTTTTGTTCTATTAATAGCTGCATCCAAATGCCTCCAAAATAAATTATAGTCCCTATTTATAATATCGGATTTTATCAAAAAATGTTTAATTTAATTATCTATATCAAAAAAGAGACCCTAGAAATGCTAAGGTCTCTCCATCGACTATTAATAATTATCCAAGTAATTGTAATACAGCTTGTGGCGCTTGGTTAGCTTGAGCTAACATAGATTGAGATGCTTGAGAAAGGATATTCGCTTTTGTCATCTCCATAATTTCTTTCGCCATATCTACGTCACGAATACGAGATTCTGCTGCAGATAGGTTTTCAGAAGAGTTATCCAAGTTAGAGATAGTATGCTCTAAACGATTTTGCATAGCACCTAAATAAGAACGTCCTGCAGATACTGCCTCAATCTGAGCATTTACTGCATCAATTGCAGCGTCAGCACTAGCTCTATCATTAATTTCTAAAGCACTTACTGCACCATGTACACCACTTAAATTAACGCCTTCAGTTGTGAAATCAACTGAAATAGCATCACCTGTATTGGCGCCAACATGGAATGTTACTGTTCCACCTGAACCAGTTGTACCATTTAATAGGTCTTGTGTGTTAAACTGTGATTTGTCTTTAATACGTTCTATTTCATTTGCTAATTGTTGAAATTCTTTGTTCAACTCGCCACGGTCAACGTCAACGTTTGTATCGTTTGCTGATTGAACTGCTAATTCACGCATACGTTGAAGGATAGAATGAACCTCATCTAATCCACCTTCAGCAGTCTTAATCATAGAAATACCATCTGCTGCATTTCGACTCGCTTGATCCAAACCACGGATTTGCGCACGCATTTTTTCAGAAATAGCTAGACCTGCTGCATCGTCACCTGCACGGTTGATACGAAGACCAGAAGCTAATTTCTCCATTGAGTTTTGCATATTGCCTTGGTTGATCCCTAATTGACGATGCGTATTTAACGCAGGGATATTAGTGTTAATAATCATAATAGATTTCCTCCTTGAGAGTGTTTAAGTTCCACATCCTTGTGGTATGTACTAGCTCTGGTGAAAGCGGCCGCCAATCACTAGAACTAGTTCCTATTACTATTATCGGTCTGTTCAATAGATTGTTTAGGACTTTTTATGATTTTTTTTTATTAAATCAAAAATAGTTTCTGATACCTGTGCAGCATCATTATTTGCCGCCTGAATTGCCTGGTAAATCTCCTGTCTATGGACTTCAATCTCCTTTGGAGCAGTGATGCCAAGCTTGACTTGATCTCCGTCAACACTGATTACTTTTATTTCGACCTCATCACCTATTTGAATAGCTTCGTTTACCTTCCTTGATAAAACCAACATCTCACTCCACCTCTTTCTTCTCAGCCTGTTGGAAGATTGTTTCTCTTGGTGTGTAATGCTGGCTCTTGATAATGTATTGTTTGGCGCGTTTATTGGTATGATTGATTACGATTGGTGCTTGTAAATTAGCTGTACTGCACGCTAATGGATCTTTAACCGTAACAATGGCCAAAACCATCACATCCTGCTCATGTTTGATCGCAAGCTGTTCAAGTACTGTATCCTCTAATTGCAATTGATAATCCTCTACAAACAGAAACGGGTTCACTACCACAAAGGCAAGCTGCTCTGTCACAGTAGACTGAAGTACTTGAAAGAAGCCGTTCTCTTCTAAACCTAATAAGACAAATTGTTTCTCTTGTAAAAAGCCGGGCAGTCCTTGTGAGAAATGAATAGTTTCCTCAGGATTAATCTCTGTTTCACCAAAGTATTTTGTACGAATTTGCATAGTTTCACCCTTTTTTAAATATCTAGTTCATATTGAAAACCACGAAATTTCAATTGATCGAAATCAATCTGGATCCAATTCTTTTGCTGTAAATAGGTTTCCACACCGCCGCGCTGATAATGTATATTCCTGACAGCTGACTGAACCCGGAAGGCAACTGGTTGAACAATTGCCTCAATCTCTAACTCTGCCGGCTGATAGTCGAATGTCACTCCACCGCCTGAGGGAAGCCAGCCGAGTGCGATCTGCTTCTTCGGCCATTGACCATTCTGTTTGGCAATATCGGCTATCGGGTTGCCGCCGTTTTCAATTTTCATTAAGCGGTCACCTTCACGCTGTTTCTTTTTCGTTCCTGCTATTGCTGTTTGCATCGCTTCATTCGCCGTTTTACGAATAAATTGCTCGGATGGAATCATATGAAGATCTGCCAATGCCTTGGATTGATCAATGGTTAATCTCCCTGGTTTGGTTGTCATTCGTAATTCAGCTGGCCGCTGATCGATATGCAGCTGCGCCTCCTCTTGTTCCACCTCTATTTGTTGTGGTTGATAACGAATGCCGATTTCAGCTGATTGCTGTTGGATACGTATTTGTGGAAGCTGCACAGGTCATCCCTCCTTTTCAAAAAAGCCTTACCTCTTGTCAACATAGGTAAGGCTTTTCTCTTAACGTAAGAAATCTAATAAACTAGGTTGAATGATTCGGGCACCACCACTTAAAGCCGCACGATGGATTGACTCTTGAGAAATAAGATTCATAATGACTTCTTCAAAATCAGCGTCTTCATTCCTAGATCTCATATCTTCTACTGTCACGTATTGTTCCTTGACCCGGTTTTCAATCAAATCAATCCGATTTTGCCGGCCGCCAAGATCAGCTATGGTGTTAACATTGTTATCAATATGGTTATCCAATCGATCAATAAATCCTGCAATTTCTTGGTCTTCCGTATCCGAATTTCGTAACATATTGGAGAATTCCGTTAAATCCTTGAATAAATCTTCTGTAAAAATGCTATCTGGCCTGATATTCACCCTTAACTTCGTTCCATTCGATACCTCAATAAAAACATCATCAGTATTGATAGGTTGTACAAACTCACCAGCTTCGTTTAATTGATACGGAGCTTCACCGTTTGTTCCCGCTGTCCCTGTTCCATTAAAAATATACTTATTATTCACTTTGGTATTCGCGATATCTAACAGGTGCTCTTTTAACTGGTCTACCTCAGAAGCGATATTACCGCGCTGTCCCTCCTCATAGGTGCCATTAGAGGCCTGAACAGCTAATTCACGCAGACGTTCTAGTGCCTTTCCAACTTGAGATAAAGCACTGTCAGAGTTATCCATCCAGTTATGAACCTCACCAATATTCCTTTGGAATTGTTCGATTTCAGCTTTCTGTGTGCGAAAATCCATTCCTCTCATAGCAACTACTGGATCATCAGATGGACGGTTAATTTTTTTACCAGTAGCTAATTGATCCATGTATTTCCCCATACTTTGATAACTATTGCTTATATTACGAAGCATATTGTTGGTCAACATATTCTGTGTAATACGCATTTACTTACCTCCCTACAAGACCCATATTATTAATAATACGATCAAGCATTTCATCTACTGCTGTCATACTTCGTGCAGCTGCATTATAGGCATGCTGGAATTGAATTAAGTTCGTCATTTCCTCATCTAACGAAACAGAACTAATCGAGTGTCTGGTTTCTTCTACTTGCTGGCGCAGGATTTCTGAATTATTCCGCATACGGTTAGCTTCCTCTGCATTAACTCCCATCTCACCAATCAGGCCTTCAAAAAAGCTTTTTAGGCTTACCTTCGCATCTAACTGGTCGGGATCATTAGGATCATAGGAAAGATAATTCTCCACACGCTTAGAATATATATTGGCTAGTTCTGAAGCATGCGAACCATCACCTTCTGCCCCTGATTTACTAGCTGCAATTAAATCGGGATTTCCATCAATTTCATCTGATACAGCAATTGTCGCTGCTGTGGTTCCAGTAAAAAAGTCCCCGCCTTGCATTGGGCCATTTTCATCGGACTCTAAAGTAAATCCTTGGCGGTGAACAGCATTAAATTCTGTCACAAAAGCCGCTACAAACTTATCAAGATCATCTAACATCTGATTATACGTACCTTTTGCCTCACCAGCTGCTCCGCCATATTCAAATCCAGACAGATAACCTGCACCTTCCATCAACGACTTTAACTTCCCTTGCACATCAAAATTATCTGCATAAATATGAACTTGATTCCCGTAGTCTGCAACCAAGTCTGCCAGTTGCTCTTCTTTTGAAAGTGTTGGATCGGGAGACGCGAAGAAGAAGGCCTGTACATTGTTATTGTCATCAAAAGCAGAGAAGACATGCTTGACTGCTTCCTCACTCCCTGGCTTGATACCCAGACTGCCATCAACTAATTTAATTGGATCTCCATTACCATTCTCAATATTATTCTGATCAGTAATTAAGGAGATGGTTACAATTCCTTCTGCTAATGGACTTGGTCCACCCGTACTTTTACGATAATCGACTTTGATATCTACATATTGTGATAGTTCATCAATCAAACGGTCACGTTCATCATACAAATCATTTGGCAGATAGCCATGCGGTTCAATATTGGCAATTTGGGCATTGAGTTGATTAATCTGATCCACTAATGAGTTCACCTTCGTGCCATCCACATCTATTTCCGTACGCAAGTTATCCCGAACCTGTTGTAAGGAGGTATGGATATGATGAAAGGCGTCTGCTACTGCATTGGCACGCTCCTTGACTACCGCACGCGCACCAGAATGTTCAGGATGGGCAGAAAGTTCTTGCAATGATTGCCAAAACTCTGAAATAACCTTTCCTAATCCCTGCTCACTTGGTTCATTAAGGATAGCTTCCATCTTGGACATCATATCAGCTCTTGATTGATAATAACCCACTTTGTTGTTCTCTTGTCGGTATTGCTTATCGACAAAGCTGTCTCTGATTCGTTCAATCGAGCCAGCTGCTACCCCGCCCCCAATTTGACCAGGGATTTGTGCTTGGTTTCTGCCAATTGCCGGATAAGGAGCAGTCGCTTCCATATTAACTCGTTGTCTTGTATATCCCTTCGTATTAGCGTTGGCAATATTATGACCGGTTGTATAAAGGGCTGCTTGTTGTGTATGCAAGGCTCGCTTGGCCATTTGCAATCCGTTAAAAGTTCCCATATCCATTCTCCTCCTTGCTATGCTTTGGAATCAAACACAGAGCGCTGCTTCGGAGTATTGGCATTCTTTGACTGTGCTGTATTTCCATAGTTTAATTGATTAATAGATGGCTGTAACATATTCAATGATAGCTGAACAAATTGTAAAGATTGCTGTGTGAGTTGCTGATTTAAGTCCTCTTGCTGACGCAGTTCCATCAGCAAGCCGGCAAGTGCCACAGTAACAGTCTCCAGCTGTTTCTTTTCGACACCTGAAGCATATTCTTCAATAATGGTCGTTACCGTTATTTGCTCAGGATCAAGCTGACGAGCTTCTGCCCAAGCGCGTACCGCTTCGATTCGACGTTCTTCCATTTGGGTAATGGCCTGCACATGCTTTTGCTCCTTCACCAACAATTGTTGAAGTTCTTCTATTTTTCCAGACTTAATAATCTCCGTCTTGTTTGTAGATATCTCCAGCAGACTGTGATGCAGCTCAATTAATGCATTTAATTGTTTAATAATTTTTTCTATTGCCATAGGCTGTTACCCCTTTATTTCCATTTTATTTGATTATACCTTCCAAAAATTCAACATCTTCTTAGCAGTTTCCTGATGGTTTACTTGATATTGACCATTATCGATCTGTTGTTTAATTTCATTCACATAAGCCTTACGTGAAGCAGACTGCTGTAATTTTAATGCTTTATCCGAAATTTCTAATTGATCTGGTCGCTGTTTCTTGATTTGTTCCTGCATTTGGTGTGATACCTGTGATTGCCTCTGATAAGGATTCAAATTGGAATGATTCGGTCCATTGATTTTCAATATCGTTCACCTCTTTCTTTCCTTTACACGCACTTTGTTATTACTTATATCGGTTTCCTTGAAAAAATGTTAAATATGAATTTAATTTGTTATAAAAACAATTTATTACTGACGTTCCCTTTGAGTTTTGGTAATGACAGGTTGCCTTAGTATAAAAAATTAGTACACTTGATTTTGACTGAATAATTGGGGTATGTTTGCTGTTCTTCTCTATCGTACAAGTGCTTTATATAAGATGCACCTTTTTCTCTCTTTTATGTAATTGTTTCCGATAGGTTGTATGTCTTATCTTTACAGTATCTTGCTTCACGATACTGTAAGATGAACCGTTCTTCTGTGCTGTATCTTGTTCCACGACATAACTTTCACTAAGATGAATGGTTCTTCTTTTCTGTTCCTCACTCCACGACTCTGTTTTTGATCGAATAAACAGCTTAGATTGCATTCTCTATCTAATGTATAATCCAGTAATCTCAAAAAAAGAGAAAGTGTACGGCCTCTCTCTTACTGACCTTTGGTATAATAAGTTCGATTACGTTTTCTTTCTTCCTTTTGGTTCATTTTCTCTATTTCTTCAAATTTTTTTAAATCGGATTGCAATTCAGATTGACAGTTGAAACAAAACGCACCTGCTGCAATGGGATTCCCACAGCGACTGCATGAATAATGGAGGTTTGGAAATTTAGCAGGATTTAACCGTTTGGCTTGCACAAAAGCAAGAATCTGCTCTTCACTCACCCCAGTTCCTTCTGCAATCTCTGGAATCGTTGCCTGACGATTTTCTCGTTTTTTAAGAAATTGATAGACTAATTGAAATTCTTTTTCCTCTTCTTCTATACAGCTAGGACAAATGGACCTAGTTATTTTAACAAATACTTTATCACATTTAAGGCAATTGGCTAATTCCCCCATACCTTTTCCCGCCTCCCTCAATATACTTTCATTTTCTTAAAATATCGCTGTTTTTCTCTAATTTTCATTGATTAATATTAAAAACATTAGGTAAGTCAAGGAATAT
>NZ_JAFBFA010000005.1 GCF_016909015.1 Gracilibacillus alcaliphilus
TTGGTGGATGATTGATTAAACTTGGTTAAGTATTTCAATCGTAGCATAGTCAATGGGACTTTTTGTGTACGAATTAATTATTTCATACACCAGAATGTATATGATTTTTCATGCTTACATTCTTATTCAAGAATAGCTATGTCCAGCTCCTAATAGCAATTTTGCTGGATAAGAAAAAAGTTCCATATGAATTAATTACTATATAATGTAAATAAAAATAATCAGAAAGTTTAAAATTGGTGAAGTTTGGGTAATGTAAGGACTGGAGAAGTGAAATATGATAAAGAGAAGCCTTGTCATATCCATCATACTAAGGATGAAAGGAGAACGAATATGATTACATTACATCAGGTGCCGGTTGTACAAGCGCAGATGCTTATCCATAGGCCTATTTCCGAAGTATTTGAAGCTTTAGTTGACCCGGAAATAACGACAAAATTTTGGTTTACCAAAAGCAGTGGTAAATTAGAAGAGGGAAAGCATATTACCTGGGCATGGGAGATGTTTGACATCTCTGATACGTTATATGTCAAAACTTTAAAGAAGAATGAAGAAATTTTGATAGAATGGTCAGATGGAACCCAAGACCGATGGCTATTTACGTCAAAGCAGGGAAGCGGAACGGTTGTCACCATTATCAATTCGGGATTTACGGGTGAGGGAGATGACATGGTTCGTCATGCTATTGATTCCATGGGGGGATTTACCATGGTGCTTTGTGGGATGAAGGCTTGGCTTGAACATCAGATAGCATTAAATCTTGTGCTGGATGGAAAGCCAGCGGAATAATAACTAGTTATGTGATAAATGATCCAGAGGACTTCACATATGACAATAAACCCTCACGATGACAGATGACTGTCTTGTGAGGGTTGGTGTTATTCTTGACCTGCTTCGTCTTTTATTTCTGCCCGCAGTCCTTCGATACTTTCCTGCCGTCTTTTATTCTTCGCTTCGATAGCTTGTTTATCTTCGGAACTCATTTCGTCCGCATGGGCTTTCACAAAATCTTCAGCTTCATTCATATTCTGCAGAGTGTGACCGATAGTGTTCTGAATTTTTTCAGCATTATCAGAACGGTCATCTGGTTTTGGCTTTGTCATTCGTATTCCTCCTTTTCGTTCATTTCCTCGTATAGTATGTCGAAATGCCTCCTTTTTATACATCTTATAAGAATCTCCTTTTACTAAAAAATACCTTTGATATTTTTTTCAATAATTAACAAACTAAATGATGATTTAATCAGGAAAAATTGATGACAGTAGGCGATGTTATCTTGTGATGGAAGAAGGAGCAGCTGATGAGAAACTATTTATTACGAGTGTGGAATGTGGTGGATCCGATTTACTATGCATGTTCTCGTTTGCATTATGTAGTAGAAAATCAAGCAGATGATAATAGAACTTTATTTCGAGTGAGGATGACAACGTATCAAGGCCGTGAAGTTAAGCTTCAAGATGGTACGATTATTCGAAAACATGATCTGCTGCTAAAAATACATTTGCATAATGTGCGGATGTTAAATGATTTACAAATGATCAATAATGAAACGAAAAGGGCTCTCTATACTTACCAAAAAGTGAAACAAGCACTGCCGCGATTGGCTTATTATGTGAAAGTTCACCCCAAAAGCAGTCAAATAAAAGGGGTTGTTGGGATTACCTCATTAAATAAAGGTGCGAACAGGCTGGGGTTTGAAGCATTTCCCATTGAAAACACCTATTATCGCACCTACAAAAAGTTATCGTTTTTATTGATACATTTTATTGCAAATACAAAGCGAAAAGATCCTGTCTATTTATTTATGTCTAAAGATATATTGATAAATAAATATCGTTCTTCTATTTGATCAGCATGTTATGAAAGGTGATCTCAGGCCTGCTGCCGATCCGGATATTGATTCCTGTTTGTCCAAGTCCTTCACTAATATAGAATGGGGCATTATTGTGCGTATGCAGTCCTTTTATCATATTTCTTCGTGCCAGTTGTCCCATGCTAACTAAATGATAGGCTTTCGGGTAGCATATTTGACCGCCGTGAAAATGCCCTGCCAATAAATAGTCAAACGTGTAATGTTCCATTTCAAGCACAACGGTAGGGTCATGTGTTAACACAAGTTTGGTTCCATGATCAATATTATTAAAGGCGGCTGCTAGGTCACTCCGATTGGTACTGTAGTCATCAATACCGATAATATGAATGGACTGGCCATTGATTGTGATGGTTTCACTTTCATTTTGGAGAACATGACAGCCGAATTGAATGAGCAGATCTTTTAGTTTGCGAAAATCCTGCTCCTTTAGAACGTAATCATGGTTTCCAAACACGGCATATATGCCATGTTTAGGCTGCATCCCCTGCAATACTTTTAAATAGGGGATAAGTTTTGGAATGGTCTTTTTACGATCTAGGAAATCGCCCGTTAATGCAATCATATCAGGTGTTTCATCCGCCAGTTTTTTCTCCAGTTCAAGAGGAGTTATAGAAATATTTTCTAAATGTAAGTCAGTTAGATGAAGAATAGAAAGTGTTGTGTCATTTAAGGTGTTTTCCGCCTCTATTTTCACTTTATTTATCTTTATATCTTTTGTATTGGTATAAGCTTTATAGATTAAGATGCTGCCGGTGATGAATAGTAATACGATCAAAATATAGGTCATGGTATCGCTCCTCTCCAATTAGGAGTATAACATTGCCGTGCAGGTTATTTCATTGGTAATTGCAGGATATAAGTAGCATCGAGAAGCGGAGGTTTTTAGAAATGAAAGATAACCAAAAAGCATTATTTTTACCTTTTATGCAAATCCCTACAGGACACCATCATGTGGCTGATGCTTTAATGGAGGCATTTCAGAAGATGAATCACACCATTCCTTGTCAAAAAGTCGATATTTTATCTTATAGTTATGGCAGAATAGAATGCCTCGTTTCTTCTACTTATTTGTTTTGGATTAAACAGATTCCACAGTCCTATAATTGGCTGTATGATCAGCTTGCCTACAAGCAAGTCTCAAAAAGAAACAGACAGCTTCTATATGAGGCAATATTTACTTACTTTTTTAAACGGCTGATAAGGGAAACAGAGCCTGCCATCCTCTTCTGTACACATTCCTTACCATCTCATCTTGCAAGCAGACTAAAAAGAAATAGAAAACTAGCTGCAGTTACGGTAAATGTCTATACCGATTATTTTGTCAATCGGGTATGGGGGATTGACGGGATAGACTATCATATCGTACCAACTGTACAAGTGAAGGCATTCTTAATGAGTCATGGTGTAAAAGAGGGGCATATTTTTGTTACTGGCATTCCTGTACACGAGGCATTTGTGCAAACAGCTTCTCTGCCAGAGGACAAGAGGAATATCACTGTTTTGGTCAGCGGCGGAAGTTTAGGAGTAGGGGAAATATATCAAATACTGTCCAATCGAAGTTCCCATAAAAATCTTCATTATTATGTATTATGCGGGAAGAATGAAAAATTGTATCAGCAGTTAGTAAGCAGGAGCGACCCCCATGTGACACCAATTCCATATCTGACTAGCAAACAAGAGATGAATCAATTATATGATAAAGTAGACGCAGTACTCACAAAGCCGGGCGGTGTAACGATTAGTGAATGTTTAAAAAAGAATAAAGCAGTGTTTATTTATCATGCTCTGCCCGGACAGGAAAAAATTAATTTAGAACAGCTGCAGGAATTAGGAGTTGTTATCCCCATAAACACAGATCATGGATCAATAGAGGACCAAATTATCCGATATTTTTCCGATGAGGTCTGGCAAAAACAATATCAAAAAAATATAACAGATTATCATAAGAACTTAGAGAAAAAATCGCTGACAGAGATACTGAAAGTAATGATGAGTTAGCTTTACCACGGTGCAACGGTTCTTGTAAGCATTCAAAGAAATGTAAATGGTGATAATGAACAATAAGCAGCCCTTACGGAAGATGAGAGAGGGGATAGCGACAGTTGTGAAAATAGTGGTGTCTCTCTCCAGCGTTTTGCTATAATGGATATAATGCAAATCGTAAAGAATGAAGTGTAGACAGCGTGGGACGTTCGGAATTAGCTGTTTTTACCAATATGTGTATGATCGAGAATGAGAAGGGACAAACTTTGGTTAAAGACAGAGTGAATGCTAATTGGCCGGGATTGCTTTTCCGGGGGGACATATAGAGAAAGGAGAATCTTTTCACGATTCAGTCGTACGTGAGGTAGAAGAAGAAACAGGATTACGGATAAGCCATCCCATCTTATGCGGTACCAAACAATTTCAAACGAATGAAAATGAACGATATGTGGTCTTACTGTATAAGACAAAGAAATTCTCTGGAGAATTGAAAAGTTCAGAGGAGGGAGAGGTGTTCTGGATTGAAAAACAAACGCTCACAGATTATACGCTGGCAAGTGATTTTCTAGAGATGTATAAGGTGTTTATCGATGCTAGCATTTCGGAGTTTTACTATCAAAGACAAGAAGGTAAGTGGAATATCAGTTTGTTATAATAGGAGACTGGCAAATGAGTTACACCGAAATGAAGAGTGTCTGTGAAACATAGGATTGCAGCTAGTTTCACTTTATGAAATAAGATGTTCATCAGCGTAGATAGGACCGTAATTAATAATGGAAAGAGGAGATACGATGAAACTGACAAGCCCAAAGATATCACCGGAATTAACATCGAAGCATTTTAGTGATATTTTCTATGAAGAAGATCCTGAATTAGAGATGTGTTTGGTGGAAGATTCTGAATTTACCAATGAAGCAGTAGATCGAGCACGAATATACAATACTGTCTTGAAGAATTGCCAATTCAATCATACTGATTTCTGCAATATTCAGCTGACAGATGTCCGTTTTGAGAATTGTGATTTATCGAATGTTAATTTGCGTGGCGCCTCGATCCATCGGGTCGAATTTATTAACTGTAAATTACTTGGAAGTGATTTTACGGAATCTTCACTTGGGAATGTGAAATTTGAGCAATCTATCTTAAATATGGTGGCATTCGGCGATTCAAAGCTGGAAAAAGTGTTATTTCAAGAATCTGTTTTGCACCATGCAGATTTCTATGATTGCACATTCAAAAAGATCGGATTTGAACAATGTGATCTCAATGAAGCAAACTTTGAGCAAACAGCTTTAAAAGACGTTGACCTTAGCACATCTAAGTTTGATCGGCTTACTGTGTCTATCGCTGATTTAAATGGCTGTAAAGTATCCTCTGCTCAAGCAGTTCAGCTGGCCTCTTTAATGGGAGTGGTTGTTAAAGATTAGTAGGAAACAAACCTGCTACAGTATATTTCCATTAAAAGGAGGGGACTCATGCTGAAGGAGAAATTACAGCAATTCTTCTTAGATCGGCTGGCTTTTTCTACAATGACATATCCTGCTTTTACAAATGATATGTATGATGACTTTGAAAAAGCCTATCACCAGTTGCAAACAGGTGAATCAGAAAGTTATCAGGGTGCTTATCCCCTGCACTTCTTTTTATACTATATTATCGAGAATAAAAATTGTCTGGTACATGGCTCTAAACAACCTAATATAGGAATGTTTGAACCGAGGGAACAGACATTAGCCAATGGTACGCCGGTAACAGCAATCTTTGCCTCATCAGATGGTCTGTGGTCTTTATTCTTTGCGGTGATTAACCGAACAGCATACAAAGGAACCTTAAAAAACCTTTGTGTGCTGACAGAGAAAAAAAGATATTATTATTTTTCCCTTAACCGAGACTGGTCAGGAGAGTTATGGAGTGAGGGGACTATTTATATACTGCCAAGGGCTGCTTTTATTCAAGGTGGATCAAAAGCAGAGTGGATTGCTGAACAGCCATTACCGCCTATTGCCAAACTAAAAGTAACACCTGATGATTTTATTTTTCGTTCCATCATGAAGGGTTTGTTTAGACGTGATAAAAAGTAAAATACTCTATACTAGATAGATGTAAACTTTACAGGGCTGCATGTGGTTAATAACAACCACAGCAGCTTTTTTTAAGATTGGATTACGGTGTTTCGCAGCTTGTGGTTGCGGATAAAGAAAGCGATTTCCCGGAACGGATATCGGTAGCAATAGATGAAACATAGCTAAGGAGGCTGTTTGTTTATCAGCTTGCTTTATGAAAAAAAGAATGGTATCAACAAATTAACATGGCTGAAATCGCAACATCATACAAGAAAATAGTTAGTAACCATGATACAGTTATAGCGATAAGGAGGGGAATGGGATGGTACAAGAAGTGCGAACAGTTTATTTGGATCCAGACTTAAATATGGAGGCCTATCGTTTTAAAGGGATTATGCAGAAATTCCCTGCCCATTTTCATGAATATTACGTGATAGGTTTTATCGAAGAAGGCCAGCGTTATTTAGTTTGCCAAGGAGAAGAATATATTATCAATCCAGGGGATGTATTGATATTTAATCCATATGATATACACAGCTGTGAACAGATAGATGGCAAAACGTTAGATTATCGCTGTCTAAACATAACAGCAGATGTGATGAAAAAGTTCATGTATGAAATCCAAGGAAACGAAATCCTGCCTCACTTTCAACAAAATGTATTAGCAGCCAGTAAATTGGCACCTAGTCTAAGGGAATTGCATATGACAATCTCCCAAGAAGAGAAAGAAATGAAGAAAGAGGAGCTGTTTTTATATTTGCTGGAAGAGTTGATTCAAACAAATTCCAACTTGCCCATTTTGCCGCCTGCTTCAGAACCGTCTTATCCAATTAAGGTTGTTTGTGCCTATTTAGAAGAACATTATACCCAAACCATCACCTTAGAGGAACTGAGTAACCTGACAGGCTGGAGCAAGTATCATCTGTTAAGGTCGTTTACTCAACAAAAAGGAATCTCTCCTTATAATTACTTGGAAACTATTCGCATTCACCATGCCAAAAAAATGTTAGAGCAAGGGACAAAACCGGTTGAAGTCAGTTTCTTGGCAGGTTTTAGTGATCAAAGCCATTTAACAAAGTTTTTCAAAAGGATGATCGGGGTGACCCCGAAACAATATATGAAAATTTATCAAAGTAAAGGAGATATCTAACGTGTCTAACGAAGCGAAATGTGTGATGGTGATTGATGATCAGCTTCCATTAGGACTGATTGCTAATACATCGGCTATCTTAGGAATCACATTAGGAAAGTATATTCCTAAATTGGCAGGAAGCAGTGTTACCGATCGCTCTGGCGTGGAGCATATAGGGATTGTAAAGACACCAGTTCCGATCTTAAAGGGAAATACAGAGCTGCTCCGGCAATTAAGAGAAAAAGGACTTCATGAAGCTTTTGCTGATTTGATCATGGTTGATTTTTCAGATGTGGCACAAAACTGTAAAACCTATCAAGAATACATAACAAAACTGCAGCAGACATCAAAAGAAGACTATCAATATCTAGGACTGGCTATCTATGGGGAAAAGAAAAAGATTAATCATTTAACAGGGGATCTTCCTTTGTTAAGGTAGACTAACTCACGGAAAGAGGGTTTGAGATGGATAATTTATTTGCTTTTATCTTGATGGCCTTAATGATGTCCATGCTGCCTGGGGCAGATACCGTATTGATTATGAAAAATACAATCAGCTATGGTGCAAAGGCCGGAAGATATACAATATTGGGGATGGCGACAGGTCTAACTTTTTGGACAGGAGTTGCTGTACTGGGTTTATCGGTTGTTATTGCCCAGTCAGTTCTGCTTTTTACTATTATTAAATATTTAGGGGCAGCTTATCTGGTTTATTTAGGCATAAGAGCTTTTTTTACACAAGGAACTCTG
Source organism: Gracilibacillus alcaliphilus (assembly GCF_016909015.1). GTDB lineage: Bacteria > Bacillota > Bacilli > Bacillales > Amphibacillaceae > Gracilibacillus > Gracilibacillus alcaliphilus. The sequence continues at coordinate 7,802 of NZ_JAFBFA010000005.1, forward strand.
GCCTTAAATGCTGTGAAAGAAGACAAAACAGCTGCTGATCAGACAATCCATTATAAAGAATCCTATCTGCAAGGGACGATCAGTAATATACTAAATCCTAAAACCGTATTAGTATATATTACCTTTATGCCTCCATTTATTGATATGAGCGGAAATATCAATCAGCAGCTGATTACTTTAGGGCTTATCCTTACTCTTATCGCAGTGGGCTGGTTTTTGATCTTAGTCTATTGCTTAGATCATGCGAAGAAATGGCTGCAACAGCCTGTCTTCCAAAAAATGCTTCAAAAATTAACGGGTGTACTGTTGATTGGATTTGGTGTAAAGACAGTGATGGAATAAATGGGGCTTACAGTAGTGAAGTCTTGCTTAATGCAGGAGAACTGCTCATGCATCAGCGGTTTTATACAATATCAAAACCAATATTATCCATTTTTTGCTCGCGTGTTTGTGCCATAGCGTCATGAACCGTCACCACACGAAAGTCTTTTTCACTAGCCCCATATACCGATGTCATCGGCAGTTGTCTGGGTGAATAAACGCTTATAAAAAAGCTGAAACAATGTCTTCTATCGTTTCAGCTTATTTCCTTCACTGGTGGTTTAGCCGGTACACCTGCTACCACGGTATTGGCTGGCACGTCTTTTGTTACAACCGCTCCAGCCGCAATGACAGAGTTATCACCAATCGTAACACCAGGTAGAATCGTAGCATTGGAACCAATCCAGACTTGGCTGCCAATCTTGACAGGAGAGGAGTAGGTAGTGTTTCTTGTATCTAAAGATAATCCATGATTAAGTGTAGCAATGGTGACATTCATACCGATTAGTGCACCGTCTCCGATCTCAATGCCGCCTCGATCTTGAAACGAACAGCCTGTATTTAGGAAGACGTTTTTTCCAAATGTGATATTTTTGCCGAAATCGGTATAGAATGGCGGAAAGCAAGTAAAAGATGAATCTACTTCGTTGCCTGTTAATTCGCTAAAAATCTCTACTATTTCTTTGTGGGAATGATAGGAGGTATTTAGTTGCATCGTGATCCTCTGAGCTTCGTAACTGCATTGAACCAACAGTCCATGTAGTTCTTTATCCTCCCCCGAGATGGGATTGCCTTCCTTACAGAATTTGATGAATTCTTCCATATCCATAAAAGTCATCTCCCTATTAAAAAATTCATTGTCAGTCGTTTATGTGAAACAAGCGCCTGTCTGCAAACTTCGGGAACAAGGAAGTCGCAATGGAAGCCTGATTATTCTTTATCTCCCAGCCAATCCTTTTTAAAGATCGACATAATATAGGCATCTTTATAAGCGCCATTGGTATAAAAATGCTCTTTCAGTGTACCTTCCATTACAAATCCTTGTTTCGTATAAATATGAACGGCCTTTTCATTCGTTGTGTCCACATACAGAAATACTTTATACATATTAAGTGTGTTAAAGGCGTAATCGATTGTTTCTTTAAAGGCGTATTTGGCATAGCCTTTGCCGCCGAATTCAGGTTTGATAATAATTTGGATTTCGCAATTTCGGTGGATATGGTCGATACCTACTAACTCGACAATTCCTACAAGCTGTTCCCCATCCTCTACCACAAACCTTCTTTCGGAGGCATCTAAAAAGTGCTTGTTATATAAATGTTTAAGTTTAGTAAGTGATTCATAAGGTTCTCTAAACCAATAGGTCATAATCGAGTGTTCGTTATTTAATTCATGGACAAATGGTAAATCTTTTTCTTCGAGTGTTCGTAGTTTCATTTGTATCACCTTTCACTGTTGTTATAGTTTGACGGCAAGACTGGCATAGAATTGTGGAAAATAGTGGGACAGAATATATTCATCTGCATTGGCATAGTCTTCATAGAAATCCTTTAACAAGAAACCTGCCTGCAGCTGTCCTCGGATTTGCGTCTCCATCGTATGACTGAATTGCAAGCCTTCTTCTTTAATAATGGCTTCCCGTTCTGCGTCTGTAAAGTCTTTTAATGGGTTATATGGAAGTGGATGAACTAAGCGGATATCTTCCAGTTTCTCGACCTCATTAAACATATAGATTTCCGGATTGGTAAAGCCTGTTAACAATCGACCTCCCTGCCGTAACACACGATAGCACTCTTCCCAAATAGATGCAAGTTCTTCCACATAGGTATTAGAAACAGGGTGGAAAATAAGATCGAAGGAGTCATTGTCAAAGGGAAAACGCTGAGTCATATCGGCTTTGACTAACTCAATATCATAACCTTCTCGCTCTGCAACGGCTTTTTCGGTGGCTAATTGTGCGGCAGACTGATCCATTATCGTGACATCGGCACCTAAGGCACAGAAAATTGGACCTTGCTGGCCGCCGCCGGATGCTAGGCCAAGTACCCGTTTACCATGTAAGGAGCCAAACCATTCTTTTGGTACAGGAATAGTGGGTGTCAATAAAACATGCCAATTTCCTTGTTGGGCTTGCTGGAATTCCTCTGATGAGATTGGCCGTGTCCATTGATCCCCCTCTTGGCTCCATCTGTCCCAGAGCTGTTCGTTGATTTTGGTATAAGACATATTTTCTCCTACTTTCATCATAAAATATTTACTTTAGTATATCATTTATGGTTTCCATTGTATTCATCCCTGTGCAACTGTCTGTAGAATGTCCATTGATTTATCCATTGTCAGAAAAATAAGCCATGTCACGGTTTAAGTAGACATGGCTTATTTCATGATTCTGCTTGCTGTTCAATAAAGGTTATCAATTGATCAATAAACGTTTCATATGTTGTAGAACTGGCAAGTTTACTAACATTCGCTGGACTGGCAAGGATTTTAATATATTCATCATATATATCACGATAGATATTCCGTTCATTTTTGTTCATAGCAATTAAAGAGACAATTCTAATATTAGTAGCCTCTCCCCATTTGATCGGTTTATCTGTGATCAATACGGCTATTGACGTCTGTAAGGCATCCATCTTGATCGAGTGAGGAACGGCTACAATATTATTAAAGGCGGTAGATGATAATTTTTCTCTTTTAATGACATTTTCGACAAAGTCTACTTGAACCAAATTCAATGCTTCCATTTGTTTGGTAATAAAATGAATGACATCAAATTCATCTGTAAATGTACGATCGGTTACCATAAACATCCTCTTGTCAAATAGGGAAAGCAGGCTTTGCTTCATCCATTGCTGCTGTTTGATATGTTTTATTTTGTTCATTTGCTGCTGAATCTTGAAAATATCATCCATTGTAATAAAGGAACTGATGACAACCGGTTCACTATTAGCATGAACAGGAAGGTCAATGGTTGTCATAATTAAGTCCGCCTCCAACTCAGCTAATTCTTTATCTAATCTTGTAATTACCCGTATTATGACTAGTTGGCTGGTAAAGTATTGCTCAATCTTTTCTTTGATTTGAAAAGGTAGATGATTATAGGCTGGGCAAATGAGTACTGCCTCTAATTGATCACTAGTCTTTTGCTTTAACTCTAAACAGCTACCCACGTGTAAGGCAATATAGGCTATTTCATCCTCTTGAACACGGATATTTAATTTTTCTGAAATAAGGTTGCTGATATAAACAGACAAGTCATAAATAAGTGGTGATGACGTTTTGATCGATTGTGTTAACGGATTCTTGAATGAAAAATCGTTAGCTGCCCTAATCACCATATTTTGGACGTGTAAGGCGAATTTTGTTTTAAATTCTTCATCATCTAAATGGATTAAATAACTCTCATTTACGTTTCGAATAATATCATTAATTAAATCGAGATAGTCTGTTTGTACATAATTTGCTTTCTTGATATATGTCGTTTTGCTGCTAATCAGTGCTTGTAAATAATATAATTCATTCTCATCTATATTGACTTGAAAATAAGATTCTATTAATTGCTTAATTTCATCCAGAGCGTCTATAGAAATGAACTCTTCTTTAAAAGGATAGGTGTGTGAATGGATATATTGATGGTCCTGTATCCTTTCGATAGAAATGATAATATGGTAAATAATATTGCCTAATGTGTATTCGTTTATATCATAGCCATGGCTATGGATAATGTGGAGTAATTGATTTTTAAATTCATGTAATTCATAACCAAAGATATTTTCTAAATCAATGATATTGTAAAAGGTTGTATTATACTCCCGATAGTAAATTGCACTCATTATTTTCCGTTTGTTTATTTCCTTACCTTGTAGAAATAAGAGATCTTTGGAACGTTGTATCGTGAGGTCATACAATTTGATAAACTTTCTGCATTCGATGAGATCTTTTTCAATCGTTGGAACGCTTACGAATAAATGATCACTCAAATCAAAGATGTTCACGCCATCCTCTGCCAGAATCAGTTGCTGCAGGATATAATACATTCGATTAGATGAATCTTTCTCTTTTGCTGGAGCAGTTCCATTTGTGTTGATGACTTTTAAACGATACCCAGCACTGGATGATTCAATAAAAAATGAATCTTGATAATGCTCATTGATATATTTTATATAGTTTCTGAGTGTGCGGGAAGAGATTTGTAAATAGTCTAAAATTTGCTGTGATTTCATCCATTCTTGCTGTTCCTGCAGCAGATGAATGAGGGCTTGAATATTTTTTTCTTTCATCCATATCTCCTCCTTGTGTTAGATTTCTTTCATTATAAACGTGTCCTGTTCAGAATGAAAATAAATAAGTTGCCAGTAGGTAGGCAACTTGTTTATTGGTTAGTATTTCTGTAATTAGAGATAATATAACTACATTTTACATGAGGAGGAAGACAGATGAAAAAAACAATCTTGTTAATTTGCAGCGGTGGTGCTTCTAGTGGGTTTTTAGCTCAAAATATCCGTAAGGCAGCTAAGAAAAGAGGACTGGAAGTAGAAGTGTTAGCTCGTGGTGAATCTGAATTAACGGATTATCTGGATAAAATCAGTATGGTGCTGATAGCGCCGCATTTGAGCTATATACAGGAAGATATTGCAGAGCAATTGTCAGGTACAGATATCCCTTATCAACTAATCGATCAAATGACTTACGGAACACTGAATGGGGACAAAGGGCTTGATATCATTGTGAAGGAGCTAGGGCTGAAATAATCTTACGGAGGCTGGATAAACATGAATAAATTAATTGAATATATGAATCGGTCTTTTGCGCCCAAAATGAACAAAATTACTAGAAATGCATGGGTATCTGCCGTTCAGGAAGCAATCATGGGGGTATTACCTTTAATCCTTGTTGGGTCTCTTATCACCTTGATTATGATCTTGAATGATTTTATACCGAATATGCCTAACTTACAGCCAATTAGTGATTTTTCATTTGGGTTAATGAGTCTGTTTATTTCTTTCTTAACTCCATACTTTATTATGGAGAAGCTAAAGAAAAATGACCGTAAGTTAGTTGCCGGATTAACTGGTGCAGCAATGTTTCTATTGCTGCTGTCTCCAACTTTTAATGAAGAAGGTCAAATTATCTTTTCGTTTGAAAGATTTGGAGCAAACGGTATGTTTGTTGCTATCATTGTTGGATTACTAGTTGGTTTTGTGTTCTATATATTTAGTAAAATGTCATTTTTTAAAGAATCAAGTTCATTACCGGATTTTATTATTGTTTGGTTTGATACGATAGTACCGATCACTATTTTATTGTTAGCAGGCTGGCTTGTTACAGTCGTAGGTACAGTGGATCTTTATGCATCGATTCTAAGTATTTTTGAACCGTTAAATCGTATTGGTCAAAGCTTTGCCGGTTTTGTGCTGATTACTCTGATTAGTGTGTTTTTATACTCATTTGGTATCAGTCCATGGGCTTTATATCCGATTGTCTTTCCAATTTGGATGGCTGGAATTGAACAAAACGCTGCACAAGTAGCACAAGGCTTAGAGCCTGCAAGTATTCATACTTTTGAAACGATGATGGGCTGGATCTGGATTGGTGGTATGGGAACAACCTTGCCTTTGGTTATCATTATGTTAATTATTGCAAAGTCCAACCACTTGAAAGCTATTAGCCGAGTCACGATCGTGCCATCTATTTTCAATATAAATGAACCAGTAGTGTTTGGGGCTCCTGTTGCTTTTAATCCCATCTTAATGATTCCGATGTGGTTAAATGGTATTATTATTCCAGCGATCACCTATTTTGTTCTTTCATTAGGAGTGATTACTTTACCTGCAGAGGTGATGCAACTATGGTATGTACCTATTGGTATTTCCACTTATCTGGTGAATACAGATATTAGTGGCTTGCTATTGTTAGTTATCAACCTGGCAGTGTCATTAATTATATGGTATCCATTTGTTAAGGTATATGATAACCAGAAAGTACAGGAAGAGCAGCAGGCGGAAGCTTAGAAGCCTGTCATATTCACTTTTAAGGTAAACTGCCTCGGCGAGTGATGAAAATTGCTGAGGAAGTCTTACTTTATCAAAAAAACAAGGCTTTCACTGACAAGACGTAAAGATAAGTCGAGTTTTTCAATCAGTTTTAGGGGGGATTCATTTGAGTCAAGATAATATGGAAGCATTACAAGAAGTATCGATGCAAATTATATTAGGGGCAGGAAATGCACGTGCCGATATTCAATCTGCTCTGAAGGCTGCAGAGACTTTTGATTTTGAAGCAGCAGAGGAGAAACTGGCACAAGCGAAGAAACATATGTCTCAGGCACATTCTGTTCAAACAGAAACAATTCAACAAGAGGCGAGGGGAGAGGAGATTGTTTTCTCCACTTTATTTACTCATGCGCAAGATCATTTGATGACTGTTATGAGTGAGTGGAACCTAGCGAGAAATTTAGTAAGACTCTCTCGTTCATTGGATCAAAGAATAAAAAAATTAGAAGACAATGGGAAGTGATGTAGGTGCCTAACCAAACGAATCTGTTGTTTCCAAAATCTTTCCTATGGGGGGCGGCTACTTCTGCCTATCAAATTGAAGGGGAACATCTTAGTCATGGGAAAACATTATCGGTAGTGGAAAAAAACATGAATAAAAACTACGCAGATCCCAGCGTTGCCTCTGGTCATTATCAACATTGGGAAAAAGATATTGAATTAATGAAGGAGCTAGGTTTGAAGGCATACCGCTTCTCTATTTCCTGGCCGAGGATATTGCCTGATGGACGCGGGAAGGTAAACCAACAAGGAATTGATTTTTACCGCGGCATTATTAATAAATTGAGGGAAAATCAGATAGAGCCGATTGTCACTATTTATCATTTTGATTTACCGCAATGTTTGCAGGAAGAATATGGAGGTTGGTCGTCTCGGAAAGTGATAAACGACTTTGAGGCATATTGCGAAATATTGTTTACGCACTTTCAAGATGTGAAATACTGGCTGACCATTAACGAACAAAGTAATATGTTTCAATTGCCGTATCTAATGGAATTTGATCCTTCTATTCCATTAGAAAAGCAGAAATATGAGATGAACCATATTATGACACTAGCTCATGCCAAAGCCATCCATTTGTGTCGTGCCATGCTTCCAGAGGCAAAGATTGGACCGGCTCTGGGAGTTATTCCAAATTACCCAGCTACCTCCAAACCTGAGGATATTCTGGCTGCTAAGCATGCAGATGATTTAAGAACCTATTTATTTATGGACCTTTATATGAAAGGGACGTACAAGCCATTTGTATGGAATTATTTAGTAGAAAAAGGGATTGAGCCTACGATTGAAGCAGACGATATGGAGTGTATTCAAACCGCAACTTCGGATTTCATCGGAATTAATTATTATCAATCACAAGTCGTCAAATATGTGCCGCCTGGAGTGGAAAAGAAAGAGTTAAAGATGAACTATGATGGCGATAATGATGATACACAATATGATAATGTACCCGGCATATTTGAGGGAGTCGTCAATCCATATACAGCAAAAACAAGATGGGACTGGGATATTGATCCGATTGGTTTTCGATATCTGTTAAATGAAATTTATGATCGTTATCAGGTACCCATTATGATAACAGAGAATGGGATTGGTACGCTTGATGAGTTAACAGAAAATAAGCAAATTCATGATCAAGAGAGAATAGATTTTCTCCGTGATCATCTCCTGCAGATGCATGCAGCAATCAAAGACGGGGTAGAAGTATGGGGGTATATACCATGGTCATTTATCGACTTACTAAGTACCTCCAGTGGTTTTAGGAAGCGGTATGGATTTGTCTATATTGATCGTAATGATACAGATATCAAAACATTAGAGCGGCTTAAAAAGGATAGTTTTTATTGGTATCAAAAAGTGATAGCCTCTCATGGCCGTTCGTTGTTCCTTTGACAATTGAAAATATGAAATCCAGTAAGAGAAAGTGGCTGTTGCCCAATCAGGTACCTAATGGTGCAACAGCCGTTTTTTTTGATGCTATTGGAAAACAACTAATTTTATTTTTTAGACAAAATGTCTTCTAATGCTAATAAGGCAGCCGGATAGCGAAAGGTAAAGTTCTGTTCCTCTATTAAACGTTGAGGCAGTACTTTCTGTAGATCTAAGATAATGGTTGCTTGCTCGCCAAGAACCGTTCGTAATAGCGGAGCAGGTGCTGATACCCAATGAGGACGGTTTAGGATTCGGCCAATTAATCTACCCAGATTTTTTTGCTTGATTGGCTTAGGACTGCAAATATTATATACACCTTGCGCCTGTTCATTTTCTATTAAAGTCAAAACAGCCTGAGTGACATCGTCCAAGTGAATCCAAGAAAACCATTGCTTTCCATCTCCTAGATTTCCGCCGGCATAAAGTTTATAAGGTAATACCATTTTCTCCAGTGCACCGCCCCTTTCTGAAAAAATAACCCCAAAACGACCAATGACTACCCTTGTACCAAATTGCTTGAATTTGCTTGCCATCTTTTCCCATTGGTGTACAATGGTTGATAGGAAATCATGAGGTGCCGGATAAGTGTTTGTTTCATCGTATTCCGCAGACTTGGAAGGTGGGTAATAAACCAATAGCACTTGCATTAAACAGGATATCAGGTTGATAGTCTCGTGTTTGGAAATATGCATATAAACGTTCGGTTGTTTCGATTCGACTTTGTAACATAGCTTCTTTATGTTCTTTGGTCCATCGTTCACTAAGACTTGCACCAGCTAGATTAATAACAATATCAATCTTATTAGGCATAGCTGATTCCCAATCATCTTCCTGCCAATTTAGATAGGTAATATGTTTATGGTCAGAAGATCGGTTGGTACGCGTAAGAATAGTAACTTGTTCCCCGTTATCTGCATAAAGTGCTGCCAGTTCTCTGCCGACTAGCCCTGTTCCGCCAGTTATGAGAATATGCCGCATATCCATCCTCCTTCACTAGTTCTTATCACTATACTACCCTTTTTTTCTAAATAAAGAAATGGTCATCAGGATAAGACAAATTTCTTTTTTCTATTATTAAAATAAACATTTTTAAACAGAAAAAGTGATATATTCCACATATCAGGTACGTTTAACCATAAAAACGTCTCATTTAGGAATAGTTGTAACTATTTAGAAGAAAATTGTGATAAAGTGATGGCAATGGAACAGAAGGGGTGATCATTTTGTTATCTAAAGTCGAAAAAAGAGTATCCATAACAGAAGTTATTGCTAACAAGATTGCCCTGTGGGTGAAAGAGCGTAATCGTTTGGAAGAGATAGATTATCTCAAAATGAAGCTGGGTGTAGGTGTCATTTTGACAAATATTACAAAAGGAATAATAGTATATGGGTTAGCTATTCTTTTAAATATCTTTTTTGAAACATTAATCTTGCATGGGTCATATTTCCTACTTAGAAGGTCATCGTTTGGTTTGCATGCCAAATCAAGTACTATTTGTACCCTGTTAAGTATTGTCTTATTCGTTGTAATCCCTTATATGATGAAGGATATTGTCATAAATAATTATATATTGCTACCTTTATTCCTGGTTTGTATCTTCTTCGTCTATCTATTTGCGCCAGCAGATACTGAGAAGCACCCATTGTTGGGAAAAAACAGACGAAAAAAGCTACGTAATCAATCTGTGATTACCTGTATGGTATTAATGCTTATTGCAGTCATTGTGCCAATGCCAATGATCAGTACTTTGGTGTTTACTGGTGTTGCTATTCAAGTGATCAGCATACTGCCAGTTTCATATAAACTTTTAAAAAGGAGCTATGATAATTATGAACAGTATGAAGAGCAAGCTAGTTAGTAACATGAAGCAAGGTGTTGCAAAAGTAGTTGGAGATGTAGCGATTAAGGTCGGTAATCAGTCAACAGAAGCTCAATGTATTGGTTTTTCTTATGAACCAGAAGTACCGAAAGAATTATTGATGAAGGATAGATTGGATAAGTAATTATTCATAGATATATGTGATATACTGTAAGCATAAAACAAGGTGGTGATGTTTATGCTTACTTTTTTTGTGTTGTTTTTTCAATTATTAGCAATTTTATTAGGGATTTATATAATGTCAGAGAGGAACTTCGGAGCTAAGTTGTTTATGCTAATGTTTATATTTTCTCAAATTTTAGGATGCTTACTATATTTCACATTGGGAATTATAGGTGTTTTTTCTGTTTTAATCTTTTTTATTTTGTGCCTATCTCTGAAAACGAAAAAAATTATTCCCAGTATCATTATTCCATGTTTGACAACTATTTTATTCGTATTAAGTGATTATGGCGCACAAATTCTACTACATCAAGTAGAAGTTCAAGCCCCATTAAACATTAATTCAGATTTGAAATTACTATTAACATTAGGTATTCAATTTATTTTAATTATTGCAGCAAGTTTATTTCTACGATATATTTTTAAAAAGTTCCAAATCTATAATTTCCTCGAAGGTGTCTATGGCAAAATGATTATCGCCTTTTTAATATTTACGATTGTGATATTTTATATAAATATTTTCATCGGTCAACAGCAGGGATTTAGTTATGAGAATGTGCGTGCGAATGGTATTTTGTTTATTTTTTATACAATTTTATTATTCACTACGTTTATTATTTTAATTCGATCAGCTGCTAATAACTTTCGGATGGAAAATGAACGTATTCAAAATGAACAGCTGCGTGAATATACAGAAGCACTGGAATTACAATATGATGAAATCAGGAAGTTTCGTCATGATTATATTAATATTCTCTCTACGATGTCAGCTTATTTAAGTCTTAATGACTTAGAAAAGCTAAAGAAATATTTCTCCGAGAAGATTATTCCCATTGGCCAAAAGTTTGAGTCCAATAACTATCAATTAGGAGCATTGTCTAAGGTGAAAGTGCAAGAGGTAAAAGGGATTGTCTCTAATAAAATCATAAAGGCTCAGGATTTAAATATTTCAACCGTTGTGGATATTGCAGAACCGATCGAAGAGCTGCATGTTGATACAATGAAGTTATGCCGCAGTTTAGGTATTATTTTAGATAATGCCATTGAAGAGGCAGTCTTGTGTGACTACCCGCGCTTGGAAATTGCTTTTGTCGAGAAAGAGAACCTTCATATCATCATCGTGAAGAATAGCTGCCGGGAAGTTCCTCCTATCCATCAAATTTATAAAAAAGGATTTTCGACGAAAGGGGAGAATAGAGGTCTTGGATTAGCTAACCTCAGAGAAATTTTATCAGAATGTGAAGGTGTCACATTAGATACTTACATATCAGAGGATGGCTCCTTTGTCCAAGAAATTGGTATAGCAATACTAGAAAGAGCGTGATGATCGTGCTGGAAGTATTTATTTGCGAAGATGAAAAACAGCAAAGAGAGCGCTTAACTAATTTTATTCAGACTTATATTGAGAGTGCCTCATTGGATATGGCAATAGCTGTTTCAACGGACAATCCAAAGGATATTATAGAATATTTACAAGAGAATCAAGTAAAGGGTATCTATTTCCTAGACGTTTACTTACAGACAGAAACAGAAGGAATTGAATTGGCGGCAAAGATTCGTGAATATGATCAGCAAGGTGCCCTGGTTTTTATTACTACCCATCCTGAATTGATGGCATTAACCTTTACGTATAAAGTGGAAGCAATGGACTATATTACGAAAGGGGATTTTCAGCATGTGAAAAAAAAGGTGAAAGAATGCTTGGAGTTAGCCCACCAACGGTTACAAACGAAAAGAACACAACCCGTATTTTCTGTTCGTAATAAGGGGAAAGTGATCATTGAAGAATACCAAAATATTATGTTTTTCGAGACATCCCCTAATAAACACCGGATTATTCTTCATGCGGCTAACCGTCAAGTAGAGTTTTATGGCAAGTTAAAGAAAATTGAACCACTACACAAGTGTTTATGTCGCTGTCATCGTGCTTACGTTGTCAATGTACATAATATTGCAGAGATAAATGTAATAACTGGAGAAATCTTAATGAAAAATAACGAAATTTGCTTTGTGTCTCATCGCGCAATGAAAAAACTGTTAAGAGCATTGAAGGAGAGTAGAATAGGATAAGGGGAACAAAAAAGATTCCGATCATGCTCTTCTGATCAGGAAAAGCTCGGAATCTAATAGATGTTTGCCTTAATGTGTTTCTTGTTCTACCATCTGATAGACTGATTTATCTTCAATATAGTGAGTAAGTACAGTTAGTGCTAAGCCAAAGGCAATAATAACGCCAGCTATCATCGTGATGGCTACAAAAGAAAATCCTTTTTCTAATAAAAGACTGCCAAGGGCAGCACCGATGAAATTCGATAAGTTAAATACTGAAGCAGCAATTGTACCAGACAAGAGGGGAGCCTCTTTAGCTGCTAGAATAATCTTGGCATTAAGAAGTGGTGATGTTCCAAATGTTCCGACACCAAATAAAAAGCTGAATAGAAAAGCTAATAGTGTAATTTGGATGGCAAAGGTAAAGAGAATTAATACGATTGCTAAGAAACCTAGCGCTACCATTAAACTTTCGGTTAAGCGGTGTTCACTAATTTTACCGGAAACAAAATTTCCTGCTACAGCACCTAATCCAAAACAGAATAACGCCCCCGTAACACCAGCTACGCCAAACTCTGCAAATTCCCGCAGCATTGGTTCCTTAAAGGTATAGGCGGTAAAGACGCCAGAGAATCCAAAGATAATTACGATAATCATCATAAACACGTTTTTGTTTTTGAACATCTTTAATTCTTGTTTCAATTGTGGTGCTTTTGCTAGTTTTTCTGTCGGTGTAACGATCGCCAGTCCAATTAAGGTGAGCAAACCAATAGCTGCCATAAACCAGAATACCAACCGCCAGTCCAACATTCCCCCAAGAAAGGAGCCAAATGGTACACCAAGCATAATTGCAATGGTAAGCCCTCCTTGTACGGCTGCAATTGCACTGGTACGTTTATGAGGTGCGGAAATATTGACTGCTATAGCCATACATAAACCGAAATATGGGGCATGCATCATGGCAGAAAATAATCTGGATACTAACAGAATCTCAAATGTAGGTGCTGTTGCTGCAATAATATTGCTGATAACAAATAAGGCCATTAATCCGACCAATAATGGTCTAGGAGAATATTTCAGGGTAACAATTCTTAGAATAGGACCACAGATGGCTACGCTGATTGCGTATACACTTAAAAGTAACCCAGTTGTTGATACGGCGACTCCCAAATCATTAGCAAATTGTGTAAGTAACCCTGTTACCACATATTCTGTCATCCCAACGGCGAATGTCCCAAGCATAAAAACAAGCAGGACAAGATTTCTTGATCTCTGTTTCGTTGTCATGGACTGCTCCTTTCCTGTCTTTTTAAACAAAATAAATCTAGCCCCGTGCAAATTTGCTAGGCTAGTTGGTTTATCAATCATTATACAACTTTTCTAATTGCCGCAAACAATATTAAAGCATAAAGAGAAAGGACTTGTAAACCAAATTGTTTTAGAAAATTCAACTTATAAACAGTTCCGGAATACATCATAAGAGAGAAGGTCAGAACAATTTGACGAACAAAAAATGGTTAAGTGCTGTAAACTGTCCGTCATCAGCAATCTGACGGACAAAAAAAGAGCAGTCTCCCCAGAATTGTCCGTCATCAACGATCTGATGGACAAAAAAAGGCAATCCTCTTGTTCAGCTTTTTGATCTATCAGTCTGCAAAAACAATTCATGAAGAATCATTTGATAACCTTTCCACCATTGAACACTAACATGAAATGCTTCTGGATATTGGTTCCAGTTCCAGGGGATTGGCCAAGTGCCATCAGCTAATCTTGTCTCTCTTAAATAGGTTTGTTCCTTTTCTATCATAGCTTGAAATGGGGCTTGGAATACTTGATTTTCCCCAGCGAATACGGTGGAAGGCCTTAGCACATAGTTGTTCCAATCTCCATTTTGAAAGGCTGCATGTAATAATTCGATTAATTTATCATAGCCTGCTTTCAATTCCAGCTTGTCCCAGCCACTTTCCGCTAAGTCATGATAAAGATTAAGAAATAATGGCAGTTCATGCATATCTGCCTCCGACCGCTGAAGCAAATCTTGCCAAAGCGATGAGATCACTGCAGTTTGCGTTTTGTCCCCTGTCCGGTAAAGAAAACCTGCTAAGGCAGCGGTAGGGTTATAACCCCAATAGGCAGTTTCTTCGTTTTGATAATGCCACCAGAAGGCGTGTGGTGTGTCGTTATTCGATGAGATTACCGCAGGCCAGCGTCCGTCTTTTTCTTGTGTTTCTTTTACATATTGAATAAGTCGAGCAACGACAGGGTGATCCGTTTGATAAAAGTTAATCCTTCGTAAATAGTCCGTTGCCTTCCAGGTAGCTATGGGGGATGAGGCTGGGTTCCAGAAATCTGGTTCTAATCCATGGCCAAATCCTCCATCTGGATTTTGATAATAAGCCAGTTCTTCCACAACGCTAAGCTGGTCTTCCTGTTCAAATAGGTGTGCAAATAGGGCAATATCTAAGGCGCGCGCCTGTCGGTGAAGCCAATTTCTTGTCTGATCAAGTGTGGGATTCATCTGGGTAACCTCCTATTTTTTATGTACTACTTATAGATATACCATATTTTTCACTTTATCGTATAGTGATTTCACATAAAGTGCTGAAGCATATTTAAGAAAAGATGTATAGTGCAGGCCAGATTTTATATAATCCAAAATATCAGTCAGAAAAACTAGGAGTAGTCCAACCAGAAGTGGCACCACCAAAGGGATTATCTCTTTCTAATAAAAGCCTTGTTCCATAGGGACATGGATTGATTTTTCTCTGCACATTTATGATAAGATAGAAAAAAGGGGGAGATGGAAATCGAACTATTAAAAGAGATTAATATCCTAACACAAAGGAAAATCGTGATCTGGCTGAATATCTGGTCTATTATTATTTTTATCTTTTTCTTTATCATTGGTTTGTTGGTTTTACCAGATGTTACGCTCAACGTTACACTTCCTAACTTGCTTTTATTTATTATTGTCCTGTTTGTCCTGCTTTGTTTTCATGAATTAATCCATGGGATGTTCTTCAAGATGTTTGCACCTGAATCAAAAGTAAAGTATGGGATGAAGAGTGGTATGTTCTATGCGGCAAGCCCAGGTGTGACATATGCAAAACTACCATTCATGGTGATTATTCTGATGCCATTTATTATTATTACTTGTTTATTAGCAATGGCTTCCTTGTTTCCTGTAAATGATTTTGTCTTGTATTTGTTATTTATGGTTCATACTGCCGGCTGTGTTGGAGATTTCTATTATATTGGTGTATTGAACCAGCCGATGTTCCGGGATAAGCAAATAGTAGTAGAAGATACGTTAGAAGGAATTAAAATTTATCACGAGGCTGAGTGAATCCTGACTAACTCAATGTTCCAAGAAAATCAGACATAACTGACGAACAATAATATTACCGTTTCATATTATTGTTCGTCTATTATGTTGACTTCTATCATTTAGACTAGTAATATATGAAATGAATTTATAAAAAATTGATATCTGTCGTATAATGTTGGGGATAAGGCCCAAGAGTTTCTACTAGAGCACCGTCAATGCTTTAACTACGACCTGTGTGAAGAGGAGAGACAAATGCTCTTTTTCACAGCATGGCATGGAACACTCTTGGTATAGGCAGCAAGTGTGTTTTTTGTGCTTTCAAGAAGACTGACCAGATACTTAATCTAAAGTGGTCCTGTGAATGAAGGTGAGATGAAGAAAAGGTTGGTATACATGTAATGTTGTAATCAACTATCTTTTCTTATCTGAATGCATAAATGTGTCTCTTAACGACTGATGAAAAAAGGAGTTAACATCGTGAAAAAATACTTTGAATTTGATCGATTTGGTACGACTTATCGGCGGGAAACAGTTGCAGGTGTGACAACATTCTTAGCAATGGCATATATCTTGTTTGTTAATCCGGCTATGCTTTCTGCAGATGGGGCGACAGGAATGGATGCCGACGCTGTATTTGTGGCAACTGCTTTAGCTGCGGCTATCGGTACACTTGTGATGGGCGTTTTTGCAAGGTATCCGATTGCGTTAGCACCTGGTATGGGGTTAAATGCTTTCTTTGCTTATACCGTTGTACTAGGTTACGGTATTCCATGGGAAACGGCTTTAGCTGGCGTGTTAGTCTCTGGGTTTATCTTTATTATCTTAACACTAACTGGTTTGCGTGAGAAAGTTATCAATGCGATTCCAAACGTATTGAAGATGGCAGTTGGTGCTGGTATTGGTTTATTTATTGCCTTTCTTGGATTTCAAAATGCTGAAATCATTGTTCCCAATCCAGATACATTAGTAGCTTTAGGTGATCTGACGAACCCAATCACTGCGCTTGCTATATTTGGGATTGTTGTCACGGTTATTTTGCTAGTATTAGGTGTGAAAGGCGGGGTCTTCTATGGTATGATTCTAACGGCTGTTGTTGGGATGATAGTCGGCCAAATTGATGTACCCGAGCGAATTGTATCTGCTGTACCAAGTTTGGCACCAACATTTGGAGCGGCTTTTACTCATTTTGGCGATATCTTCACCCTGCAGATGTTAGTTGTGATTTTAACCTTCTTGTTTGTTGACTTTTTTGATACAGCTGGTACCTTGGTTGCGGTAGCTTCTAAGGCTGGATTAATGAAGGATGGCAAACTGCCAAGGGTAGGGCGTGCCTTATTCTCTGACTCAACGGCAACAGTAGTAGGGGCTACATTGGGAACATCAACAACTACTTCTTATGTAGAATCTGCTACAGGGGTAGGTGCGGGAGGGAGAACTGGTTTTGCTTCTATTATCACGGCTGCACTATTCTTATTAGCCTTGTTCTTCTCGCCTTTATTAGGAGTGGTGACAAGTTCGGTAACAGCACCCGCTCTGATCATAGTAGGGGTATTAATGGCTACTACCTTGAAGGATATCCCTTGGGATGACTTCGACTTAGCTGTCCCAGCATTTCTAACGATTGTAACGATGCCGCTGACTTACAGCATTGCAACAGGTATCGCAATTGGTTTTGTCTTTTATCCAATTACAATGGTTGCCAAAGGAAAGTTTAAAGAAATAAACCCAATTATGTGGGGATTATTTGTTATCTTTATTCTCTATTTATTTATTTTACATTAGAAAAAGAAAAGCCTTTGCTTTAATGCAAAGGCTTCTTTATATGGATAGAAAAGGAATCCTATAGCTTATAGACGAGCCTGCGCGGTTGAAGGACAGTTACAAAAGCTGCTGCAAGCACGAGCAGGATGCCTGTAACTTGGAAGAAGGTAAGCTGGTTTTGAAAGATGACCACCCCAATTAAGACGGCAATGATTGGTTCCATCACACCAAGAATAGCTGCCTTACTAGATTCAATGCGCACCAAGCCATACGTATATAAAATGTAGGCGCCCAATGTAGACAGGACTACAATACCGCTGATATTTAACCAAACGCTCACCGATTGGAATGCCTCTGTCTTTTGCCATAAACCACTTAGTGGAAGAATAAATAAACTTCCCATCAACAATGCATAGAAAGTAATGGTAATATAATGATAATGTTTGCTGATTTCCTTCCCAATAATACTGTATAATCCGCAGAATAAAGCGGAAAGAAACCCCAAGACAATACTGCTAATAGGAATAGATATACTGCCAATTGGAAATAGCTGAATGGCAAGTGAGCAGCCCGTGACAGTCATTAGTAACGATACCAGCTTTCGCAGTGTAATTTGCTCCCCGAAGAAAAAACGCGAAAGCACAGTAACAAAGATGGGCATGGTATACAATAGCACGACAGCGATAGATAATGAGCTTTGTTTCATCACCGTGAAATAACACCAATTAAAAAAGACAATTCCCATAATACCTATACCAATAAAGTGCGGGATATGTCTCTTTTTTATTCGTAATAGCCTTGGCTTGGTCAGTATTATACCAACAAATAAAATACTGGAAGAAAAGGTCAAGCGCAAGGCGACAATTTCCCAAGCAGTAAAACGATTATTATACAGCCCATCGACAAATAACCCAGTCAATCCCCATAGGCTTGCACCAAGGATGGTGATTATATATGCTACATAGCTTCTCATCTTATTCACCTTCTTTTCTCTATCTATTGTCAAAGGTTGCAATGAAGGAGAGTATGCTAATCTTAACATATTTCTGTTATATTTCAATGCTAGATTCTTTATCCCTGTGCAATCGTCCGCAGTTTCCCGCCTCTAAACAAGCGGTGGAAAGGGGAATATTTTAGGTAAGGAATGGGGACCTACCCATCATTCGAGCGATAAAAAAATCCCCATTGATGGCAGTTTCGCTTTATCATTCGTCAGCTTCCATAATATCGATGGATTGCCGGTCGTTTTGGTTGGGGACAAGGCGGTGTAAATGCATGGTCAGCAATCCCTGATGAAGAGAGGCAGTAATTTTATCCTTCCTAATTGGAAACGGCAACTCTATACTTCGTGAGAATTCGCCCTGAAGAATTTCCTGTTTTACTAAACGACCAGTTTGTTGAATCGGGAATAAACTTCCGGTTAATTTTAAGCTATTCCCTTCTACCATTATCTTCACATGTTGCTTGTCTTTGATGCCTGGCAGGCTGACATATAAAAAGACTTCATGATCAGTTTCATACATATTAATGGCTGGAATAGGCGGTTTCACCATATGTTCGAATTCGTTCCAAAACTGTCCGCCAAAGAAAGAATCCATATTCTCTTTCCATTCGTGCATATGTTTAAACGGATCCAAAAAATTCCCCTCCTTTTTCTAATTCAACTGTGGTAAAATGATCTCGCCATATAATTAAGATATGGCAGACATATAAAAGCGTGCAAAAGGGGTGGGCGTATGTTAGAAAATGCACTAGTGATGATCATTATCATTTTAATTATAAATATTGTATATGTATCGTGCTCCACACTTCGGGTTATTCTGACGTTAAAGGGGAGGCGTTATATTGCTGGAACGATCGGCATGTTCGAGATTGTTCTGTATACGCTTGGACTGGGAATTGTGTTAGATAACTTAGGACAAATTCAGAATCTTATTGCGTATGGGGTAGGTTACGGAATTGGGGTTGTAGTCGGATCAATGATTGAGGAAAAGCTGGCACTGGGTTATATTACGGTAAATGTTATTTCCTCGAATCCGGATATTTCTTTTACAAGACAGCTCCGGGAGAAAGGATACGGTGTGACAAGCTGGTATGCCTATGGAATGGATGGAGACCGATTATCAATGCAAATCTTATCGCCGCGTAAATATGAATTACATTTATACGAAACAATCAAAACAATTGATCCAAAGGCATTTATTATCGCCTATGAACCGAAACAAATCTACGGTGGTTTCTGGGTGAAACAAATAAAGAGAGGACGGATTCGTAAAAGTGTCAAAGAACAAGAAGCAAACCAAGAAGAAATTTCAGGTGAAGAATCAGGAGAGCATTGAGGCTTGTTTAGCTAGAATGCAGCAAGAGGGCTATCAGCCGGTTAGGAGGACAGAGCGGCCTATATTTATCGAAGAGAATGGAGAAATGATTCCGCATGGCCGTGAAATCATCTTTGAGGCGAAATTAGCAAAAGACGAACATTAAAAATAAATTTTTTATTTAATGTTCGATTTTAATTGACAGGTTTCTACAGCTCTTGATATCATATGATTGTAGTAAGTGTTCAAAAAGTTCGGTAAAAAGGACCTTCATCGGTTAAATTCGCAACATCGTGTTGCAACATCGATACTAGTACATCCTGTACGTCGGCAGGCTAAAGCCATGACGTCCTGTCATAACGCCTGCACTAGTACGTCCTATACGTCGAAGTTCAAGGCGGCGCAGCTTAGAGTAACAGACTTGCACAGGATGTGTTGACTTCTGCGTTGTCCACACGATGTGGGTGATCTTAGTAGAAGCTCCTCTACCGCCAACTCTGACATTCGCTGTGTCATTTTTAGTGGACTGTTTGAACCTCCTTTTGTAGTAAAGAGAATAACACCTCATATAATTTGAGAATATGGCTCAAGGTTTCTACCCATTACCGTAAATGATGGACTATGAGGGAAGATGGTTGATGATTGTGTATACGTGTGTGCTCAAATATATGTCATTTTTAGTTGACTTTTTGAACAAACTCTATAAGCAAGCATCAGGATAGTTATGGAATCAAGACCTATTCATCTTCTCTCCTGATTAGAGAGTATGGATAGGTTTTTTGCACGTTAAGTGGGTTCCAGCGCAGTAAGTGTTTCAAAGGTGTCCTTATTGATTTTCTTATATTTAAAGGATAGGACCAGCAATACATAGATAAAGTGAGACTGCCATCAGTGCTAGATCTTACGACCGATTGAATCGGGATAAAATAAAAATCGCAAGAAATGAGGGAAAAGCATGACACAAGTTGGCGTGATTATGGGAAGTATCTCAGATTGGGAAACGATGCAGCACACCTGTGCCGCATTAGAAGAACTAGGCATTGCTTATGAGAAAGAAGTTATCTCCGCACACAGAACACCTGAAGACATGTTTGTCTACGCAGAGACTGCTCGTGATAAAGGCCTCAAGGTCATTATTGCCGGTGCAGGGGGCGCTGCACATCTGCCTGGGATGGTCGCATCCAAAACTACATTACCTGTGATTGGGGTACCAGTCCAAACCAGCACCTTAAGTGGCGTCGATTCACTCTATTCGATTGTGCAAATGCCGGGAGGTGTACCAGTTGCAACAGTGGCAATTGGAAAGGCTGGGGCAACTAATGCAGGTATCCTCGCAGCTCAAATTATCGGTACCAGTGATGTAACGGTCGCTGACCGGTTAGCCAATCACCACCAACAACTCAAAGACAAAGTAGCAGAAATGAGGGTCCAACTTGCAGACAAATAAACTATTATTCGGCTCTACCATCGGTATTATTGGCGGTGGACAATTAGGAAGAATGATGACGACTGCGGCAAAGCATATGGGGTATCGCGTGATTGTCTTAGACCCTACGCCAGATTGTCCGACAGCACAGGTGGCTGACCAGCAAATCGTGGCTGCCTATGATGACTTAACAGCTGTTAAGGAACTAGCCAAACAGAGCGATGTCGTTACCTATGAATTTGAAAATGTTTACTTACAGGCAGCTGAAATATTAGAAGCTGCAGGTATTCTGCCGCAAGGAGCTCAGTCTCTTCGGATCACGCAAGACCGCGAATTAGAGAAACAGGCTATGGTTGAAAGCGGTCAGCCAGTTGCTGACTTTGCTATTGTCCGAACAAAGGAGCAACTGACAGAAGCAGCGGCTGAAATTGGTTATCCAGCTGTTGCAAAGACTTGTCGTGGCGGCTATGATGGCAAAGGTCAAGTTAAATTAACGAGTCTAGAAGATGTAGACGAAGCAGTGAGTATGCTGAATCACGCTGATCGCCTAATTGTCGAAAAATGGGTGCCTTTTGATAAAGAAATCTCGATTGTGTTTACTAGAAATGTTGCTGGAGAGATTACCTATTTCCCAGTTGGTGAGAATATTCACCGTGATCATATTTTACACGCAACTATCGTGCCGGCTCGTGTTTCTAAATCAGTTCAGGAGAAAGCACATCAAGCAGCGAAGGCTATTGCAGAAACAATTGGTGTTGTAGGTACCTTTGCGATTGAAATGTTCGTCTGTGGCGAGGAAATTCTAATCAATGAACTGGCACCACGCCCGCATAATTCAGGGCATTATACGATTGAGGCATGCGATGTATCACAATTTGAGCAGCATATCCGGGCTATTTGCGGACTGCCGTTGATCCCAATTCATGCCCATCCAGCTGCTGTCATGGTTAACTTGCTTGGAAAAGATATCGAGCCATTTTTTGCCCAGTTAGATGATAATCCAAGTGCTCATATCCATATGTATGGCAAGGAAGCGGCCAAGCCGCTTCGTAAAATGGGACATATAACTTTTATTGGAGATGATCCGGTCATCTTATATAATGAATTAGTAGAAAAGAAAATTATAGATAACTAGGAGGACATAACAATGATCGAACGTTATACAAGAGAAGAAATGGGGAATATCTGGACAGATGAGAATCGCTACCAAGCATGGTTAGAGGTTGAAATTTTGGCATGTGAAGCTTGGAGTGAACTAGGTATTATTCCGAAAGAAGATGTAGAGAAGATTCGTGCCAATGCCTCCTTTAAGATTGACCGCATTCTGGAAATTGAACAAGATACTCGTCATGATGTGGTGGCCTTTACCCGTGCCGTTTCTGAATCATTAGGCGATGAGAAAAAATGGGTGCACTACGGGCTGACATCAACAGATGTAGTAGATACGGCACTCTCTTACCTATTAAAACAAGCGAATCAAATTATTCGCCGGGATATTGTCCACTTTATTGATATTTTAAAAGAGAAAGCCATTGAACATAAACATACCGTTATGATGGGGCGTACACATGGTGTTCATGCTGAACCAACAACCTTTGGTTTGAAACTGGCGTTATGGTATGAAGAGATGAAACGTAACTTGGAGCGTTTCGATGCTGCCACTCAGGTGATTGAAACAGGTAAGCTGTCAGGTGCAGTAGGAACCTATGCTAATATCGATCCATTTGTAGAGGAATATGTCTGCGGTCAGCTTGGCTTACAGCCAGCACCGGTTTCTACTCAGACATTGCAGCGTGACCGCCATGCCCAATACTTATCGACGATTGCATTAATCGCTACTTCGATTGAGAAGTTTGCGACAGAAGTACGTGGTTTACAGAAGACCGAAACTCGTGAAGTGGAAGAATTTTTTGCCAAAGGTCAGAAAGGCTCATCGGCAATGCCGCATAAGCGTAATCCAATTGGTTCGGAGAATATGACGGGAATGGCGCGCGTGATCCGTGGTTATATGGTAACAGCTTATGAGAATGTTGCCCTTTGGCATGAGCGTGATATCTCCCATTCTTCTGCAGAACGTGTTATTTTGCCCGATGCAACGATCGCCTTGAATTATATGCTGAATCGCTTTAGCAATATCGTGAAGAACTTAACTGTGTTCCCGGATAATATGAAACGTAATATTGACCGTACTTATGGAGTCATTTTCTCACAACGTGTATTGCTTTCCTTAATTGATCAGGGAATGAGCCGTGAAGAAGCTTACGATATGGTTCAGCCGAATGCGATGAAGGCATGGGAAACCGCAACACCTTTCCGTGAATTAATTGAACAGGAAGACCGGATTACTAACACATTAACAAAAGAACAATTAGATGATTGTTTCGATTATACGTACCACTTGAAAAATGTAGATCAAATCTTTAAAAAAATTGGTTTAGCATAAGGAGTGTCACGCATGAAAGACAAGCTGTTATATGAAGGAAAAGCCAAAAAGGTATACACGATAGCCGATAATCCGGAACTATTGGTGTTATCCTACAAAAACGATGCGACCGCCTTTAATGGAGAGAAAAAGGCGGAATTTCAGGGGAAGGGTCGATACAATAACCTTATTTCGGCGAAAGTATTTGAATACTTGCATCAACACGGCGTGTCCAGTCACTTTAAAGAGGCATTAAATGAAACCGAACAGCTGGTAGAGAGAACAACAATCATTCCATTAGAAGTAGTTGTTCGTAATGTCGCAGCCGGCAGTATTGTTCGCCGTACGGGGATTGAGGAGAAGACGATCTTTAATCCGCCTTTAGTAGAACTTTTTTATAAAAAGGATGAGCTCGGTGACCCGTTGATTAATGATGAGCATGCCTTATTATTAACCGATGCAACACCAGCTGACTTGGAACAGATCAAGACGATGGCGCGTCGAGTGAATGAGCAGTTACAAGCCTTTTTTAAAGAAATTAATTTACAGCTTGTCGATTTTAAATTGGAGTTTGGCCGTAATGCGCAAGATGAAATAGTCCTATCGGATGAAGTAAGCCCGGATACTTGCCGTCTATGGGATATTGCTACTGGCGAGAAGATGGATAAGGACGTCTTTCGTGAAGATTTAGGGGATTTAGTTACTGTATATGACAATATATTATCTCGACTGGAGGAGAAACAATGAAACTAGTAAAGGTACACATCACATTAAAAGAAGGCGTTCTAGACCCACAAGGGAAGGCGGTACAGAATTCACTCCAAACATTAGGATATGACAATGTACAAGAAGTTCGTGTTGGTAAATACCTAGAGTTGACCGTAGAGGATCATGCCAATATTGAGCAGGAAATTGAAGATATGTGTAATAAATTATTAGCTAATCCTGTGATCGAGAATTATTCCTATACAGTAGAAGAGGAGGTTGCCCAGTGAAGTTTGCAGTCGTTGTTTTTCCAGGCTCCAACTGTGACCGCGATATGCAATATGCAGCTAAAGAAGTCTTGGGAGAAGAAGCAGATTTATTATGGTATAAAGAGGCGAATCTTGATGGCTATGATGCTATCTTGATCCCTGGCGGTTTCTCCTATGGGGATTACTTACGCTGTGGTGCGATTGCCTCCACCTCTAGTGTGGTCAGCCAATTAAGGGAAAAGGCCGAAGCAGGTGTACCGATACTAGGTGTCTGTAATGGATTTCAGATTCTGTTAGAGGCAGGCTTGCTGCCAGGTGCCTTGTTACGTAATAAAAATTTAAAATTCATGTGTCACTTTGAAGAGTTAGAAGTAGTTAATAATCAAACACAATTTACATCGGAATATCAGCCTAATGAAGTGATTTCGGTTCCAATTGCACATAATGAAGGCAATTATTATTGTGATGATGAGACATTAGCCCAATTAAAGGCGAACAATCAAATCGTATTTACCTATAAAAACAATCCAAACGGTTCTGTGGCAGATATTGCCGGAATTATTAATGAGCAGGGCAATGTATTAGGCATGATGCCGCACCCGGAACGTGCTGCCGAAGCCATTTTAAACAGTGCGGATGGTCTTAAGCTATTTCAATCAATGTTAGTTAACTGGAGGGAACGTTATGTTGCAGGCGTCTGAAATTAGTCCAGAGCAAATTGAACAAGATAAAGTCTATCAAGAAATGGGACTGACAGATAAAGAGTATGACATGATTAAGGATATTATGGGGCGTCACCCGAATTTTACCGAGATTGGTATCTTCTCTGTCATGTGGTCGGAACATTGCAGTTACAAAACATCCAAGCCATTGTTGAAGAAGTTCCCGACAGAAGGTCCGCAAGTTGTTCAAGGCCCTGGTGAGGGTGCTGGTGTCGTCGATATTGGCGATGGACAAGGTGTTGTATTTAAGATTGAAAGCCATAATCACCCGTCTGCAGTAGAGCCATATCAAGGTGCAGCAACCGGTGTGGGCGGTATTATCCGTGATGTCTTTTCGATGGGTGCTCGTCCGATTGCGTCTTTAAACTCGTTACGTTTTGGCAACCTAACCAATGGCCGTGTGAAATACCTTTTTGACGAAGTGGTGCACGGGATTGCTGGATATGGTAACTGTGTCGGTGTACCAACCGTTGGCGGCGAGGTGCAATTTGACGATTCTTACCAAGGCAATCCATTAGTTAATGCCATGTGTGTCGGCTTAATTGATACGAAGGATATCCAAAAAGGGATTGCAGCAGGGGAAGGCAATACAATTATGTACGTAGGTTCCAAGACAGGCCGTGATGGTATTCATGGTGCTACGTTCGCTTCCGAAGATTTAACCGAAGATTCCGAGAGCAAACGATCCAATGTACAAGTTGGCGACCCATTTATGGAGAAGTTATTGATTGAGGCATGTCTGGAGGTCATCCAATCAGACGCCTTAGTTGGTATTCAAGATATGGGAGCGGCTGGACTGACTTCTTCCGCTAGTGAAATGGCAAGTAAGGCAGGCATGGGGATGGAAATGAATCTAGACTTGATTCCTCAGCGTGAAGAGAATATGACGGCCTACGAAATGATGTTGTCAGAATCACAAGAGCGTATGCTTCTATGTGTGAAAAAAGGTGAAGAACAAGAAATTATTGATATTTTTGAAAAATATAATTTAGATGCCGTAGCAGTTGGGCATGTAACAAACGATAAGATGTTCCGCCTGCTGCATAAAGGGGAAGTAGTTGCTGATATTCCAGTCGATAACCTGGCGGAAGACGCACCAATTTTCTATAAAGAATCAAAAGTACCGGCTTATTTTGAAGAATTTCAGGCAATGGCAGATTACCAGCCAGAAGTAAGCAATCATGCAGAGACATTAAAACAGTTATTACAGCAGCCAACGATTGCCAGCAAAGAATATGTCCATGATCAGTATGATTCGATGGTGCAGGCAAATACCGTTTTCTCACCGGGTTCTGATGCCGCTGTCGTTCGTATTCAAGGCTATGATAAGGCAATTGCTATGACGACGGATTGTAACTCTCGTTATATTTATTTAGATCCAGAAACAGGCGGCAAAATTGCTGTTGCCGAAGCGGCTCGTAATATTGTTGCTTCAGGTGCCAAGCCGCTTGCTTTAACTGATGGATTAAACTTCGGTAATCCAGATAAGCCAGAAAATTTCTGGCAGATGGAAAAAAGCGTGGAAGGTATGAGTGAAGCAAGTTTGAAGCTGGATACACCAGTTATTAGCGGAAATGTATCACTTTATAATGAATCAAATGGTCAAGCAATTTTCCCAACACCTATTGTCGGAATGGTCGGTTTACACGAGTCATTGACTGATATTACGCCATCTCATTTCCAACAGGCAGGTGACTTGGTCTATCTGATTGGGGATACGAAGCCTGAGTTTGGCGGAAGTGAACTGCAGAATGTATTAGAAGGTAAATATTTTGGTAAAGCGCCAGCGATTGACTTGGATGTGGAGAAAACACGTCAGCAGCAATTATTGACAGCTATCCAAGCAGGATTAGTGGTTTCGGCTCATGATCTATCAGAAGGCGGACTTGGGGTAGCTTTAGCAGAAAGTCTGTTTGGTAAAGATGAACTTGGTGCCGATATTCAGTTGTCTGGTAATCTCACTGCTGCTTTATTTAGTGAGTCGCAGTCACGTTTTGTCGTAACGGTAGCAGAGAAAAACCGTGCAGCATTCGAATCGCAGGTAGACGCTTTGCAATATATCGGTAAGGTAACTGACAGCAATCAATTAGTTATTCGTCATGGAGAAGCAGAAGCAATCACAGAAGATGTACCATCATTACAACAACTGTGGAAAGGGGCTATACCGTGCTTGCTGAAATCAAAGGCTTAAATGAGGAATGTGGGGTATTCGCCATTTGGGGACATGAAAAGGCCGCCGAAATGACCTATTATGGGCTGCATGCACTCCAGCACCGCGGGCAAGAAGGTGCCGGGGTTGTCACAACAGATGGTGATAGATTACACCTGCATAAAGGAACGGGTTTAGTGAATGAAGTTTTTTCAGAGGATAAGTTTTCACAATTAAACGGCCATGCTGCTATTGGGCATGTCCGTTATGCCACACAAGGTGGCGGCGGTTATGAGAATGTACAGCCATTAGTATTCCGTTCCCAAACCACCAGCATGGCACTAGCACATAACGGAAACTTGGTCAATGCGCACCAATTGAAAAGCCAGTTGGAAGCACAAGGTAGTATCTTGCAAACCACCTCTGATACCGAGGTGATTGCTCACCTAGTAAAGCGTAATGGTAATGTACCGATGGAAGAGGCGATTACCTATGCCTTAGGTATGATCAAAGGTGCTTATGCCTTCGCGATTTTAACTGAAAAACAGATGTTTATCGGGCTTGACTCGCGCGGATTGCGGCCATTATCAATGGGACGTCTGGGTGATGCCTATGTCTTTGCCTCAGAAACGTGTGCGTTTGATTTAATCGGTGCAACGTATGAGCGCGAAGTTCGCCCAGGTGAATTAATTACGATAGATGAAAATGGTTTGCGTAGCAAATCATTCACTTCCCAAATGGAGCGCACCCTTTGTTCAATGGAGTATGTTTATTTTTCCCGGCCGGACAGTGATTTGAACCAGCTTAATGTTCATGCCAGCCGCAAGACAATGGGGAAACAACTAGCTCAAGAGGCACCGATCGAGGCAGATGTAGTTACAGGGGTTCCTGATTCAAGTATCTCGGCGGCGATTGGTTTTTCAGAGGAATCTGGTATTCCTTATGAATTAGGTCTAATTAAAAATCGCTATGTAGGCCGTACGTTTATTCAGCCTTCCCAAGAGTTACGCGAGCAAGGAGTTAAACTGAAGCTATCTGCAGTTCGGGGGATTGTCGAAGGCAAACGAGTGGTAATGGTAGACGATTCGATTGTACGCGGTACAACAAGCCGCCGAATTGTCCGTTTGCTGAAAGAGGCAGGAGCAACGGAAGTGCATGTCCGGATTGCCTCACCACCGATTCAGAACCCTTGTTATTATGGAATTGATACATCGACAAAAGGAGAATTAATTGCGGCTAACCATTCCGTGGAAGAGATGCGCAAGTTGATTGGCGCGGATTCACTTACCTTTTTATCAACAGAAGGATTAGAAGCCTCTATTGTGGAGGATCGTGACCCATTACAGCATGGCGTATGTAAGGCCTGTTTTACAGGTAATTATCCCACCGAAATTTACCCGGATACCGTGATTCCAGCATATAAAGATTAATGGAAAGCAGAGCCTTTGCTGTATGCAGATGTACAGCTTAGGCTATCCGTTTTTAACCATCCGAAATTCACTAAAAAAGGAGTCCAGCCATAATGAGTGATATTTATAAAGATGCGGGTGTAGATGTCCACGCAGGTTATCAAGCAGTAGAGCTAATGAAGAAGCACATTGCCAAAACCAATCGTTCGGAGGTAATCGGCGGGGTTGGTGCTTTTGCAGGCCTTTTCGATATCAGTAAGTTCTCTTATCAAGAACCTGTACTTGTTTCTGGTACAGATGGTGTCGGTACGAAATTGAAGCTGGCTTTTGCCATAGATAAGCATGACACGGTAGGCATTGATTTAGTTGCCATGTGTGTCAATGATATTGTTGCACAAGGAGCTGATCCGATCTTTTTCTTAGATTATATTGCCTGTGGGAAAAACCAGCCAGAGAAAATTGAGCAGATTGTCAAAGGGATTACCGATGGCTGTGTCCAAAGCAATGCCGCTTTGATTGGCGGGGAAACAGCAGAAATGCCAGGTATGTATAGTGATGAGGAATATGATCTCGCCGGTTTTGTTGTTGGTATTGCGGATAAAAAACAAATTATTACAGGCGAATCAATCGAAGCAGGCAATAAGATCATTGGACTTGCTTCATCTGGTGTTCATTCGAACGGTTTTTCCTTAGTTAGAAAAATTATTGAAAATAGCGGTTTAGATTATCAGCAGGAAGTACCTGAACTTGGCACTACTTTAGGCGCGGCTTTATTGGAACCAACTAAAATCTATACGAAAGCTATTCAGCAGTTAAAACAGGATCTGACAATTAAAGGTATCAGTCATATTACTGGCGGCGGATTCTATGAGAATTTACCACGTGCACTGCCAGATCATTTGGGTGTTGCTATTAATGAACAGTCATGGCAGCGACCGGCGATATTTGATTATTTGCAGCAACAGGCCTCACTGAAAGATGAAGATATGTACGGAGTCTTTAATATGGGGATCGGCATGGCGGTTATTGTGGAAGCACATGAAGCAGATATGGCCTTACAATTACTCGAAGATATTGGAGAAAAGGCTTATATTATTGGCGAAGTGACCACGGAAACCGGGGTGACATTCTCGAATGACTAAATTAGCCGTGTTTGCTTCCGGTACAGGAAGTAACTATGACGCGATTATCCATGCGATCCAACAAGGAGAGTTAGAGGCAGAAGTGGCGCTGCTTGTCTGTGATCAACCGGAAGCAAAAGTAATCGAGAAAGCCAAGGCAAATGGAACGGAAACATTTGTTTTTGAGCCAAAGCAGTATCCGAATAAACAGGCATTTGAGACAGAGATTGTGGAACAATTGAAACAACGAGAGGCAGAGTGGATCATCTTGGCAGGGTATATGCGTCTCGTTGGAGCAACTTTACTCAACGCCTTTGAAGGCCGCATGATCAACATTCACCCATCCCTTTTACCATCTTTTCCTGGGCTTGATGCGATTGGCCAAGCGTTTGAAGCAGGTGTAAAGGTATCGGGGGTAACGATTCATTATGTGGATGCAGGTATGGACACAGGAAAAATCATTGCACAAGATGTAGTGAAGATCCATAAGGATATGTCAAAAGCTGATTTACAAGCAGCGATTCAGCGTGTCGAACATCAGCTTTATCCAGCAACGATACAGAAACTGATCACAGGAGGAGAATAACCTTGAAGAAACGAGCATTATTAAGTGTGTCAGATAAAAGTAATTTAGTGCCTTTAGCAGAAGGGTTAGATCGATTAGGATATGAATTGATCTCAACAGGTGGAACATTAAAGACCTTAAAAGAGGCTGGTTTGCCTGCTAAGGCAGTATCAGAGATCACTCATTTTGATGAAATTCTTGATGGACGTGTCAAAACGTTGCATCCATTTATCCATGCGGGGTTGTTGGCACGCCGTGACGAGGAATCACATATCCAGCAATTAGAAGAACGTAATATCGCACCGATTGATGTCGTGGTGGTGAACCTTTATCCATTTAAAGAAACGATCGCCAAACCAGAGGTTACCGAAGAAGATGCGATTGAAAATATTGATATTGGCGGACCGACAATGCTGCGATCAGCCGCGAAGAACTTTCGTGATGTCACCGTAGTTGTCGATCCAGACGATTATGAAGCTGTCCTTGAACAGCTTGGTAATGACAGCTCTATAGCATTTCGCAAACAATTAGCAGCTAAAGTATTCCGTCATACAGCCAACTATGATGCAATGATCGCAAACTATTTTGTCGAAATCACCGATGAACAAGATCCAGAAACCTTTACCCAAACCTTTGAAAAAGTACAATCCTTACGCTACGGGGAAAATCCTCACCAACAAGCAGCCTTTTATAAAGAAGGTCATGTAAAAGGAGCTTCTATTGCGAATGCCAAACAATTACATGGCAAAGAATTATCTTATAATAATATCCAAGATGCCAACGCTGCACTGGAAATTGTGCTTGAATTTGATGAACAGCCAGCAGCGGTTGCCGTTAAACATATGAATCCTTGTGGGGTAGGAATCGGTGAAACAATTGCTGCTGCTTTTGAAAAAGCATATCAAGCAGACCCGGTCTCTATCTTTGGCGGTATTGTTGCTTTGAATCGTGAGGTAGATGAAGCAACAGCCAATCAGTTAAAAGATATTTTCTTAGAAATTGTGATTGCACCTAGCTTTTCTGATAAGGCATTAGAAATCCTGACCGTGAAGAAGAATATTAGATTGCTAGAAACACCGATGGAAATAAACGAAGCCGATACACAGAAAGTCGTTAGTGTACTTGGCGGACTGCTTGTACAGGGCCGTGATAACGGCACCGTAACAGCCGATGACTTAAAAGTTGTTACAGATCGTGCACCAAGTGAAGCAGAACTAAAAGAGCTATTGTTTGCTTGGAAAGTAGTAAAACACGTCAAATCCAATGCTATCGTTGTAGCAAAGGCTGACCAAACCCTAGGTGTAGGCGCCGGTCAAATGAACCGAGTAGGAGCAGCAGCGATCGCCTTTGAACAAGCTGGCGAGAAGGCAGATGGAGCGGTGCTTGCCTCTGACGCCTTTTTCCCAATGCCTGATACAGTAGAAAATGCAGCCAAAGCTGGCATTAAAGCGATTATCCAACCAGGCGGTTCCAAACGTGATCAAGACTCGATCGACGAATGCAACAAACACGGTATAGCCATGGTACTAACAGGCATGCGCCACTTCAAACATTAAGAAAAAGAGCGAGATCCCGCAAATCTGTAAGAATGGCTAGAATAGGCAGAGGAAGAAGAACAGCTAATGCTCCACAGTCAACAAAATCAGATCTTATGGACAGAAGAAGGAGAAACGCAGTTTTTCAGTCCACTAGAATGGATCTCATGGACAGAAAAAGAAGAATCCCGAAAAAGTTGTCCGTCATCACAAAAATGACAGACAAAACTAAGAAGAAACACAAAATAAAGCTCATATGATCATATACAAACCTTATTGCTGCTACAACTAAAAGGAGGCCCTCTATGAAAGTATTAGTTATCGGTGGTGGCGGTCGTGAACACATCATCGTGAAAAAGTTAAAAGAAAGTGACCGTGTGACCGAAATTTTTGCTGCACCAGGAAATGGTGGTATTGCTCTAGATGCAACGTGTGTCGCTATCAAGGATGATGCCATTGATGAACTGGCTGCTTTCGCTGAAAAACAACAAATCGATTGGACTATTGTCGGTCCGGAGATTCCCCTCACCAAGGGAATAGTAGATGCCTTTCGGGCAAAAAACCTAAAGGTATTCGGCCCAACCAAGGATGCAGCCTTAATTGAAGGAAGCAAAGATTATGCCAAGGCATTTATGAAGCAGTATAACATTCCTACAGCTCAATATGAAACCTTTACGGATGCTGAACAAGCCAAAAAATATATTCAAGCGCAAGGTGCTCCGATCGTTATCAAGGCAGATGGATTGGCTGCAGGAAAAGGTGTCGTTGTTGCAATGACAGAACAGCAGGCAATCGAAGCTGTAGAAGATATGCTAGTTGACAATAAATTCGGCGCTGCCGGCAGCCGTGTGGTGATTGAAGAATATCTAGAGGGAAAAGAATTCTCCCTATTTGCTTTTGTCGATGGAGAGAATGTATATCCGATGGTACCAGCACGTGATCATAAGCGAGCCTTTGATCATGATGAAGGGCCGAATACTGGCGGGATGGGCGCCTTTTCCCCGGTACCAGATCTTGACACGAAAGATATCGAATTTACTGTGGAACATATTCTAAAGCCGGTAGCCAAAGGAATGAAACAAGAGGGAAGAACCTATACTGGCGTATTATATGGCGGCTTGATCGAAACAGAATCTGGGC
Organism: Gracilibacillus alcaliphilus; assembly: GCF_016909015.1. Lineage (GTDB taxonomy): Bacteria > Bacillota > Bacilli > Bacillales > Amphibacillaceae > Gracilibacillus > Gracilibacillus alcaliphilus. The sequence continues at coordinate 41,072 of NZ_JAFBFA010000005.1, forward strand.
CAAAAGTAATCGAATTTAATGCGCGATTTGGTGATCCAGAGACACAAGTGGTCTTACCGCTGCTTGAAAATGATCTTATCCAAGTGATCGAGGATGTTACCTCTGGCCGCGATCCAGAGCTACAATGGAAAGACGGATATGCGATTGGAACAGTGGTTGCCTCTAAAGGCTATCCAGCCGCTTATCAAAAAGATATTGCGCTCCCTGACTTAACAACAGATGATGATGTCTATGTGATTCATGCAGGAACTGGACAAGCAGAAGATGGCAGCTTTTATTCTACTGGAGGACGTGTCTTATTAGTAGGATCGATTCAAGATTCACCAGAGCAAGCTCAACAACAGATTTATCAGTATTTAACAAAATTTGATCAATCTGATGATTTTTTCTATCGTAAAGATATCGGCTTTTCTAAAAAATAAACCCAAACCTCGGTGGTTAGCACAACACCGAGGTTTTGTTATGAAAACAGATTCCTTGACTTCCTTGACTTACAAAAGTATCATCACTTACATAAAGTAACCGAAAAGGAGACAATCATTATGTCATTTCATCATAAAACAATTACACATGTTAGTCATGTTTCGATAAAAGTACAGGATTTACAACGCTCGATCGCTTTTTACCGTGATATTATAGGTTTTACCGTACATGAGCAAACAAATAATACAGCTGCTTTAACGGCTGATGGCCACGCGACGATCTTGTCACTGGAACAGCCGGATCACATGATGCCGAAACAAAATCGTACGACTGGTCTTTATCATTTTGCCATTCTATTACCGACCAGAAGAGATCTCGCCAATTTTGTTTACCATAGTGTAGAGAAGGGATTGCCGTTGGCTTCGGCTGATCATTTAGTAAGTGAGGCTCTGTATTTTAATGATCCAGATGGAAATGGTATTGAAGTGTACCGAGATCGTGACCCAGCGTCATGGACATGGCATGGGTCAGAAGTGGTTATGACTGTCGACCCGTTAAATTTTGAAGATCTGTTAACTGCAGGTCAACCACAGGCTTGGCAAGGATTACCGGCAGAAACGGTGATGGGGCATATCCACCTTCATGTTGCCGATTTAGAGAAAGCCAAACTATTTTATGAAAAAGGGCTTGGCTTTGAAACAGTGAGTCAATTAGGCAACCAAGCTTTATTTATTTCTACGGGTCACTATCATCACCATATTGGTCTGAATACATGGAACGGTGTCGGCGCCCCGGTACCAGCAGAAGCAAGTGTAGGTTTGCGCGCTTACACTATTAGTTATCCAACAGAAGCAAGTGTTCACCATGTTATTGAGCAGTTACATGCCATGAATGTGGCTGTTCAGCATTCTAGTAAAGAATGGTTTACCCAAGATCCATCAGGTAATGCGATTTTGCTGACTTATTAACTGAAAAAGGCAAGCATCATCTTTTCAACCATGATATATTTCCCTGTAGTCGCATATAGTGTTAGTGACTAAATTTTGGGAGGGCTTTGATTGTCACAATATTTTTCTGCTTTACAGTCATGGTGTGAAGAGGTGTTTACCGTTTATCAAGAATCTATCCCCTTATTTCGAGAAAAGGTAGAGGAACATGCGTTACAAGAATGGGAAGCAAATATAACGCAGCTGCAAGAAGAGCTTTCAGATCAGACATTTTTGCAGGAATGGGAGGCGTACCAGAGAGCTAATGAATTATATCTACAGCTAAACGACTATTTGGCAGCACTGCACCAGGGAGAAGATCAACGAATGACGAACCAACTTGAAGTAGTGCCAATTGGCGGTCATACATTGCCTCCTCTGCCGTATCGATATAATGCCTTAGAGCCTTATATCGATCAAGAAACGATGCGGCTTCATCATGATAAGCATCATCGAAGCTATGTTGAAGGGTTAAATAAGGCGGAAAAGGAAATGCAGAAGGCGCGCGCGACCAATAATTTTGAGCTAATCAAGCATTGGGAAAGAGAGGCTGCCTTTAATGGAGCCGGGCATTATCTGCACACGATTTTCTGGAACATTATGAGTCCACAAGGAGGCGGTCAGCCGTCTGGCGATCTGCTGCGTGAGATCAATCAATCCTTCGGCAGCTTTGCTCAATTTAAGAAGCATTTTTCAGAGGCGGCCAATGCTGTAGAAGGAGGCGGCTGGGCCATTCTGGTTTGGTCTCCGCGTGCCAGGCGTTTGGAAATCCTTCAAGCAGAAAAACATCAAAACCTAAGCCAATGGGATGTGGTGCCATTACTTGTACTGGACGTCTGGGAACATGCCTATTATCTCCGATACAAAAATGAACGGAAAAAGTATATCGATAATTGGTGGAACATTGTCAATTGGCCAGAAGTGGAAAAACGATTTAATGCAGCGAAACACTTACGATGGCCGCCTTATTAAAGCAGCAGGATAAAACACCCTTTTGGATATCATTGTCCAAAAGGGTGTTACAAGAGGTCATTCACAAAGCTCGATAAAAAAATGATACGGTGAATGTCGGAGTTGGCGGTAGAGGAACTTCTACTAAGATCGTCCACATCGTGTGGACAACGCAGAAGTCAACACATCCTGTGCAAGTCTGTTACTCTAAGCAGCACCGTCTTGAACTTCGACGTATAGGACGTACTAGTGCAGGCGTTATGACAGGACGTCATGACTTTAGCCTGCCGACGTACAGGATGTACTAGTATCGGTGTTGCAACACGATGTTGCGAACTTAATCGATGACGATCCTTTTTACTGAACTTTTAAACACGCACTGCAATCTTTTATTCAGCCTCAAAATCTAAGTTGGTCGGTTTTTCTAACAGATGGTAGCCTTTATCTGGATTAGTGGTAGGTGTATTCTTATCTACCTCTTCAAATTTCAAACCATCGATCCAAACTTTTCCACCGCCAATTAACAGCAGTCCAAAGGAAATGGCGGCACTATTATCGGGGATGTCCAAGACAATATGGTAATAATTCCAATGGTTATCCCCTATGATAGGTCGATCTTGCATATTATCAAATTGCAAGGTATTCTCTTGCGTACTGTCGACACGCATCCATAAGCCAGCAGATGGAGACACTCCTTCGGTTTTGACAAATCCAGAGAGTTTGATCCGTTTTCCTAAAAAGTGATCAGCACGAATCTGCTGCATGAGGGTAGCGAATTGCTCTTGTTGTTCTACCTTGTTGGAAGATAGGCAGGCAGATCGCCTTCCTTGATGTACCTCTTGATCATCCAAACTTGCTTGATACAGGTGAGGATGAGTACCACTAAGAAACCATCCTTTAATTGCTTCTTCCATTTGTAATTCCTCCTTTTGTTGATTCAGTTCTTTCATTAATGTACGATATTGTCCTGGGGAAGATGATATATCTTCTTAAATGCTCGCGTAAATACTTCCTGTGATTCAAATTGATAGCTAAAAGCAATATCGATAATCCGTTTTGAGGTATTGAGTAAATCGATAGCCGCATGAACAATTCGTCTCATTCGAATATATTGGCTGACAGACATACCAACTTCCCGCTGAAACAAACGATGGAAATGGTATTTCGAAAAATGACTGATCTTCCTTACATCCTCGATATCTATCTCCGTTTGCAAATTTTGTTCGATCCAATCAATCGTTTGCCTAATAGAGTGGGTGTGCAAGGTGTGGCTCACCTCCTGTTCTGATTATTATCATATAATAAAATAATTCTTCTGTTTTGATGTTTTTTGCTTTTAGAATAACACAGCAAAAACCGGAGTGGGCAACTGGAGAACTTTTGAAAAAAACGCGCACATCGTGTGAACAGCGCAGAAGTCAACACTTCTTGTGCAAGTCCGTTACACAAAGATAACGCCGCCCTGAACTTTAGACGTACAGGCTGTACTAGTATCGGTGTTGCTTCATGATGTGCGAACTTAACCGATGCCGGCCCTCTTTACCGCCCTTTTTGAACACGCAATTCCAGCAGCCAATTTCACTCATTCAATTGCACAAAATAAAAATAGCATAGCAGATTGCCCAAAAAAGATTCATATTTTTGTCAATTGCACACAATGCAAACGTTATCAAGAAGTGATAAAATAAGGTATAATCACATGAATGAAGGAGTTTATCAATGAAGGATCATTTATATAGATGGCGAAACAAAGAAATTCGCCGCCAAGTCGCAGTAATAGATGAAAAAGAAAAGCCAACCTTAATCTTACAAAACGCATATTACTTGAATGTATTTTTAAGAAAATGGGTAGAGGCTCATATTTGGATTTACCAAGACCGAATTGTATACGTAGGAGCAAACTTGCCGAAATCACTAGCAGGTGTGGAAGTAGTAGATTGCAGTGGGAAATATATTGTTCCGGGTTATATTGAACCACATGCCCACCCATTCCAATTGTATAATCCGTATGAACTAGCCATGCATGCCGGACAGACGGGAACCACTACCCTGATGAATGACAACTTACCTTGGCTATACTTAATCGGCAGAGAGAAAGCGTTCTCATTAATAGAGGACTTTATGAAACTACCCGTCTCGATGTACTGGTGGGCTCGATTTGATTCACAGTCAGAAATCAATGAAGAACAAGAGATTTTTAATGATGTAGATATCCATGAATGGTTACAGCATGAAGCTGTTGTTCAAGGCGGCGAATTAACCGCATGGCCGCAAGTGATGAAAGATGATGATCGCATTCTCTATTGGATGCAAGAAGCTAAACGATTGCGTAAGCCTGTGGAAGGTCACTTCCCAGGCGCCTCCGAGAAAACTTTAGTAAAATTAAAATTATTAGGTGTGAGTTCTGATCATGAGGCCTTATCAGGAGAAGAGGCTTATCGCCGAATTATGATGGGTTACCGAGTCGGATTGCGAAATTCATCAATTCGTCCAGATTTGAAGAGGATACTGACAGAACTGCAAGAGATGGGGTTAGATTCTTATGATTTCTTAACCTTGACCACTGATGGTTCCACACCATCTTTTTATGAAAATGGGTTAATTAATCAATGTATCCAAATTGCTATTGATAGCGGGGTTCCAATCATTGAGGCCTATATGATGGGCACTTATAATGCGGCAGAACAATTCCATCTGGAAGAGCGATTGGGTGGTATTGCACCTGGCCGTACAGCACATATTAATATTTTGACCACACCTGACAATGCTACACCGGAATCTGTGATTGCTAAAGGTAAATGGCTGAAACGAGATGGTGAGTTAGTGAACCAGCATAAGGTCATTAATTGGGAAAAGTATGGTCTTACCAAATTGAAATTAGATTGGAACCTGCAAGAAAGTGATTTGCAATTTTCAATGCCGTTAGGTTTGAAAATGACTAATGATGTAATCATGAAACCATACCCAATTTCCATTGACGCCAATACAGAAGAAATCAGTGACAGAACCGATGAAACCTTCTTAATGTTAATGGATCGTGAAGGTGAATGGCGTGTCAACACGATGATTAAAGGTTTTACAGAAACATTGGGCGGCTTGGCCAGCTCGTATTCCTTGACAGGGGATATTGTCTTAATTGGAAAGAGTAAATCCGATCTTATGCTTGCCTTTGCCAGAATGAAAGAAATTGGCGGCGGGATTGTATTAGTACATCGCGGAAAAATCATTTTTGAACTTCCGCTGCAAATCGCAGGAATGATGTATCAAGGGGAAATGAGCACATTAATAGAGGGAGATAAGAAGTTAAGAAGGATTCTGATTGAACATGGCTATCAGTATCAAGACCCGCCATATGGTTTATTATTCTTATCATCTATGCATTTACCGTTTGTTCGTATCACACCAAAAGGTATTGTGGATGTGAAGAAGCGAGAAGTTATTTTTCCTGCTATTATGCGCTAGCTTTTAAAACGAAGAGAATACGGGCAGAATGGATAAGGATATCGACATGTATGAAGACATGTCGATATTCGTTTTACATTATTTAATAGAAGGAATACAAAATTTCTGCACTGGTTCCTTGAAAAGACGAACACTTTTAAATACACACTTAATAGTGTAAAAAAGGGGCTGCTATTTATGAAACAAAGTATCTTATTGCTGTTCTGTCTTATGTTTGGCTTGGCAGCTTGCTCAGATCCAAACGATAATCAAGAGATAAATGACCCGGCGGCAGAATCAGACAACGGGCCTGCAAAAGAAGTACCCACCATTGATCAGCCGGAATATGCCTATCCACTGACAGGTGTTGAAGCAGAAGCAGAAGTAACCGATCGTGTGATTGCTGTAATGGTCAATAACCATTCAGACGCAAGACCACAAACAGGTTTATCACAGGCAGATATCATATTTGAAATTCTATCAGAAGGTAATATTACTCGGTTTATGGCGCTGTATCAGAGTGATATACCGGAGCAGGTCGGCCCTGTACGAAGTGCGCGTCCTTATTATGTAGACTTAGCCCAGAAATATGATGCCATTTATATTTACCATGGTGCAGCTAATTTTATCGAGGATATGATTCAAGCGGAAGCAACAGAAAGCTTGAATGGTATGTACTATGATAATGACCATGTCTTATTTGAGCGTTCTACAGATCGTGAGGCACCACATAATTCGTATGTATGGTTTGATGGTATTTATCAATATGCTGAGGATCAGGGCTTTCCTCTAGAAGCAAACTATACGTCATTACCATTCTTATATGGAGGCGGAAGTATTAACGGTGAGGATGGAAGCGAGATTTCCTATGCCTATGATTCAACCAATCAAATTCGTTATCAATATGATACGGAGCTGGAACAATACTATCGCTATAGTGATGGCGAACAGACTGTAGAATATGAAGATCAACAGCCAGTTACACTAGATAACGTCTTTTTTGTGGAAGCAGAGCATCAAGTAATGGATAAAGAAGGAAGGCGTGAGATAGACTTAGAATCTGGCGGCGATGCTTTATTGCTACAGCGAGGTAAAGTACAACACGTGCAATGGGAGCAAAATGATGGTAAAATTGTTCCAACGAAGGATGGTGAGCCAGTTCCATTTATTCCTGGACAAACATGGATTAATATTATTCCAACAGATAAAGGAATTGATCAGGTAAAATGGACACCTTAAGCTGCCTGATGATGGAACAAGCTATTAAGAAGGAAGACTTCCATAATCGTTAGCAAAACTTATCAGGGGACAGTGTCTGCTATTTCCAAGCTTTTAAGGACAATGAGTACCATGATAAAAAAGGGGAGATGCATACCATGCAAATTGATAAGTTGCGTGGCGAACAATTAGATCAATTATTTGATGCCATTTTGTCGCTGGAGAACCGTGAGGAATGCTATCGTTTTTTTGATGATATTGCTACAATGAATGAGGTGCAATCATTAGCTCAGCGGTTGTTAGTGGCCAAGATGCTGGACGAAGGCAGCACATATACCGCCATTGCCGATGCCTCGAATGCCTCTTCGACAACTATCTCACGAGTGAAGCGTTGCTTGACTTATGGGAATGACGGCTATCGAATTGTACTAGATCGCTTAAAGAAAGAATGAGTGCCTGCGGCGAGGCCTCTTTTTTTCATGAAAAATAATATACAGGGGGACACAGACAATGATTCGCTTTGGAGTAATAGGAACAAATTGGATTACAGACCGCTTTATTGATGGAACGAGTGAGATCGGCAATTTTCAGCTGCATGCCGTTTATTCACGCACCCAGGAAAAGGCTGATGAATTTGCAGCAAAATATCAGATTGACCGGACATATACAGATTTAGAGGAATTTGCTCATAGTGCGGAGATTGATGCCGTATATATTGCCTCGCCCACAGCCTTACATAGTGAGCAAGCCATAACTTGTATGAAAGGTGGCAAACATGTGATTGTGGAAAAACCTTTTGCCTCTAATTTGCAAGAATCCGAGGCAATGGTCAAGGTTGCCAAGGAGCAGCAAGTAACGTTAATGGAAGCAATGAAAACCACCCATTTGCCAAATTTTCAATTAGTAAAAGAAAATCTAGCTAAAATAGGACCTATTCGCCGTTATGTAGCGAATTTCTGTCAGTATTCCTCTCGCTATGACAAATATAAGGAGGGAATTGTACTTAATGCATTCAAACCGGAATTGTCAAATGGAGCTTTAATGGATATTGGCGTCTACTGTATTTATCCAATGATTTCCTTGTTTGGAGCACCTAATGCCATTCAAACGACGGCGTTTATGTTAGAATCAGGAGTAGATGGTCAAGGTACCGTCATGGCCGATTATGAGGCATTCCATGGCATTTCGATGTACTCAAAAGTGACCGACTCGGCATTGCCTTCTGAAATCCAAGGAGAAAAAGGATCGATTATTATCGGCAAATTCTCTGATATGTTAGATGTCAAGATCGTATATCGTGATGGAACAGAAGAATCCCTAGATGCCAAGCAAGTAGCTAACAGTATGTATTATGAAGCCAAATCTTTTGTAGAATCAATCGAAAATAACGAAATGGAAAATAAAGTTAATACATGGTCGGATTCTTTAGCAACTATGCGTGTGCTGGATCAAGCACGAAAAGAAATAGGCCTTGTTTTTCCAGCGGATAAGTAACACTATCTGGGTAGGAAAAGTGACTTGGACACATTTATTTTTTATGTATCAATCAAATATAGTTTTGGTCTTAGTTAGAAAAAGCAAAAGTTGAAATAACCAATCGAAAAATAGCTTCGGAAAATAAACTGGAGGGGTGAATGTGGAGGCGGCTAATCCAAACATATATGTAGTGTGTGGAGCAGATGAATAATAAAAACAGAGTTATTGGGATAGCACTTATCACAGCAATTACCCTTTTAGGAGATGCCATGCTTTTTATTGTCCTCCCTATTTATTGGGAGGATTTTGGCTTGACTGCCATTTGGCAGATTGGTGTATTGTTATCTGTTAATCGATTGATACGCCTTCCCATCACACCTGTAGTTGGTTTATTTTACCGCAAGTTTTCGATTCGGACAGGTGTATTGATTTCCGTAGCATGTGCTTGTATAAGTACATTGTCTTACGGATTGGTAAGTGGTTTTGTGCTGTTATTACTTGCGAGAGTCCTCTGGGGCATCGCCTGGTCTTTTATAAAATTGGGAGGAATGTTGACAGTAGTTACCTTTTCTAATGAAAACAATAGAGGCCGTTTGATGGGAATGTATAATGGCTTATGGGGCTTAGGCGGGTTGGCAGGCATGCTTGCTGGAGGGTTCTTAGTTGATCAGTTATCGATACCAATTGTAACGACAACCTTTGCATTGGCTTCTTTTTTGATTTTTCCATTAGTTTTTATTATGATACCCAAAAGTAACAGCAATAAGGAGGAAGAACCATCCAATCAAAGCCAGCCATCTCATGTACAAGACAAGATGACGATGCGGCACCCGTATATTGTGTTGATTATCCTTACTGGTGGAACAATGGGTTATATCACGATGGGAGTTTTTAATTCGACAATCAGTCCTTTGATTGAACAATCTTATCAAACAGAATGGACTATATTTGGTGCGGTAATTGGGGCAGCCACATTAGCAGGTCTTATTCAGGCAGTACGCTGGGCTTGGGACCCTTTTTTTGCTCCGGTGATTGGGGCTGCTGTTGATAAAAGCAAATATAAACAATATGTGATTTTCCTGCCCTTGATATTAGGAAGTCTGGCTTTTCTTATCATAGGACGTGTGGAATCCATGTTTATTTTATTAATCGTGGTCTTGTGTTTTCAACTGATTTCAACAGGGTTTATTACGATTATAGATACACTAGCAGCGGAGGCGTCTGTGCAAACTAATCCTGTGAAGATGATGACCTTTCATACCGTTGTGGTAGACTGTGGAGCAGCGATTGGTCCGTTAGTTGCCTTTTTTATCATGGATTGGTCAGGGCTTTCTGCCGTCTACTATCTTTCCGCTTTTGTCATGTTATTCGTTTCATTATTATGGTTCATCTATCATTACTATATGCGTTATACCAAAAATAGCCACGCTTAGATAATAGTTAGCCTGTATAATAATTTACTAGACCATTAAAAAAACGCTTGGGATTTTCTCGCCAAGCGTTTTTTGATCTAAAATCAGAAAGGATATAATCTTTCATGCGTTCATTCTTATTCAAGAATAGTCATGTCCAGCTTCAAGCGCCAAACTTTAGAGATGTCACGTCACGCCCTAAGATAAGTCAACATCGACTCCTTCCGTCGTCGTGTTTCCTTTATCTCTGTTGTGACGCTCCATTCTCTACGTTTTTAAAAGGGCTCTCTGCGCTTTTCGTTCCTAATTACGAATCAAGTGATCAAATGCACCTAATGAGGCAGTGGCACCAGATCCCATGGAAATAATAATTTGTTTATACGCGCTGTCTGTACAATCTCCTGCTGCAAAGATACCAGGCACACTCGTAGCACCGCGCTTATCGACAAGGATTTCACCGAACTTGCTGCGGTCTACTGTACCTTCCAGCCATTCCGTATTTGGTACAAGCCCGATTTGGATGAATACACCCGCAAGTTCAACTGTATGCTCTTCTTCTGTTTCACGGTCGACGTAGCGAATACCTTCTACTTTATCAGAACCATAGATTTCGGAAGTACGTGCATTGGTGATAACTGTTACATTAGGTAAGCTGAATAAGCGTTCTTGTAATACCTTATCTGCTTTGAGCTCTGGCAGGAATTCAAGTACAGTAACATGCTTGACAATTCCGGCTAAATCAATTGCTGCTTCAATTCCAGAGTTACCACCGCCGACAACTGCCACATCTTTACCTTCAAAGATTGGCCCATCACAGTGTGGGCAGTATGCTACACCTTTATTTTTGAATTCTGCTTCGCCAGGAACACCGATATTTCTCCAGCGAGCTCCTGTGGAGACGATAACTGTCTTACTTTTTAGAGTTGCACCATTCTCTAATTCTAGCTCAAAAAGGTCTTTCTTCGCTAATGATTTGGCACGCATTGAGTTCATGATGTCTACATCATAATCACGTACATGCTCTTCTAAGTTAGCTACTAATTTCGGACCTTCTGTATATTTAGTCGTAATAAAGTTCTCAATACCCATTGTATCTTGCACTTGACCGCCGAAGCGTTCTGCCACGATACCCGTACGAATCCCTTTACGTGCCGCGTAAATAGCCGCACTTGCACCAGCAGGACCGCCACCGACAACAAGTACATCAAATGCTTCTTTGTCGTTAAGTTCAGAGATATCAACTGTACTTCCTAATGTCTCTAGGATGCTTTCTAGTGTTTGACGTCCATTGATAAATGATTCGCCATTTAGGAATACAGCTGGCACTGCCATGACATCTTTGCTCTCTACTTCTTCTTTAAAGGCAGAGCCTTCAACCATCGTGTGAGTGATAGCAGGATTTACCACACTCATCAGATTTAGTGCCTGGACTACGTCAGGGCAGTTTTGACAAGATAAGCTGACATACGTTTCAAAGTGTAATGGACCTTCTAATTGCTTGATTTGTTCAATAACTTTCTCATCTGTCTTTGGCGGACGGCCACTTACTTGCAATAAAGCTAATACAAGGGAAGTGAACTCATGTCCAAGCGGAACACCAGCGAAGACCACACCAGAGTCTTCGCTGCCTTTTTGATTAATACTAAAGCTAGGTGTTCTAGGAAAATCACCTGGTTCAATGGTGATGCGATCAGACATGCTTGCAATTTCGTTTACTAGCTCGTCCACTTCTTGGGATACTTTATCAGAACCGATCTGTACTTTAAGTACAAGGTCGTTTTCTAGTAATTTTAAATATTCATTTAGTTGTGATTTAATTTCTTGCTCAAGCATTTTGACCCTCTTTTCTTAGTTGGTAGGAAAGTATCTAAGCAGCAGCCTAGCTACGCTTTTCTTATATTTTACCTACTAAATCAAGGCTTGGTCTCAATGTTTCGCCGCCTTCTTGCCATTTTGCAGGGCAAACTTCATCTGGATTGTTACGGACATATTGAGCTGCTTTGATTTTGTTAATTAATGTACTAGCATCACGGCCGATACCTTCTGCATTAATTTCAACTGCTTGGATCACACCATCAGGGTCGATGATGAAAGTCCCACGGTCTGCTAGACCAGCTTCTTCTCTTAATACATCGAAGTTGCGAGAAAGCTGTTGAGATGGGTCGCCGATCATTGTATATTCAATTTTACCGATAGCGTCAGAGCTTTCATGCCAAGCTTTATGAGTGAAGTGAGTATCTGTTGATGCAGAATAAACTTCTACTCCAAGTTTTTGTAACTCAGCATATTGGTTTTGTAAATCTTCTAATTCTGTTGGGCAAACAAAAGTAAAATCTGCTGGATAGAAGCAAAGGATGCTCCATTTTCCTTTGAAATTTTCCTCTGTTACGTCCACGAATTCTCCTTGACGAAATGCACTTGCGCTAAATGGTAGTACTTCCTTACCTACTAATGACATGTAGATTGTCCTCCTTATAGATCTTCTATATTTTAGTATTATTTTACTTACCTTAAGTAAATAAAATAATTATTACTCTAGAGTCATTATTAATAAAAATTAGATATTTGTCAAGGAGTATACTAACCATATGGAGAAATCATTCTCAATTGTCAATAAAGTGTGAACAAACATATCCTTTTACAAGTATATAGAGAACTTTATATACTTGTAACCATTACATAGTTGTTGGGAGTGGCTGTAGATGAACATCGAAGAAGTAAAACAAATGGTCAACACAGGGGAAATGTACGATGATGCCCATCCAGATGTCGATCGGCTCAGAAAAGACGCGATTGCTGCGTGTCGTCGTTATAACAAAAAAGTAAACGATGACAATGAATATGATTACACGATTCTAAAGAAATTATTTGATCATTTGGGAGACAATGTTTTGGTCGAATCCAATTTCCGTTGTGAGTTTGGCTTTAATATTAGCATTGGCAGTAATGTATACATTAATCACGATATGATCATATTAGACTGTAATCAAGTCTCGATTGGTAATGATGTATATATTGGACCGCGAGCAGGATTGTATGCGGCTAATCATGCTGAGGATCCAATCGAACGAATAAATGGCGGTGTTTATGCCAAGCCAATTACGATTGGGGATAGAGTATGGCTTGGGGGCGATGTTCAAGTAACACAAGGGGTGACAATTGGAGATAATTCGATTGTTGGTGCAGGCAGTGTCGTGACAAAAGATATCCCAGCCAATGTAGTAGCAGCGGGTAATCCTTGCCGGGTTATACGCGAAATTAGAGAATCCGATATGAAATGGACAAAAGATTAATAGGAAAATGCGGTTTGCAGTAGATGTGCAGCCGTATTTTTTTCTGATAAAGAGAGATTGACTTAAAGGAGGCTCTGAGTGACCTGAATATGCTTTCGAGTGACTTAAAAGTAAGGTCAAGTGGCTTAATAGCACAACTAAGTGGCTTGAATACAATGCCAAATGGCTTAAATCTATCGCTAATAGCTAGTTGATTTGGAATATAGAGCCCGAATCAACTGTAACATTCTCCATCATTTCATATTTCCACAAAATTAACTTAGATATCATTCAAAATTAGCTGTGATTTTTGGTATAATGAAATAATGGGTAGAGAAACGCGAATACTGGAGGATTTTATAACGTGTATAACATGGATAACTGGAAGCATATCTTCAAGCTGGATCCGGCAAAGGACTTGTCTGAGGATATGATTGATAAAATATGTGAATCAGGAACAGACGCTATTATGGTGGGCGGGACAGATGATGTCACCTTGGATGGTGTGTTACAGCTGCTCAGCTCGATCCGACGCTATACCGTTCCTGTAATATTGGAAATCTCTAATATTGAGTCGGTGACACCAGGATATGACTATTATTTCGTTCCTATGGTGCTGAATAGTCAAGAGAAGCACTGGATGATGGATGTTCAGCATCAAGCAGTCGTCGAGTATGGTGATATTATAGATTGGAAAGAAATGTTTGCAGAAGGCTATTGTATTATGAATCCTTCGTCCAAAGTTTATCAGCATGCCGTATGTAATCTGCCGTCAACCGAAGAAGTAATCGGTTATGCAAGAATGGCAGAGCACTTATTTCATCTGCCTTTCTTCTATTTAGAATATAGCGGCGCATACGGCAACATTCATTTAGTAGAGAAAATCAGTAAGCAGCTGAAGGATACCAAACTGATTTATGGCGGAGGTATTGAGACCAAAGAGCAGGCTCAAGCGATGAGTCGCTATGCAGATATTATTGTCGTGGGTAATGCTCTTTACGATAATCCGAAAGAAGCCCTGGCGACGGTAAAAGCAATTAAGTAAAAATGAAGGACGGTGTTAGAATGAGTCGGACAATGCGCGACTTGTTAAAGGGACTGAATGATAAACAACAAGAGGCTGTCAAGCATACAGAAGGTCCGCTCTTAATTATGGCGGGGGCAGGCAGTGGAAAGACACGAGTGCTTACCCATCGAATTGCCTACCTGCTAGATGAGAAAGAAGTATCGCCAAGAACAGTACTAGCGATTACTTTTACGAACAAAGCAGCACGTGAAATGAAGGAACGGGTCATTGATTTAGTTGGTCCTGAAGCGGATTATATGTGGATATCAACTTTCCATTCGATGTGTGTCCGTATCTTGCGCAGGGATATTGATCGTATCGGTTACAGCAGCAACTTTACAATCTTAGACAGTGCTGATCAACTGACAGTTATAAAAAATATATTAAAAGATAAAAATATAGATGCGAAGAAATTTGATCCTCGAGCGATGTTAGGATCCATTTCCAGTGCAAAGAATGAATTGGTTACACCGGAGAAATTCGCAGAATCAGTGGATGATTTCTATAAGAGACAAGTATCTGAGGTATATACCGAATATCAGAAGCGACTTCGCAAAAATCAATCACTCGATTTTGATGATTTAATTATGCAGACGATACATCTTTTCCAGCGTGTACCGGAAGTATTGGAATATTATCAGCGCCGTTTCCAATATATTCATGTGGATGAATATCAAGATACCAACCATGCTCAATATTTTTTGGTTAAACAATTGGCCAGCCGGTTTCAGAATTTATGTGTGGTTGGGGATTCCGATCAATCGATTTATGCTTGGCGCGGTGCTGATATTAGTAATATTCTCTCCTTTGAGAAAGATTATCCAAGTGCATATGTCGTCTTGTTAGAGCAAAATTATCGTTCCACCAAGTCGATTTTGCAAGCAGCTAATGAGGTAATCAAGCATAATTCCGAACGCAAGCCAAAAAAGCTTTGGACAGATAATGATGAAGGAAGCAAAATTCAATACTTTCGAGCTTCTAACGAGCAAGAAGAAGGTTTGTTTGTCGCGGAACGGATTGAAAACCTAATAAAGGATAAATATAAGTACCAAGATGTTGCGGTGCTGTACCGCACTAATGCTCAATCGCGTGCGATTGAAGAGACTTTTATGAAGGCTGCCATCCCTTATCAAATGGTAGGTGGTACAAAATTCTACGACCGCAGGGAAATTAAGGATTTGTTAGCCTATTTACGTTTGATTGTGAACCCTGATGATGATATCAGTTTTGCTCGTGTGGTCAATGTACCGAAACGAGGAATTGGAAAGACCACCATGGATAAATTAATCGCTTATGCACAACTAAATGATATTTCCCTTTATACGGCTGTACAGGAAGTCGATTTTGTCGGGCTAAGCGCCAAGGCAGCTAAGGGCTTGATGGAATTTGGCCAGATGATTAAGAATTGGGAACAGCAGCAAGAGTTCTTGACTGCAACCGATATGGTGGAGGAAGTTATTGGCAGTACAGGTTATGAAGAAATGTTACTTAATGAGCGAAGCATTGAGGCACAAACTCGTTTAGAGAATATTGAAGAGTTCAAGACAGTTACGAAGCATTTTGAAGAAACGGCAGAAGAAAAAACATTGGTTAATTTCTTAACCGATTTAGCGTTAGTTTCCGATATTGACCAAATGAATGACGATCCAACCGCAGAAGATAGTGTAACAATGATGACCTTGCATGCTGCCAAAGGACTGGAGTTCCCTGTGGTATTCTTAATTGGAATGGAAGAAAGTATCTTTCCGCACAGTCGTTCTTTGATGGATGAGGTGCAAATGCAGGAAGAGCGTCGTCTGGCTTATGTAGGTATTACGCGTGCAGAGGAGATTCTCCATGTTTCTAATGCCTTTATGCGTACTTTGTATGGACGCACCAATATGAACCCAATTAGCCGTTTTATTGACGAGATACCAGATGAATTGATAGAAGGCAAAGAACAAGTGGTGAGAGAATCATTTGCGCCAAAGCAGAGTCGTATCCAGCTCCAGGATCAAGACTTACCATTTGAACAGCCAAGGCCAAAACGTCAAGCAATCCGCAATGTGAATCAAACAACAGGCGGGGATCAACAGGGCTGGCAAGTTGGCGATAAGGCAAATCACAAAAAATGGGGACAAGGTACGATCGTAAGAGTGGGTGGAACAGACGATGCCATGGAATTAGATATCGCTTTTCCAGCACCAATAGGAATAAAGCGACTCTTGGCCAAGTTTGCCCCGATTACGAAAGTGTAAAAAAAGGAGGTGCTTTTTCTCAATGAATGAACAAGAGGCACGTGAACAGCTGCAAGTATTGCGAGAACAATTAAACACATATAATTATCAATATCATGTGTTAGATAATCCAACCGTATCTGACACAGAATATGATCAAAAAATGAAACAATTAAAGGAGCTGGAAACAGCATTTCCTGAACTGATTACGCCTGATTCTCCATCCCAGCGAGTCGGCGGACCGCCATTAGAGGCGTTTGAGAAAGTCACTCACCGAGTACCGATGTTGAGTTTATCCAACGCCTTTAATGAGGGGGATGTAAAGGATTTTGACCGCCGTGTTCGGGAAGGATTAGGCGAAGAAACCGTTACTTATGTTTGTGAATTAAAAATAGATGGACTAGCCATTTCTCTGCGCTACCAAGATGGACTCTTTGTCCAAGGCGCTACCCGAGGAGATGGGGAAACAGGAGAAGATATCACCAGTAACTTAAAGACGATTAAGAGTATCCCATTGCGGATTAAGGATCATTCGGCGATGGAAGTGCGTGGAGAGGCCTATATGCCGCAGCAGGCCTTTGCCCGCCTGAATGAGGCGCGTGAGCAGAACGGGGAGGCACTGTTTGCTAATCCGCGTAATGCGGCGGCAGGCTCTTTGCGCCAACTCAATCCACAAATCGCAGCCCAGCGGCAATTAGATATTTTCTTATATGCTGTTGGAGAATGGGAATCTGGTACATTAGAAAGTCATAGTGAACGACTAACTTATTTACAAGAACTTGGTTTTAAAACCAACCCGGAATGGCGTAAATGCCAAGGTATCGATGAGGTGCTTGATTTTGTGCATGAATGGGTGGAGAAACGGGCAGCATTATCCTATGATATCGATGGGATTGTAATCAAAGTAGATAACCTAGAGGCGCAGGAACAACTCGGTTTTACGGCGAAGAGTCCGCGGTGGGCAACTGCCTATAAATTTCCTGCGGAAGAGGCTGTTACCAAGTTAATTGATGTGGAACTTAGTGTGGGACGTACTGGTGTGGTTACCCCAACGGCGATCCTTGAACCAGTAAAGGTAGCCGGAACAATAGTACAGCGCGCGTCTCTTCACAATGAGGACCTGATTAAAGAAAAGGATATCCGCATTGGTGATACCGTCACAATTAAAAAAGCGGGCGATATTATTCCAGAGGTTATACAAGTGGTGATTGACCAGCGTCCAGAAGGACTTGAAGCCTTTTCGATGCCCAAAGAATGTCCTTCTTGTCAGGATGAACTTGTTCGCATAGAAGGAGAAGTAGCGTTACGTTGTATCAATCCTAATTGCCCGGCTCAATTAC
Source organism: Gracilibacillus alcaliphilus (assembly GCF_016909015.1). Lineage (GTDB taxonomy): Bacteria > Bacillota > Bacilli > Bacillales > Amphibacillaceae > Gracilibacillus > Gracilibacillus alcaliphilus. The sequence continues at coordinate 58,873 of NZ_JAFBFA010000005.1, forward strand.
AAGAAGGGCTTATCCATTTCGTTTCCAGGCTGGCGATGAATATTGATGGGTTAGGAGAAAAGGTTATTGAACAGCTTTACCGTGAATCATATGTCCATACCATTGCTGATTTATACCGGTTAGAACGTGAGAAACTGTTACAATTAGAAAGAATGGGTGAAAAATCAGTCGATAATTTACTGGCAGCAATTGAGAAATCGAAAGAGAATTCTTTGGAAAGACTGTTGTTTGGGCTGGGTATACGCTATGTGGGTTCCAAGGCAGCCAAGACCCTAGCGGCCCATTTCAGGACCATGGAGAAGCTTCAGGCGGCCAGTTTGGAGGACTTGATAGCTGTTGATGAGATCGGTGATAAAATGGCTGATTCGATTGTGCAATATTTTGAAGACGAAAAGGTGCAAAAGCTGCTCGCCGAATTAAAAGAGCTAGGCTTAAATATGGAATATAATGGCCCAAACTTAGCGGACATCTCCTCAGATAGTATCTTTGCGGATAAAACGGTTGTATTAACTGGCAAATTAACCATATATACACGGCAAGAAGCCAAACAGCAGATTGAGGCTTTAGGCGGCAAGGTAACCGGCAGTGTCAGTAAGAAGACCGATTTAGTCATTGCTGGGGAAGAAGCTGGTTCCAAATTAACCAAAGCCAGAGAACTGGAGATAGAAGTATGGGAGGAAGAACAGCTTCAGACTGCTTTAGAGGGGGATACAACATCATGAAAAAACGTATAGCAATTCTGATGGCATTTGTACTTCTAGCAGCTGGCTGTTCGCCGGATTTTGGTGAACAGCCAGAAGAGGCGATAATTGACGAGAATATCGATGAGTCCTTAGAGGATGCGGCGATCATTCCGAGGTATAATGTTTCTGATGAGAACTATCGTGTGCTAATTGATTCTAATTTAAGTCAAGCACGGGGCGTGATCACAAATCAAATTGCAAATCGTGTCGATATTGACGAATTAGAAGAAGGACTGCGCCGGCATTCGATGGAAGTCTTTGAACCAAGCGATTATTTTTTTCAAGAAGGGCAATATCTAACGGATGATATCCTCTACAGCTGGCTCGGCCGATATGATCCAGACGAAAGCCCGGAAGGCCTAAATCCGGAAATAGATGAAAACATGTCAGCACAAAAAGCAGAAGAGGAGAACCCAAGGTATCTCTCCCATATCCTAGAACAAAATTATTTACGAAAGTCAGACGATGACTCCGTGGAGCTGGCCGGTATCTCGATTGCAATTGCGATGAAATCTGTCTATCGCTTTCAGACCGAAATTGGCGGACCGTATTATTATGAAGATATTCCAGAATCAAAGATGAGGCAAGAGGCGAACCAAATTGCCAATGAAATTGTGCAGCGGCTGCGTGAGATGGAAGATGTCCCTAATGTTCCGGTTCGACTGGCATTGTATCGAGAGGCTGCTCATAGTTCATTAGTTCCAGGGCATTTTGTATCTGTGGCCAATGTACCTGCGGATAGCGCATCGGTTGATAATTGGGAAGATGTGAATGAAGAGAATGTATTATTCCCTTCTGAATATGGACAACAAACCTATCCTGATGTATGGGCTACATTAGTGGATTTTGAATCAGACATCGCTTCTTATTTTCCGAATTATGTCAGTGTGATAGGCAAGGGCTTTTTCCAAGATGGAGAATTACGTCGATTAACGGTAGAAATTCCCGTCTCGTTTTATGGCAAAGCGGAACTGATAGGTTTCACACAATATGTATATGGCCTAGTGCTATCCGGCTTTCCAAATGATTACCCGTTAGAAATTAATATTAAGTCGGGCGAGCGGCAAGAAGCCTTAATTGTCAGAGAGGCTGGTCAAGAAGAAGGCTTTGTGCATATCTACCGCTAATTAATCTGACAAAAATGTTTTAGTATCACAAGTTTAATGGTAAAATAGACGTTACGTATTTATCATGGGCGTTCACTCCCTGATAAGTTTCGCTACCATCAGCAGGGAGAAAAGCCCTGCTGATGAGGCCTTACTTTATTACTTACTATCGAATCGACAGAAGCCGCCGATTGGTTTTAACTGTATCTGGTTAGATAGTACAAGAAAGCCAAGGCTCGTCCTTCATAGAAGACAAGCTGAGGGTTTCTCTAAGAGGATGTTCAAAAAGTGTATAGCAAACAAATATATATGGAGGTGAATCACGTGGCTGAAATCTCAAAAGAACAAGTAAAACACGTGGCAAATTTAGCGCGTCTAGCTGTAACAGAGGAAGAGGTAGAAATGTTTACACAGCAATTAGGCGATATTATTAACTATGCGGAGCTTCTTAATGAACTGGATACGACAGATGTCAAACCAACGACCCACGTACTAGATTTGAAGAATGTGATGCGTAAAGATGAACCAAGAGAATGGATTACTAAAGACGAAGCAATGAAGAATGCGCCGGATCAGGCAAACGGTCAATTCCGTGTGCCATCGATTTTAGAATAAGGAGGGTTTTATGTGTCACTTTTTGATTTTACTTTAAAAGAACTGCAAGAAAAGCTACATAACAAAGAAATTACCGTTAGTGATCTTGTAGAGGCTTCTTATGACCGCATTAAGGAAGTGGACGGAGAAGTTAAAGCATTCATTACACTAAATGAAGAAGCAGCTAAACAACAAGCAAAGGAATTAGACGAAAAGCTCGGAGCTGAGGCTTCTATTTTATACGGTATGCCGATAGGGATAAAAGATAATATTGTAACCAAAGGATTGCGTACTACTTGCGCTAGTCAAATCCTTGATAATCTAACCGATCCGCTGTATGACGCAACTGTTATCCAAAAGTTGGAAAACGAGCAAACGGTAACGATTGGGAAATTAAATATGGATGAGTTCGCCATGGGTTCTTCTACTGAGAATTCCAGTTATGCAGACACTCGCAACCCTTGGAATACCGATTATGTTCCGGGTGGATCCAGTGGTGGTTCAGCAGCTGCAGTAGCGGCTGGGGAAGTATTTTTCTCGCTAGGATCTGATACAGGTGGTTCAATCCGTCAACCGGCTGCATTTTGTGGTGTAGTTGGCCTAAAGCCTACATATGGCCTTGTGTCTCGTTTTGGTTTGGTAGCATTTGCTTCCTCTTTAGACCAGATTGGACCAATTACAAGAACGGTAGAGGATAATGCTCACTTATTACAAGCAATTGTAGGACATGATCAAATGGATTCTACGTCTGCAAATGTAGAGATTCCTAATTACAGCGAAGCCTTACAACAAGATGTAAAAGGATTACGCATTGCTGTACCAAAAGAATACCTATCTGAAGGTGTAGATCCAGAAGTAAAAGAGGCTGTACTAGCAGCATTGAAAAAATACGAGGAACTTGGAGCAACATGGGAAGAGGTATCATTGCCGCATTCTAAGTATGCTGTAGCTGCTTACTATTTACTGGCTTCTTCCGAGGCAAGTGCTAACTTGGCTCGTTTTGATGGGATTCGTTACGGTAAACGTACTGAGAAACGTGTCGATATGATCGATATGTTTAAGGAGTCCCGTGCAGAAGGATTCGGTTATGAAGTAAAACGTCGTATTATGTTAGGAACTTTTGCCTTAAGCTCTGGTTACTATGATGCTTATTACAAAAAAGCACAAAAAGTGCGTACTTTAATTAAGGAAGACTTTGAGAAGATCTTTGCAGATTATGATGTGGTGATAGGACCAACTACTCCTACACCTGCTTATAAAGTCGGAGAGAAGATTGATGATCCATTAACCATGTATACAGATGATGTATTAACAACACCAGTAAACTTAGCTGGTTTACCAGGCATCTCTATTCCTTGTGGATTCTCTAGTGCCGGTCTGCCGATTGGTTTGCAGATTATCGGAAAACACTTTGATGAAGCAATGATTTATCGTACGGCTTATGCATTTGAACAAGCAACAGACTTCCATACGAAGCGTCCAAATTTGGGAGGTGGCCAATAATGACAAACTTTGAAACAGTAATTGGTTTAGAGGTTCACGTAGAACTGAAAACAGCTTCCAAAATCTTTAGTCCTGCACCTAATGCATTTGGTTCCGAACCTAACAGTAATGTCAATCCAATTGACTTAGGTTATCCTGGTGTATTGCCCGTTTTAAATGAAGAAGCTGTGAACTACGCTATGAAGGCAGCAATGGCACTAAATTGTGAAATTGCTACGGATACGAAATTTGACCGCAAAAACTACTTTTATCCAGATAACCCGAAAGCTTATCAAATCTCACAATTTGATCAGCCGATCGGTGAACATGGCTGGATTGAAATCGAAGTAAACGGTGAAAAGAAAAGAATCGGTATTACACGTCTTCACTTAGAAGAAGATGCAGGTAAACTAACACACGGTGATGATGGTTATTCATTAGTGGATTACAACCGTCAAGGAACACCATTAGTAGAAATTGTTTCCGAGCCGGATATTCGTACACCAGAAGAAGCTTATGCTTACTTAGAAAAATTGAAAAATATTATTCAATATACAGGTGTGTCTGACTGTAAGATGGAAGAAGGATCTTTACGCTGTGATGCCAATATTTCGATTCGCCCGGTAGGCCAAGCCGAATTTGGTACGAAAACAGAATTAAAGAACCTAAACTCTTTCTCTTTTGTACAGAAGGGGCTCGAATTCGAGGAGAAACGCCAGCGTGAAGTACTATTAGCTGGTGGAGAAATCCTTCAGGAAACGCGTCGCTATGATGAGCAAACAAAAGAAACGATTCTGATGCGTGTTAAAGAAGGTTCAGATGATTATCGTTATTTCCCAGAGCCTGACCTGGTGCCTTTATATATCGATGATGCCTGGAAAGAACGGATTCGTGCGGAGATTCCAGAATTGCCGGATGCGCGCCGCAAGCGTTATGTAGAGGAGCTTGATCTGCCAGTATATGATGCCGCTGTATTAACAAGCACAAAAGAAATGTCTGATTTCTTTGAAGCAGCAGTAGCGGCAGGGGCAGATGTGAAGCAAGCATCTAACTGGTTAATGGGTGAAGTATCTGCCTTCTTAAACAAGGAACAAATTGAGGTTCAAGACTTGAAGATGACACCTGAAGCATTAGCCAAGATGATTCAGCTGATTGCTGACGGTACAATCTCGTCGAAAATGGCCAAGAAAGTATTCGCAGAACTCGTTAAAAACGGCGGTGATCCAGATAAGATCGTCAAAGAAAAAGGTCTTGTGCAAATTTCTGATGAAGGCCAGCTGCGAGAAATTATCAGCAAGATTCTTGATGATAATGAACAATCGATTATTGACTATAAGAATGGTAAGGATAAAGCACTAGGATTCCTAGTGGGTCAGACTATGAAGGCAACAAAAGGTCAAGCCAATCCGCCAATGGTAAATAAAATAATCTTAGAAGAAATCGACAAACGTTAACGGTGAATCAAGAAGGAGTGTGCAGAGTGATGTGGAATCATCTGTGCAGTCCTTTTTCACCGGTTAAGAAGGCTTTATTAGGGCAGAATAACAGCTGTTGAAGAGGCTAAAAGTTGCAATTAACCTAAAATGGATTATGATAGAAGTAGGATCTTATGTTGAAGGAGAGAACGAGATGAAGCGTGCACGCATAATCTACAACCCGACCTCAGGACGCGAAATCTTTAAAAAAGAATTACCGGAAGTCCTTCGCAAGTTAGAGGAAGCAGGCTATGAAACCTCTGCACATGCTACAACAGGTGAAGGAGATGGAGCTAACGCTGCAAAAAAGGCTGTAGAACAGCAATTTGATTTGATTATTGCTGCAGGTGGAGATGGAACCATTAATGAAGTAGTACAAGGAATGGCCGAACAACCGAATCGTCCGAAGCTAGGAATTATTCCAGTAGGAACGACAAATGATTTCGCGCGCGCCTTGTGCATCCCTCGAGATATACATAAGGCCGTGGACACCATTATTGAGAACCGGACCATGAAGCTGGATATTGGCAAGGTGAATGATCATTATTTTATGAATATCGCCGGCGGTGGAAAGCTGACTGAACTAACTTATGAAGTTCCAAGTAAACTAAAAACCATGTTAGGACAATTAGCTTATTATTTAAAAGGAATTGAAATGCTTCCGTTTCTAAAGCCAATAAAAGTAACAATCGAATATGATGGTAATATATTTGAAGACGAAATTATGTTATTCCTCGTATCGAACAGTAACTCTGTAGGAGGCTTCGAAAAAATCGCCCCAGCTGCAAAAATGAATGATGGCTATTTCGATTTAGTTATTCTTCGCAAAACAAATCTTGCTGAATTTGTGCGTATTGCCAGTCTCGCAACAAAAGGAGCCCACTTAGAAGATGATCATCTCTTTTACACCAAAGCCAATCGAATCAAGGTGAAAACAGAAGAAAGAATGCAGTTGAATTTGGATGGTGAATATGGCGGTCTATTGCCAGGAGAATTTGAAAACCTCTATCAGCATATCGAATTTTTTGTATCTTCTGAATTTATTGAAAAACAAGCAAAGATTGCAGAACTAGAAGGTTAAAGTACATTCCGACAGGATGTACTTTTTTCTCTATAGAAGCAGAATGTTGATGGATTACCACATAAAATACAGCGATAAGTTATTTTTTCCCGATAACTGCTGCCTCAGCGATGAGAAGCAATTTGGGAGCATATAGAGACTTACCAGCGACAATTCATTAAAAAGTGCCAGTCGTTATTTCCCAGGAAATGATGCGATTAGACACAGTATTTCCTATTTAGAGATAACTATGATAAAATTTGGACAGTATCTGATAAGAAATGTTGTCGGCTTATGATTGAAGAAGAAGGAAGTAGATATTATGACAAAAACAACCCCGCCTGTACAAAAGAACCAAACCGTAGAAGTGACCTTTGAAGATATTACCCATGAAGGTGACGGTGTTGGCAAGATTAACGGTTACCCGCTATTTGTTCCCTATGGTTTGCCGGGTGAAAAGGCAGTCGTAAAAGTTATCAAAGTGAAGAAAAATTTCGGATTTGGACGACTAGTCGATGTGATACAACCAAGCAAACACCGCGTGGATCCGCCTTGTAATGTTTATTACAAATGTGGTGGCTGTCAGTTGCAGCACATGGATTATGAAATGCAGCTTGATAGAAAACGAACACAAGTCGAAAACGCCTTAAAAAAGTTTGGACATATCGAAGGAATTCCAATTCATCCAACGATTGGAATGGAGGAACCATGGCGATATCGAAACAAAGTCCAAATTCCAGTTGGGATGAAACATGGTGAATTAATCACTGGTTTTTATCGTAAGAAAAGTCATGACATTATCGATGATATGGAGCGCTGTATCATCACGGATGAAAGAAACGATCATATGATCGATGCTATCCGTGAGATTGCCAATCGACTTGGTATACCAGCATATGACGAAAAGCAGCATCGTGGTGTATTAAGGCACATTATGGTTCGCTCAGGTCAAGTAACTAAGCAAATGATGGTCGTACTAGTTACAAAACCAAATAAAGTACATGGATTAGATAAGTTGGTAAAAGAAATTGCTGAGAACTACCCAGATGTAAAATCAATTGTTCATAATGTCAATTCTGAACGCACAAATGTTATTTTAGGCAAGAAAACTAACGTATTATGGGGAGAAGAGTATATTTATGACGAAATTGGCGGTATTCGGTTCGCCATCTCTGCCAAATCCTTTTTTCAAGTCAATCCCGTTCAGACGAAGAAACTCTATGATAAGGCCTTGGAATATGCCAATTTAACAGGCAATGAAACCGTTATTGACGCTTATTGCGGGATTGGAACCATCTCTTTATTTTTAGCACAGCAAGCGAAGAAAGTGTATGGTGTGGAGATCGTCCCAGAGGCCATTGCCGACGCCAAGGCCAATGCCAGACTCAACCATATCGATAATGCCGAATTCTTCGTTGGGCAAGCAGAAAAAGTAATGCCATGGTGGCAGGCCCAAGGTTTAAAACCTGATGTGATTGTCGTCGATCCACCTAGAAAAGGCTGTGATGAAGCATTATTGAAAGCCATGTTGGACATGAAACCAGAGCGAATTGTCTATGTTTCCTGTAATCCATCTACCTTAGCCCGTGATTTGCGTATTCTAGAAGATGGCGGTTATCAGACGAAGGAAGTACAGCCAGTGGATATGTTTCCGCAGACCACACATGTTGAGTGCGTAGCATTGATGTCAAGGATAGATGAATAAGTGTAGTTAAATCGTTGATATAATAAGGTTTTCCAGTGATTTAGGAAGTTACTAATCCTGGGAAATCTTATTTTTATTCAGCGAGAAAAAGGTGTGAAAATGGCCTGGAAATAGGGTTGAGTTGATTGAACGACTTTTGCTTAGGGGAGTTGACAAGACTGATATTTTATTTGATTAGAGTATTATAGTTTACAAGTATTAGTGAAGAAAATAATAGTTTGTAAATTCTAATGAAAAAGCCTATTTATTATTTGGTGAATAGTACATATTCGAAAAAATGAATGAGTTCCCGAAAAAACTTTTGAAATCTGATAGTTTTTGTGCTATATTACTCAATGATTATATAATTTTCTATAAAAGCGGAGGTGCAAAGATGGGGGTATCCTATAAAAGGCTTTGGAAATTAATAATTGATAAAGATATGACTAAGGCACAAGTAAGAAAAGAATGTGGAATTGCAGCTAGCACATTTTCTAAAATGAATAAAAATGAATATGTATCATTAGAGATATTAGAGAGAATCTGTAAAAAGCTAGATTGTAATATAGGAGATATAGTAGAAATTGATAAGAAATAACTCCTTAAAATTTTAATAGATACATATATTGATTAACTACAATAAAAAAGTTTGTTAGGAGTTAAAACATGATTAGATTGGGAACTGTGTTTAGTGGTATAGGTGCTATTGAGCATGCACTTGAGAGATTAAATATAAAACATTCTATAGAATTTGCATGTGATAATGGTGAGAGAAATCTAAAGACTAGTGAGGAAGAAATATTAACTGAAATTAAAGATATGAATGATGAAGAAATAAAAAATTATATTGAAAAGTTATATATGGAAGAATGCGGAGTGAATTATGTAGAGCAAACATACAAAGCTAATTATAAAGTTGAAAATGATCGATTTTATCAGGATGTTCGCTTTTTGAATGGCTATAATTTTACAGGTAAAGTAGATTTATTTGTTGGAGGAAGCCCTTGTCAAAGTTTCTCACATGCGGGTAAAAGAGGTGGGCTGGATGATGCAAGAGGTACTTTGTTCTATGATTTTGCTCGTTTAGTTTATGAAATACAACCAAAGGTATTTATATATGAAAATGTACCTGGAATGTTAAATCATGATGAAGGTAATACATGGAAGGTAATCTCTAAAATATTTGACGAAAGTAATTATGAATGGACTTATTGGATTCTAAATGCTAAACATTATGGTCTTCCACAAAATAGAAGAAGAATTTTTGTAATTGGTTATCATGAGAAATATAAAAAACATTTTCAGAAATTAACTAAACCTGATGAAATACCGTTAAATATAAATATGGAAGAGTACTTAGAAAGAAGTGTAGATAATAAATATTATCTACCTGAAAAGGGATTTTTACGTGTAATTAATCCTAAACATAAAAGACATGTAGCTGTAAATGGTAGTGTTGCGAGATGTCAAGTTGCAAATCAACAATTTAATTGGTATGGAGATATGCGAATAGAAACAGATATTCCAGAAAGAGTATTGAGAGATGAGCGTATTTACAAAGGTATTTACAATGGTGAGCTAAGTGTTGCTAGAGGGTTAACACCTAGGGAATGCTTTCGTTTAATGGGTTTTTCAGACGAGTTCGTAATACCAGAAAATATAAATGATAAATTTTTGTATCGTCAATCAGGAAATTCAATAGCAGTTAATGTACTAATGGAAATTATGTATACAATATTAGAGACGGGGATTTTTGATAATGGTGATTAGAAGCAATAATAAAATTAGCCAACCTATTAATATTGCCACGGTTTTTAGTGGTATTGGTTCTGCAGAGTTTGCATTGAAAAGGCTGAATATAGATTATAACTTAGTGTTTGCTTGTGATAATGGAGAAGTAGATTTAATTGAAAGTGAAGATGAAATAAAGAAAAACTTATCCAAAATTGATAGTTTCGATAAGAAAAAAGAGTACATTGATAGTAAGATTCACCCAAAAAGGACTAATTTTGTTAAAAAATCATATCTTGCAAATTATGATATCGACGAAAATCATTTTCATCATGATGCGAGATTTTTAGATGGAAATCAATATAGAGACGAAGTCGATCTTTTTGTTGGCGGGAGTCCTTGTCAAAGCTTTACTTTATTCGGATATCAAAAAGGATTAGAAGAAGCTAGAGGTACTCTTTTTTATGAATTCGCTAGGCTTATTAAGGAAATCCAACCAAAAGTTTTTATATATGAAAATGTACAAGGTCTAGTTAGGCATGATAAGGGTAGAACTTGGGAAGTTGTTCAACGTGTTTTTGATAGCTTAAATTATAAAGTGCATTATAAAGTTTTAGATGCTGTTGATTATGGAATACCCCAAAAAAGAAGGCGTATTTTTATTGTAGGTTTCAAAAATCATGAAAGCAATTTTACTTTTCCTAATGAAAAGGAATTGCAATATACTATGCAGGACTTTTTAATCGATAACTGTGCGGAAGGTTATTTTACGGCTAAAGGCGAGGAAATCCACATTGACAAAGTAGAAGGTCAAGTAGACGAAAAATATTTCTTATCAGAAAGAATTCTACCTGGTATCATGTCACCAGGAACAAATGGTTTTAATATGAAACCAGAAATAGACTTATCCATTGCCCGTCCTTTAATGAGTTCCATGCACAAAATGCATAGGGCTGGAGTAGATAATTATGTGACTACTAATGATAAAATAAGAAGACTAACTCCACGGGAAGCTTTAAGATTGATGGGATTCACTGATGATTTTAAACAGGTAGTATCTGATACTCAAATGTATAGGCAAGCTGGAAATTCTGTTGTAGTAGATGTCTTTATCGCTTTATATAAGGAAATTTTTAGTATGGATTAAAGGAGGAAATGTTTATGAAATGGTCTATGGATACACATAAATATATGAGTGAAATTACTAGAACAGCTTTAAAAATTATTGTATCTAACAATATCACCTCTGAATCTTCTGCTTCAGAGATTGACAGTGTTGAAAGGCAATTAGTTGAAGCTGGGGTATATAGTAAATATGAAAGCGCAAAAGGTAGAATCAGAAGAGCATTATTTACATACTTTAAAGCATACGGATGTATGAATGACGATGAGTCCATTACAGAAATGGGTAATGCTTTCATCGAAGATAAAATAACAATACAAGAATTTTCATTTTGGTATGTATTAAATTATAAATATATATCGGATGATACGGAGTATTTCCCAACGCAATTACTTTTAAAGTTTTTAAAAAAGATGAAAAATATTGATATAGATTATGGATATATTTCAGCACATGACTTTTCTCTTCTTGTAAATTGTGAAAAACTAAGTGATATAAATGATGATTTTATAGAAGAAATCTTAGAAAATAGAAAAAGAGAGAATGTAGAAGTTAATGAAAGACAAATAGGCTTTGATATTTGGTCCAAAATGTTAACGCAAGCGGGGATATTAATAAGAAGACCAGATAAATCTTTAGTAGTGAGTAATGATGAGTTAGCTGATTGGATTTTGAATTCTTACGAGAGAGAGTTTACTGTTAGCAAGGGTAAAATTATTACAGGTATAATCAAGTACTTACCAGTGTTACCAATCGGATCTACTAAAGGTGATTCTTCATATTATCAAAATGAAAGCACCGCTTTAAAAGCACTCTTATTTGATACAATCGATGAAAAAATAATTGAAAAGTATATTTTGAGAAATAAAAATGTTGTTTTAAAAGATATGAAGAAAGCATTAGGTATTGATGAGAGAAACATCTCATTTTATCTTAACTTCCATGGCTTGGAACATATTGTAGGATTTGCTCTGAAGAGCAACTCAAATAATAAGATAAAAAGAATCGGTGAGATACTAATTTCCCTTGAACTAACTGAAGAATCGCTAGATGAAGAAACGGATAGTGAGAGAAATGTAGTTGAGCGATTAACAGGTGGAAATAACATTTTATTATATGGTGTCCCAGGCTCGGGAAAAAGTCATGAAATAAAAACGAAATATTGTAATGATTTTAATTTGATGGAACGAGTAGTATTTCATCCAGATTATATGAATACAGATTTTGTGGGCCAAATATTACCCACTGTAAAGGGTGATGGTGATGAAAAGGAAATTACCTATGATTTTACTCCGGGTCCTTTTACAAGGGTATTAAAAAAAGCAATTGATGATCCAGGTAATCATTATTATTTGGTAATTGAAGAAATAAATCGAGGAAATGCCCCAGCTATATTTGGTGAAATATTCCAATTACTTGATAGAGATGACGAAGGTAAAAGTTCATATGAAATAACAAATTACAATATAGCTAATGAAGTATTTGATGAAAAGGAAAGACCGATTTATATACCTTCTAACTTACATATCTTGGCAACGATGAACACGGCCGACCAAAATGTATTTACTTTAGATACGGCATTTCAAAGAAGATGGAATATGAAAATGATTGAGAATGATGTATCAAAAGCAGAGCATGCAACAAAAGAAATTCTCGATACAAATGTGACTTGGGAAAGATTCAACACTGTTATTAATAGCCAAATTATAACTAGTAGTGCTGCTACATTATCGTCAGAAGACAAGCGTTTAGGTGCTTATTTTGTAACAGAGAATGTTCTGAAATATTACACGGTTGATGCAGATATAGATGATATAGTTGCGAAATATAACGTTGATTCCAATGATTTTGAGAAAATCAACAGAATTATAGGGGATTTAAACTCAAGATTTGGTGATAAGGTTATTAAGTATCTTTGGGATGATGCTTTTAAATTTAACAGAGAGGACTTGTTTGATAGTAGTTATAAAAGTTTGGAAAAAGTTTTGGACGATTTTAACAATTTTACTCATGAAAATAGATTTAACATCTTTAACCAGGATATTAGAGAAAACCTATTCCTTGAAAGAGCGATAGAGGAAAGTGTGGATGAGTAAGAATTTCACTGATGTAATAATGTCCAAATCTTTAAAAGAGTATTGTAGGAATGCTACTAACAAAGAAGGCGATACATTTGTTGGGATTAAATCTGAAATTAAGGGAGATAAACATGAAATAAGTGTGAATTTTCCTATTGGGTATGAAATATCGAATAAAGAAGAAAAAATAAGAGATGAAATAATAGATTTAATTGGAGTTTTAGCAGCTTATAATGATAAGCAATCTAGAGTATCACAAATAACCCCAAATCAGGTTTTAAAAACTGTTAGGTTTCCAGTCCAAGCTTATTTTAGGGTTATGCAGTACTTTTTGGATTATGACTATTATATGGAAAATGAAGAAGTTTACGTTCAAGGTATGTCGGGTCCAGTAAGTATGAAACAAACAATTAAAAAAATTTCTCCAATTGTCCAAAAATCAGGATTTGTCTATCCTAATTTAATGGTGAGAAAAAATAGTGATACTGATAAACATATTATTACTGAAATAAACAAATTTTGTGTTTATGAAAGCTTTATGAAATTAGGTTGGATTTATAAACAAAAGCTACCTCAGCCTGCGAACGTGAAGAATCCTAACCTAAAAATGTATCAAACTATTTTACGACAAAAATTAGAAAGAACAAATGATGATTCCTTGAAGCAGTTATTTCAAAGTATGCTAGCAATTATAGAGTTTAGAAATAGCGTAGATGATCCAGAAGAATTCTATTTTGGAACCAACAATTTTGAGTATATATGGGAAAAATTAATTGATGAAGTTTATGGTGTACCAAATAAAAATTACTATTTCCCTAAAACAAATTGGAAGTTACGTGTTGGTAAGAGAGAAAATGCTGCACTTGAACCAGACACAATTATGATTACTGACGATAGTATATCGGTTTTAGATGCAAAATATTATAAATATGGTGTGTCAAGGAAAACTAGTGATTTACCGCGATCGACATCGATAAATAAACAAATAACATACGGTGAATATATTGCGGAAAACTTAAAGTTTATTAAAGATAGACAGGGTGGTAAGCAGGTACTTAATGCATTTTTACTACCGTTTAATTTAGAAAAGAATGAATTTGGTGCTGATGATAATTATTTTTCTATTGGTGAGGCAGTGGCAGATTGGAAACGGGCGGACAAAGATTACGAACGGGTGCAGGGAATATTAGTAGACGTAAAGAGATTAATGGCGAACTCTACTAAGCCAAATAGACAAGAAATTATAAAATTAACAGATGCAATTAAGGAAAGTTTAATACGAAATAAAAAGATGTAAAAGAGTGGGAACTGACAAAAGTTTCCCACTCTATTTTTTTTGCCTATATCTTCGTTGTGAAACAGCATTAGTGCAGTAAACACAACAGTACTTTTTAACTTGATTTGTTTTGGATACCAAGAATAACTGATTACAATTAATATTTTGGCAAATTCTGTGCATAGCTTGATTGGAATCTAAGTAAAAAAGAGATAAATACATTGCTGAAAGTAAAGAAGGTAGATTCCAGTTGGGACGCATGGTGTTTGCATCATATTTAGGTTTAATTTCGGATAAAAAATGATTAAGTTCTTTTTCAATAAGATATTTTGAGATTTTTAACAGAGCTTGTTTTAAATCACTGTTTTTCTCTTCAATTAATACTTCATACACTTCTTCTTGGAAAGGCATATCTAATGAGATGTTATCCAAGCTAATAATAGAGATCCTTCTTGAAAAGTGATACAAAAAATCAATAATTAAACATTCATCTATGTTTAAAATGCTTGTGTTTTTTGTAACGTAAGATTTAACAATTTGTCTTAAAAAATACAATGAATCATCGTTATTATCCATCAAATCTTTGTATTCATCTATAATTACATCATTTATCCCCTCATTTAAAATATGGTCCGTAACTCTATAAGCTGGTATTGTACCACCATCACCTCTAGGAATTTGTACAATGTTGTTATTAGTATCGAACCTTATCTTATTTGCATTAATGATGTAATGTAATAAATCGTTATTCGATGGACTGTAACAGATATTATCCTCAATTTTTATATCCCTTTTTTCATTTAACAAAAGAAAGAGGACAGAATCTAAGAGAGTTTTATAATTGATATTGTTTGTATCTTGAGCATTAAATATGTTTATTAGTGCTTCAAGATTATCTTTTATGTAGACGACATCATTTATATGGAATGTTATAAAGTGCTCATAATCTTTTAAACAGAACAAAAAACCGTACTTTTTGAAGAATGACATCATAGAATTTAAGTCATTTTTTTTGATACCTAAAAACTCTCCTAATATATTATTTTTTTCACCACTTTTACTTCTACTAATTTCTTTTAACCCTTCTCCATAAAGATATGCAGCCCGGAAATTTTCATTATTGTTGTTCCGCAAAACTAGTTCTCTAGTCTTTTCACCAGTATATGAATCTACAATTTCATTAAAACTCACTTCGCATTTAAAACTTTCAAATGTAAATGCACTCATGAAAGTGTCTTTTGTCATTTTATTTCACTAACCTTTCAATAATAACTAATAAAATTAATAAAATTAATTATTAATTATTATAATGTGTTCAATCTCATTATATCACTCATTACTTTTAATTAAAGTATTGAGTGATTTTTACTATTTTAATTACTCTAGTAAAAGAGAGACAATAAAGTCAATAGAAATCTAGTTTTATATTTTGAATCAGATTTCTATAAAAAAATATCAAATGCCTGATTTGCAATAAGGGCAAAGGATACATATTGAAAATCACAGTCCATATGGATTGTTGTGACTCAATATTAGTACCCTACCCTTATTGCGCACTTTTTTAGGTAAAGGGCAGTGTACTTCAGGACAAGTTAGTTTTTGTTTGTATCCTTTGTCTTCCGCAAATAGGCGGAAAGGATGCCAAACAATGACAAAAGAGAAAGCAGTGAAAAGACTTGAAAAGAAGTACATTACGAATCAAAACAAAAGAGGGGTTTATATTTATTTGGGAGCAAATCAACCGCCAATAACAATTACTCCTGGTGAAAATGGTGTAACAGAAGTTGACATTAAAATTATACATGAAATGGATGATGAAGAAACTAGAGCTTGGAATAGATATATCGAAAAAACAAATCATTATATCGATGACTTTGTAGGAGATTCACAAGCCGAACATAATAAAGTATTAGCTGATTGGGACGCTAATCCAATTAATAAAATTGTAGAAATGGAAAACTACCAAGAAAAACAGGAATTAATTAATGAGTTGTCAGATGCCATGCGACATTTAACTGAGAAACAATTAAGTACGATTCAAAAAAAGTTTTTTGAAAACAGAACGAATATTGATATTGCTGCTGAAGAAGGTGTAACGGAAGCGGCCATTCGAAATCGTCTAACTAAAATATACAGAAGATTGAAAAAATTAATTTGAGAAGGATCATAATTGAGCCTTTTTGAAATTAATCGTAAAAAACGGGTTCGAATACGGCGAAAAAATCGCTTATAGGTGAGAGGCTATTAAATCACTCTCAGAAAGGAGTGTTTTTCAATGTGTCTAAATCACAAGGTGATTATCAATGTAACAGATCAACATGGCGAAAAAACACGAGTAGTTGAAGGTAAGAGAAAAACAGTACGAAGTAGAATGCTAGATTTACTACTCGGCAAAAAGGTAAATTTGCTCGTTATCACACCTGGGGACTCAGTGGAAACTGTAGAAATTAAAGAATCCAAGAAAGGTGGTGAGGCTTGATATGAGTAGAACAAAATTACTTCTTGATCTAGTAACTGATTTAAACAATCTAGCTGAAACAGTGCAAGAAATTGCTGAAGTGTTAGCAAGTAATGAAGAGTCTCTACGAACAAAAGAAGAAGACGTAGTTAAGAAAGATGAATCAAGAAAGGAAGTAACACTTGAAGAAGTGAGAACCTTACTTGCACAAAAGAGCCAAGCAGGCTTTACAGCTGAAATAAAAAAGCTACTGAAAAAATATCATGCAATAAAGCTAAGTGAAATTGATCCAAAACATTATGTTGCACTTATGGAAGATGCGGAGGAATTGAAATAATGAAACATGCCATTTTATCCGCTTCAGGCGCACATCGCTGGTTGAAATGTACTCCATCCGCTCGACTGGAATTAGAGTTTGATGATACTTCAGGAGAAGCGGCATCTGAAGGAACTGCTGCTCATGAGTTAAGTGAGTATAAATTAAGAAACGCTTTAAACAGGGAGTGCGAAAAGCCATCGTCAGTCTATCATTCTGATGAGATGGAATTTCATACAGATGGTTACGTTCAATACATTCTAGAAGTAATTGAAGAAGTGAAACAGAAAACAAAGGACCCGCTTATTTTGATTGAACAACGATTAGATTTTTCAAATTATGTGCCAGAAGGTTTTGGAACAGGGGATTGCGTAATTGTTGGAAATGATGTTGTTCATGTAATCGACTTTAAATATGGACAAGGTGTTTTAGTAGAAGCGGAAACTAACCCGCAAATGATGTTGTATGCACTGGGTGCTTTGAACTTGTTTGATGGCATTTATGATATTGAACAAGTTTGCATGACCATCTATCAGCCACGACGAGAAAACTTAAGTGTTTTTACAATAGCAAAAGAAGAACTACTAGATTGGGCGAATAATGTTTTACAACCTAAAGCAGAGTTAGCTTTTGCAGGTAAAGGTGAATACGTGGCTGGTGATTGGTGCAGGTTTTGCAGGGCATCTGTTAAATGTAGGGCAAGAGCTGAAGCAAATTTAAAAGTTGCTAAATATGAATTCAAAAAACCACCACTTTTAACGGACGAAGAAATTGCCGACATATTAACAAGCATCGCCGATTTAACGAAGTGGGCAAATGATATTACTAGTTATGCCACAAGTGCTGCAGTCAATCATGGAAAAGAATGGCCAGGATTTAAAGTGGTGGAAGGCAGGTCTATACGTAAGTACACAAATGAAAAAGATGTCGAAGAAGCTGCAATTAAAGCTGGCTATGAAGACATTTATAAAAAGAGCATTTTAACCATAACGAACATGGAAAAGTTAATGGGCAAATCTAAGTTTAATGAAATTTTAGGTCAATTTGTTATGAAGCCAAAGGGCAAACCGACATTAGTTCCATTATCAGATAAACGACCTGAAATAAAAAATATATCAATTAAAAATGAATTTATGGGGGAAAATTAATTATGACAAAACAAGTAAAAAATCCAACGAAAGTAATTACAGGAGTAGTGAGATTATCTTATGCAAATGTATGGGAGCCAAAGTCAATTAATGGTGGAAAAGAAAAATACAGTGTCAGTATTATCATTCCAAAAGATGATACAAAAACATTACAGGCAATTGAGAAAGCGGTAGATGCTGCGATTGAAGAAGGTAGAGGAAAGTTTGGTGGGAAGATTCCCAACAAAGCTGCATTAAAATTACCACTTCGTGATGGTGATATTGATCGCTCAGATGACGAGGCATATTCAAACAGCTACTTTGTAAATGCAAATAGTATCACCCCACCACAAATTGTTGACAAGGACATCAATCCAATTTTAGAGCGCTCGGAAGTTTACTCAGGAGTTTATGCACGTGTAAGTATTAATTTTTACGCATTTAATTCAAATGGAAATCGCGGGATTGCATGTGGCCTTGGAAACATTCAAAAGATTCGAGATGGAGAACCGCTTGGTGGACGTACAGATGCCTCTGTCGATTTTGCCTCTGATGTGGATGATGATTTCTTATCATGAGAACGTTAAATATCGATATTGAAACGTATAGTAGTGTGGACCTCGCTAAAAGCGGGGTCTATCGCTATGTAGAAGCAGAAGATTTCGAGGTCATGTTATTTGCTTATAGTGTGGACCGAGGTCCTGTTCATATTGTTGATTTAGCGAATGGTGAAGTGATTCCGAATGAAATAGAACAAGCGATATTTAATAAAGAAATTACGAAATGGGCATTCAATGCTCAGTTTGAACGAGTCTGTTTAAGTAAACATTTTAAGCAACATTTATCTCCAGATGATTGGCGATGCACAATGATTTGGTCTGCTTATTTAGGATTGCCACTTTCATTAGAAGGAACAGCAATGATAACTGGTGCAGATAAAAAAAAGTTATCTGAAGGGAAGGATTTAATTCGGTTTTTCTCCATTCCTTGTCGTCCAACAAAATCAAATGGAGGTCGTACTCGAAATTCAAAAGAACATGCACCTGAGCGGTGGGAGAACTTTAAAGAATATAACAAACGTGATGTGGAAACGGAACTAGCAATTCAAGAAAGATTATCTAAGTTTCCAATGCCAGAGGATGAGTGGGAAAATTATCGTTTAGATCAGCTTATTAATGATAGGGGAATAAAGCTAGATTTAGAGTTTGTTGCTCAGGCAATTAAATGCGATGAACTTATTCGAAGTGAACTAATAAGCCGCATGAAAGAAATAACCCAACTGGACAATCCGAATTCCGTCATGCAAATGCGTGAATGGTTAAAAGAACAAGGTATTGAAACAGATAGTTTAAATAAAGCAGCAGTTATGCATTTAATCGAAGAAACTGATGGTGAAATTAAAGAAGTTTTACAACTAAGAAGACAACTCGCTAAATCAAGTGTAAAAAAATATACAGCAATGGAAAATGTCGTTTGTAAGGATGGACGGGCAAGAGGTTTAATTCAATTTTACGGGGCAAACCGAACAGGAAGATTTGCTGGAAGATTAATTCAAGTACAAAACCTACCACAAAATCATCTTCCCGACTTAGAAGAAGCACGAGAATTATTGCGACAAGGAAACTTTGAAGCTTTGAAACTATTATACGATTTGATTCCGAGTGTACTTTCTCAGCTGATAAGGACCGCATTTGTTCCTATTCGGAACAATAAATTCATAATCGTTGACTTTAGTGCAATCGAGGCTCGTGTGATTGCTTGGATTGCTGGTGAAACATGGCGAAATGAAGTGTTTGCATCGCACGGAAAAATTTATGAAGCATCTGCTGCACAAATGTTTAAAGTTCCAATTGATGAAATCTCAAAAGATAGTCCACTTAGGCAAAAAGGAAAGATCGCAGAATTAGCCCTTGGTTATGGAGGTTCTGTTGGTGCTTTAAAATCAATGGGTGCACTTAGTATGGGACTGGAAGAAGAAGAATTAAAGCCTCTTGTTGATGTGTGGAGACAATCCAATTCTAAAATCGTGAAGTTTTGGTGGGATGTCGATCGAGCTACGAAGGAAGTTGTAAGAGAAAGAAAATCCAGAACTACTCATGGAATTAAATTTGAATACCGAAGTGGCATGTTACTCATTGGTTTGCCTTCCGGTAGATGGCTTACGTATGTTAAACCACGTCTTGGAATAAATAGCTTTGGAAATGAGTCTGTATCTTATGAAGGAATTGGTGCAACAAAAAAGTGGGAGCGGATATTTAGCTATGGTCCGAAGTTTGTTGAGAATATCGTGCAGGCAATTTCAAGAGATTTATTGTGCTATGCATTAAAGTATGTTCATGAAGAAGGCTTTCGAATTGTTATGCACGTACATGATGAAATTGTAATTGAAGCACCAAAAGATGTAACCGTTGATTATATTAGCGATTTAATGAGTGAATCTCCTCCATGGGCAAAACATCTAAATTTACGCGCAGATGGATTTGAAACAGACTTTTATAAAAAAGATTGACAAAGGGGGGTTCGAATCCTCCTTTTTCTTCGCATATAGGTGAGAGTAATTTTATTTACTCTACAACTATTTGTTGGAGGCTCATTTACATGAACAATTTAAAAGTATTTGATTTCGAAGGTATCTCAGTTAGAACAATTTTAAAGGACGGTAATCCGTGGTGGGTTGCCAAAGATGTGTGTGGAGTTTTAGGTATATCAAAGTATCGTGATGCTGCTGAAAGATTGGATATAGATGAAAGGGAGCCGATAACAGTGGACACCCTTGGAGGTCCACAAGAAATGATTTGTATCAATGAAAGTGGTTTATACACTTTGATAATTCGTTCAAACAAACCAAATGCTAAAAAGTTTAGAAGATGGGTTACTCACGATGTCCTTCCATCGATTCGAAAACATGGTTTATATGCTGTCGATGAAGTTCTTACGAATCCTGATATTTTAATTAAAGCATTACAAGAATTAAAAGCTGAACGTTTAAAAAATACCCAGCTTACAGAAACAATCAGTATTCAAGAACAACAAATTGTCGAGATGAAACCGAAAGCGAGTTATTACGACATTGTTCTTAATTGTAAAGATGCGGTTGCAATTTCCGTTATTGCAAAAGATTATGGAAAATCAGCTCGCTGGTTAAACAAATATTTACACGAACAAGGTGTTCAGTATAAACAAGGGAAGATTTGGTTGCTTTATCAAAACCATGCGGAGTTTGGTTATACAACGACAAAGACTCATACGTTTAAAGACAGTAATGGATATGACCGTTCAAAAGTGCATACGTACTGGACGCAAAAAGGTCGTTTGTTTATTTACGATTTACTTAAATCAAATGGCATCTTACCAAAGATTGAACTGAACAGTTAAACATTGGAGGTATTCGATATGAAAATTGCTGTCGGAAATAGTCGAATGGATCGTAAGTGGAAAAACAAAGATATAACGTGGGAAGCATTCGTAGATTTAGTAAAACAAACGATTCGTACGACTGAAACGGTAGAAGAATATAAAAAGATGAATCGTGCAAAACAAGACTCTATTAAAGATGTGGGTGGGTTTGTTGGTGGAGAATTAAAACAAGGCAAAAGAAGGAACGGACATGTATTGTCACGTTCACTTCTTACTCTTGATATGGACTATGCAATACCTGGCATTTGGGATCAAATTGAACTTTTATATGCTTTTAAATGCTGCGTATATTCAACACATAAACACACTCCGAATAAACCACGGCTTCGATTAATTATCCCGTTAAAACGGGATGTGTCAGAAGATGAATATCCAGCAATCGCAAGAATGGTCGCAAAGGAAATCGGAATCGATTATTTCGATGATACAACTTACGAACCTTCAAGGTTAATGTACTGGCCATCTACACCATCTAATGGTGAGTTTTTCTTTAATAAAAAGGATGGAGATTTTTTAGATCCAGATGTGTACTTATCTAAATATGTTGATTGGCGAGATACAACTACATGGCCGGTATCATCACGACAATCAGAGGTTGTGCAACGTAACATTAAAAAGCAGGCTGATCCTTTAGAAAAAGATGGTATCATCGGTGCGTTTTGCAGGGCTTATTCAATTGAAGAGGCAATCGATACATTTTTAAATCATGTGTATGAACCTAGTTTAATGGAAGGAAGATACGATTATATCCCAGCTGATTCATCCGCAGGTGTTGTGATTTACAATGGAAAGTTCGCTTATAGCCATCATGCAACAGACCCGGCATCGGGTTATTTATTAAATGCTTTTGATTTAGTAAGGCTTCATTTGTTTCAGGATTTAGATGACAAAGCTTCATATACAACAGCAACTACAAAACTACCATCTTTTAAAGCAATGACAGAATTTGCACTAAAGGATGAACTAGTAAAAGCACAATTTGCTGAAGAACGAAAATCACAAGCAGAAGCTGAATTTAGTGAAGATGATTGGGAAGGGCAGCTTGAACTAGATAAAACGGGTGCAGTTAAAAATACACTTAAAAATTTAATTTTAATATTAGAACATGATCCAAATCTTCAAGGTATTGTGTTTAACGAGCTATCGGACAATTTGGAAATTGTAAGTACCGTTCCTTGGTCGCATCCATCTAAATACTGGCGAGATGCAGATGATGCGCAGCTGATAAGTTATATCGATGCACACTATGGATCTTTTTCAGCTAGAAATTATGATGTGGCGATTGCCAAAGTAGCTGATGACAGGTCTTATCATCCAATACGTGATTTTATAGATGACCTGCCAGAATGGGATAAGGTGCCAAGAGTAGATACGCTTTTAATTGATTATTTAGGTGCTGATGACAATCCGTATGTTCGTGCTGTTACAAGAAAAACATTGTGTGCTGCAATTTCAAGAGTTCTAACACCTGGAATTAAGTTTGATTCTATGCTTGTTTTAAATGGCCCGCAAGGTGTCGGAAAAAGTACACTCATTGCAAGACTTGGCGGTGAATGGTTTTCAGATAGCTTAAGTTTATCAGATACAAAAGATAAAACGGCAGCCGAAAAATTACAAGGCTACTGGATCATTGAAATTGGAGAACTTGCAGGATTAAAAAAGGCAGAAGTAGAAACACTTCGTAGTTTCTTATCCAGACAAAACGACATATATCGAGCGAGTTTTGGAAGAAGAGTTACACCACATTTAAGGCAATGTGTATTTTTCGGAACGACTAATGCTGAAAAGGGATATTTAAGAGATACAACGGGAAACAGACGATTTTGGCCTGTGAAAACACCAGGTGATGGTATTAAAAAGTCATGGGAAGTTTCGGAAGAGGAAGTTCTTCAAATATGGGCTGAAACTTTGGAATACGTGAAACAAGGGGAAAAACTTTATTTAGAAGCAAACCTTGAACAATTAGCTAAAGAAGAACAAAGAGAGGCAATGGAATCAGATGAGCGGGAAGGTTTGGTACGTGAATATCTTGATATGTTATTGCCAGAAGATTGGGATGAAATGGATTTATATGAACGTAGAGCATATATCAATGGCACAGAGTTTGGTGATAGTAAGAAAAAAGGTGTATGGAAACGTGAATATGTTTCCAACATGGAAATTTGGTGCGAGTGCTTTGGAAAGGATCGTTCTAATTTAAGAAGGATGGACGGTAACGAAATCGCAACGATTATGGCGAGCATTGGTGGATGGACAGGACTCGTAAGAAAAGAGCGGATTTCTATCTATGGACCGCAGTGGGTTTATGTTCCGAAAGACTAAAAAAAGTTTGGAACGCTCGGAACAAATAGTGAAACAAACAAGCAAAAATGTGTTCCTTTGTTCCGAAAAGGACTGTTTGGAACATCCCATAGGAACAGGCGGGAGCCCATTGTCTAGTAGGGTTCTATCAAACTTCTGTTCCAATGTTCCAATAAAAATATAATATATAGAAAATGTATGAATATATAGGGGAAATCACGTGTAAACGCCTATATACGCGCGTAAAGGAAATTTTTGTTTTTCGGAACTGGAGTGATTAAATGCGAGAAAAGCAAATTGAACAAAAGTTAGTGAAACAAGTTAAAAATATGAGTGGTCTTGCGATTAAACTTGCAGCACCAGGATTTGATGGTTTGCCAGACCGACTTGTGTTGTTACCAAACGGAAAGATAGCTTTTATTGAGGTGAAATCACCTGGAAAGAATCTGAGACCTTTGCAAGAAAAGCGAAAAAACGAGTTAGAGAAACTAGGTTTTTTAGTATTCTGTTTGGACAATCCTGAGCACATTGGAGGGATGCTTCATGCAATTCAAACCTCATGACTACCAAGTTTACGCAACAAATTTTATCGTAAACAATCCGATAGCTGCAATCTTCCTTGAAATGGGCCTTGGAAAAAGTGCTATTACACTAAGTGCAATTTATGAATTAATGTTAGAGCGATTCGAGGTTAGTAGGGTTCTTGTTATTGCACCACTTCGAGTAGCAAGAGATACATGGCCTGAGGAAATTGAAAAATGGAGCCATTTGAACGGACTAACCTATGCAGTGGCAGTTGGAACAGAAAAAGAACGACTTGAAGCATTATATTCGGACGCACATGTATATATCATTAACAGAGAAAATGTGGAGTGGTTAATTGCGAGAAGCGGTTTTGATTTTAACTTTGATATGGTTGTAATCGATGAACTATCATCATTCAAATCCCATCAAACAAAACGTTTTAAAAGTCTGATGAAAGTAAGACCAAAGGTGAAACGAATGGTAGGTTTAACTGGGACACCTTCATCAAATGGACTAATGGATTTATGGGCAGAATATCGAATATTAGATATGGGTGAGCGGCTAGGCAAGTTTATTGGTAGATTTAGAGAATCCTATTTTGATCCAGATAAAAGAAATCAACATATGATTTTTTCCTATAAGCCTAAGCCAGGAGCTGAAAAAGCGATATATGACAAAATTGCTGATATCACGATTAGTATGAAAGGGACTGATTATTTAAAACTTCCCAATCTGATGATGAATGAGGTGCCGGTTACGTTAAATCATAAAGAAAAAGAAACACTGGATGTTATGAAGCGAGATTTAATTGCAACGATTAAAGGAGAAGATATAACCGCTTCAAACGCAGCTGCATTATCTGGAAAACTTCTTCAAATGGCAAATGGAGCGGTATATGACGACAAAGGTTCCGTCATTCAAATACATGATAGAAAACTAGAAAAGTTAGAAGATATTATTGAAGCAGCAAATGGTAAACCTGTTTTAATTGCTTACTGGTTTAAGCACGATCTACAAAGAATACAAAGTCGTTTTAAAGTGGAAATTCTAACTAGTAGTGAGTCAATTAAGAGGTGGAACGAAGGGAAAATTCAAATTGCAGCAATCCATCCAGCATCCGCAGGGCATGGTTTGAATTTACAAGCAGGTGGATCAACACTTGTTTGGTTCGGAATTACGTGGAGTTTAGAACTGTACCAACAAACAAACGCTAGACTTTATCGACAAGGTCAAACGGATACGGTTGTTATTCATCATTTAATCGCAAAAGATACGATGGATGAACGTGTGATGGAGGCTTTAAATAAAAAGAACAATACACAATCGGCTTTAATCGATGCAGTGAAAGCAACATTAAAGGGGGGAATACTCGTATGAATATTGTTTGGCAATATCTTGATAAAAGAGCCGCTACGATAAAAGTTTTAAAAGACTACAACAGTATGAAGCATATCATTGAACGTACTGATGATGATATCTCCATGATTTATGACGGGATGATATCACCTAGTTCTCCTGTAAATGATGGGATGCCAACTGTACGTAATCCGCAAGCAAATGAAAATCGAATTACCCATACTATTGATAAAATTGATGTGTTAAAAGAAAGATTACGACAAGCCTTAGAGTACATGGACTGGTTTCAGCCTGCTTGGGATGAGTTAACTGAAGATGAACAATTTGTTTTACATGAGTTTTATATGGTGGAAGAACAATCGCAAACAAGCGCAGTGTATAATATTTGCGACCGTTTTAATATAGAACGTTCGTCAGCTTACAACAAGAAAAATCGAACTTTGGAACGTTTAACACTATTACTCTATGGCAAGTGAGTAATATCGTGGACGCTTTTTTACTTTACCTATAATAGAATGATAGTATGGAAAAATTATTGATAGCCTTCGTAGGTAAACCTACGGGGCTTTTTTAGTGATGGAGTTGAGTATAATGCCAAAGAAACCAAAAAAGCCATGTATGCATAATGGTTGTCCCATGCTAACGAACAGAAAGTATTGTGAGTCCCATGCAGAACTCCATTCTAATGATAGGCCAAGTGCTACAAAACGTGGATACGGTTATCGTTGGAGGAAGGTAAGTAAGCAATTCCTAAAAACACATCCTCTTTGTAAACAGTGTGAACGAAGCGGTAGATTGATTCAGGCAACTGTTGTTGACCATATTAAACCGCACCGAGGAAACATGGAGTTGTTCTGGGATAAAAGCAATTGGCAACCATTGTGTAAGAAATGCCATGATCGTAAAACCGGAAGGGAAGACCGTTATCCGGTTTACACCTTTTAATAAGCATACCCAGGGGGGAGATGAATCTCTACAATCAAAGCCACCACGACCGTCGGCCCCCTTCGCGTGAATTTTCGCGAAATTGTGCAAGGGGGGTATCATAGAGAGAGTCATTTATAGAGATTACCCCACTGTCCATAAGTGTTTTTGGCAGTTTGTTTTTTGCGTAAAAGTTCAATGGAAGATAAATCTAAAAGCTGTATACCATTAATGATACTAAGGTTTTTCAATACATTCTTAATTTAATAGTAATACCTAAAATGCACCTTATTAAGCATGCTGAACAGCTGATTAAGGTGTATTTTTATCGATTTTATTAAAAAGATTACGCAGAAAGGAGTGCAGAGGGTGAATGAGATAGAAAGGCAGATAATTTTTGATTTGAGACTTAAAGGAGTCGGCTATAGAGCAATCGCCACAGTGCTAGGTAAGAGCCGGGACAGTGTCCGAGGTTTTTGTAAAAGAAATGGTCTGGTTGGGGATTCAAGTGTTGTTGCATTAAACGTCAAGGAACAAATGAAAAACCATTTACTCTGCACTTCATGTGGACGACCGATAAACCAAAAAGCGCGTGGTAGAGTTCGTAAGTTTTGTTCAGAACATTGTCGGAGGAAATGGTGGAGAGAAAATCCTAGAGCGCGGAATAGGAATAAATCAGCATTTTATCATTATACGTGCCAACAATGTGAAAAGGAATTTAGCTGCTATGGAAATAAAAGACGAAAGTACTGTAGTCATGACTGTTATATCAAATCTAGATTTTGGAGTGAAGAAGATGAAGTTTGAAAAACTAGCAATTGATGAATTAGTTCCTGCAAGCTACAATCCTAGAAAAAAATTGAAGCCTGGGGATAGTGAATTTGAAAAAATTAAAAACAGCATACAAGAATTTGGTTATGTAGATCCTATCATTGTAAATAGTGATAAGACAGTTATTGGTGGTCACCAACGACTGATTGTATTAAAGACATTAGGTTATAAAGAAATAGACTGCGTCATTGTTGATATTGATAAGACAAAAGAAAAAGCACTGAATATAGCATTAAATAAAATTAGCGGTGAATGGAATAAAGAACTACTTGCAGATCTTATTCAAGATTTGCATTCTGTAGAATATGATGTTTCATTTACAGGTTTTGACCCCCCTGAAATTGAACAGCTTTTTAACGAAATTCATGATAAGGAAATAAAAGAAGATGATTTTAACGTAGATGAGGAACTTAAAAAACCGACTGTTTCACAAAAAGGTGATATGTGGTTATTAGGGCGACATCGACTCATCTGTGGGGATAGCACAGTTCCAACTATCTATAGTGAACTAATGAATGGACAATTAGCAAACCTCGTGGTGACAGACCCACCATACAACGTAAATTATTCCTCACAAGTTGGAGATATAAAAAATGACAATTTGAAGGATGAAGAGTTTTACAATTTCCTTTTAAAAGCGTATAAAAATATGGCTGCTAACATGGAAAAAGATGCGTCTATCTATGTGTTTCATGCTGATACTGAAGGTTATAACTTTAGAAAAGCATTTATAGATGCTGGATTCTATCTCTCGGGAGTTTGTATCTGGGCAAAGCAAAGCTTAGTCCTTGGTAGAAGTCCTTATCAATGGAAACATGAACCGATATTATTTGGTTGGTTAAAAGATGGAAAGCATAACTGGTATACAGACCGAAAGCAGAGTACCATTTGGAATTTTGACAGGCCATCTAAAAATACACTTCATCCAACGATGAAACCAGTTGCGCTTTGTGCCTACCCAATTAAAAACAGTAGCATGAGCAATTGCATTGTACTGGATCCATTTGGTGGTAGTGGTTCTACATTGATAGCATGTGAACAAACAAACCGTATTTGTTACACGATTGAATTAGACGAAAAATATACAGATGTAATAGTTAAAAGATTTATTGAACATGTCGGTACAGATGAGGAAGTGTATCTATTAAGAGAAAATAAAAAATATAATTATCGTGACCTGAAGGTGAATGCTGATGAGTAAATTAACTTTAGGCTCACTATTTGATGGAAGTGGAGGATTTCCATTGGCTGGATTACTTTGTGGAATAAATCCTGTATGGGCTTCAGAAATAGAGCCATTTCCGATAAGAGTAACGACAAAGCGAATTCCACAAATGAAACATTTAGGAGATATCAGTTTGCTCCGAGGAGATAAAATTCCTCCCGTTGATGTGATAACTTTTGGCTCACCTTGTACAGATTTATCTATTGCAGGTAAGCGGGCAGGACTTGATGGAGAACAGTCGTCATTATTCTATCAAGCCATTCGAATTATAACGGAAATGAGGTGTCAAACGAATGGTAAATATCCAAAATACGCAGTATGGGAAAATGTCTGTGGAGCCTTCTCTTCAAACAAAGGACAAGATTTCAGAAGTGTCCTTGAAGAATTCTGTAAGATTAAAGAAGAAAGCATTGCTATCGCTAAACCTGACAAGTGGGAACACGCAGGTGAAATTGTGGGAGAAAACTTTTCACTCGCTTGGCGAGTCCTTGACGCGCAATATTGGGGAGTTCCCCAGCGAAGAAAACGCATCTTCCTTGTCGCAGATTTTAATGGACAGAGTGCATCCAAAATATTATTTGAGTCAGAGAGCTTGTCAGGGAATATTACGAAGAGCGGAGAAACGAGGAAAAGAATTACCACAAGTGTTGAAGATAGCTTTGGAGCGGCAAGCGAACTCTGCTTAAATGACCAAGGCGGCAGTCGAATGGATGTCACAAATGGAAAAACAGCAACACTTCGTGCACAGTCTAATCATCCACCGCTTGTTTTTGAAAATCATGGCAGAGATGCGCGGGTTAAAGGACCAATAGAGGTTGCTCAAACGGTTCTATCAGTTTATGGAACTGGAGGTAACAATCAACCTTTTATTTTAGAGAAATCTAAAACATTTGATGTTCGCTTTACATCTGAGGGTACTACAAATGTTAGAGCAAATGTTTATGAAAGTTCTATTTCAAGAACGATTGATACATCTGGAAATGTGCCTGATAGTAATCAAGGTGGAATTGCTGTGGTTGCTGTTCAAAATGAAGGGGATAAAAAGAATAAAACCCCAATTTTTTCGGCAAGTAAAAACTCTCATTTTACACATGCGAAAGAAGAAGTTGCAAATACGTTAGTTGCAACAGATTACAAAGATCCTCCACTTATTAATGAACCTAACAGAATAGTACGTAGATTAACACCAACTGAATGTGCTAGACTTCAAGGATTTCCTGATGAGTGGTGCAGTAACCTTGGAACAGATGAGCCTACAGAAGACGAAATCTTATTCTGGACAGAAGTGTGGGAAACACATAGAAAAGTAATCGGTAAAAGTAAACGACCAAAAACAAGAAAGCAAATTATCAAGTGGTTAAATCAACCACACTCTGACACTGCTGAATATAAAATGTGGGGAAATGGGGTCGCATTGCCATGTGTTCATTTTGTACTAAAAGGAATCGTCCAAACATTGCATAGAAGTTCTAATGCAGGATAGTTTGAAAATACGTTTTAATAGCTTGCTATATCTTGTGTTTAGAGTGATATATGTACTACACCAAAACACAGGAGGTAGTGAAAATGGAACGGAAAGAAATGGTCAAAAAACTAGGCGAATTTTTTGATGTAAAACCAACTTATTTAGGTGTCCCAAGCTTTGCTTATGAGATAGTGACAGCTGAGGAAACTTACACGATTGATAGGGAAGGAACGATTACAAATTCAGCAGGAGAAGAGAGGGGTTTTGAAGAAATTGTAAATACACCAATACATGAGGATGCAGTGAAGAACGATAATCAATCAGTAAATTTTGAACTTGAAGGCATGGAGATTACACTTCCACTTGAGGGACACACTGGAAACACTCTGAAAAATATTGTAAATATGCTTTATAGTAAACAGCACCTAATTATGATGGCATTCGAAACAACAGAGCCATTGATGGATGAAACCATACCAAAGGATTTTAGCAAAAAGGAAACGGAAACTATTCAGGATTTTAAAATGGTATTTGAAGAACTAGGTGATGGAAAGATGCCAGGATTAACTTTTGACTTTGAGAATGAAATCTTCACCATCAAATTAGCGGGTAAAAATTTAAATTCAGAGAAGATAGATGCTTTTCAAGCCCTTGTTACTTTCATTAATCAAAATGCTAAAAGGCAAAAAAGAGCATCCTTCAAAAAATCTCAGAATGACAATCCAAAGTATGCCTTCAGAACATGGATGATACGGCTTGGTATGAATGGACCACATTATAAAACAACAAGGAAGGTCCTCTTGAAAAACCTCGAAGGAAGTGGAGCTCATCGGAATGTGAGAGGCTCAAATGGATAAGTTTTTTACACAAGCAAACTGTGACCGCTGTGGTGGAAATTTAAAAGACGGTAGAATTATGTCCATGTACAATACTGATTGCATTTGTCTAACATGTAAAGACAAGGAATCTAAACGCATTGACTATCGTGATGCAGTTAAAGCCGACCATGAAGAAATCAAGAAAGGAAACTACAATTTTCCAGGTATCAATGGTAATAAATAAATTGATTTTCTCTAGGTTAATATGGATATACAAATAAGCGAAATTAATGTGAATTGTTGAAGTATCAATAAATATCTTTAAACTGGGTCTGTCTTTGGATAGGCCCTTTTATTATGCCAAAATTGAAGGGAGGTGGCGCTTGTGGCTCAACGTGGACGTAAACCCAAGCCGACTGCAATAAAGGCGCTAGAGGGCAATCCTGGCAAACGAAAGCTGAATCAAAATGAACCTAAACCTGAAAAAATGGCACCTAGATGTCCATCATGGCTTGAACCAGAAGCGAAGAAAGAATGGCGCAGAATGGTCAAAAAGATGGAGCATTTAGGGATTCTAACAGAAGTTGATATGGCAGCATTTGCTGGATATTGTCAAGCTTATGCGAGGTGGAGAGAGGCTGAGGAGTTTATTTCCAAACATGGATTGATTGTTAAAACACCATCGGGTTACTGGCAACAAGTGCCTCAAGTATCTATCGCTCAAAGTTATTTAAAAATCATGACTCGTTTCTGTGAACAGTTTGGATTAACCCCTTCATCAAGAAGTAGGATAGTGGTTGAACAAACGAATGATTCAAACGATCCAATGGAGTTAATGCTCTTGCAAGGTGGTGGTAAAAGTGTATGACGAAAAGAAAGCACAGCATGCTGTAGATTTCATAAGTCTTTTAAAGCACACAAAAGGACAGTGGCGTGGTGTCCCTTTCGATTTATTACCATGGCAAGATAAAATCATTCGAGATATTTTTGGAACTGTAAAAGAAAATGGATATCGTCAATATAATACAGCTTATGTTGAAATTCCAAAGAAGAATGGAAAGAGTGAACTTGCTGCAGCTATCGCCCTATTAATGACATGTGCTGATAATGAGTGGGGAGCAGAAGTGTATGGCTGTGCTTCAGATAGGCAGCAGGCATCCATTGTATTTGATGTTGCAGTTGAAATGGTGGATCAATCTCCAGCACTTAGAAAAAGATTTAAACCAGTCATGTCTATGAAACGTTTAGTTTATAAACCTACAAATAGTTTTTATCAAGTATTATCTGCTGAAGCCTATACCAAACATGGACTTAATGTTCATTCAGTGGTCTTTGATGAATTACATGCCCAACCAAATCGAGAATTATTTGATGTTATGACGAAAGGTTCAGGAGATGCAAGACGTCAACCGTTGTACTTCTTAATTACAACGGCAGGGACAGACCGAAATTCAATTTGTTATGAGATACATCAAAAAGCACAGGATATTATTGAAGGTAGAAAAATTGATCCAACATTCTATCCAGTGATTTATGGAATTGATGATGAAGATGATTGGACAGATGAAAAGAACTGGTATAAAGCTAACCCATCGCTTGACCATACCATTGACATAGAAAAAGTTAGAAATGCATTTATCAGTGCTAAAGAAAATCCAGCAGAGGAAAATATCTTCCGACAATTGAGGTTAAATCAATGGGTAAAACAATCTACCCGTTGGATGCAAATGGATAAGTGGGATGCCTGTGATGATGCCATTGACTTTGATAGCCTGCGAGGTCGAGAATGTTTTGCTGGTCTTGACCTTTCAAGTACAACAGATATAACAGCATTTGTTTTAGTATTTCCGCCAAGAACAGATGATGAGAAGTACATTGTCCTTCCCTATTTTTGGATTCCAGATGAAAACCTAAAAGTAAGGGTGCGAAGAGACCATGTGCCATATGATATTTGGAAACAACAGGGATTTATTAAAACTACTGAAGGTAATGTCGTTCATTATGGTTTTATCGAAGCTTTTATTGAAGAATTAGGGAAGAAATACAACATTAAGGAAATTGCATTTGATAGATGGGGTGCAGTTCAAATGGTTCAGAATTTAGACGGGATGGGTTTTGTTGTTGTACCATTTGGACAAGGA
Organism: Gracilibacillus alcaliphilus; assembly: GCF_016909015.1. Taxonomy (GTDB): domain Bacteria; phylum Bacillota; class Bacilli; order Bacillales; family Amphibacillaceae; genus Gracilibacillus; species Gracilibacillus alcaliphilus. Next base: position 92,129 of record NZ_JAFBFA010000005.1, read on the forward strand.
TACAAGGACATGTCTCCAGCATCGAAAGAATTAATGAAGATTACATTAGAAAATCGGATTGTTCATGGTGGAAATCCTGTTTTACGTTGGATGATGGATAATATTTTTGTGAGAACAGATCCTGCTGGGAACATAAAGCCAGATAAAGCCAAAAGTACAGAACGAATTGATGGGGCAGTTGCTTTGATAATGGCATTGGACAGGGCGATAAGGAATGAGAATAGAGAAAGTGTTTACGATGAACGAGGGATAATTATTCTATGATTCTACCTATAATAAGATTATATGAAAATTCTTTAGGGAGGTGGTTAACATTAAACTTCCATTTATACAGAAACTATTTAAAACGAGAGCTAGTCCAAAAAATAGTCTTCTAGGAAATACTTATAGCTTTTTCTTCGGCGGAACCACCAGTGGGAAATCAGTTAACGAAAGAACTGCTATGCAAACTACCGCAGTTTATGCATGTGTACGAATTCTAGCAGAAACCGTAGCTAGCCTCCCACTACATTTATACAGACATACTGATAATGGAAAAGAAAAAGCAATAGAACATAATTTGTTCTATATGCTACATGATGAGCCAAATAATGAGATGACTTCGTTCGTGTTTAGAGAAACACTGATGAGTCATCTTTTATTATGGGGAAATGCCTATGCTCAGATTATTCGAGATGGGAGAGGAGAGGTGCTCTCTCTATATCCTTTACTTCCCGATAGAATGACCGTGGATAGGACTACATCAGGAGAACTTTACTACGAGTATCGTAAAGATGAAGGTTCTACCATTCTTAGAAGAGATGAAGTTCTACACATTCCAGGTCTTGGTTTTGATGGGTTAATAGGGTATTCACCAATTGCTATGGCAAAAAATGCAATCGGAATGGCACTGGCAACAGAGGAGTATGGTGCTAAATTTTTCGCGAACGGTGCAAATCCGGGTGGAGTTTTGGAACATCCTGGGGTAGTGAAGGATCCAACAAAAATTCGAGAAAGCTGGAATGCTGTCTATCAAGGAAGTGACAATGCTCATCGAATTGCGGTACTAGAGGAAGGGATGAAATTTCAAAGTATAGGTATACCACCTGAACAGGCTCAATTCTTGGAAACCAGGAAATTTCAGACCGAAGAGATTTGTAGAATTTTTCGTGTTCCACCACATCTCGTGGCGAATTTAGATAAAGCAACATTTAGCAATATTGAACATCAATCAATTAGCTTTATAGATAATACAATTATGCCTTGGGTAACAAGAATTGAACAGTCTATGAAGAGAGCTTTATTAAGTGATAAAGATAAAAGGAATTATTCTATTAAATTTAACTTGAATGGCAGATTACGAGGGGATGCAGGTTCAAGAGCACAGTTCTATCAAATTATGCGACAAAATGGGGTCATGTCAGCAAATGATATACGCGAGTTAGAAGAGATGAATATGATTTCATCAGCGATGGGAGGAGATAAATATTTAGTGAACGGTAACTTTGTAGACATGTCAAAAGCAGGCATTTGGACAGAAAAATATGAGGAGGGATAGACATTGAAAAAGTTTTGGAATTGGGTATCCAATGAAGAAGGTCGAATACTATACTTGGATGGTGTTATAGCTGAGGACTCTTGGTATGACGATGATGTGACACCAAAGCAATTTAAAAATGAGTTAAATAAAGACAGTGGAGATATTGACATTTGGATAAATTCTCCAGGAGGTGATGTCTTCGCAGCTAGTCAAATTTACAACATGTTGATGGATTATAAAGGACATGTCACTGTTAAAATTGATGGAATTGCTGCAAGTGCCGCCTCTGTCATAGCGATGGCAGGTGAAAATATCCTAATGTCTCCAGTTTCCATGATGATGATTCACAATCCAATGACGATTGCATTTGGAGATACATCTGAGATGAAAAAGGCAATCAGTATGCTAAGTGAAGTAAAAGAGAGCATTATTAATGCCTATGAATTAAAGACGGGTCTTTCAAGAACAAAACTTTCACATCTAATGGATGGAGAGAGTTGGTTTAATTCCAAAAAGGCAGTTGAACTTGGATTTGCAGATGAAATTATGTTCCAAAATGAAAATGAACAATCCTCACCAGAAGAAGGGATTATTTACAATAAAGTTGCTGTTATGAATTCATTCCTGCATAAGCTACCAAAAAATGAAGCAAATGCAGATATTAATATACTGGAAAAGAGACTTGAGCTCTTAAAAATATAAGGAGGAGATTTGAATGAGTCAAATTTTAAAACTACGAGAAAAACGAGCAAAGGTATGGGAGGATACAAAGTCATTCCTCAATTCTAAGAAGAAAGATAGTGACTTTTTGTCAGCTGAAGATACAGCTACTTATGAAAGAATGGAAGAGGAAGTGGTCAATCTTGGCAAAGAAATAGATAGGTTAGAGCGACAAAAGGCTATCGATTTAGAATTATCAAAGCCAACAAATCAGCCGATTATATTAAATCCAACTGAGATGGGCCATCCGAAAGCTGGTAGAGCAACGGATGAATATAGAGAAGCGTTCTGGAATGCGATGCGAAACAAAGACAATTATAACCTGAAAAACGCATTGCAAGTGGGTGTAGATACTGAAGGTGGATATTTAGCTCCAGATGAGTTTGAGCGGACTTTAATACAATCGCTAGAGGAAGAAAATATATTTCGGACTTTAGCTAAAGTGATTAATACATCTTCAGGAGATAGAAAAATACCAGTGGTTGCTTCCAAAGGAACTGCATCTTGGGTCGATGAAGAAGCCTTGATTCCTGATTCGGATGATAGCTTCGGGCAAGTGTTAATTGGGGCTTATAAAGTAGCAACGATGATTAAAGTATCCGAAGAACTGTTAAATGATAGTGCGTTTAATCTTGAATCTTATATCGCAAAAGAGTTTGCCAGACGGATCGGTGCTAAAGAAGAAGAAGCTTTCTTCGTTGGAGATGGCACTGGAAAACCGACTGGTATTTTTAATGCAACTGGTGGTGCAGAGTTAGGAGTGACTGCAGCTTCAGCTACAGCTATCACAGCTGATGAAATCATAGATTTAGTTTACTCATTAAGATCACCTTATCGTAGGAATGCTGTATTTGTCATGAATGATGACACAGTTAAAAAGATACGAAAGCTCAAAGATGGTAATGGACAGTATTTATGGCAACCATCTATTAAGGCTGGAGAACCAGATACTATTTTGAATCGACCAGTTAAGACTTCACCGTATGTTCCGACTGCAAAGGCTGATGCTAAAACAATTGCATTTGGAGATTTTGGATATTATTGGATTGCGGATAGACAAGCACGCTCCTTCCAACGATTAAATGAACTCTATGCTGCGACAGGACAAGTTGGATTTAAAGGTACACATCGAGTTGATGGAAAATTGATTCTTCCTGAGGCAATTAAGGTGCTCCAACAGAAAACAGCATAAATTGAATTATTCAGCAAGTAAATGTATGGGTGGTGCTGGTGTATGCTGACACTTGAAGAAGTTAAATTATATCTACGTGTTGACGGTGATGAGGAAGATACCCTCATCACTGCTTTAATTGGTACAGCGAAGGAACTCTGTGAACAAATATTAAGATATCCGTTTACAGATTTTGAAGAAATCCCTTTAACCGTGAAACAAGCAATGCTATATTGTGTTGCGAATATGTATGAGAAAAGAGAAGGGACTTACAACTACACTAGAAATGATACTGGTGGGTTCAAGGAAACAATAGAGATTATGAAATTAATCCTAAATAATTACCGAAAAGAAAGTTGGTAATGCAATGGAAATTGGAAGGCTGAGAAATCGAGTTACTCTCCAAAAACATATTCATGATATTGATCCAGAGGGATTTCCAATAGATGAATGGAGAGATATTGCAACGGTATGGGCGGCAGTTTCCAATCTTAGTGGGAGAGAGTTTTATGCCGCCGCAGCAGTTCAAGCAGAAAATACGGTAAGTTTTATTGTTCGATACATCCCAGGCATAGACACAACGTACAAGATACTTTTTAGAGGAAAACAATACAACATAATCGCTATTGATAATATTAGGTATGAAAATAAGTATTTGATTATAAAAACGGACATTGTTACTGGTAGCAGTAATTAATAATGACTTTATTAAAGGCCAAATTAAAAAGTATCTAGTGAGAAAGAGGTGAGAAAATATTGTTAATTAGAGATGCTTTTGTATATATTCAAACTCTGATTACGTTAATCGGTGGGTGGATAGGTTGGTTACTAGGTGGTATTGATGGATTTCTATATACATTAATTGTATTTGTTATACTAGATTATATTACAGGAATAATGGTTGGAATTATACAACGAGAACTATCTAGTGAAATTGGAACTAAGGGAATTTTTAAAAAGATTTTAATCTTTATTTTGGTAGCAATTGCCAACATTATAGATAGTCGACTTATAGGTGATAGCAGTGTGATTCGCACAGCAGTCATCTTTTTTTATTTATCAAATGAAGGTATCAGCATCTTAGAAAATGCTGCAAGAATTGGGCTTCCTATCCCACAAAAACTAAAAAATGTTCTTGCCCAACTACGTGACAAAGGAGGAAATGAAAAATGAATTTAAGGAAACTAATTTTAAAAAATAACGATTGCTACAAGTCAGGAAAGAAAATTGTACCAAAGGGAATTATGGTTCATAGTACGGGAGCAAACAATCCGAATTTAAAAAGGTATGTTGGGCCAGATGATGGTTTGCTTGGAAAAAATCAATACAATAACCACTGGAATCAGCCACGTCCAGATGGTAGACAAGTTTGCGTACATGCCTTTATTGGGAAGTTAAAAAATGGTTCAGTTGCAACATATCAAACTTTACCATGGAATCATCGTGGCTGGCATGCTGGTGGAGAGGCGAATAATACACATATTGGTTTTGAGATTTGTGAGGATGGTTTGAGGGATAAAACTTATTTTAATCAAGTTTATAAAGAAGCGGTTGAATTGTGTGCGTATCTTTGTAAGCAATACAAATTAACCGAGAAAGATATAATTGGCCACTACGAAGGATATCAAAAGAAAATCGCAAGTAATCATGTCGATCCAAGTCATTGGTTTTCAAAACATGGAAAGAGTATGGATATATTCCGAGCAGATGTAAAAAAGGAACTTGCGAAAGGTATAACACCTTCAAAACCGATATCCGGAAAGAAACTATATCGAGTACAGATTGGTGCATATAGCGTAAAGGCTAATGCAGAGAAGCAACTTGCAAATGCTAAAAAGGCAGGTTTTAGTGATGCTTTTATAAAAAAAGGTTAAATAAATTTGCCCAAAGAGTGTGATTTACTTTGGGCACTATATTAATTATGTTCAGTTTTTATAGTTACTTGTCCATCTAATTTATAATCAGATTCCCCGGTATCAATTTTTCCATCACGATTTATTTTATATTTTCCACCTCTTAGACTTATACTAAAATTCAGTTCTTGGTTATCTTTCAATGCACCATTTAATAAATTATAAATGTATTCTTTACCCTCCAAGAAGCCTTTCTTAGGAACATGACCGACCATATATGAATCTATATAGACCGCTATTGCCTTTGAATCATATTCGTTGTCAGGTTCTAATTGTAGCGAGCAATTGGAAAATAATGCACCAGCATACTCAAAAATTGGTTCATCATAAGTGTCTTCTAATATTTCTTTGTTTGTCATACCCTCAAATTTTTCATCAAAGAAAATACTATCTTTTTCTTGTTGTATAGCTTTTTTAATAGCTTTTTGGTAAAAAGAGGTTCCTGCAATTTTGAAATCAATGTATTCAAATATTCCATACTTCTCTCTCTTAGTCACAGAATAGCTTGTTTCAGCAATAGAGACAGGTCCTTTATATTCTTCTTTTATTTCTGTAGTTATGTTCGTTTGATGTTTTTCCTTTTCACTCTTATCAGATTTGTTCTTAAACAGAAAGTCAAATATCCCCATATTTATCCCCCTCAAATTAGCATCAACTTTGATTAATAGATTCTTAATTGATTTGCATTGTTGAATGCGCTTTATTATCTAACATTAATGATAATTGAATAAGGTAACTTTATCAAAATATAGAGAGAAAAAGCTTCAAATTATCGTAAAGGGGTTCGAATACCCTCTTTTTATCGCATATAGGTAGAAGACTTTTAGGAGGAATCTATATGCGAGTGAAACAACTTAAAGCAAACATGTCTGCAATGAAAATGAAGCATGAAATAACGCATGAGCAATTACAAAATGAATTTGATTACTATTATTCAGAAGAATTGCTCATAAAAATTCTCGAAAACAACCTCATCACAAAGGAAGAATTCAATAAAATTAACAAATTAAATCGACTAAAATTCAAACCTTTATTAGGTCCTTTAATGTGCGATAACCCTTGATATGAAAGGGTTTCAGAGCTAATATGTCACGTACAAGAAGGGGGGTGAGTTGATGAGAAAGATAACAACGATTGATGCTGCCACTAATCAGAAAATAAAAGCTAGATTAAGAGTTGCTGCTTACGTTAGAGTTTCTACCGTTAATGAGGAACAACTAATTAGTTTGGAAGCACAGAAGAAACATTACAAAACTTTAATTGAAAGGAAATCTGAATGGAAACTTGTCGATATTTATTGTGATGAAGGAATAACTGGAACAAAAAAAGATAGACGTCCAGAACTATTAAGAATGATTTCCGATTGTGAAAAGGGAAAAATTGATTTCATCATGACAAAGTCAATCAGTCGGTTTGTAAGAAATACAATTGATTGCTTGGAACTAGTTAGAAAGTTAGTCAACTTGGGAATTCATATTTATTTTGAAAAAGAAAACATAAATACTGAATCGATGGACAGTGAATTGATGCTTTCAATTCTTAGCACCCTTGCGGAAAGCGAGTCAATATCGAATTCAGAAAATAATAAGTGGGCAATTAGACAAAGATTTAAACGTGGTACGTATAAGCTGGCTTATCCACCATACGGTTACGATTATGTAGACGGACAAATAAAAGTGAATGAAGAACAGGCAAAAATAATAAAAAGAATCTTTAAAAGTGTACTGAATGGTAAGGGAACAGAAAAAATTGCTAAACAACTAAACGAAGAAAAAGTTCCAACGAAAAGGAACGGAAACTGGACTGGAACTACCATTCGAGGAATTATTAAAAACGAAAAGTATACTGGGGATGCCTTGCTACAAAAAACGTACACTGATGAGAACTTTAACCGAAAAGTTAATAAGGGCGAATTAGATCAGTATCTAATTGAAAACCATCACGAAGCGATTATTACTCATGCTGAATTTGAAGCGGCAAATGAAATGCTTGAATACCAAGCAACTCAGAAGAATGTGAAAAGTGGCAGTAGAAAGTATCAGAACCGCTACCCATTTTCGGGGAAAATTAAATGCGCAGAATGCGGCGATTCATTCAGAAGGAGGATTCATACATCAACACATATAAAATATATTGCATGGTGCTGCTCAACACACATAAAAAATAAAGATCTGTGTTCCATGCTTTTTATTAAAGAGGAGAGAATCCATCAAGCATTCGTCACAATGATAAATAAGTTAATTTTCGGAAGGAATTACGTGCTGATTCCTTTACTGAAAAAGTTAGAAAGTTTAAAGTTCGAAAATAGCTATGAACAAGTTCAAAATATCGAAGTTCAGATAGAAGATAACAAAGAACAATTACAAACATTAATTCATTTAATGTCAAAAGGCTTTTTAGAACCCGTTATTTTTAACGAGCATAAAATAGAACTTTATAGAAAAGCAATGGAATTAAAAGATGAAAAAACAAAATTGCATCAATTAATCAATGGTGGGGCAACACAAATTGAAGAATTGAAAAAACTACTAAAATTTCTTAATAAGAAAACAAGTATCCAATTTTATGAAGATGAGATATTTGAAAACTATGTAGAAAAAATTATTGCTTACTCGCCAACCTCAATCGGCTTCCAATTAAAATGTGGCATTACGCTAAAAGAAAGGATTGATAGATAATGGCACACACACCGTTTGGATACCAAATTGTAAGTGGAAAAGTTTTTGTAAATGAACAAGAAGCGGAGCAATTAAAGACATTATTTAAAGCTTATATATCAGGACTGTCAATGCCAAATGCAGGAAAGAAAGCAAACATTCATCGCACTCATAGTGGAATAACAAGACTTCTTACGGATGAGCGGTATCTTGGGAACGAAGTATTTCCAGCTCTAATTTCAAAAGAAGTTTTTGAACAGGCTCAACAAGAAAGATACAAACGTGCTAAAAAATTAGGTAGATTAAATAGGAAAAAGAAAGAGGAACGATTTCAACCTAGTTATGAATTTTTGATTAATGAAATAGAAAGGGAATATGACAATCCAATAAAACAATCAGAATATGTATACAGTTTAATACAAAGTGAGGTGACTTAATCAATGGCTGTAGCAAGAAACGTGACAGTCATTCCTGCAAGAGCAAGAGTTAGAAATAATCAAGATGAAGTGGAACAAAAGAAACTGAGAGTGGCAGCCTATTGCCGAGTTTCAACTGATAGTGATGAACAAGCATCAAGTTACGAGGTTCAAATTGAACATTACACATCTTATATTCAAAGCAATCCAGAGTGGAAACTTGCAGGTATTTATGCCGATGATGGGATAACAGGAACAAACACCAAAAAGAGAGAACAGTTTAACCAAATGATTGAAGACTGTATGAACGGAAAAATCGATATGATTATTACAAAATCTATCAGCCGATTTGCGAGAAACACATTAGACTGCTTGAAGTATATTCGGCAGCTAAAGGATAAAGAAATACCTGTATTTTTTGAAAAAGAAAACATTAACACAATGGATGCCAAAGGTGAAATTATGTTAACTATCATGGCATCCCTTGCACAGCAGGAAAGTCAATCCCTAAGCCAAAATGTAAAACTAGGCATACAGTATCGTTACCAACAAGGTGAAGTGCAGGTGAATCATAACCGATTTTTAGGCTATACAAAAGATGAAAATAAGCAGCTAGTCATTGTACCTGAAGAAGCAAAAATCATAAAACGTATATACCGAAAATATTTAGAAGGGGAAAGCTTGATCCAAATTGCTCGAGGACTTGAATCAGATGGAATATTAACAGCAGCGAAAAGGAAAAAGTGGCGACCGGAGTCCATTAAGAAGATTTTGCAGAACGAAAAATATATAGGAGATGCACTACTTCAAAAAACATATACCGTAGACTTTCTGACAAAAAAGCGGGTTGCGAACAATGGAATCGTCCCACAATACTATGTAGAAAACAATCATGAACCAATTATTCCAAGAGAGATTTATTTACAAGTGCAGGAAGAAATGATGCGAAGGGTAAATATTAGAAACGGAAAAACTGGAAAGAAACGAGTGTATAGCAGTAAGTACGCATTATCTAGCATTGTGTTTTGTGCGGAATGTGAAGATGTTTTTCGAAGGGTGCATTGGAACAACAGAGGTTACAAATCAATTGTTTGGAGATGCGTTAGCAGATTGGAGAGAAAAACACATTTATGTAATGCAGAAACCATCAGAGAAGATGATTTGCAAAATGCAATTGTACAAGCAATAAATGAAGTGCTGGGCAGTAAAGATAGTTATTTAAGTATATTGGTAGAAAACATTGAAACAGTTTTAAATGAAAATGCAGATAAACCTACAGCTGGCATTGACGAAAAGCTAGAAGAACTACAAATGGAATTGCTCAGACTTGCTAACTCAAAAGCAGATTATGATGAAGTGGCAGAAGAGATTTATAGACTGCGGGAATTGAAACAAGATGTCTTGTTGAAAAATGCTGAACGTGAAGGAATGAGACAGCGGATAGAAGAAATGACAAAGTTTTTAAAAGAACAACCGAAGCAACTTGAAATGTATGATGATCTACTTGTAAGACGATTGATTGAGAAAATAAAGATTCATGACAGACAATTAAAAATAGAGTTTAAGTCAGGGATTGAGATTGCAAAAGAAATATAATATGAATACTTAACGAGCTCATGTCGGAAAAGGCATGGGCTTATATTAGTGTTAAATTGACCGGGAATTTTAATAGTATAGAATATAAGTAAACGATATTAGATGGGGTGATATTTTTGTTATCAATTTCTAGGAAGGATTTATATGATGAAATTTGGTCTGTTGGAATGACAAAGGCAGCTAAGAAACTAGATATACCTTATCATAAATTGAAGAAAGAATGTGTTGATCATGACATACCATTACCTACTCAGTCCTATTGGAGTAAACTGTATATGGGAAATGAAAAACCGTTTCAACCTGAATTGCCAAATGCAGAAGATAATCTAGTGATTACAATTGAAAAAACGAAAAAGGAACAAGTTAAATTAGCTCCAAAAAAGATTGTTAAGTCCACAAAACAAAATGAAAAAGAAGAATCACCCCTGTTAATAACAAATCATGATAAATTATCAGGACAGGAAAAAAGTTATTTTTCTCACTTTAAACAAGATGAAGATAGGTTAATAGATATTTATAATAATTTAAAAATAAATAAAACACTATCTTCAAAACCACATAAGGCGATAGTTGGTTATCGTAAAAAAACTCAAACCTATCGAGAGGATAAATTGAGAATTAAATCGGCATCTGGAGAAATATTCTTGGAAGTTTTACCTTTTATAGATAGTTTATTCAAAGCCCTTGAGAAAGCGGGCGCTAAGATTGTTCCCAAATATGATGAAACGGAAATAATATTGAAAGATAAATATACTATTACTTTGAACTTTAAATTGCCATGTAGAAAAATTAACTTATCACCAGAAGATGAAAGATATTCTACATATCATACGTTTGAATATGAAACTAAAGGAACAATAAATGTGGAAGTTGGTTATAAGCTGTATTGGCGTAACTGGGGAAGAAGTGAAAAAAATATAAATCAAACCAAAAGAATGTCTACTGAGGATCTTTTAAGAAAAGTATTTGTCTATATTTTTTCATTACCAGAAATAATTGATGAGCGAGAAAAGGAGTATATAATACAAGAAAAACAACGTTTGAAAGAGGAAGAAGAAAGATTAATCTTACAGGAAAAACGGGACAATGAATACACAAAAACACAGCAACTCATAAACAATTCCTTGAATTACTTCTATTCTAAATTAGTTCAGGAGTATGTTACTGCTGAAATGGAAGAAGATTCAGAGGAGTATAGATGGGCGATGGAAAAGGCCAATTGGTTTCGGGATTCAGAAAAATATCCTGATGATCTATTGAGTAATACTGATAAGGCGGTAATATTAAATTATAAAAAATAGATAATTAACATAATTAGTATGGAGGGAAGAATTATTATGCCAAGACCGGGGATTACAGCATATGATCTATTAATATCTTGTCCAGGTGATGTATCTGATTATTTAGAAGTAGTAAATCACAGTATCGATAATTTTAATAGGATGTTTGGTGAATTGAATAATATTACTCTTGTAACAAAGCATTGGTCAAAGAATAGCTATCCGCAGTCAGGTGATAAACCACAAGAATTACTAAACCAACAATTTGTTAATGACTGTGATGCAGCAATTGCAATCTTTTGGACGCGTTTTGGGACACCAACTGATGAATACGGTTCTGGAACAGAGGAAGAGATAGAAATAATGTTAAATTCAGGAAAACAAGTATTCATGTATTTTTTAGACTTACCAATTAATCCTTCTGATATTGATATGGAACAATATCAGAAGGTATTAGATTTTAAGAGTAAATACAAGGAAAAAGGACTTTATGCGGTAATAAAAGACAAGCATGAATTGCAAAGAGAATTATCAAATCATTTAGCTATGCATTTTATTCCAATTATTTCGGGAGAAAATGTAACGACTAATAATAAAGAAAAACCAGAATTAAACATAAGAAATACAGAGGATTTTTCGGAAACATTTTATACTGTACATAGAACCAATTTGTTAGAAAGTAAATTTATTGTTGAACAGAAAGAAAAAATAATTGAAGATATTGCTGAATTGAAAAGAACCAGTTTACCATTTAATGAAATAGTAGAAGGTAGTGACATTGATACTGAAGAAGATTTAAAGAAAGTTGAAATTTCAGGAATTGAATTACAGCAAGCAGAAATTTTTAAAAACATAACAAAAAAGAGTTTTTATCTTGATGTAACAGTAGATAAGGATATTAAAAAGGTAATTAAAGAGTTTGCAGAAGTTAATCAAATTATTATTGAAGAGGATTTTTGGAATTTAGGTAATTTAAAGAAATCAACATTACAATTAAAATTAGCTCCTCCTTTTGGAACTGGAGGGCCTACATATGAAGGTACGGAAGCGGAAAAGGAAAGATTCAAACGGATTGAAAAATTATACTGGGATATCCGAACTTATAATGAATATGTAGTTTATTTTGAAGAAATTGATAAGATTAATTTTTTGAAATTAGCAATATCTAATATAGGAACAACATTTGATGAAGATATTGACATAAAACTTATAATTCCAAAAAAGTATTTAATTAATTATTCAGACCTACCCATGCCAGGAATAAACATTATAAAAGAATTAATTGATATTAAATTTATAGATTTTATTTTTTCTATTGAAGAAACTGAATCAATGGATGAATATTCTGGTTATCCTAGCTATCCTTTAAACATATCAAGTCATTTAAAAGATCCATTGTTATTAAACCAAAGAAGTATAGCGCAAGAATATGATGACTATAAAGATGAGCTTTTATCTGAGTTTGAATATCTATTTTGTTATAAGACATTCGAAAATGAAAATAATGATGTAGTTTTATTTCACGTTAACTATTTGAAGCATAATACTACAATGGCATTCCCTTCTGTTCTTATGTTTAGGGAGAGTCCACCATATATAAAATATGAAATTTCATCTAAGTTTAGTACAGAAATAATTAAAGGAGAGTTGACACTTAATGGGAATTAGGACAGTGTCTTGACCTGTTCCCACGAACGTAAAAAGCAGACGATATGTTTCCGCATACGACCATTTTGCTAAAAATCGCAAATACATCAATGCCATCTACTCAAGCCATGTGGAGTGTGTTTCACAGTTAGTTTTAAAAAAAATTGAGGGGATTATAACCCCTCAACCTGTGCAAACTTGTAGTAAATCTTAACATTTTTACTTTCAGTTACTTCAATCTTTTCAACAAAACGTAATAACATCTCGGTGATTAAAGTATTGAAGTTTAAAAACGCTTTTAGCTGTTCTAAGATAGTGGAGATTTTAATAGCTGCTTGTTTCTCTTGTAGAATATGATGAAAAACACCCAAGTTTTATTTCAGAAATCATATGTTATGTTTATGTAAGTATATTAAAGGATCAACTAGAAAAAGAGCGATACAGACATATAAATTATATATAGAGTTTGGAATGATCATAACTCGTGGGAAATGACTGTTTTACCCGTTTGTGTTTGAACTTTTATTTTATTACAATAATAGAAGTGGCATTAAACAGAATGGTTTATTAAATCTATATGACCGGATAACCAAAAATAAATGAGTCCGTTCCGATTCATTTATTTTTGTTTTTAACGCAGATGGTTCAAAAGAACCTTGGATCAAAATTCCTACATTAATTATAATCAAAATAGAGTAAGAGGTGAGAACATGGCAGTAGTGGAAGCAAAAAATTTGTCGAAAATATTTGGTAAAAATATTAATCAATCGATCAAGATGCTTGATCAAGGCATATCTAAAGAAGAAATACTCAAAAAGACCGGTAATACTGTTGGAGTAAATCGTGCTAGTTTCTCTGTAGAAGAGGGAGAAATTTTTGTAATTATGGGGCTTTCAGGTAGTGGGAAATCTACTTTGGTTCGCTTAATCAATCGTCTAATTGATCCAAGTGAAGGTTCTATTCTTATAGATGGAAAGGAATTGGCAACATTAGATAAAAAAGCGTTGCGACAAGTGCGTCGTGAAAAATTAGGAATGGTATTTCAGCAATTTGCACTTTTTCCGCATCGCACTATTTTAGAAAATGCGGCATTTGGTTTAGAGGTACAAGGTATTGATAAAGAGGAACGGCGGAAACGAGCTGAAGAGTCATTAAAACTTGTAGGATTAGGGGATTATATACATCAGAAGCCAGGTCAATTATCTGGTGGGATGCAGCAACGTGTAGGATTAGCCCGTGCATTAGCAAATGATCCAAAAGTGTTATTAATGGATGAAGCTTTTTCAGCACTTGATCCATTAATACGCAAAGAAATGCAGGATGAGCTGATTGACCTGCAAGCCTCCATGAAGAAGACTATTATCTTTATTACGCATGACCTTGATGAAGCTCTTCGTATAGGAGATCGCATTGCATTAATGAAAGATGGGGTTATTGTGCAAATTGGTACACCGGAAGAAATTCTGATGAATCCAGCAAATGACTATGTCGAAAAATTTGTGGAAGATGTTGATCGCTCAAAAATCCTTACAGCAAGCCACATTATGAAACGTCCAGAAACAATAAATATAGAAAAGCATGGTCCTCGTGCGGCATTGGAAAGAATGCGCAAAGAAGGTATTTCAAGCATCCTTGTTGTTGATGAAAAGCGTCGCCTGCAAGGCTATGTCACAGCAGATGATGCTTCCGAAGCACGTAAAAAAGAAATATCCAGTATTAAAGAAATCTTAAAAACAGATATTTTAAGGGTGGTACCAGAGACACCAATGCAAGAAATCTTCTCTATGATTTACGACACTCCTGTTCCGATTGCAGTTGTGGAAGAAAGCGGACGTTTAAATGGAATTATTGTCCGAGGAGCAGTATTAGCCGCGCTTGCAAATGATGGAGAGGTGAACTTAGATGCTTGATTTTATGGATCAAATACCGTTAGCAGAATGGACAGAAAAGGCCACAGACTGGATTCAAGATAAATTTGCATTTCTTTTTGAACCAATCAAAGAACATTTTGGCAACTTTATGGATTTTATATCTGGAGAAGTTTTAACAAGCATCCCTCCAGTCCTGTTCATTTTGATTGTTGCTGTGATTGCGTTCCTGGTTTCGGGCAAGAAGTTTGGATTAGCGGTATTTTCAATTGTTGGTCTATGGTTTGTTTATAACCAAGGATTATGGGAGGCGTTAATGTCTACCATAACATTGGTTATTCTGGCAAGTTTATTATCTGTTATTATTGGTGTTCCCATAGGTATTTTAATGGCAAAAAGTAAGATTGCTAATTCCATTTTCACACCAATTTTGGACTTTATGCAGACAATGCCGGCATTCGTATACTTAATTCCGGCAGTAGCATTCTTCGGAATTGGGATGGTTCCGGGGGTATTTGCATCACTAATATTTGCGACACCTCCAACTGTCCGCTTTACAAACTTAGGCATTCGTCAAGTTTCCAAGGATTTAATTGAAGCGTCGGATTCATTTGGTGCGACTGGGCCACAGAAACTGTTTAAATTAGAATTGCCAATGGCGAAATCCACCATTATGGCCGGTATTAACCAGACAGTGATGCTTGCTCTATCCATGGTTGTAATTGCGTCAATGATTGGTGCACCAGGACTAGGAAGTCAGGTACTGTCCGCACTACAACGTGCCTCTGTTGGTACGGGATTCGTTGCTGGAGTTGGTATTGTAATTCTAGCGATTATTATAGACCGTATTACACAAAATATGAATAAAGGGAAAGAATAAAACTGTGTGGCCATCTTTTTATGGAGGAGGGATTTCTTCTTCCATAAAGAGTGTCAATATATACTAAATTAAAGAAAAGGGGAGTTTTATTTATGTTTAAATGGAATCTTAAACGTGCTGGGCTTATTGGCTCATTAGCATTAGGTTTAGTTGTTGCAGGTTGTGGAAGTGACGACAGCAATGATAACAGTGGAGATGATAATTCTGCAGATGGCGGAGTAAATGGCGAAATTGAACTGGCTTATGTAGAATGGGATTCTGAAGTGGCATCTACACATGTTATTGGAAAAGTACTGGAAGATGTAGGTTATGATGTGAAATTAACTGCACTGGATAATGCTGTAATGTGGGAAGCAGTTGCAAATGGAGAAGCAGATGGCATGGTAGCAGCATGGTTGCCGGGAACACATGCTGAACAATTCGAAGCATATGGTGATCAAGTAGAACAGCTAGGTGTTAACTTAGAAGGTGCAAAAATTGGTCTAGTCGTACCAGAATATATGGATGTTGATTCTATTGCAGACCTTTCCGATGAAGCTGGTCAAACAATTACAGGTATTGAGCCGGGTGCTGGTGTTGTAAGTGCAGCTGAAGAAGCTGTTGAAACGTATGACAATCTGGATAACTGGACTGTTCAGACTTCTTCTAGCGGCGCAATGACAACAGAATTAGGAAGTGCTTATGATAAAGAAGATGAAATTATTATAACTGGCTGGACACCACATTGGAAGTTTCAGGTATATGATTTAAAATATCTTGATGATCCAGAAGGTGTTTTTGGTGAAGCAGAAACAATTGAAACAATGGTGCGTGAAGGGCTGGAAGAAGATGCTCCGGAGGCATATCAAATATTAGATAACTTCCACTGGACTACAGATGACATGGAAGAAGTTATGTTAAATATTAGTGAAGGAACTGACCCAGCTGATGCAGCAGCTGAATGGATAGAAGCAAACCAAGATAAAGTGGATGAGTGGACTGAAGGTATTAAATAAATTAGTTTGCTCTTGCATGAGAGAGGCTAAATTTAGAAAAAGGATGGCGATAACCAATATTTGTTGGTTAGTACCATCCTTCTATTTTTTTATGTTATCTTATATTATATAATGCAGAAAAAGGATAACATCTGATAAAATTAAAGTAACGACACAATAACTGGAACGAAAGAAACAAGGATCCGAACGTAAGAGGCAGAAACAATATCGTAAACAATTCCAAGATTTTTTGATACGGAAACGGAAATACCAAAGGATTATGGAGATCTTTGGTGATCGTAACAGTTACTTCTTATCATTTGAACAGGTAAAGGTGTCTCTTTGTCAAATTCCCAGTTGTCTAAGTTAAAAAGGATTTTCCTTGTATTTCATTTTCTTCTCTTTTTGATACTGGTTATAGGCAATGAGTGTTTTTCGATGGTGGGGACATGTTCATAATTTTATTCGCTGCCATAACCTGTACCCGCTTCATATATGTAGGTAATAGAAAGAAACTTTTCTCGATATGATCTAGAAAAGGCATCAAATTCGGGTTATCCGTTGGATTCGGAAATACATCATAAGCGAATGTTTCGTATGGTATTAACAGACGGAGACACTCGTTCTCGATAATAACCGGGTAGAACGAGTAATCAAAGCTTTTGTGATGGGCAAAAAAATGGTTGTTTAATGTAAACTATGAAGGAGCAAAGTCCGCTGCGATCATTATGAATCTTATCGAAACAGCGAAACAAAACCACCTCGTTCTCCAACCATGGAAACCTACCCTACAGGAACGCTGCCAAGAAAAAACATTCCATGAGGGAAGATAAATCAAAAAATATCCAACACGCCAGTTTATTTTTCTTAAGCATAGTTTATGAGTGATGGGTATTTTTCTATATAGCTCTTTTGGTCCTTTGGTACAGGTCAAAAATTGATGGTATTTGTAAGTGATAACTCAGAATGTAAAAATGATTCTATGAAAAATTCAAATTTTAGTCATGTGTTTTTTCAATGATATGATGGAAGAGATCTTCTCCATAACTTGTGGACTCTGGTTCACCATAGGTAAGTTTAAAAGTTCGTTTTCCGGAATATGCACGTTCCGGCGATAAAAAAACAGCATGTTCTGCCTTTTTCATATATGCCCACTTTGCTAATTCATAAAAATGTGTAACAATGAAAACCTTTAGTTTTACTTCATAACAGGCGGAGAGTATGTCTCTGGCGATGAGAGAACCCTCTCTTTCTGTTGTAGAGGAGAAAGGTTCATTTAATAATAAGACAGAACGAGGAGTAATATCATCCATGATCTGATCTAGCCGCAAAAGCTCCTCGTCCAGCTTACCACTAATCATATGCATATCTTCTTCACGAGTGAAATGTGTAAAAATACGGTCGCAAAGGTTGGCACGGTAAAAAGTGGCTGGTACAAACAAGCCGCATTGCATCATTAATTGCGCAAGGCCAATACTTCGTAATAAGGTTGACTTGCCTCCTTGATTTGCCCCAGTAATAACAAATTGAACGCTCTTGTCTGCTTGGAGATCATTAACAACAGGTTGTATGCCAGTATGGATAGCCAGAACGGGATCATATAAATCATTATAAAAAAGGGTTCTCTCGCTGTCGCTCTCTGGAACAGGGAAGGATATTTCGAATCCGCGTTTGGTAAGCACATGGTGTAAATGTAAGCAACCAACATAAAATCCGGTCTCAAAGCGAAGTAACTTACAGAAGTCTAGGCATTCATCCACAAATCGCTTTACGATTCCCAAAATTTTGTGGAAAACAGTTTCTTTGATTTCATTTAAGCCATTGGGAAACATACTGACTCCAGATGATTTTAACTTCTTTTTCCTGAAAGATAGAGGCGGCTGAGCAAGCAAATCTCTTATTATAAAGTCGCTCCCCTTAAGACCATCTCCAATTCTTGCCCCAATTTTTAAATGGACTTCCTCCCCCATTTGTTGGAGTAATTGAAGGTGTGCGTTCGTTTCTGAAAGAAGCTCGTCAGGATATCTTTTATCAAGCTTGTTAAATAAAGATGTCAAACCCTTTGACTTACAATGGTGTATGTTAAGTTTCCCTAAACGACGAAGATCTTTAAGCTTTGTTAATATTACTTCTAATAAAGTTATCGCAGTTTTGAACTTCTCTCTAATGGGAACTGTCATATAATAGTTGGGTTTCATGGTAGCCTGATAGATCTCTGATTCCGCTACAATTTCGCTTGCAATGGAATATATATTTGTAAAGAAATCGGGATTTTTAAGACCATCCTTGATTATTTGCTGTCTGTAATGAAGGGTATTTACATTGGTTTCGGTATGTAGAATGATTTTCATGGTTGTTTTATATATGTAATGATCATGTTGAGCCATTGTTCTTAAGAGTGGTTCTAGCTGCAAATCCTGCATTAATACTTGGTCATGAGTTTGAATTTGATGTTGAAACGTATGATGCTCATAGAGTAAAAAAGGTTTCATGTTTGGATTCGCTCCTTTATCTGTGAGAGTGTTAATCCGTATTTTTCAACCATGGTAGAATTATGAAGTAGACCATCAGCAGCCCTTCTTGTGATTTTGAAGGTTCTTTGTGAGAGATCGCATGTATTAGTAGCTGCGACTAAGCTTACTATATCATCATGCACAGCGGCTAATTCAAATAAGTGTGTGACATATAGACACATTGTATTTTTTCTCATTAATTTTCGCAGTGTTTTCTTACCCATAGCATAAGCATCACGAGTAGTTGTGGAGGAAAAGAGTTCGTTCAAAATAATGACGCTGTCACAAGTAGCGTTATCAAGAATATTTTCAAGACGAGTTAACTCATCTATTAATTTCCCTGCATTTGTTCCCGTTTCTTCTTTGGAAGGAAAATGGGTAAAGAGCTTATCGAATAAAAAGACTTTTGCTTGTTTACTTGGTACTGGACAACCAATTGAACTTAAGTAAAGAATTTGTCCAAGAGATCTAGCAAAGGTCGTTTTCCCCCCTTGATTTGGTCCAGTTAGTACACAGAGGCGTTCATTTGGATTAAGGGTGAAATCATTACCAATAACCTTCTTATCCACATGTAATTCTGAAGTAGCCAAAGAGAGATCATACCCTGCTATAATATGCAGCTCTTTTTGATTGGAGATTTCAGGATAGCAGTAGCGTAAGCCCTGATGTTTTAAAGTTCGGAAATATTGTAAGCAAGCAATATAGAACTGGAGCTCATGGTCAAAGTTCATGATAGAATCATTAATGAAGTGAGCATACTTGGAATAATAAGGTTTTAGTTTGCCAAAAGGCTTCGGAAAATGTTTTCTCAAGATAGTTTGCAATTCCTTTTCGGCTTCGGAAAGTTGTACCCCGGCAAAAAGCTGAAGGGAAGAATCTCCTGCAAGTTCAACTTCTTGTTTAAAAGCCCTGCTTAATGACTGACAATAATCATTTTCATTATCGTCTGGATAGATTAAAATATTGTCTTCTTCAATGAACATACTGTATTGTATTTGGTCGAATTCCTTCCGCAGTGCTAATGTATCTTTGTCCAGCATGGTAAAGTCAGTCGTACTAATATAATAAGTCAACCATTTATAAAATCGTCGCAGTCCAAGTGATTGCAAATGAATGGCAGACAATGAACTATGTAATTCTTTAACAGCAAAACAATAAATATAGGCTGCATCTAACAGCCACTTATATTGTTGATATTTCTCATTGCTGGATTTGCTGTAATCTGCATACTTCCGCACTTTTCTCATGTCTCGTGAGAAAGTTTCGAGTGGTTCTAACAATAAACAATCGATTTCCTCCATGATAGCCGTACGATACTTAATGGCGTCAATGGTTGATAGTTTGTTATAAAACAGCGGAAACAGGTCATATTCGTCATTGTTCTTTACAATATCTTGAATAATGGTATGTATGTGAATGTCATGAAAAAAATCAGAAGTGCTATGCCCTTGTTTGATACTGGTTGGGGAATTATTGTGAAATAAAATACTGTGATATAACATTGCTTTCCACAAGCTCCTTTCTTTTTTTCTATTACCCACGAAAGATATTTATCTAAATTATTACACAAATAACACATGCTTACAACCTGAGAAAGCCCTCAACCATATAACAATTGTATACTTAATTTTATACTATATAAATCAAGTTTCGGACATGATTCAAGATATAGTGTAAAAAAGGATTGTGTATCAGTGTGAAGTAATGGATTTCATAAATAATCAAAAAAGTCGTTTATTGTTCATCCGCCAATTTTTCTTGTGAATATTTGCTTGTATGAAAAACTCCAATATACGAGAATTTGCCTTTTTTTCGTTAATATTTGGTAAAATAGTAGACATAGAAACTGGAGTATATAAACCTTTACACCATAATCTATATTTAAAATTTGGGAGAGGGAGTTGTGTAATGGAGATTCTTTCCACTTCAAATGTTTTCATAAGATTGCTTAGAATGGGCAAACGTTATGTCATCTGGTACATTATCCTATGCCTTCTAACAGTTATTCTATCTTTATTAAGCGTAGCTACGGCAGAAATGTTTAATAGACTGGCCAATGCGGCAGTAGATAAAAATATGAGCCTGCTGATAAATACAGTGTTTTTGGCGGTTGGTATATTAATCGTAAATCTAACAGTAGCCATTTTAAAGAAAGTGTTATCTGAACGCCTGATGCTTCGTTCTACCCTTTATATGCAATCCAACGTATTAAAGAATACATTGAATACGAAAATGACTAATTTGGATAAGTATCATACGGGGGATATTATTAATAGAATCACTGATTCTGTTCAAGAGGCACAAGCTGGTGTAAATATTAAATCTCAGGAAGTGCTTGGAAATGTACTGCAGATCATATTTCTACTGTCCTATTTTTCTTTTATTAATATACCTCTAACAGTAGGGGCGTTATTGCTAGCTGTAATATTACCCATGATCATTAATTTGGTTTCTAAACCCATGAGAAATCTCTATGAATCAAGGCAACATGCAATAGGAGAAAAAGAATCATTTATTCAGGATGTCATTCAAGGGGCAGAAGTGGTTAGGAGTTATTCATTGACGGAAAGAATGAAGCGTGCACTAGAGCGTAAATACAATCAGTATCTAAAATACCACTTTAAAGTTCAAAGGTATGAGGTTGCCCTGTTTCGAAGTCACACATTAATATGGTTGTTAGGCATTTTATATATATTTGGTTATGGTGGTTATTTGGTTTCGATCAATCAACTAAATGTGGGTGATGTTGTGGCTTTTGCCATTTCGTTCGAAAGATTGGCGTTTCCTCTTTCAGGGTTAGCTGGGATATGGTCTCAGTTTCAACATTCATTATCACATGGACGCCGTATATTTGAATTACTGGATTTATCAAAAGAGCAAAAGCTGAAAGAGATAAATAGAACAACTCAGATCGAGGATATCCATATCGAAGATGTTTATTTTTCCTATCATCAAAATCAAGCCTCATTAAAGGGGATCTCGATGACGCTGCAAAAGGGAAAATCAACCGCTCTTATTGGTCCAAGCGGAAGCGGTAAAAGTACACTGGCTAATCTATTGTTAGCATTGTATGAACCGAGTAAAGGAAACATATACTATGGAGTTGATTGTCTTCAGGATTTGGATATTTCAGATTGGAGGAGCCGTATTGCCTATATCCCGCAAGAGCCTGTTTTGTTTACAGGAACTATATTCGAAAATATAGCGATAGGAAAAGAAGGAGCCACTTTGGAAGAGGTAATCTCTGCAGCGAAATCAGCACAAATACATAATTCGATAAGCAATACACGGAAGCAATATGACAGTGTGATTGGTGAGGATGGTTTGCAGCTTTCGGGAGGGGAACAACAAAGGATTACTATTGCACGAGCATTTTTATCCAATCCAGACATTGTTATTCTGGATGAACCTACCTCATCTTTAGATAACACAAATGAAAGGTTGATTGTCGAACAATTACTTGAGATTTTTAAGGGAAAGACCATACTGATTATTTCTCATCGATTAGCAACGATTCAACATGCAGATCATAGTGCATTTATGGAGGATGGACAGATTATAGAATCAGGCAGCCATCAAGAATTAATGCAAAAAAAGGGGAAGTTTTACAAGATGTACTATGACGGCCAAAAGGAGGGAGTAATTTGAAAAACAAATTAAGTGCATTTACCCTTACCAGACATATGATGAAATATTCGAAACCCTATTCATTCATATTTATATTGGCCACTCTATTAATCAGTATAGATATCTTATTTAGTGTAGGAAATACATGGATTCAACAGTTTTTTATAAATCTTATTGATGAAGGTTCGCTTGAGAGATTATTGACTTTTGTACAAATAAGCTTAGCTGTCGGCCTGGGCTGTTTGGCGATGATGGTTATCCAGTTTATTTTAAGAAACTATACGATCTCTTATATTTCTAGAGACTTCACGCTTGATTTTTTTGAAGAGTGTAACAAAATCCCTCTTCTAGAGGCAAATAGGTATTCGTCAGGTGATTTAGTCAACAGGATCAACAAAGATGCTCCTGCTGCCAGCGAAATTATAGATTTTCTTGTATTTAATATATTGTTCCATATCTTGATGTCAGCTGTTGTGTTTATATACTTAGCTCGAATTGATTTACTTTTGGCATTGTTAGCCTTAATTGGCGGGCCAGCGTCATTTTTGATTGGAAAGCTTTTCGATATGAAAATCCGCTCAGTCACTGTCGAGGCTCAAAAAAAGGATGCAGATGTCAGAAATATATTACAAGAAATGATGCAAGGAGTGAAAGTGGTTAAGTCCCTATGTATAGAGAAAATAATGCATCGCAAATATACAGTAGAAAGAGATAAACAAAACAAGTTGTTCATGAAAAGAGCATTATTAACATCCTTTCGGGAACAAAGTATTGAATTTTCTTTTAATGCCATCGCATACACCTGTACTTTTTTTGTAGCTGTGGCGGCAATTCAAAATGAAATCACTCCTGGACAAGTATTAGCTTTCTTGTTTCTGACAATGCGGTTAATGGGGCCGTTTCTTGGCATTGCTCAAATGTGGAGTTCATTGCAAATGGCTTTAGGAGCTGGGGATAGAGTTGATAAGATAGGAAATTTATTTAAAAACAAGGATGAAAATGACATAGATGTGGAAGCTGATCAAAGCGTATCAAATTTTACCAGTCCTGCTATCCAGATTGCAAACGGAAAGTTTTCTTATCAAAAAGACAAGGAATTATTTAATCATTTTAATTTGACAATAGATTCAGGAAGCTCGGTTGCGATTGTTGGGCCAAGTGGTTCCGGCAAATCTACACTTGCTAAATTATGTGGTGGACTATATGAATTAGACAGTGGAAACATGGAGATTTTCGGTCAATCTTTAAATGAAAACCAAGAAAAAGTGAGAAGTAATATTGCATATGTTCCTCAAACTCCTTATTTATTCTCGGGAACCATTGTAGAAAATATTGAACTGGGAAGTAAGGAAAACACGACAATGAATGATGTTATAGAAGCAAGTAATCTTGCCAATGCAAATGGTTTTATTGCTACATTAGACCAACAGTATGATACCGCAATTAGAGAAAAAGGATCTTCACTGTCAGGCGGGCAGCGTCAAAGAATTGCTCTAGCAAGAGCCTTTATACGCAATGCTCCTATTATTATTCTTGATGAAGTTACATCTGCCTTGGATAATGAGTCGGAGAATCTAATTTCGCAGTCCATTCTTCAGTTGTTGGATAGAGGGAGCACCGTTTTATTTATCACACACAATTTATCATTAGCACAAAAAGCAGATCGAATTATTGTTATGGAGAATGGACAAATCGTTGAAGATGGGGACCATGAAAGCTTGCTTAGTTTAAAGGGCCTTTATGCACAATTAAGGGGAGGATGAAGATGTTAAAGCGAAGATATGGCGACCGTTCGGAATGGAAACGTGTAACTGATAGAGAGTACGTACAATCATTTTTTGATACAGAAGGATTCAATGGTTATGTTACCTTACTAAAAGTAAATAAGGTTTCTGCACCATTACATGTTCAATATGGAGATGAGCAAGTTTGTATTGTTGATAATGGTTTTATGTGGATTCAACATTTTCCAACAAATGAACGACATTCCTTAACAACTATAAAGAGACTTAGGATTAAAACGAGCAACCCCTGTTTTACGTGAAGTATGGTGTTATATTGGAGGGAGTATTGAAGAAGGGGAAAAAGCTTGGGAATTTGCCCTAAGAGAAATTGAAGAAAAGACTGGAATCACAAAGGTTTCATTATACACTTCTAATAAATTTGATCAGTTTTACTCACCTAATGAGAACTATATTTATATTGCCCCCGTATTTGTTGGATATGTGGATGTGGAACAGCATGTAATATTAAACTATGAACATAGTGAATATAAATGGCTGAGTTTTAATGAAGCGATGGAACAAGTTGCCTTGCCAGGAAACGATGAAGTCCTTACTTTTATTGAAAAACATTTTGTAAAGAGAATTCCAATGGAATTGTTACGTGTTGGAAAATAAGCCTGCTTTAAACACTATCCTTAATCAACAGATTTTAACGGTATTATTAATCACAGTACCTGAGACAAAACAATTATAGGAATTTTAAGGAGAATAAAGATGGGAAATGAATATTTTAAAATATTTGATGAAGATAGAAATGAAATAGGAGTTGCGTCCCGTAACGAGGTACATAGGTTTGGATATTGGCATGAGACTTTTTATTGTTGGTTTGTGACGAAACAGCGAGATACAGATTACATCTATTTACAACTCCGCAGCGATTTCAAGGAAGATTACCCTAACCTTTTAGATATTACTGTTGCAGGTCATTTAATGGCTGATGAAATGGTTCAAGATGGTGTTAGGGAGATAAAAGAAGAAGTAGGTATTGATATCCCATTTAAAGATTTAGTGCAGTTAGGGGTAATTGATTATTGTGTGATAAAAGAAGACTTTATGGACAAAGAATTAGCACATGTTTTTCTATACAAGAGCGAGCATACGCTTGATGACTTTATTGTTCAATCAGATGAAGTTTCAGGTATAGTTATAGTAAAGTTTAGAGATTTTAGTGAATTATGGTTAGGTGAAAGGAAGACAATTAAGGTTAGTGGATTTAAAATAGATAAAGAAGGTAATAGAGGCCATGTATGTCGAGAACGTCGGCAAGAATAGATTTGTTCCCCATCAAATTTCATTTTACAAAGAAGTTATAGAAAAAATAAAAGAAAAATTACAGTGATATATAGATGAATTCCACAACTCTTGCAACAGTTTATCTGAGGTTTTAGTAGGGGGGAAGGTCTGCGTCTAACTAAAATAAATATATGATTTAGAGTTTTTTTCTAGTTCAATCCATTCATATTCCCCATTTTAAGCAAAGTCTATTTTACAATAGTGTATTATTCTATATGAAAATGTTTGTCTTGTTAACAAGGTAGAATGGGATACATACATCTATTTTAAGAGGAGGAAAAGTAATGAAAAAGCCGGAAGATATTACAATAGAATCCTTGAAATTTGGAGATAATGGATCCATTCCAAATCATCCAACATATTCGTTGCTGTTGTATAAAAATGTGATGACTTTTGATGATAATCCTAAAGATGTGCTGACAAAAAACAAATGGCTTGATGCATGGCGCGGGAGTGTTGCTCCTTATCATCACTATCACAGTAACTCACATGAAGCACTTATTGTGGCTGACGGGGCGGCCATACTTCAAGTTGGAGGTGAACAGGGACAACAAGTGCACGTAGAGCAAGGGGATGCTATTATTCTGCCAGCGGGTTTTGGTCACAAGTTAATAGAAAGCAATGCAGATTTTGCTGTTATTGGTGCCTATCCAAACGGACAAAGCTATGATTTTTGTTACGGCAAGGCAGATGAACGACCTGAAAAACTAGCTAATATTAAAAAAGTACCCTTGCCAGAGGCAGATCCAGTGTTTGGGAAAGTGGGGCCTTTGTTTTCGTATTGGGCAGAATGAAAAGCTGACTGTTTGCTTCATCTTTTCAGCCAACTGTTGTGTCAGTCTATCCCCAGTAAAAATAAAAGCTTGCCGTTGACCAACAACGGCAAGCTTTTATTTAATCTGCCAACATATATTATCATCCAATACACGTTTATTATTAACTAATGCATATGGGCGAACGGCAGCCTCTCCATTTTTATCTGGAGGAAAAAGTATGGGAATGGTATCGTTTGGCATTTGGTTCATGTTCATATCGATACCAAGCAATCAGCATGATAAAGCCGCAAAGAATAAGTAACAGGCCAGTTGTTAAAAAGACCGAGGAGAATCCCCAAGTTGCGGCAATTGTACCGCCTAGCATGGGACCAATAATATTACCGAAAAAGCGTAAACTAGTATCATAGCCAAGCACTTCCCCCTGTGTAGATAAAGGGGCTTCTTTACGAATATAAGCTACTCGGATAGGAATAATCCCGCCAAGGAATAAACCGAGTAAGAATCGTAAAACGACTAATTGCCAAATATTTGTGATGAACATGCCTGGTAAATAGACCAAGCCAGAAACAAATAGCATGACAATTAATACTTTGGTGTAGCCATGTTTATCTCCAATTATTCCCCAGCGCCTTGTCATCATTAAATTTCCGACACCAGTTGCTGAGAAAGCAATACCGGCAAAAAATGCCAGATTGACTGGCCCATGAATGTGTTCAACAAATAACGATAAGATTGGCTGTACACTAAAGTGCGCTATTTGTACAAGGGCAGACATCAATAGGACAATCAATAAGATTGGTTTATTTAGAATATACTGCAGGACTGCTTTTCGGGAGTATTTTTTTGTATCTTCTTCTTTTGAAAATTTAACCTGCATTTCTTTAACACCGAATATGACAAGTAATCCGGATATAAAGATAGTTACTGCTACCCATTTAAAGGTGCTGGAATAACCAAATGCATCTGCCAGCGCCCCGCCCAGTAACGGTCCCATCAGAGAACCAGTAATTGTTCCGGTCTGCAAGGTGCCTAATACTTTACCTGCAACTTCTTTAGGTGTTTGTGTTGAAATAAACGCTTGGGACATTGGAATAAATCCAGTTACAATCCCCATTAAAAAACGTAATAGAAATAACTGCCATACCGCTGTGACAAATCCCATTAAAAATACCGAAATCCCAATTCCTAACGCTGACATAATCATTAGACGTTTTCTTCCAAAACGATCGCCGATTCTTCCCCAAATGGGTGCAAATATAAATGCACTGATGAAAGTAACGGCAAAGGTTATCCCTGACCATGTTTGTACATAGGATTCAGAAAAGTTCCCCATTGACTGAATATACAAGGAAATAAAAGGCACAACCATTGTCATGCTTCCGCTAATAAAGAAATTAGCCAGCCACATAATCACCAAGTTCCGTTTTACTCCTGGATGCGTATTAATAACGTTCCAACCTTCTTTCTAGCTTTTTACCATAAATTACAGATTATATGTATTCAGAATGGTATAAGTATCTGAGTACATATGAAAAAGGCATAAGTGCTAATGCCCCATACCTTTTCTTACTATATCTGCAACCGTCCGTTTAAGTTCCAACATTCACTATATAATTTCCAGCCGTAAAATTTCCGTCATGATGAAACGGTGGGATACGAAACTCCCAAATTTATTTCGTTACCCTAAATATACGCTAATATGAACTAAATGAAAAGTTTTCTGCTCAAGGAGGCAATCCCATTCTATACCTTCAAAAACCCTCCAATAATAATAGGCTTTTCAACTGCTGTTGTGTTGCTGTAACTTACCTTCTGGAGATACAGTTCCTCATTGCCTTTTTAACTTCATAATAGGAAGAAAGAAGCTGGTCTCACTGTCTGCAGCAGTACTTGAATGCAATCCCTCCTTTTTAATATTTAGCTGAATGAATGTCGTGATCATAGATGTACTTTTTAACAACAAAAACATACAAATCACCTTACATCTATTGTAAGTGTTTCTAGACAGCTAAACTTGTTATGATATTTATATAATGCAATGATTAATTCTCAGATCATTTCAGTGAATTTGATTAATATTAAATGGGGAGAAGGAGTGCTATTTTATGGTCAGACACGAGAAATTATTAGAAGTTCAAGACTTACAAAAAAACTATGGTAAAAAGGATAATTTAACAAAAGCTTTAAGGGGAATTAGTTTTGATGCTCTCTCAGGAGAGTTTTTAGGTATTATGGGGGCAAGTGGTTCTGGCAAAACGACATTGTTAAACTGTATTGCAACCATAATCAAGCCGACATCCGGAAGAGTACTGTTAAACGGCAAAAATATCAGCGCTTTTGACAGTAAGGATTTAGCTGAATATCGGGGAAGTAGGATTGGCTATTTGTTTCAGGACTTCGGGTTACTGGACAACTTAACAGGTCAAGAAAACATTCTATTACCATTATCGATTCATGGGATGGATTTTGCAAAAGCAAATGCCCAATTAAATGAATTAGCAGATTTTTTAGAGATTACAGATATTCTTGATAAATTCCCTTCCCAAATGTCTGGCGGACAACAACAAAGAGTAGCTGCTGCTCGTAGCTTGATTTCTGATCCAGATATCGTGCTGGCAGATGAGCCGACAGGGGCGTTAGATACTCGCTCTGCAAAAAAGCTAATGAATAAGTTGGAAAGTATTAATAAAAGTAGTAAGAGAACGATCTTAATGGTTACCCATGATCCTAATGCAGCAAGCTTTTGCTCGAGAATTCTTTTTATTCAGGATGGTATAATATTTCATGAACTGCGCCGCAAACAAGGGGAGGCACGTGAGAAGTTTTATGAAAGAATTTTGCAGCTATTAGCTCAGCTTGGGGGAGGAAGTGCAAATGTTCTCTAGGCTGATTTATCGTAATGCCAAACGGAGCCGAAAAGAAAATTTGATCTATTTTGCAACACTTGTGACAGCGGTGGCTTCATTTTATATTATTCTTTCACTAGGGAGACAAGATGTTATTCTGTTTTTAAGAGAGTTTGAAAGTGACGCAATTGATAAGCTTCTCAATCAAATGCCAATTGTATATGGGTTTGCCTTATTCTTATTGTTTTTCTTGATTTTATTTGCCAATCAATATCAGCTGAATCGGAGAAGCAAAGAATTTGGAACCTACCTTATACTGGGCATGCGTAAAGAGCGTCTTATTCTTCAACTTTTAGCAGAAGGGCTGATAACTTCTATTTTAGCACTGATTGGCGGTATACTAATCGGCGGCTTTTTAGCAGAAATGATTAGTTTGACCGTTTCTAAATTAGTAGGGCAGGGAATTATTGGTCATCACATCAGCTTGTCAATAGGTGCAATTATACTCACTATCATTGGATTCCTATCTATTCAATGTATCGCATTAATTATACTTGGCGGCAGACTATTTACCCAAGAAGTGCATCAAATGCTTTATGAAGAAATGGATAAGAAACAAGATATGGGACATATAAAAGGGAATCTACTGCATATTCTAATTGGCTCGATCTTTTTAGCGGCTGCATATTGGATTGTTTTATACCGTTTTATAGATTTTGGCGGATTATTTATGGCTGTTGCATTTATATGCGGGAGTTTGGGAACCCTATTTTTCATCAGAGGATTTGGAAAATTACTTGGCTTACTTACCAATTTATCAGAGAAGAAATCTACTAAAGGATTGCACAGATTCACCTTAAGGCAATTTCAAGAGAATATAGCGAATCGTTCTACTTCAGTTGCTGTTACATCGATTTTAATCACATTATCGATTATTTTGATTGCGAATGGAGCTTCTACTATTATAGGGTTTGAAAGTAGCTTTACTAGAACTTCTTCGTTATATGATTTTACTGTAAGCGGAAATGATGAAGAAGTCGAACAATTTCTTACTTCCGGAAAAATGACAGCTTATGTAGAAGACTTAAATCGTTTGGAAATAGGGAGAATGAAAACAGAGGATGAACTTGGAGAAGACGTTTTACCTGTATCACTGGTAGAGTGGTCAACATTAAGAGACCAACTTATTAAGGCCACACCAAAGAGCGAACAAGAGGATTTTTTATCTGGTAAAATACAAGGTTACACGATTAGTGATGAAAACTCTGAAGCTCTTAATTTGCTGGGAACGCTGGAGACTGGAATCACATCCCCTTATCTTATTGCTGAAACATCGTATAATAGACTTTTAGAAGCAATAGGAGAAAAGCCGCTGAATCTAGCGGAAAGCGAAATGGCTTTCTACTTCAATCCGGATTTGCTGCCTATGGATGAGCTAGACAATATGCCTGTACTAGATACCATTCTTGAGAAGGCTGAAAACGAAGGGGAGACTTTGCTGAGTATTGCTAATCAAGCGATGTCTATACGCTCATCGGTTCCAATAAGAGGATTAGTTGCAGATCGTTCCATAGAAATTTTTTCAGCATTTATCGTTCCTGATTCGATGTTTGATCAGCTAGTAAATGAGGGAACGTATGCAACATATTGGAATTTTCGTATCCCGAAAAAATTACAAGATCAGCAAGGTTTAATGAGCCCAATGATGGAGGCACGAGATATATTAATGGCTTCAGGCTTAGAGTTTGAAAGTTATTTACAGAACTTTGGACGTCAACTTTTCTACGTCGTGGCTGGAAGCTATACGACACTTTATATGGGCTTCTTATTTTTAATTATTGCTTGTACGATATTAGCTTTACAATTTTTAACACAGATGAAACAAACACGAGATCGTTATGTAACGCTTTCTCTGCTAGGGGCAAAACGTCAGCAAATGAAAAAATCTATGCATAGACAAGTGTTGTGCATCTTCCTGTTACCTATGTCTCTTGCATGTATAAGTGGAGTTATTGGCATAAGAGGGATGATTTCATTTGCCATGCTTTACTTTGAGAACGAGGTTTTACTTTATCCGATTGCCTTTAGCTTTGCAGCTGTTGTCATGGTGATAGTCGTGATTTATGGAGTAGCTGTTTCCCGTGCAGCAGATCACGAAATTGATAAATTGAACTGGAAACCACATATAGATTAAAGGATAGTTCATTTTCATGATGGAGGAGGTACCGAAGTGGCGAAGATTACTATTGTTGAAGATGATGTATGGATGAGAGAAGAGTTAGTGGATATTTTACAAAAAGAAGGTTATGAAGTGGCAGCAATTGCGGCATTTCATGACACAGCGACACAAGTAGCTGCTTCGGCACCTGACTTAGTTCTGTTAGACATCAATTTACCAGGACAATCAGGATTTGATATATGCAAAGCTCTAAAATTAAATGGAGTTGGCCCGATATTAGTTCTAACATCTAGAGATAAGTTACAGGATGAGTTACACGGTTTAGATTTAGGTGCCGATGACTACCTTACGAAACCATGTAATCGGGACAGGCTGTTAGCACGTATTCTGAACTTGCTCAGGAGATTTGAAAAACAGCCAGGATTGGTAGATGGCGGCCATTTTTTATTAGATCCCAATACCTTCACTTTATATAAGGGTTCTCAATCATTGTTGTTATCAGCTAATGAAGGGAAAATATTATTGACTTTATTGCAATACAGACCTGAGGTTGTTTCCAAATCTGCACTGAGTCAAGTTTTATGGGGAACAGACCAGTATATTGATGAGAATGCACTCCAAGTAAATCTGACTCGCTTACGAAAGGCATTACGTCAATTAAAGTTGGAAAATCAAATTGAGACGGTAAGAGGGCGAGGTTATCGACTTAGGGAGCAGGTGAAGATGTGAAATGGATAAAGCAAATCTATGATTGTTTTCATGCTTATAAACAATGGATTCTGATGTTGACAGCTACGAATGTGCTATTTATTTTTTTAGCTTGGTTAGCCTATCCTGAAACGTTTCATGTATTAGTAGGACTTATGGTTGTTTTTACGCTGGCTGTGATCATGTTGTCTCTAGGTATGATTATAAGAAAACAAAAAATAATCGAAGCAGTCTTTGAAGATTTTTTGTTAGAGCCAAACGAAATGAATGAGGAAAGATTATGTCAGGTGTCACCAAAAACACATAGGTCATATATTCACAGAATGGGAAGAGTTGTAAGATTACACCAATTGGAACTCCATGCTCAAGTCACCCAACTGACTGATTATGAAAATTATATAGAAGGCTGGGTTCACGAAATTAAAAAACCTTTATCTTTAATGACCTTGGTACTGGATAACCGCAGTGATGAAATGTCGCCGCTTGTTAAACAACGTATATCTCATATCAGGGATCAAATGCTGGGTGATGTAGAGCGGATCCTGTTTTTTGCAAGATTGGGAGCTGCTCATAAAGATTATTTGTTTGAGCCTCTAAACATAGTAGCATGTTGCAAAGAGATAATCGAGAATCACCAATCGCTATTAGATGAATCTGATTTTCAAATTCAATTTATTGGAGAAGAAGCAGAAATTATATCAGATCGCAAAGGACTAACTTTTATAATAGAACAAATCATTGCTAATAGTACAAAATATGCTGCACAGAATCAGGTTCATCCCAGTTTGACATTTGAAACGATAGATGACAATGTGAAGGGGCAGACTATTTTAAATATTAGTGATAATGGACCTGGTGTTTCTACAGAAGATTTACCGTTTATTTTCGACAAAGGCTTTACAGGAGGACAAGGGACCTATACAAGGGAAGCAACAGGGATGGGGCTCTTTTTAGTAAAAAAGATGGCTCATGATTTAGCGATTGAGTTGGCAGCAAAATCAGAGATTGACTCAGGGCTGACCATATCGTTAATCTTTCCAAATGTGAAGCAATAAGCTTGCTAGTTTACATTCATCCATTAGATAATGAGATCAGAGAAGTACATATGAATTTTAATAAAAAACCGAAAAATCCTTAGAAGGTGTTTCGTAAACAATATCTATTTGTGGTGCATATTGGAAATAGCATGGCAACACTTTATGCAAAGGAATCAACCTAGTACGAGAGGAGAAAATATATGAAATATTGGACGATTCAAAAGAAAGCAGTTGTAAACGCAGTTCTGCATGATGAGATGTATCAACCTGATTTCACAAAAAGTGACTATCTGCAAAAAATACCGAATTTACAAGAACTTTATTACTTTATATTAGAATCCTTTAACGATATAAATAATGTAAATTTACCAGGGGTAATTTTTGGTTTTGTTGGATCGAATAATGAAAGTTTATTTGAAATATCGAATCAGGATGAATTTTATGGACTGATAAGTTCCAATAAAAATGCAATTAAAAGTTTGTGGAATCATTTTATAGAAGCGGATGCTGTCCTGCTTGAATTGGATTATAATAGCGAATTTCTTAACCCTGTATATATTGATATAAATGATTTTCAGTTTTTAATGCCGCCTATTGTAGAAGTTCCTCCATATACTAACGAAGATGTGAAACGGTTGATTTCCTTCATAGAGAGAGGAAAAATCACACGATCTGTCTTCCCAAGTAATATAATACAAGCACATTTACCATACATAAAAAAGGAAAATATGGTAGCTGCATATAACTTGATTCCTCTGGATGAAATATGAATTGTCAGTAACCCTCTCATATCAAGCGTTAGAGCTTATTTACCATGTCCGAAAATGAAAGCCTGTAAGAGTGGATTTTTTCTCTTTTGCAGGCTTTTTCTCGTTGTAGCGATTGTAAATTGACTGAAAATTTCCAAATGTATAAAATAGTAGTGAATAATATTCAAGTGAAGGTGGGAGGTCAATGAACCAAAAGAATGACATTTTAAATGCATGGATTACAATAGAGCAATTATCCGAGGGTTCTATCAACAAAAAGGACAAATCGTTATATCGAATACATAGTGAAACAAATAATTTGCTGGAATTTTTCACGGAATTCTTAAATAGCCATCGACAAAAAACTTCAGAGAAAAACTTCAAAAAGTCTGGAATTGTCATGTACTTTAATATTTTTAACTTCCAAGAAATTATTGATATTTTAAGAAGGCAATATAAGATTCCAGCGACTCATGAAGAAACGAGTAATTCAGATAAATTTGCATTTTGCTTGTATTTTGATAATGAACTGAATTTTTTAGAAGAGAAGTTATTTCTGACAATGAGTGGGTATGTTCGAAAAACAGGGAAACTTCCAAAAGATTTTTTGCAAATCGAAAACAAATTTCGTGAAGAGTTAAGTAAGAAATTTGAAGATAAAGGCTTTAATGATACAATCACTGAGCTTATACAAAAAGATAATGCTACTTATGAGCATTTTCGATATAGGTTTGTTAAAAATTTAGAGTTTAGTGATGCGAACTTACATTCCTTTTTTATCGATGATTTAGAAACAGCGAAGAAAGTAGAAACGGAAAATTTAAAACGTTATTTTAACGGGTATGCTGGAGAACAATTTAACTTGGATAGCCATCAAGAGTCAACAAATTTCAATCCAGACATTTTCGAAGAAATTTTACAACCTGAAAACTATTCATTAGGACGTTTTCCCAGCAACGCTGAACATGCACTTTCGTTTATGCAGCAAACAGCTGTTAATTTGGCATTTAAGAAAAACAATCAGATAAGTAGCGTAAATGGACCTCCAGGAACAGGGAAGACTACGTTGTTGAAGGATATTTTTGCACAGTTAGTTGTGGAGCAAGCTCTAGCCATCTGTCAACAATCAGATAAGCAAATAAAAGGAAGTTTAGTTTATTGGGAACAAGCTCAGCTGGGGGTTTTACCGCAAGCTATTTCTGACAATAATATCGTAGTTGCAAGTTCTAATAATGGTGCAGTCCAAAACATCGTGATGGAGTTGCCAAAACTAAAAGAAATTGGCGTGGAATTTCAGGAGATATTAGAACAAGCCGACTACTTTACCGAAATCTCGAACTCAACATTAGAAGTTGATTATGCAGAAGGCCGACAATTGAAACGCGAACCGCTGGAAAAAGAAAACTGGGGTGTATTTTCATTAGAAGGTGGCGCAGCTAGTAATGTTAACCATTTACTTTTAACAGTTGAATTTATCGAGCAAGATCTTGAGAACGAATATGAAGCAGACCCAAATGTATATAAGAATTTTTTGCAGCTATATAATCAATTGAGAGCGGAAAGAGATCGGATTCAAAAATATAGTGTGGACATGAAATTGCTCTTAAAATTAATAAATCAATATCAAAAGAAAAATTTAAATATAAAACAACTAGAACATGAAAAACGAGTAGCAGTGTCATCATTAGAGACAAAAAACGCACTTGAAATAAAAAATTTGAATGAAAAGAATAATAAACTTCAACATGATTTATTGGATATTTCTAGCCAAATTGAGATGTTGAATGAAGAACAAGCGCAAGCAAAGCGGAATTTTGAAATACTGCGTGAACAAAAGCCGAGCTTATGGTGGTTACAAAAAACGTTTAATCGCTCTAAATCAGCTCAATACATAGAAAAGCTAAATGAAGCAAATGAACAGTTGAATCAAATTGCTGCACAAAAAAAGAATAGCTTAAATAATAAACATGATTTAAATAATGAACGAAAAAATAATGAACAAAAAATAAAGGTGTATCAGAAGCAAGTAGAAAAGGAGAAACGTGATTTTGAACAATGGTTATCAGCACAACAAAAGGAATTACAAAATATAGAACGTAAAATACAATTATTAGAGCAACAAAAGGTCGAAAATGATATTAAAATATTAGATTTTTCGCAAACATATGAAGAGCTGCAATTATCTAATCCCTGGTTTAATAAAGCGTTTCGTACTTTGCAGTCAGAGCTTTTTATAGCGGCATTAAAAGTAAGAAAACAATTTTTATTTGAAAATAAAAAACACTTAAAAGCTGCAAGAAACATTTGGAGCCGACAACCCGAATATAGCTCAAAGAAAAATGGTTCTCAATTGTTGTTAGAATCCTGGCAATGGTTGAATTTTGCTATTCCTGTAGTGAGTACTACTTTTGCAAGTTTCGGTAGAATGTTTAAAAACTTACATGAAAATACCATTAGTAATTTGTTCATTGATGAGGCTGGTCAAGCTCTACCACAAGCAAGTGTAGGAGCCATTTTTAGAAGCAAGAATGTCATGGTTGTAGGAGATCCATCACAAATTAAACCAGTATTGACGTTAGATTCAAACATTTTAAATTTAATTGGCAGAAATTATAATGTTAATGAAAAATTCGTTTCAGCTCATGCGTCGACACAATCCATTATTGATCGAACGAGTGCCTACGGCTACCAGAAAAATGAAGAGGAATGGGTTGGAATTCCGCTTTGGGTACATAGACGTTCAAATTATCCAATGTTTACAATCTCAAATCAAATTTCATATAACGGCCTAATGGTACAAGGAAAGGAAGAAAAGGCAGCCTTCGGACTCTCAAAGTGGTATGATGAAAAAGGAAAAGCAAAGGATAAATTTGTAAAGGAACAGGCGGCATTATTAAAAAATTTAATCAATGATCGTTTGCAAAAAAATCCAAAATTGAAAGATGACATTTATGTTATTTCTCCTTTTAGAAATGTGGCATTTCAGCTAGCAAATCTATTAAAAGATATTGGATTTACAAAGATGGAAAAAGGGAAAGCAACCAATGTAGGAACTGTTCATACTTTTCAAGGAAAAGAAGCGAAGATTGTATACTTTGTACTAGGTGCTGACCATACAAGTAAAGGGGCCGCGAAATGGTCAGTGGATGAACCAAATATGATGAACGTTGCAGCAACTAGGGCTAAAGAGGAGTTTTATGTGATTGGTGATAAGAAATTGTACGCCTCTCTTGGTAGTAAAGTGGCGAATACAACCATTTCAATTATTGATAACTACAATAAGTAATACATTGTAGTTATTATAAAAAAATGCGGGCCTATTCCTTCAGATGACGGAACCTGTTAGAAGATGCTATACTTTGTCTTGATGACATGTCATACCGAGGTTGAAGTAAGAAGGATAGAATAGAAACATGCGTACTGTAGAAGATAACAGAGCAGGCGATAAAAATAGTTAGAAGTTAGGAGGATGTCAAATGATTACTGGAGTAGAATTTGATTTTGTTGTAAAAGACAGCAAAGCAGCACTGGAGCAGTACAAATCTATTTTTGATGTAGAAGTAGTAGAAGCAACCGATTTTAAGGTAGGAAATAATGAAGCAGTATTTACGATCTATGGCACACGTTTTCATATGTTGGATGAAAATCCTGAATATCAATTATTGGCACCGAAAGAGGGAGACACGCAATCTTTTTGGTTTAATATTGCAGTTCCCAACATTCAAGAAACATATGACAAAGCAATGTCCGCTAATGCTACGGAAATCCAGCCTGTCACAAGAATGGAGGAAATGGGCATATCAAATGCCATGTTTTCTGATAGTCATGGATATGTATGGATGCTGCATGAAATTCATCGCGAAGTCTCCTTTGAAGAACGTGTTGATATTTTGAGCAAAGACTTTGAGTAAATGCTTGACATATAGGGTAGAGAACTTTAACAGAAAAAATAACTTTATATCGCATCAGGTTCGTGATAATAGCTGATGTAACGCCTCGAAGTATAACACTCGAGGTTTTTCTTTTTTAGTCGGATACTAGGAAGCGTGACGGTCTGCCATTGAAGGTGTAATTTCTTGAAAATATTATTCTTACTTTAGCGGAATGAATCCACTTAATTTAGCAACAATCTGATCGTCCATTGAAAAAAGGTGTTTCTTTGAAATGATCATAAACAGTGAGATCACTAATAGTGCTAAGTCTAACTCAAATCCTCCTAAGAATCCAGCTTCAAATTTTGTCGTAATAATAGATCCAATCATAACAGCTGCAAATAAGAACGATACTATTTTTATCCCCACACCTAACAACAGCAACATCCCTCCAACTAATTCTATGATTGCTACTACATAGGTCAGAAAAACAGGAATTCCCATCGATTCAAAGGTGGACACTGTTGTAGCAAGGCCTCCTTGAAACTTGTCTAAACCATGAATGAAAAAAGTTACGCCTAAGAATACTCTTAACAAAAGTGTGCCTATTTCCGGTTTATTCATCATGCTAATGACACTCCATTTCTTTGGTTTTTTTGCAGATAATTTCAAACTGACTGGTAGATACAGCCTGTCTTATAAAGTTATGCTTCCCTAACAAAAAATATGTGTGAATACGCACCAAAAACAGAATCACAAGTCTAAAGGATAAAAGCTGATCTCTTTCTCTTGCAAGGACAGGCACTGGTCATCCGCAAGCTTTGACAAGTGCAGAAATCAAGATTAAGTTTAGTATTTAATCTAGGTAAAATGGAGGTGCCACTTATGCCGCTAAAAATAATTCGTAACGATATAACAAAAGTCCACGCAGAGGCAATCGTGAATCCTGCAAACATGGGGAGTCTAAGTGCGTTAATTCCCACGATAAGTCTCGCTTTATATTTTGCTAGAAAAAATCAAAATCCCCAGCCCTGTTTGAAAAGGCTACAAAATTCGCTTTTGACTGGCTGAATACCACTTACGATGACAATACAAGAAAAGACTTTGGTGATATCTTTAATAAATATATTCAAAATTAGTAAAAGAACTTGTTAAAGAATGGCAGAGCTGTTCCTTTCTGCAGAAATATAATTCCGAATGCTTTAGAGATCCATTTTTATAAGCATGTACATTTAATATTAAGCAGGAAAATGTAGAGAATTAGAATAATGGAATTTCAATAGGTATGGATCTGGTGTAAGGAGACACAACGAAAAACTTTTTGTTTCTAAAAAGCGATGCCTTTTTCAAACCATCGTTTGGAAAGGTTGTATAATTTTAACCCCATGAAAAAGTTACTGTCAGATAACGGCTTTTTTATTGCTGTCTGACAGTATCTTTTAAAGTTAAATTAAATACAGCATGTAATAAATCATAAAAACCGTAATAAACAAAGTATCAGTTATGCTCCGAAACCAGACAATCTTTGTTTTTTTCAGCTTTTCTACAGTATAGTTAAAAATGGCATGATAAGCATCCATGATAATAAATATACCTAAAAGAAAAGCGATGATTATGTTACCGGTTAGATTGTAAGCTAATAAATAGATGAGCCAGCTCCTAAAAAAGGCAAAACCTAAGGTGAGCAGAATTACGGTCAAACTTTCTGTCTTTATGTATACTTCTTGAGAGGATATCTCTTGCAGACCTTCATTGACCTGCTTATGCTCACGCAAATATGAAATATTAATGTACAGGAGTATGCACCCATAGATGATGATCAACGGTGCTTGATTTGTTTGAAAAAATTCTATCATTAAGAAAATCCCCCCGCTTGCCCATGATATTTAGATTTGGATCTGAAATCTTCCTTTTATCTCTAAATCAGCCAAATTAAACCCGGCTTTGATTCCATTTGTCAGCCCTTCTTGATAAGTCACTGCAGATTCCTCTACATCTTCTTTGATTAAGCTGTTTTTATGGATGTGCTGCAATACATAGTTAATATGTTTTTCATTTAATTTGTCTGAAGTGTCGAGCATGATGGAAATATAATTTGCGGCTTGTTCATAAGCAAAGCTCATTCCTTCAAACATTCCTTTTTGAAAATCAGGAGCAATGCCTTTCAAGTCTTCCATTGCTTCTTCAGGGATATCATCTTTGTAATAAGTTTCTTGAATGGTCTCGTGCAGATCCTTTTTACTTTGCTCTAGATTATTTTCTGCTAACCTTCGAAAAACCTTCTCTAACTCCTCAAATTTTGTTCTCAGTTTTAACTCCTCCTTTTTATATTCAAAATCTCTAACCATTCTATTTACTACATAGCGATAAGCATTATTCATTCCTTTAGCAATCAGGCGGGATTCTGTGTCTGTATCTTGCATCTGCTCCCTTGTGGATTCCTCCATTTGGATAAAATCTTCAATGCAGTCCTCAATTTTAGCACCACGAAACATTCGTTTTCGATAATCAGTAGTTATTGTGATCACCTCCTATTTTTTAGTTTAACATATATGTAAACAAATGTATACAAAATGTACGTGGATTTATTAAACAATTAAGATGACAATCTGTAACAATAAGGATTTTATATAAAAGCCTACTGTACTAATTGTTTTCAATGTTGCCAAATGAAGCTATGTCTGGATTATTAAGTAGAGTTTCTGCAATTCACTTATAAGTATTAATGACGAGAAGTCTTATACTTTAGAAAATAAAATATACGAGCATATAACAGAAGAGGTAGGTGAGTGGGTTGAAAAAGCCAATTTGTGAATAAAACTCTGCATAGAATGTGAACGGAGCTGGGCATTATTCGGATACATGAAAACAAGTGTAGGTAAGTTGATCGCCCAAATTGGAATATCAACAGGGACATTTTATGACAGTCTCCAGTGCAGAAACAGTACTAACCATATCGATCATATTATTAATTTTCGGTATATGTCTGGTTGATGCGTGAATTCTGATGATGTTTTTATACAAACGTAAGGATAAAAGGGTAATTGTTCCATGGATTTGCACAGGTGCTGGTATATTACTCACGCAAACCTTGTAACAATGTATTAAAAAAGAACAGGAATTTCTCTTTCTGTTCTATGTCGGAAGCTGAATATTCCAGTGTATAATGCAAATCTAAGAATAGCTGCACGATCTTTGGATGGGTAATAATCACCTGTTTAAAAAATAAATGACCTTTATCTATTGTGTTTTCTATACCCAGCATCTGTTCGATTAATTTTTTTTCAGGATAAATCATGCGGCACGTGTAACCACCAGTGCTGGCTGCATAGCCAGTGTGCACTTCTCTGGGATGGAGGATGACTAAATTATTTTTCAGGGCAAAGTGTGTTTGTCCTCGATAGTGAAATCCTTCCACACCATCTTCAATCACACCAATAGCAAATTCGATGTGTGCATGTTTAGAGAAGGCATGGTTAATATAGGTAGCATGCAGACAAGCCATTGCGGTCTAGAGATTTACTTTTCCAAAAATGCACCTGTTCCGTTTGCATGGCAGGATTCATAATAATCTGCCTCCTTTACGCTGAAGAGTTTTCTAATCAATCCAGACAACTAACGTATTTTTTGACAATTTTTAATAAACAGCATAGAGGGATAAAGCCTCCAGAAATGAGGCTTTATCCCGATCTTTCTCTAGTAGTAAAATGCTTATACAGACGATACAGCTTTGATATAGTATACATGATCCATTTGGGGATTTTTTTCGGGAAAAGGGGGTGCTGGTAAAATCGGTAATAAGCCCTTTTCAGGTCATCCCACTGGGTGCAGTTTTTCTCTTGCGAAAAACGTGCCACATCAATAATACGGATATTGCCTTCTTTGGTAATGATAAGATTGTGCAAATGAATATCGGATGGATTTAATCCGGCTTTTTTTGCATATTGCAATCCTTTGTCAACAACTTCTATATCATGAGGTTTTATAGGAATACCTTCTGCTAAGCATTCAAAGAATGTTTTTCCTTCGATAAAATCCATTACTAAGTAGTTTGTCTCAGAATCATAGACAGCAGGGTAATAATGGTTACCATTCAACTTATCATAGTTTTGCTTTTCTTGAATGGCTGTTGTTTCAAACAATGGATAAAAAACTTTCATCACTTTATTTTCATTTTTTATTTTAAATACTGCCGCACTTCTGCCTGTGCCATACAGCTTTAAATCGGGGGAATGTTTTAATACTTCTATGCGCCTGTGTCGTTTGGTAAATAAAACACTGGCTGCATAGTCGTAATATTTAGACGGTCCCATTATTTTTTTAATTTGCCTTTTCTTTTGGCTAATTCTTTTTTGATAAAGGGTATGGCATGCTTCTGTGCTTGTTTTGCTCCTTCTCTTACCACTTTAGACTTTAGAAGTTTAGATAGTTTTGACATTTGATTTCCTCCTTGAAGTTTGTGTGGCAAAAGTTCATAAAAAGAGACCTTTGCCCACAAATTTGGACAAAGGTCTCGCAAGCAACACAATCAATTGGCTGCCAGCAGTGCCGAGGATTTCTCCTGTAATGACGACAGCTGCTATTATGCTACTCCCCTTTGGGATTCATTATTAAAAAATAACTTAATTTATTATATATGCTTGTTTCAGGATGTGCAACTATTAAGTAGATGAATAATTTGTCTATTGTACAAAAGATTAGTATACTTTACAAAAAAAGAAGAAAATGGATAGGTTTCCTTGTATTTAGCTAGTTCTGTACACAGGACTTAGGAAGGAGGGAGAAGCAATGGAGTAGTATAAATATCTGAGACAGTACGTAGGGCATCAACCGATTATTTTACCTGGTTCTGTTGTTATGATTATCAATGAGCAAAATGAAGTGTTACTGCAAAAAAGACATGATGGCTATTGGGGATTGCCGGGGGGTTAATGGATTTAGGCGAAAGTTTTGAAGAGGTAGCTGTAAGAGAAGTGTTTGAAGAAACAGGACTAATCGTAGAAAACTTAACATTACTTCATGTATTTTCTGGTGCGGAACACTATTTCAAAGTTGCCAATGGGGATGAGTTATACTCGGTAACAGCCGTGTATTACACACGAGATGTGAGCGGAGAACTGAAGATTGATTATAACGAATTAGAAACGATGGAGTACTTTTCCATTAATCATTTGCCGGCAGCACTAACCGATGAATATAGAGGCTTTCTTGATTGGTTTAAAAATTGCCAAACAGAATAATACGGACTTAAACTATGAGAGGTGATCAGTCAAGCTGTTAAATAAAGGGGAAAAGAAGAGAATAACCTCCTTTTTCCCTTTTGATAAAGAAAGCTTGTATAAAACGAAACTATATGAAGTGATACATTTTTTATACGTCAATTCCCTCAAAAAATAGCTGCTCCTAGATCATAGAATCATTGAATGGCCTTTAATTTATCCACCCATAAATTTAATTCCTATTCATCCAGCTCCTGCTTGTTCAAGGCTACTTTGTCCTGCTGGTTTTGAGCCTCTATACTGCGTTTCACCAAATCAAAGAAGATTTCTTCCTCCGAATCTCCAGCTTCAGATCTTTCCTCATTTACTGCTTCTTCACTGTTTGACTTATCCTGGTTCTCGTCAGGATCATTAGAGCTTGTCTTCTCTTTATTGCAAGCACTGAAGAGGAGGAAGAATACAAAAATAACTGCTGTTTTTCTAATCATAGCTAGCCCCTTTCACTGTTTTTACCATTCGTACTATACCGTATTTATACCATTTTTACATATATTTTTGGTTGAAGGATTCGGTATTATCCATTACCTAGTGGCGGTTTGATCCGAGAAGAGGAAGTAGAACTTGTAAGGGAGAGGCTGCTCAACGCTTATGAATAATCTCGGACGTCCGCGTTGTGAAATATTAAATGATGGAGGCAGATCATGAATCCTATTATTAAACTTGACCATGTTTACAAGCGATATACGTCAGGGGATACGGAAATTTTAGTATTGAAAAATATAAACTATCAGATAGAAAAAGGAGAGTTTGTCATTATCCTCGGTGCAAGCGGAGCGGGTAAAACCACTGTTCTTTACCTGTTTGCCTTGTATCAAGCAAAGGAAGAGCGTAATACAGTCAGTATCTATCAGGGCGGTGCAGTTACTTAAGCTTGTTTGCTGATCGGATGAAATGACCGTCTTACCTTACGGGAGGGAGTCACCGTGTCAATTATATTCCTTGTGTTTCATGAATAATCAGTGAAAACGAAAAAATGATCCAAGTCTCATTTCAGTTGTGTAAATGAAATTCCTTGGTGATTTCCTCGGAACAACGTATAATATAGAATAAGCCAATTTGCTTAATTATGTGGAGGGACATCTTGTGAGGGAAGCCATTCTATTACTTGTCGACATTATTAATGATATTCATGATGTAATTGCCGCTGTATTTGGTGTCAATATGACCGATAAACAACTGCATTTTTGGGTTTTTGGTATTTTAGGGATTATTATGTTCTTTTTCGTGTATGTGATGTTTAAGATTATCTCCAAAATGAGATGGAGCATCGTTATTCTTTCCTTTTTGTATACATTTACGGTAATTGTTGTCTTAGTATTTGCCATTGAAATCCAGCAAGCATATACACAGCGGGGGAATATGGAATTTGCAGATGC
The DNA here is from genome assembly GCF_016909015.1 of Gracilibacillus alcaliphilus. Lineage (GTDB taxonomy): Bacteria > Bacillota > Bacilli > Bacillales > Amphibacillaceae > Gracilibacillus > Gracilibacillus alcaliphilus. The sequence goes on from NZ_JAFBFA010000005.1 coordinate 136,809, forward strand.
CGTGATGGGATTATGGGGCTATATTGTATTTTTTGCTGTATATGCAGTTATTGCCTTTATTATCTATATGATTGTACAATTATATAAAAAGGGCCGCGATGACAATCGAGGCAGACACGCACGTTAAACGATTAAGATATTTGTTGGAAACTCTTCATTATAAGAACAGTTATCAGGTTAAGAATGATAGCTGTTTTTTTGGAGAAGAATCATTTTCTCGAAATGCCCCTTTTACAGAGTTTTTCGCAAGACTGAACCACATCAAGAGATCCCCAAGTGATCTATGTGTTTTCCTTATGGAGTAATCTTCTCTTTAAAACCAGCAAGCATAAGCTCCATCCCAAATTGGAACTCTTTATCCATGTCTGGAATGGTTAGATGAATGGGAGGTTCTGTCACTCCTACAGGGTTTGTGGAGGTTTTTTTGGCTATTTCTGCAAAGCGGTATTCCTCTAGAATGAATGAAATCAAATAATTGTTAAAAAACCACAAAGCCGAAAAGGCATCTTCATGACTCATCCCGATATCTTTAAACATATCAAGAATATTTTGAATAAGCTGAATGCGGTAAGGAGTGGTGGGGGCTGTTTCAGCTAATACAGTGGCAGAATCTCGAATAGATAAGAGTTTATCTCGCCAAGCATTCCCTAACTGCATTAATTGTTTCTCCCAAGCTAATTCTTTATCTGGAAGCTGGATATCTTTACATATTTCATCCGCCACTAATTCAAGTAATTCATTTTTATTTTTGATATGCCAATAAAGAGAGGCACTCTTAATTCCTAATTTTTCTGCTACTTTTCTTATTGTAATACTTTTATAACCTTCCGCATGAAGTATCTCTAGAGTGACTTGTACAATTTTTATTTGATCTAACATTTTATGATGGACATTATTTTGTTTAGTCATAGTATTTCCTCCCATTAAGATGCATTTCGAGTCATACAAGGGTTTTGGTGCCGGGCTAGCTAGGAACCTTTAATAATGGACGTCTACCCTTAGATGTTACAAAAATTTTCAATCCTTTCTTGACATTATAACATTTTTGGGTTAACCTATCAATGATAGTTAATCTATCGTTGATAGGTTTGGGCGGAATAAAATGCGAATTAAGGAGGAAATTGATGATGAGAAATAAGTTGATCTATGCGGCATTAATCTGTTTAATTACCATGATTGGTTTGGAACTAGGTGGAGCGATTTATGAAGGAGTTGTCGTTGCTTCACAATGGAGTGCCCATCCACCAGCCTCTTTTGCTATTCTTCAAGGATCGTATGCATTACCAGTTGAGCACTTTTGGATACCTCTTCATATGATCGTTCAAGTTCTGACTATTCTTGTTTTAATTTTATGTTGGAAGTACTACAGGGTGAGAAACTTGGTGTTTGTTATTATCGGGTTGTATCTTTTGTTACGAATCCCTACGTTTCTTTATTTTATTCCTGAGTTAGCCGTATTTTCCACTACAGAACCAGTTGCTGCCTTTTCCAAAGAACTAAAAGAACGTGCAGATATGTGGGTGAATCTCAGTATGATTAGAACCATGATTATTGCAAGTGTGTATGTGCTTGGCTGGATAGCTCTTAGTCAATTCAAACAGCAAGAAATACGGAATAATTAGAGGTGATGTCGTATTTTCTTAAGCATCAGTAGGGCATAAAATCCCTTACTGATGCAAATCTTATTTTACATTATAAGAAAACAAGCGTTTACAGATTATAGTATAATCCAGTTTTTTTAATTAATATTTTGGAAGAATATCAGGTTAGACTTCTCGAACCCATTTTTTATGTCCCTCATATTTCTTCCTTTCATGAAAGAAACGTCATTTCATCGTGTTTCATTCATCCCATTAGATTGCTCCATTCGTTGCTTAGCTGTCTGTTCCACAGCTTTTATCACGATTTCAGTCTAAAAAAAGTACCACTCACATCATTATAAGTACCATTCACCACAACTTCCCCGCAATTCACGCTAGATATAATGCGGTTGTTTCTATCCTCCCTTATGCTAGAGTCAGCAAATCGAATAAGGGAGGCATTAATATGAAAAAATCGCTGCAAATTATGGTGGCTGTTGTAATGTTGTTGCTGGCAATCTTCCCATCTCTAGTCATTTATGATGGTTTATCGCAAGCCTTACCTATACTGCCAAATTATCGAGCACCTGATTGGATGATGCCAGCTGGGTTTATAAGCATAGCTTTGATTATCATTCTTGCTTTTTTGATCAGTAAACTTGGGAAATAAAAAATGCGATATTATTCATTTCCATTTCGAAAATTAGCTAATTGTCCGTAAACTCCCCACTTCCAGGTTTGGAGAGATATCAAAGAAGTTAAAGTGAAGAGTACGGACGCTACCCCGATAAGTCTCACTTTATGTTAATCGGTTGGCAATCATTGTTTTATTAGTTATTTTTGCGTTATCATTAAAGAAAAAATGAAGCTGAGGAGAATGAGGATGGTTTTCTCTTTTAACCAATTATCTCAGATTGAACAGAACACGATCATACTCCCAGAACTTAGTCTGTCTGTGGCTAAGGGGGAGATTATTGCTGTTCAAACAGAGAGTGAATATATACAACGTCTGCTTGATCTATTGAATCACCCGCACACAGTAAAAAAAGGAATGATCACTCTGCCGGAAGCTGGATTTCAGGCGGTGTACATGTTCCAACAAGTAGATGGTTTATACAAACGGCTGACGGTTCGGCAAATACTAAACTTCTGGAACCGATTATATCAACAGGAAGTTGATATAGAGGTAATCTTGAATCTGTGTGAACTGCAATTGTGTGTTTCTAAAAAGGTCAAACAGCTGACTATATCAGAACGACGCCGTTTATTATTTTCGTTGGCACTTATTCAGCCTACCGAAGTATATATTTTCGAAGATCCTTCCCATAATCTGGATCTTCAGTCCAAACACGTTCTCCATAATTTGTTGATCCACCTTGCGGGCCGTGGCGGAGCCGTTCTTTTGTTCACACCAACATTGGAAGAAGCGATTCGGCTAGGGGATATCGTCTATCGCTATTCGGAACGAGGCACCCAGAGAATGGAAGCGGATGGGGAAGATACCGAAGCAGATCAAGAGGAAGAAGAGACCAGTGCACAGGTCCCATTTGAGAAAATAAGTGCCAAAGTAGAGGACAAAATTATTCTTTTTCATCCTTTGGAAATTGATTATATTGAAGCACGTGATGGACAGACTTTTCTGTTTGTCAATAATGAGGAGTTTGCCTCGTCTAATACGATTAAAACATTAGAAGAACGGCTGCAGGCATTTGGTTTTTTTCGCTGTCATCGTTCTTATCTAGTTAATTTACAACGGGTGCGTGAAATTATTATTTGGAGTAAAAACAGCTATAGTCTGAGTTTGGATAATGTCTCCAAAAGTACCATTCCCTTATCTAAGGGCAATTACAGCAAATTAAAAGAATTAATCCAGTTATGATAGCGTGGGAAAGAGAGGAAGTAACATATGCAGAGGCAGCAGTGGAAAGCTTTGCTTTATAAAGATTTATGTGATTTGCGTTGGAATGGTCAGATTCTTTTTAATACCTTGATTGCGTTTGTTTTCATTATGATTTTTCCGATGATTCCAGGACAACAAGTCCCGCTATCCTTTCTTATTGCCTTTGTTCTTGCGCTAGTGACGACATTGATGCAGGGAAATATGGTAGTGGAGGAATATGAGCAAAAAACGAAGCAACGGCTGTTTCAGGCGAATATTTCACCGTGGGGGATCATTCTGTCCAAAATGATGCTGACTTTTATGGCAACATCTATTATCTTGCTGATCTTGGTCTTCACTTATACAAGGTCTTTCCTTGAAGGAATCGGAAGTTTTCTTATGGCTTTGCCATTGGTGATTATCTTACTCTTTATGAGTACGGTCTTAGGGATGAAATCAAAGAATACAATTGAAGTCAGCTTGTATGGGGTGCCATTTATGTTGCTGTACTTTTTTATCGAAGGATTGATGATGAATAGTGATCAAAGTGAATTAAAATGGCTGGCCATTTTTCCAAACTACCATTTGCATTATGGTATTGTACACCTCCATCTGCAGCAGTCATTTATGCCCTATCTTATCGTTCCATTACTTTGGATGGCGGTAATCATCCTTTTATTTGCCATTTGGTTTAGAAAAAGACACCATTCCTGATAAGATGGAGTAAGAGTATATGATAATGGGGGGCAGACGATGAAATTATTATTGATTGGTGCTAATGGAACGATTGGATCGATTGTTCGAGAAGAAATGAAGAAAGAGGCAGAGATTATTACTGCCGGGAGACACCATGCCGATATATCTGTTGATATCACATCCATAGAGAGTATCAAACAAATGTATAAAGACGTGGGAAAAGTGGATGCAGTTGTCAATACGGCAGGAGCGGCACATTTTGCTCCTTTGCAGAAGATGACTCCCGAGCAAAACCAAGTGGCTGTAAATAGTAAGCTATTAGGACAAGTGAACTTAGTGATATTAGGAATGGACGCCGTTACAGATAATGGAAGCTTTACGTTGACCACAGGTGTGCTGATGGATGATCCGATTAAACAAGCGGCCTCAGCAGCCATGGCCAATGGCGGGGTTCGCGCCTTTGTCCAATCAGCTGCTATTGAAATGCCGCGTGGTTTACGAATCAATCATGTTAGTCCAACGATGCTGGAGGTTTCAGCGGAAAAGTATGGTTCGTTGTTCCAAGGGTTTGAGCCTGCTTCATCTGAGAGGATTGGTTTGGCTTACCGAAAAAGTATAATGGGAGCACAGACAGGAAAAGGGTTTTATGTCTATTAGAATCACTCCCTAAAGAGATTGTTCAAAGGGTGGAAAAGAGCTAGAAACCTGAAACAAAATATAATGGAGGGACATATGTGAGGTTATTATTAATTGGTGCCACGGGCACGATTGGATCGATTGTCCACGAAGAATTGAAAGAAGACGCCGAAATTATTACCGCCGGGATAGATCAAGCAGATCTCCTGGTTGATATGACTTCAACAGAGAGTATTACGCAAATGTATAAGCAGACTGGAACTGTAGATGCGGTCATCAATACAGCAGGTATAGAACATTACGGTTTATTGCAAGAGATGACCCCAGAACAAAATCAAATCGCTGTCCAAAGTAAGCTGTTAGGACAAATCAATCTGGTGCTGCTTGGGATGGACACCTTATCAGATAATGGCAGTTTTACGCTGACGACAGGCATTTTAATGGATGATCCAATTGTAAAAGGGGCTTCCGCCGCAATGGCCAATGGGGGAATCCGAGCCTTTGTCCAAACGGCGGCTTTAGAGCTGCCTCGGGGTTTAAGAATCAACCACGTTAGTCCAAGTATACTGGAAGCTTCCGTAGAAAAGAATGGTGCCATGTTCCAAGGATTTGAGCCAGTTTCAGCTAAACGGGTGGGCTTGGCTTACCGAAAAAGTATAATGGGAGCACAGACAGGAAAAGGGTTTTATGTCTATTAGGCTGAAATAAGATCAATAAAAATCAAGATGATGTAATGTATCATCTTGATTTTTATGCTATGAATCCTCTTCTGTGAATTTTTTCAGTGCAGCTAACTTATCATCCCAATAATGCTCAAAAAAGAGCAGGTAGTCTTGTATTTCCATTAATGGTTCGGCAGTAAGTATAAAACGAGTTTCACGGCCAATTTTCCGGCTATGCACCAGTCCAGAAGTGGAAAGGATATGAAGATGCTTATTAACCGCAGTACGGCTGATTGGATAGTTATCTGTTATTTCAGCAATCGACATTTCCTTTTCAGCAAGTAATTGCAACATACTTCGACGTGTAGGATCTGCCAGTGCTTGAAAGACATCGTGTTTTGCTTGAGTGGTCACACTTATCCCTCAATATATGCCGGCAACTTTTCTTGTACGATTTTGTCCCAGCCGTCTGCCATAAAACCACGAACGAATCGATGTGGTTGGCCAAATTCTGTTTCTTTTTCTGCATCCCATCCTGCGTGAATTAAGGTAAACTCCGTTTTTTCTGCCGATAATTTTTTTAATTGAAAAGTAAGATGCCAATCTTTTCCCCAATCAAAGCCGATTTTGTGCGGTGGGTCAAGTTCAGTTACTTTACAAGGTGAATCACCGTAGTTGCCTGTATGAAGTACAAATTCATGACCTAAAACAGGTTCAAGAGTACTAGCCATATAAGAAGTGGATGATAAATGAGTACTTGACATTAAATAGTGAATAGATGAATAATGAGGAGGATTTATATCTATGCTTTTGAATGAAAAGGTGGGGGTAATATGCGTGTAACAACAAAAAGGATTGCAGAAGAATTAGGTCTATCTATGGCGACAGTGGATCGAGTGTTGAACAATAGACAAGGGGTTAGTGCAAAAACCGTTGAGAAAGTAAAAGCGAAAGCACAAGAGTTGGGCTACAGATCAAATAAGGCAGCTAAATTTTTGGCTACACAAAAAATTACAAATGTTGCATTTATACTTCCTAAATTTCCTGATTATTTTTGGAATGACTTAAATCACGAGATAACAGAAGGAGCCAAGTTATATGAAGATTTCGGACTAAGGGTAGATGTACATCGTGTGGATACCGTGCCCGTTAATCATCAAGTGGAATATATGAAAGAATTAGTTCTTGCCAAAAAATATGAAGCCATCGTTATAGCTGCTCATGATACCAAGCTTTTAGAGCCAATTATTAACCAGGCAATAAAGCAAAATATAGCGGTGTTTACCATTAATACAGATGTACCTCATAGTGAGCGGATTGCCTATGTAGGCAGTGATTATTATGATTTTGGCTATTTAGCGGGGGAATTAATCCATTTATTCACCAAAAAAGCATCTAATGTAATTTTAATTAGAGAGACAGAAAACACGTTTCAAATGATTAATAAAGAAAAAGGATTTAAAGATTATTTTAATAAAATGGACAAAAAAGTTCGAATAGTAGATATAAAGTATGATACAACAGCCTATATTGAAGAAGAACAACTGGAAGAACTGCTGGATCGATATATTTATACCATCATGCAAGCTGATGCCATCTATATTGCAGGTGGTTTGCTGGACAAAATTATTCAGATAGTGGATAAATGGGAGAAGAGACCAATTTTGATTGGTCATGATATTAACGAGGAAATATATCAAGCTTTTCAAAGGGATCTTATAACAGCTTCTATCTGTCAAGATCCGGTAGCACAGGCTACATTTACTATAAAGAAAATATATACGTATTTGCTAGAAGAAAATATTCCACCTGTTTCTTCACATATTGTTAAACCTGAAATAGTTATGAAATCAAACGCAAAATATTATCTTAAAAATAAGAAATAATAAAAAATGATTGACGTACCTCATTTGTTGTTTTATAATCTTTTACATACTAAAATTTGATGAAAACACTTACTTATTGTGTTATTCATCTGTTTTTTTAAGTAAAACTGAGGTACGTACATCATTAGTGGGATTTTATGGAGGTGTAAGAAAGTTAATAGTGGTATGCAAGAAAAAAATACATTTAGGAGGACAAAGATGAGATTTAAAATACCTTTTGTGTTGTTAATTTTGTTAAGTTTACTAGCAGCTTGTGGTTCTAATGGAAGCGATGACAATAATGGAGACCAAGTAGTATTAGATATATTCAATATTAAAGTGGAAACGACGGAACAATTAGATAATTTAATAGACATTTACGAAAGCGAAAATGAAAATATAAAGATTAATGTGACTACAGTTGGCGGAGGACAAGATGCTGCTTCCGCTTTACAAGCAAAATTCTCTTCTAATGAAGAACCTTCTATTTTCTTATTGGGTGGATTATCTGATGTAGAAAAATATCAAGATTATTTATTAGACGTTTCTGATATGGAAAGTGCGATTCAAGCGATAGACGGGACGTTAAATGGTGTATCAATTGATGACACGCCTTATGGTATTCCATTAAATATCGAAGGGTACGGATGGATGATTAACAAAGATATTTTTGAAAGAGCTGGCGTAGAGCCTGACTCAATTGATAGTTATGAAACCTTTGTTGAGGCAGTGGAAGTCATCGATTCCCAAAAAGAAGAATTAGGAATAGACGCAGTCTTTGGGTTCAGCGGAATGGAAGACTGGGTAGTAAGTCAATTTTCCAGTCACTTCACCAGTCCTGAATTCGATCATGATGAAGCAGTTGGTTATGAATCAGATGAATTGAATTTTGAGTATGGAGATCGGATGAAAGAATATACAGATTTAGTCAATCAATATAACATACAGCCTATCTTATCTTTGGATTATAGTACGTCAGTAGAAGAATTGTTTACCAACGAGCGAGTTGCAATGGTACATCAAGGTAACTGGATTGTACCTTCTTTAAACAGTATGGATGAAAGTTTTGCAGAAGAAAAGTTAAGTATCTTGCCTTTATTTGTGGAATCAGATGAAGAAGGAAAGATAATAGCAGGACCATCTTGGTATTGGGGAATTAATGGAGAAAAAGATGAAGAAGAAGTAGAAGAAGCAAAGAAATTTCTTGATTGGATGTACACCTCTGAAACTGGCAAGGAATTAATTACGGAAGACTTTCAATATATACCTGCTCATGAAGGATATGATACAGATATGATTACAGATCCTACATCGGCAGAAATATATGAGATGGTGTTAGATGAACAAGTAGGGATGTGGGCTAATAATCAATATCCAGATGGATTTTTCTCCGTAGCTTTATTTCCTGAATTTCAAAAATATTTAGATGGACAAAAAAATTGGGAAGAGTTTGAAGAAACAATTAGCCAATCATTTACGGAGATGCGTTAAAGCTTTCCTGGTTGATGGAACAAGCGATTAGACTTGTTCCATCCCATCTAGGAATAGAGGAGTGAAAAACATGACTTTTAAAAATCGTACATATTGGTTATTTTTGTTACCCACATTACTAGCTCTTTTAATAGTGTTAATCCTCCCTTTTTTCCAAGGAGTGTACTATTCGTTTACGGCCTATAATGGGTTTCAAGTATCTGAATTTGTAGGATTTCAAAATTATATTAATTTATTATCAGATTCTCAATTTCTTTATAGTTTAAGATTCACAGCAGGTTTTTCGATTGCTTCGGTAATAGGGATAAATGTTATCGGTTTGGCATTTGCCATATTAGTTACACAAAAACTGGGGAAAGTAAGCACCCTGTTTCGGACCATTTATTTTATGCCAAACCTTATTGGCGGAATTATATTAGGGTTCATCTGGCAGTTTATTTTTCTAAAGGCTTTTACAGGGATTGCAGATTTTACCGGCTTAGATTTCTTTAGAGGCTGGTTGTCAGATACACAAACTGGTTTTTGGGGCTTAGTGATCTTATTTGTCTGGCAAATGAGTGGTTATATTATGGTTATTTATATTTCATTCTTAAATAATGTGCCTAAAGAATTACTAGAAGCAGCAACAATAGATGGTGCAAATAAATGGCAAAGCTTTTGGCGAGTGAAATTTCCACTTATTATTCCTGCGTTTACAGTTAGTTTATTTTTAACTTTATCTAACGCTTTTAAAGTATATGATCAAAACATGGCGTTGACGGCAGGGGGACCATTTGGTTCAACAGAAATGACTACGATGAATATTTATGATACAGCTTTCAAAATTCAAGATATGGGATATGCGCAATCTAAAGCGATTGTTTTTCTAATCATTATTACACTTATTTCTGTTATCCAACTGTATATTACACGTAAAAAGGAGACAGAACTATGAGAAATCAAGAACGTATGCATAAATACATGATGGTGTTTATCGGCGCAGTTGTCTCTTTATTATGGATATACCCATTTTATCTAGTATTTGTTAATTCAATTAAAACAAAAGCAGGAATTTTTGAAAGTACCCTATCTTTACCAAGTGAACCAACCTTAGAAAACTATCCAACTGCATTTGGAGAACTAGATTTTGCATTAACATTTTTAAATTCTGTGATAATCACGGGAGGGAGTATTTTTCTCATTGTAATGTTTACCTCCATGGCAGCGTATGCTCTTTCACGCAGACCAAGCAAAACTAGTACCGTAATATACTTTCTATTTGCTATATGTATGTTAATTCCATTTCAGTCTATTATGATCCCGTTAGTTTCCATATTTGGAGCGGTAGATATGTTAAACAGAACGGGTTTATCGATTATGTATTTAGGTCTGGGTTCCAGTTTAGCTGTTTTTCTTTATGTTGGAGCCATGAAAGGTATACCTAAAGCATTGGATGAAGCCGCCATTATAGATGGTTGTAATAGATTTCAAGTTTACTGGCATATTATCCTGCCGATGTTGAAATCTACAACGGTTACAGTCATCGTACTAAATGCGATATGGTTTTGGAACGATTATTTATTACCATCCATTGTTATTAATAAGGAAGGTATGTATACGATACCGCTTCGAACATTTTACTTTTTCGGAGAGTATTCTACACAGTGGCATTTAGCTCTAGCAGCTCTGGTAATAGCTATGATACCAATCATTGTGCTGTACATGTTTTTACAAAAATATATTATTGATGGTATTTCAGATGGAGCTGTTAAATAAATTAGAGGAGAGAGACAGATGAAATTTACTGATGGAAATTGGTTAGTAAGAGAAGGATATAGCATTCACTTTCCAAGATTTATTCACGAAGTCGTTGAAAAAGATGGGGTCATCACACTTTATGCACCTTGTAAGTATATTAACAATCGCGGCAATACACTGGATGGGCCGTTATTAACGATTAAAATTTCCGCACCATTAAATGATGTAATCAGGATACAAACATGGCATTTTACTGGAAGAAAAGCAAAATATCCTAATTTTGAGGTGCTCGACCAAGCAAATAAAATCGAATGGAAAGAGGAGGACGATACCCTTTCCTTTACAAGTGGACAACTATATTTAAAGATATCTAAAAAAGACTTTTCATTATCTTTTGAAAATACAAACGGTAAATTGACTACTGGTGATGCAAAAGCTCTTGCATGGATTAAAGGTCCAGAAGAAAAAACATATATGAGGGGGCAGCTTCAATTAGGTGTAGGTGAACATCTTTATGGATTAGGTGAGCGTTTTACTCCTTTTGTGAAAAATGGCCAGACCGTAGATGTATGGAATAAAGATGGCGGCACCAGTTCCGAACAATCGTATAAAAATGTTCCTTTTTATTTAAGCAGTAAGGGGTATGGTGTGTTTGTTAATCATCCAGAAGAAGTAAGTTATGAATTAGGTTCAGAAGTAGTATCTCGTTCTCAATTCAGTGTGGAGGGGGAATATTTGGATTATTACCTTATTAATGGTCCCACACCGAAAGAAGTCATCAGCAGATACACAGAATTGACGGGTAAACCAGCTTTACCGCCTGCTTGGAGCTTTGGATTATGGTTATCTACCTCTTTTACTACAAATTATAATGAAGAAACCGTGAACCATTTTGTCGATGGTATGTCTGAAAGAGGGATTCCGTTAACTGTTTTTCATTTTGATTGCTTCTGGATGAAGGAATTTGAATGGACCAGTTTTATGTGGGATGAACGAAATTTCCCAGACCCACAAGGCATGTTAAACCGTTTAAAAGCAAAAGGTTTAAAAATATGCGTTTGGATTAATCCATATATTGCTCAAAAGTCTCCACTATTTGATGAAGGTGTGGAAAAAGGCTATCTCATTCAAAAACCGAATGGTGATGTTTGGCAATGGGATTTATGGCAAGCAGGTATGGGAATTGTAGACTTCACGAATCCTGCTGCTTGTGAGTGGTATAAAGAGAAATTAAAAACACTCCTGGATATGGGAGTAGATTCATTCAAAACAGATTTTGGCGAAAGAATTCCTACGGATGTTGTTTATCATGACGGATCTGACCCTCAAAAAATGCATAATTATTATTCCTATGCATTTAATGAACTTGTTTTTGGCTTATTGAAAGAAGAGTTAGGAGAAAAAGAAGCGGTCGTGTTTGCCCGCTCTTCTACAACAGGTGGACAACAATTCCCTGTTCATTGGGGGGGAGATTGCGATTCGACTTATGATGCGATGGCAGAAAGTTTACGTGGTGGGTTATCATTAACTACTTCCGGCTTTGGTTATTGGAGTCATGATATAGGTGGTTTTGAAAATACAGCGACTCCTGATGTCTTTAAACGCTGGACAGCCTTTGGCCTATTATCAAGTCATAGCCGTTTTCATGGAAGCTCATCGTATCGAGTACCATGGCATTTTGATGAAGAAGCGGTAGATGTGGCACGACATTTTACAAAATTAAAGAATAGTCTTATGCCTTATATTTATGGCCAAGCAGTTGAGAATAATGAAACTGGGGTTCCTGTCATGCGTTCAATGCATGTGGAATTTCCAGAAGATCCGTTATGTGAAACACTGGATCGACAATATATGTTAGGCGATTCTATTTTAGTAGCTCCGATCTTTAATGATGAAGGAATAGGTTCTTTCTATTTACCAGAAGGAAAATGGACACACTACTTAACAAATACGGTTATAGAGGGTGGCAAATGGATAAAAGAAAAATATGATTACTTTAGTCTGCCCATTTTTATCAAGCCAAATACGATTTTACCAACTGGAAAGAATGAGGAACACCCTGTTTATGACTATTCTGATGAACTTGTCTTTAAGCTTTATGAAATAGATAATCATCATGAAGTAATCCAAGAGTTAGTCAATACAGATGGAGAGAAATTCGGCTCCATCAAAATACGCCGTCAAGACCAAACATTAAAAGTAGAAATAAATGGCTTAAATAAACCTTATCAAATAGAGCTAAAAGGACAGACTGCATTTGAAGGTGGTCCGGAAGACAAGCAGGTAGAGATAGAGCTATAATCTAGTACCAAAAGGTTAATTTTAATCTAAAATAAGCACAATCATAAGGGATATGAATGCTTATCATGTTTGATGTAGCAATTAAACTCATGCTAAAGCATGAAAAACCTCTGAAAAATAAGAATCGAAGGGATGGCCTCTTCGATTCTATTTTTTTGAGAGTGAATGCCAACTAGCAACTTTAATAGAAGGCGAGTTCGTTTCTTTGTTAACCCCTTTTTCTTTAGTTTATAGCTTAGCTGAGAAAACTCATGACTTTAGTCGCGCAGATGAATCGGCTTTCGTTCTGCTTATTTTTGGAGGTAGTGGGAAGCAACTATCATTTTGTCATCTGGATGGAGAGAAAAGTCTTCCTTTTTCTCCTATGTTTGGTATAATAAAAATAGGAACATACATTCTGTTCAAAGAAGGTTAAAAGACATGTTACGACATAAAGCATACAGGTTTCGTATGTATCCCAACTAAGAACAAGCGAGGCTCATTACGAAGACAATGGGCTGTTCCCGATTTGTGTACAATCATTTCCTCCATCTATGGAATAAGGAATATGCGGAAACGGGCAAAGGCCTCTTCTGCTACGCCTGCTCTGCCATGCCTCCAAAAATGAAAAAAGATGAAACTACATATTGGCTACAAGAAGTGGACAGTATCGCCCTTCTAACTTCCCTTCAACATCTGGCGGATGCTTTTTCACGATTCTTTCAGAAACAAAACGCTATCTATGGGGCTGTAAAAATTACCAAAAACAGAAACGTAAAGTGGCCAAATTACAAGAAAAAGTAGCCAATCAGCGTGCTGATTTTTGCATGAGTTGAGTACAGACCTGATCCAAAACCACGATGTGATCTGTATCGAAGACATACACAACCGACATGCTGAAATAAAAAACTGGCTAAATCTTATTCGGATGTCTCTTTGTATGCCTTTGTAAGACAATTGACATACAAAGCAGAATGGTATGGAAAAAGTCTTATTAAAATAGACAGACGGTTTCCATCCAGCCAACGTTGTTCGGCATGCTGCCACCAAGACGGCAAGAAATCACGGGATATCAGGGAGTGGACCTGTCCACTGTGTCATACCCCGTCATGATCGTGACATTAACGCCAGTCAAAACATTTTGGCAGAAGGTCTGCGCTTGCTTAAAGAAAGCAGTGTATCAAAAGAACCGCAGGAACTGCGGGGATAGATTCGGTAACCGCTGTTGGTCAAGACATACACCAACAAGTAAGCTCTGTTCCCAATAATCTTGTGACTTTAGTTTATGAGAGGTTCAAAACACCATTCTCTCGTCTTTCTTCAACGATAATTCTCCTAACAGCAGTTCATTAATCCATTGACTGGCCGCTCCTAATGGTATGGCATGATCAGTTAAGTCAGATTTTACTATTTTTAGCTGATTGGTATTCGTTTTTAATGCATGTTGATGGAATGAATTTACCAAGGTTGCATAACTTGTTTCTGGTATTTGCTGAATAAGACTGCCCGTTAAAATAATTTTCTCTGGATTAATGATATTGACTAGAGTTGAGACAGCTATGCCTACAAATCGAGAAGCCTCTTCCAATATGCCTGTCACTAATACATCACCGCTTAACATCGCCTGATATATATCAGTAATAGTAATTAAGTCTGGAGATGCTTTTACATCATGCAGCAGTGTAGAGAACCCCTTCTTCATCCTTTTCTGAACTTGTTCTAGGATAGCAGTTTCACTAGCAAGTGCTTCTAAACAACCATAATTTCCACAAGTACATAACGGCCCATTATCATCTACAATGGTATGCCCGATTTGACCGGCTCCAAAGTCAATGCCGTGGAATATCTTTCTGTCGATCATAATGCCAGCACCAATGCCATAATCAACATTTATGACAATAACAGAATTCTCTTCTTGAGCCTGTCCGAACCATGATTCAGCCAAGGTCAATGCATTACAGTCATTGTCAACCAGAACAGGTAAATGCAGCGCATTCTCCAGCATTTCCTTTATTGGTACGTTATTCCAATGCAAATGAGGAGGGTAGACGGCAATGCCCTGCTGATAGTCAACAATGCCATGCATACCGACCCCAACACCTAGTATCTCGGATTTATCTATATCATGTGTTTGTAACATACCATTAATTAGTAAGGTGATCTTATTAATGATATAGTTTGGGTCCGTATTATGGGGGAGCTCTTCTACATGATGAACTAACTCTTTTCCTAATATATTGTAAAAAACAATGGCAATGTTTTTAGAAGTGATGGCGACACCGATAATTTTTAGAGCATCTTCTTTAATAGCATATAATGTTGGGAATCTTCCGCGATTAGATTTAGTTTCTCCGATATTTTTTATTAAGTTATATTGTTCAAGAGCTTCAATAATATCTGCAACAGCTGGTAAAGTAAGGCCGCTTCGCTTGGATAAATCGGATTTGGATAAAGGTCCTTCTTTCATTAAGAAACGAAGGAGTAATTTCTGATTATACTGTTTCATCATATCTTTACTTAATTTTAATTTTGTATTGTACATAGTAGCTACACCATCCTATTCGTTGTGCAACGTAGTTAATTAAAGTAAGTTAATTAAATATTAGTTTATTAAATCTATGCAAAACAATCAAGTCTATTGGTATGTGGATTAAAGGGAAGAGGAATCTCTTTTTTATTTTTTAAAAATAAGTTGACTTTATTAAAGTTACTTTATATAATGGGACGTAATTTAGGAAGCGCTTACAAAAAAGAGGAGTTGAACTAAATGAAAAAATGGTGGGTTGCAGTTGGATTATTGTTGGCTGTCGTTTTAAGTGCCTGTTCAAGTGATAGTAATTCAAACGGTAGTGGATCAGATAATCGATCAGATGATGATGGTGAGGTTAATTTAACGGTCTGGACTTGGCCCAATAATGACCAAACCTTTGAGAATATCACGATTCCTTTATTTGAAGAAGAGCACCCGAATATCAAGGTAACAGTCCAAGCCTTTGGACAAGATCAATATGCTGATAAGCTTTCCTCATCACTTATCGGTGGTAATGTGCCTGATGTGGCAATGGTTGAGATCAATAACGTAGAAAATGTTAAGAACCTGGAATTATTCGAAGATTTAAGTCAAGAACCATATAATGCGGGTGAATTTTCGTCGAAGTATTTAGATTACTTTTGGGACTATGTAACAAATGAAGATGGTTATATCTTTGCTTTGCCAAAGAACTCTGCACCTGCCGCTATGTTTTATAATAAACCGATTTTTGAAGCGGCTGGCCTGCCGACAGATCCAGAAGCAGTTCATGAGCTGCTGTCTACTTGGGAAGATTACTTAGCAGTCGCTGAGGACCTGTCTATTAATGGAGAGCAATGGATGTTAGGTGTTCCGTCTGAAATAGCCAATGCGGTAACTCAGCAAGCAGGAACAGCGTATTTCAACGAACAAGGTGACCTGCAAATTGATAATGAAGAATTTATGTATGTATATGATCTCGTAGATCAGCTAGGTGATATCGGTGCCTTTTCTCCTTATGAACAATATTCACCTGAGTGGAATGCGGCAATCCAGCAAGGAAATATTGCGACATTCTTATTTGGGAATTGGTTTGGTAAGTATTTAAAAAATAATACAGATGGTGCAGAGGGAGAATGGGGAGTAACCTATGCTCCGGGATATCAAGGTAATTCATCTTATAATCAAGGCGGTGATTTTATTGATATTCCTAAAGATGGAAGTAACAAAGAGGCGGCATGGGAATTTGTGAAATTTGTGACGCAAAACGAAGACAACTTTCAAGCGATGTATGAACAAGATGAACTATATCCGGCCTATTTAGAAATGTTAGATAAAGAATGGATGAATAATGAGAATCCTTTCTTCGGAAATCAGGTGACCAATGAAATCTTTCAAACGGTTGCAGAGGATATGACGGCACCATATGTGACAGAAAACGATCCAGTAGCTGGTGAAGGTGTAAAAAATCTGCTTGCCAATATTACATTAGGCAATATGGAGATTGAACAGGCACTGGAGCAGGCCAAACAAGAGATCGAAGCAAAAATACAATAAAATCCGTGAGATTGTGCACAGCTGATTAGTGACATATATCAGAACGCTGCATGTCGTGGTAAAGCAGCTATTCCTCAATGGAGGTTAACATCGTGATGATAAGCAGGAAAGAGAGCGGCCTCCTCACCGCTCTCGCCTATTTAACCTGAACCAGGTGGTGAATCTATGAAAGTGGCTAAAGGTTCTATTGTTTACAGAATGAAACAAAACAAGATGTTCTATATTAGTGTGGCACCATTCTTAATGATTTTTCTTATGTTTAGTCTGTTTCCGATTGTAGCTTCCTTTTTCCTAGGGTTTACAAAATGGAACGGCGTTGGTTTACCAGAATTTAATGGCATCGATAACTATATACAACTATTTAAGGATCCAATCTTTATCAAATCGATTTATAACACAATTTATATTTGGTTTTTTTCCACGCTTTTCACACTAGGTCTGGCTTTTATTTTAGCTTATCTAGTCAATCATTATATTGATAGAGCAAAAGGTTTTTTTCGAGTGGTGTTTTTATTTCCATTACTTGTAGCGCCGGCTCTTACTGCGATTATGATCAGCGTGATTTTTTCTACCAATGCAGGGATTGTTAATTCTATAATCAGTCTATTTACGGAAGGGGTATTCACTTATGAGTGGTTGAGATCACAATTTTGGGTGAAGCCATTAATTGTGCTGATTATTGTCTGGAGATGGACCGGTTACCACTTTATCTTATATATTGCAGGATTGCAGACTATTTCGAAAGAACTATACGATGCTGCAGAAATTGACGGTGCCAACGTCTTTCAGAAAATTATGAATGTTACACTGCCTTTAATGACTCCCATTTTATTAGTGAGTGTTATTACTGCGACAGTTGGTGGAATCCAAATATTTGATGAACCGTATGTGTTGACGCAAGGTACGGGTGGCATAAACAATTCCGGGGTCAGTATGGGCATGTACTTATATCAGACTGCATTTGAATATTTTAATTTTGGTCTGGCGGCTGCACAATCATTCGTATTATTTCTGATGATTCTTGGAATTACTCTTGTCAATGCCAGGTTGTTAAGAAATAGAACATAATAGGGAGCGATATCCTTATGGAGAAATTCGTAAGTAAATATATAACGTTTTTATTTGTCACCATATTGATGTTAATTTTTATTTTTCCACTTATATGGATGCTTATTTTATCAACAAATTCAAGAACGGAAATCTACAGCTTTCCGCCTCCGCTTTTGCCGGGTACAGAGCTTGTGAACAATTTCCAAAATTTAATCGCTCAGATACCCTTTTTTATGAATC
The DNA here is from genome assembly GCF_016909015.1 of Gracilibacillus alcaliphilus. Taxonomy (GTDB): domain Bacteria; phylum Bacillota; class Bacilli; order Bacillales; family Amphibacillaceae; genus Gracilibacillus; species Gracilibacillus alcaliphilus. Next base: position 154,991 of record NZ_JAFBFA010000005.1, read on the forward strand.
TATGGAATAGTGTGTATATTGCGGTTGCAAATTCAGCATTGATTCTGTTTGTTTGTTCTTTTGCGGCTTATGGTTTTGCTCGATTTACCAATGCACCAGGGAATAGATGGATCTTTGCTATGGTGATTGCAGCCATTATGATTCCACCATTAGCAGGCATTATTCCATGGTTTATGCAAATGAGGTGGCTTGGCTGGATTGACACACATTGGCCGTTAATTATTCCGGCTGCTGCTTATCCTTTCGGTGTATTTTGGATGTATCAATATATTAAACAGGCGGTACCTAATGAATTATATGAAGCTTGTAAAATGGATGGTGCCTCTGATTTTCGAATCTATATCCAGATGGTTATTCCATTAATTCGGCCTGGATTAGGTGCACTAGCGATATTGTCTTTTCTGAATTCATGGCAAAATTTTCAACTGCCATTGATTGTCTTAAATAGTACCGAGAAGTTTACTATACCTTTAGCTTTAACCAACCTTACCTCTCAGTTTGGCACAGATGTTGCCGGAATTATGCTAGGTACTTCGATTAGTGTGGTTCCAATATTTATCGCCTTTATTCTTGCAAGCAGACATTTTATCGAAGGGTTAACAAGCGGTTCTGTAAAATCTTAAAATATAGGAGGAATATCTATGTCTAATCATCTACTTGATCTAAATGGGGAATGGTCCATTACACTACATTCTGAACAAACTAGCTATGCAGGGGAGCCTGATAACTTTGCTGATACGGTGCAAATTCCTGGCTCTTTAGAAGAACAAGGCTTTGGTGAGGCTTCTGATCATTTTCCGATCGGCACCTGGAAAAAGAAGCGCGAATATGAAGGGATTGCCTGGTATTCCAAGGAGATTGAGATACCGAAGGCCTACCAAGACCATCATTTGAAACTGTATATTCAAGGTGTACGCTGGTATTCTGAATTATGGCTGAATGGCACGAAAGTAAGTGATAATAATTATTTAAGTGTCCCGCATGAATATGATATTACCGATCAAGTTCAAATAGGAACAATCAATCGGATTTCGATCAAAGTAGATAATCGTATGCAGATGAAACTGCAGGAAAGCCATATACATTCCTATCATACCGGAACGAATTGGGGTGGAATTACTGGCGGTGTACGTATTGAGGCTGTCCCGCAAAAGGGAATAAAACAGGTAAAAGTCGAAGCTGATGAGAATGGCTGTCAAGCGGCTGTTACCTTTTTGGATCAACCTGATCCATCGATGTTTATTAAACATAGTGTGGTAGATGAACATGGAAATATCATCTGTACAGATAAAACACGATTAAAGGAAAAGAGCATTGTTATACAGATGGAGTTTCAGCAAAAAGTAAAACTTTGGTCACCGCAAGAAACCAATCTTTATGTTTATAAAATAGAGCTGTTCCAGCAGGATACTTGTATGCAAACAAAAGAAATTCAATTTGGGATTCGATCTTTTACCACAGATGAGAACCAGTTTCGTATCAATGGTACACCGATATTCCTCAATGGCTATGTTGATTGCTGTATATTCCCACAGACGGGGTATCCGGTTTGGGATAAGGAACATTATCGTATGCAGATGCAAACAGTTCAGAAATATGGCTTTAATCATATCCGGCTACATGGATGGACGCCACCAGAGCCGTTTTGGCAAGCTGCAGATGAATTAGGCATGCTTGTACAGACCGAACTGCCGCATTGGAGTGATCATTATCGACAGCGGCAGGTAAGTGCACCGGCAGATGTACATGACTTTTATAAAAAGGAACTAGAGCAAATAGTAGAAAAACTCTTCCATCATCCATCATTTGTGCTGTTGTCGATGGGAAATGAATTAATCAGCAAAGAAGGTCATCCTCAGTTGAATCAATTGGTTCAATATGCAAGGGAATTAGATGCTTCCAGACTGTATACAGATAATACTGGCTTTGGGGAACTGCCAAGTCATGATCGCGAAGGGGATTTTTTTATCCCAACACTGAACTGGCATCCGCCGTATCATATTAATGATGCTGCTGGGCCTGATACAACGACTGATTATCGGGAAGTGACGAAGCTCGAAACCAAGCCACTGATCGCACACGAACATGGTCAATTTACAATGTATGTCCGACCGGAAGAAGAAAAGAAATATCAGGGAATCTTAGAACCTCATTGGCTGGAAACTATTAATCAATCGCTGGATAAAAAAGGGTTACAAGACAGGCTGGATGAATTTATTGAAGCCACTGGTATTCATCTCGTAAGGGCATTAAAGGAAACCTTTGAGAAGGCGAGGAGAACACCAGGACTGTCTGGGATTCAGCTATTGGATATACGTGATTTTCCTGGGCAAGGTCATGCCACGGTAGGTATACTGGATGTTTTTTGGGATGAGAAAGGAATCATATCGCCAAATGAGTTTAAACAATTTAATAATGATATGGTATTGCTGGCAAGAAGCAGCGGAAGAACCTTTTATTCTCATCAGACATTAACTGTACAGCTCGATATCTCTTATTTTGGTAAGGTCATTACAGATACCAGTCTGGAATGGGCCTTAACAAAAGGTGAGCAAACTATTACGACAGGAATGATGGAGTCGATTACGCTTGATGGTCAAGGGCTTCAGCCAGTACAGGTTATCCGCATTCCGCTGCAGACAGACATTGCTGAGGAAGTGCACTTGCAACTGGTGTTAAAGAAAGACGGGCAGGTGCTGGCAGAGAACAGTTGGGATTATTGGGTTTACCCAAGCACTTCACTGCCGTCAAATAAGGACAATATTTGGACCCATACTGATTCTCTGCGTTCTATCTTATATGGCGCTAGATTTGAAGATCAACTTGACATTATTCAGCTTAGCTTCAAAAAGGATCCCGCGGTAGATTTAGTGATAGCCAAGCAGCTGTCACGAGATATCCTGCAGCATGTAATAGATGGTGGTAAGGTATGGCTGATGTCAGAAAATCAACAAGATGAGATTTTGACACGTTATTTACCTACTTTTTGGAATTACTTATGGTTTCCCGAACAACAAGGAACGACAATGGGGATGAAAATTCATGACCACCCTGTGCTAAAGAATATGCCGCATGATTCTTTTTCTGATTGGCAATGGTTCCATCTCGTGAATCAGACCGGGGCATTGAATTTAGACAGTGTGCCGCAAGTAGAACCAATTATAGAAGTAATCGATAATTTTAATCGAATGAAAAGACTGTCGTATATGTTTGAGGCAAAAATAGGCCGCGGCAAGCTGTTTGTAACGAGTCTGCGTTTTAAAGAGCCAGCTGATTTGAAACGGCCAGAGACTCAGTATTTGTTTCAGGAAATCATTAATTATCTAAATAGTAATCAGTTTGAGCCGAAAGCACAATTAACGATAAGTGAATTATTAGGTATTTTTAAAGTGAAAGCTATTGTACATCGTTAAGGAGGAGAGCTAATTTGACAACAGCAGCTGTAACGGTATATGAACGCGATGTGAAGATTCCAACCTACCCGGTAGGTAAACCAGAGAAAAATCCAATGTTTCTGGAGAAAAGAGTATATCAGGGGAGCTCTGGCAAGGTCTATCCCCATCCTATTATTGAAAAAATTTATGATGAAAAAGTCGAGAAAAGCTATCGCTTGGTCATAATGGAGAATCAGTACTTGTATGTCGAATTAATGCCGGAAATGGGCGGGCGTATCTATCGTGCTCTGGATAAAACAAATCAATACGATTTTGTCTATTACAATGAGGTGATCAAGCCTGCTTTAGTCGGTATCACAGGACCATGGGTTTCAGGGGGAATTGAATTTAACTGGCCGCAGCACCATCGGCCAAATACCTTTGGACCAGTCGAATATACGATAGAAGACAATAAAGATGGCAGTCAGACGGTTTGGATGAGTGAAATCGACCGTATGTATGGCACGAAAGGGATGGCTGGTTTTACGTTGCATCCTGATAAAGCGGTTATTGAAATCACGGGACAATTATATAACCGCACGAGTCAAGCACAAACGTTTTTATGGTGGGCCAATCCAGCCATTCCTGTCAATGATGACACACAATCCATTTTTCCGCCGGATGTTCGTTTTGTATTTGACCATGGTAAAAGGGATGTCTCCAAATTCCCGGTTGCGACCGGTGAATATTATAAGGTGGATTATTCAGCAGGTGTAGATATTTCTAAATATAAAAATATCCCTGTGCCAACTTCTTATATGGTACATCATTCAGACTACAATTTCGTTGGCAGTTATGATTTTCGTAAGCAAGCGGGGATATATCATGTAGCTAATCGGCATATTTCACCTGGTAAAAAGCAGTGGACATGGGGAAGTGGTGACTTTGGCAAGGCCTGGGATCGCAATCTGACTGATCAAAATGGTCCCTATGTGGAACTAATGACAGGTGTGTATACGGATAACCAGCCTGATTTCACATGGCTCCAGCCTTATGAGGAGAAGCGGTTTACGCAATATTTTATGCCATACAAAGATATCGGTGCGATAAAGAATGCTAGTGCCGATGCAGCAGTGAATTTAGAATTAAATAATGGTATCCTGACCGCTGGTGTGTATACTACATCCAGTTTTGACCAAATCAACGTGAAGATTAAATATCAAGGCAGGGTTATGCACGAGTTAACCTGTTCTTTGTCACCTGACAAAGGCTGGCTGAACAGCTGGGAAGTGGATAAAGCAGAACAGATTCATGATTATCAAATAGAAGTGTTTACCAAAGACCACAGACTCTTGGTAGATTTTCAAGCAGAAGCACCGGCAATTGAAGAAATAGCTGAAGCAGCTAAGGCTATTGAGCCGGCAGCGGCACTTGCTAATAATGAAGATCTTTTTTTGGCAGGGCAGCATTTAGAACAGTATCGACACGCTACATTTGAGCCGGAAGATTATTATCTGGAAGGATTGCGGCGTAATCCAAATGACTATAGGATCAATAACGCTTATGGTCAGCTGTTGTTACGACGAGGCCAGTTTGCGGAAAGTGAAAAGCATTTAAGAAAAGCTGTTCACACATTGACCAGGCACAATCCTAACCCATATGATATGGAAGCCTTTTTTTATCTGGGATTATGCCTGCAGTATCAAGGTAAACTAACAGAGGCTTATCGTATCTTTTATAAAGCAACTTGGGGTGGGCTGTGGAAGGATAAAGCCTTCACTCATTTGGCGATGATTGCATTCCAGCAAAAGGATGTGGAAAGTGCCCTGTCTCATTGTGAAGAGGCATTACTACACCATCAAAACCATTTGCTTGTCCGCAATCTTACATCTGCTTGCCTGAGGGCCTTAGGGGAAAAAGAACATGCCTTGTCTTTTACATTAGCAACGATAGACAAGGACCGTTTGGATTTTGGTGCGAGACTGGAGTTATATTTGACTTACTTAGAACTTGGAGAACAAGAGAAAGCGAAGCAAGCCTTGGAAGTATTACATGACATCATGAGAAAGGATGTGCGCAATTATCTTCATTTAGCACAAGATTTACTGCTTTCCGGCCGATTTGCAGATATTCAGCGATTACTAACATCTGTCACCGAAACAACCCATCCGATGATTGATTACTATCTTGGATATGTGAGCAACCAACAGAATAATGTAACAGAAGCAAAAAGTTACTATGAAAAAGCCAATCAACAATTGCCTGATTATGTTTTCCCAAATCATCTATATGATTATCTTGTACTGCATGATGCGATAGCAGCAACCACAGATAATGATAAGGCTCATTATTATGTAGGCAATCTGTTATATGATAAGAAAAGGTATCAAGAAGCTGCTGAACATTGGCAAGAGTCGATTGCACAAAAGGACGACTTTCCTACTGCTTTTCGCAATTTGGCTTTTTATTATTATAACAAACTAGGTAATCAGGAAAAAGCGAGCAAGGCATTAGAGCAGGCCTTTCAGCTGGACATGACTGATGCACGGGTGTTTTATGAGTTAGATCAATTATATAAGAAGACAGGACGCTCTCCAGATAACCGCCTCCAGTTGTTAGAAAAACATAAGAAGTTAGTGGAGGAACGGGATGACCTTTTTGTCGAATATGTTACGCTCCAAAATTTGCTTGGTGAGCATACCAAAGCTCTGGCTTTAATAAATAGTCGGCAATTCCATCCATGGGAAGGCGGGGAAGGGAAGATAACCAAACAATATGTCTCTGCCCACATTGGCATAGCATTAACAGAAATGGACCATCAGCAATATAACAAAGCCATTGATCATTTAGAAGCTGCCACTGTATTTCCGGAAAACTTAGGGGAAGGGAAACTTCAAGGGGCACAAGAAAATGATATCTATTATTGGCTGGGCGTTGCTTATTCACGAAACGGTCAGGAGGAAACAGCTGAGATCTATTGGCAAAAGGCGAGTCAGGGGCTTAGTGAACCTGCTACAGCCATGTATTATAATGACCAGCCGCCAGAAATGATTTTTTATCAAGGGTTGGCTTGCAAGATGTTAGGAGAAAAAGAGGCTGCGAAGGGCAAGTTTAATAAATTAATAGATTATGGTGAAACCCAATTATTTAAATTGTTAAAAATTGATTATTTTGCGGTTTCTTTGCCAGACTTTCTCGTCTTTGATGAGGATATGGATCGAAAAAATAAATTGCATTGTTACTTTATGATGGCATTAGGAAAGATTGGCCTGCAGCATAAAGAAGAAGCGGAAACATTTCTGCAGCATCTATTAGAGTTAGATCCGAACCATCAAGGAGCCAAGTGGCATCTGCATCAACTGAATAGATTGTAAAGAATAATTCACGGGATACTATAGGCGGTCCCGTGAATTATTTTTTATTTTAAGATCGGAAAATATATTCAATGATAGATATTATTAGATATTGCAGAAATATCTTCCGTAGAATGTATCGAGAGCAAGTCAACCGCTGCGGCTGACCATTTCGCTTCTCGCAGCGAACATCTATCTTGGCTAAAAGGTAAAGAACCAAATGCTTCTTGGTTTTTCTTAAAGCTTTAGCTGAAATGAGTTTCGGGTTAAAATATATCCTAATCTAGCTCTAGAAAGAGGTGCAGAAAAATGAAGGATTTTCACATTGCAGTGCCAACTTCTTTTCATCCAGATGAAAAATTAAATAGTGAAACCACTGTTCAGCATATCATCTATTTATATCATCAAGGCGTCCGTTCGGTGATGATTTGTGGTTCAACCGGTGAACAACATAGTCTAAGCTTGGAGGAAAAGCTGGAATTATTGGAGTATATCGAAAACTATGATTTACCAGATGATTTAGAAATTATTTTTGGTGTATCTAGTACTAGGCAAGTTTTTACAGTGGAATTAGCAATGGCCGTGGCCAGAAGTGCCCGTGTGTCGGCTATTTTATTGGGCTTTCCTCCATATATCATGCCAAGTCAAACAGATGTATTGCATTACTGCTATGCTGTTATGCAAGCAGCTGGTAATAAATCAATTATTCTATATAATAATCCAAGGAGAACTGGATTTGATGTAAGTGTCGATACCATGTTAAAGCTCTTAGAAAACCCTCAAATTATCGGTGTGAAAGAAGCTGGTGAGATGAATAAGGTGGAAAAAGTACTCCATCAGGTGCAACGAGAGGTATTGATCTTTTATGGTGGAGAGAGTGAGCTAGAACTGGCTGTTACCAAGGGATATAATGCCTTATCTTCTATAGCAGGAAATTTGTATCCTAATGAAATTTCTCAGTATTTTTATCAGCTAAAGAATCAGATCGAGATATCATCAGATACCAAGCTAGCGATAGAAGAACTTTATCGCCAACCATTAATACCTTATATCAAACACAAAATTAGTCAAAAAGAAAAGATCGCATTTGGTACATGTCGATTACCACTAGGGAGTCAGTTTTAGTTGATTCTGTAAGATTAGAGAGCTAGCACATTGTGCTTTACTTTTTCCATCAACACATAGTATAATCGTATCAATAAGTTAGATTTCAATGAATATAACGATAAAATAAATAAGGGGTGCATTGTGTGAGTGAAGTAGGTTCTAAATAGGAGATAACTAAACATGAAATAAATACATGGATCAAGAAGGAATACGCAAATAGCGTTCCTTTATTTCCCCATGGATTTTATTTCAGAACCTATGAAGATACCTGCTAGTACTCTATATGGACATGGAAAAGAAGCGTTTTTTGCTGTCTTCTTTTGTTGTACATGTTCGGCAAATGCCAACGAGCTGCGGTATTCCCGCGGCTTTTTTATTATCATCTTTACATTGAAATCTAACCGGTAGGTATCTTCATTCATGAGATTATCATAATGAGGAGCGTATCAAATGAATCAGATAACATATGAAAAGCTGCAATATAATGAATTAAAAGAGATCGTAAAGTCTTATTGTGTCAGTGGATTAGGAAGGCAATTGATTGATAAATTAACACCCAGCTCTGTTATCAATGCAGTAAAAAATCGTCTGCATGAAACAACAGAAGCAGTGGCAATCTTAAATACAAACAGCCGTGTGCCGTTTTTAGGTGTGACAAATATTGAACAGATTGTACAAGCGCTAGAAAAAGGGATCATACTTGAGCCGTCTGATCTTCTGCATGCTTCTGATTTTTTAAGAGGCTGCAGGCAAGTCAAAAAATATATGCTGGATAAGCAGGAGTTTGCACCGGTTTTAGCTTCTTATGCTCATTCGATGACTGAATTCAGCAGTGTAGAGGAAGAAATCAATTTTGCGATTAAAGGAAATCGAATTGATTCATCTGCCAGCAGGGAATTAAAACGAATTCGCCAGCATATGCACGCGGTAGAAGCGAAAATAGAAGAACGATTAAATAAATTTTTAAAAAGCAATACCAATAAGAAGTATATACAAGAAGCCTTTATCAGTAGAAAGGATGGACGTTATACCATACCTATAAAAGCTGCTTATAAGCATCATGTAGAAGGAGCGATTATAGACGTTTCTGCCAAGGGTTCGACTGTTTTTATAGAGCCACAATCCGTCACCAAACTAAATGCGGAATTTGCGGCATGTCAGGCAGAGGAGGCCATGGAGGAATATCAAATTCTGGCCGCATTATCAGGACTTCTCTTAGAGAATATTGCTGAGATCAAAATAAATATGGAATTGATCAGTCAGTATGATATGGTCTTTGCTAAAGGGAAATTCAGCAAACAAATAGACGGGATCGAGCCAAAGTTAAATGATTACGGCTTTATCCAGCTAGTGGAAGCGAGACATCCGCTTTTATCAGGTCATGTAGTGCCGTTGAACTTTGAAGTGGGCAAGGATTTTCGCAGTTTGATCATTACTGGTCCAAATGCTGGCGGGAAGACGGTTGTCCTTAAAACCATTGGTTTATTAACATTGGCAGCTATGTCTGGATTCCATATCAGCGCTGCAAAAGGAACGGAGATTTCTTTGTTTGAGCGTGTCTTTGTGGATATCGGTGATAACCAAAGTATCGAAAATGCGCTAAGTACCTTTTCCTCTCATATGCAAAATATTTCCGACATTATGAGAAGCGCCAATAATCATACGTTATTACTATTTGATGAAATCGGAAGTGGTACAGAGCCAAATGAAGGAGCGGCTCTTGCGATAGCTATTTTAGAAGAGTTTTATCAAATGGGCTGTCTAACTGTAGCTACAACACATTACGGAGAGATCAAACGTTTTTCCGAAATGCACCCTGATTTTATGAATGCGGCTATGCGATTTGACAGTGACACACTAGAGCCATTGTACCAGTTACTGTTAGGGAAGGCAGGAGAAAGTAATGCCTTATGGATTGCGAAAAAAATGAACCTTCATGAACGGGCACTGCAAAAGGCAGAAGATTATATAGCGAATAAAGACTATGAGTTAACAATGGTCAGTGAAAATAAAATCAGGAAACCAAAGCTGCCAAACAAGAAACCGAAGTATTATGATCAGTATGAAAAAGGAGATCGTGTAAAATTATTAGAACACAATGAGGTAGGGATTGTTTATCAAGGAATTGATTATGAGCACCATGTCGTTGTTTTTTGTCAGCAAGAATTTATGAGGGTACATGTAAAGCGAATTGCCTTAGAGATGCAAGCAAAGGATTTGTATCCCGCAGGTTATGATTTGGAGACATTGTTTGTCGATCATCAAACACGCAAAATGCAGCATGATCTAGAGAGAGGCTCCAAAAAAGCATTGCGAGAAATTGCCAAGGATATACGAAAAAAGAGAGACTGAAATAAACTTCCTGCAATTATAAAACTGATTATCGTTTGATCAATTTAGTTATCGGGAATAAGGACATATATACGTAGAGATATACCAATACGTGCAGGAGGTTTCATCTATGGAAAGCCAGCGAGTTGATAAGCTTCATGCCATACTGGAAGAAATCAGTCAGATAGTGGATGAAGAAGTTGCCATAAAGCTGGAATTGGACAAGTGTAATCAAATTCTTCAAAAGCTGGAACGGTTCTCCTCTGAATGTGTGGAGTGTGATCAGTACCTTGTGGAGTTTGAGCGGCATATCTTACAGCTTAACCGCCAATTAGATCAACTTACGAGTGAAGATATAAAAGATCACAAACAAAAAATGAATCATATCCGCTCACATCTGATCCAACAGCATGAACTGATAAGAAGCGGCTTTTATTTGAGTATACATGTATCTCTTGGAATATGTCTGGGCTTTGTATTTGGCTTGTTTTTATTACATGATATTGAACGAGGTTTAGCCATCGGAGTAGGACTAGGTGTTGCTGTTGGAATGTGGCTGGAGACAGCTTCCAAAAATAAAGGGCATATTTTATAATGTATGATTTTTCAGAGGTAATATATTAGCGAAGGGGCAGCCAAGGTTTGGCACGCCCCTTTCGTTTGTGAGAAGAGGGTCAATCCTTCCGCTCAAATGTGGAGATAAACTTGCGATGGATAGACAAAATAAAGTAAGGCTATGGAACTATTAAGTTAGGAGTGAAAAAAGCTGCCTGATCTATTTTGACAAATTTCCCGGGAAATAATGGACGGATAAATAAGAGGATAACCAATTAATTGGTTATCCAATATCTTCTAAAGAGTATCTCTTCGTTTTCATTCCATAATGTGTTTTCCAATTTTCCGTTATTCGCCTCAATTACTCTGGCAGAAGCAATATTGTTATCGTCACAGGTGATAAGCACCCTTGTGATATGCTGCTTCTTTGCCTCTTTTAAGGTTAACTCTAACAATTTGCTGCCATAGCCTTTTCTTCGTTCCGCTGGTTTAATAGAGTAACCAATATGGCCGCCATAATTTTGCAAAAATGCTGAATTTAACTCAAATCGCAAATTAGTTATACCTACCATCTGCTTATCACTTTCTCTAATGAGCAGCCATGTGCCACATGGTGCATAGCCATTAGGAACTGTTTCAGCAGACCAGAATTTCTCTACAACTTCTATCCATTGCTCAATAGAATGTGCTTCAGTTAGAAAACAACTGCCATGCAACACTTCTCCACTTTTTTGAAAAGCTTTTTTATACTCTGCAATTTGATCCAAAAAGGCAGAGTTTGGTTTTACTAACTTCATCATTTTCTTCCACTCCTTTGTGATATTTCCTAAAAAATATTAAAGACCGGTATTGCTGTTGTGCTTTTTATCTAAGACAAGCGTATGGTGCAAATTGCAACATTGTAAAATTTTGTCGATGTATGCAAGGTTTCTGTTATTATATTGAAAGAATAAATAATCTTTAGTATACTCCATAACCATATAATTAATTTGGACAAAAGAAAGGAGGGGAATATTATGAAGATATTTATGATAAGAATAATGATCATGTTATCTATTACTTTAGTTGGAGCATGTTCTGCCCTAACAGGAGAATCAGCAAATGAAAATAAAATTACTGGTGTGGTTTATGGAGAAAAAATATTTGCATTAGACTCAAAGGATCAATTAGATGCGAAACTAGAGATCAATAAACTAGAGACAAAGAATGATAGCTTAGATGTTGACTTAACTTTGAGTTACGATGGAAACGAGTTTGAGTTAGTAACTAGTGGGAAAGTATACCCTTCAGAAAATACATACACTGGCGGTTACCTGGTTGATTTAAACGAGACAGAGAATTATATGATTATATCTTTTAAGTTAGAAGAAGAGGCTGAAGAAGCTTTATTATTACCGATTAATGATGATTTAACAGGTAAAACAGTAGTGAAGATTGCTATGCTTGATAAAAATACAGATGACTTAATCTACTTTGAAGATATGTTATCGAATTCTCAACAAATCAATGACATAAAAGAGGTAAGTCAGGAACTGACATTGGACAATTTTGATGATCAACAAGCATTAAACGAACAAAAGGAAAAGAATCACTATATAGAATCATGGTTTACACCGTTTCTAGAACCCGTAGGAGAAAAGAATATAACAGAAAAAACGGAGTAGACTGTATCCTTTACTTTAGCAGCCGAATTTGTTCTGCAAGTTATAGAAATTGGTGTAACGATCAATCGCTCTTTAGAGGAAAAGCCTACTCTTAGCAATATGCACTCTACTTTTACAAATTTTCTATATTTTATCAGACATATTCACCGTGCTTTATTAACAGACCATACTTATGAAGTAGGATCATGTGATGATGTAAATGACAACTGATGAGGATATCAATAAAAGGTTGTTCGAGTATAATCAGTTGTTGGATTATTTTGATCCTGTGGAAAGTTCAGATATGGAATTAGTGATTAACTGGGATACACAACAAGCATATCAAATTAATAGCTGTGGTAATTGGGGATCAGAATGGATTATTTATAAATATGAAAGTAGGATAGTGTAAATCAAATGATTTGCTGTCCTTGATAGTCAGAAAAAGTAATTTTTTTATTCATATGTAGTTCTGATTTATTGCTGGCGTTTTTCTTTTATTTCGAAATACCAATATGTGTGTACAAAAAGTTCGAGGCAGCTTAGCGTTATTGCTATATCATAGACAAATCTGCTCCTTTGCAACAAAAATCATTTTTACTTGCGGACAAATTAAGAAGGGATAATTATAGAGAAACATTAACAAAGTTGTACTGCCCATAAAGTAATCACGGTATGCTTTAGTTACTTACATACCGTGATTTTGTATATGTCAGGGTTACAGAGCTTAGCCATTGACTACTTTTCCACCATTAATATGCAAGGTTTGGCCAGACATATAGCTGCTATCCTGACTGGCGAGATAAACATAGGCTGGACCAAGTTCACTTGGTTGTCCTGGTCGTTTCATTGGTGTATCTCCGCCAAACTCATCAACCTGTTGTGCGTCAAATGTTGCAGGAATAAGTGGTGTCCAGATTGGGCCGGGTGCAACTGCATTGACACGTATTCCTTTCCCTGCAAGTTCATTGGACAAGGCGCGGGTAAACGATACAATTGCTCCTTTGGTAGCTGAATAATCAATCAGTGTAGGGTTGCCTTCATAAGCCGTTACCGAAGTGGTATTGATAATCGTATTCCCTGGTTTTAAATGGGGCAGAACGGCTTTGGTTAAATAAAACATGCTGAACACATTGGTTTGGAAAGTTTTTTCTAATTGCGAGCTGGTAATATCCGTGAATGTATGCTGCGGATGTTGTTCCGCTGCATTGTTGACAAGGATATCAATCTTTCCAAATTGGTCCAACACGCTTTTTATTGCCGATTTACAAAAGGATTCGTTACCAATATCTCCGTTAATTAATAGGCATGTTTGTCCTGCTTGTTCTATCATTTGTTTAGTTGCTTTGGCATCTTGATGTTCCTCTAGATAGATAATAGCAATATCAGCACCTTCTTTGGCATAATGCAGACTGACAGATCTACCAATGCCACTGTCACCGCCGGTAATTACAGCAACTTGACCTTGCAATTTGTTACTGCCTTGATAAGAATCACGGATCGTAATCGGTTCCGGGTTCATTTTAGACTCGATACCCGGCTGTTTGTCTTGGGTTTGGGCAGGGGGAGTAATTTTCCCATTGTTGTTTTCCATTGGCATTAATATAATTCCTCCTCAAATATTTGTTATGGTTAGCAGTACCCGTTTTGGCCGTTTTTACTCCTGTTTTTCTCAAAATTCCCAATTAGCTATGGTGGGCGAATACAAAAATTCACAGTGCCAACTCCTGATTAATGCTAATGAGGCCTTCTTCATTTCGTCACGATGTACCAGTGCTTAGAATAGATTTATTGCAGTCTAATAAAACATCCAAAATCGTTATTGTTTCTTTATATTTTTCGCTTATCCTGTTAACTAATTGATATAACAGGTGGGATGGAAGAAAAACGGTAAAGGGAAGGCAAATTCCGCTTAAGGTGAGAAGTCGAAGATGAACTGATACAATAGGGATATTGAGACAAAGACACGGCATATCAGCAGATGGTTTGGAGGAAACAAGGGTGAGTAAAATCTTAATTATTGATGATGAACAAGAACTTGTGTCGCTATTGGAAGATGAATTGACAGCTCAAGGGCATGAGGTGCTTACTGCATATGATGGTCAGCAGGGGATAATATTAGCAAAACAACAGCCTGATTTAATTATATTGGATATTATGATGCCAGAAGTGAACGGCTTTGATGTCTGCCGGGTCATTCGTGATGATGTATTATGCCCGATTCTTTTTCTAAGTGCCAGACAGTCAGAAAAAGATAAAATTCAAGGGTTGACATTGGGTGGAGATGATTATGTTACCAAGCCATTTGGACTTGGTGAACTGCTGGCAAAAGTGGAAGCGAACTTACGAAGAGAACAACGTTCCCAATATATGATTAATGAAAATAAACAGTCTAAATTGTATTTTGGAACCTTAAGTATTGATATCAAAGGGCGAAGCGTCAAGATCGCGGACGAAACGATTGCCCTCACCAAGTACCAGTATGACATTGTAGAATTATTGGCATTGCATGCTGGACAGGTCTTCTCCAGGGAACATATCTATGAAAAAGTATGGGGCTATGATTCTGAAGGCGATTCTTCCACCGTGGTGGAACATATCAAGAAAATTCGAGCCAAATTTGCCATGGTGACACCAGCAGTTGAATATATATCAACTGTTTGGGGGATCGGGTATAAATGGAACAGATGATGAAACAAAGGGGATGTACAGGATGAAGAATCGCCCGTTAATTACACAGTTTCGGCTGACATTTATTTGGATTATTGTTGCTAGTATTGTTGCAACGATTATTACATACGGCCTTACCTTTCTTTTATATATAATGGTCGGCTTTCAACATGTGTATCCAGCAAATTATTATGAACAGCAAATTCCCGAAATCGAGGCCTATATACAAGAGGAAGGTGTCTCCTTGCTTGCTCCAGAAACGGAGAGTGAACTGCAAAGGAAAATAAGCGGGGAAGCCATTACATATCAAGTCTTGGATGGTGAGGGTACATGGTTATATGGCACAAATGACCAGCAATATTTTACAGGGAAAGAAGAATTATTGCACAGCGTGAATACCACTTTTAAAAAAGGAAATCTGTATATGGATACCACTCCAATTATTGATGAAACAGGAACCATAGCAGGGGCTGTAGTCCTTGCCTATCCATTACAGATGACTTTTGCGGAAGGTCGTGAATGGCTAGGGATTGTAAATATTGTGGTTTTGTTTTCACCCTTTCTTTATATAATAGGTTTTACCATATTGTTTTCGAAATTGTTTGTGAAAAATATTCATAACCCATTGAAAGTACTAATGGAGGCTTGTCAGAAAATCAAAGCAAAAGACCTTGACTTTGATATTCCTTACCAGTCAAAGAATGAGTTAGGCCAGCTAAGGGATGCATTTTCCGATATGAAGGAAGAGTTGCGGCGATCGCTAGCTACCCAGTGGAAAATGGAGCAAGAACGAGTGGAGATGGTCGAAGCGCTGGCACATGATTTGAAGGCCCCGCTATCGATTATTAAAGGATATTCAGAAGCTTTGATCCGATCTAGCAGCACTAAGGAAAATGTTAAGCTGGAAAAGTATTTGCATATTATTCACGATAACAGTGAGAAAAGCACGGCATTAGTCCAGCAAATGCAAGACATGACAGATTTAGAACAAGCTAATGTTTCCGTGAATCTTGTGTCTGTTCATTTGCAAACATGGTTAGAGGAAAAAATGCATTATTATGAATTACAGGCAAAACAAAAGACAATAAAGATCGACACACAGATAGATGAAGCTCTTTATGCAACGTATATGATCGATGCAGAGAAATTGGAACGTATTTTGGATAACATTGTATCGAATAGTATAAGGCATACCCCTGTTAACGGAAAAATTGTTATTTCTGCTAGGCTGCAGCAGGAAAAGCTCTTTTATCAAATTTGTGATTCTGGCAGTGGTTTTAGTAAGAAGGATTTGGATAAGGCACTAGATCGGTTCTATCGTGGCGACGAGGCACGCAGCAGTAAAGAGGGACACGCTGGCTTAGGGCTGTATATTGTCAAACAGCTGGTTGAACAACTAGATGGGACGATCCAATTGTCTAATGCCAAAGACGGCGGAGCATGTGTTACCTTTTACCATCAGGTAATTAGCAGGAATAAGGTGTAAGCAAAGAGAGTGTGTATCGATGAGATTAAAAGTAATTTAACAGACGGAAGAAGGAGAAAACCAAAGAAGAAAGGAAAAAGTCATTCCTGAGTACGTGAGAAGGGCTTTCAATAGTGAATTACAATTAAATTTCTTCGCTATTTCACAATTCATGAAATTTCAATAAAAAAAAGACATCTTTACCCTATGCATTTTACCAAAAATCTGCTAAGCTAATAGAAATATCAAATTTAAAATGCAGTGATAAGGATTAGTACTTGTGGACTTGTTCTCAGAAAGTTGCTGGTTGATGAGAAGCAATAACAGGGAAATAAGGAACTCACCTTGGAGCAGTCTTGGTGAAATTACATTAGCTTGAAAAGTAGCTGAGGACGGAACCCCCGCCGTTACATGGGAAGGATATAAGGCATCCAGCCTGTATCTGTTAAGTGCATGATAATGACGTATTATCATGAAATCGGGGTGGTACCGCGTAAGAATAAGTCTTTCGTCTCCATAGCAAATGCTGGGAGAAGAAGGGCTTTTTTATATTATATTTTAGGGAGGAATTAACCATGTTTAGTCACCAAAAATACGAAAAACAATACTATTTGCCGCCGACGCTTTCTTATGACTGGGTGAAGAAAGAGACAGTGGAGAAAGCACCTACATGGTGTAGTGTCGATTTGCGAGATGGAAATCAGGCCTTGCCGATCCCGATGAACTTAGATGAAAAATTAAAAATGTTTCAGTTGTTAGTAGATATAGGATTTAAAGAAATCGAAGTAGCTTTTCCAGCTGCCTCGGAGACTGAGTTTAAGTTAGTACGGACATTGATTGATAACAATATGATTCCTGATGATGTGACGATTATGGTGATTACGCAGGCTCGAGAGCATATTATCCGTCGGACTTTTGAGGCAATTGAAGGGGCGCCAAGGGCGATTGTCCACCTTTATAACTCGACATCAGAGGCACAGCGCCGTCAAGTATTTAAGAAAAGCAAAGAAGAAATTAAACAAATTGCGGTAAACGGTGCTGTGTTAGTCAAAGAATTAGCAGAACAGACAGAAGGTAATTTCTATTTTCAATACAGTCCAGAAAGTTTTCCAGGAACAGAGGTAGATTATGCTTTAGACATTTGTAATAGTGTGTTGGATATTTGGAAACCGACGCCTGATCATAAAGCGATTATAAATATTCCGACAACAGTTGAAATTGCTATGCCTCATGTCTTTGCCAGCCAGATTGAATATATGCATAAAAACTTAGTCTATCGCGATGCTGTTACATTGTCGATTCACCCTCATAATGACCGCGGCTGCGGGGTAAGTGACGCTGAATTTGGTGTATTAGCTGGCGCAGATCGAGTCGAGGGTACTTTATTTGGGATTGGTGAGCGTACAGGTAATGTGGATTTGATTACCTTGGCGATGAATATGTATTCTCAAGGATATGATCCAGGGCTTAATTTCAGTAATTTGGATCAAATTCGTACAAAGTATGAAGAACTAACTAGAATTAAGGTCCATGAAAGACAGCCTTATTCAGGGGACCTTGTTTTTACCGCTTTTTCCGGATCGCATCAGGATGCCATCTCGAAGGGAATGAAATATCGGAAAGAAAATAAGATCGAGAAATGGGATGTGCCATATATTCCAGTTGATCCAGCCGATTTGGGAAGAAATTATCAAACCGATGTGATACGGATTAATAGTCAGTCTGGTAAAGGCGGCATTGGCTATATTTTGGAAACAAACTATGGCATTAAGCTGCCTTATAAAATGAATGAAGCAATGAGTTATTTTGCCAAAAACGTATCCGACCAAAGCAATAAAGAGCTATCTGCAGAGGAAATCTATCAGGTATTTAAAGAGCAGTATGTCGATTTCCAGCCATACTTCCAACTTATTGATTATGAATTTCACAAAGGTGAGAAGCAAGAAGTAACCTTGACATTGCTGAAAGATAATCAACATGTTGTGATTCAGGGAGAAGGCAATGGAAGCTTAGACGCAATCAGCAATGCATTAAAGAAGCACTTCGATATCGATTATGCATTGGAAGTATATGAACAGCAATCCTTAGGTACAGATTCTATTGCAGATTCTTGTGCACAAATTGGTATTTCTCTTCAAGGTCATATGTATTGGGGAGCAGGAATTGATGAAGATATTCTGATGGCTTCTGTGTATGCCTTGGTTGTGGCAGTAAACAGACTAATAGCTTATCAAGCAAATGAACAAGAATAAGCTGCCAGGAGGAAAATGTTTTAAAAGCCAAATATCTAGTATCGGCAAAATCAATCTAAAAAAAAGAAAAGGATCTCATTAACTGAATTTTTAACCAATTATGCCAAACAAGATGTAGAGCATAAACAGATTTATCGTGGTGTAAACCGTCCGTCAAATTCCTTTCTTTAAGGATAACAAGATATGTCTTAGGAATAAACGGACGCTAACACCCTGATAAATCTTGTCACACTTATCGGAGCCTCACAGGCAGACGTTTCAAGCCTCGAATAATAAAGCTTTGCCTCCATTCCAGTTCAGATAATGGTGCAGCTAATGAGATATTTGGATACTGTTCCAGCAACACACGGATAGCAATTTCACCTTCTAATCGGGCTAAAGGAGCACCAAGGCAATAGTGAATACCTTTGCCAAAGGCCAGATGAGGGCTCTGTTCCCTAGTGATATCCAGTTGATCTGCGTTTTCGAACAAGTCTGGATCATGATCAGCAGAAGCCAGTGATACAATCACATGATCGCCTTTAGTTACTTGTTGGCCCATAAATGTAAAAGACTCACGTGCCCAGCGATCCGTACTAAATTCCACTGGACCGTTAAATCGCAGCAGTTCCTCGACAGCTTGCGGAATAAGAGCTGGTTCTTCTTTTAATAATGACAGTTGTTCAGGATGGGTGAGCAGAGCTAATAAGCCATTTGCAATCAGATTGACAGTTGTTTCATGGCCTGCCACAATCAGCAGCATAACAACTCCATAGAGTTCTTTGAGAGTTAACCTTCCGCCATCTTCTTCAGCAACCATTAATTCCGACAACAAATCTTCTTCAGGAAATTGCCGTTTTTGCTCTAACAATTTTTCCAGGTAAGCCATAAATTCGGCTGTTGAGGCTTCAAACTGCTCATATTCTGTCACATCTACTAAAGCATTGGACCAGCGTTGGAAATCAAGACGATCCTCTGAAGGAACACCTAGCAGTTCACATATTACTTGAATAGGAATAGGAAAGGCATAAGCTGAAATAAAGTCAATCGTTTCCTGCCCCTTCATTTGATCCGCTTGATCTCGTGCTATTTCTTCAACCCGTCCCCGCAGCTTTTCAATATTTTTTGGTGTGAATCCACGCTGGACTAGTTTTCGCAAACGTCGGTGATCGGGCGGGTCCACGAATAACATACTTTGTGAGATAGGGGTCATATTGTCATCTGTTACTTCATTAGGAAATACCGTTCGCATATCTTTAATAAAGCGTTCGTCTTTTAGTACCGCTGTCGCTGCATCATACGTAAATGCCATCCATGAATAATGTCCCTCGCCAACCATATTTACTTTGGCAAAGGGGTGATGAGACCGAATCTGCTTGTAATAGTCATAAGGGTTTTGATGGAACTCTTTTGAAAAAAGACGAAGTGATTGAATATCCATTGGGTAAACTCCTCTCTTCGATCATGCACACTTGTATATAGTGAAGCTTCGTTCAATGGGATGTGCTAGTGCAAATCATTTCGATGGGATGAGTAATCGCAATCCCAGACGTTGCGACACGACGTCGCGAACTTAGTCAGCTTCCTTCTCATCCCCGCTGAACATTAGTTGTACCAATCGGACCGTTACTGGTTGTTGGATTTCCCACTTAGCAATGACATGTTCCCTTTTTTCTTGAAATGGGAGGTCTTACAGCCAGTTACACTGCGATAAAAAATACCTTGAATGTATTGTAATGGTAATTGTATCTGAAAACAATAGACAATTAGAGTACAACTGTATATTAATAGACATTATGAAAATGTTTGATCATAAAAATAATTCGTTATCTATGCTGATGAGTTTGCCGAAGAGAAGTTATGGAAGTATATAAAGTTATCTATAGGCAATGATATCGAATTTTCTAAGGTATCGGTTTATAGACTCGGTATACATGTTATGTGACGGGGCGACTAATATTAGCTATAATAAATCATGGCATCCAGGGTTAATCCGAGTGGTTCATTAATCCTGTTTCAGTATTAAATGTTGTCGTGCAAAAAAACTTGATGAATACATTAGCAATACTAGAACTATTCAACAAAGTAGGTATTACAATGATCAATCAATCGACTTAAAAAAAGAGGTAAAGTCAGTTCGTTTTTTAAGTTTTAGAAAAGATTGAAAAGGCTTTAGAATGTCAGCCGGGTGCTAGTTTAGCATATAAAGAAGGATAGGCAGAGTATGATCCCCACTGTTATTTGTCTAATAAGGAGGCAAACGAATGAACTACAAAATTGAGTTTAGAAGATTACAAACAGGTGATGAACAGAGTCTTTCGGAACTGGTCGAATTATATAATCAGGCATTTGAAACTTCTGATCAAGTGAATACAAAAGGTGTTAGCAATTTGTTAGCCAATCCGCATTTTATCTGTTTGGTTGCCTTTGATTGCCAACAAGTGATTGGCGGACTGACAGCATATGAATTGGAAATGTATAACCAAAGCAGTCCATCGGTATATGTTTATGATTTAGCTGTTGCTGCTTCCTATCAGCGCCAAGGCATAGGTACTAGGCTATTCCAAGAAATGATAGATTACTGTAAAAGATATCAAATCACTGATTTGTTTGTGCAGGCTGACGCCGAAGATCAGCATGCTATTCAGTTTTATCATAAGATAGGTGGAGAAGAATCGATGACATTTCATTTTACATTTCGACCTTTCCAGCCATAATTAATATTTTATTCTCTTTATCCCGCTGTCCATTAACAGGAAGAAACAGCTCGTCTGTCGTACAGATATGTCAAAAAGTAGAGCATATTTTAAGAACTTGTGAAAGGAGGGTGTTAGTTGAAGTCTGAGATAGAGATAGCAGAGTATACCCTTGATTAGGAACGGGAATTTTTGGCACTCAAAAAAGTATGGATGGCTGAAATAGGGCCATTTATCTTAGCGATTGAGCATGTTGGGAGCACATCAGTTAGGGGACTTAGCGCTAAGCCCATCTTAGATATAGATATAGTGATAGCAACTGATTCTAGTTTTGTGAAAGTCAGACAAGGGCTTGAAAAATTAGGTTATGTTGATCGAGGAGACTTAGGAATAAAAGGAAGAGAGGCTTTTGGCCGGCAAAATAAAGAAGTCCCCTGGAATAAGGAACAGACGAATTGGATGGCGCATCATCTATATGTATGCACACAAGATAGCAGAGAGTTGCGCAGACACTTGGCATTCCGCGATTATCTTCGCAATCATTCTCAAACAGCTGCAGCATATGAACAATTGAAACGAAATCTGGCTCAAACAGCTAAGGATAGAGAACACTATACTGCCGCAAAAAGCACTTTTATCGAAGAAGTTCTGAAAAAAGAGCAAATCAGCCAATAAAAGTGTGTGATGGCAATTGGTTAGCGAACGCACCATAAAAAAACCCCTCAAGTTCAACTGTACTTAAGGGATTTTTCAGGCAGAAGAGCTTGTTGTCAAGCAATACTAAACAGATGTTAAGCTGTCTTATTCACCGGGGTTTCCCATACTTCCAACAAATAAGATCACACCCTGCTCCATATCGGTAATGGTAAAGAGAAAAGGTCTGTTGACCTCCATTTCAAAAGGATCTTCTAATGGGGCAGAAGTGACGTCAATTGATACAGAAGTAGTTCCTGCTGCTTCTGTTCCTGCCTCATCGACGCTAATAAACGTCTTATGAAGAATATCATTAATATAGGCATTGGTTGGTTCTGTTAATTCCAACATATTGGAAAAATCCGCTTGATCAGGATCAAAGGCTTGCTCGATTCCCAACTCTTGGAACCATTGATTAAGCTCTGTCTCATATTCTAGTTCAAAGGAAGGCAGAGAGATGGAGCCTGTCTCTATTTGCATCGCCTTGGTCCATTGCTGCCATTTTTCTAGGTTGAAATCGGCTTGAAAGTCATGAAAGTTACTCTTTTCATTTGGAAGAAAAATATGCATTTGGATCGATTCATCTTCCCCATAAGGCAGGGCCACAGCCTGTACCTCTTCATTCTCTAGGTAAGATACATCCTCATGCAGTAGCATAAATGGTGCTTGAACCGTGTCCCCATCGCTTAAATGAAAGTCTTGTTCTTCTGTCCATTCTTCATTAAAGGGATAAGACCAAGCCCCTTGGAAATAGACAGCATTCAGTAACAGCAAGGCCAGACTTGGATCTACTTGGTCTATCATTTGATCGATTCTGTCATTTGTTTGTTCAGCGATCCAGTTATTGATTGCCTCAGCAGTTGTTAATGGCTCTATCTGTGCAAGGTACTGTTCCTTCATTTGTTCTTGATAGGTGGGTTGAAGGGTAAAAGATTCATTCAACCATAAAGAATTAGCAAGCGATAACTCCAAATCATCTTCTGTTTTTGTGATTTCCTTAAGCAAGGAGTTATTAGCAGAACCGAGAGCATTGGCATCGATATGTTCTAATATAAGTGCCTGCTCTATTTCGGCTTTTGTCTCACCATTGGCGCCATGATAGGCCATATTCATAGCAAGCCAAATACTAATCGGCGAAACGAAGCGGTTTCCGTCTTCGTTCTCTTCCAATTGAGAGACTGCTTTCAATCCAAGTTGGTTTATGCTAGTTTGAACTGCTTCCATGGAGATGTTGTCTTCGCCCCCCGGTTCGTGTGCAGATTCCTCTTCATTAAACTGATTAGAACCACAAGCTGTTAAAAAAAGTAGGGCAGTACAAAGCCAAATTATGTTTTTAATCACTCTATCCACTCCTTGTGATTATTTTTGTTAACCATATCATATTTGGAAACAACCAACAACTTTTCTAGATAAAGTGAAATTTTATTCGATGGGGGGTTCGACGCATATGATATATTAGTGCGGACATTGCGACACAACATCACGAATTAGTCCTAGTGCAACCATCTGTAAGATCTCCGCATCAAGATTAAAAGAAGCTGGGCGGAAAGTAAGGATTCTTATATTAACAGTTTTGCCAAATTTGATAGGAATAAAGGCCTTCACTACTAGGAATTACATGTTATCATGATAATTAGATGAAACATTTACCGATCGTTATTCGTTTAACAACTAGGGAGGGATTAGCCATGCTTTTTGAAGGTAGGAAATATTCCATTAAGTCAAAGGATTATGCTGAGGCACTACGCAAAGGTATTGAGCAGTTACTCACCGATGATGAAACATTAATAGGATTTTATAAGACAACCAACAAACTTACCTATTATATAACCATTCAAAAGGCAGGAACGATTGAATTCCAGCAGTTTCGTTTAAGCACCCATAAAGCTAAATACTCATTTTACAGCAATCGCACCTTTCTTATGCCTAGTAACCGTCATTTTTCAGAATTAGCAATAGAAATAAGAGAATATTTAGATCGTGCAGCTTGGTATATGTTCAAATATGAGTATTATTTTACATTAAAGGTATTGCAGATGACAGACAGGAGACGGATGGGTTTCTATATTGAGAATTTATTTGATGTTTTTGAAGGATCGCAAGGAAAGATGGTATTTTATCAAAAGCACAAAACATGGAAAGATAACTCAATGAGAGTGGTGAATGAAAGTTTGCAGCAGCAGCTAAGGGCTTTATTCGCTCAAGGATTATTGTCTTCCTATCCTAGCCAAGGTGATTTTGAAGTGTACATTACCTTGGCAGGCAGAGTCTTACTAGAAGAGAATGAGTCCGCCTATTTAGAAGAATTCAAACAAGATTTGAAGAAAGTAAAATGGATAGATATAGAGGTTCCGGTAAAAGAAGAAACAAAGGATTTTCAGTAGACAGTTTATAAAGGAGTGTACAAATGGATACGCCGTATATTATGATGCTGATAGTTACCTTATTAGCCATCATTGGCAGCAGTTTTTTGCCGAAATCAAGTACGTTTACCATTAGGATTGGTGCAGCATGTTGGATATTGTTAAGTACTTATTTTGTTATCGAATGGATCGTCCTGCGAGCTAGTACAGCTTTTTATAGTGTTCTGCGGCAACCAATGAGTGATCTGGGAGTGACAGCGTGTGGCACAGATACGTATGTCCTCGCAAGTTACGAAATTTGTTCCCCTTATCACCTATGGATGAATTGGACCTTTACCTTAACAGGCCTTGCAATTGCTGTAGGTGCTGTATGTTTACATAGCTGCTGGCCTCAGTTGAAGCAAACAAAGATAGCTACAGGTTTATTGATTGTTTTGGGGGTGAGTTACAGTCTGTCAGGTATTTTTCCTGCGAATGTGAATTTCGACTTGCATACATGGCCGGCACTTCTAGGTATGCTTGTGCAGATTCCTGCCCTTATCTTGATTGCTCGTTCGATTCGTCCGTCTATGCCAAAGTTAGCAGTATGGACATGGTGTTGTACCGTGCTCACCTCTGCAGCCTTCCTGCTGATCTGTCTGCAGCCAATGGTGCCATCTCTGCCTGGAGGCCTTTTGCAGCGTATCTTCTATGGTGCCGTATTTCTGTGGATGGTGGTAACTGGTGTGGTGCTGTGGCGAAATAAGGATTAATAAATATACATCTACAGAACAAAGAGACATAACACCAAATGAATATCTAAATTCTCTTTAGATAATGTTATTTGTGCCAAGTCGGAATTACTTGATTTAATCTATACCGTATTATCCGGGTATATGATTGTGCCCTTACCCATTTTTAAAGAAACTTCTGCTGTAAAGGATGATACAAATGGACAGAAAGAGGTTTGGCTATTCTTCAATATATTTCAGATGGACTTGGTACAAAAGAAATTGCTGCTAAGCTGTTTCTTGCCGATCGAACGGTCGAGTACCGTCTGACCCAGATATACAAAAAGCTCGAAGTGAAAACAAGGGGAGAAGCAGTTAAAAAAGCAATTCGTCTTCAATTACTAGATGTATAGAAGATATACTTCTTATGTTTAGGACTTAGATAAGGAGTTGGAATATTTCAGCTGCAGTAGAGGGAGACAGTACAAAAATCTTGTAACTGCCACTAGAATTTTTTTCTTGATGATGGAGTGATGTTTATAATGAAATGTGTAGTTAGGCGTGAAGTAAAAAATGTATAAGTCTATTATCTAAAGGTCAGTTATGGATTATGCCTGTTTCGTTTAAATTTGTCTTGTTTGTTGCATTTATGTATGTGGTTGGGACTGGATTAGATGTAATGGGAGCTGCATCTTCTATTGAATATGGTAATTGGCTCCTATTAGTATTCTCAATGAGTCTTCTGTTTGTTGGGACAGTCTTACTTGGACTGGGAACGGTTATTGAAAGAGATACAAGGGAACAAGTTTTTTGGTGGCAAAAGAGCAAAAGTTTATCCGCATACTTAGGCTACTTGTAATTTCAGCTTTTTAAAGGAATATGCTGTCTTTGATCAGTGCAGAGAGGCCGCTTAAAAGGCAAGCAATGACTGTATGAAGATGTAGTGAATGATTAATTGTTGCTTAGGTTAACTCATTTTGCTTTGTCTCAGCCTATTTTGTTATACTAGATGAAAATATCTGTCTAGTAAGGGAGCGGCATATATGATCATCTGGCTAAATGGCGCCTTTGGTTCAGGAAAAACCACCTGTGCCTATGAATTACAACGACGACTTCAAGATTCGTTTGTCTATGATCCAGAGAATCTAGGCTTTTTCTTAAGGGATAATCTACCGGAACAAATGAAAAAGTCTGATTTTCAAGATTATCCAGAATGGCGGAAAATCAATTATCAACTATTGTATTCGCTTGCAAACGAGTATGAAGGAACGATTATTGTACCGATGACACTGATTAAACAGCAATATTATCAGGAAATAATTGAAAGATTAGCAGAACAGGGAATCAAGATCAAGCATTTCATTATTCATGCTCAGAAATCCACACTGATCAAGCGTTTGAATAAGCGCTTGGAGTTTGGTAACAGCTGGGGAAAACAGAAGATTGATCAATGTATATATGCCTTTGAACATGAAATCTGTCAAGAGAAGATCATCACCGATCAACAAACGATCGATCAAGTTGTAGAAGAAATTGCAAAGCGAGCAGGTGTGAAACTTTTGCCAGATCATCGAAATCAGTTGAGAAAACGATTAGACCGAATACAAACACAGTGGCAGCATATTCGATGAGAATGGGGAAAACCAATAAGCATATCGATTGTTGGCGTTAAGGGGCAATAAGTACATAGAAACCAAATGTTTATGATGGAACTAATGAGTGAGTAAAAGGAAGACAAAGTGCTTTCGCAGCCTAAGTCTTCCTTTTGGATGGAAATTATAAAATTAGTCTTCATAGATAACCTAAGTACAATAGTAGCTCTAGCTTCGGTCGCCCTGCAACTAGCGTAGTTTCCCTCAGCTGCGTACGGTAAAGAGGAATTACCGATTGACGAAGGCATAGGCTTAGTCGCCCTTTTATTGGTTAAAGGCGGCCACGTCCTGTGAACAACGCCGATACTAGAACATCTTGTTCGTAATGTTTTTGGATGAAAGTCAACATCAACTCCTAAAGTCGCCGTGTCTTCCTTTATTTCCTGCGCTTTAGTCCAATTCGTAAATTGCTAAACGGCTCTACGCTTTTGTTTTTATACCTGTCTTTGTTTTTGTGTTGTGGTTTGTAACAATTTTTCCAGAAACTGCTTCTATAAGTTCTTGAGCTGTTTGAGGAACGAAATTTTTCAGGATAGAATTGATCATTGGTCCCATCGCTCCATCTGCAGTAATGTCAAGCTTTCCCATCATTTTCGTGCTTGTTTCATCTACCTCGATCGCTTCAAAATAACCACTTCCGCCAAATTTATCGGACATATTCGTTAAATTGAATTCTACCTTATTTGGTTCTTGCCAAATGGTAATATCTACTTTTAACTTTACCTTTTTCTTCATAAAACCTAGGTCACCTTTGAATTCCCAAGTTGATTCATTATCATTGATAAGTTCGTGGTCGATATAGCCAGGAACCAGTGGTGCCCAGTTATTAATTGAACTGACGAAATTCCATACGTCTTGGATGGGAACATTTATTTCTGTTGTATGTGTACCTGCTGGCATAACGAAAAACTCCTTCTTTTGAATTTCTTTTATCATGGTGTCAATCATCTGGATGATCTTCACTTAAAGGGCAGCAATGGATTGACACCCCGATAAATTTCGTTGCCCATCAGTGGATTTTTTCGTAATCTACTGATGGAAGTCTCGCTTTACACGTGTTTATCATCTGATGTGGCGGCAGCTATTTCTGCCAGAATGTCCTACCAGATCCAATCGTTACGCCTGTATCAGGGAAAATTTCCCCCTTCCAAACATCACTGCTAAAATCTGGGTTTTGTTTCCGTGTAATCCGATAACTTGATCGTTTTGATCACTTATTGGACCGCTGGAAGTACCTAATAATTCAAAGTGAATGGTATAATAAGGTGCTTGCTTGGTCCATGGTTTAATTCTGCAGAATTGCCGCCACTTCCCATCCCTTCGAAAAACAATTCTCCATGGTGAAAGTCTGGGTCATATCCTTTTTCAGCATGTTCTTTAAAGCCATCCACATTTACGCCGATTTTTCAGCCAATTATTCTAAGCTGTCAGCAGGGCGTATCCAGTCTGAAGTAATGGTTACGACTAATTCATTGTCTTTAAGCTGTTTATCATGCTGAAAATTCAGCAGGATATGTTTGTGTTACTTCATCATATTCAAGAAACTTCCTCGGCATGTCTTATAAATCGATCTTTCATAAACAAAACGCTTACGAAGGGAATTTATTTTGTTTTATTTCTCATTAAAAAATGGATAGAAAGGTGGAAGTGTGATAGATTCAATAGCAAGTAATTTCTCGGATTAACTAAATAATAATGGATCAAATGTCTAACTAAAAAATGAATAGTTTGGCTCAGAATGCATGGTAAGAGATACAGTTGTAGACCATTTCTCAGAACGCAAAAAAAGCCAAACTATATTCGCCAGGAGGGAGAAAGAGTGCGATCAGAACCTATCCGAGTGGTAGTTGGTGCAGGTGGCTATAATAATAATCCAGGCTGGACACATACTAATGAAGACGAGATTAACCTGCTTGACAAAAGCACATGGCTTGAAAAATTTAAGGAAGGTACGCTTACAGCTATTTTAGCGGAGCATGTCTGGGAACATATAACCTATCAAGAGGGGGTGCAGGCGGCAAAGATATGTTATCAATTTTTGCATGATGACGGTTATGTCCGTTGTGCGGTACCAGATGGCTTTTTCCCAGATCCCGCTTATCAGGAAATGGTTCAAGTGGGCGGTCCTGGGCCGAAAGATCATCCTGCTGCCAGTCATCAAATAGTCCACAATTATAAAACATTAACTGCGATGTTTGAAGAAGCTGGTTTTGACGTGATATTGCTTGAGTTTTGTGATGAGGAAGGCAATTTTCATCACAAAGAGTGGGATGGGAAGGATGGGGTCATCTTTCGCTCTATGCAGTATGACCCCAGGAATCAGTATGGAAAACTGACATTCCCTTCTTTGATTATCGATGCACGCAAGCGGGATGGCATAACGTCTTGCAGCTTGCCTTGATAGATAAGAGTTAATTCAGGCAATTGCTGCAAATCTTGCGGTGTGATTAATTCAAATGGTTTATGAAAAGATGCAATCGCTGCCTCTGCCAAGATATAGGCAATAAATTGTGAGCAGAAGTAGGCATTTTTCCGATGGATGGGCTTATTAAACATAACCCCGAATAACCCTATAAAATTGTAGTGATAGTTTTCCGGACTGCTCATAAACAGGGATAAAGAATCTTTTAATCTCTGTTCTTGTTCTGCGCTTATTTCACAAGCATAGATCGAACAGTCTGCCCTCTGAAAAAAGGACTCCTGCGTTTCTTCTTTTACAAATCCCCCTAAAAAAGGGTTACGAGGATATTTTCTGCCAAAACTGTACATTTCCTTTAAACTGAGGTCTAGAGCTATGGAAGCATGGTTATAGCTGGCCTTTGTATATAATCTAATGGCCTTTGTAAATAATGTACCAGTGTTTGTGAATAATAAGTAGATATATTTTTTTCTCATCTCAATAGCCCCTATAGTTTTTTCTTTATTATATGTGAAAATGACTTGCATGATAAGAGCTTTTAGATGTAAAAATTGCTAATTCTTCGGACCGATCTCATATACGCCTTGAGGCTTAGTTTTTTCATCATAAAAAATTGATTAGCTATCAAAAACCTATATAAGATCAAACATCTTACAGATTCTAAATTAATTTAGCGACCTGCTTGCTTTGTTTTGAATGTCATGAACGGGGCAATTTACGTTATTACTTAATAGGGAAGGGGTAGTATGTCAATCATTTGTTTGGAAGGAGCGAGTGCAGTTGGAAAAACGACAACATTTATGGCAATGGCAAAGAAAACGAGTACGTATGTCATTCCAGAAGACCCAAAAAAAACAAACGGTATTTAGAACGTCAAGTAGAGCGTTGGTAAATTGCGCTAGCAGAAATTAAAGAATATGATACGGTCATTCTTGATGGCGATATATTTCAACCATTAAGTTATAACTGGTGAAAATTGTATAATCAAAGTTTAGACTTTTTGTATACGTTTTTTCTGGGGGCCGGTAGAATCTGTTTTCAAGTATGTTTATTTATTTACTACGTGAGAAAATCTAAGATATCGAAAAAAATGATGGTACAAGAAATAGAGGCAAAGAACATAAAAGAAAATATAAATGTGATTATGAGTAATTTACCTTTCTATTCTTGATGGGACACTCTGAAAAATTACCTGATACCCGAAAGTGGGTAAGGAAAAACAAAGCATAGTACAGCTTACTAAGCTAACTAAGAGGGCTCTACGTTAGGAAAGTGAACAGGAGAAATGGTGAGTTTCTTTAATTTTCTACCCGCGCTTACCTCGGCTTAGCTATTTTGAGCTTGCATGAGTTCATATATCTTGCGGGCGGTGTTTACATTTCTTACTGTCACTTGTTTGTATACTTTTGATCCAATGAGCTTTGACATGCCACTTTTGGTTACATGTTTCTTGTCCACGGACCATAGGATTGCCCCAGAGACATATTTTACCGTGTCAATATTGGGTTTGATCACCAAATTCTTAAGGACAGATTCATCATCAATTTCATCCCATAAAAACATAACATCACTTTTCATTTCCTTGTCATTTTTCCATGTATCAGGAATAGCATGAATGATTCCTCTAACATCATCTATACTGCGTACCACTACTTTAATTTGTAATCCGAAATCATTATGTATCGCTTCTTCTAAAATTTGAGATAGTTCGATTTTGGATGTATCTTTATAGGAAAAAATTATATTCCCTGTATTGATGTATGTCACTACATCATTCATCTCGACTTTTTCAAATGTTTGCTTAAGTAACTTCATGTCAATTTTATTATTTCCACCCACATTTATTCCTTGAAGAAGAGCAATGTAAATCATAACCATCCTCCTTTTATTATACTTTTATTTTACACTATACCCATGTGGAACTGTGTCAAAAATTGAATACTAGATATAGCGAATCTGTTCAAAAACCTACTATGATCTGCTTGTTATCTTAGTTATATTATACCGTACCTACATTATAATTTACAGACTATTCATAATGATAGTAGTAAAGTGTCTTCATCGGAAATGGTCTTTGTACAGGATTTTCTTTAGCATCAACAGAAATAATGCTGCCCTTCTCATCGTTTATCGAGCCATTCAGACCAATTGCAAGTTGTGTTTGCATAATGAACAGCCTCTCTTTTTGTGTCATAAATCATCGTTACTCTTTCCCTTCGCTTCACCCACGGCACAAAAAATAACTTTCTATTTTTACGTTAATTAATTACCAATTGAATAGAGATTGACTCTGCCCGTTAACTTGATAACAATCATCTCAAAATTCCATAGTATCTGCAATAAGTTATTCATATAATGGGTCATTTGTAGAATAGATTGACTGAAATTTTTAACTTTATTATCTAAAAATCATTGACTTTCACGTTACGTGATAGTTTACTCTAGAAAGAGAAAGGCAGTGGTACCATGAAAAGAAAAATCAAAGAGGTAGCTGATCTGGCTGGTGTTAGTGTGAGAACCTTACACCACTATGATGAAATAGGGTTGTTGTCTCCAGATACTACAACAGAAGCAGGATACCGACTCTATTCGGAAAAGAATCTGGAGGTATTACAGCAGATTTTATTTTTTAGAGAACTTGATTTTCCCCTAAAGAAGATCAAAGAGATTATCAACAGCCCAGACTTTGACCGTTATCAAGTAATGCTGCAGCAGCGTGATCAATTACTGGAGAAAAGATATCGGCTAGATCAGATCATTATAGCAATAAACAAAACGATACAACATATGAAGGGAGAAATGGAAATGACAACAGAAGGGAAATTTGAGGCATTTAAAGAAAGAATGCTGGAAGATAATGAACAAAAATATGGTAAAGAAATTCGTGAGAAATATGGAGAGGAAACTGTAGAAACGAGTAATGCTAAATGGCGAGGTATGTCACAGCAAGATTATCAAGCCATGCTTCGACTGGAACAAGAGCTGTTTGAGTTATTGGAACAGGCTTATGCCACTGGTGATCCCGGTTCAGACTTGGCTCAGGCAGCTGCTGCCAAACATAAAGAATGGCTGATGTATTCATGGTCTGAGTATTCCAAAGAGGCACATGCGGGTTTAGCAGAAATGTATGTGACAGATGAACGTTTTACTGCCTATTATGATAAACATGTTAAAGATGGAACAGTCTTCTTACGTGATGCGATTTTAATTTATACAGGTAAGAAGGAAAGTTAGTTATCAAAATAGAAAAGTCTGCCGTCATGGCAGGCTTTTTTTAGATGTGTTGAAGTCTGCGTTGCCTACTCCGATTTAGCGGGCAGTTTGAACAACCTCTATAAATAGATAATTACAAACATTTAAGATGTAAAATATGATACTATATACTTATTACCAAAAAATAGAGAGAACTCCAACAAGAAACAGGATATCTATTTGCTGCTTTATATGGAATTGCCTGTATCGATGTAGAAGATGAGTGGATGTTTACAAGTAATCAAAAAAAAGCATAAAGGGAGAAAAAAATGTTTTATAAACTAACTTTTTCCATTTATAAAATGCTGGTACATAGTGCGTTTTACCTTTCATCTCAACATGTAACAGGGGAGAAAGCGTGTGGCACAATTCCTTCACATATTGGTATTATAATGGACGGCAATGGAAGATGGGCACAAAAAAGACGGTTTCCGAGATCAATTGGTCACTATGCTGGGATGCTGGCACTTCGGAATATTATCAGAGACTGTCATGAAATAGGTGTGAATAATCTAACATTGTATGCTTTTTCCTCAGAAAACTGGAGAAGACCAGCAAAAGAGGTAAACTATTTGACCAAAGAGCTGCCTTTAGAAGTTTTCAATCATAAAATAGTGGAGACATATCAACGAGATAATATTAGAATTACATTCCTTGGGGAGATCGAACGATTACCTGCTGAGATTACAGCTGCACTAAAGAGTGTAGAGGCAAGGACGGCTGACAATCAGGGAATGTCTGTCAATATTGCTTTAAATTATGGAGGAAGAAAGGATATTCTTCAAGCGGCTAAACGATTGATAGCCGAGAGTTCAGGTGAAGACAATGACTATTTTACTGAAGAATCTTTTAGCGAGTATTTATTCACCAGAGATATAACAGACCCAGACTTGATTATTCGCACAGGCGGTGATTTGCGAGTCAGTAACTTTCTATTGTGGCAGGCATCGAAAGCAGAATTAATGTTTGTTAAGCAGTATTGGCCGAGTTTTAATACAAAATTATTAATGCAGTCTATTACAGATTATAATCTTCGGTTAAAGAAAAGCGATATTTGAGTTACTAGCTAGTAATCAATAAATAAGAGATAAGGTATACACTGGACAGGGAATTTTCTAATCAATCTGGTATATACCTCTTCGTTGTGGGAAATAACCTGTTTTTTATGATGAATAGGGAGATTACAAGGTTTTATATTACGAAAATATTACAATACTCTAATAATATTGACAATTTATGTAGGAAGTCATAAGATAATGTATAGACATCTAAACAACTTGCTGTGTATACCAATGTCTACTATACATAGGGTGTCAAAAAGAAAATAAGGAGGATATTTTTTGAAAGCGATTTCAATTAAGGGGTTTGTTGCTGGTTGTTTTAGTTTATGGCTTGTTGTATCGTTGTTTTTTCCGGATATGATGGAATCAAAAGTTGTGCAGGCGCAATCGGATGAGAACAAGGTTGTCTTAGGATACTATAGTTCATGGAATCCGCCATCAAATGTTGGTGTGGATCAATTAACACATATTAATTATGCATTTGCTGATGTATGCTGGGATGGTATCCATGGGAATCCAGATAACGAAGAAATCCCAGATGGAGAAAAGAAGACATGGGCATGTAAAGATTTACAAGGAAACGAAGATAAAGAGATAGAAAATGGTACAATCGTTCTCTATGATCCAGAAGTGGATTTGGTGGAACTGCCGAAGTTGGAAGCACTAAAAAGTCAAAATAGTGATTTGAAAACATTAATTTCTGTTGGCGGTTGGACACTATCTAATAATCTATCATTAGTAGCGAGCAGTGAGGAGACACGACAGGTTTTTGCCGAATCAGCAGTTGATTTTGTTCGAACTTTTCATTTAGATGGTTTGGATTTAGATTGGGAATATCCAGTGGCTGGAGGTATGCCAAATAATCATCGTGATCCTAGTGATAAGCAAAATCATACCTTGCTGTTACAGGCTGTGCGTGATGCATTTGACCAAGCAGAACAAGAGGATGAGAAAGAATACTTGCTGACGATTGCAGGTGCGGCTACTTGGGCATATGCAGAGAACAATGAACTGGGGAAAATCGCTGAGATTGTTGATTATATGGCGATTATGGCATATGACATTAATGGAACTTGGTCAGGACTAACCGGACATAACGCCCCGTTATATGGTGATCCCTTGGAGACGGAATTAAGAGGCTGGACATTTGGAGTAGCCAGCACAATAGAAGTTTATGGTGATGTGCCAAGAGACAAGCTTTTACTAGGTGTACCTTTTTATGGACATTCATGGGCTGGGTGTAATCCTGACCAAGATGGTAAGATGGCGATGGAGAACGGTGCTTATCAAGAATGTGCGCCGGGATGGGAACAGCAAGGTATTGAAGGCGGAACGGTTAATTATCATGTGATTAAGTCATTGATTAATCAAGATGGCTACAATTATTTCTTTGATAATACATCAAAGGTACCTTATCTCTATAATGAGAAGCAGGGGGAATTTATTTCTTATGATAATGTAGAATCTTTAGGGTATAAGGTTAATTTTATTAAGGAACAAGGCTTGAAAGGCGCGATGATTTGGGACTTAGCAGGAGATGATCAGGATAAAAATTTATTGAAGACAGTCTCTTATGGGCTGGGGGTATCCGCTGAGGCACCGACACCTGATCCAGAGCCAGTAGTGGAACTTCACTTAGAAGATGATCCCGCACCAGTCAGCGCAAATAGTCTGATTAAAATATTGGCAGATGGACAGGAAACAGGTGTAGAATTGCAGCTGCCAGCCGATTTACCTGCTGGAACAACATTGCAGGTGACAGAGCCTGTAGAAGGGCTGGAGCAGCTGACTGATTTAGCGGCAGCAGGACCAGTGTATACCTTCCATTTTACTTATCCAGATGGTGAGTCATTTACCAGTGAGGAAGGCTTTAGCTTAACTATGCCTGTCGAAGAAGAAGCGGAGTCACCAGCAATCTATTATTTTAATGTAAAGAATAATAGCTGGGAGCAGGTAGACAGCGAAGTAAATGACGGAAAAATTATCATAACGGTAGAACAATTTTCTACTTATGGAGTGTTTGTCGCAACAGGGGAAAACGAAGAGGATCCAGAAGAAGAAATTCCAGGCGATGGTGAAAAAGAAGATACTGATCCAGGCAATGGAGACGGAGAAAAAGAAGATACTGATCCAGGCAATGGAGACGGAGAAAAAGAAGATACTGATCCAGGCAACGGAGACGGAGAAAAAGAAGATACTGATCCAGGCAATGGAGACGGAGAAAAAGAAGATACTGATCCAGGCAACGGAGACGGAGAAAAAGAAGATACTGATCCAGGCAACGGAGACGGAGAAAAAGAAGATACTGATCCAGATAACGTAAAGGAAGAGAATGTTGATGTCAGTGCAGGTGATGGTAATAAAACAAATAATAACTCGGGTGTAAATCAGGACGCAGAGAGTGGAAATTATCTTCCTAATACAGCAACGGCCTTGTTTAACTATCTTTTGATTGGATTTATAATCTTGCTGGCTGGGGCAGGTATATTTCTTTATAAGAGAAAAAAGCAGGTAGCAAAAACTAGATAAGTGGTTCAAGCAGCAGTTTGTATGATACAAACTGCTGTTTTTTGCCCCATTGCCGAAAGGCGTGCTAAAAATCTGTGTGTTACTTGTTTTGCCCCTTTTATTTACTTAATTATGTATCCGTTCTCAAAAATAGATTGATAGTATGTTATACTAGAACTGCTAATTTCATATTCGATTGGAAAAATGAAGGGAAAGGGATAATGACAACTTATATAGCTTTGTTACGCGGAATCAATGTAGGCGGGCATAACAAAATAAAGATGGTCGAATTGAGAGATGCATTGACCTTATCAGGCTTAACTAATGTGAAGACATATATTCAGAGCGGGAATGTGATATTTCAATCCGAACAGCCGGAAGATAGTTTACAGAAACAAATAGAAGATAAGATTTGGTCAGACTTTCACATTCGTACTAGTGTTGTATTAAGAAACGCCGAAGAATGGCAAGTATTAATGGAAGGTCTTCCATTTTCAGAACAGAAGATAGCTGACGCTGCTGCAACTGCACAAGGACAATGCCTTCATGTGGCTATGCTGGCAAAGGAACTTAACCCAGCCGTTACCGAGCAATTCTTGCGTTATACGAATGAACAAGAATGCGGTGCAGTAAAAGGCAGAGATATTTACTTGTTGTTTAATAACAGTATCCGCAATGCGAAACTGGCAAATCAATTGAATAAGCTGGAAGTACCAGCTACGGTTCGCAATTGGAAAACCATCTGTAAGATAGGAGAAATAGTACAGAGCTAACAAAAGGGATATAAAGTTTGTTTATCAGATAAACTAAGTAATATGCTATAATATTGTTAACCGCTTGCAAATTTAGAGTCAGACAGTTGCTGTTTCGAATAGCAAGGTCTAAGGCTTCCATTTGCCAGCTAAAAATATTACATAAAAAGAGGTGGATCAGCATGACAACGATGAAAGCTGCAATTCTAAACAAACCGTTAGATATCGAAGTAAAGGAAATAGCCGTCCCAAAGCCAAAAGAAGACGAAGTGTTAATTAAAGTGCATTGTATCGGAGTTTGTGGTTCAGATGTCCATTATTATGAACACGGGAAAATTGGCAGGTATGTTGTAGAGAAAC
Source organism: Gracilibacillus alcaliphilus (assembly GCF_016909015.1). GTDB lineage: Bacteria > Bacillota > Bacilli > Bacillales > Amphibacillaceae > Gracilibacillus > Gracilibacillus alcaliphilus. Next base: position 192,186 of record NZ_JAFBFA010000005.1, read on the forward strand.
CGATTATTCTGGGTCATGAATTGGCTGGAGATATCGTAGAAGTAGGCAGCAAAGTGAAAAATTTAGAAGCAGGAGATCGTGTAGCAGTAGAGCCTGGTGTAACATGCGGAACATGTGAATATTGTAAAACCGGCAGATATAATTTATGCCCGGAAGTTCAGTTTATGGCAACTCCGCCAGTAGATGGAGCTTGGGCTGAATATGTAACGATCCGCAGTGATTTTGCCTTTAAGATACCAGATCAAATGAGCTATGAGGAAGGGGCATTAATTGAACCGTTATCTGTAGGCATTCACGGTATGCAGCGTGGCAAGGTGCACCCTAATGACAAAATGCTGATTACAGGTCTGGGACCAATCGGTTTGCTGGCAATTAAAGCAGCGAAAATCTTTGGAGTAACCGAGATCTATTGTTCGGATGTCGTCCCTTTCCGCCGAGAATTGGCGATGAAGTTAGGAGCAACGAAAGTATTCGATCCAACACAAGACAATATTCGTGAAGAAGTAGATCAACTGACTACAGGCAGCGGTATCGATATTGCAGTGGAGACTTCTGGTAATGGTCGGGCCGTGCAAGATGTGCTGACTATTACTAAGCGAGGCGGAAGAATTGTATTAGTTGGGCTGCCGGCAGTATCAGAAGTGCCGATTGATATTACACATATAGTCGATTCTGAATATGATATCTATGGTATGTTTCGTTATGCAAACAGTTATCCAACGGCGATTCAAGCGATTGGCAATAACGACCTTCAACTGGAAGATGTGATTACTCATAAATACAGCTTGAATGATATTAAAGAAGCGGTCGAAATGGCCAGAACACAGAAAGATACTAGTATCAAAATTATGATTTATCCAGGGAAATAATGAAAGTGCGTGTTCAAACAGGGAAGAGTGCCACATTCGGCACTCTTCCCTATCTTCTTCTAAAAAAAATCGTCCGCCATATTTTCAAGAAATTCGTTAATAGTGGTCAGCTCATCTGTTTCTATTAGTTGAATCCCAAGTTGTTCGAATAAAGGGCTAGCGATGGCGGCATATAGATTTTCCAACATATAAACGGACGCTGGTAAGTGGTTGAGGTGCTTCAAAAACTGGAAGAAATTCACTTGTATTCTTGCAGCTCATCTGCCAATTCAATTAAATTGATATGCATGACGTGTATCATGGCAGCTTGCGGTGAACAGATGGGAATAACATTTTCATAGGCGAACGCATAAGATATACAGCAGGTTTACACAAGGCTGACTATCAGTGGGAGTTTTGAGATTCTTTATCGAAGATTGGAACGAAATTTATCGGGAAGACAGCGTTTGTTAGAGCGATTCAGCTTTTTTCCACACCTAAAGCAATCCAGATATTTTACAAACAGCTGCACCTGAATAAAAGACAGAAAGGAGGATGGCATTGTATAATTTATCAGGATTCTCTTCTTCTAACAAGCAAGCTGGGCAATACACAGCTGATCAAGGGAAGCGTCCCTATATTGTCAATATTGCAGAAGCAGCAAAGCGAAATCAGACCTATCGAACGGCAATCTGGACAGGAGAATATTTGCAAGTAACATTGATGTGTATTGCTGCAGGTGATGATATCGGTTTGGAGATTCATCCAGATACAGATCAATTTTTGCGCTTAGAACAGGGGCAAGGATTGGTGTTAATGGGCGATCGTCAGGATCATTTACCTTTCCAACAGTTCGTTTGCGAGGATTATGCCATCTTTGTTCCAGCAGGGGCGTGGCATAATGTGATCAACATTGGGGAACAGCCATTGAAATTATATAGTATTTACGCCCCGCCGCATCATCCATTTGGTACGATCGAACAAACAAAGGTTGATGCCGACGCCCATGAGAGGCAGCTGTGATTCATTATTAGGTATCAGACCAGCTAGCGGATAAAACAAAACAGGAAGACCTATTAAATAGGCGCTTCCTGTTTTTAGTTTTTTTAGTCAGCTGAGTCGTTTTTTTGGATAGCTTCTTTAACAGTATCTAAGTCGATATCTGCTGGGAAGCTTTGTTTTGGTTCATCACTTGCATTGTTTTTGGAGGCACCTTGCAGTAACTCCTTGATATCAATGCCAGATGTTTCTTTCAGGCTTTCTTGAAGAGTTGATATTAAGTTAGTAGCATAGCTGGAAACCTTATTGGCACCGCCATTTGATCCGCTGCCTCCTGTATCAACAACTGTAATCTTGTCAATATTAGCTAATGGACTAGCCACTTCTTTAGCATATGCAGGAAGCATCTTGATAATCATATCTAGCATGGCAGCTTCTCCGTATTTTTCGAAGGCAAGTGCAACTTTTTCTTTTGCTTCTGCTTCGGCAAGACCTTTCAGGCGGATAACTTCTGCTTCTGATTCCCCTTGTGCACGTTCTGCGTCTGCTTTGGCTAAACCATCTACACGTATTTTTTCAGCCTCTGCACGAGCAGCTGTTTCGATGCGATATTGGTTGGCATCTGCTGTTGCCATTTCTCTGGCTTTATCCGCTACCGCTGCTTGCTCAACAGCATATCTGTCGGCATCTGCCTTCTTTTTCACTTCTGAGTCGTATTGTTTTTCTCGACGTAATATTTCTTTTTCTTCTAGTTCAATTTGTTTTTGACGCTCAATAATCTGGATTTGCATCTCTTGCTCAGTTACTTCTTGCTTAGATCGAGCCGTTTCAAAATCATAGGCTTGGTCAGCACGAGCTTTTGCACTGTCTTGCTCACGGCGGTACTCAGATGTCTTTAATTGATTCTCTTTTTCAGCCTCGGCAATCTCAGTTGCTCGCTCCAATTCGGCGCGTTTGGCATCTTTTGCTGCTTCGGCACGTTTGATACGTGTTTCCTTTTCTGCTTCTGCAGTAGCAATATCGGCGTCACGCTTTACTTGAGCAATTCTAGGTTTACCAAGTGATTCTAAGTATCCATTGCTATCGCGAACATCTTTGATGGTGAAAGAAACAATAATTAGTCCCATTTTCGCTAAATCATTAGAAGCAACTCGCTGTACTTCTTGAGAAAACTTGTCGCGATTTTTATAAATTTCTTCGACTGTCATGGAGCCAAGGATGGAGCGAAGATGTCCTTCCAGTACCTCTTTTGCCTCCATTTCACGGTCTTGTTTGGATTTACCAAGGAATTGTTCAGCAGCTGTGGCAATTTCGCTTATCGATCCGCCGATTTTAATAATAGCAGTCCCATCAGCTTGCACGGGAACACCCTGTTCCGTGTATACTTCTGGCGTAGTTACTTCCAGTTTACTAGATAGTAGACTGAGCGGTTCGGCCTGTTGAAAAACCGGCATAACAAAGGTACCGCCCCCACGGATGATTTTGATCTTGTTTCCAGCCTCATCCACATGAACATTTTTTCCTCCTAAATAACTTCCTGTGACAATAAGGGCTTCATCTGGGCCTGCTGTACGGTATTTGGTCACAAATACTCCCAACAAGGCTAAGAGAACCGCTGCAGCCACAATAATGACAATCCAAAGTTCTGACATTATGTATCCTCCTTTAAATTTTATTTATTGCAACGCCAACTAGTTATCATATGATAGAGAGTTGGCGGATGCTTCCTTTACTAGTGTCACGGTTGATAAGGACTGACATGCAAGACCCCGTCTTTAATCTCGATCACCAAGACACGTTCGTCTTGTGGGATCTCTTCATTATCATAACTGACAGCTGGCTTGGAAATAACCCCGCTCTTCCATTGGATCATCACTTCTCCATAACCATTGATTGGAACGGATACAGTGATTATTCCGGTACTCCCCACTAATGACTCTTCTGAATATCCCCAAGACCCCTCAGCTGAACGAATCGGCACCAGTATGAATAAGTGTAATAAGGTGACAAAAATTACCCCGGCAACTGCCGCAATCAAGAGAATCCATACACTTGTCCAGTTCGTCAGCCATTCGAGGCAGTAGCCAATTGCTGAAAAGAAAGTGAAGAAGGAGAGAACCAGTACAGGGTGTAAGAAAGGAATAGCTTCAAAAATACCATCTAATAAGTCCCCAAATAATAAAGTGATAACGGTTAGAATGGCTGCAATGATCAGTACCCACAAATACAAATCTTGCATAGCATAACCAAATAATGTCATAAAATCCCTCCTTATACTTTATTTTATCATAGTGTGATTAACCCTGAAGTTTGTTCTTCTATTATAGATAAAGAACAACGATATGTAGAATCAGATCAGACTAGCACACTTGATAAGAGTCTCTGCCCGCCAGCAGGGGATAGAAAATCCTCACTGAAAGAAGTCTTACTATACTATTATATACGTTTTCAATTCCTTTTGGGTTCCATTTTTGTGAAAAAACAGATTGTTAGATAGAAAGATTCATTTAAAACTAAAACTGTATCATAAAGGAAACAATTAGACCTCTTGTTTTATGATAAAAATGGATGGCTGCTTCGGATGTAAAAGTAGTAGAAAGAAACAAAGAAAACCTCCAATTAAATGGAGGTTTCCTGTTGGGGAGAAAGAGCACGAAACTCATGCACCCAGACTCTCATCGTTGGCAGCCATGGCATACCTGGATGGAGAGATAGAATAGCTTCCTTATAGTCTTCTAAGCTGTCGAATCCTTCTGTGCGTGCGTGATCATCTGTCAGTTCGCCAAGTTTTTGCTGGTATACATTATCTATAACAAATTGCTTATTTTCTAAGGTCATAATTTCACCAATGTCTGCATAACGTCCATTTCGTCGAGTTGCTGTCTTTTTTCCTGCTAAGACTTTCTCCACATCTGCTGGAAGGGTCACCAGTCTTTCGATGGTGCATGTCTTAGGAGGGAGTGATAATTGATCAGTCATACGGATTCCCTGCCTTTCTGCCTAGTTTTATCATCAACTATTCTATTATAACGTTAATACTAGAAAACAGACAATTGGAAAAGCCTCATATGGTACACTATAATCATAGAAAAGTGAAAAAAATTTGAACTCTCTTAACATGTACGGACATTTTTGGATTTGACGTTAATTAGCTTAAAATGTTATGATGACTATGGATTAGAAATCATATTTTTATATGTATTTCGATTGTTTCTTCATATTTGTTCGTATAAATTTTGTAAAGGGTTTCAGTTGGAGGTGTGTGCGTATAGGAGAGGTGGATGAAGGCCGCCTTATTTGCAACTACAACATATACTTGATAACACAACTGATTGAAAAAGGCGTAGAATAGACAGTTTGCAACGTAATTAATTATATTTTGATGGAGGATAGGATGATGGACAACCAAATCAAACAAGTGATTCAGGATGGTAATACAGTCTTAGGGATCGAACTGGGGTCTACCCGGATTAAAGCCGTTTTAATTGGAGCTGATAACCAATCCATTGCTACGGGAAGTCATGAGTGGGAGAACAGCTATGTCAACAATATATGGACCTATAGTATCGATGAGGTGTGGAAAGGTGTTCAGGATAGTTATCGCAACATGGCTGCAGAAGTAAAAGAAAAATACGGACTTCCATTGAAAAAAATAGGAGCAATCGGTTTTAGCGGCATGATGCATGGTTATCTTGTGTTTGATCAGCAGGATCAGCTGCTTGTGCCATTTCGTACATGGAGAAATAATATTACCGAACAAGCAGCGACCGAATTAACGGAACAATTTAATTACAATATTCCACAGCGTTTTAGCATTGCTCATTTATATCAAGCAATCTTACAGCAGGAGAATCATGTGGAAGATATTCACTTTATGACGACCTTAGCAGGATATGTACATTGGAAGCTTACCGGTAAAAAGGTGTTGGGTGTAGGAGAGGCATCTGGTGTATTTCCAATTGATCTACATACCAAAAGTTTTAATCAGCAGTTTATTGATAAGTTTAATGAGTTAATTGCCCCTAAACGTCTGCCTTGGAAATTGAATGAGATTATTCCGGAAGTGATGGTAGCTGGACAAGAGGCAGGAGTATTAACAGAAGAAGGTGCTAAATTATTGGATGTGAGTGGTGAGCTGCAGGCAGGTATTCCATTCTGCCCGCCAGAAGGGGATGCAGGAACTGGTATGGTAGCTACCAATAGTGTTGCTCAGCGAACGGGAAATGTTTCAGCAGGTACATCTGCCTTTGCTATGGTAGTATTGGAACAAGAGTTGTCAAAGGTCCATCCAGAGATTGATTTAGTGACTACACCGTCAGGGAGTTTAGTTGCCATGGCTCATTCTAATAATTGTACATCTGACTTGAATGCCTGGGTTGGTTTATTTGGTGAATTTGCGAAGGCAGCAGGGATGAAAGATCTGGATAGTGATACTTTATATCAGACATTGTTCCATCAAGCACTTCATGCCGACGCTGATGGCGGTGGGTTGTTATCCTATGGTTACCTTTCTGGCGAACATGTCACTCACTTTGAAGAAGGACGCCCATTATTTGTCCGCAGTTCAGAAAGCAGCTTTAACTTAGCCAATTTTATGCGGACCCATCTTATGACAGCATTTGGTGCCATGAAGATTGGTTTGGATATTTTGTTCAAAGAAGAGAAGGTTGCATTAGATGAGATGTTAGGGCATGGAGGTATCTTCAAAACAGAAGGGGTGGCCCAGCATATTCTGGCAGCGGCTTGTAATGTGCCAACCTCTGTAATGGAAACGGCTGGAGAAGGAGGGGCATGGGGGATCGCCTTGTTAGGTTCTTATATGATTCATAAAGAAGAACAGGAAACATTGGAAGCATATTTGCAAAATAAAGTATTTGATCGTCAAGAAGTTCATACGATCTCTCCAGATCCTGATGATGTAGCAGGATTCGAGAAATTTATGGAACGCTATAAAGCTGGCTTGGAAATTGAACGGGCGGCCGTTCAGCAGTTAAAGTAATAGAATGATAGAGTAGGATGAAGCTGTGGTAAAATGCAATTTTTGCATTTTACCACAGCTTTTTGTATGTTAGATAATTCCATTTATTGATTTTTACAAATGTTCCGTAATAATACATAAGGAATATAGTGGTTTCTCTCTGTTAATATAGTGTTGAAAATTAGGTTAAACCCTATTTTTAATGCCATTTTATAACTTTTTTATTAGAGCACATTCATGTACAATAATGATACAAAAACTTGTGGTGAAAATGTGTTAATAAGGAACAAAAGTTATGATACATTATAAATAAGCAAAGGAGAATATTCTATGCAACTAGATACAAGAAGTCGTCTTATTTTGCAAACATTGTTGAGTAATCCTTTTATTACGAGCATGGAATTGACAACTACACTACAAATTTCTAAACGACAGCTGACTTATTCGCTAAGCAAAATTAATGAATATTTAAAAATGAAAGGGTTTCCAACAATTAAAAGGAATAAACAAGGGCTTTTCCTCATCCCTGATAAATTATTTATTCAACAGCAATATGAATCTAAACTGGCAGAATCAGAAAGGGATTTCTTTACTGAAGAGCAAAGAATTTTACTTATCCTTTTAATGACGCTGACTTCTGAGGAAGAATTATCATTGGTGCATTTCTCTTCTTCATTAAAGGTCAGTAAAAATACTATTTTAAAGGATCTAAAGAGAGTGAAAGAATATGCTCAGTCGTTTGAGGTTAACTATATGTATAACAGGGCAGACGGTTATATAGTGACGGGTGATGAATATACGATTCGCAAGCTGTTGATAACGATTGTTCGAGAATGTATGGATAGGAAAAACGGGGATGAGTTTATGCGCCAATATGGTCAAATAAAGGAGGAGGATATTACTGATTTTGCCGAGCGCTTGATGAAGGTAGAAAACAGGCTGCAGTTAAAATTTACTGATGATAGAATGGCCATTATGCCTTATATTATTGCGTGCATTTTGCAACGTGTGCGGTTAGGTCATTCGATTGAACATTTTCATCTGCGCTATGAAGAAATTGCAGATACAAAAGAATATCTAGCTACTGAAGAGCTGTTCACAGACTATAAAAGCATTTCAACAGATGAACGGTTATATATCGCACTTCATCTGCTCTCCACTACATTACATTCTTCTAAGTATGTGGATGAGGATGTGCTGCCTCAAATTAAAGAAACGATTAAGCAATTCTTAATTAATTTTGAACGTAAAGCCTGTGTTGTGTTACAGGATAAGGAACAGTTAATCAGCAAATTATTATTGCATGCAACACCGGCATATTACCGCATTAAGTATCGCTTAAGTGAATTGAACCAGGTGGATACGTCGATTAGTAAGGATTTTAAAGAGTTGCATTATTTGGTAAAAGAAACACTGACTCCTTTTGCGAAACTATTCGACCATTCCATCCCGGAAAACGAAATCATTTACTTTAGTATTTTGCTAGGTGGATGGTTATCAAAACAAGGAGATAACATCACTGAGAAAATTAAGGCAATTGTTGTTTGTCCGCATGGGACATCCATTTCTCGAATGTTGATGAACACATTAGAGCATTTATTTCCCGATTTCATCTTTCTTGGTGCCGTATCACTTCGAGAATTCTATGAATATAGCCAGGATTATCACATTGTTTTTACCAATGTACCGTTGGAAACAGTCAAACGTCAGTATATTATTAACAAGTTTCCGACTAGCACGGAATGGCAGAAACTCCAGAACATCGTAATCAATGATTTGTATGGTTATACACCACAGAGCTTAGAAGTGGAAGCAATGATCGCCATTATTGAAAAAAATGCAGCTATTTATGATCGGGAGAAATTGAAAAAAGAATTAACCGATTATCTGCAAGGGGCTGACACTAAACCCAAACGCTCATGGCATCCAGATAAACTAGATTTGGCTCAAATGATGGGGGAGAATCAAGTTCAATTTGTAAACCAAGTCAAAGATTGGCAAGAGGCTATTTGGACAGCAGCACGGCCGTTAATTGACAATCAAATCATTCAACCGGCATATGCGGAAGCGGTTATTCAGGACTATAACTTTGCAAGTGAATATTTATTTATTGGGGAGAAAACGGTTATTCCTCATACCGACCCTGCACATGGTGCTCTAAAAGTAGGTATGAGTTTCTTGATCATAAAACAAGGAGTGAAATTCTCTGCAAATAAAAAGGCTTATCTTATTGTTCTGTTATCTGCCTTAGACCGTGAGCAGCATTTGCGCGCCTTATTGCAGTTAACAGATATAGCACAAGACAGTCAGCAAATTAATCAAGTAATTGCCGCCACTTCTCAGCAGCAGTTACAGGAGTTAATCCAACAATTGACTAAGCAGGGAGAAAAAAATAGGGAACCATTTGATTCAGGTGAAACGCCCGTAAGTCGCGCTTCGATTGGTAAGAATGTCAAATGAGTGAGAACGGGCGCCGATACCCTAATTAATCTCGCTATCCAACGGTGGGAAATAAAGATAACCCTAACTGATGGCAGTCTCGTTTTATATTAGGATGGAGGAATGTAAGTTATGAATTTCGACGCTTTCTTTCAAGAAGAGCTTATCTTTTTTCTTGATGTCTCATCGCAAGAAAAGCTGTTTCAACAAATGTTTGATCGTATGCATCGATTAGGGTATGTGAAAGATTCCTATTTACGAGCTTTGAGTGAACGGGAAGAAATATATCCAACAGGATTGCAGACAGAGCAGGCAGGAGTAGCTATTCCGCATACAGATTCTATTCATGTAAATAAGGAGTCAATTGGTGTAGCTGTTCTGGATCAGCCGGTCACCTTTACTCATATGGGTATGCATGATCAGACAGTAGAGGCAAGTATCATTTTTATGCTGGCTATTCAAAAGCCTGATCGCCAATTAGGAGTCTTACAAGTGATTACAGGTTTGATCCAGAATAAACAATTACTTCAAGGTATTCAGCAAGCAGATAATGCAAAAGAAGTACTAACCATTATTCAAAGATTTAGTCAAGAACAAAATGTGTAGTCTTATCATGAAAAATAATACGATAAAGGGTGAGAGCAATGTTTCAATCGGCAATTGATTTTATTTTAGATTTAGGCCCATCTGTTATGTTACCTATTATTATGATTATCTTTGGTCTGCTTCTGAAACAAGGTTTTAATAAATCTTTTCGAGCCGGTATCACAATAGGGATTGGTTTTGTTGGTATTAACCTCGTCATCAATTTGCTGACCACATCGTTAAGTCCAGCAACAGAGGCAATGGTCGAGCGATTTAACTTGAATTTATCAATTTTAGATGTGGGCTGGCCTGTAGGGGCAGCAATCTCATTTGGTACATCTTTAGCACCAGTGATGATTCCTGTTATTATTATCTTTAATCTTATTCTTGTGGCATTAAATTGGACGAAGACGATTAACGTAGATATCTGGAATTTCTGGCACTTAATTTTTTCGACTTCTTTAGTTTATATTGCAACAAATAATGTCTTCTTATCGATTGCGATTGGTCTTGTTGTAACAGGGATTACCTTGAAGCTGGCGGATTGGACAGCACCTGCCGTAGAGCACCATTTTGGTTTGAAGGGAGTGTCATTGGCACACTCGGAGACAGTGAATTTTGCTCCGATTACTTATGCATTAAATAAAGTGCAGGATAAGATTCCTGGTTTAAATAAATTGCATGCTGACCCTGAGACACTTCGTAAACGGTTTGGTGTGTTTGGAGAACCATTAGTAATGGGGCTTGTATTGGGGATTTTAATCGGGATCTTAGGGGAATACAATTTGCAAGGTATTTTAACACTTGGTATTCAAATGTCTGCCGTACTTATTCTATTACCTAGAATGGTGTCCTTGTTAATGGAAGGGTTGATTCCTATTTCAGAAGGAACAAGGGACTTTGTCACGAAGCGTTTTCCAGGGAAAGAAGTATATATTGGATTAGACGCAGCTGTTGTAATTGGTAACCCTGCTAATATGGCAGTAGCTCTATTGATGGTGCCGATCACGCTAATCTTGGCGGTTATCTTACCTTGGAATGAAATGCTACCGTTTGCTGATCTAGCTGTATTGCCATTTACCGTAGTTTGGGCAGTAGCTGCTTCTAGAGGGAATATTATCCGAGGGTTAATTAATGCGATTGTGACAGTTATGATTGTATTATTTATTGCTACTAATATTGCAGAATTAACCACAAGGATGGGAGAAACGGTTGGTTTTGATATGCCAGCTTCCTCCAGCTTAATTTCAGGTATTGATGTTGGTTCACACATCCTTGTATTCATTTTGTATAATCTACTGGATCCAAGCAGTCCATTATTTATTACTGCTATTGTCTTTGGTATTATATACGCCCTGTTGTGGTATTGGGTGCGCAATGATATTAAGAAGCAGTATGCAGATGAATTAGGAATAGATAAAAAAACATTAAAATAAAGAAAGGTGGAAATGAATATGAAAAGAATTTTAGTAGCATGTGGTACAGCTATTGCAACGTCAACAGTAGTAGCGAAGAAAATAGAGGAAGTCTTAGGGAACAAAGGTCATAAAGTGCATGTGGATCAATGTAAAGCAGCAGAGGCACCTTCCAAGGCAGCTGATTTTGATCTGATTGTAACGACCACTCCAGTCAGCGGAACAGGAGATACACCGGTTATTCAAACGGTTTCCTTTTTATCGGGAATTGGTATTGATCAAGACATTGAAAAGATAATGGATATTTTAGGATTAGAATAACAAGCCAGCCTGTCTATTTCCATAAATGGGCAGGCTGAATTTTAAAAAAAGAAAGCAGGTGTGTATGATGAAGCATTATCAATATGATACCACTTCATTTATAATGACAGTTCTTCTGCCTGTATTGGTTATGGCTGGGCTGTTCATCTGGGGTATATATTTATTACTTTCTGGTGAGCAGCCAGCATTTGCTCAATTATTAGTGTATGGAAGTGCGATTTTATTATTTTTTAGTATCATAGGCATCCATACACCAAGCTGGATTAAATTAGATGATGAAAAAATCGTCGTACATGCCTTTTTTGTTACACATACATTCTATTGGAAAGATTTATCATTTGTTCAACTAAGGGTGTATGATAAGGTGGGAAAGCTGTATATCCGCTTGGGAACAAATAAAATAGTTGGCGGCCGTTATTGGGTTTCCAGTGATATAGAAGAATATGAAGGTTTGTTTGAAAATCTAAAGGAAAAAAGTTTCGTAGAAAGGAAAGTCTCTAGTGTAAAGAGGTGAAGGAGAAAATGAAAAAAAGCGTCTATTATGATAGAGGGCACTTTGAAATGGAACCTATGGAAAAATTTGTGATAGAAGAAGGAGAAGTCTTAATTAAGATGAATGTGTGTGGGCTCTGCGGCACAGATATTCATAAGGCCATTGACAAAACCGTCCAACCGCCAATTACATTAGGTCATGAGATTGCAGGAGAAATTATTGAGGTAGGTGCTGGTGTTACCGAATTTCATGTGGGAGATCGGATATTTGTGGCTCATCATGTGCCTTGTTTTACCTGCACGTATTGTAAGCGGGGACATTATTCACTTTGTCCTCAGTTCAAAGCAACCAATGTCGATCCAGGCGGTTTCTCTGAGTATATTCGTGTGCCGGCATTACATGTAAAACATACAATGGGTAAATTACCGGATGATATAAGTGACGAGGCAGGGGCGATGGTTGAACCATTGGCCTGTTGTTTACATGGGTTTGATCTTATCTCGATGAAACCTGGTGATCAGGTATTAATCCTCGGCTCTGGACAAATCGGCTGTCTCCAAGTGCAGCTGGCTAATCATTTTTTAGCAGATCAGGTAATAGTCAGTGATGTTAATCCTTATCGATTGGAGAAGGCAAAGGAAGTAGGAGCCAGCCACACTATTCATGCAAATGAAACAGATGTATTGGAAAAGGTAGCTGAACTGACAAATGGTCACGGAGCAGACATTGTGATTATTTCAGCAGGAGTCAGCCATTTATTAGAGCAAGCAATGCATTGTGTGGCCCGTGGAGGTACGGTGTTAGTCTTTGCCCCATTTGCCAAAATGGACACAACTATTCCTGCCTATCGCTTTTTTGAAGATGAGATTTCTATTGTTGGTGCTTACTCTTCTACACCTTATAACTATACAACTGCTTTAGAATTATTAAAAAAAGGTGTGATTGATATGGAGAAGATGGTGACACATCGCTTCCCATTATCTAGATTAGGAGAAGCGATTGAACTAGCACATGATACAACCAAAGAGGTACTAAAAGTATTGATTGTTCCAGATGAAAGCAGGTAATCTAATGAACATATTATTATTTGATGCCAATCATTGTATAGCGGAAGCCCTTACCCAATCGTTTCAAAGTGTTTATATGCTTGAGTTTACTGATCGGTTAAAAGGGCAGGGAAAGTTATGCCAATATAAGTCAGGTCAACGGCAGGAATCATTGCTTACATTTGATTTGCTGGAGGATGAGGCGGCTTCGATTGCTGCTTGGCTAGACCAGCATGATGTGAGACTAGAAGCAATGGTTAATAACTTAGAACAAGTGACAGATAAATCTCTGTTAGAGACGTCGTTAGTTCAGTGGCAAGAGTCTTTGCTGATCAATTTGCACTTTCCTTTTTTGTTGGTGAAGGCGTTAGTTCCCTATCTTTCTGAGCGAGGACAGTGTATTCATTTATCCTCTACCATGGCAGTCAGTGGTGAATCGGGTGCTGTTAATTATGCCAGTCATAAAAGTGCTTTAGAGTCATTTAGCAAAAGCTTGTCAAGAGAATGTAGCGAACGGCAGATTCGCTCAAATGTCATTAGTGTATCACCTAGGTGCTGGAAGGAAACAAATGGGGTACAGCAAGTGAGTCAGATGATATACCAAATGTGTTATAATCCAGCCAGTTTCTTAAATGGACAAGTAATTACCTTTGACAATGGAGAAACATTATCATGACAGGAGGGAAGGTGTATGGTGGCAGAACCATCGGTAGTATTGATTGTCGGCGGTGCGGCTGGAATTGGAAAGGCGGCAGCAGAGGATCGCTTAAAAAAAGGAGATAAAGTGGTTTTCACAGATATTAATGAAGCTGTTGGCAAGCAATTAATGGAACAATGGCAAGCTCAGGGGTATTCAGCAACCTTTATCCAGCAAAATGTGACCTCATGGACAGATACAGAGAAGGTAGCGGCAAAGACCATTGACATGTATGGTCGAATTGATATCTTGATCGTTTCAGCAGGGGTGACCTCACAGCAGCGACTGGAGGATATCACATATAAGCAGTGGTGTTTTACTCTGGATGTTAATCTGACGGGTTTATTTTATAGTTTAAAAGCAGTAATACCAGAAATGATCAGAAATGGCGGTGGAAATATTGTAATTGTTGGATCAGGTTCTGCAATCACCGGTTCGGGTGGAGGTATCCATTATGCAACTTCCAAGGGCGGCGCATTTGGTTTGATGCGGGCTGTTGCTGATCAATTTAGTGATCAGGGTATTCATATCAATCTTGTGGCACCCAGGGTGATTGCAACAGAAATGCTGGATGTGCTGTACCCCACAGAAGAAGCCAGAGAAGAACTGCGGCAAAAAATTCCCATTAAACAACTAGGTACATTAGAGGATACAACAAATGCGATTAATTTTTTAGCGAGCGAGGCTTCGCGTTATATGCAAGCACAGGTTATGTTAATAGATGGCGGAAGAACATATTTAACTTAAGATAAAGGGAGAGATAAGCATGGCTAAGGTATTAGTAGCTACAGGTACTTCGCAGAATAAAATGAATAAGGTTGTCGATATATTGCAATCAGGATTGGCTGCTAAGGGTGTAACGGCAGAAATTGTAGCCGAGAATATTTATGAAACAAATGTAGAAGAGGTGAATCCAGATGTCATCGTACTCGTAGGTGTTAACAAACTTGAAACAGATATTCCTACGATTGATGGTGTGCCGTTTATCACAGGGGTTGGAACGGATGGTGTGATCGATCAAGTGATTGCACATATTTCTTAACACGTATTTAACAGAAACTCTCTTTGGTTTGGCAAACTGTCTGCCAGAGAGATTTTTTTATGGTTCGCACCAACGCTGCTTTAACATAAGAATGATTGGAGTCTGTCCTTAAGGATATCATTTAGTCCCATCTTTGCCACGAATAAATGTGAAGTAAATCACAATAACTATTGATGCCAATAAAAATAAAAACCATCGATCAAAAAGCAGTAGAAACCCCTTTCCGCAAATGCAAGAGAGGTGTTTTTTCTGATGAGATGGAAAGAAAAAAATATTTAAATGATCTTCAAACATGAGAAAAGAATCAAAGCTGCATGATCAATCGTTTTTTTAAATTGGCTTATTTCATGTAGGAAATAAATTTTAAAAAAAGCTTGACTTGAAAACGCTTAATTTATATAATATCGACAAACGTTAACAAATGATAAAACCCGTAACAAATGTTACAAGTCGCTGATTGAAGCAAAAAGTATCAAAATATATCAATCTAGGAGGATTTTAATATGTCTGTTTATCGCCAATTATTAGTAAGGGAAAAAGAACATGCACCAATCAAAGTAGGAATTATCGGTGCGGGTCAAATGGGGTATGGTCTGATTGCTCAAATTTCACGTATTCCCGGTATGGTAGTAGGAGGAATTTGTGATGTGAATAAAGATAATGCAGAACGGGCAAGGGATTTTTATCAATCTGTAGAAAAAAATGCTGTGAAGACGGTAGTGTCTTCTGATTATCGTGAAGTTATTCAATCTGATTTGGTAGAGGTGATCGTAGACGCAACAGGAGTTCCTGAGGTTGGGGCAAATATTTCCTTAGAAGCCTTGCGGTCCAAAAAACATCTCGTGCTGCTTAATGTGGAAGTAGATATTACAATCGGTTCAGCTATGCACTCTTTGTTTGATTCAGCAGGTTTAGTTTATACCGGTTCGGCGGGAGATGAACCAGCAGCTATTGTAGAATTATATGACTTTGCAAAAACGATGGGATTAGAAGTAGTGGTGGCAGGTAAAGGGAAAAACAATCCACTAATCCCAACAGCTAACCCTGATACCTGTGCAGCAGAAGCAAAACAGAAGAAGATGAGTGCTCATATGCTGGCGGCCTTCCAAGATGGCACAAAGACAATGGCCGAAATGAATCTTTTAAGCAATGCTATTGGTTTGATTCCAGACAAAGTAGGCATGCATGGAATAGACGCCAACTTGGACAATGTGGCAGATAAATTGAACTTGAAAGAAAATGGGGGTGTCTTGAATCAATTAGGGGTTGTAGACTATGTGAATGGTTTGGCGCCAGGTGTATTCGTTATTGTAAAGAGTGAATTAGAGCCTGTGGATGAAGAATTACGCTACTTATTGAAAGTGGACCAAAGTCATGGGAATCATTATACACTCTATCGGCCGTATCACTTAGCAAGTTTAGAAACACCTATAACAATTGCTAATGCAGTGATGAACCATGAAACATCGATTCATCCCCTAGGAGCGCCAATTTCCGAAACAGTTACTGTTGCCAAAAAAGATATCGCAGCAGGAGAGCGATTGGATGGTATTGGAGGGTATTGTGTGAGAGGAGTATTGGAAACACATCAAGAGATGGAACAAAATGGTCATATCCCAATCGGTTTGATTAGCGGGAATGTCGTAGCCAAAAGGCACATTAAGGAAGGCCAATTTTTAACAGAAGATGATATAGAACTAGATCCAACAACCACGGTTTGGAAATTACGTTCACTGCAAGATCATTTGTTTCCGACACAAGGTAAGGAATAAATATAACAAACTATAATATAGGATGATCATGATGGCAAGTTTAGAAGATAGACGTTTATTAGCTAAAATAGCAAAACTTTATTATGAAGAAGAGGCCACTCAATCTGAAATTGCTAAGGTATTTGGTGTAAGCAGATCGTTAATTTCTAAATATCTCACAAAGGCGAGAGAACTTGGGATAGTAGAAATTACGATAAATGATCAGGACAGCCATCCTTTTATGGAGATGGAGGATACACTGGAGAAGCAATACGGGTTACGGGAAGTAATTATTATTCCTTCGGTGGATAGCGACATATTAAAGCAGAAGCTGGGTGCGGCAACCAGCAAGTATTTGCTGCGTTTAATTAAGGGGAAGGAAATCATTGGAGTGTCTTCTGGTACTACACTTAATGAAGTAGTCAAGCTGACAGAATCAAATCGTAAGTTTCCGGAGGTGCTTTTTGTCCCGCTTGTCGGCGGCTCTGGCAACGAACGGATGGATATTCATTCTAATCATATTGTCGCTCAGTTTGCTATGAATTTAAGTACAGGCTATCGGTTGCTACATGCTCCGGTAATGGTGGATTCGAGTGAAGCAAAAGAGATTATTATCAATCAATCGGAGATACGCAAGATTTTTGATATGGGAAGTCGGGCAGATATTGCCATCGTAGGTATTGGTGGCTCCCCAGCGCATTCAACGATGGTAAAAACCTATTTTGATCAAGAGGAAGGCGATTTCGGGGATGCGATTGGCGATATCTGCTATAACTTTATCAATGAACATGGACATACTGCTAATCATGAATGGAATAAACGGGTTATCTCATTAAATCTCGATAAATTAAAGCAAATACCTTCCGTAATCGGAGTAGCTGGCGGAGCAGAGAAGGTAACCGCTATTCATGCAGCCTTAAAAGGGAAATTAGTCGATGTTCTCATTACAGATGAAGAAACAGCCGCTCAAATCATTGATTTATCATCATCTTAATCATCTGTCGCCTAGGAAGCATGCCAGTCCAGCGTTCATTACTGGAATGTTCAAAATAATGGAGAAAGGGAGACGGTAAAATGTGGGGTGTGTTGATTGCTGTTTTTGTTGGGATTTGGATACTGCAATTATATTTGTCATGGGGACAGGTTAAGCATTATCAGAAAACAGTAAGGAAAATGAGTGATAGATCCTCGGGATACTTGGGGACTGGTTCTATGAAACGAAAATTAGGAATTGGCAATGTAGTGATTATCGTTGCGGATGAGTCAGGGAAAATCATCGACAGCAAAGTGATGAAAGGGGTCACCGTATTTGCTAAGTTTACAGAGTTTCATGAATTAAAGGACAGGTATATCCAAGATATTGAACCAAATCAGTTCGACGATGTTTCGCTTTCGATAAAAGCAGCCATCGAGAATATTCAAGCACAAATGGAAAAGAATTTACTAGAGCATAAGGAGGCGTAATTAATGGACTTTTTAGTAAAATTGGCAGAAGGTTTTATTGGGATGTTCAATGAAGGCGGAGAAACCTTTATGGGGTTGTTTACTGGTATTGTTCCAACGTTACTCGTGTTGATTACCTTTGTAAACGCTGTTATTAGAATGGTTGGTGAGGAACGAATTTTTAAGTTAGCGCAAAAGACTACCAAATTTAGTGTGTTACGTTATTCTATTTTCCCTGTATTAGCTGTGTTTTTCTTGACTAATCCAATGGCTTATACATTTGGGAAATTCTTACCTGAAGAACAGAAGCCGGCATTCTATGATTCAGCGGTATCCTTTGTTCATCCGATTACCGGATTATTCCCACATGCCAATCCAGCAGAATTATTTGTTTATATGGGAGTGGCAGCCGGTATTACAGAGTTAGGATTATCGTTAGGCCCTTTGGCTATGCGATTTTTCTTAGTGGGTATCATTGTTATTTTACTTCGAGGGCTTGTTACAGAATATATAACGAAGCGCATGATTAAACGTCGTGAAGCGAATGCGTAAGCACAACAATTAGGAGGTGAAACAGGATGAGTGAATATAAAGCGGTAAAAGTATCAAAAGGTCCAAATGGCTGGGGCGGTCCATTAGTGATTCATCCAACAGATAAGAAGAAATATGTTGTTTCTGTAACAGGTGGAGGAATTCACCCTGTAGCGGAGAAGATTGCTGAGATGACTGGTGCAACAGCGATTGATGGTTTTACATCAAAGGTAGAGAATGACGAGATGGTTTGTGCTGTTATTGACTGCGGAGGAACAGCAAGGTGCGGTGTTTATCCGAAGATGAATGTATTAACGATTAATTTAACTGCTACACCACCATCTGGTCCGCTTATGCAATTTATCAAGGAACATAATTTTGTTTCGGGGGTAAAAGAAAAAAATATTGAATTTGCAGAAGGCGAAGCCCCAACAAGTACTGCTGCAACAGCGACAGAAGGGAAATCAGCTCAAGAGCTGAAAACAGAAGCACGGCAAAAAGTTGCAGAAATGAATCAAGGCAAGACAAAGAAGAAGGCAAATATCCTAGAGCGGATCGGCCGTTTCATGGGTGGCGTTGTCAATATCTTTTATCAGGCTGGCCGGGAAACTGTGGAACAAGTTATTAAGAATATTCTGCCGTTTATGGCGTTTGTCAGTTGTTTGATCGGTATTATCACTTATACTGGAATTGGTGATTTAATTGCGAATGTCATTTCTCCATTAGCAGGCAATATTGTCGGATTGCTGATTGTATCTATCATTTGTGCTATTCCTATCTTATCTCCAGTTTTAGGACCAGGAGCCGTTATTTCTCAGGTTGTTGGTGTCTTAGTTGGGGTAGAGATTGGCCGGGGAAATATTCCGCCTAGTTTAGCATTGCCCGCATTATTTGCCATCAATCCGCAAGCTGGATGTGACTTTGTTCCAGTAGGACTGACCTTGGGAGAAGCGAAACCTGAGACAATTGAGGTAGGGGTGCCTGCTGTGCTTATTTCCCGTCAATTTACGGGACCGATTGCTGTAGTAATTGCTTATATATGTAGTTTTGGCTTATATTCGTAAAAGGATACTTTATATAAGAGGTTGTTCAAAAAGCCCAATAAAAATGACACATCGAATGTCGGAGTTGGCAGTAGAGGAACTTCTACTAAGATCACCCACATCGTGTGGGTAACGCAGAAGTCAACACTTCCTGTGCAAGTCCGCTACTCACGTATTAAAAGCATACGTTCCGTTCCTTGGAAAAGAAGATCTCCTTTCCGGCGTGCAAGATCGTTTGTTCAAAGACTACGCCGCCTTGAACTTCTTGATCTTTTTTATCGTCCTTTTTGAACACACACTATAATGGAAACAAATAAGGGAGTGGGCACACATGTCTGTAATTTATCAATCAAAAATAGTTGAAATCGGGGCAAGCTGTCAAGAAATGTTGGAGGCAGGAATGTTGATTATATTCCACGAGAATGTACCTGCCGAGTTAAAAGATATAGCTGCTGTACATCAAGAAAATAATTGGCATGGAGAGGTACATGTCGGGGATAAAGTGTATTTGGGTGAACAAGTATATACTGTTAAAAAAGTAGGAAATAAAGTGAATGAAACACTGCATGCCCTTGGACATTGTACCATTAAATTTGAAGATGATGGTACAGATCTTCCAGGTAATTTAGAAGTAGAGGGTGCCACCCTGCCAATCTTGGAAGAAGGCAAGATAATTAAGTTTGAAAGTAAATAATATCGTATTCGTACAGAAGCATTAATCAAAAAAAGCTGTTGCTGCATATTGTAACAGCTTTTTTTGTATGATGGGCAATTCTTTTGATTATTGCTAGTGATGGGAACGAACATAAGACAACTTTTTTTAGCTATCTACAATAAGATGCCAGGGTCATCTTATCTTTTCAAGCCCACATAAGCCGCCTTTTAATACCAAGGTTATTCCAACCTGTTCATACTATGATTCTAGCTGCTGAAGCCGATTTAAAAGAACAACTTCTTAAAACCTCAACAGCTAAGACTATTCTCAACATTTGATGAAAAGTCCACTTTGGAACTTGAAGAGGTCGGGTAGGCATAGAGGGGTTAACAGGAATGGTTATTTTGACGGCTTGACTATTTGAAAAGAATAAGTCATTCACTTAAAAGGAGGGACTGTTGCACCATATAATTTCCATTGTGCAACAGTCCCTTTTTGACGCAGTAAGAATGAACATAAAAATAAGGATCAGGTAACCCCGATTTATTTTCAGATTACTTCCTTTAAGCATTCTATCCGGGGAAATAGGACAGCATTAACATCAAAGTACTTTTCACCTTTATCCCTATAATTGCTGAAGAGACTTTATGATCCACTATCCCCAGTATCCAATCTATTCCTAAATTCAGTCGCTGTCATGCAGCAATTCAGTAGCTGTCTGTTCATCCAGCACTAATACATTAATATAATCACCCTGCAGGGCTGCCAAGACACTTTCTGCCTTGTGTGAGCCAGACACTACGCCAATTACCTTTTTTATATTGCGTAATTGTTCCAGTGAAATGCCAATTACTTTTTTATGGAAAGAACTATCCACATGATTGCCGTTACGGTCAAAGAAACGAAATCCCATATCCCCGACAATCCCTAATTGACGAAGCTGTTCCAAGTCATTCTGGTTTAAGTAGCCGATCTCCTCTAATGTTGACTGGACATAAGGATTAGACATTCCGACTAGGGCAATATCAACTGTAGTAGCCTCTTGCAGGACTTCTTTGATATCATTCATTTTCATTAAGCGTTCACGTAATTCAGTTGTTTCCGTCATTGCGGGCGCATAGAGGTAAGAACACGTTCCGCCTACCTTTTTGGCTAGTTCATAAGCTAATTGATTCGAGTGGATTTCCACTTGTTTTCGGCCCATACCTCCTTCTAAGGGGAAAATCGTGACATTCTCCTTCATTTCGTATGGGTATTCCTGAACAAGGGCAGACATAGTCGTCCCCCATGAAATCCCAATCTTGGTAGCGTGTTTAATATTCTTTGAGAGGTAGTATGCACCTGCTTGTGCAACAGATCGTTTCACTATATCTGGTGTCTGTCCAGAGATAGGTACGACAACAACGTCTTCTAATCCAAACCTATCTTCCAGTTTTTTTTCTAAGTTGACGGTATGTACTGTTTCATCTTTAATGAAAATTTCAATAATCTTGTGTTCGCGTGCTTTCTGCAATGATTTGGAGATGACAGGTCTTGACACGCCAAGCTTCTTAGCAATCTGTTCCTGCGTCCAGCCATCACTATAATAAAGGTTAGCTATCTTCACTAATGAACGTCTTTCTTCCCAACTCAGCAATTTTCCCATCCTTTCAAATAAACTATCCTATTACAAATGATTATGATAAAAATCTTCTAAGGTTAAGTGTACTATAGATCAAAAATTATTCAAGAAGTTTCAAGTGATCATAAGAATTAACTTGACGTAGCAACCAAAAGATTATACACTACTTACAAAGGTAACATATAAGAACAAATGTAAATAGGAGGCTGAAAAATAGTGAATTTAAAGGTCCCAGAGATGATAACAGAAGAGAAATTAGTCATGCTGTACAAACAAATGTGGTCGATTCGTTTTTTTGAAGAGAAAGTAGATGAATTCTTTGCTAAAGGAATGATCCATGGTACTACTCACCTGGCGGTTGGGCAAGAAGCCTCTGCTGCAGGTGCATGTGCAGTCTTGGAAGAACGAGATATGATTACCAGCACCCATCGTGGTCATGGACATTGTATTGCAAAGGGAGCAGAAGTAAATGGAATGATGGCAGAGCTCTTTGGCCGTACAACTGGTTATTGTAAAGGCAAGGGAGGTTCCATGCATATTGCTGATGTAGATAAAGGCAACTTAG
Source organism: Gracilibacillus alcaliphilus (assembly GCF_016909015.1). GTDB lineage: Bacteria > Bacillota > Bacilli > Bacillales > Amphibacillaceae > Gracilibacillus > Gracilibacillus alcaliphilus. The sequence continues at coordinate 214,658 of NZ_JAFBFA010000005.1, forward strand.
GAGCTAATGGAATTGTTGGCGGAGGTATCCCGCTAGCTGTAGGGGCTGCTCTTACTTCCAACATGAAAAATAAAGGATATGTGGTACTTTGTTTCTTTGGTGATGGTGCCTCCAATGAAGGAAGTTTTCATGAAGCGGTTAACTTGGCGTCTGTATGGAATTTGCCAGTCGTGTTTATCTGTGAGAATAATCAATATGGTATGTCAGGATCTGTCAAAGAGATGGTGAATATTGAACATATAGCTGATAGAGCATCCTCTTATGGTATTCCCGGTTTATCAATTGATGGAAACGATATCATGGAAGTGATGAATACGGTGGATGAAGCCGTTAAACATGCGCGTGGTGGAAATGGTCCTACATTGATTGAAGCTAAAACCTATCGCTGGAAAGGTCATTCCAAGAGTGACGCCAAAAAATATCGAACACGTGAAGAAGAGAAAGAATGGCGTGACAAAGACCCTATCGCAAGATTAAAAGAACAGTTAATAGCAGAAGGGATTTTAACGGAGGCGAAAGCCCGTCAACTGCGCGATGAAGCAAAGCGGGAGATCGAAGATTCAGTGGAATATGCGAAGAACAGTCCTGAACCAAGTTTGGATACATTAATGGAAGATATTTATGCATAAAGACAGATTTTGATCAGCTGGAAGTTTTGGCCCTGCTGGCTGATAAATAGTGAAAAAATAGGTGGTGACTCTCGATTCAATTTTGTTCTAAGCTTTTCTTACTGTTTGAAGCGAGGGTTGTAGATATGGAATCGATGACGATAGGGAGGATTACAGATGCGCGAAATAACTTATTTAGAAGCAGTTAGAGAAGCAATGACACAAGTGATGCAGGAAGATAATGATGTCTTTATCTTAGGTGAAGATATAGGAGTTTATGGTGGTGCCTTTGGGGTAACAAGAGGAATGATTGAGGAATTTGGCCCAGAGCGGATACGTAATACACCTATTTCTGAATCAGGTATTGCAGGAGCAGCCATCGGCAGTGCATTAACCGGAATGAGGCCTATTTTGGAATTGCAATTTTCTGATTTTATTACGATTGCGATGGATCAAATTGTCAATCAGGCAGCTAAATTACGCTATATGTATGGCGGTAAGGCACAAGTGCCAATGGTATTGCGCACTCCATCAGGATCTGGAACAGGGGCAGCTGCACAGCATTCGCAAAGCTTAGAGGCATGGGTAGCACATGTCCCCGGCCTGAAGGTGGTTCAGCCAGCCACGGCCTATGATGTTAAAGGCTTGCTTAAAGCAGCTATTGAAGATAATAACCCCGTTATTTTTTATGAACATAAATTACTGTATAAAACGAAAGGGGAGGTTCCTGAAGAACCTTATTCTATCCCATTAGGGAAAGCAGATGTGAAACGAGAGGGAACAGATGTAACGATTGTGGCAACAGCCATTATGGTGCATAAAGCCTTAGAAGCAGCCGGAAAATTAGCAGAAGAAGGAATTGAGGTTGAAGTAATTGATCCGCGTACACTGGTACCGTTAGATTTAGAGACTATTATTTCGTCTGTGAAAAAGACGAGCCGTTTAATTGTTGTTCATGAGGCAGTTAAGCGCGGTGGTTATGGCGGAGAGATTGCCAGTTCTATAGCAGAGAGTGAAGCATTCGATTATTTGGATGCACCGATCAAACGTCTGGGTGGAAAGGAAGTTCCAATTCCGTATAATCCAGAACTAGAGAAAGCAGCCGTACCTCAAACAGAGGATATTATCAAAGCAGTCAAAGAGACATTAAATAAAAAAATAGGCTAATGAGGTTTACAGGAAAGGAGGAGAGTTAATTGGCTAAAGCAATTTTTATGCCGAAATTGAGCAGTACGATGGAAGTTGGAACCCTGCTTCAATGGTTTAAAGAAGAAGGAGATGCGGTTGAAGTAGGTGAGGCGTTATTTGAAATTATGACTGACAAAATCAATATTGAAGTGGAAGCTTATGAAGAAGGCATTTTATTAAAGCGCTATTATCAAGAAGATGCCGAAGTGCCGGTGAATCATGTAATAGGATATATTGGCGAATCCGGTGAGCAAGTCCCAGATACACCGCCAGGTGACGCAGATGCAGATCCATCAACTGCTGGCACTTCCGAATCTCAGCAAGAGGAGATTGTTGAGCAGGACGAAATGCCAGTCAAATCAGTGGAGGCAGGGCAAAAAGTACGGGCTACGCCAGCTGCTCGCAGATTGGCAAGTGAGGCAGATATGGATTTAACTGTGATAACTGGCTCTGGTCCATCTGGACGAATACATGCCACTGATGTAGAAAAAGCCAAACAACAGACACCTAAAGCGACACCGCTTGCAAAGAAAATAGCGAATGATCAAGGGCTTGAACTAACTTCGATAGAAGGTTCAGGACCACATGGGAAAATATATAGAAAAGATTTGGAGACTGGACAAACAGAAACACTTGAAACGACAGAGACAAAACGAGTCAAGCTGGAAGGAATCGCCAAAGTAGTAGCTCAACGTATGCAAGAGAGTGCCCAAACTGTGCCACATGTTACGATCCATACAGAAATAGATATGTCAGAAGTGATCGCTATGCGTCAATCGCTCTTACCTATTATTGAAAAACAAACGGGATATCGTGTCTCCTTTACCGAAATCATTGTAAAGGCCGTAGCACATACATTAGGAAAGCATCCGATCATTAATGCCTCTTTAGAGGGTAATGAAATTGTTTTCCATGACCAAATCAATATTGGCTTAGCTGTTGCTGTTGATAATGGTCTGCTCGTACCTGTGATTCATCAGGCAGATCAGAAAGGTTTAGCCGCTTTAACAGCAGATAGTAAGACACTTGCTAAGCAAGCGCGTGAAGGTCAGTTAAAACCAGCCTCTATGTCTGGCGGGACGTTTACGATCAGTAATCTAGGTATGTATGCAGTAGATACCTTTAATCCAATTATTAATCAGCCGGAATCAGCCATTTTAGGGGTAGGACGTATTAATGAGAAGCCTGTAGGAGTATATGGCGACATACAATTGCGTCCTATGATGGGATTGAGTCTATCGTTTGATCACCGTATCATTAATGGTGCGCCAGCAGCTGCCTTTATTACCGACTTGAAATCTGTATTAGAACAACCATTTGAATTATTAGTCTAAGGGGTCGATTATAGTGAAGAAATATGATATAGCGATTATTGGAAGTGGTCCTGGTGGTTATGTATCTGCTATTCGAGCGAGCAAATCCGGCAAAAAAGTAGCAATCATTGAGGCAGATTTTCTCGGCGGTACTTGTCTGAATAGGGGGTGTATTCCTTCTAAGACATTACTAAGACATGCAGAAGTAATTGAGAATATCAAAGCGGCACGTGAATGGGGCATTGAAACAGGGGAATTAACTTTTTCCTTTGCGAAGATGATGGAACGGAAGAATGGCGTCACGCAACAATTAAGGAACGGAATAGAGTTCTTAATGAAAAAGGGAAAAATTGATGTGCTGCACGGTGTGGGTGAGGTAGTTTCTGAAACAATTATTACAGTACGCTCTGAACAGGAAGAACAAACAATCGAGGCAGAACATATTATAATTGCGACAGGCTCTACACCAGTTGTTCCGCCAATAGAAGGTATAGATTCGATTGAGTATTATACGAGTGATACTATTTTTGATTTGCAAGAAATTCCTGATTCGATCGTCATTGTTGGTGGAGGAATTATTGGAGTAGAATTTGCTTGTATTTTTGCCAGTCTAGGTGTAGATGTCAAAGTTATTGAGATGTTTGATCGTATCATTACTACAGAAGATCCAGAAGTATCTAAGCATTTAGCAAAAGAGCTGGTGGCAAAAGGAGTTAAGATTTATACCAGTGCACAGGTAACTCAGTTTACAAATAATAGTCAAAAGATAATGACGACGATCAAACAAGCCAATGGGGAACTTGAGAAACTGTCTGCTGAGGCAGTGTTATTATCGGTTGGAAGAAAACCAAATACTGCTGCGGTTGAGAAACTCCATCTTTCCATGAATAAGGGCTTTATCGATGTGAACGACTATATGCAGACAAATGTTCCATCTATCTATGCGATTGGTGATGTTATAGGAGGCTATCAGCTGGCGCATGTGTCTAGTGCAGAGGGATTGATTGCAGCAGGTCATATTGCTGGAGAGAAGCAGAAGATTGATTACCGGACAGTACCACGTTGTGTTTATACCAATCCTGAAATAGCTAGTGTTGGGTTGTCTGAACAACAATTAAAGGAGAAGGGGATGCAGTATAAAGCAGAAACCGTGAACTTGAGCAGTAATGGCAAAGCACTTGCTTCTGCGGAGAGCAGCGGTTTTGTAAAATTATTAGCTGATCCGAAATATGGGGAAATACTAGGTGCCACATTAGTTGGTCCACATGTAACAGAAATGATTGGCGAGCCAGCTGCCTTTATTCATCTGGAAGGGACTGTGGATGAATTAGCTACGATGATCCATGCCCATCCATCTGTTTCAGAATCTATTTATGAGGCCGGTGCCTCATGGCTGGGTAAAGGGATTCATAATTAATATTATTTATCCATGAATCTGAGATGAAAGACTGTTAGGTTCGGATGTTAAAAGGAAAGCAAACGGTTCAGATAAGCGTTCGTTTGTGAGAAAAGAGTCGGGGGCGGGCCAGTTTTATGGTTTTGTCCCTTGTTTCTTGTCCCGGTGGATGGTCACAACATTACTGCTGCGTATAGTTGCTTCCAATCTTATGGTTAGTAGAAGAGAGTTTTTCTTTCATTATTATATTATCACGTGTTTTGTTGTATAATATAGATAGATAAAAAATAAAGCGAGACTGCTATCAACTTGGGTTTTCTCATCCCTCGCTGACACTTCTCGGGGTATTAGCGTCTGCTATCCCTCTACTGCACTTTTGGGAATTTCAAAGCCTTAAAGTGGAGGAATTACGGACGGATGCACCGGAATAAATATCAACGGTGCCAATAATAGAGGAGGCTTATTTAGTATGAAGCGTTCTGAAATGGAAACAGAATTGTTCTGTACACAATGCATGGACCATACTTTGCATCAAATTAGTTATCTTAACGAGAAGATTAGTAAGATTGAATGCGAGCAGTGTCATCATGTGGTGAAATTGCGTCTTGATGTAAAGAAAGAATTCTTGAAAGAATCATATTATAAAGCTGTATCAAAGCCTGGACAAATTCGCCGCGAATTAAAAGAGGGAAAAGGGGATTTCCTGATTCATTTTCCTGCTAGAGTAGTGACAAAGCCGTATCGATTAGTCAAGTATTTAAATGAGTCATGGAAAGTTGTCAAGGCGTCCCGAACAGAACAAGATCAAAAGAAATAAATAAATATAGAGTCAGGAAACTCTGGCTCGGTGATTGCACTTTGTTCATTTCCATCCTTGTCTTTATAAAGATAGAGGGTGGTTTTGTTATGTTTGCATAGAGATATAAATGATGGGATGATTGTTTAAGTATTGTTAGGTTTCCACAATCTCATCAAATTCTCATTTTCTTCTCAGCGGAATGTTAGAGAAGCAGGGTAATATAACAAATAGAAATAGAAGAAAGGGGAAATTCAGATGAAATATTTTATCACAGTAACCACATTAGCTGCTATTTTGGCGGGGGGTGGGGCAAGCGATCAAACAGAACAGGCAGCAAAGGAAGTTTCAGTAGAACATGTGGCATCTACAGGAACAGAGCAAGAGACATCAACAGATCAGGAGATAATGGACTCTAATGAAGTGGCAAAAGAGTCTCCTGACGAAGAATCAGATCAGCAGTCAAGTGAAGTTTCTCAGGATTTTCCTGAATATGAAACATTAGCTGAGCATATTGATCTGGATAGGTTAGAACAAGAGATTGTGGAAGACAACCAAAGTAAACGAGTGATAATTTTTAAGTCAACAGATGGCGAACAAGAATATAAAAGTATTTTTGTAAAAGAAACCGACCGGTTAAAGATCATTCCCATCGGACCTGGTGCCCCATTATATAATGATGTTATTTAGATAGATAATAGAATACACACACATAATCGAGTGATTTGGCAAACAAAAGGAGCGAGAACGAATAAGTGTTTCTATTGTTCATTATAAAAGAAGCCCTTTACTTAGATGGAAAAAAGAGTAAGCAATTCTCAGTACGAGCTCCATCTTTGGAAAAAGTGAAATAATATCCATTATTATAAGGGTGAAATGACGAAAGACAGTTTCCATCTTAACGAGGATGGGAGCTGTCTTTTTCGTATATGGGGCAAGATTTGATTATATTCCGCTACCCAATAAAAAGAATTGTGACTGCTCATAATTATAAGTGACCTTCGAAAAATCAAACGGCTTGCCATTTGACAGAAAAAAGATGCTCTCCATAACGAGCTTGGGATCACCTTGCTTCAAGTGCAAATAATTGGCTTCTTCTTCCGTTAATTTTCCCGTCTTGATATACATTTCTGAAAAACCAATATTTAGCCCTAACCCCTCCGTTACATAATGGAAGATAGATTCTGTCACAATTTGTTTATTTAAATAAGTGACCACAGATTTATCATAGTAAGATTCTTCTACACACAATGTCTGACCGTTAATATAACGAATCCGTTTGACATAATAGACACCTTGATCATAGTCAATCTGCAAATTGTCTGCCACTTCTTGTGTTGGTTTTACGACGTCTAGCTGGAGCATCTCTGATGTAATGTCGAACTCTTCAAGATCTTTTTTAAAACCTTGATTGGATAGTAAGTTGATATACCCCATCCGGCTTTTTCTTCTAACAAAGATCCCGCTCCCCCGAACTTGAAAGATAAGCCCTTTTTTCTCCAACAGATCTAATGCCTTGATAATCGTGCTTTTGCTGGCAGAAAATTCATCCATCAATGATTCTAATACAGGCAGTTTGGTACCTTGCTGTAGCTGATGCTGTTCAATATAAAGTTCAATTTGATTGGCTACTTGCTGATACTTAAGCATGACTCATACCTCTCATTCTGTTCTTATCTGACTCAAAGTATACCATATTTCCTTGTTTAGTTACAAAATTAATTGAATACAATAATATTATATAGGCATTGACTAATTATACCTATACAATTATAATGTAGGTATAAAATCCTGAAGGGAGAACGAACAAATGGCAAGTAAAGTGAGGGATTATAACAAACTAGCTGATGACATTTTGGAGGCAGTTGGCGGAGAAGATAATATTGAAAATGCCACGAGATGTGCCACACGTTTGCGTCTTGTGTTGAAAAATACAGATCCAAAGGCAAAAGAGAAAGTTTCCAGCCTTCCTGGTGTTATTACAGTAGTAGAGAATAGTGGTCAATTCCAAGTCGTAATTGGCCAGCATGTTGGTGAAGTGTATGAAGCCTTTATCAGTAATGTAAATGTAGATGCTTCTGACCAAGAAAGTGACAATAAAGGAACTATTTTAAATCGTGTGATTGCAACGATGTCTGCGGTTTTTGCGCCGTTTGTTTATATCTTAGCTGCTGCCGGTATTTTGCAAGGTATACTGATTTTGATTAAATTGGCTTTTCCAGCTTTTGAACAAACAGGAACATTTGAAGTATTAAACTTTATGTCTTGGGCACCGTTTACCTTCTTGCCGATATTCATCGCGATTACGGCGTCTAAACATTTTAAAGTTAACACTTATATTGCCGTTGCTGCTACAGCAGCATTGGTAACACCGGATTGGACAGCAATAGCAGAACGAATTGCTGATGGCGAAACCTTCACATTCTTAGGTATTGCCTTATCAGAAACAACTTACACATCATCAGTGCTGCCACCATTATTCCTAGTGTGGATCTTATCTTATGTAGAGAAATTTTTGAATAAGAAAATTCATGAGGTAGTTCGTCCATTATTTGTACCGTTTTTCAGTATCCTCATTATGGTGCCGCTAGTATTATTACTGATTGGACCAATCACAACATGGGGTGCAAACGGAATTGCTAATGGCTATAATTATTTGGCCGAAGTTTTCCCGGCATTAGCGGGAGCTATTATTGGCGGGTTCTGGCAAGTGCTAGTTATCTTTGGTGTCCATTGGGGGGTTACACCAATGGTTCTTGCCAACTTTGAACAGTATGGCATGGATTCCTTCCAAGCCTATCAAACGATTGCCGTTATTGCCCAAGTAGGTGCTGTATTCGGTGTGCTTATTAAGGCGAAGAACAGTGAAACACGTAAGGTTAGTGCATCAGCTGGGATCACCGGTATCTTTGGTATTACCGAACCGGCTATCTACGGTGTTACGCTCCGGTTTAAGAAACCATTTATTTATGGATGTATATCAGGTGCGATCGGTGCGATTACGGCCAGTTTCTTTAGCCCATTTTATTTCGCATACGCTGGTTTACCTAGTGCGATTACAACAGTAAATGCCATTAATATGACAGACTATCCTTCCTCTATTTGGGGTGTATTGATTGGTTCTGCGATTGCGATTGTTTTACCGATTATTCTTGTTCAAATTTTTGGTTATGGAGAAGATACAGCAAAGCAAGGCAGTAAGGAATTAGCAGCTGAACAAGGTGAAACTGGTACGGAAGAAGCTGCACAAGCAACAGAAACAGCTGTTGTAAATGAAGAAGAGATCAAGTCACCATTAACCGGTAAAGTTGTTCCGCTTGCAGATGTGGCTGATGAAGTATTTAGTTCAGGGGCGATGGGGAAAGGGATTGCCATTGATCCAACCGAAAATATCTTATATGCACCAGCAGACAGTACTGTGGTAATGATTGCTCAGACGAAACATGCAATTGGTTTGCGTACAGACACTGGTTTAGAATTATTAATCCATGTTGGCTTAGATACTGTCGGCCTAAAAGGTGAACCTTTTGATGTGAAGGTAACGGACGGTCAAGCAGTGAAACAAGGTGACGTGTTATTAGAATTTAACCGAGAACTGATTATAGAACATGGACTGCAAACTGTCACACCAATTATTGTAACGGATATGGCGGGATTTGAAGAAGTAGCGTTTGAAGAAATCAGTGATAGCAAAGCAGGCGAGAAACTATTTACGATGGTCAAGTAAGGTGAAGAAAACTTACAAACGGGTAGTGCCGTGTTAAATCAAAGGAGGATGTCAAATATGAGTAAATTACCGAAAGATTTCTTATGGGGCGGTGCCTTAGCTGCCCACCAATTTGAGGGTGGCTGGAATGCCGGCGGTAAAGGACCTAGTGTGGTAGATGTGCTGACGGCAGGTGCGCATGGTGTGGCAAGAAGAATCACAGATACAATTGAACCGGATGAGTTTTATCCAAACCATGAAGCAATTGATTTCTATCACCGCTATAAAGAAGATATTGCGTTATTTGCGGAAATGGGTTTAAAATGCCTAAGAACATCGATCGGCTGGAGCCGTATTTTTCCTAAAGGTGATGAAACAGAACCAAATGAGGAAGGTCTTCAATTCTATGACAATGTCTTCGATGAGTTGTTGAAACATGGTATTGAACCAGTCATTACGCTGTCACACTTTGAAATGCCGTTACATTTGGCACGCGAGTATGGCGGTTTTCGCAGCCGTAAGGTTGTAGATTGTTTTGTTAAATTTGCTGAAGTTTGTTTTGATCGCTATAAAGATAAAGTGAAATACTGGATGACATTTAATGAAATCAATAATAAGATGGATGTTCGTAATCCACTCTTCTTGTGGACCAATTCTGGTGTACTAGTAGAAGAAGGGGAAGACGCTAAAGAAGTAATGTATCAAACCGCTCACCATGAATTAGTAGCTAGTGCCTTAGCAGTTATCAAAGGAAAAGAGATGAAACCGGATCTTCAAATAGGAAACATGGTCTCCCATGTGCCAATTTATCCTTACTCTTCTAATCCAGAAGATGTGATGCTGTCAGAGGAGTATATGCGTGATCGTTACTTCTTCCCAGATGTACAAGTACGCGGCTACTATCCAAGCTATGCGTTAAAAGAATTTGAACGTAAAGGTTACAACATTGTAATGGAAGATGGCGATGATGAGATTCTGCGCAAAGGTATCGTAGATTATCTAGGCTTTAGTTATTATATGTCTACTACTGTAAAAAGTGGTGAAGTGGCCAGTGATGCTTCTGATGTGACAAATGGCGGCTTGCCGCATGGTGTCGAAAACCCATATATCAAATCCAGTGACTGGGGCTGGGCGATTGACCCGACTGGTTTGCGATACACCTTGAACCGCTTCTATGACCGTTATCAATTACCAATGTTTATTGTCGAAAATGGCTTTGGTGCTATTGACCATATTGAAGAAGATGGTTCTATCCATGATGAGGCACGTATCAGTTATTTACGTTCCCATATCGCGGCGTTAGAAGAGGCTGTTAATTACGATGGAGTAGAATTAATGGGGTATACGCCATGGGGAATCATTGATATTGTTTCTTTCACAACAGGTGAAATGAAGAAGCGTTATGGTATGATTCATGTGGACCGTGACAACGAAGGAAACGGATCAATGAAGCGATCTAAGAAAGATTCCTTTGATTGGTATAAAAAGGTTATTGAAACAAATGGTGAAGATTTGAGCTATAAACGTTAAATATTTGTAAAAAAGACAGTCTATGAATGATATGCTCCCTTTATAGTAGACAGAGAAATAATAAAAATTCTCACCTATTATGAAGGGAGTATTTTGTATGTCTAAAAGAATGACCAAACAGG